>NZ_JBGDXK010000001.1:0-1528977 GCF_046550775.1 Salmonella sp. SAL04202 | reverse complement strand
CGATGGTGGTGGGGGAAGGATGACTCAGCGCTGCGCGCTTCGCCCTTCGGGTCGTTGCCTGCGGCAACGCTTTCTCGCTTTCGCTCGAATCGAACCTTAGTCGAAGCTTCTCATCCTTCCCGTACGGAGAGATATGAGACACTGTGCTTAACGGGGATAAGATACGCGACGGAAGTGATGGTGGTGGGGGAAGGATTCGAACCTTCGAAGTCGATGACGGCAGATTTACAGTCTGCTCCCTTTGGCCGCTCGGGAACCCCACCAGGGGTAATTCAAATTGTAGGTAAAGCTTGAAGATGGTGGTGGGGGAAGGATTATTCGTCGCTTCGCTCCTCACCCTACGGGCCGTTGCCGTTGGCAACGTTCTCTCGCTTTCGCTCGAGTCGAACCTTAATCGAAGGTTCTCACCCTTCCCCGACAAGTGCAGACTTCTGCATTGCTCATCGAGTTAACTACATCGCTGTAGTGAATAATGGTGGTGGGGGAAGGATTCGAACCTTCGAAGTCGATGACGGCAGATTTACAGTCTGCTCCCTTTGGCCGCTCGGGAACCCCACCACAGGGTAAATTCATTATGCTGCTTGCATTCTATAGCGGGAAGGATTATTCGGAGCTAAAGCTCCTCACCCTTCGGGCCGTTGCCTGCGGCAACGTTCTCTCACTATTGCTTGAGTCGAACCTTGAAGTCGATGACGGCAGATTTGCAGTCAGCTCCCTTATGATCGCTCGGGAACCCCACCACGGGGTAATGCTTAATACTGGCCCGCTTCCTTTCGGGAAGCGGGGCGCATCATATCAAATGACACGCCGCTGTAAAGCATTCCTTTGCCTGAAATGAACTGTTTGCGTACTTTTCATCCGTAACGGATTAAAGCTAATCAATTCATATTACTGACGATTAAAGAATAATCGTCCGATTGCCGTAAACAAAGACCCGCTGCGCCAGAACCTGATACAGCGCGCGGCTTAATACGTTTTTCTCAACGTCGCGCCCGGCACGCATCATATCTTCTGCGGTGTAAGTGTGATCGACATGAATCACGTCCTGCATAATGATTGGGCCTTCATCCAGATTATCATTCACATAGTGCGCGGTAGCGCCGATGATTTTCACGCCGCGCTCATAGGCCTGATGATAAGGGCGCGCGCCAATAAACGCCGGCAGGAATGAGTGGTGGATATTGATAATTTTGTTCGGGAAGCGCGCCACAAAACCTGGCGTCAAAACACGCATATACTTGGCCAGCACTACATAGTCCGGTTGATGGGCATCAATGGCGTCCGCCATCTTCGTGTCATGCTCTTCACGCGTTAATCCCTCATGGCTGACCAGTTCGAAAGGGATCTCAAAACGTTCAACCAGCGAGCGTAACGTTTCATGGTTGCCAATGACCGCGGCGATTTCAACATCCAGCCCGCCATAGTTGGCTTTCATCAGCAGGTCGCCCAGACAATGCGCCTCTTTGGTAACCAGAATCACTACCCGACGGCGTCCGGCGGGATTGAGTTCACGAACAGAGCCTTCCGGTAAGGCGCTGTCCAGATCGGCCAGAAGAGTGGAATCATTGAAGATGCCTTCCAGCTCGGTCCGCATAAAAAAGCGACCGGTGCGATGGTCCACAAATTCATTGTTTTGCACAATATTAAGCTCGTGCTTATAGCAAATGTTGGTAATCCGCGCGATAAGGCCTTTTTGATCGGGACAAATAGTACGCAGAACTTTACGTTGTAGTGATTGCATTGCCGGAAAAATCCTGTTGAGAGTGTTTGCTGTATCGATACTGTCAGGCGTCACTGGCCGCAGCACTTTTTAAATTTTTTGCCTGAACCGCACGGGCAGGGATCATTTCGACCCAACTGCGGGCGGGTACCGTCAATATAATACCACTGACCGTTTTCTTTGATAAAACGAGAACGTTCGATAATCGCCCCGGTTTTCCCTTGTTCGGAAAAACGCGCGATAAAACTAACATACCCTGTATTTTCTGCTTCTGACCAGGTATGTTCAAAAATAGTCAGGCCGAGCCACCTGGTATTGGCAAATCCGGCGATGATATCATCACGAAACGCGGCCGCATTGCAGGTTGGATGCCAGCTCTTAATTAAGTAATCTGCGTCTTTCATCACAAAAGCGCAGTAACGAGAGCGCATGAGATGTGACGGATCGGGTGCTACTCGTTCTCCGGACACAATACGACCACAACATAGGCTATACTCGTCAGCGCTACCACAGGGACAAGGCTGAGACACAATAATCTCCCTGAATATAAAAAACGGCGTTGAACGCCAGGGTGGCATTATGTTAACTGAGCAGTGGCGATGTTGCTACGTCTTGAAGCCAGGGGAAGTCGTTAAGTACGATGAGAAAAATGAAAATAGGGCTGGCGCTGGGATCTGGCGCAGCGAGAGGATGGTCTCATATTGGGGTCATCAAAGCCCTCAAGCAAACAGGCATTGATATTGATATCGTTGCAGGATGCTCAATAGGTTCACTGGTCGGCGCCGCGTATGCCTGTAATAAATTATCGGCGCTTGAACAGTGGGTATGTTCATTCCGCTACTGGGATGTTTTACGCCTGATGGATGTATCCTGGGGCAGAGGAGGGTTGCTTCGCGGCGAACGCGTATTTAATCACTATCGGGATATTATGCCCGTCACGGATTTTGACCACTGTTCAAGACGTTTTGGCGCGGTCGCGACGAATCTTAGCACTGGACGAGAGCTATGGTTTACTGAAGGCGATCTACACCTTGCCGTACGCGCGTCGTGCAGTATGCCAGGGCTGATGTCTCCGGTTGAGCATAACGGTTACTGGCTGGTAGATGGCGCAGTCGTTAATCCGGTACCTGTTTCGTTAACCAGGGCGCTGGGGGCTGATATCGTTATTGCGGTAGACCTGCAACATGATGCCCACCTCATGCAGCAAGATTTGCTCTCTGTAAATGTCGGGAATATCAATGAAGAGAGCGATGATGCGCTGCCCTGGCATAAGCGTTTAAAAGAACGTTTCAGTAGCCTGACTTCACGCCGTGGCGTGAGTTCGCCTGGGGCAATGGAAATCATGACAACCTCCATTCAGGTGTTGGAAAATCGTCTTAAACGTAACCGTATGGCTGGCGATCCGCCTGATATTCTCATTCAACCATTCTGTCCGCAAATCTCTACGCTGGATTTTCATCGCGCCCATGCCGCTATTGCGGCGGGTCAGTTAGCCGTAGAGAAAAAGATGGACGAACTTATACCCTTGGTGCGTACCGACGTTTAATGTACCTTTTACGATCACTTAAGCAAATTCTGACAGGCGCAAGCGGCAATACCATGCCACTATTGATTAAAGCCAGTCAGGGGAGAGAACATGACGCAGCCATTGGTCGGAAAACAGATTCTTATTGTTGAAGACGAGCCTGTATTTCGCTCGCTTCTGGATTCGTGGTTTTCCTCTTTGGGAGCGACAACGGCATTGGCAGGCGACGGGGTGGATGCCCTGGAGTTGATGGGGCGTTTTACCCCTGATCTCATGATATGTGATATCGCGATGCCGAGAATGAACGGTCTCAAACTGGTAGAAAACTTACGTAATCGCGGAGACCAGACGCCTATTCTGGTTATTTCCGCAACAGAAAATATGGCGGATATCGCCAAAGCGTTACGCCTTGGGGTTGAAGATGTCTTGCTGAAGCCGGTAAAAGATCTCAACCGCTTGCGGGAAACCGTATTCGCTTGCTTATACCCTAATATGTTTAACTCGCGGGTTGAAGAAGAAGAACGCCTGTTTCGTGACTGGGATGCAATGGTGAGTAATCCGACCGCCGCAGCGCAATTGTTGCAGGAATTGCAGCCCCCGGTACAGCAGGTGATTTCCCATTGCCGCATTAATTACCGGCAGCTCGTCTCCGCCGATCAGCCTGGACTGGTGCTGGATATTGCGCCGCTATCTGATAACGAACTGGCATTTTATTGCCTGGATGTCACCCGGGCGGGCGATAACGGCGTGTTAGCCGCATTGTTGCTGCGAGCGCTATTTAACGGCTTATTGCAGGATCAGCTCGGCCAACAAAAGCACCGTTTACCGGAGTTAGGCGCGCTATTAAAACAGGTAAATCATCTGCTCAGACAAGCCAATTTACCTGGGCAATTCCCGCTATTTGTCGGCTACTATCACAGTGAGCTCAAAAATTTGATTCTCGTCTCCGCCGGATTGAACGCCACCTTAAATACGGGCGCTCATCAGGTTCAAATTAGCAGCGGCGTGCCGCTAGGAACATTGGGTAACGCCTACCTTAACCAATTAAGCCAGCGTTGCGACTCATGGCAGTGTCAAATATGGGGCGCAGGAGGGCGCCTGCGATTGATGTTGTCTGCGGAATGACCAAACGGAAGAGTGAGCGGAAATTGCTTTACCGGCCTTTCCCGACGAGTGTTACTATCTGCGGCAGATTTATAAGTATTTGTCTTAATTATACCAATATAAGTCCTTTTTGGACCTGAGGCTTGTTCTGGTACTGATATACTGGAACACGATACAGATTAATGAACACGTTCAATACATGAACAGTCCAGGAGAATTTTAAATGGCTGCCCTTAATTCGAAAGTCAAAAAAGCCGTTATCCCGGTCGCGGGATTGGGAACCAGGATGCTGCCAGCGACCAAAGCTATCCCGAAAGAGATGCTGCCGCTGGTTGATAAGCCATTAATTCAGTACGTCGTGAACGAATGTATCGCTGCTGGCATTACTGAAATCGTGCTTGTTACGCACTCGTCTAAAAACTCTATTGAAAACCACTTTGATACCAGTTTTGAGCTGGAAGCGATGCTGGAAAAACGCGTTAAGCGTCAGCTTCTGGAGGAGGTTCAGTCTATTTGCCCTCCGCATGTCACTATTATGCAGGTACGTCAAGGGCTGGCAAAAGGCCTGGGCCATGCCGTATTGTGCGCGCATCCCGTTGTCGGAAACGAACCTGTCGCTGTTATTCTGCCAGACGTTATTCTTGACGAATATGAGTCCGACCTGTCTCAGGATAACCTGGCTGAAATGATCCGCCGTTTCGACGAAACCGGCAATAGCCAGATTATGGTTGAGCCAGTAGAAGATGTGACCGCATACGGCGTGGTCGATTGCAAAGGCGTTGAGCTGGCGCCGGGCGAAAGTGTGCCGATGGTTGGCGTGGTTGAAAAACCAAAAGCGGATGTCGCGCCGTCTAACCTTGCGATTGTCGGGCGTTATGTGTTGAGCGCGGATATCTGGGCGTTGCTGGCGAAAACCCCTCCGGGCGCCGGGGATGAAATTCAGTTGACCGATGCTATCGATATGCTGATCGAAAAAGAAACGGTTGAAGCCTACCACATGAAGGGTAAAAGCCATGACTGTGGTAATAAGTTAGGATATATGCAGGCATTCGTTGAATATGGCATCCGTCATAATTCGCTGGGTGCTGAATTTAAAGCCTGGCTTGAAGAAGAAATGGGTATTAAGAAGTAACGATACGTTATAAATTTTTTAACAGAAGCGCTGGTAAATCCGGCGCTTTTTTTATGCCTGGGGTCGTCAGCGGAGAACTCAGGCATAAAAAAAATCCCGCCAGCGGCGGGATTTTAAGCATCCAGGAAGTAAATTATTCCTTGATCAGGAAATCTTCCAGTTGCTTACCTTGTTCTTCCATTGCTTTTTTGATTACAGCCGGTGTACGACCCTGGCCAGTCCAGGTTTTAGTTTCACCGTTTTCGTCAACGTAGCTATATTTAGCCGGACGAGCTGCGCGTTTAGCTTTGGTGCCGGATTTAGCGGCAGCCATGCTATTCAGCAGTTCATTCGGGTCAATGCCGTCGGCAATTAACATTTCACGATACTGTTGCAGTTTACGAGTGCGTTCTTCCACTTCAGCAGCAGCAGCGCTTTCTTCTTCACGACGCTCATTAACGACAACTTCTAATTTTTCCAGCATTTCTTCAAGCGTTTCCAGAGTACATTCTCTTGCCTGCGCACGAAGAGTACGGATGTTGTTCAGAATTTTAAGTGCTTCGCTCATTGTAGTAATCTCAAACTTATATTGGGGTGGTTTGTTGAGCTAATAATAGAGCGATAAATTCAGTTGTGCAATAGCCAGGAATGTAAGGAATTCAAAATTACGCTTTATTAAGCACACGTTTTAATTATCTCAACTTAAATTTTCCTTGGGGCGCCGCACAAAAAAGAGCTTATTGGCAGGGGGGATACTCACCGTCTGTCGCTAAAAATTTAGGAGTCAGGTCACATTTTATCATGATGAAATACGATCTCATTGCAGAGATATCAATCTCTTGTATTAGCTTTCCTTACAAGAAAACCCTATTACTTTGCACCGGGTATGAGTAACGGTAACAATAAGTACAAGGTTTTCATATTGGCGGGTGATGATAAGCATTGTTGATGAATTTTAACGGCATAATTTGTGAAGGAATGTGTATATACCCTTCATACTTCAAGTTGCTTATGTGTTGGCTACGCTCGCTCACCCCAGCCACATAGATATCTATGCTCCTGGGCACTCACTCCCTTGCTGCCTTTAAGCAACGCGAATTATTTTGGGTATAGTGAGCGATGTTTGTACAATTCTTAATACTCACCGGAGCGCGAGCCGCGCCGTCGCGTCGGTAAATTATGGTACAATCCCGCCAATCTTTATTTCACTCAGGCGAGGTCCTGCGACCAATGGCACAGCTATATTTCTACTATTCGGCAATGAATGCGGGTAAGTCGACTGCACTGCTGCAATCTTCATACAATTATCAGGAACGCGGGATGCGTACCGTCGTATATACGGCGGAAATCGACGATCGTTTCGGCGCAGGCAAAGTCAGCTCTCGTATCGGTTTGTCGTCGCCGGCAAAATTGTTTAACCAAAATACATCCTTGTTCGAAGAGATTCGTGCCGAGAGCGCGCGGCAGACAATACATTGCGTGTTAGTCGACGAAAGCCAGTTTTTGACTCGCCAGCAGGTTTATCAATTATCCGAGGTTGTCGACAAATTAGATATTCCAGTACTCTGCTATGGGCTACGAACAGACTTTCGTGGGGAGCTCTTTGTCGGCAGCCAATACTTGCTGGCATGGTCAGATAAGCTGGTGGAATTAAAAACTATCTGTTTCTGCGGTCGTAAAGCCAGTATGGTTCTGCGCCTTGATCAGGACGGCAGGCCTTATAACGAAGGCGAACAGGTGGTTATTGGCGGGAATGAACGCTACGTTTCAGTTTGCCGTAAGCATTATAAGGACGCGCTGGAGGAGGACTCACTGACGGCGATTCAGGAGCGTCATCGGCACATATGATACCGAGGTAACGATCGGCTTATAAAACGCCCTGTAGCGCTTTGGAGGTCATTATTCAGGCCTCCTGACGAAGGGCGTGCCGTGAACACGTAGGCCAGATGATCAGCATAGCGCCTTCAGGCATCAGATAAACAGGTAAAACAAAAAAACGGCCTCAATTGAGGCCGTTATTGTCATGCTAAAGCAGATAACGAATTAAGCGGATTTTTTCGCTTTTTTCTCTGCTTTCGGTGCGGCAACGACGTCTTTCTTCGCTGCAACTTCACCTTCGGTGAAATCACGACCGTAGTAGGTATCCAGCAGAATCTGTTTCAGTTCGGAGATCAGCGGATAACGCGGGTTAGCGCCGGTGCACTGGTCATCGAAGGCATCTTCAGACAGTTTGTCAACGTGTGCCAGGAAGTCAGCTTCCTGCACGCCTGCTTCACGGATAGACTTAGGAATGCCCAGCTCAGCTTTAATGCTTTCCAGCCATGCCAGCAGTTTTTCAATCTTAGCGGCGGTACGGTCGCCCGGCGCGCTCAGGCCCAGGTGGTCAGCAATTTCAGCGTAACGACGGCGTGCCTGCGGACGATCGTACTGGCTGAAAGCGGTCTGCTTGGTCGGGTTGTCATTCGCGTTGTAGCGGATAACGTTACAAATCAGCAGGGCGTTCGCCAGACCGTGCGGAATGTGGAACTGAGAGCCCAGTTTGTGCGCCATGGAGTGACATACACCGAGGAAGGCGTTGGCAAACGCGATACCGGCGATAGTCGCTGCACTGTGAACACGTTCACGCGCAACCGGGTTTTTAGACCCTTCGTGGTAAGACGCCGGCAGGTTTTCTTTCAGCAGTTTCAGAGCCTGCAGAGCCTGACCGTCAGAGAACTCAGAAGCCAGTACGGAAACGTAAGCTTCCAGGGCGTGAGTTACCGCATCCAGACCACCGAACGCACACAGGGACTTCGGCATATCCATCACCAGGTTGGCGTCGACAATCGCCATATCCGGGGTCAGGGCGTAGTCAGCCAGCGGATATTTCTGACCGGTTGCATCGTCGGTCACAACCGCAAACGGTGTGACTTCAGAACCGGTACCGGAAGTGGTGGTGACGGCGATCATTTTCGCTTTCACGCCCATTTTCGGGAACTTGTAGATACGTTTACGGATGTCCATAAAGCGCAGCGCCAGTTCTTCGAAGTGAGTTTCCGGGTGTTCGTACATGACCCACATGATTTTCGCGGCGTCCATCGGCGAACCACCGCCCAGCGCGATGATCACGTCCGGTTTGAAGGAGTTAGCCAGCTCAGCGCCTTTGCGAACAACGGAAAGCGTCGGGTCGGCTTCAACTTCGAAGAAGACTTCGGTTTCAACGCCAGCCGCTTTCAGCACAGAGGTGATCTGGTCTGCGTAGCCGTTGTTGAACAGGAAGCGGTCAGTCACGATGAGCGCACGTTTGTGGCCATCAGTAATCACTTCATCCAGCGCGATGGGCAGAGAGCCACGGCGGAAGTAGATAGATTTCGGAAGTTTGTGCCACAACATGTTTTCAGCTCGCTTAGCAACGGTTTTCTTGTTGATCAGGTGTTTCGGACCAACGTTTTCAGAGATGGAGTTACCACCCCAGGAACCACAACCCAACGTCAGGGAAGGTGCGAGTTTGAAGTTGTACAGGTCACCGATACCACCCTGAGAGGCCGGGGTGTTGATCAGGATACGCGCGGTTTTCATCATCTGACCGAAGTAAGCAACGCGTTCTGGCTGGTTATCCTGGTCAGTGTACAGGCAGGAGGTGTGACCGATACCGCCCATAGCGACCAGTTTTTCTGCTTTTTCTACCGCTTCTTCGAAATCTTTCGCACGGTACATCGCCAGAGTCGGAGACAGTTTTTCGTGTGCGAACGGTTCGCTTTCGTCAACGACCGTAACTTCACCGATCAGAATCTTGGTGGTTTCTGGTACGGAGAAGCCTGCCAGTTCAGCAATTTTGTAGGCTGGCTGACCGACGATAGCGGCGTTCAGAGCGCCATTTTTCAGGATAACGTTTTGAACCGCTTTCAGCTCCTGGCCCTGCAGCATGTAGCCGCCGTGGCTGGCGAAACGTTCGCGAACGGCATCATAGACGGAATCAACAACGACAACAGACTGTTCAGAAGCACAGATTACGCCGTTATCAAAGGTTTTAGACATCAGAACAGACGCCACAGCGCGTTTGATATCCGCAGTTTCATCAATGACAACCGGAGTGTTGCCTGCGCCTACGCCGATAGCCGGTTTACCGGAGCTGTATGCAGCTTTAACCATGCCTGGACCGCCAGTGGCGAGGATCAGGTTAATATCCGGGTGGTGCATCAACGCGTTAGACAGTTCTACGGAAGGTTGATCGATCCAGCCAATCAGATCTTTCGGCGCGCCGGCAGCGATAGCCGCTTGCAGAACGATGTCTGCCGCTTTGTTGGTTGCTTCTTTAGCGCGCGGATGCGGAGAAAAGATGATGGCGTTACGGGTCTTCAGGCTAATCAGCGATTTGAAGATCGCGGTAGAGGTTGGGTTAGTGGTTGGAACGATACCGCAAATAATGCCGATAGGTTCAGCAATGGTGATGGTCCCGAAGGTGTCGTCTTCAGACAGCACGCCGCAGGTTTTTTCATCTTTATAGGCATTGTAAATATATTCAGAAGCGAAGTGGTTTTTAATCACTTTGTCTTCCACGATACCCATACCGGATTCGGCGACGGCCATTTTGGCCAGCGGAATGCGGGCATCAGCGGCTGCCAGAGCGGCGGCGCGGAAGATTTTGTCGACCTGTTCTTGAGTGAAACTGGCATATTCACGCTGGGCTTTTTTTACACGCTCTACGAGTGCGTTAAGTTCAGCGACATTAGTAACAGCCATAATGCTCTCCTGATAATGTTAAACTTTTTTAGTAAATCATCTGCGCGATACGTGAGTATAGACAGATCGACGATACTTTGTATAAATGCCTGAAATTCAGGTGGTTACTTAACGTCCGTTTCGCTCTGATTTACTAAAAGAGCTTCTGCGTTAGTATCATTTAACTCTAACGCGTTACGTCCAGGTGGCGTAAGCAAGATTACTCACTTCTGAGTAGCGATTGTGTGATCTAAATCAAGATTACGCAAAGCTGACACCTTTCAGCAGGCCATTTTAGCCTTTTATGTAAATTGTTAAGAGATCGTTGTCATGAAGAGTGAGTGGATTAGCATAACGAGTACATATAAATAACAGCGATGAATGGATGAAATTAGGTGTAGATAAGAGGTGAACTATGCGAATAAAAGGCGTATCTTCTGCGCGTTTTGATCATTAACGAACATTGACTTCATCCGGCTAACGCTTCGGAGCTAACCGTGATTCAACCGCTTTTTGATTTTCCTGTTTACTTTAAGTTCTTTATCGGGCTCTTTGCGCTGGTTAACCCGGTGGGGATTATCCCCGTTTTCATCAGCATGACCAGCTACCAGACGGCCACGGCGCGTAATAAAACTAACCTCACCGCGAATCTGTCGGTTGCGATTATCTTGTGGAGTTCCTTATTCCTCGGCGATGGCATCCTGCAGCTGTTTGGTATTTCTATTGATTCGTTCAGAATTGCGGGCGGTATCCTGGTTGTCACCATTGCAATGTCGATGATCAGCGGGAAGCTGGGGGAAGATAAACAAAACAAGCAAGAAAAGTCAGAGACGGCCATACGCGAGAGCATTGGCGTTGTGCCGTTAGCGCTGCCGTTAATGGCGGGGCCAGGGGCGATTAGCTCCACTATCGTCTGGGGAACGCGTTATCACAGCATCGCGCATTTGCTTGGTTTTTCAGTTGCCATTGCGCTTTTTGCGCTTTGCTGCTGGGGCGTGTTCCGTATGGCGCCGTGGCTGGTTCGTTTGCTGGGGCAAACCGGTATCAACGTTATTACCCGAATCATGGGGTTGTTGTTAATGGCGCTCGGCATCGAATTTATTGTCACAGGAATAAAAGGCATTTTCCCCGGCTTGCTCAACTAAACTCCCACCTGTTGATTTACAGGCGGCGCCCTAAGGGGGCCGCCTTGTGACATTCCCAGTGACATTCCCACGTAACACTTCTTACTTTGATAAGCATTCAGCGTTTAAATGATAAAAAATACTAATATAATCTAACGCTATTTATTTTTATTAATCAAACTATTATGAACATTACTGAGTCCGTGAGAAGCGGTAGGTCTGTTATTTTATTCACACCATACTCTGGGGCTTGATGAAGGATTATTGAAATGTTATTAGTTGTTTCAGCTCTATCGTAGATGAATGTGCTAAATAATGAGCATTTGTTAAATTTGTGTGTGTTTTCTGGCGCAGGTATATCCTACGATGTGACAGCGAGGCGATTTTCTTTCAACTTATTGATTATAAAGAATAAATCAAATATTTTTAACATTCTTTAACTGTTTTTCTGAGCAGGAAATTTTCCATAAAAGAGAATTGGTTAACAAAATTGTAAAATGAATTGGCGGTTCAGAAACGCATTTGATACTTTTCGGCCAAACATTTTGCAGAAGATTTCACATTGTTGATAACTATTTTCATTTACATGGTTGTCAGAAATAACGTGCGACGTGGGCAGGTACGTCGTATACCGAATCGACGAAAGGCGATCGAACGAATCGTCAGAATAAATAAAGTCGGTGATAGCAAAAGCAGTGACAGACCTGGCAGTACACCACCAGTGCTGTACAGGAACCCTGACGGGATTAAACAGGCTGGTAAAAACCAGTAATTATAATGAGTGGAGTACAAACACAATGTCTAACATCACGAAAAAAAGTTTGATTGCAGCGGGAATACTCACTGCGCTCATCGCCGCCAGCGCCGCGACTGCGGCAGACGTGCCCGCCGGCGTTCAGTTAGCCGACAAGCAAACGTTGGTACGTAATAATGGATCAGAAGTGCAGTCTCTCGACCCGCATAAAATTGAAGGCGTGCCGGAATCGAACGTCAGTCGTGACCTCTTCGAAGGCTTATTAATTAGTGATGTCGAGGGGCATCCTTCACCGGGCGTCGCGGAAAAATGGGAAAATAAAGATTTTAAAGTCTGGACATTCCATCTACGTGAAAATGCGAAATGGTCAGATGGTACGCCCGTCACCGCCCATGATTTCGTTTATAGCTGGCAACGCCTGGCCGATCCTAATACGGCATCGCCGTACGCCAGCTATCTGCAATACGGTCATATCGCTAATATCGATGACATTATCGCCGGTAAAAAACCCGCCACCGATCTGGGGGTAAAAGCGCTTGATGATCACACCTTTGAAGTGACCTTAAGTGAGCCGGTGCCTTATTTCTACAAATTGTTGGTCCACCCTTCAGTGTCTCCTGTACCGAAATCAGCGGTCGAAAAATTTGGCGATAAGTGGACACAACCGGCCAATATTGTCACTAACGGCGCTTATAAGTTAAAAAATTGGGTGGTGAACGAACGTATCGTGCTGGAGCGTAACCCGCAATACTGGGATAACGACAAAACCGTCATCAATCAGGTAACTTATTTGCCTATCTCTTCGGAGGTGACGGATGTTAACCGCTACCGCAGCGGCGAGATCGATATGACTTATAACAATATGCCGATCGAATTATTCCAGAAACTGAAAAAAGAGATCCCGAATGAAGTCCGCGTAGACCCTTATTTGTGTACCTATTATTACGAAATTAATAATCAAAAAGCGCCGTTTAACGATGTCCGCGTGCGTACCGCGCTGAAACTGGCGTTAGATCGCGACATTATTGTTAATAAGGTTAAAAATCAGGGCGATTTACCCGCTTATAGCTACACGCCGCCGTATACCGATGGCGCAAAACTGGTAGAGCCTGAGTGGTTCAAATGGTCCCAGCAAAAGCGTAATGAAGAAGCGAAGAAATTGTTGGCTGAAGCCGGCTTTACGGCGGATAAGCCCTTAACATTCGACCTGCTGTATAACACCTCCGATCTGCATAAAAAACTGGCTATTGCCGTGGCGTCTATCTGGAAGAAAAATCTGGGCGTCAATGTGAATCTGGAGAATCAGGAATGGAAAACCTTCCTGGATACCCGTCATCAGGGCACCTTTGATGTTGCCAGAGCCGGGTGGTGCGCAGATTATAATGAACCGACCTCGTTCCTGAATACCATGTTGTCCGACAGTTCAAATAACACCGCGCATTATAAGAGCCCGGCGTTTGATAAGCTGATTGCCGACACGCTGAAAGTGGTGGACGATACGCAGCGCAGCGAACTCTACGCTAAAGCGGAGCAGCAGTTAGATAAAGACTCGGCTATTGTGCCGGTGTATTACTACGTTAACGCGCGCCTGGTGAAACCCTGGGTGGGCGGGTATACCGGTAAAGACCCGCTGGATAATATTTATGTGAAAAACTTATATATTATCAAACATTAATGGCAAGACATGGGACAACTGCGGTTGTCCCATGGTGTCTTTTTTCATCGCACTATAACTTTCCCTGGCGGATCTTTTGTCACGTCCGGGAAGTAAAGGCACAGGCCAGAAGGTACGGGCAATGTTGAAATTTATTTTACGCCGCTGTCTGGAAGCGATTCCGACGCTGTTTATTCTTATTACCATCTCTTTCTTTATGATGCGCCTCGCGCCGGGTAGCCCTTTTACCGGCGAGCGCGCATTGCCGCCGGAAGTGCTGGCCAATATTGAAGCAAAATATCATCTGAACGATCCCATCATGACGCAGTACTTCAGCTACCTGAAGCAGCTGGCGCATGGCGATTTTGGACCATCGTTTAAATATAAAGATTACACGGTCAACGATCTGGTTGCCGCCAGCTTCCCCGTTTCGGCGAAACTTGGCGCCGCCGCTTTTTTGCTGGCGGTCATTATTGGTGTCAGCGCTGGCGTGATTGCCGCGCTAAAGCAAAATACGCGATGGGATTATACGGTGATGGGATTTGCCATGACCGGCGTCGTTATCCCCAGTTTTGTGGTAGCGCCGCTACTGGTGATGGTCTTTGCAATAACCTTGCAATGGCTGCCTGGCGGCGGCTGGAACGGCGGGGCGTTAAAATTTATGATCCTGCCGATGGTCGCGCTTTCACTGGCCTATATTGCCAGCATCGCTCGTATTACGCGCGGCTCAATGATTGAAGTTCTGCATTCGAACTTTATTCGTACCGCGCGGGCAAAAGGATTACCGATGCGCAGAATCATCTTCCGCCATGCGTTAAAACCTGCGCTGCTGCCGGTTTTATCCTATATGGGGCCAGCCTTTGTCGGCATTATTACCGGCTCAATGGTGATTGAAACGATTTATGGCTTACCGGGCATTGGGCAGCTTTTCGTTAATGGCGCGCTCAACCGCGATTACTCGCTGGTGTTAAGTTTGACCATTCTGGTCGGGGCGCTGACCATATTATTTAACGCCATTGTCGATGTGCTCTATGCCGTTATCGACCCGAAAATTCGCTATTGATACTGGAGCTCGCGATGATGTTAAGTAAGAAAAACAGCGAGACGCTGGAAAATTTCAGTGAAAAGCTGGAGGTGGAAGGTCGCAGCCTTTGGCAAGATGCCCGCCGGCGCTTTATGCATAACCGTGCGGCGGTGGCCAGTCTTATTGTCCTGTTTCTGATAGCCCTGTTCGTGACAGTGGCGCCTATGCTGTCGCAATTTACCTATTTCGATACCGACTGGGGCATGATGTCCAGCGCGCCGGATATGGCGTCCGGCCACTATTTCGGCACTGACTCTTCCGGGCGCGATCTGTTGGTGCGCGTTGCCATCGGCGGGCGTATCTCATTGATGGTCGGGATTGCCGCCGCGCTGGTGGCGGTCATTGTCGGAACGCTGTATGGCTCGCTGTCCGGGTATCTGGGCGGCAAAATTGATTCTGTGATGATGCGTTTGTTGGAGATCCTCAACTCGTTCCCGTTTATGTTCTTTGTGATTTTGCTGGTGACGTTTTTTGGGCAGAACATTCTGTTGATTTTCGTCGCTATCGGCATGGTCTCCTGGCTTGATATGGCGCGTATCGTGCGTGGCCAAACCCTAAGTCTTAAACGTAAAGAGTTCATCGAAGCCGCGCAGGTGGGAGGTGTGTCGACCGCCAGCATTGTGATCCGCCATATTGTGCCTAACGTCCTGGGCGTAGTGGTAGTGTATGCATCGTTGCTGGTGCCCAGCATGATTCTGTTTGAGTCTTTCCTCAGTTTCCTGGGGCTTGGGACGCAGGAACCGTTAAGCAGTTGGGGAGCGTTGTTGAGCGATGGCGCAAATTCAATGGAAGTCTCACCGTGGCTGCTGCTGTTTCCGGCTGGCTTTCTCGTGGTGACGTTATTCTGTTTTAACTTTATTGGCGATGGCCTGCGTGATGCCCTCGACCCGAAAGATCGTTAAGGAGTACAGCCATGAGCTTATCAGAAACCGCAACTCAGGCGCCGCAACCGGCGAATGTACTGCTGGAGGTAAATGATCTTCGTGTTACGTTCGCTACGCCTGATGGCGATGTGACGGCGGTCAACGATCTGAACTTTACGCTTCGCGCTGGAGAAACGTTAGGCATTGTTGGCGAGTCTGGATCGGGGAAATCGCAAACGGCGTTCGCATTAATGGGACTGCTGGCGACGAATGGTCGAATCGGCGGTTCCGCGACCTTTAACGGACGTGAAATTCTTAATCTACCTGAGCGCGAACTGAATACGCTGCGCGCAGAACAGATTTCGATGATTTTTCAGGACCCGATGACCTCGCTAAATCCTTATATGCGCGTTGGGGAGCAGTTAATGGAAGTCCTGATGCTGCATAAAGGAATGAGCAAAGCGGAAGCTTTTGAAGAGTCCGTCAGAATGCTGGATGCCGTAAAAATGCCGGAAGCGCGCAAACGGATGAAAATGTACCCGCACGAATTTTCCGGCGGAATGCGTCAACGTGTGATGATTGCGATGGCGCTGTTGTGCAGGCCGAAACTGCTTATTGCCGATGAGCCTACCACCGCGCTTGATGTTACCGTGCAGGCGCAGATTATGACCTTGCTTAATGAGCTAAAGCGCGAATTTAATACCGCCATTATCATGATTACCCACGATCTGGGCGTGGTCGCGGGTATTTGCGATAAGGTCCTGGTAATGTATGCCGGGCGTACCATGGAATACGGTAAGGCGCGCGATGTTTTTTATCAGCCCGTCCATCCGTATTCGATAGGCCTGCTTAATGCGGTGCCGCGTCTGGATAGCGAGGGGGCGGAAATGCTGACGATTCCGGGCAATCCTCCCAATTTATTGCGTTTGCCTAAAGGTTGTCCATTCCAGCCGCGTTGTCCTCATGCGATGGAGATCTGCAATAATGCGCCGCCACTTGAAGCGTTCAGTCCTGGTCGCTTGCGCGCCTGTTTTAAACCGGTGGAGGAACTGCTATGAATGCTGTGATTGAACAACGTAAAGTTCTCCTCGAAATCGCCGATCTGAAAGTACATTTTGATATCAAAGAAGGGAAGCAGTGGTTCTGGCAACCGCCGAAAACCCTGAAAGCGGTGGACGGCGTTACGCTACGCCTGTATGAAGGCGAAACGCTGGGCGTGGTGGGCGAATCCGGCTGCGGCAAGTCGACGTTTGCGCGCGCCATTATTGGTCTGGTGAAGGCGACAGACGGTAAAGTCGCCTGGCTGGGAAAAGATCTGTTGGGCATGAAAGCGGATGAGTGGCGCGAAGTGCGCAGCGATATCCAGATGATTTTCCAGGACCCGCTGGCGTCACTCAACCCGCGAATGACGATTGGCGAAATTATCGCTGAACCGCTGCGCACTTATCATCCTAAACTTTCGCGCCAGGACGTGCGTGACCGCGTGAAAGCCATGATGCTGAAAGTGGGGCTGTTGCCGAACCTCATCAACCGTTATCCCCATGAATTTTCCGGGGGGCAGTGCCAGCGCATCGGTATCGCCCGGGCATTGATCCTGGAACCTAAGCTCATTATTTGCGATGAGCCGGTGTCGGCGCTGGACGTTTCTATTCAGGCGCAGGTGGTGAATTTGCTCCAGCAGTTACAGCGAGAGATGGGGCTGTCGTTGATTTTTATTGCGCACGATCTGGCGGTCGTAAAGCACATATCCGATCGTGTCCTGGTGATGTATCTCGGTCATGCGGTAGAATTGGGCACCTATGATGAGGTGTACCATAATCCACTGCATCCTTATACCAAAGCGCTGATGTCGGCGGTACCGATTCCCGATCCCGATCTGGAGCGAAATAAGAAGATACAATTGCTGGAGGGCGAATTACCTTCACCCATTAACCCGCCTTCCGGCTGCGTGTTCCGTACACGCTGTCCGCTAGCTGGGCCAGAATGCGCGCAAACGCGACCGGTGCTGGAAGGGAGTTTTCGCCATGCCGTTTCCTGCCTTAAAGTAGACCCGTTATAATCGCAAGGGCTGACAATTCGTCAGCCCTTCTTTTAGGTGAGGTTACCGTGTCACTTTCTTTGTCGTCGGTTCGCCGTCGTCTTTATCATAATCTGTTCGATTTGACTACGCGCTCAGGTCGCCGTTTTGAAGGGTTATGCGCGCTGTTTGCGCTGCTTAGCGTACTGGTCATTTTTGTTGAATCAGGCGTAGGAACGGAATATCACCTGACATTTGATGAATGGCATATTTTTGTCTGGCTGGAGCTCTGCGTTACCCTGATATTTACCGGTGAATACTTGCTCAGACTGTTTAGCTGGCCCGAACCGGCAAAATACGTTTTTAGTTTCTGGGGATTTATTGATCTGGTGACGATTTTGCCGCTGTACGTCATGTGGCTGTGGCCGGAAATTAGTCTGAACTATATGTTTGCCTGGCGTGCTATGCGAGCGATTCGCGTGCTGCGTATCCTTAAACTGCTACGCTTTATGCCATCCCTGCGCGTATTCTGGAGCGCCATTATTAGCGCGCGTCATCAGCTTATTCTGTTCTATTCATTTATTGCGATCGTGATGATTATTTTCGGTGCCCTGATGTATCTTATTGAAGGACCGAAATATGGCTTTACGACGCTTAATGCCTCGGTGTATTGGGCGATAGTGACAGTCACAACCGTGGGGTACGGTGATATTACGCCGCATACGCCGCTGGGACGTATTGTCGCGTCGGTGCTTATTTTGATTGGCTATTCGGTGATTGCGATTCCTACAGGACTGATTACCACGCACATGAGCAGCGCGTTTCAAAAACGTCACTGGCAGCGAAAATGTCCGCAGTGCCAGCAAAGCCAGCATGAACATAGCGCGCAATATTGTAACCGATGCGGCAGTAAGCTACCGGATTAAACAGGCTTGCCGGAGGGCGCAATCAGACGCCATCCGGCCTGAACCGCTTATTCGCGCCAGAGAATATGGCACAGCTTGTGGTCCTTTTCCCGGCACAGCAGAACGCGGGCGAAAATGTCGTTAATTTCGCCGTCTTCGGTATCCGCCAGGCCAATTACCACCTCGGCAAAAAAGTCTGGATTCAGGTCAAAATCGACGTGCTCTTGCCAGTCTTCAGCGGGATCAAACAACTCCGCGCCGCCGCGCTCCTCGAATTGCAAATTGAACAGAATGATATCAGCCGGATCAAGATTATCCGCCGCCAGCTCAAGAAAAATATCGTAAGCCTGCTCAAGCGTTTCGTCTTCAGTCAGGCGATTGTTCAGATCCATTTCCATAGTGACTACCTGTTTACTCATGTTGGTCACGTTTTACAGCAATGGACTAAAGAAGTAAAACAATCGCTCGGTAATACGCTGCCATAACGGACGTTTTACCCACAAACGCGCATCTAACAGGCGGGAGCGCGAAATATAATCGTCCTGTACCGCAGCCAGATCGGCGCCGAAACCCGTATCATCAATGACCAGCGTAATCTCGAAATTAAGCCACAGGCTACGCATGTCGAGATTCACGGTACCGACCAGGCTCAGTTCGCCATCGACCAGCACGCTTTTGGTATGTAACAGCCCGCCTTCGAACTGATAGATTTTCACGCCCGCCGCCAGTAACTCGCTAAAAAAGGCGCGACTGGCCCAGCCGACGAGCAGTGAATCATTTTTACGGGGCAGGATAATACTGACATCCACGCCGCGCTGCGCAGCGGTACAAATAGCGTGCAGCAGATCGTCGCTGGGGACGAAATATGGCGTGGTCATAATTAAATATTCGCGCGCAGCATAGGTGGCGGTTAATAGTGCCTGGTGAATGAGATCTTCCGGAAAACCAGGGCCGGAAGCAATGGTATGAATGGTATGCCCGCTGGCCTGCTCAAACGGCATAATATTCACATCCGGCGGGGGAGGCAGAATGCGTTTACCCGTCTCGATTTCCCAATCGCAGGAGTAAACAATCCCCATTGCTGTCGCCACGGGGCCCTCCATCCGCGCCATCAAATCGACCCATTGCCCAACGCCGGCATCCTGTTTGAAAAAACGCGGGTCCACCATATTCATACTGCCGGTATAGGCGATGTAATTGTCAATCATCACCATTTTACGGTGCTGGCGAAGATCCATACGGCGTAAAAAGACGCGCATCAGATTCACCTTCAGCGCCTCTACGACTTCAATGCCAGCGTTACGCATCATGGCCGCCCAGGGGCTGCGGAAGAAAGCGACGCTACCCGCGGAATCCAGCATAAGCCGGCAGTGGATGCCGCGGCGGGCGGCGGCCATTAGCGATTCAGCGACCTGATCCGCCATGCCGCCTGGCTGCCAGATGTAAAACACCATTTCGATATTATGCCGCGCCAGTTGGATATCGCGAATAAGCGCCTGCATGACATCATCGGAGTCGGTAAGCAATTGCAACTGGTTGCCTTTGACGCCCGCAATCCCCTGACGTCGTTCGCACAGCTTAAACAAGGACGATGCGACGCTACTGTTTTCTTGCGCGAAAATGTGTTTGCAGGCTTTGAGGTCATTCAACCATTTGGCGGTAGACGGCCACATGGCGCGGGCACGCTCGGCGCGACGTTTGCCTAAATGCAATTCGCCCACGGACAAATAGGCGATGATCCCGACCAGCGGAAGGATATAGATGATTAACAACCAGGCCATTGCGGAGGGAACTGCGCGCCGTTTCATTAGAATACGTAATGTGACGCCGGCAATGAGAACCCAGTATCCCAAAATGACCAGCCAACTCACCACGGTGTAGAAGGTTGTCATAACTTTAAAAATCCTTTAGAAAGCGTGTTGTTAAGAGTTTACGCGTCAGGATTCACATGGCAAATAAAAACACGGGAAAAGCGCTGGTCTGCATCCGGCGAGGGGGTATAATGGCGCTTCTGTTACAGTGAGAGTCGTAAACATGAAGCGTAGTAGAACGGAAGTGGGGCGCTGGCGAATGCTACGTCAGGCGAGCCGCCGTAAAGCGCGTTGGCTTGAAGGGCAATCACGCCGTAATATGCGTATCCATACCATCAGGAAATGCATCTTTAATCGTCAGCGTAATTCATTACTCTTTGCGATTCACGGTGTGTGAGCCAGAAAGGGCACCGTATGCGGTGCCCAACAGGCCATCCTTTTCAAAAGATCTTCTTATATGGTTTGACCGAAACCTGCGCATAGACGCCCGCTGCGACGTAGGGGTCCGCATCAGCCCAGGATTGCGCCGCTTCTAAAGATTCAAATTCAGCAATCACCGTTGACCCGGTAAATCCGGCTACCCCAGGATCGTTACTGTCCACTGCGGGCATCGGCCCGGCAGTTAATAATCGCCCTTCATCATGCAGAAGTTGCAGGCGCGCCAGATGCGCGGGCCGTACCGAGAGGCGTTTTTCAAGCGAGTTGGCATTATCCTGAGCGTAAATAACATACAGCACGGGTAGAGCTCCTTAATCGGTAAAAGTTGCTGATTACGTTATTGGAAAGGGCATTTAACTGCAATGTAAAGATACCGACTTTGTTAAACATGCACATTTTGTGTGGTGTTTTTGCGCGATATCATCTTTTAAATGCCGCTATCGGCAATGCCTTATTGAATATGATTGCTATTTGCATTTAAAATTCAGCTCTGGTTTTTCAACTGAAACGATTATGACTTCAATGACCCTTGATTTACCTCGTCGCTTTCCCTGGCCGACACTTCTTTCCGTAGGCATTCATGGTGCTGTAGTGGCAGGTTTGCTCTATACCTCGGTACATCAGGTTATTGAATTGCCTGCGCCAGCGCAGCCTATCACGGTGACAATGGTTTCACCCGCCGACCTGGAGCCGCCCCAGGCGGTTCAGCCGCCGCCGGAGCCGGTGGTTGAACCCGAACCGGAGCCAGAGCCGATCCCTGAACCGCCTAAAGAAGCGCCCGTGGTGATTGAGAAACCCAAACCTAAGCCAAAACCCAAGCCAAAACCGAAACCGGTGAAAAAGGTTGAAGAGCAGCCGAAGCGCGAAGTCAAACCAGCCGCGCCGCGTCCTGCCTCACCGTTTGAAAATAGCGCCCCGGTGCGGCCAACAAGCAGCACCGCATCGGCGACCAGCAAGCCCGCGGTGAGCGTGCCCACTGGACCTCGCGCTCTGAGCCGTAACCAGCCGCAGTATCCGGCGCGAGCACAGGCGTTACGTATTGAAGGCCGCGTAAAGGTGAAGTTTGACGTGACCTCTGCTGGGCGAGTGGAAAATGTACAGATTCTATCCGCGCAGCCAGCCAATATGTTTGAGCGTGAAGTTAAGAATGCGATGCGCAAATGGCGCTATGAAGCAGGCAAGCCGGGTTCCGGGCTGGTGGTCAATATTATCTTCCGTCTGAACGGTACGGCGCAGATTGAGTAATCTCTGGCGCCGCCAGTAGGAATATACCATCACCTGCTGGCGGCGTAAGCGGGTATACTTAACCCTGAACCGGGAGCGGGCGAGGTTTACCGTCCGGATCGACGGCAACATAAATAAACAGCGCCTCGGTGGCCTTGTAGCGCTGTCCAATCGGTTCTGACGCGACTTTTTTCACCCAGACTTCAATATTGATGCTAATAGACGTCGTACCGCGTTTAACGCAGCGCGCGTAGCAGCATACGACATCGCCAACCGCGACGGGGCGCAGAAATGTCATTCCTTCCACGCGTACGGTTACAACCCGACCGTGCGCGATCTCTTTGGCCAGTATCGCGCCGCCAATATCCATTTGCGACATCAGCCAGCCGCCAAAAATATCGCCGTTCGCATTGGTATCGGCAGGCATGGCCAGTGTACGTAAAACCAGCTCGCCCTGAGGAGTATTATCCATTGTTGTCATTGTAAAACCGACTATCAGAAAAAATTACAGCCGCGATGCTACTATGAATTTTGTGTGGAGAATAGTGGGAATAAAGGTACTGACGGGAAAGCGCAGGGCGTAAAGGCGAAGAAAATATCGCCAGGCGTTCGCAGTCTGGCGATGATAAGTCACGGGAGGGTTATGATTTATCTTCCTGTGGCAGATGCCGGTAGATATAGACGCCGCTCAGCAGGGTAAAAATGAGCGTCAGTGCCGTGAGTCCAAAGACCTTAAAGTTGACCCAGATATTTTGCGGCAACCAGAAGGCGATATAAATGTTAGCCAGACCGCACGCAATAAAAAACAGCGCCCACGCCAGGTTCAGCTTTGACCAGACCTGCTGCGGCAACGCCAGTTCTTTACCTAACATACGTTGGATTAACGGTTTTTTCATCACCCACTGGCTTATTAACAGCGCGCCGGCGAACAGCGCATAAATAACCGTCACCTTCCATTTAATAAATTCATCGTTATGGAAGAAGAGCGTCAGACCGCCGAAGACGGCAACCAGAACAAAGGTAATCAGCGCCATCTTCTCTATTTTCCGATAGCGCACCCAGCTATAAATCAGCACGATTGCCGTCGCGACAATCAGTGCGGAGGTCGCCGCATAGATGTCATAAAGTTTATAAAACGCAAAAAAGACAACCAGCGGTAAAAAATCCAGAAACTGCTTCATTCTTCGATTCCATCATCAACGAGCGTCGAATGCGCCGCGTAACGGCGCATTGCGGATTATTGGCGAATCAACATATACAGGCGGAATAAGTAGATAAGCAATACTGCGGAAATCAGATTGCTCAACGTATTCGCCAGTACAGCGCCTACATTTGGGGTCAGTACAGCGAAGCTGGGCGCGAACAGCAATAGCAATGTTTTAGCCAGTAACCAGCCTATCACCGCGGGCGCGACCAGTCTCATGTTAGCCCAGGCTAAACGCATACTGCTGCGCATTGCGGCAAACACGCCCATTTTCTCTTCAACCAACATCACTGGCGCAAGCGCCAGCACAATGGCCATAATAATCCCCGGAACGACAATCAGCATTATACCGATTTGCACTAACAGGGTAGTCAGAAAAATAAGAATAAACAGTTTAGGCAATGCAGGGGCGCTGGCGCCGATAGCGCGCAGCGCGCTAACCCGATGTCCTGCTGAAACTAACTGAATCATCAGGATGATACCGCCGGCCAGAATAGCATTGCCGATAAGCCCGGAAAACGTCGAGGCGGCAGAGGCGCGCAACAGGATCTGCTGCTGCTCCGGCGTCATATTTTGTACCAGCTCAAACAGGCCAGCGCTGCCTGCCAGATGTTCTCCTTCACTGAGTTGCGCGATTTGCGCATCGCTGGGTGAAAAGGCATGACCTAAGACCACCGTGATAAATGCGCACAGCAACGAAACCAGCAAGATAGTAATAAATTGATTTCGGAAAAAATTTCCGGCGTCACGGTAAACGGACTTCGCCGTGATAGACATGCACTCTCCTTGAGTTTTGCAGGTGTTAATTTGCGGGCAATTGTACCCTGGATAACTCTACAGTGGCAGCATCAGCAGTTGTATGGAAAAGCATATCTTTGTAAAGCGGCGGTAATCCGTATCGCGCGCGGGCGCGATTGCACGCCTCATTCACTTCGCCTCCTTCGCCCGATATCGAAAATTCGCGACAGGTTGAAGGGCGGTTTTCATAAATAGCGCAACTGACGTTTTCACCCGGCGTGCCAATTAGCGCTTTACAGTGCGGCTGTTTTTGGTTGGTACCGGCCATACAACGTAAAAAAGGAGTAACAGGCTCGGTTAATGATGCCGGAACGCGTCCGCTGGCATCGTCGCCTTCAGCCCAATAAAAGGAGACACGAAAATAGGCACAACAGGCACCGCATGTCATGCATGGGTTAAGAACGCTCATGATTCACCTGCAAAAACTCACGTATCAATAGATTACAACGGAAATTAATCTGTCCCGCAGTGTTCGCGAATCTTAACGCCACGCGCCATTGTGGGACATTGATTACCTTAGCCAGCCTTTATCGCCAGGGCAACAGAGCAGACAAATATTTGCATAGCGTGAATATGTCAAAATTGATCTGAATTCCTATAACCAGGATTTTCAATGCAAGTTCTAAATTAATCTGGATCAATAAATGTTAAATTATAAGAACAAATGTGATCTGTGTTAGATCACTTATTACTTCATTGTGGGTATATTCATCACGCTTTTATAACCATAACGATGGAGCGGGTATGAAAAAATTTACAGTGGCGGCACTGGCGTTAACAACTCTTCTCTCAGGCAGCGCGTTCGCGCACGAAGCCGGAGAATTCTTTATGCGTGCAGGTCCGGCAACCGTCAGACCTACAGAAGGGGCGGGTGGTACGCTGGGGCATTTAAACGGGTTTGATGTGAGTAATAACACGCAACTCGGCCTGACATTCACTTACATGGCGACGGACAATATCGGGGTTGAATTGCTGGCGGCTACGCCGTTCCGCCATAAGGTGGGTACGGGCGCGACGGGTGATATCGCCACGGTCCACCTGTTACCGCCAACGTTAATGGCGCAGTGGTACTTCGGCGATTCCAGCAGCAAAGTGCGTCCTTATGTCGGCGTGGGGGTGAACTACACCACCTTCTTCGATAACGACTTTAACGATAATGGTAAAAATGCCGGGCTGTCCGATCTGAGCTTTAAGGATTCCTGGGGCGCGGCAGGGCAAGTTGGGGTAGATTACCTGATTAACCGCGACTGGTTAATTGGCGCCTCTGTCTGGTACATGGATATTGATACTACCGCCAATTATAAAAT
Organism: Salmonella sp. SAL04202; assembly: GCF_046550775.1. Lineage (NCBI taxonomy): Bacteria > Pseudomonadati > Pseudomonadota > Gammaproteobacteria > Enterobacterales > Enterobacteriaceae > Salmonella > Salmonella sp. SAL04202. The sequence continues at coordinate 1,503,633 of NZ_JBGDXK010000001.1, read as the reverse complement.
GGGCGGCGTGCAGCAGCATGACAGCGTGCGTCTGGACCCATGGGTATTTATGTTCTCGGCAGGCTATCGTTTCTAATCGCGTGATGTTGTGACGAAAAAAGACCCCGCCAGGCGGGGTCAAAAAAGGACATGACACACGGATTTTACTTGTCGGAACTCACTTGTCTTCTTTCGGTTCGCCGCAGCCTAGTTCTGCGCCAGTGAGAGGATCAACGGTGGGGTCCGATTTCGTTCTTTCTGCCATCGCTTTGAGCAGCGCCATCTGCTCGCGCGGCAATTTCACTGTCGCCAGGCCATCGCCGCCATCAACAGCAGGCATCGGTTCTGCGACATAGTTGAAGTTCTCATCGCTATTCCAGCTACCTCGCGGATCGTCGCCTTGCGACATGTTGTAGTACACGTCGGTATACTGTTCTACCGGCGGTAATTTACCCGGCGGGAAGTTGTTACGAATCGAATACAGCGCCTTTTCAAAAGAGAGCTGGTGCGCGACTTCACGGGTCATTAAGAAACTGAGCGTGTCTTTTACGCCAGGATCGTCGGTCAGGTTAATCAGGCGTTCATAAATAATCTTCGCTCGCGCCTCTGCCGCGATGTTTGAGCGTAGATCGGCTGTGACTTCGCCGATAGTATCAATATAAGCCGCGGTCCACGGTACGCCGCCGGAGTTCGTCAACGCCGGGCCGCCGCCATACAGCAGAGAGGTGATATGGCTGTCATTACCATTCTGCGTCAACGAGCGATAAAGTTCCGCTTCGCTTTCGATGCCTTCCGCCAGCTCGCCTTTAGCGCCTTTATTAAGCATTCCTACCAGTGAGCCGATAATTTCCAGATGACTCAACTCCTCGGTGGCGATGTCCATTAACATCTCTCTACGACCGGCATCATCATCGCTTAAACCTTGCGTGAAGTAGCGGCAGGCGGCCGCCAGTTCGCCCTGCGGGCCGCCAAACTGTTCCAGCAGCAGGTTCGCTAATCCAGGATTAGGTTCGCTCACTCGCACAGTATATTGAAGTTGTTTTACGTGTCGAAACATATTGCCTCCTGCTTATTATTTATTTTTTGGCTTCAACGCCATCTGCTTCAGATCGCAGTAAAAATTGTTCCGTTGTCTGCGGAATATGTTTGATCAGCCAGTCAGCCATTTGCATTTCTTCTTTCAGAATGGCTTCAATCGTCGGGATTGAGGCAGTGTCGCCAGCTTTTTTTGCCGCCGCCAGCAGGGAGGTATAACAAGCAATTTCGAACTGCTCGAAAACATAACCGCTAATTGAGCCTTTGACAATTTCATCGGAAGGGAACATGCCACCGATAGATTGCCCCATTGCTGCCATTTTACTCATGGAGTCTTTCAACACCGAACGGGAAATGCCATTACGGTCCAACACTTCTTCGAGCATGGTAATTTGATGTTTGGTTTCACTAATATGTTGTTCAATTCTGGCTTTTATATCAGGATAATTTTCAATACGGCTGGCCATAGATTCAAGCATCGATTCTGCCTGTTTTTCCATGGCATGGGCGTCACGAAGCCAGTCATGATAATGTTCAGTATAATTCATTTTAAATTCCTCAATGCGTGATAATCTGCTCCGATAATAAAATCGGAATCATGCAAGCTGATAATTAAAAATATTATTTCGATTTGCGTTCAGCACTTTTATTAACATTGCTGACTGCTAAATCGGTAAGTTTTAAATCAGTTTGTTTTTCCTCGTCGAGGGTTTCTTTGAGCAGTTTTAATGCCTTGCTATAGCCGAGCTGCTCGGCCAGGGTGGCTAGCGTGCCGTAGCTGGCGATTTCGTAATGCTCGACTTTTTGCGCCGCGGCGATAAGCGCTGCATCGCGTACTTCGTTTTTCTCCGTACTTTCGATGACTTCATTGGCTTCTTCAATCAGCCCTTCCATAGCGACGCATTTCATTCTTTTCAGTTTAATGCCAGATTCAGATTCGACGATCTGATCAATACGTTCAATCTGACCCTGGGTTTCTTCAAGATGAGATTGAAAGGCCTGGCTTAATTTTTCATTGGACGTGGCTCTGGCTAGTTTAGAAAGAGCCTTGGTTAATTGTTTTTCTGCACTATAGGTATCTGAAAGTAGATGGATAAAAAGGTCTTCAACGGTTTTGATATTCATAAATCTAATTCTCCTGGGCAAAATACTGCGAGCCAGAAGACTCGCAGATTGCTTGATAAAAGCATGTGTTATATTTACATTACAGTAAATCAGGAATTATCGGATTTACGTCCGCCGTGACTATTCTGACCACCTTTTTTACCGGCTTCAGAAGCTCGTTGCGGATCGTTTTTGAAATTCCCGCCGCTATGCTGACCGCCTTTGCGGCCCGCTTCAGATGCTTTTTCACGATTCTCGGCGAAATTTCCTGAACCACCACGATGTTCGGCCATATTATTTCTCCTGTCTCGTTGCTTGCTGAAAAAATCGGTTTTAACCGTGTCGACACCCTATTAAAATTAGTTGGTTAAACCGATTAGTCAAATTGACGGAAATAGTTGTGATTTACCGCGTAAATAACGCACAAAAAATGGTTTAGAGATAATATATTCTATATTTTCTTTTAGAATAAGCGATTTAACAGAAAATGCTTTGCATTGCTATTAATAACAAGCGTCACTATCTGCGGCCATAGAAACGTTAATGCATTGTTTATTGACATTTCTTTACATAAAGGCGGGGGAAATTGACGTGAAAACGCTAAATTTTTCGGCGTGATTAGGAGTTTTCTTAGCAAAAATTGACTTCAGACTTTTTGAAAGCTGGACAGGGAACAACACCAAAAAGATTGATGATCTACGTCTGAATCGTGATTCTGGTTCGGCGCCAAGCTCTCATTAAGCCGCCAGCGTTATGCTGACGGCTTAACCCGTTATGCGCGGCTGGCGGCTTTCATCGCTGAGACAAAGGACCTGAGCTCCGCCAACATCTGTTCGGGAGACGCGTGGTTTTTCTCGATAATGTTGACAATGGCTGAGCCGGAGATAGCGCCAGCCGCCCCGGCACGCACGGCCGCAGACACCTGTTCCGGAGAGGAGATACCGAAGCCCTGTAACGCAGGCGCGGCATGGTACTCTTTAAGCTTCTCAATGAGATGATGCAACGGCAATGCGCCACGGTTTTCCGCGCCGGTGACGCCCGAACGCGAAAGCAGGTAGGTATAACCGCGGCCGTAAGATGCGACCTGGCGCAGAAGATCGTCATCCGCATTTGGCGGGCAGATGAAGATCGGCGCGATATTATGCCGTAACGCCGCCTGGCGGAAGGGGGCCGACTCTTCAACCGGGACATCTGCGACCAGCACGGAATCTACGCCAACCTGTTCACAACGGGCATAGAACGCATCTATGCCGTTATTGAACACCAGATTCGCGTACATTAGCAGGCCAATCGGAATGGTCGGGTGTTTTTCACGAATCAGCGCCAGCATTTCAAAACACTGAGCCGGCGTGACGCCAGCGGCGAAGGCGCGTAAGTTCGCATTCTGGATGGTAGGGCCATCGGCCAGCGGATCGGAGAAGGGAACCCCCAGTTCCAGAGCGTCGGCGCCAGCGTCAATCAGTGTGTCGATAATTTTCAGTGACTGTTCAATGCCAGGGTCGCCCAGGGTCACGAAGGGGACAAAAGCGCCTTCCCGGCGATCGTTGAGCTGTGCAAATAAATTTTCGTAGCGTTCCATCAGATTTCCCCTCGCGCTTTCAGGATATCGTGTACGGTAAAGATGTCTTTATCTCCGCGGCCAGAGAGATTGACCACCAGCAGTTGCTCTTTTTCCGGCTGCTCGCGCATCATTTTCAGAGCGTGCGCCAACGCGTGGGAGGATTCCAGCGCCGGGATAATTCCCTCATGGCGGCACAACGTTTTGAAGGCTTCCAGCGCCTCATCATCGGTAATGGAGACATAATCCGCGCGTCCGATGCTGTTCAGGTACGCATGTTGCGGCCCAACGGATGGGAAATCGAGTCCGGCGGAAATGGAATAGGACTCTTCAATTTGCCCGTCCGCTGTTTGCATCATCGGCGCTTTCATCCCGAAATAGATGCCAACGCGACCATGTTTAAGCGGCGCGCCATGCTCGCCGGTTTCAATACCGTGACCGCCAGGTTCAACGCCTATTAGCCCGACGCTGGTATCATTAATAAAATCCGCAAACATCCCGATAGCGTTTGAGCCGCCGCCGACGCAAGCGATAACGGCATCTGGCAGACGGCCCTCTTTGTCGAGGATTTGCGCTTTCGTCTCTTCGCCAATCATGCGTTGGAACTCGCGAACGATGGTAGGATAGGGATGCGGTCCTGCCGCCGTGCCGAGCATATAGTGCGCGGTTTCGTAACTACCGGACCAGTCGCGCAGCGCCTCGTTACAGGCATCTTTTAGCGTAGCGGAGCCGCTATGAACCGGGATGACCTCAGCGCCCATCAGACGCATACGGAAGACGTTCGGCGACTGGCGCTCAACGTCTTTGGCGCCCATATAGATACGGCATTTCAGACCCAGCAGGGCGCTGGCGAGCGCAGAGGCGACGCCGTGCTGACCGGCGCCGGTTTCAGCGATAATCTCGCTTTTACCCATCCGTTTGGCCAGCAGCGCCTGACCCAGTACCTGATTGGTTTTGTGTGCGCCGCCGTGCAGTAAATCTTCGCGCTTTAAATACAACGTGGTACGCGTACCGGCGGTAATGTTCTGGCATTTCGTCAGCGCGGTGGGGCGTCCCGCGTAGTTTTTTAGCAGATCGGCGAATTGCGCCTGAAATTCAGGATCTTTTTGCGCGCTGACGAAGGCCTCTTCAAGCTGGTTCAGCGCAGGCATCAGGATCTGCGGCACATACATGCCGCCGAATTCACCAAAGTAGGGGTTGAGAAGTGTTGTCATGTTTTTTCCTTAATATGCGCGCAGTGTCTGAAAAACCGAGGCCAGAAGACGAGCATCTTTGATGCCCGGCTGTGACTCCACACCTGAATTAAAATCGAGACCGGCACAGCCGACTTGCGCCGCCTGGACGCAGTTATCGGCCGCCAGCCCGCCCGCCAGTAACACATCATCCAGCGGTTGCCCCTGTAGCAGTGACCAGTCGAAGCGCTGCCCGCTGCCGCCTTGCCCATTGTCGAAAATGTATTTATCGACATGGTGATAATCGCGTGCGGGAAGGGCATTGCTGACGCTCAGCGCCTTCCAGATTTGCACATTGCGCGGCAACGCCTCGCGCAGCGCGTTGACATACGCCTGGTCTTCGCTGCCATGTAGCTGTACGGCAGAAAGCGCCAGGACGGCGGCTTTCTGGCAAACATCGGCGATATCAGCGTTCTGGAAAACGCCGACATACTGCAATGGCGCGCCGCTTATCACTTCTCGCGCCTGCTCAACGCTCACCGCGCGTGGAGATGAGGGCACAAAAATCAACCCGCCATATATTGCGCCAGCGTCACAGGCCGCTTTAGCGTCCTGGGCGCGGGTCAGGCCGCAGACTTTATTTTCGCCAAGCAGCACGCGACGGACGGCGGCGTTAAGATCGTCATGCGCCATTAACGCGGAGCCAATTAAAAAACCGTTGGCGAAGTGGCTCAGTTCGCGTACCTGGCCATAGGTGTTAATCCCGGACTCGCTGATGACAGTCACGCCGTGGCCCAGTTTTGGCGCCAGCTGGCGGGTGCGATTCAAATCAATCGACAGATCGCGCAGATCGCGATTGTTGATACCTACCACTTTTGCGCCTAACGCTATCGCGCGCTCCCGTTCTTCGTCATTACTGACCTCCGTGAGCACGCCCATTTTCAGACTGTGCGCGACGGCGGAGAGCTGGCGATACTGTTCGTCATCCAGAACCGAGAGCATCAGTAAACAGGCATCGGCCTGATAGTAACGGGCAAGGTAGATCTGATAGGGATCGATAATAAAATCCTTACACAGAATCGGCTGCGGCGCGCTTTGGCTAACGACCGGCAGAAAATCGAAGCTCCCCTGAAAATATTTTTCGTCGGTGAGCACCGAGATTGCCGAGGCGTAATGTTGATAAATACTGGCAATACGCGCCGGATCGAAATCATCGCGAATCACGCCTTTTGATGGCGATGCTTTCTTACACTCCAGAATAAAGGCGGTACGCGCGCCCTGGAGCGCATCATAAAAATGGCGTGTACTTGGCTGGATCTCATTTTGAAAACTGGCCAGCGGCTGTTGCTGTTTGCGGGCTTCTACCCAAATCGCCTTGTCTGCGACGATTTTCGCTAAAACGGTTTGCATTATTTACCCTCTTGCCGCCAGTGCGGTGACTCTGTCATATGCGGTGCCGTTGCGCAGAACATCAAGCACGGTTTGCGCGTTGGCCTTGAGATCTTCCTGACCATGCAGACGCATCAGCATCGCCACGTTGGCGGCGACGGCGGCCTCATGCGCGGCATCGCCTTTACCTTGTAATAACCGCGTCAGAATGTCACGGTTTTCTTCCGGCGTGCCGCCAGCCAACTGATCCTGATGGTAAGGCGTCAGGCCAAAATCCTCCGCCGTAAGTTGATAGCTTTTAATTTCGCCGTCATGCAGCTCCGCGACAATCGTCGGCGCATGGAGCGAAACCTCATCCATGCCGCCGCTATGTACCACCGCCGCGCGCTGATAGCCCAGTACCCGTAAGGTTTCCGCAATCGGCAGCACCAGTTCCGGGCTATAGACGCCAATCAATGCCAGCGGCGGATGCGCCGGGTTGATCAGCGGGCCGAGTACGTTGAACAGGGTTCGCGTTTTTAACTGTTGGCGAACCGGCATCGCGTGACGGAATCCGGTGTGATATTTCGGCGCAAACAGGAAACAGACGCCCAGTTCATCTAACGCCTGACGTGATTTATCGGCGTTCATATCCAGATTAATACCGAACGCCGCCAGCAGATCGGATGACCCCGATTTGCTGGACACGCTACGGTTGCCGTGTTTCGCCACTTTCAGTCCACAGGCCGCTGCGACAAAGGCGCTGGCGGTAGAGATATTGATACTGTTACTGCCATCGCCGCCGGTACCAACGATATCCGCAAACAGATACTCCGGGCGCGGGAACGGGGCGGCATTTTCCAGCAACGCAGTGGCGGCGCCGGCAATTTCATTGGGATGCTCGCCGCGAATTTTCATGCTCACCAGCGCGGCGGCGAGCTGTTCAGGCTTAAGTTCGCCGCGGACGACCGCCGAAAACAACTGATGGCTCTCTTGTTGCGTCAGAGTTTGCGCCTGATAGAGTTTCTCCAGAATTGGCTGTAGGGTGTTGGTCGGTTCCAGCTTTTGCTGCGCCCAGGCTAATGTTTGCTCCAGCAGACGCGCGCCCTGCGTCGTCAGGATGGACTCAGGATGAAATTGAAAACCGCAAACGCGATCCGCATCATGACGTACCGCCATCACCATGCCGTTGAAATGGGCGTTAATGGTCAGCCCGGCAGGAACATTACTGCCGACCAGCGAATGATAACGCGCGACCGGTAGCGGATTCGCCAGCCCGGCGAACATCGCCTGACCGTCATGCTCAATGCTGGAGGCTTTGCCATGCAGGATTTCTCCCGCCTGACCGACATAACCGCCGTAAGCTTCGACAATCGCCTGATGCCCCAGACAAATGCCGATGATCGGTAACTTGCCGCGTAGTCGGGTCAGCAGCTCCGGCATACAGCCTGCCTCGCTGGGAACGCCCGGACCGGGGGAGAGCATTAGCACCGGATTTTTCATTGTCGCCAGGCGATCGATAAGCGTCTGTGCCGGAATATGGTTACGGTAAATCACCACGTTATGACCGTTGGTCCGTAGCTGATCTGCCAGGTTCCAGGTAAACGAGTCGATGTTATCGAGCAGCAGAATATCAGCCATCAGAAGGTCTCCTGTGCATGATGCGCGGTGGCGATAGCACGCAATACGGCGCGCGCTTTATTACGGGTTTCATCGGCTTCAGACTGCGGAACAGAGTCCAGCACAATTCCGGCGCCCGCCTGTACGGTAGCGATACCGTTCTCCACCAGCGCGGAGCGGATAACAATACAGGTGTCCAGATCGCCGTGGGCGGTGAAGTAACCGACCGCGCCGCCATAGCTGCCGCGGCGCTGTCCTTCCGCATCGGCAATCAACTGCATGGCGCGTACTTTCGGCGCGCCGCTCAGGGTGCCCATGTTCATGCAGGCGCGATAGGCGTGCAGCGCGTCGAGATCGTGACGCAGTTCGCCCACTACCCGGGAAACCAGATGCATCACGTACGAATAGCGGTCAACTTTGGTCAGATCGGCAACGTAGCGACTGCCCGGCGTACAGATGCGCGCCAGGTCATTGCGCGCCAGATCGACCAGCATCAGATGTTCGGAAAGCTCTTTATGGTCGGTACGCATATCCAGCTCAATACGGCTGTCGAGATCTCTGTCCAGCGTACCATCGGCGCGGCGACCGCGTGGACGGGTACCCGCGATGGGGTAAATCTCAATCTGACGACTGGCGGCGTCATATTTCAGCGAGCTTTCCGGCGACGCGCCGAAAAGCGTGAAATCATTATCCTGCATAAAGAACATATACGGGCTGGGGTTGCTCTTTTTCAGCACGTAGTAGGCAGCCAACGGCGACGGGCAGGGCAGTGAAAAGCGGCGCGACGGCACCACCTGAAATATCTCGCCCGCGCGGATGGCTTTTTGCAACTGGCGTACCACCGCGCCGAACGCGTCATCGCTCTGATTGCATTCACAGCGCATGTCCGGCACCGGCGTCACCGGCAACGGCGGCGCAGGCTGGGTTAACTGTTGGCTAAGGTACGCCAGGCGGGCGTTCAGGCGCTGTTTTTCCCGGTCGCTGGCGGTAAACAGACTGGCCTGAATACGGGTGCTTTTTTTCTGATGATCTATCACCATCAGCGTTTCCGCTAAATAAAAGCAGTAGTCCGGGCAGTTATTGCCAGCCTCAAGGTGTGGCAGCGCTTCAAAGCCAGCGACCAGGTCGTAGGCAAACAGACCGCCGAAAAACATAGCCTCCCGCTCTTGCGTCGGTATGTTCACCACCCCCTGTAACAGGCGGAACGCATCAAATACCGACAGAGAGCATAAACGGGCGTCTTCATCTAATAATGGGCTGACGGGCGGGAAGCGTAGAACGCGACCGGCAGGCAGGACTTCGTTCTCCACGCCAGCGGGCAGGGCGGTATCCAGTAGCGGCAATAACGAGGCGCCATTATCAGATAACGCCTGAATAGTGACAGTGTCACCTAAAGCGGTAATGCGCAGCGCGCTATCTACCAGCAGCAGGCTTTTTAAATCGTCTTTACTGTCGATATCCGCGGATTCCAGCAGCAGCGTTGCCGGGCGATCGCCGCAGACCTGATGAAAAAGCGCCGTTGGGTTTTCCCGGTAGGCGGCATCGCAGGTCAACAGTTCGAGCGTGGGTTTTGGTGTTTGCATGGTTATTCTCATTATTTTGTTCAAAAAAAAGCCCGCTTAACAGGCGGGCCGGGTATCGTTTGGCTGATTACAGCTGTTCATACACCGCCCGCTATCAGGAAGTGCGCCACCAACCGTGTAATGCAAATGTCGCTGCCATTTTAGATACCCTCTTCATGTGAACTTTCGTACTAGTTAACTAGTTCGATGGAATAATGTCAACACCTATTTCAGTATATTTGCCGGAACCGTTATGATGTACATGACATACCTTTATCTCTATGGGAGCCGCCTTGAGCGACACGAATTACGCAGTGATTTACGATCTGCACAGTCATACCACGGCGTCCGATGGACTGTTGACGCCAGAAACATTAGTACACCGTGCGGTAGAGATGCGAGTCGGCACGCTGGCGATTACCGATCATGACACCACAGCCGCGATTCCTGCGGCAAGAGAAGAAATTTCACGTTGCGGGCTGGCCCTGAATCTTATTCCCGGCGTGGAGATTTCAACGGTCTGGGAGAATCATGAGATTCACATTGTGGGTCTGAATATTGATATTGCGCACCCGGCAATGCGCGATTTTCTGGCGCAGCAGACACAGCGGCGTCAGGCGCGTGGTCGGCTCATTGCGGAGCGTCTGGAAAAAGCCCATATTCCCGGCGCGTGGGAAGGGGCATTGAGACTGGCCAATGGCGGCGCGGTGACGCGCGGCCACTTCGCCCGCTTTCTGGTGGAGTGCGGCAAAGCCGCGACCATGGCGGATGTTTTTAAAAAATATCTCGCGCGTGGGAAAACCGGTTACGTTCCGCCGCAGTGGTGTACAATAGAACAAGCTATTGATGTCATTCATCATTCTGGCGGTAAGGCGGTGTTGGCCCATCCGGGACGCTACGACCTTAGCGCTAAGTGGCTGAAAAGATTAGTGGCATATTTTGCCGACCATCACGGCGACGCGATGGAAGTGGCGCAGTGCCAACAATCGCCCAATGAACGCACCCAACTGGCGACGCTTGCGCGTCAGCATCATTTATGGGCATCGCTTGGATCTGATTTCCATCAGCCCTGCCCGTGGATTGAGTTGGGGCGTAAACTCTGGCTGCCCGCTGGCGTTGAAGGCGTATGGCAGACATGGGAACAGCCGCAAATATCACAGTGAGGGAAGTATGAGCCAGTTTTTTTATATCCATCCGGATAACCCACAGCAACGGCTGATTAATCAGGCCGTCGACATTGTGCGTAAAGGCGGTGTTATTGTTTATCCAACCGATTCCGGCTATGCCCTTGGTTGTAAAATTGAAGACAAAGGCGCAATGGAGCGCATTTGCCGCATCCGTCATCTGCCGGACGGCCACAACTTCACGCTGATGTGCCGCGATTTGTCCGAGTTGTCGACCTACTCCTACGTCGACAACGTGGCATTTCGTCTGATGAAAAACAATACGCCGGGTAATTACACCTTTATCCTGAAGGGAACAAAAGAGGTGCCGCGCCGTCTGTTGCAGGAAAAGCGTAAAACTATCGGCCTGCGCGTACCGTCAAACCCGATTGCGCTGGCGTTATTGGATACGCTGGGCGAACCAATGCTCTCGACGTCGTTGATGCTGCCTGGCAGCGATTTTACCGAGTCGGACCCGGAGGAGATTAAAGATCGGCTGGAGAAGCAGGTGGATCTGATCATCCACGGCGGTTACCTCGGTCAACAGCCTACCACGGTAATCGATTTGACCAATGACTCCCCGGTGGTGCTGCGCGAAGGCGTCGGCGACGTTACACCTTTCTTATAAGGGCGTAAGCCTGTATACTACGCGGCCTTAAAATGGCGCGGCAACGCGCCGTTCATTCTCCTGTTCGACGCCTGTGAAGGCGACACCTGAAGGAAGCTCTATGAGCGAAAAGTTACAAAAAGTGCTGGCGCGCGCTGGCCACGGCTCTCGCCGTGAAATCGAATCCATTATTGAAGCGGGACGTGTCAGCGTTGACGGTAAAATCGCCACGCTTGGCGATCGTGTTGAAGTCACTCCCGGTTTGAAAATCCGTATCGACGGTCACCTGATTTCGGTGAAAGAGTCGGCGGAACAAATTTGCCGCGTTCTGGCCTATTACAAACCAGAAGGTGAACTGTGTACCCGCAATGACCCTGAAGGGCGACCAACCGTTTTTGATCGCTTACCGAAACTGCGCGGCGCGCGGTGGATTGCGGTAGGACGTCTGGATGTCAACACCTGCGGGCTATTGTTATTTACCACCGACGGTGAACTGGCGAACCGCCTGATGCACCCTAGTCGTGAAGTTGAACGTGAATATGCCGTGCGCGTGTTCGGTCAGGTGGATGAATCGAAACTGCGTGATTTAAGCCGTGGCGTACAGTTGGAAGATGGTCCGGCGGCATTTAAGACCATTAAATTCAGCGGCGGCGAAGGCATTAACCAGTGGTATAACGTGACGCTGACGGAAGGGCGCAACCGCGAAGTTCGCCGACTGTGGGAAGCGGTAGGCGTTCAGGTCAGCCGTCTGATCCGCGTTCGTTACGGCGATATCCCGCTGCCGAAAGGCCTGCCGCGCGGCGGCTGGACTGAGCTCGACCTCGCGCAAACGAACTATCTGCGTGGTCTGGTAGAGCTCCCGCCGGAAACCTCGTCGAAGGTTGCCGTCGAAAAAGACCGTCGTCGTATGAAAGCGAACCAGATCCGTCGGGCGGTAAAACGCCACAGCCAGATAGCTGGCGGACGCCGCTCCGGTGGGCGTAATAACAACGGGTAATCTCTACCACGGTCTATAGGCCGAGAATCATCAGACAAGAGGGTTTGTGCCGGATGGCGGCGCAAACGCCTTAATCCGGCCTACGGTTAATAATCAATTCCCATCTGGGCTTTTACGCCCGCGTCGAAAGCATGTTTAACCGGACGCAGTTCGCTGACGGTATCCGCAAGATCAAGAATATCCCGGTGACAGCCGCGACCTGTAATAATCACCGTCTGGTGACCAGGGCGCGCGTTTAGCGCGCTTATGACCTCTTCCAGCGGCAAATAGTCATACGCCACCATATAGGTCAGCTCATCCAGGACCACCATATCAAGCAGCGGATCGGCCAGCATCCGTTTCCCATGCTGCCAAACGGCCATACATGCTGCGGTGTCTGCCTCGCGATTTTGCGTCTCCCAGGTAAATCCCGTTGCCATCACCTGAAATTCGACGCCATGCGGTTCCAGCAGATTACGCTCGCCGTTGGGCCAGGTGCCTTTAATAAATTGCACCACGCCTACGCTTTTACCGTGTCCTACGGCACGGGCGGCAGTCCCGAAAGCCGCCGTGGTTTTGCCCTTACCATTGCCAGTAAACACGATAATAATACCGCGCTCTTCCTGTGCCTGGGCGACACGGGCGTCAACCCGATCTTTTACCTTTTGCTGGCGCTGTTGATAACGTTCATCACTCATTGGGCGATTCCTGGTTTACGGCCCGGTTGGGCGTCAAAGGTCATACCGGTTTTACGGCGACTGTCGTCGCCCATAAGCCACAGGTAAAGCGGCATAATATCGGCAGGCGTTTTTAATTTCTGTGGATCTTCCGTCGGAAAGGCGCTGGCGCGCATACTGGTGCGCGTGCCGCCCGGGTTAATGCAGTTAACACGCAGAGAACGGTTCTGGTATTCGTCCGCCAGCACCTGCATCATTCCTTCAGTAGCAAACTTCGAGGTGGCATAGGCGCCCCAGTTGGCGCGTCCCTGACGGCCAACGCTTGATGACGTAAAGACCAGCGAGCCGGCATCGGACTTCAATAATAACGGTAACAGCGCCTGGGTGAGCATAAAGGTGGCGTTAACGTTTACCTGCATGACATCCTGCCAGATCTGCGGATCTTGTTCGCTCATTGGACCGATTTCCCCCAGTAACCCGGCATTGTGCAGGACGCCATCCAGGCGGGGATAGTGTGCGGCGATGCGGTCGGCCACTTGCCGGCACTCTTCAGCGGTGCAGGTCAGCAGATCGAGCGTAAACCACTGTGGTTGGACATGTTGCTCGTCAGCAATGTGCTGCGCGACCCGACGCAGTTTCTCTTCGTTACGTCCCAGCAGAATCACCGTTGCGCCGTAACGCGCATACGTGAGCGCGGCTTCCCGCCCAATGCCATCGCTGGCGCCAGTGACCAGAATAATGCGGTTTTGCAATAGATCTTGTTTCGGTTGGTAATGCATGGCTACTCCTCAACGGTGTGGTGCACCGTCCTGCCAGGTTGTCTTATCTTCGCGTTAACTTTTCGGGTTTATGCCTGAAAGCGCCTTTTTTTTCAATCAGACAGGGGCGATAACGCCGTAAAATGAACGTCTTGTCATACTTTTTCTTCCTCAACAGGCATACGGATGAAGAGAGACTGACTTCGATGCCTGTTGTACACTGAGCGCAAGTCGCGTTATTTAATCAAGGTGGGAGTCGTGGAATTGTTGTCTGAATATGGCTTATTTTTGGCAAAAATCGTCACCGTTGTGGTGGCCATTGCCGTCATTGTGCTGCTGATCGTGAATGCTACGCAACGCAAACGTCAGCGCGGCGAACTGCGCGTGACCAATTTGAGTGAGCAGTATCAGGAGATGAAGGATGACCTTGCTGCGGCGTTGATGGATGGCCATCAGCAAAAACTGTGGCATAAGGCGCAGAAAAAAAAGCATAAGCAGGAGGCGAAAGCCGCCAAAGCAAAAGCGAAGCTGGGGGACATTGCGACATCGGACAAACCGCGCGTATGGGTGATAGATTTCAAAGGCAGTATGGATGCTCACGAAGTTAATGCGTTACGCGAAGAGGTCACGGCGGTGCTGGCAGTGGCGAAACCCGGCGATCGGGCGGTTGTGCGTCTGGAAAGCCCCGGTGGCGTTGTGCATGGCTATGGCCTGGCGGCATCGCAATTGCAGCGCCTGCGCGATAAAAATATTCCGCTGACCGTGACGGTGGATAAAGTCGCGGCAAGCGGAGGTTACATGATGGCCTGCGTGGCGGAAAAAATTATCGCGGCGCCGTTCGCTATTGTGGGGTCAATTGGTGTTGTCGCGCAAATTCCGAACTTTAACCGCTTTCTCAAAAGTAAAGACATTGATATTGAACTGCATACCGCAGGGCAGTACAAACGTACCCTGACATTGTTAGGCGAGAATACGGAAGAAGGGCGGCAGAAGTTTCGTGAAGATCTCAACGAAACGCACCATCTGTTCAAAAAGTTTGTGCAGCGGATGCGTCCGGCTCTGGACATTGAACAGGTCGCCACGGGCGAACACTGGTACGGTCAGCAGGCGCTGGAGAAAGGACTGGTTGATGAGATTAACACCAGCGATGAGGTTATCCTCGGCCTGATGGAAGGGCGCGAGGTGCTGAATGTGCGCTATATGCAGCGTAAAAAACTGATCGATCGTGTTACCGGCAGCGCGGCGGAAAGCGCGGATCGGCTGCTGCTGCGCTGGTGGCAGCGTGGACAGAAGCCATTGATGTAAACCGCTATTGCCGGATGGCATTCAGCGCCATCCGGCATGGATTAATCCACCAGGTGATACTTCTCAGACAGCACATGCGCCAGGTGTTTAAACATGTTAAACACCGCGGTGCTTTTAGGGGTCGGTAACCCTTGCTCGTCTAAAAAGTAATCGCCGCTAAAAACCAGCACGCCATTTCTCTGCGTTACGCCGGTGGCGACAATACCTGCCATCGTGTCTTCATGTTCCCGAATAATTTTGTTGGCTTCAAGCAACAGTGTTTCGCGATCGATAGGTTGCGTCTCTTTATGCATTTTTTACTCCTTAAACAAGGAGATTAGTCTACGCTGAGCACTTCTGATGGGCAAATATTCTCACAGGAAATTGATGGATTTGTCATGTTGCGTTCACTGGCAAGATTTGTTTTTGCATGCTAATAAAGTTGCGTATCGAATTTTATCAGGTACAGTGTGACGCTTTCGTCAATCTGGCAACAGAATTGCTTGACATTCGACCAAAATTCCGTCGTGCTATAGCGCGTGTGTGCAAAAAAGCCTGTTAACTCAGTCACCTGAGGGTTACATTTCGTACACAAAGCCAGTACAAGGGGTTGATATCCGCAGACGCAGAGACCATATATCGTTGTCTCGTCGCCAGTGGAAGGTGAATCAACGTGCGACGCATTCCTGGAAGAATCAACTTAGGTAAAGGTGAATATGGGTAAAGCTCTTGTCATCGTTGAGTCCCCGGCAAAAGCCAAAACGATCAACAAGTATCTGGGTAATGACTACGTGGTGAAATCCAGCGTGGGTCATATCCGTGATTTGCCGACCAGTGGCTCAGCAGCTAAAAAGAGCGCCGACTCTACCTCCACCAAAACGGCTAAAAAGCCCAAAAAGGATGAACGTGGCGCTCTCGTCAACCGTATGGGGGTTGACCCGTGGCACAACTGGGATGCGCACTATGAAGTGCTGCCCGGTAAAGAGAAGGTCGTCTCTGAACTGAAACAGTTGGCGGAAAAAGCCGACCACATCTATCTCGCAACCGACCTTGACCGCGAAGGGGAAGCCATTGCATGGCACCTGCGGGAAGTGATCGGCGGCGATGACGCGCGCTACAGTCGCGTAGTCTTTAACGAAATAACCAAAAATGCCATTCGCCAGGCGTTTGAACAGCCGGGCGAGCTGAACATTAACAGGGTCAACGCCCAGCAAGCGCGCCGCTTTATGGATCGCGTGGTAGGCTATATGGTCTCGCCGCTGCTGTGGAAAAAGATCGCCCGTGGTTTGTCGGCAGGTCGCGTTCAGTCTGTCGCGGTCCGTCTGGTCGTTGAACGCGAGCGCGAGATTAAAGCGTTTGTTCCGGAAGAGTTCTGGGAAATTGACGCCAATACGACGACGCCGTCTGGCGAGGCGCTACCGCTACAGGTGACGCATCAGAACGACAAGCCATTCCGGCCGGTAAATCGCGAGCAGACGCTTGCCGCCGTCAGCTTGCTGGAAAAAGCGCGCTATAGCGTACTGGAGCGTGAAGACAAACCGACCAGCAGCAAACCTGGCGCGCCGTTTATCACCTCCACGCTACAACAGGCGGCCAGCACCCGGCTGGGCTTTGGCGTGAAGAAAACCATGATGATGGCGCAGCGTCTGTATGAGGCGGGTTACATCACCTATATGCGTACAGACTCCACCAACCTGAGTCAGGATGCGGTCAACATGGTGCGCGGTTATATTGGCGATAATTTCGGCAAGAAATACCTGCCGGATAACCCGAACCAGTACGCCAGCAAAGAAAACTCTCAGGAAGCGCACGAAGCGATCCGTCCTTCCGACGTTGCTGTTATGGCGGAGTCGCTGAAAGACATGGAGGCTGACGCGCAGAAGTTGTATCAACTAATTTGGCGTCAGTTTGTCGCCTGTCAGATGACGCCAGCGCAATATGACTCTACTACGCTTACCGTTGGCGCAGGCGAATTCCGTCTGAAAGCGCGTGGGCGTATTTTGCGCTTTGACGGCTGGACAAAAGTGATGCCGGCGCTGCGTAAAGGCGATGAAGATCGCACATTGCCTGCCGTGAATAAGGGCGATGCGCTGACGCTACTTGAATTGACGCCTGCTCAGCACTTTACTAAACCGCCAGCCCGTTTTAGCGAGGCTTCTCTGGTTAAAGAGCTTGAGAAGCGCGGTATTGGTCGTCCGTCTACCTATGCGTCGATTATCTCGACCATTCAGGATCGCGGCTATGTTCGCGTTGAAAACCGTCGCTTCTATGCGGAAAAAATGGGTGAAATCGTCACCGATCGGCTGGAAGAAAACTTCCGCGAATTGATGAACTACGATTTTACCGCGCAGATGGAAGATAGTCTGGATCAGGTTGCAAATCACCAGGCCGAGTGGAAAGCGGTGCTGGATAACTTCTTCAGCGATTTTACTCAGCAGCTCGATAAAGCCGAGAAAGATCCGGAAGAAGGGGGGATGCGTCCTAACCAGATGGTGCTGACCAGCATCGACTGTCCAACCTGTGGCCGTAAAATGGGAATTCGTACTGCCAGTACGGGCGTTTTCCTTGGGTGTTCAGGTTATGCGCTTTCGCCGAAAGAGCGTTGTAAAACGACCATTAACCTGGTGCCGGAAAATGAAGTTCTGAACGTGCTGGAAGGCGACGACGCCGAAACCAACGCCCTGCGCGCCAAGCGTCGCTGCCAGAAGTGCGGTACGGCGATGGACAGCTATCTGATCGATCCGAAGCGTAAATTGCATGTGTGTGGTAATAACCCGACCTGTGACGGCTACGAGATTGAAGAAGGCGAGTTCCGCATCAAAGGGTATGACGGCCCGATCGTTGAGTGTGAGAAATGTGGTTCCGAAATGCACCTGAAAATGGGGCGTTTTGGTAAGTACATGGCCTGTACTAACGACGAATGTAAAAATACCCGTAAGATCTTGCGTAACGGCGAAGTTGCGCCGCCGAAGGAAGATCCTGTTCCATTGCCGGAACTGCCGTGTGAAAAATCGGACGCGTACTTTGTGCTGCGCGATGGCGCCGCAGGGATATTCCTGGCGGCCAATACGTTCCCGAAATCACGCGAAACGCGCGCGCCATTAGTCGAGGAGCTTTACCGGTTCCGCGATCGCCTGCCGGAAAAACTGCGTTATCTGGCGGATGCGCCGCAGCAGGATCCGGAAGGCAATAAAACCGTTGTTCGCTTTAGCCGCAAAACAAAACAGCAGTACGTTGCGGCGGAAAAAGACGGGAAGGCGACGGGATGGTCAGCGTTCTTCGTCGACGGCAAGTGGGTTGAAGGTAAGAAATAACCCCTGCCTGTCGCCACTGTAGTCAAGCGGGCCGCGTAAGCGGCCCTTTTTTATATCCCCTTCATATTTCAAGTGGCTTATGTGTTGGCTACGGATTACTCGCCCCATCCATGGGCCTCGCCCTGGCGGACCGTCGCACGTGACGTTCAAATCTGCTCCCGGCAGATTTGTCGCTCCCCCCAGTCACATCGTTATCTATGCTCCTGGGAACTCACTCCCTTGTCTCCTTTAAGCAGCTCGAATTATTTTGGGTATAGCGGTCTTATTATTTTATCGCGCTGGCTATACAGTTCAGATATAAATGATATAGTGGTTATAGTTAACACCTTTTTTATTATTAAATCGTATTAGCAGCCCGATTAAGTCTGCAGATAAATGATGGCCTGATGGCGCTAATCTGGATGATGTATTATGAAATTGCAGCAGCTTCGTTACATTGTTGAAGTGGTTAATCATAACCTTAACGTCTCCTCTACCGCTGAGGGGTTGTATACTTCCCAGCCGGGGATCAGCAAGCAGGTTAGGATGCTGGAAGATGAGCTTGGCATCCAGATTTTCGCCCGCAGCGGTAAGCATCTGACTCAGGTGACGCCCGCAGGCCAGGAGATTATTCGTATTGCGCGTGAGGTGCTTTCCAAAGTCGATGCCATTAAGTCGGTCGCCGGCGAGCATACCTGGCCGGATAAAGGCTCGCTCTATATTGCCACTACCCATACTCAGGCGCGTTACGCATTGCCAGGCGTGATTAAAGGCTTCATCGAGCGTTACCCGCGCGTTTCGCTGCATATGCACCAGGGGTCGCCAACGCAGATTGCGGAAGCGGTATCGAAAGGGAACGCCGATTTCGCGATTGCCACGGAAGCGTTGCATTTATATGACGATCTGGTGATGTTGCCATGCTATCACTGGAACCGTTCGATAGTGGTGACGCCGGATCATCCATTGGCGGCAATGTCTTCCGTAACGATTGAAGCGCTGGCGCAGTATCCGCTGGTGACGTATACCTTCGGCTTTACCGGGCGTTCCGAACTGGATACCGCTTTTAATCGCGCAGGATTAACGCCGCGGATCGTCTTTACTGCAACCGATGCGGATGTGATTAAAACGTATGTCAGGTTGGGGCTGGGCGTTGGCGTCATTGCCAGCATGGCGGTCGATCCGCTTGCCGATCCTGATTTAGTGCGGATTGACGCGCACGATATTTTTAGCCACAGCACCACAAAAATTGGTTTTCGCCGTAGTACTTTTTTACGCAGCTATATGTATGATTTTATCCAGCGTTTTGCGCCGCATCTGACGCGTGATGTGGTGGATACGGCGGTGGCGTTGCGTTCTAATGAAGAAATTGAAGCGATGTTTCAGGATATAAAGTTGCCTGAAAAGTAATATCACCGTCGGTTTGCGCCGTAGTGGCATGGCAGACAAAGCCGCCTTTTGCAATATCCCTCTAAGTATTACGGGTAATGATCAGCAAAATAGTGTTGAATTACCCGTCCCGCCAGTTTCTTTTTCCAAATAGTTATCTTGAGTCAAAAGATTGATTTATTCACTGGCAACGATTCGTAAATTGACTGGATTTTTGACTAAAGTTTATTTAGGATTTGTCTCATCTGATGATTAATTGTACCGATTGTTTGGTGCTAAAATGATAAGTGATACCGATAGCATGAGGTTAGTAATGCCTTCTGAAAACCAGGAACCGCGCCGCGACCCTGAGCTCAAACGTAAAGCATGGTTGGCGGTTTTTGTGGGTTCTGCGTTGTTCTGGGTAGTGGTAGCGCTTGTTATCTGGCATTGGTGGGGCTAAGTGAGCATTACGTCGGAACGCGAGCGCGTGATCGCGCCCCCGATTCAATCTTGTGACGATGATAACACCCCGGATACGACCGTTTTTCGGTCTGTTCCGCAACACTGGACGCTCACACCGCAGCAGCGGGCATTTATTGATGCTTTTGCTGACGAGGTGTCACAAAAATAATATTCGTCTTTTTATTGGCGTTACTGTTTTATTAACGCTGTCTTATTACACCGCAGCAACCGTGTGCTGAGCGCTTCTCAGTATTGATTAAACACAGTTGGTGTCGCCTATGTTAACGTCAAATATAAAGTATTGGTCATGGACTGGCGCGTTTATATTATCGCTACTGTTCTGGGCCGAGTTAATCTGGATTGCCGTCTAATCTCGTCAAAGCCCGATAATGTGTTATTTATCGGGCTTTTTCATCTTCGCTTCTCGCCTGTTAGGTTTCTCCTCTTTTAGCAATTTGGGTTGTTATCAAAACGTTACATTTTGTTTGTGTTATCTTTAATACAACCCTGTGGAGAATCAGGGTAACGCAACCCTGTCATTTAAGGAGGAGCTATGTCGTCAACCCTACGAGAAGCCAGTAAGGATACATTGCAGGCCAAAGATAAAACGTATCATTACTACAGTCTGCCGCTGGCTGCCAAATCCCTGGGCGATATCGCCCGTTTGCCCAAATCACTTAAAGTGTTACTGGAAAACCTGTTGCGCTGGCAGGACGGCGAATCTGTGACTGATGAAGATATTCAGGCGCTGGCCGGTTGGCTTAAAAATGCCCATGCCGATCGTGAAATTGCCTGGCGGCCCGCCCGTGTCCTGATGCAGGACTTTACCGGCGTGCCTGCCGTTGTCGACCTGGCGGCGATGCGTGAAGCCGTTAAACGCCTTGGCGGCGATACGTCGAAAGTGAACCCGTTATCGCCGGTTGATCTGGTTATTGACCACTCTGTGACGGTCGATCATTTCGGCGATGACGATGCGTTTGAAGAAAACGTGCGGCTGGAAATGGAACGTAACCATGAGCGTTATATGTTCCTGAAATGGGGAAAGCAGGCATTCAGCCGTTTCAGCGTGGTGCCGCCCGGCACCGGCATTTGCCATCAGGTTAACCTGGAATACCTGGGTAAAGCCGTCTGGAGCGAATTACAGGACGGGGAGTGGATTGCTTACCCGGACTCGCTGGTGGGGACTGACTCCCATACGACCATGATTAATGGTCTGGGCGTATTGGGGTGGGGCGTGGGCGGTATCGAAGCGGAAGCGGCGATGCTTGGTCAGCCCGTGTCGATGCTTATCCCGGATGTCGTCGGCTTTAAGTTAACCGGTAAACTTCGGGAGGGAATCACCGCCACTGACCTGGTGCTAACCGTCACGCAAATGCTGCGTAAGCATGGCGTCGTGGGTAAATTTGTTGAATTTTATGGTGATGGTCTGGATTCGCTGCCGTTGGCGGATCGCGCGACCATCGCTAATATGTCGCCGGAATATGGCGCCACCTGTGGTTTCTTCCCCATTGACGCCATCACCCTGGAATATATGCGATTAAGCGGACGTAGCGACGATCTGGTCGAGCTGGTTGAAGCCTACGCGAAGGCGCAGGGAATGTGGCGTAATCCCGGAGACGAACCGGTATTTACCAGTACGCTGGAACTGGATATGGGCGATGTCGAGGCCAGCCTGGCCGGGCCGAAACGCCCGCAGGATCGCGTGGCGTTAGGCGATGTGCCGAAAGCCTTTGCCGCCAGCGCCGAGCTGGAGCTAAATACCGCGCAAAGAGATCGCCAGCCGGTTGACTATACGATGAACGGACAGCCATATCAGCTTCCGGATGGCGCTGTCGTCATTGCCGCCATCACCTCCTGCACGAATACCTCGAATCCCAGCGTGCTGATGGCGGCGGGATTACTGGCGAAAAAAGCAGTAACGCTGGGGTTGAAGCGTCAACCGTGGGTCAAGGCTTCTCTGGCGCCGGGGTCAAAAGTGGTATCTGACTATCTGGCGCAGGCCAAACTTACGCCTTATCTGGATGAACTCGGTTTTAACCTGGTCGGTTATGGCTGTACGACCTGTATCGGGAACTCCGGTCCGTTGCCGGAGCCTATTGAGACCGCGATTAAAAAAGGCGATCTGACGGTAGGGGCCGTGCTTTCCGGTAACCGAAATTTTGAAGGGCGTATCCATCCGCTGGTGAAAACGAACTGGCTGGCGTCGCCGCCGCTGGTGGTCGCGTATGCGCTGGCCGGAAACATGAATATTAACCTCGCGACAGACCCGCTGGGGTACGATCGTAAAGGCGATCCGGTATACCTGAAGGACATCTGGCCTTCAGCGCAGGAAATTGCCCGCGCCGTTGAACTGGTATCATCGGATATGTTCCGTAAAGAGTATGCGGAAGTGTTTGAGGGTACGGAAGAATGGAAATCGATTCAGGTTGAATCGTCCGATACCTACGGCTGGCAGTCGGATTCAACCTATATTCGCCTGTCGCCTTTCTTTGATGAAATGCAGGCCCAGCCTGCGCCAGTCAAAGATATCCACGGCGCGCGTATCCTGGCGATGCTGGGGGATTCGGTAACGACCGACCATATTTCTCCGGCCGGCAGTATCAAGCCGGACAGTCCCGCCGGACGCTATCTGCAAAACCACGGCGTTGAGCGGAAGGATTTTAACTCCTATGGATCACGGCGCGGCAACCATGAAGTGATGATGCGCGGTACGTTCGCCAATATTCGTATTCGCAACGAAATGCTGCCCGGCGTCGAAGGTGGGATGACGCGGCATTTGCCGGGTACGGAAGCGATGTCGATTTATGATGCCGCGATGCTCTACCAGCAGGAAAAAACGCCGCTGGCGGTGATTGCCGGGAAAGAGTATGGGTCGGGATCGAGCCGTGACTGGGCGGCAAAAGGTCCGCGGCTGTTAGGTATTCGCGTGGTGATCGCCGAGTCGTTCGAACGTATCCACCGCTCAAACCTGATTGGGATGGGGATCCTGCCGCTGGAGTTTCCACAGGGCGTAACGCGTAAAACGCTGGGACTGACCGGGGAAGAGGTGATTGATATCGCGGATCTGCAAAACCTGCGCCCTGGCGCGACCATTCCGGTGACGTTAACGAGAGCGGACGGCAGAAAAGAAACGGTGCCTTGTCGCTGTCGCATTGATACCGCCACCGAGCTGACTTACTACCAGAATGACGGCATATTGCACTATGTCATTAGAAATATGCTGAACTAAAGCCGTTTATCGGGCCTGCCGTAAACAGGCAGGCCCGCGCTTTAATACCGGTGGCTTATTTGCTTAGCAGGTGGCCCATTTTGGCCGCTTTAGTATCGAGATAATGCTCATTATTTGGATTACGACCCACAATGAGCGGAACTCGTTCCACGATATTAATTCCCGCCTCGGTCAGTATTTCGACTTTCTTCGGATTATTGGTCAGCAGGCGAACTTCATCCACGCCCAGTAATTTGAACATATCCGCGCACAGGGTGAAATCACGCTCATCGGCGGCAAAGCCGAGCTGATGATTGGCCTCCACCGTGTCATAGCCTTGATCCTGTAACGCATAAGCGCGAATTTTATTAAGCAGGCCGATATTGCGGCCTTCCTGACGGTGGTAAATCAGAATACCGCGTCCTTCTTCCGCAATATGCGTCAGCGCGGCTTCCAGTTGAAAACCACAATCACAGCGCAGACTAAAAAGCGCGTCCCCGGTAAGACATTCGGAATGAACGCGAGCCAAGACCGGCGTTTTACCTGAAATATCGCCAAAAACCAGCGCGGCATGGTCGTGTCCGGTTGCCAGTTCTTCAAATCCCACCATCAGAAAGTCACCCAATGGGGTTGGCAGTTTGGCTTCTGCCACACGTTTAAGCTGCATGTATTTCTCCAGATTATGCTGACGCCTGCGGTGTCGTCGCCTGTTGGCTTGTATCCCGCTATTTTGCCATAAGGCGGCGGTCATCACCTAATCACTACCACGTAATTGCTCAGGAATGGCACAAATTTGTCAATTTTCCAGTCCGGCGAGAATTTTCAGTTATGATTGTGATACTTACTTATAAAAGGAGCATCCATGCTTTCAATTGCGAAGCGCACCGCGGCAGGCGCCGCCCTGTTGCTTATCATGCCGCTTGCCGTATGGGTATCAGGCTGGCAGTGGCAGCCAGGACATCAGGTCTGGTGGCTAAAAACGCTATTCTGGATAACGGAAACCGTGACCAAACCCTGGGGCGTTATCACGCATGTGATTCTTTGTGGATGGTTCTTATGGTGCCTGCGATTTCGCCTGCGCGCCGCCATTATGCTGTTTGCGATTCTCGGTGGGGCGATTATCGTCGGGCAGGGCGTGAAGTCATGGGTAAAGGAGCGCGTACAGGAGCCGCGGCCATTTGTGGTCTGGCTTGAAAAAACGCACCATATTCCCGTCGATGAGTTCTACACTTTAAAGCGTACAGAACGCGGACATTTAGTGAAAGAGCAGTTGGCCGGGCAACAGAACATCCCCGTTTTCCTGCGTCAGCACTGGCAAAAAGAGACGGGCTTTGCGTTTCCCTCCGGACACACCATGTTTGCAGCGAGCTGGGCGCTTTTGGCCGTGGGTCTGTTATGGCCGCGCAGACGGACTTTCACCATCGCGTTTTTGTTAGTCTGGGCGACCGGCGTAATGGGCAGCCGTTTGCTTCTGGGAATGCACTGGCCGCGAGATTTAGTGGTCGCCACGCTCATCTCCTGGCTATTAGTTACCCTGGCGACCTGGCTGGCGCAGCGAATTTGCGGGCCGCTTATGCCGCCTCGTGAAGAAGCGCAAGAAATTGCTGAACGCGAGCAGGAAAGCTGACAACGGTTGATTTTCTGACTATTGCCCTTAAATCATCTGATGGCGGGCGCATTTCCATTTCGCGCGAGGCGGGAAAATGGTAATTTAGAAGGCTGGATGCGGTAAGTTGGACACGATTTATTCGCGCAAACCACATAACGGGAAGTAATGTGAAATATTTACTCATTTTCTTACTGGTATTGGCGATTTTTGTTATTTCGGTGACGCTGGGCGCGCAGAATGATCAACAGGTGACGTTTAACTACCTGCTGGCGCAAGGGGAGTATCGTATCTCCACGTTGCTTGCTGTGTTGTTCGCCGTCGGTTTTGCGATTGGCTGGCTGATTTGCGGCCTGTTCTGGCTGCGGGTCCGCGTTTCCCTTGCCCGCGCTGAACGTAAAATTAAACGACTGGAAAACAAGCTCTCGCCAGCAACCGACGTTGCGGTCCCTGCCGACTCGTCGGTTGTAAAGGAATAATCATTTATGTTGGAGTTGTTATTTCTGCTGTTGCCTGTAGCCGCTGCCTATGGGTGGTATATGGGTCGCAGAAGTGCGCAACAAACAAAACAGGATGAAGCTAACCGCCTGTCGCGCGATTATGTCGCAGGGGTTAACTTCCTGCTGAGTAACCAACAAGATAAAGCGGTGGATCTGTTCCTCGATATGCTTAAAGAGGATACCGGCACCGTTGAGGCTCATCTCACTCTCGGTAATCTGTTTCGCTCTCGCGGCGAAGTCGATCGCGCCATTCGTATTCATCAAACGCTTATGGAAAGCGCTTCATTGACCTATGAACAGCGTTTACTGGCTGTTCAGCAACTGGGGCGCGACTATATGGCCGCCGGTTTATATGACCGCGCGGAAGATATGTTTAACCAACTTACCGACGAAACGGAATTTCGCGTAGGCGCGTTACAGCAGCTTTTGCAAATCTATCAGCTAACCAGCGACTGGCAAAAGGCGATCGAAGTAGCAGAACGGCTGGTGAAACTGGGCAAAGATAAACAGCGTATCGAAATCGCCCATTTTTACTGTGAGTTAGCGTTACAGCAGATGGGCAACGACGACATGGATCGCGCGATGGCGTTGCTGAAAAAAGGTGCCGCCGCAGATAAAAATAGCGCCCGGGTGTCTATCATGATGGGGCGCGTTTATATGGCGAGAGGGGATTACGCCAAAGCGGTCGAAAGCTTGCAACGTGTGATCGTTCAGGATAAAGAGCTGGTCAGCGAAACGCTGGAGATGCTGCAAACCTGTTATCAACAGCTCGGTAAAAATGCCGAGTGGGCGGAGTTTTTACGCCGCGCCGTAGAGGAGAATACCGGTGCTGGCGCTGAGTTAATGCTTGCCGATATTCTGGAAGCGCGTGAAGGTAGTGACGCAGCTCAAGTCTATATCACGCGTCAGCTACAGCGACATCCTACCATGCGGGTGTTCCATAAGCTGATGGATTACCATCTCAATGAGGCGGAAGAAGGGCGAGCGAAAGAAAGCCTGATGGTACTGCGTGATATGGTTGGCGAGCAGGTGCGCAGTAAACCGCGGTATCGTTGTCAGAAATGCGGTTTTACCGCCTATACCTTGTACTGGCACTGTCCGTCCTGCCGGGCATGGTCGACCATTAAACCTATTCGCGGACTTGATGGGCAGTAGTATATAAAAAAAGCCTCACTTTAGTTACAACATACTTAATGACGTAAAGCTAGAA
Organism: Salmonella sp. SAL04202; assembly: GCF_046550775.1. Classification (NCBI taxonomy): domain Bacteria; kingdom Pseudomonadati; phylum Pseudomonadota; class Gammaproteobacteria; order Enterobacterales; family Enterobacteriaceae; genus Salmonella; species Salmonella sp. SAL04202. The sequence continues at coordinate 1,477,123 of NZ_JBGDXK010000001.1, read as the reverse complement.
ACGACGCTGGCATCGGCGACCAGGGCTTATCAGGTTGTCAATCGAACCTGTTAATTTCCCTGCGCCGCAGGTAGAATGCACGCCGTTTATCCAATTTGCGCCACTTCCGGTGCCCATCATCAAGAAGGTCTGGTCATGACGTTTACTGCTTCATCTTCTTCCTGCGCTATTACTGAATCGCCTGTCGTTGTGGCGTTGGATTACCATGAACGCGATAAAGCCCTGGCGTTTGTCGATAAAATCGATCCTCGCGATTGTCGCTTAAAAGTGGGCAAAGAGATGTTCACGCTGTTTGGTCCACAGCTCGTTCGGGATCTCCAGCAACGTGGGTTTGATGTCTTTCTTGATCTAAAATTTCATGATATTCCCAACACCACGGCCCGGGCGGTCGCCGCAGCGGCAGACCTGGGCGTCTGGATGGTAAACGTTCACGCGTCTGGCGGGGCGAGAATGATGGCCGCAGCGCGCGACGCGCTGGCGCCATTCGGTAAGGATGCGCCGTTACTCATTGCCGTGACCGTGTTGACCAGTATGGAAACCAGCGATCTGCGCGATCTTGGCGTGACGTTGTCACCGGCGGAGCATGCGGAGCGGCTGGCGCGCCTGACGCAGCAATGCGGGCTGGATGGCGTGGTCTGTTCCGCTCAGGAAGCGGTCAGATTTAAACAGGCCTTTGGCGCTGCATTTAAGCTGGTGACGCCGGGCATTCGGCCCGCAGGCAGCGAGGCAGGCGACCAGCGACGCATTATGACGCCCGAACAGGCATTATCCGCTGGCGTCGACTATATGGTGATTGGCCGCCCGGTTACGCAATCGGTAGATCCGGCGCAAACGCTGAAGGATATTAACGCGTCACTGAAACGGGAGGCATAATGAGCGATTCCAATAGTCGTCTGGTTTATTCAACACAGACGGGGCGCATTGAAGAACCTAAAACGGCGCCGGTTCGTCCCAAAGGGGATGGTATCGTTCGCATTCAGCGTCAAACCAGTGGCCGTAAGGGTAAAGGCGTATGTTTGATTACCGGTATCGAGATGAATGATGCGGAATTAACCAAACTGGCGGCTGAACTGAAGAAAAAATGCGGCTGTGGCGGGGCAGTAAAAGAAGGGATTATTGAAATTCAGGGTGATAAACGCGACTTGATAAAATCATTGCTGGAAGCTAAAGGAATGAAAGTAAAATTAGCTGGCGGCTAATGAAAACGCCACGGTTGTAAATTACCGTGGCGTAAAAGTCAACTTTGTCTATTTTTGTAATCCAGACCTGAAAAGAATAAACGTATTATTTTGAGCCGTTCAATATTTAAACGTCTGGATTATTTTCCAACCTGGTGACCAATCACGCCGCCGACCGCCGCGCCGCCCAGGGTGCCTAATGTACTGCCGTCCGTTAACACTGCGCCGCCTAACGCCCCCGCACCTGCGCCAATAGCCGTGTTGCGATCGCGCTTGGACCAGTTTGAGCAGGCGCTCAGAGACATTGCTACGGTGATTGCCAGCACAGCAGCGGCCATTTTTTTGCTCGTCATAAACATAATACTCTCTCCTGAATTAACGATTCACGGAATTAAGCTCACTATAACTATAGTTAAAATAAAACCTGTTAAGAGATTTTCCGTAAAACCTGATTGCGCAGGGGTATATCACGCAGGTGATAGTCACTTCCTGTTATTTCGCTAATATTAATTTTACGACGTTACGCTCGTTACAACAGGTAAATAGTCTTAATTGGGATGTCAGAAAAGTCTTAGAGAGAGGATGATTTGCCATAGGGCAAACCATCGGGAAATATTTTAAACGGATGAGCCAATAACATTGACTAGCAGCCCCGCATGTTCTAACTGCATTTGATCGCTGGCGGAAATTTTGGAATCCGTAATGACACGATGGAAGCGAGAGAGCGGGCCCAGGGGATAGGGATGCACACAGCCAAATTTGGAGCTGTCGGTGAGGACAATCGCTTCTGAGCCTTTTTCCAGAACAGCGTTAACCACATCCGATCGCATCATATCGCGTCCGGTAAAGCCGGTATCAGCCTGCCAGCCATCAATACCGATAAATGCTTTGCTGAAATGCACTTGATGGATAAACTGTCGCGTCAACGGCCCTACCATGCTTTCACTTTTTTTCTGATAGATTCCACCGAGGAGAATGACTTCGCAAGGGGTTTCTTTGAGCAGATGCGCGATATAACTGCTCACGGTGATGATCGTGACATCTTTTTGTTCCGCCAGCGTCCGGGCCAATAGCGCATTGCTACTGCCATTTTCAATAAAAACGGATTCCCCTGGACTGACCAGCGAGGCGGCGAACTCCGCCAGTCGGCGTTTTAGCGTGTAGTTCGTCATCATGCGAGTCTCTACGTCATCGCTCTCAAGCGAAACGGCGAAACCGTGCGCACGGCGTAAATAGCTCTGTTTTTCCAGGGTATTCAGATCCTGACGAATCGTGACTTCAGATACGCCGGTAATTTTCGCCAGTTCAGCAACGCTCATCTGGCCTTTATCAACCACCATTTGCAAAATTGATTGTTGTCGGGAGTTCATAGTATTAATTTTATACGTTAAGAGGAGTCAACAGACAGTCAGAGAGCCGGGAAGGGCTAACGGCCATCCCGGACAAATAATCGCTATCAGATTTCCCAGGGCGACCCGGGAGCCTGGGATGGCGAGATACCCTCTTTAACCTGATCTAACAGCTCTGCTCTCAATATTTCAAGGTTATTGATGGCCGAGTGGTAATCGCCAGCAACAAGGATATCCAGCACGGTATCAATGCGTGCGGCAATTCGTTGTGCTTCGATATCAGACATGTTTGTCATCCTTAATGTCAGAAAAGGTTTCAATTCATGATGCAGAAATTAATCTGAAAAGAGAAGGGAAAAATAGGGCTATGCCTGTCTGCACAGGCTGTTCTCCCTATTATCGCCGCCATTAACGCATTTTTTTCGTCTGATAACGTTTGTACCAGCGTTCAAAAGAAACGGCGGGCATAGGTTTAGCGAATAAAAAGCCCTGTCGTTCATTGACACCGTTTTTTGTCAGGAAGGCATCTTCTTTAGCATTTTCTACGCCTTCGGCAATCACTTGTAAATTTAGCGCCTGAGCCACCGCGACAATCGCCCGAACCAGAGATTGCGACAGCGGTTGCTTATGGATATCTCTGACGAAAGCCTGATCCAGTTTAACGGCATCAATAGGGAACCGTGCGAGTTGGGAAAGCGAAGAATACCCGGTGCCAAAATCATCCAGATGAATCTGAGCGCCGAGCTGACTAAATTGCTGGATAACCGATAGCGCCAGCGTGTCGTTTTCGATCAGGCAGCTTTCCGTTAGCTCGACATCGATCGGGCAATACTCAAAATTCAGATCGTACAAAGCCTGTTTAAGCGCAGTAAAAAGCGTCTGGTCGGCCAGTTGTCGCGCCGAAAAGTTAACGGCTACGCGCAAGTTAATCCCCTTATCGCGCCATCTCGCAATCTGGCGAACCACATCAAGAATCACCCAGCGGCCCAGCGGGACGATGAGTCCTGACTCTTCGGCATATGAGATGAACTCCAGCGGCGGAATTAATCCGCGTTCCGGCGATTGCCAGCGTACCAGCGCTTCCAGGCTACGTACTTCGCCGCGCCAGGTAATTTTGGGCTGATAGTGAATAAGTAACTGGTCGTTTTCCAGCGCTTTTCGCAGGTTTGTATCCAGCCAGTGATAGTCAAATACGCGCTGATTCATTTCCGGCGAAAAAACGCAGAACTGACCGCGGCCGCCTTCTTTGGCGTTATACATTGCGGTATCGGCAGTGCGAATGAGACTTTCGCTGTCCTGTCCGTGCCGGGGGGCCAACGAAATGCCAATGGCGCATCCCGTGTAAACTTCAATGAGTCCAATGCGAAACGGTTGTCGCAGACGGGTAAGGATTCGTGAGGCTACTGCTTCCAGCGCGGCCTGAGACGTATGGGCAGCGAGGATAATGAATTCATCTCCCCCCAGTCTGGCCAGCAATTGATCTTCCTCCAGACAACTCAACAGCGCCAGCGAAACGGCCTGTAAGAGCTGATCGCCAAACATATGCCCATAGGCGTCATTAATTTTCTTGAAGTTATCCAGATCGAGATAAACGATACCCACTTGCGACTCGCCAGCCGAGGCAATAGCATGATTAATAAATTCATGAATAGCATTGCGATTGGGCAGGCCGGTGACGGTGTCTGTATTCGCCAGTATGCGTAAACGCTCCTGAGCCCGCCTTTCTTCGGTGATATCCGTGCCTGCGCAGATCAGGAAAATTTCGTTTTTTCCGCTACCGTTATGGACGAATTTATTACGAAATAAGAACAGGCGTTGGCCTTTACGGGTCTTTATCCAGCGTTCGATTTCATAGGCATTGCCATTGCGAAAAAAATTCTCAATGTAGTGCCGGGAGGCAACCGCCTCCCGGCGACTCATAAATAATTTAAAGACGCTTTGACCAATTACATCTCGCTCTTTTAAGCCCGTGTACTCTTCGCATAACCGATTAAATCGACAGATTTTTCCCCGACTATCCAGTATCGCAATGACTGAGTTGGCTTCTGATACGATTTGCTCGGCAAAAGAGAGCTCCTGCGCCTGCGTTGGCGCGACGGCAGGCGTATCAGGCCAGGTTGCCAGGTTGCCAGCCCATTCACGGTTATTAATCTTACGGCCTACCAGGTGCACTGCGGTAACCTGTTTTTCTATCAACAACGTTATCAGCAGACTGGACGTAATCGCCGTTATTTCCCGGATACGCCCGGCTTGTTCCGGCGATAGCTCAACCGTTTTTTCTGCATCCGTTTCACCTGTCGGGGAGAGATACAGCACGTTGCGGTCATCAGCCAGACGCCAGTGAGAGTGAAGGGGATTTAGCGCCGTTTGTTCCTGAATCTGTTTCATCATGCGTACCATCCCATTTAAGCGCCAGGTGCCCGAAAAGAAAGGTTAGCCATGTTATAAATAAGGGTAATTATGGCTGAACGTATTGTTTTATCTATGTATTCATATGTAATCCAGATTCTGGAAAAAGCATAGTCGCCAGCTAAAAATAACAAGAAATGGGGCGCTTGAATAAGATTAAACTTAGAGCATGACGGAAGGGAGAAGAAGAAAAGAAACGGCCTTTGCCTTCTCAGCAAAGGCCGTTGAGCGAGCTCAACGTGGTTACGCTGCCGGTCGGGCAATAATGCTGCGGGTTTCCATGCGAACTTCCGCAATAGTGACATCAATGACATCCGTCACTTTATAAACCGTCTCACCTTTAATCTGTACCGTACCGTTTTCCTGGCTGCATACCAGTTCATCGCGAACGGCGTGCAGGAACGGGGCAGGGATAAAGGCGATAGCGCCGTTATCGACCAGTCGCACACGCATACCACCGCGGCTGACGTCAATAATTTCTGCCGCGAAACGGGTATTTGTCCCCGCCTTATCGTTAAGGAAGCGTGCATATAACCAGTCGCCGACATCGCGCTCCGCCATGCGGTTCAGGCGACGGCGTTCCGCCATTTGCTGGGTGATATCTTCCTGCGGACGCGCAATAGCCTCCCCCTTGATGACCGCTTTCAGCAGGCGATGGTTAATCATATCGCCATACTTACGGATGGGAGAGGTCCAGGTGGCATAAGCCTCAAGACCAAGACCGAAATGCGGCCCCGGCTCGGTGCTGATTTCCGCAAAAGACTGGAAGCGACGAATGCGGCTGTCAAGGAAACCGGAGGGCTGCGCATCCAGTTCGCGACGCAGTTTACAGAAGCCTTCCAGCGTCAGCACCTCTTCGGCATCGACATGCAGACCATGCGTTTTCAGCAGCGCGGCCAGCGCGTCGGCATTCGCGGGATCGAAGCCCGTATGTACGTTGTAAATACCGAAACCGAGCTTATCGCGCAGTACGCGCGCGGCGCAAAGGTTAGCGGCGATCATCGACTCTTCTACGATACGGTTAGCGATACGGCGCGGTTCCGCCACAATATCCAGTACTTCGCCTTTTTCGCCAAGCACAAAGCGGTAATCCGGGCGGTCTTTAAAGACTAACGCATGATGATGACGCCACTCACTGCGGCTTAGACAAATACGGTGCAACAGACGAATCTGCTGGGCAATGCTTTCGTTATCCGGCTGCCAGGTGCCGTTATTTTCCAGCCAGTCGGAGACATTGTCGTACGCCAGCTTGGCCTTCGATTCGATCGTGGCCGCAAAAAAGGCGATATCATCGTCAATGGTGCCGTCCGCGGCGATTATCATGCGACAGGCGAGCGCCGGACGCACTTCGTTGGCGCGCAGCGAACACAGATCGTCAGACAGCTCACGCGGCAGCATAGGAATATTGAAGCCCGGCAGGTAGTTGGTGAAGGCGCGAATTTTCGCTGTGTTATCCAGCTTACTGCCTTCGGCAATCCAGGCGGTAGGATCGGCGATAGCCACCGTAAGCTGGAGTCTGCCGTCCGCTAATTCCTCAGCATAAAGCGCGTCATCCATATCTTCAGTGCTGGCGCTATCGATAGTGACGAAATTCAGCGCGGTCAGATCCTGACGCTCCAGCCCTTCGTCAAGCATCTCCGTCGCTACGCCGTTCGGCGCTTCTTTTTCCAGGTTGTGGCGGGCAAGCGTAACCCACCAGGGAACAAAGTGATCGTCGGCAAAGGTGATGTACTGCGTTAAATCGGCGTAAAACGAACGGTCGCCTTTAAGCGGATGGCGGCGCATTTCGGCAACCGCCCAGTCACCTTCTTTGAACTCATGCTGAACGCCGCGCGCGGCGCGGCAGGGAATCGCGTCTTTCAGCAACGGATGATCCGGCACGATGGACAGGCGGTCATTTTTACCCTGAACTTTTCCCACAAAACGCGTCAGGAACGGTTCGATCAGTTCTTCCGGCTCGGCAGACTCACGTTCTTTTTCCGTGTGGATGACCGCGACGATACGATCGCCATGCATCACTTTTTTCATCTGCGGCGGAGGAATGAAATAGCTTTTTTGCGCGTCAACTTCAAGGAAGCCAAAGCCTTTTTCCGTGGCTTTTACGACCCCTTCAGCGCGCGGCGTCTGGGAATGCAGTTGCTGTTTAAGCTGCGCTAGCAGCGGGTTGTCCTGAAACATATTCGTCTATTTTCGTAGCCAAAAGAGCGGCTGACAGTTTTACGCGATTCTGCCTGGCGCAGCAAGCGCTCTTTCTGTAATGGATGAGTTAATAGGTTTCGCCCAACGCGATTTTTAAACGATTTAACCATCCGCACACGCCGCACCAGCCTAACATATTAATGGCCTGCTCCGATGAAACTCCCCTGGTGAGTAGCGGGAAAAAATGCGCGGCGCTAAAGCGATCGGGCGCTCTGGTGAGCCATTGTATCGCCTGTGTCAGTGCAGGCTCAAGTTCCCAACGAGCGATGTCGTCGTCTTCCTGGCGTAACGTGATGACAGCGCGACGCCACGCGCCAGGTTGGGTTGCCTGTTCGTTAAAGCAGGCGGCGCTGCCGTTGATACGTGATGTGAGGAGCGTGATAAGTGGAAGTAAAGAAGGGAGCGACGCAGTGTGTAATGTGCTGGTCAGTATGCGTTCGAGTAACGCGAATGAAGACGGATCGCGCATGAGTACCGGCGCCATCATTTGGCATTGTGAAGACGAATATTGCCGCCGAACTTTGGTATGGGCTGGAGGATATTCTACCAGACTGGCGGCGGGCCGCCATATCGTCTGGGGGTTTTGAAACCGCGCGGCCCTGGCAAAGCGCTGCATCTCCTGGCCGGGCAGTTCGCGCACGGGCAGACGGCAAAACGCCTGAAATATCGCCGCTACCCGCGCCTGAAAACCGATAAACCCAATGATCTGATTGATGAGTACGGTATCCCGGGCGGTTAATCCCACCTCTGCAAGCTGTTCGCGGGCTCGCGTATTGATAACGGAGGGGGAGCCGGCAAGTTGACGAGCGTATTGCGTAATTTGCGCCAGCCGTTGATTGCTCTCTCTTGAGGCGTCAGGGCCAGGTAGCGGCGCCAGACGCGCGGCATAATAGCGGCACAAACGCTGAACCCCAAATACCTGAGCGGCGGTCAGCGCGGTGCTCATACGTTCATAGGCGCTAAACGTATGAAGCCGGTCGTTGAGAACCGTGCGGGGAAATAAGACATCCGCCAACTGGCGAGCGGGCTTTAACCATGACTCAAAAGGCGTCAACGCGGTTTCTGCTACCGTTAAATCCAGTAAAAAACGATCGTTAACATACGCGGCTTCCGGCATTAGCGAAAGCGGGGTTTGTGACGACATAGTGGATTGTGTTTCATGATACCAGTGGCTTTTACCCGCTTTTCGGCATTGTTCCATAGGGTTTCCCGAGGATGAAATGGCGATCGATAATGATTCGGCGTCGGATCGTTTATGCTGGATTATCCTGGCGTATGCGGGAAAGGGATGAAAGATTGTTAGGTGATAACAAATATCAGAACGCTATATAACGAGATGAGTGGTGAGTGAGGGGAATGGGGCAACACAGCCGTGCCGCCCGCTAATAAACTTAATGCGCTTACTTCAGTTCCAGTTCATTCATTGCCGCAATGCTGAACCCGCCGTCAACATGGACGACTTCGCCAGAAATGCCTGCCGAGAGATCGGAGCACAGAAACGCCGCTGAGTTACCCACATCTTCAATGGTCACGGTGCGACGAATTGGCGTAACTGCTTCACAATGCGCCAGCATTTTACGGAAGTCTTTAATACCGGACGCCGCCAGCGTGCGGATTGGACCCGCAGAGATAGCGTTGACGCGAACGCCTTCCGGCCCCATTGCATTTGCCATATAACGCACGTTGGCTTCCAGAGAGGCTTTCGCCAGACCCATGACATTGTAGTTCGGGATGGCGCGCTCCGCTCCCAGATAAGACAAGGTCAACAGCGCAGAACCCGGATTCAGCATGGTGCGGCAGGCTTTCGCCATGGCAACAAAGCTGTAAGAGCTAATATCGTGAGCGATTTTAAAGCCTTCGCGGGTAACCGCATTAACATAATCGCCGTCCAGCTGATCGCCAGGCGCGAAACCAATCGAGTGTACGAAACCGTCAAATTTCGGCCAAACGTTACCCAGCTCTGCAAACATAGCGTCAATGCTGGCATCTTCAGCGACATCACACGGTAAAACGATGCTGGAACCCAGCTGGGCAGCAAATTCTTCTACGCGGCCTTTCAGTTTGTCGTTCTGGTAGGTGAACGCCAGTTCAGCTCCTTCGCGGTGCATCGCCTGTGCGATACCGTAGGCGATGGACAGTTTACTGGCCACGCCAGTGACCAGAATGCGCTTACCGGAAAGAAAACCCATAGCTTTAATCCTTATAGTCATTGCTTATTTTTTGCTTTTACGAACAATGGTTAACAGCAACTTTTCAACATTATTCGAAATTAGTCTGAAATTATATCCCACTCTTGGCCCCGTGTGTCACGCTATTTTTCCGCCGCTATCTCCGGCAGGTGACGTTCTAAAACCACACGGTAACGAAGTCCCTGAAGATTTTGAGCACTCCCCAGGGCCAAACTGGCAAATCAAAGAGTCTAATGGGACAGGCCCTACGGTGCAGTATACCAGCTGGTGTAAGGTTCGCCTCATCCAACCAGAGACACCGGGACGGATAGCAAGTACGATAGCGATGCGCCTTCCACCAGACAAATAAAGGTTCTGTAGGAAGCCTGAATATTCATCCGAATGGTTTACCTCACCTATTAGCGATGTTATATACCCTTCATACTTCAAGTTGCTTATGTGTTGGCTACACTCGCTCACCCCAGTCACATAGTTATCTATGCTCCTGGGGACTCACTCCCTTGCCGCCTGTAAGCAACTCGAATTATTTTGGGTATAGACATGTAATTTTAACCAGCAAATGCTTAACAAAAATAATTTCTTTTTTAGGCGCTGTAAGTTTTCTCTATTTATTGATGCAGAGTAATACTGGATATGAAAAATTTTGGAAATCAGGTGATTACAGTAGTTACAAATCAGGTTTTTATATGTTTGCATGTATATTATAATAAATTTTCAGAGGATGAGACATATGCCGTTTACATTTCATATCGGAAATCATAGTTGTCAGATATCAGAAAAGCATTTAAGAGATATCATCGATAATAAAAGAGAGCATGTTTTTTCAACGTATGAGAAATTCATAGATTTTTTCAGGAATATATTTACCAGGCGAAGTTTAATTTCTGATTATAAAGAGATATATAATCTACTGTGCCAAAAAAACGAGCGTCCCGATATTACGAAGCCTTTCTCGCTACGACCATTTTCGAGGCGAGATGAAGACTGTACACGATGGCGCCCCCTTCTTGGATATATTAAACTTATTGATGCCTCCAGACCTGAAACAAGAGATAAATACACTGTAGAAGTATTAGCGTATCAAGAAAATATGTTACTACTACAGATGTTTTACGATGGAGTATTAGTGACCGAGACGGAGTGTTCTGAACATTGCGTCGATTTTTTAAAAGAAACGATGTTTAATTATAATAACGGGGAAATTACGCTTGCCGCTTTGGATAATGATCACCTGACGCCGAGCGAAGCAGGTAGTAATGGAGTCTATGAGGCTTTTGAGCATCGTTTGATAGACTTCCTGACCACGCCCGCCACGGCGTCTGGTGATGAGAGCTGCGCTACTGATCAGACGGATGCATCACAACCAGCGGCAATAGAGGCGTTTATTAACTCGCCGGAGTTTCAGAAAAATATTCGCATGCGTGATATTGAAAAAAATAAAATAGGTAGCGGAAGTTATGGGACAGTCTATCTGTTAAATGAAGACTTTGTTGTTAAAATTCCAATTAATGAGCGGGGAATAAAAGTGGATGTTAACTCTCCGGAGCATCGTAATTGTCATCCTGATCGTGTCAGTAAGTATTTGAATATGGCCAATGGCGACAAGAATTTTTCTCGTTCGGCCTCCATGAATATTAATGGTAAAGACGTTACGGTTTTAGTTTCAAAATATATTCAAGGTCAGGAGTTCGATATTGGAGATGAAGATAACTATCGAATGGCGGAGGCGCTTCTTGAATCCCGGGGGGTTTATATGCATGATATAGATAACTTAGGTAATATTCTGGTTAAAGGAGGGGATCTTTTCTTTGTGGATGGCGATCAAATCGTGCTGTCACAAGAATCCCGGCAACAGCGAAGCGTTTCTCTTGCAACAAGGCAACTGGAAGAGCAAATTAAGACCCATCACCTGATAAAATTAAAGCGGGCCGAGACCGAAGAAAATACTGAAGATATTGAATATTATAAGTCACTTATTGCGGATCTTGATGCGTTAATCGGAGAGGAAGAACAGACACCTGCGCCAGGAAGACGTTTTAAACTAGCCGCGCCTGAGGAAGGGACTCTTGTGGCTAAGGTATTAAAGAATGAATTAAAAAAATAGCATTTAGTTCAGTTCTTTTCTGCGAATCGCCGGGGGCTCATTCGCTACAGATTTGCCGATCAATTATTGAGAGTTGCTATTCGCTTAAAGGTCGTTCGGGGGATCTGGACAGCCTGTAGCGGAGATGCAACTCGCCATTAGGGTTGGCGATGCCGCGCTGCCATAGTGGGTGAAATGCCTCGCAATGGTGCAACAACATTAACTCGCCTTGATTTTTCCCCTCTGCCTGACAAGAAAAACTTGGCTTTACGGATGGTCTCATGCCGTCGTATTAGCGTTGTTCGGCGTAGTATGTAAATTTCCTTATAGCAATAGAAGAACATTCTCAAAACATAAAATTAGCAAGTTATCATGAAGTTAACATATATTGTTTTTTTCGATCATTTTTTATATATTGATCGTTTTTATTGATTGATTTGCGTTAAAAGCGCATTATCAGGGAGTTAAGATCAAGTGGAGTGGTCACATGCGCTATTTTTTTATGGCAGAGCCGATAAGGGCAATGGAGGGGGATTTACTGGGTGTCGAAATCACTACCCATTTTGCATCGTCGCCCGCTCGTCCGCTACACCCTGAGTTTGTTATCTCGTCATGGGACAATTCGCAGAAGCGCCGTTTTCTGCTTGATCTGTTGCGGACAATCGCGGCCAAACATGGCTGGTTTCTACGCCACGGCCTGTTCTGTATCATAAATATCGATCGGGGTATGGCGCAGTTTGTCCTTCAGGACAAAGATATTCGCGCATTACTACACGCCATGCTATTTGTGGAGCTGCAGGTCGCTGAACATTTTTCATGTCAAGATAACGCCTTAATCGATCCTTTAATACACGCGCTTCATAAGCAACCTAATCCATTATGGCTGGGCGACCTGGGCGTAGGGAACGCAACCGCTGCGCCATTAGTTTGCGGGTGTTTTAGCGGCGTAAAACTTGACCGCAGCTTTTTTGTCTCACAAATTGAAAAAATGACGTTTCCGCTGCTCGTCAAACATATCCGGCATTATTGTGACAAGATTGTGGTGGGTGGTCAGGAAAACACACGCTATTTGCCGGTGTTAAAAACGGCAGGCATTTGGGCAACCCAGGGCACGTTATTTCCTTCCGTTGCGTTAGAAGAGGTTGAAACATTGCTGTTGGGCAGTCGCATGAACACCCTCAGAGAATCGAACTGAGGGTATTTGTTTCGCTTAGCGATCCTTTCGCCATGCGTCAGCGGTCAGCGCCTCGCCAAAATGGCCTGCGATTAAACGGCGGGTAAGCTCATGTAGCGGAGAGGCGAGCACATCGGCGGTGCTGCCGCGTTCAACCACTTCCCCCTGATGCATCACTAATACCTGATCGCTAATATGTTTCATCATGCCGATATGCTGCGTGACATAGATATAGGAGATGCCTTGTTTTTCCTGCAATTCAAGCATCAGATTGATGAGCTGCGAGCGCATGGACATATCAAGCGAAGCCAGCGCTTCGTCCGCGATAATGACTTTAGGGCGTAAAATCAGCGCGCGGGCCAAGCCCAGACGCTGTTTCTGCCCCGGCGCCAGCATATGCGGGTAGTAGCTCACGTGATCGGGCAATAGCCCCACCATACGCATCGTCTCGACAATCTGTTTGCGCCGCTGTTCCGGCTCCAGATCGGTATTAAGGCGCAGGGGGAAGTCAAGGATCTGCGAAATACGTTGACGTGGATTCAGTGACGTTGAGGGGTCCTGAAAAATCATTCGAATACGTTGGCTTCGAAATGAATAGTCGCCGTAATGCAGGGGATGATCGTCAATAAGAAGCTCGCCGCTGGTGGGTTCAATCATGCCGGCCAGCATCTTTGCCAGCGTGGATTTGCCGGAACCGTTTTCGCCGATAATGGCCAGAGTCTGACGCTCACGAAGCGTAAAGCTTAATGGTTTCACGGCGTCGACGGTCTGGCGGCGAAACCATCCTGTCCGGTAGCGAAAGGTTTTACTCAGGTTGCGCACTTCAAGCAGAGTTTCCACCATATCACTCTCTCTCCATATTCAGCGGAAAATGACAGGCATAGAGATGATTTTTCGCGCCGGTTAAGCGTGGCGTGATAATGCATTCTCGTTGCGCGTAAGGGCAGCGCGGCCCCAGACGACAACCTATCGGTAACTGTTCCAGTAGCGGGATCGCACCCGGCAGCGTATTCAGACGGCTTTTATGCGGCATCGCGCTGCCAAAATCCGGAATCGCGCGGATAAGCGCCTGCGTATAAGGATGATGTGGCGTCGTCACCAGATCTTTACTTGGCGCGGTTTCTACCGTCTGGCCGCAGTATAAGACGTTGATTTTGTCAGCCCACTGACTCAGCATTTGCAGGTCGTGGCTAATCAACAGAATGGTGGTATTACTGTTTTGATTCAGTCGGGTCAACAGGCGAAAAATTTGCGCCTGCGTCGTCGGTTCCATTGAGTTGGTGGGTTCATCAGCGATCAGGAGTCGCGGTTGATTCGCCAGCGCGATAGCGATCATGACTTTCTGACACTCGCCATCGGTCAGTTCATAGGGAAAACTGCGCATCGCGTCTTTATGATCTTTAATTCCCACCCGGTGCAGTAATTCAATAGCACGTCGTTTACGCCAGCCTAAACGCTGCCACCAGCGACCTTTATAGGTCCAGGCGGGAATATTTTGCATTAGCTGGCGGCCGACGCGTTCGGAAGGATCAAGGCACGACTGCGGCTCCTGGAAGATCATCGACACATTATGCCCGACCAGCTTACGCCGTTCACGAGAGGAGAGGCGCAGCAGATCGATATCATCAAAACGCATACGGTCGGCAGTGACTCGCCAGTTGTCTTTCGCGACGCCGCAAATAGCTTTAGCAATCAAGCTCTTTCCGGAACCCGATTCACCTACCAGGCCGCGAATTTCGCCTTCGCTTAATGTCATACTGACGCGATCGACCGCTTTTACCCAACCTTCGCTGGTTTTAAATTCAATGGTGAGATTGCGGATATCCAGTAACGGCATTATTCCACCCCCGCAATAATCGCACGACGAATCCCATCTCCGAGCAGGTTTACCAGTAAAACACTGAGCGTTATCGCCGCGCCGGGTAGCATAACGGTCCACGGCGCGACATAGATTAGCTCCAGCGCATCCCCCAACATGGCCCCCCATTCAGGAGAGGGAAGCTGTGCGCCGAGATCTAAAAATCCCAGCGCGGCGATGTCCAGAATCGCCATCGACAGCGCCCGGGTAATTTCGGTGACCAGACCGGCGGTAATATTCGGTAAAATGGCGAACCACAGAATATTCAGCGTTGTCGCGCCATCCAGACGGGCGGCAATGACGTACTCTTTTTCCAGTTCATCATGCACCATGCTATAGACGGAACGTACCATTCGCGGCAACAGGGCCAGCCAGACGGCAAACATCGCGTGTGACAGATGTGGGCCGGCAAATGCCACGACGATAATCGCCAGCAAGAGCGAAGGGATGGAAAGCAGCGTGTCCAGAATATGGTTCAGTACGGCAGAGCGTAAACCGTGCGTCGCGCCTGCCACTACGCCGAGGACTAATCCACATAGCGTAGCCGCCAGCGTTACGATAAACGCGCCGCCGACCGTGGGCGCCGCGCCGCTTAACAGGCGGCTCAGCACATCGCGCCCCAGATCGTCAGTCCCCAGAAAAAAGGAGACTTCGCCATAGCGTGACCAGGAGGGCGGCAGTAGCTGATAGCCCAAAAATTGCTGATCGATGCCATAGGGCGCGATCCAGCCGCCAAAAATACACAACAACGCCAGACCGGCGCATCCATACAGACCCACCATCGCAGGCGCGTCGCTATAAAATTTGCGCCAGGCAGTACGCAGGGTGCCTGGCGGGCGCTTTTCGCTGTAGACGCTATCGTAAGGCATACCATTCCTTATGTTTCAGAGGGTTAGCCATAGCACCCAAAATATCGGAAATCACATTGACCACAATAACCAGCGACCCAATGACCATCACGCCAGCGGAAATAGCGGCATAGTCCTGCTGACGAATGGCGTGAATTAACCATCGTCCCAGCCCTGGCCAGCTGAAAACCATTTCGGTAATCATCGCCAGCGTTAACATGGTTGAAAATTGCAGACCAAGACGGGGAATGACCGGCGGCAGCGCATTATGCAACACGTGACGGCGTAAAATCGTAAAGCGCGACAAGCCGCGCGTGGCCGCCGCTTTAACGTAGTTCTGATCGTAGACCTCAATAGTGCTGATTCGCATCAGGCGGATCACTTCTGTGGTCGGCGCGACGGAAAGCGTGAGCACCGGTAAAACCATATGCCGTATGGCGCTCATCACCATTTCATCACGCCACGGCGAATCTGAAATCCAGGCGTCAATGATGGCGAAACCGGTAACCGGTTTAACTTCATAAAGCAGGTCAAATCGCCCGGATACCGGCAGCCACCCTAGCGTGAGCGAAAAGAACAGTGTGAGCAGAAGCGCCAGCCAGAAAACCGGAATTGAGAAACCTAATAGCGCCAGCGCGCTGATAAAACGATCCGGCCATTTGCTACGCGTCACGCCAGCCAGCATCCCGACCGGGATGCCGACCATCAGCGCAAAACCAAAGGCGAGAATGCACAGCTCCATCGTGGCGGGAAACACCTCTTTAAGCTGCTCGGAGATCAGCTGGCCGTTAATGCTGGACACGCCAAAGTCCCAGTGCAGCAGACCGTTGAACCAGAAAACCCAGGCATTCCATAATGATGCGCCTTGTAGCGGCGCGTGCGGTGTAAAATAGCTCAGGCTAAAGCCGATAAAGGTCAGGAAGAATAGCGTCACCAGCAACAGCAATAACCGACGCAGGGTGAAGATAATCATGGTTTTTTCACCTCTTCGTGTTTTTCGCGGGAGACGCCGGCAAAAGACGCATTGCCGAACGGGCTTAACACCAGCCCTTTAATATCGTAGCGGTATGCCTGCAGGCGTAGTGATGATGCCAGCGGCAGTATCGGCAGCTCTTTCTCCAGGATATTCTGCGCTTCCTCATACGCTTCTATGCGCGAAGCCAACTGCTGCGACGACAGTGCCTTACGTAGCACGCTGTCAAATTCAGGGTTACACCAGTGGGCGAAATTGGTTTGCGAATTGATGGCCGCACAGCTTAACAGTGGTCTGAAAAAGCTATCCGGATCGTTGCTGTCCGTGGCCCAGCCGGATAAGGTCAGATCGTGATTCATATCCATCAGGCGCGCCTCCTGAAAACGACCTTCAACCGGCACAATGACCACTTTTACGCCAACCTGCGCCATATCCGCCTGAATAAGCTCCGCCGTTTTTAGCGGACTTGGGTTCCAGGCCTGAGAACTGGTCGGCACCCAGAGATGCAGCGTAAGATTCTCAATGCCCAGCGCTTTTAGCTGTTCGCGCGATTTTTCCGGATTGTACTCCGTAATTTTGGCATCGTTATCATAAGCCCATGAGGCTCTCGGTAAAATGGAGGCTGCGGTTTCCGCCGTGCCGTAATAAATCGACTGCATCAGACGCTGGTTGTTGATCGATAAGGCCAGCGCATGGCGCACTGCGGGATTATTCAACGGCGGCTTATCGGTGTTAAAGGCCAGATAGGCGATATTCATCCCCGGTCGCAACGTCAGGCGCAAACGCGGATCGTCGCGTAAAATAGTTAGCTGGCTGGCGGCGGGCCAGGCCAGAACATCGCATTCACCGGTCAGTAATTTCGATAAACGCCCGGTACCGCCGGAGCCTAAATCCACCACCACTTGCGGCATCAGCGGTTTGCCGCGCCAAAACCCATCGTGGCGCTGGAGACGAATAAACTGTCCGGCACGGTACTCCGAAAGCTGGAAAGGCCCGGTGCCGACCGGTTGGCGGTCTAGCAGTTCCTGACGATCTTTTCGGCTAAGCTGCGCGGCGTACTCAGCGGACATGACGGAAGCGTAGTGTGTGGCCAGATGCCATAAAAAGGAGGCGTCTGGCTGCGTCAGGCGAAACTCAACGGTGTTATTGTCCAGCTTACGCACGCTTTTTACATTGTCGGCGAACTGTAGGCTATCAAAGTAGGGGAAGCTACTGCCGTTGATGTTATGCCACGGATGCCGACGATCAAAAATCCGCTGAAAGGTAAAGACGACATCATCAGCATTGAGTTTTCGGGTCGGCGTAAACCAGGCGGTTTTTTGAAAGGAAACGTCGCGGCGCAGGTGAAAACGGTACGTTGCCCCGTTATCCAGCACTTCCCAGCTTTCTGCCAGCTCTGGGACTAAACGATAAGTATAGGGATCGACATCCAACAGGCGATCATATAACTGGGCGGCCAGGGTATCGACGATGAGGCCGCTGCTCGCTTTTTGCGGATTAAAGGTGTTGACCTGCCCGCTGACACAATACACAAAGCCGCTATCGCGAATATCTGCACTCGCAGTTTGTTCGGGCGTAGTCGCAGCCGTAGCCTGACTACTCAGTAGACCCGCTATCACGATCAGAGACGATAAAACCAGGCGCATAATAGTTAAGTTTTTGAAGTTCAATTTGCAAAGTGTATCGCACTTCGGCCCGCCACGTAAAAATGTCGGTGGATAACTGGCGTAAATGTCGTCAATTAGTCGGAGAAATAGCTAAAACTGATGCTTTTTAAGCAAGGCGCGAAACTGGTGGTAGGTGAGCGCCAGCAAATCGGCGGCTCGTTTCTGGTTAAATTTCGCCTGCTGTAAGCTACGTTGCAGCAGCGCTTTTTCCTGTTGCAGTTGAAACTCCCGCAAGTTGAGCGGCAGGTCAGGCGTGGCGGATGCCGATGGCAGGGCGGGCGTGGGCGGTTCGGCGGGATGGCGTTGAAAAGGATCGATAACAATTTCATCCAAAGGATGTTCACTGCTGCCGTGGCGATACACTGAACGTTCGACTACGTTTTTCAGCTCGCGGACATTACCCGGCCAGGCGTAATGCAACAACGTTTCTTTTGCCCGATCGGTAAAACCGGGAAATAAGGGCAGACGTAGCTCACGACACATCTGAATAGCAAAATGCTCGGCCATCAGCATAATATCGCTCTGGCGTTCGCGCAGCGGCGGCAGTTGTACAACGTCAAAAGCCAGCCTGTCGAGCAGATCGGCACGAAATGTCCCTTCCTTCACCATGGCGGGTAAATCGGCGTTGGTGGCGCATACTAATCGCACATTAACCTGTAACGGTTGGCTGCCGCCGACGCGCTCTAGCTCGCCATATTCAATCACCCGCAGTAGCTTTTCCTGTACCAGCATCGGCGCTGTCGCCAGTTCATCCAAAAACAGCGTGCCGCCATCGGCGCGTTCAAAGCGACCGGGATGGCGTTTTTGCGCCCCGGTAAAAGCACCCGCTTCATGACCAAACAGTTCGGAGTCCAGCAGGTTTTCGTTAAGCGCCGCGCAGTTAAGCGAGATAAGCGGCCCCTGCCAGCGTGAAGAGAGATAGTGCAGGCGATTGGCGATAAGTTCTTTACCCGTCCCGCGTTCGCCAATAATCAGCACTGGCTTATCCAGCGGCGCGAGCCGGGAGACTTGTTCCAGTACTTCAAGAAAACGGTTTGCCTCGCCGAGCAGGTTATCTTTAAATTCAGCCATGATGAAAATCGCCACTTGTTAGTGTTTTTCACCACTTTATCCTTTTTTGCTGGCGAGGTAAAACGAAACAATTTCTTTATTATCAGTGATATGAAAAGTTGGCACGCAAATTGTATTAATCATGTAGCAGGGCATCGCCCGTTATCAGAACATTATGTGAGGATTGAATTATGGGTATTTTTTCTCGTTTTGCCGACATCGTGAACGCCAATATCAATGCGTTGTTGGAAAAAGCGGAAGATCCGCAGAAGCTGGTGCGCCTGATGATTCAGGAGATGGAAGATACGCTGGTGGAGGTTCGCTCGAACTCCGCGCGTGCTTTAGCGGAAAAGAAACAGTTATCCCGTCGTATTGAACAGGCCACGACTCAGCAGACCGAGTGGCAGGAAAAAGCGGAACTGGCTCTGCGCAAAGATAAAGACGATCTGGCGCGCGCCGCATTGATTGAAAAACAAAAGCTGACCGATTTAATTGCTACGCTTGAACAGGAAGTCACGCTGGTGGATGACACGCTGGCGCGCATGAAGAAAGAGATTGGCGAGCTGGAAAACAAACTCAGCGAAACACGCGCTCGCCAGCAGGCGCTGATGCTGCGTCATCAGGCGGCGAGTTCTTCCCGCGATGTCCGTCGTCAGCTTGACAGCGGCAAACTGGATGAAGCCATGGCGCGGTTTGAATCCTTTGAACGTCGTATCGATCAAATGGAAGCGGAAGCGGAAAGCCATCGTTTTGGTAAGCAGCAATCGCTGGACCAGCAGTTTGCCAACCTGAAAGCCGATGATGAAATCAGCGAGCAGCTGGCGCAGTTGAAAGCCAAAATGAAGCAAGATAATCAATAATGACAATGGCGGCGCCGGTACGCGCCGTCGCTCATCAGCTTTAGGTGTAAGGAGAACGCATGAGCGCGCTATTTCTGGCCATCCCGTTAACCATTTTTGTGTTGTTTGTGTTACCGATTTGGCTGTGGCTGCATTACAGCAACCGCGCCGGTCGGGGAGAACTGTCGCAAAGCGAGCAGCAACGCTTACTGCAACTCACAGACGACGCGCAACGTATGCGCGAGCGCATTCAGGCGCTGGAAGACATTCTTGATGCAGAGCATCCGAACTGGAGAGAGCGCTAATGGGTGGAATCAATCTGAATAAAAAACTATGGCGTATGCCGCAAAAGGGCATGGTGCGTGGCGTTTGCGCCGGGATCGCCGACTACCTTGATGTACCGGTAAAACTGGTGCGTATTCTGGTCGTGCTGTCGATTTTCTTTGGGCTGGCGTTTTTTACCGTAGTGGCCTATATCGTTCTGTCTTTTGTACTGGATCCTATGCCGGATAATCTGGCCGCAGGGAAACCGCAGCCGAGCAGCGGCGAACTGCTGGATACCGTAGACAGAGAGCTTGCCGCAGGCGAAAAGCGTTTGCGAGAAATGGAACGCTACGTCACGTCAGATACGTTCACACTGCGTAGTCGTTTCCGTCAACTGTAAGTGATATATCGGGAAGGTGAAGATGAATACTCGCTGGCAACGCGCCGGGCAGAAGGTGAAGCCCGGCTTCAAAATAGCAGGTAAGCTGGTTCTGTTGACCGCGTTACGCTACGGGCCTGCCGGCGTGGCGGGATGGGCGGTAAAATCCGTCGCCCGTCGTCCGCTAAAAATGTTGCTGGCGTTTGCGCTGGAGCCAGTACTTCGTAAGGCGGCGAATAAAATTTCGCAGCGTTACAAATAGCGAGTCTGGTCATAATATTTCGTTAAGCTCTGGCGTATAGTGTGTGCGAAATACATTACGTGTCAGGACGGAAGTATGTTGAAAAAAGGAATATTTGCGTTAGCGTTATTCGTAGCCATGCCGCTTTATGCCGCAGAATACTGGATAGATGTCCGCATTCCGGAACAATATCAGCGAGAGCATATTCAGGGCGCGATTAATATCCCATTGAAGGAGATTAAATCTCATATCGAAACGGTAGTTCCAGACAGGAACGATACGGTAAAGTTATATTGCAACTCCGGGCGACAGTCGGGCATGGCAAAACAAATGTTGCTTGATATGGGGTATACGCACGCGATGAATATGGGCGGTATCAGTCGTCTTGATATGCCGAAAGTAAAAAAATAGATAATCTATTGCTCAATACTCATACTAACCGCGGCGCTTAATGCGCCGTTGTTGATCTCTCCGGGTAGTTGATAATAACGTTTTTGCACATATCTATAACGCAGGCTCGTTATTATTTTTTCTTCTCTTCAGGCTCAACAGGATGTCAATGAAGCGACTTAAAACTGAACTCAACGCGCTGGTCAATCGTGGGGTAGACAGGCATTTGCGTCTTGCCGTAACCGGGTTGAGCCGCAGCGGCAAAACGGCGTTTATCACGGCGATGGTTAACCAGTTGCTTAATGTCCACGCGGGCGCGCGCTTACCGTTGCTCAGCGCGGTACGAGAAGAACGCCTGCTTGGTGTAAAGCGTGTGCCTCAACGTGATTTTGGTATTCCCCGTTTTACCTACGACGAGGGGATACTTCAGCTTTATGGCAATCCTCCCGCCTGGCCCACACCGACGCGCGGCGTGAGTGAGATTCGGCTGGCGTTGCGCTATCGCTCAAACGACTCGCTGCTGCGCCATTTTAAAGATACCTCGACATTGTATCTGGAGATTGTGGACTATCCAGGGGAATGGTTACTCGATCTGCCCATGCTGGCTCAGGATTATTTAAGCTGGTCCCGTCAGATGAACGGCTTGTTACAAGGACAACGCGCTGAGTGGGCCGCAAAATGGCGGCAACTTTGCGACGGGCTCGATCCGCTGGCGCCCGCCGATGAAAACCGGCTGGCGGAGATTGCCGCCGCCTGGACGGATTATTTGCATCAGTGTAAATCGCAGGGATTGCACTTTATTCAGCCTGGACGGTTTGTTTTGCCGGGCGATATGGCGGGCGCGCCAGCGTTGCAGTTTTTCCCGTGGCCGGATGTGGACGCCTTCGGCGAGTCAAAACTGGCGCAGGCGGATAAACAGACCAACGCTGGAATGCTGCGCGAACGCTTTAACTACTATTGCGAAAAAGTGGTCAAAGGGTTCTATAAAAATCATTTTCTACGCTTTGATCGCCAGATTGTACTGGTCGACTGTCTGCAACCGCTTAATAGCGGGCCGCAGGCGTTTAATGATATGCGTCTCGCCTTAACGCAGTTGATGCAAAGTTTTCACTATGGCCAGCGGACTCTGTTTCGCCGCTTGTTTTCGCCGGTGATTGATAAATTGCTGTTCGCCGCGACGAAAGCCGACCATGTCACCCTCGACCAACATGCCAATATGGTGGCCTTGCTCCAGCAGCTTATTCAGGATGCCTGGCAAAATGCCGCGTTTGAAGGCATTAGTATGGATTGCCTGGGGCTGGCGTCGGTACAGGCGACCACCAGCGGCGTGATTGAGGTCAACGGTGAAAAAATCCCGGCTTTACGTGGAAACCGTTTGAGTGACGGCGCGCCGTTAACCGTGTACCCCGGCGAAGTGCCTTCGCGTTTGCCGGGACAAGCGTTTTGGGATAGTCAGGGTTTTCAGTTCGAAGCCTTTCGTCCGCAGGTGATGGATGTTGATAAACCGTTACCACATATTCGTCTGGACGCTGCGCTGGAGTTTTTAATAGGAGATAAGCTGCGATGAGCGAACCGTTAAAACCGCGTATTGATTTTGCAGAACCGCTAAAGGAGGAACCTACGTCGGCCTTCAAAGCGCAGCAAACTTTCAGCGAAGCGGAGTCGCGTACATTTGCGCCTGCAGCTATCGATGAGCGCCCGGAAGACGAAGGCGTGGCAGAAGCGGCGGTCGATGCCGCGCTGCGCCCCAAACGCAGTCTGTGGCGTAA
The DNA here is from genome assembly GCF_046550775.1 of Salmonella sp. SAL04202. Lineage (NCBI taxonomy): Bacteria > Pseudomonadati > Pseudomonadota > Gammaproteobacteria > Enterobacterales > Enterobacteriaceae > Salmonella > Salmonella sp. SAL04202. The sequence continues at coordinate 1,454,264 of NZ_JBGDXK010000001.1, read as the reverse complement.
AATGGTGATGGGAGGGCTGGCGCTGTTTGGCGCGAGCGTGGTCGGGCAAGGCGTACAGTGGACAATGAATGCCTGGCAAACTCAGGACTGGGTCGCTTTAGGCGGCTGTGCCGCAGGCGCGCTGATCGTTGGCGCTGGCGTGGGATCGGTGGTCACGGAGTGGCGGCGGTTATGGCGCTTGCGCCAGCGGGCGCATGAACGCGATGAAGCGCGTGAACTGTTACATAGCCATAGCGTCGGGAAAGGTCGCGCATTTTGCGAAAAACTGGCGCAGCAGGCGGGGATTGATCAATCACATCCGGCATTACAACGTTGGTATGCCGCTATTCACGAAACGCAAAACGACAGGGAAATCGTCGGTTTGTATGCGCATCTGGTACAGCCGGTACTTGATGCGCAGGCGCGACGTGAGATTAGCCGTTTCGCCGCGGAATCGACTCTGATGATCGCCGTCAGCCCGTTAGCGTTGGTGGATATGGCGTTTATTGCCTGGCGTAATTTACGCCTGATTAACCGCATCGCAACGCTGTATGGCATTGAACTTGGTTATTACAGCCGCCTTCGTCTGTTCCGTCTGGTGTTGCTGAATATCGCGTTCGCAGGGGCCAGTGAGCTGGTGCGTGAAGTCGGTATGGACTGGATGTCTCAGGATCTGGCCGCACGCCTGTCCACGCGCGCGGCGCAGGGGATTGGCGCAGGTCTCCTTACCGCTCGACTGGGAATAAAAGCGATGGAGCTATGTCGACCATTGCCGTGGATCGACAACGATAAACCACGTCTCGGTGATTTTCGTCGTCAGCTTATCGGTCAGCTAAAAGAGACGCTGCAAAAGAGTAAGTCGTCGCCTGAGAAATGACCTTCCACAGGGCGCTGATTGCCTGGCTTTACGCCGCAGCGCCCGTTTTTCCGCCATGCTGTCAATATTTGTTGACAGAATCCTTCCTGCCAGCCGAATAGTGGCTTATCATCTATTTAATGGTTCATTATTCAGGTGAAGGTTCCCATGCGTCTGGAAGTCTTTTGTGAAGACCGACTTGGTCTGACCCGCGAATTACTTGATTTACTGGTGTTACGTAGCATTGATTTACGCGGAATCGAGATTGATCCCATTGGGCGAATTTATCTTAATTTTGCTGAGCTGGAATTCACCGACTTTAGCAGCCTGATGGCCGAAATCCGCCGTATTTCTGGCGTAACGGATGTCCGTACCGTTCCCTGGATGCCGTCCGAACGTGAACATCTGGCCCTGAGCGCGCTGCTTGAGGCGTTGCCGGAGCCGGTGCTCTCATTGGATATGAAGAGTAAAGTGGAGATGGCGAACCCGGCGAGTTGTCAGCTTTTTGCCCAGAACCAGGAGCGAATGCGGCATCATACCGCCGCACAATTAATCAATGGCTTCAATTTTCAGCGCTGGCTGGACGGTAACCCGCAAAGCTCCCATAACGAACATGTCGTGATCAACGGGCAAAACTTCCTGATGGAGATTACGCCGGTACATTTACAAAACGAAAATGACGAATACGTGTTGACCGGGGCGGTCGTGATGTTGCGTTCCACGATTCGTATGGGACAGCAGCTACAGAATTTGTCCACGCAGGATCTGAGCGCGTTTAGTCAGATTATTGCCGTGAGCGCAAAGATGAAGCACGTCGTTGAGCAGGCGCGCAAACTGGCGATGCTCAGCGCGCCGCTGCTGATTACCGGCGATACGGGAACCGGCAAAGATCTTTTCGCCTATGCCTGTCACCAGGCAAGCCCTCGTTCAGCGAAACCGTATCTGGCGCTCAACTGCGCTTCAATCCCGGAAGATGCGGTAGAAAGCGAACTATTTGGCCATGCGCCGGAAGGTAAAAAAGGCTTTTTTGAACAGGCGAATGGCGGTTCGGTGCTGCTGGATGAAATTGGCGAAATGTCGCCGCGTATGCAGGCGAAGCTGCTGCGTTTTCTCAACGATGGTACGTTCCGTCGCGTCGGCGAAGATCACGAAATTCATGTTGATGTCCGCGTTATCTGCGCCACGCAGAAAAATCTGGTGGAGCTGGTGCAAAAAGGACTGTTCCGCGAAGATCTCTATTATCGACTTAACGTTCTGACGCTTAATTTGCCACCGTTGCGCGATTGCCCGCAGGATATTATGCCGTTGACCGAACTGTTCGTGGCGCGTTTTGCCGATGAACAGGGCGTTCCGCGACCGAAACTGTCTGCCGATCTGAGTACGGTCCTCACTCGTTACGGCTGGCCGGGTAACGTTCGCCAGCTTAAAAATGCGATATACCGGGCGCTGACGCAGCTGGAAGGGTATGAGCTGCGTCCGCAGGATATCCTGCTGCCTGACTACGATGCCGCGACGGTGGCAGTCGGCGAGGATGCGATGGAAGGTTCGCTGGATGACATTACCAGTCGTTTTGAACGTTCTGTCCTTACTCAGCTTTATCGTAGCTATCCGAGTACGCGTAAACTGGCGAAACGGTTGGGGGTATCGCATACCGCGATTGCCAATAAGCTGCGTGAATATGGTCTGAGCCAGAAGAAGGGTGAAGAGTAGAAAAAAAGAAGGCCTCCGGATAGAGGCCTTCTTGTGACAAAAGAGCACCGCCTGTAGCACTGACAAACGTAGCGCCAGCAGGCGCTGGCTTATGCCTTCAGGACATTAAGCGCGGCGTCGTAATCCGGTTCGTGGGTGATTTCATCCACCAACTGGCTGAAAATAACGTTGTCGTTTTCGTCAAGCACGATGACTGCGCGCGCCGCCAAACCTTTCAGCGGGCCGTCAACGATTTCGACGCCGTAGTTTTTTAGAAACTCGTTATTACGCAGAGTGGAAAGCGTAATAACGTTGCTCAGGCCTTCCGCGCCGCAAAAACGCGACTGTGCAAAAGGCAGGTCAGCAGAAACGCACAATACGACGGTATTCTCCACTTCTGTGGCCAGTTGATTAAACTTACGAACTGATGCGGCGCATACGCCAGTATCAATGCTTGGGAAAATATTCAGCACTTTGCGTTTGCCTGCATATTGGCTGAGGGAAACGTCAGACAAATCTTTTGCGACAAGAGTAAAAGCCTGTGCTTTGCTACCAGCCTGCGGAATAACGTTGGCAACGGTGACCGGGTTACCCTGGAAATGTACAGTCTGTGACATAATTATGTTCCTATTTACTTATAGTTAACGTCGAAATCCAGTTTAAGTCATTATTCATTAACACGGCAAATACTATTTGTAGCAAGCCGCGTCCGGCGCTATCAGAGGGGAAGAGATGAGATCTGTTAAGGTATATGAGGAAACCTGGCCGTTACATACGCCTTTTGTTATTGCGCGTGGTAGCCGAAGCGAAGCGCATGTTGTCGTTGTCGAACTGGAAGAAGAGGGCGTAAAAGGCATCGGGGAATGTACGCCATATCCACGTTATGGTGAAAGTGATGCCTCGGTCATGGCGCAAATCATGAGTATTGTGCCTCAGTTGGAAAACGGGCTGACTCGCGAAGCATTGCAGAAACTGTTGCCGGCAGGCGCGGCGCGCAACGCGGTGGATAGCGCCTTATGGGATTTGCAGGCCCGCCAGCGGCAGCAAAGCCTTGCCGGGCTGCTCGGCGTGACGCTGTCCCCGGTTTTTACTACCGCGCAAACGGTAGTGATAGGTACGCCGGAACAGATGGCAGCCAGTGCGGCGGCACTATGGGAAAAAGGGGCGACGTTGCTGAAAATTAAACTCGATGCTCGTCTGATTAGCGAACGTATGGTGGCGATCCGCTCGGCGGTGCCGGAGGCGACGCTCATTGTGGACGCCAATGAATCGTGGCGTCCGGAGGGGCTGGCGGCGCGTTGCCAGTTACTGGCGGATCTGAATGTCGCGATGCTGGAGCAACCGCTGCCCGCGCAGGATGACGCCGCCCTGGAAAATTTTATTCATCCGTTGCCTATCTGTGCAGATGAGAGCTGCCATACTCGCAGTAGTCTGAAAGCCCTGACGGGGCGCTACGATATGATCAACATTAAGCTGGATAAAACCGGCGGTCTGACTGAGGCGCTGGCGCTGGCAACGGAGGCGCGGGAGCAAGGATTCGGCCTGATGCTGGGCTGTATGCTCTGTACATCAAGAGCGATTAGCGCCGCGCTGCCGCTTATGCCGCAGGTGAGCTTCGCCGATCTTGATGGCCCAACATGGCTGGCGGTTGATGTTGAGCCCGCGCTACGCTTTACGACGGGTCAACTCCATCTTTAGGATGCCAGCGAAGCAGATTCGACATCGCCTGCAAGTATTTTTCGCTGGCTTCATCGGCGGAAACAGGGGGAAACTCGGCGGTAATGCAGTGCAGGTTGAGATCGGCGCACCAGCTGCCAAACGAACCGGGCGTTTCGTAACCTACGCTGGTCACCAGCGGCAACGCAAAAGCATCGGCCAGCCACTCGCCTAGCTCGCTGCGACGTGGATCTTCAATGCAGGCTAGCGGATCGTGAAAAGAGACGACCCAGGCGGGTTGGAGTCGATGAATTAACTGGCAAAGCGCCTGGGTTTCCGGTTCTGAGCCGGGATGGTCGCCGGTTAGCAGCACGACATCACGCTCTTGCGCGCGGCTATTCCAGCGATAAACTGTCTCACCCGCTTTCCAGTTGGCGGCGGGAAAGTTACGGTTTAGATCAATGCCATTCGCATTTGCCCTTAACCCCAGTTGACAGCCATCAGGATTAACGGCAAGTACGACATGATGACGGCGAAGGGTTGGATTTAAGGTGCGTAACGCACAGGAGAGCGTCACCACGGATGAGGTTTCATCCCCGTGGGTGCCAGCCAGTATCAGACCGCTTTCGCGATTGGCGGCAGGCGCCGGAAACCAGATTAGCGGCGCGCCTAGTAGCGAACGTCCATAATGTTCAGTGCCTGGCGGAAATGCGCCGCGCTCGGCACGGGGGCGGGTGACAGTCATACGCGTTTCCCGAAGCTGAGACCAGTAGGGTAATCATCGTAGTGTTGTGTAAAACCCGCCGATTATCAAATGGTTTCTATTTACCCTCTTGTATGGCGCGATATCAACTTTCTGGCGGAAGATAATTGCATTTCTTTCTGCTGAAACAAATAATTACGTTGTCATTTAACTCATCTTTGAGGAACTTCTATGAGGCATTCTGTTTCAGTAACCTGTTGTGCGCTGTTGGTTAGCAGCTTTTCCCTGGCATATGCTGCGGATGTTCCCGGCGGAACGGTACTGGCAGAAAAACAAGAACTGGTGCGTCATATCAAAGATGAGCCCGCTTCGTTAGATCCAGCGAAAGCCGTTGGGCTGCCTGAAATTCAGGTGATCCGCGATCTGTTTGAAGGGCTGGTTAACCAGAACGAAAAGGGTGAAATTATCCCTGGCGTCGCCAGCCAGTGGAAGAGCAATGATAATCGTATCTGGACGTTTACGTTGCGGGATAATGCGCAATGGGCCGATGGAACGCCGGTGACCGCCCAGGATTTTGTCTATAGCTGGCAACGCCTCGTTGATCCCAAAACGCTTTCCCCCTTCGCCTGGTTTGCCGCTCTGGCTGGCATCACTAATGCGCAAGCCATTATCGACGGTAAAGTCACGCCGGATCAGCTTGGCGTCAGTGCCGTGGACGCGCACACTTTGCGTGTTCAGCTTGACAAGCCGTTGCCCTGGTTTGCCAGTCTGACCGCTAGTTTTGCCTTTTATCCGGTCCAAAAAGCGAATGTCGAAAGCGGCAAAGACTGGATGAAGCCGGGAAAACTGATTGGCAATGGCGCGTATGTGCTTAAAGAGCGCGTGGTAAATGAAAAACTGGTGGTCGTGCCTAATACGCATTACTGGGATAACGCGAAAACGGTACTGCAAAAAGTGACATTTTTACCCATTAACCAGGAATCGGCTGCGACGAAACGTTACCTTGCCGGTGATATTGATATCACCGAATCTTTCCCTAAAAATATGTACCAGAAATTATTAAAGGATATTCCAGGGCAAGTTTATACGCCGCCACAATTAGGGACTTATTATTATGCGTTTAACACGCAGAAAGGGCCGACGGCGGATTCCCGCGTTCGTCTGGCGCTAAGTATGACCATTGATCGCCGTTTGATGGCGGAAAAAGTCTTAGGTACCGGTGAAAAACCGGCCTGGCATTTTACACCGGATGTCACGGCAGGATTTAAGCCCGATCCTTCACCGTTTGAACAAATGAGCCAGGAAGAACTTAACGCCCAGGCGAAAACATTGCTGCGTGCAGCAGGCTACGGATCGCAGAAGCCGCTTAAATTAACTCTGCTTTACAATACCTCAGAAAACCATCAGAAAATCGCGATTGCGGTGGCGTCAATGTGGAAGAAAAATCTGGGGGTGGATGTGAAATTGCAAAACCAGGAGTGGAAAACGTATATCGACAGCCGTAATACCGGTAATTTTGATGTTATTCGCGCCTCCTGGGTGGGTGATTACAACGAACCGTCGACTTTCTTATCCTTATTAACGTCCACGCATACGGGGAATATTTCACGCTTTACTAATCCGACTTATGACAAAATCCTGACGCAAGCGACGATGGAAAATACCGCCGAAGCACGTAACGCGGATTACAATGCAGCGGAGAAAATTTTAACGGAACAAGCGCCTATAGCGCCTATTTATCAGTATACCAATGGCCGGTTAATTAAACCGTGGGTAAAGGGATACCCCATTACTAACCCGGAAGATGTGGCCTATAGCCGTACAATGTATATCGTGAAGCACTGATGCGTACTGGTTGCCTTTTGATGAAAGGTAACCACTGCCAAACTCAGAACTGGCGCGGCTTGCAGCGCCAGTTTCTTCTTCTGACCATCTCCTGCTAAAGTTGAAACTGTACTTTCCTGACAGTATTACTGGCGTATTCAAGGAAAAACGGTTGCACTAAATTACGGATAGTACCATCCATTTCCCCTAAAATGGTGGTAGCTTAGAGCAGAGATACCGTTATTTATTCGGCAGGTTGTCGTACACATCCAGTGCGCGTGCTGTGTAGGTGAGGGCTGCCCCAGTGTTCATTTTTATAGCCACGGACAATGCTTCAGAAATCTCTTCCCGGGTTGCGCCATGTTTCACGGCCGCATCGACGTGTACTGCCAGACAACCATCGCAACGGGTAGTAACCGCCACGGCCAGCGCAATCAATTCCTGTGTTTTGGGATCCAGATGCCCATTTTCTAAAGTCCCCTTGTCCATTTGCTGAAAGCCTTTCATGAACTCCGGCTGCAATGTGGCAAATTTACCAATGGCAGCCAGCAGGCCACTACGATACTCATTCCAGTTTGAAAGCATATCTGTTCCTGTTTTATATTAGAGGATTGTGTATTCAGATCACATAATAAATGCGAATATCTGGTGCCTGGTTCAGAAAAGGCTTCAATTCTTCCACAACGTCTTTTGTAAATAATTCACTGGTAAGATACGCCTGCGCTTGAGCAGTAGTTTCAAAGCCATGTAAAACTTGCACGTCTTCATCCCGAATAAGCAATTCTTTTGAGGTCGCTCCGGCAATAGTATTTAAAAATGGCGCTTTATATTTTTGATAAACATTTGCTGCGGCAGGGCGGTTGTGGTTGCTGATATTCAGGGTGATTTGTAAGTAAGCCATAGTATTCTCCTTCAAAAGGGACCGAGATAAGCAAAGTATTCACAGTCATTGACGAATGACAGTAGGGGAATTATCAACATGACCGTCTGATCTAACAAATCACATATTCTTGTGTGGCGGAGAAGATTTTCTATGTTGTGTATTGTCCTGACGAGGACTTAATTCATCTGGGTGAGTCTGGAATATGGAGGCCTCATTAGAATATTTGTTTTGAATAAAGCCCCCTGTATAGGCAATATTAGCGGTGGAGAGGTAGGTTTTTAGTATTGATTGATAACATGGTTTGCCACTTTGCCAGTGTTAAACTCGCCAGTTTTCCCAAAGCCAGATAAAAAGGATGTCCGGCATTCTCAATGAACACCCCGAGGAAACGGGATGACCATGGGAACAGATGCCATGCCAGTAACTGTTCACATTCGCTGTGTCGACGCTGCTCTGCAAGCCAGGCCGCCATCAGTAATAAAGAACCAAAGTGATCTTCTGGCTCATTTTGCTGCATCTCGAACTGAATACTGTTCTCCCGCATCCACTGGCGCAGCGCCAGTGTGGATTCACCAAATAAAACGTTCTCACGATCCAGCCAGACGGAGCCCCATGGCGGTGACGGTAAGGCATAAGGCCCGATAAATAAACGCTGAAAGGACTCAGTAAGAGAGTCATCGCCGCCATCTTTAAACATTCTTGCCAGTTGAGGCAACTCCTCCGACGGCAGCGGCCATTGTGTTTGCCATTCATCAGATGTGAATGCTGAAACCAGCGGAGAGGCTTCAGCACTCTCTGGCGCAAAGTAAAAGAGGGCGCCCAGTACGCGTGCCGTCATGGAAAAATTGTCACATTGTGTGAAATCAGTCATAAAACCATTCCGTAAAGTGCGGGTTCCCCCGCACTAATTTGTTAACCTGCCACTGCCATACCGACAGTCATATGTAGCCCATAAAACAGGCCGCGGCCTAAAATTTCGCCGCCAAGCACCAGGATAAGCCCCAGTAGTAACCCAACAATATGTGGCTCTTTGCGACGTACCAATGGGCAGATCCAGCAGCCCAGGCCGATGACAAGAAGTGCCACACGGCAGACCTGCAATACAGCATAATCCGGTATCAGACTGCTGGCCTGCTGTACTGAGCTATGAATGCTGGCCAGAGCCATACCCTGTAACGCGATGACAGCAATACAGACCAATAGAGCAAGTAAGCTGATGCTGGAAAATATCGTGCTGTTAAAGGGGACTCTGGATGCCTGGAACAGGAGTGCGGCAAACAGTGGGCCGCCGAGGAATGCAGTCAGAAAAAAGGCGAGAGTCGTATAGCCAGTATACCAGGTGGGGACGGTTTCAATCTGATAAACGCGGGTCATCGCCAGGATGAAGATGATACCGAGCACCATACTGATCAGCAGCCAGAGTTTACCAAGCGTTTCTGGCATTTTCCCCAGAACGGCCACCAGCCACCAGAAACCGCCGACAGCGAAAAAGATCGACCCTGCGGCAATTTCATTACTTAATCCGGACGCGCCGACGCGGTTGAGCGAGTTGAACGCCCGCATGGGTGAACCCAGATGCATGATTGACGCCAGAAAGCCCAGCCCCATCACCACCCAAAGAAAAAACATACCGCGTACAATACGCTGCCTGGCGGGCGGATCGTTTTTTTCCGCCAGCCAACCAAGTCCGCTGACAACCAGCGCACCCGCGACACACTGTCCCAGTACCGTAAACAGTACCAGCGGCCATTCATGCCATCCATTTCCCATTTTACACCTCCTTCGGATTGGCCAGATAGCCAGTGGTATCGCCACACGGACGTGCATTGGCATTGGGTTTAATCACTATGCTCGGTTTGGTGAAGTGCGCACCCGGCAATGGCGCTACCGCCGCCAGATCGCCATGTTTTTTGCGCAGCTCGTCGATAGGACCAAAGTCCAGCGCTCGCAGCGGACAGGATTCGACGCAGATAGGTTTTTTGCCTTCCGCCACCCGGTCGTAACAGCCGTCGCACTTGGTCATATGACCTTTGGCCGCGTTGTACTGTGGCGCGCCATATGGACAGGCCATATGGCAATAGCGACAGCCAATACAGACCTCCTCATTCACCACGACAAAACCATCTTCCCTTTTGTGCATTGCTCCGCTCGGACAGACTTTGGTACATGCCGGGTCGGCACAATGGTTGCACGAAATGGAGAGATAATAGGCAAAGACATTCTGATGCCAGACGCCGTTATTCTCCTGCCAGTCACCACCCGCATACTCATAAATGCGGCGGAAGCTGACATCCGGGGTCAAATCTTTGTAGTCTTTGCAGGCCAGTTCGCAGGTTTTACAACCGGTGCAACGGCTGGAATCAATAAAAAATCCATACTGGGTTGTCATCGGTTACTCCTTATACCTTTTCGACCTGAACGAGATTACTGTGCGAAGGATTAGCTTTTGCCAGCGGTGAAGTGCGATGTGTTGTCAGAATGTTAATTGAGCCACCGTGGTCGACTTTGTCACCAAACATATCGGCATTCAGCCACATTCCCTCGCCCATAGCAGTAACGCCAGGCATGATACGAGGTGTGACTTTTGCGGGAATCAACGTCTGGCCATACTGATTAAATACCCGAACGGTGTCTCCGTTTTTGATTCCGCGATCCCGGGCATCAATAGGGTTTATCCAAATCTCCTGTAGGCAGGCCTGTTTCAGAACATCAATATTGCCGTAGCTGGAATGCACGCGGCCTTTAAAGTGGAACCCGGTCATTTGCAATGGATACTCGCGACGGGCTGGATCTTCCCAGCCATTAAAGCCTGGAGTGTAAATGGGTAAAGGATCGATGACTTCATCAGGCTTCAGTTCCCATGTTTTTGCGATATTGGCCAGTCGTTCAGAATAGATTTCTATTTTTCCCGATGGTGTTTTAAGGGGATTGGCAATAGGGTCTTTGCGAAAATCCTTATATGCGACAACATGCTCATCCGGACATTTAAGTTTATAAATACCTGCCGTTTTCATCTCTTCATAATCCGGCATATCGGGATGACGTTCTTTCGTTTTGGCGCAAAGATATTGAACCCATTCATGTTGTGTACGGCCTTCGGTAAAAGTCTGGTAAACATCAGGTCCAAGACGTTTTGCTATTTCACTCATTGTCCAGTAAATGGGCTTGCGTTCAAATTTTGGCGATGTTGATGGTTGTCCCAGAATAACATATGCCATATTCCCGGCCTCTTCATGCGGGATAAGATCTTCCTGCTCAGTAGGCATCAGGTCAGGGAGTAAAATATCGCTATATTTTGCTGAGGCAGTCATGAAATGGTCAATGCAGACAATCATTTCGCACTTATTTTCATCCTGCAAAATATCATGTGTGCGACTAATATTGCTGTTCTGATTTATCAGCGTGTTGCTGGCGTAGCACCACATGAATTTTATTGGCACATCCAGTTTGTCTTTACCTCGTACGCCATCACGAGTAGAGGTCATTTCAGTTCCGCGCTCAATAGCTTCGGTCCAGGTAAAGGAGGATATTTCAGTTTTAACAGAATTTTTTAGAGGGGAAAACATTTCAACACCGAGATCAAAGGTGCCTTCTCGATCGCCAGAGTTGCCGCCAGAAATACCGACATTGCCGGTCAAAATGGCGAGCATTGCAATGGCTCTTGACGTTTGTTCTCCGTTTGATTGACGCTGTGGCCCCCATCCCTGGCAAATATAGGCTGGTTTCGCCTGGCCGATCTCACGCGCCAGCTTAATAATTTTGTCTGTCGGAATACCTGTGATTTGAGCTGCCCACTCAGGTGTTTTTGCTATACCATCCGGACCGTCGCCGAGTATATAAGCTTTATAATGACCATTTTTGGTGCGCTTGCTGGTAACGTAACCTCGTCATAGCCTACACAATATTTATCAAGAAAGGGTTTATCTACCATATCTTCGGTGATGAGAACCCAGGCAAGTGCTGCAGCTAAGGCGGCGTCCGTTCCAGGACGAATAGGTAACCATTCATCTTCTCGTCCGGCTGCGGTATCGTTGTAGCGAGGATCGATAACGATCATCCGCGCATTGGAGCGTTCGCGCGCTTGTTCAACATAATAGGTAACACCACCGCCGCTCATACGTGTTTCGGCTGGATTGTTTCCGAACATTACAACCAATTTAGTATTAGCGATATCATCCGGGCTGTTTCCGCTTCTGCCACCATAGAGATAATTCATGCCCGCTGTGATTTGTGCAGTACTATAGGTACCGTAACGACCTAAAAAGCCACCGCAGGAATTCATCAGGCGGAAGGGCATTGATGATTTAGTAATATTTCCGCCAGCGACACCTGTGGCGTAAATAACATGTACTGCTTCATTGCCATAGTTTGCAATAATTCGTTTCAGATTATCCGCGATAGTATCCAGTGCTTCATCCCAGGATATCCGCTCAAATTTACCTTCACCACGCTTACCAACGCGTTTCATGGGATATTTCAATCGATCAGGATGATTCATACGACGACGAATGGAGCGTCCACGAAGGCAGGCCCGGACCTGATGGTTTCCGTACTCATCGTTGCCTGTGGTATCAGATTCTACCCAATAAACAGAATCATCTTTTACATGCAATCGAAGCAGGCAGCGACTTCCACAGTTTACTGTGCAGGAACTCCAGACGGCCTTATCTTCGACGATAGCGGTTTTGTTCGCGGCTTGACTTGTGAAACTGAATGGTAATGATAATCCTCCCACTGCGGCCATTAGTCCTGTTGTTGCCCCAGCCTGAATTAGCTTTCTCCGGGAGACAGGAACTTCGATTAACCGTTCTTCCTCGCAACGATCCATTACGTTCACCTGTTATTATGACATTGTTTAAAAAGCATACAAAAATAGCCAGTGTTAAAATATGAATATTCATTTTTGTGTAATAATGAATGATATTAATTAACATTAGGCTGGCTTTTATATAATATATATGAGTTAAGGGCGAAGAAAGTTTGAGCTATTTACCTGACGGGTAAAATTCAAATTTTTCTCTATTCGGAAACGAACCCTTTACTTCATTGTGGGTATTATCGAAGTGGATAATGGCACGGGCAAGGGAGATAAACTTTAGTTGCAGTAAAGATTTTCTATCTTAATTGTATGAAAAATAGCCTTTGATGGCTTTAGTCACTAAAATTAAAAGGATGACCTCCTGAAATTCAGGAGGTTGGGCTATTTTTAATCAAAATATCATTAATTAACCAGTCATGAAAAACTTTTACTTCAGGACGCATCACTGCTTTTTGTGGTGTAACAATGTAATAGGACCATGTTAGCGGCCAGCGTATATTTGGATGAAGTTGTATCAGTTGTCCTGTGGCAATTAACTGTTCAACCAGCGCACGGCGGACAATTGCCACACCCTGGCCGCTAAGCGTAGCCATAATAACCGCTGAGGTAGAGTTAATATGCAATCCTGTATAACGCGTAGCTGGAGCTTGCGTTGCGGCTAAGACTTCTTCCCATGAAGGAAAATTTGCACCAGGGTGCAGGGTATCATCATGGATGAGTTTTTGTTCTGCCAGCCATTCGCCGCACGTAATTTTCTCAGGCGGTACAATGCGTGGGCTGCATACCAGAACAGCTTCCTCATCCATTAACCATGTCTTATTTACCCCCGACCAGTCTCCTTTGCCACAACGAACACCAATATCTGCCTCTCCGTGAGCCACATCCATGAGTTTTTCCGTCACATTCAGGCGTAGCTCGATATTTTGATGCGTTTCGGAAAAACGATTTAATTTTTCCATTAACCAGTTCATCACCAGAACTTGTGAGGCCGTGAGAATGACGACGGATCGAGCCTGACGACCGCGCAGTTTATTAAGTCCTGACTCAAGGCTATCGAGCCCTTGAGTGATCTCTTTTAGCGCATCCTGAGCCTCAGTCACGAGCGTGAGCCTTTCTTTACCAGAACGTGTACGGTGTAAAAGGGGGTGGCCTACCCAGTCTTCAAGTGCCCGAACCAGTTGTCCTACGGCTGCCGGGGTGACGCCTAGCTCTTTGGCTGCACCTGTGAAGCTACCATGACGCGCAGTTGCTTCAAAAGCGTGCAGCCATTTCAAGCGATTAAGCGAACGCATTTTATTCTCCATCTCATACAATGGAACTAGTATACGTGATCGAGATAGATTTTCTTCCTCAATTTTCAATGTAAATACTCATGCGGAACCGGATAAACGTTGTTTTGCTTATCTTGAATAAGATAATAAGCTGATGATTTATTTCTTTGTTTATGATGATTTTTTCTGGCATCAGTGATGCCGATACAAAAATCTCTTTAGCGTGTTTTTTTTGCTCCGTCAAGGAATTTATTCTATTTGATGTTGAAATATTTTTTCATTGGTGTTCATTCATTAACAGTGACAGTATATTTAATGTAATAATTTTATATTTTAGGCGATATTATGGAATGGACTTCACTGAATATAGCGCACCATATCACCGCTCCGAATCCGTTAGCCATACGGAAAGAATTTATACCTGCAGCTCATTGTTTTCCTGAGCATAAGCATAAATGGCATCAGGTCGTTTATGCAACAGCAGGTGATTTAATGGTTAAAACAATTGAACAATCATTTTTGATTTCGCCGAAATTACAGGCTGTCTGGTTGCCTGCGGGAACTCAACATCAGGTCGGCTCATCACAAGGGGCTTATTTTAATAGCTTATGGATAGCTAACGATGCTCATAATCAATTTGACATGTCGGAACCTACCATTTTTGATGTTTCCCCATTCCTTAAGGCGCTTATCTTAGAAATATCAGACAGAAGAATAAATGATGAAGTTTATATAGAGAAACTAATACAGTTAATTTTATACCATCTGGGAAATGTTCGTAGCGCTCAATTTATTTTACCCTGGCCTCAAAATCGATCATTGGTAAAAATATGTGAATCATTATGCGAAAACCCGTCGGATACACGATCACAGGAAGAATGGTGCCATGAACTGGGAATGTCGGGGCGTACATTATCAAGACGTTTTACTATCGAAACAGGAATGAGTTTACGTTCCTGGAAAAAACGCCTGCGATTAATGAAAGCTATTGAGTTACTCGACTGTGGTAAAGGAGTAACAGAAATAGCTATAGACTTAGGATATAGCTCGAGTTCTGCATTTGTTTATGCATTTCATCTTACTATGGGACATGCTCCTCTGGATTATATGAAGAGAAGGTATTAGTTTTATTTTATAAATGTGACTTACCTCACTCACTGAATAAGTATGTTAATTTTTATATTTTTCGCTGTAACATAAATGGCGGCTACTCTACATCATTTGTCTTTTTTTAGAAATGACAAACTAGCTATCAGGCGTATAGAATTTTTCGGTACCAAATAATATATAAATGAAAGAACTTAGTAATAACAAAAGTCAGGGCGATAAATTCGGCCAGATGAAAAAATTTATCTAAAGGAGTTTTTAGAGTGAAGATTACGAAGATAGAAACACTTGAAATTGATCTGTCCGGGCAAAATGGACTTGATTTGTGGCGACCAATTTACGTGCGAATACATACCGATGAAGGAATCTCTGGTATGGGGGAAGCGAGCCTTGCTTATGGTACGGCATCAGAGGCTATTGCTCCGATGATTCGTATACTTGCTGAACGTTTTCTTCTGGGACAGGACCCTAATGATACTGAAACGCTATGGGAAATCATGCGACAGCGTTCATTTTGGGCCTTAGGGGGAGGCCCCGTGATATTTGGGGCTATGAGCGCTTTGGATGCAGCACTTTGGGATATAAAAGGCAGAGCCGCAGGCTTATCGGTTCATCGCCTGCTGGGAGCAAAAACACCAGCACCTTTGCGTTGCTATGCGAGCCAGCTTCATTTTGGTTGGACCGATGAATCATTGATGCTTAACGATCCTGCTGAATTTCGAGAAACAGCACAAATTGCGCGAGCTGAAGGCTATGATTGCGTGAAGCTTTGTCCTGTTTATGTTGATGCTAATGGGGAACGTATTCGTAAACGGGGAGTGTTTACTCCAGCCGAACGCAAACTGGCGCGTTCTCGTATGGAGGCGGTCCGTGAAGGAATTGGTGAGGAGTGTGACATCATTATCGAATGGAATTCACTTACTTCAACCTCCGGAGCGTTACAGCTAGCCGATTACTTTTCTGATTTAAATATTTTGTTCATGGAAGAACCTACCCACTACAATAGTCCAGAGGCGCAAATAAAAGTCTCCAGGGAGTCATCCATTCCTGTTGCAACAGGGGAGCGATTATATACCCGATGGGGATTCCTGCCGTATCTACAACAAGGTGCCATCGACATGATTCAACCTGATATTGGCCTGGTTGGTGGTATCACAGAAGGTATGAAGATTGCTCATTTGGCACATGCTTTTGACGTCGGGGTTCAGGCGCATAATTGTGGTTCGCCACTTGCTATCGCGATGGCATTACAATTTGAAGCAGCTATTCCAAATTTTGAGATCCATGAGCACCACTCTTTTAATCTTAAATCTTGTAACCGGGAGTTGTTTGAAGAAGATTTACAGCCAGTAAATGGAAAAATTGCTGTTCCTGTAACACCCGGTTTTGGTATGACACTTAGAAAAGATGCTGAAAAACGGATGAATATAGTAACTATCTGTGAAAAATAATTATTGGTGAAATGAATTCTACTAACTAAATAGTATGGGGGAAATAGATCTGACAGCAGAATCTTTTCTTCCCATATGATCTAAGTAATAAGATCTAATATAAAGCTTTGCCTACTGAACATCTGTCATGGAGTTTATCAATAAATGAAACAAGAAATGGCATTAGACAATGTTAAGGAAAATGTTGGAAAAAATAAAATCCCATTTACTTCTTATGATGTCGGTTGGGTAATAATGTGTATCGGCATGGCAATTGGCTCCGGAATTGTATTTATGCCATTGCAAATGAGTGTTAAAGGTTTTTGGGCAACTGCGATTGCATTACTTATTACATATCCTATAGTTTATCTATTAACAAAATTGTATATTACCTCTCTTTCAGAAACGAAACAGACAGATTATGCGGGGACTATAACGCAATATTTAGGGAGAAACTGGGGGGCTTTTTTGAGCTTCCTCTATTTTTTTACAATATTGAAGGGGATGCTGGGTTATGCGGCTACTATAACTAATGATACTTCCAGTTATTTGCAGCGTTTTGGTGTTACTCAACATTCACTATCCGATACGTTATGGTTTCCTCTGGTATTGTTGGTAGCAATGGTTCTGGTTGCCTCCCGTGGGGAACGTTTGCTCTTTAAAATTTCCGGGCCATTTATTGTATTTAAACTCATGATTATAATTGTGTTAGGTGCATTGATGGTCCCTTATTGGAACATGAATAATGTCAGCATGGCAAGCCCTGATAGTTTAATTGATTTAATGAGAGATGTTTTGGTTTCTCTCCCTTTTGCATTATTTTCGATTGTATTTATTCAGGTTCTTAATCCAATGAATATTGCATTCAGGAAAATTGAATCAGACCCTAAAGTCGCAACATTTCGCGCTCTTAGGGCAAGTCGGATAGCATATATTATCCTTGTTGTGTCTGTTCTGTTTTTTGCGTTTTCATTTATGTTTTCAACCACCCCGGAACAAGCAAAGATAGGGATTTCTCAAAATACATCAGCGCTGGCGCTGATGGCAAAGATTATTCCTGAAAACACTGGCGGATTTATACCAGTACTTTCGGTTTTACTAAGTATTTCTGCTATTTTAACTTCTTTTTTTGGCATTTATCTCGGTTTTTACGATGCATTATCAGGAATTATTATTAATATTGCAGACCGCTTCATTGTACGTGGTAAGAAATTTAATAATTTTCTCCCTTATTTGGTTACACTTACTGCGATCGTGCTTCTTTGGGGATGGGTTGTTGCCGATGTGTCTACAATGGCATTACTCCAATGGACTGTGGGAACCTTTGGATTAGTTTCTTGCCTTATTCCGTGCTATCTGATCTGGCGAGTGCCATCTTTACAAAAATATAAATCCCCTGCGGTAATTTTCGTATCACTAATGGGCTTTATGCTGGTGGTATCGCCATTATTTAAGCTCCTTGAAAAATAAAGGTTTTACAAGTCATTAAACGGTATAACATCTAAGAGAGAATCTGGCTCTTAGATGTTGCTAATTGCGAGATAGATTTTCTTTAGCGGCCAGCAAAATCTTCTGATTCGTCAGTCCTCGTCGTTGAAGCCATCATTAGTTCACATAAAAGCAGTAATCAATTATTTAAGAGGTTAACGATGAGCGCATTATTTACAGGTAAAAAATTGTTAGTAGTAGGTGGTACCAGCGGTATGGGTTTCGAAACAGCGAAACGGGTATTGAAAAATGGTGGTAGCGTGGTGCTGATTGGCAATCGCCAGGACAAAGCAGAGCAAGCCCGTCAGGCTCTGGCGACAGAAGGTCAGGTTGCCATTATTGTTGCCGATTTGATGACAGAAGAAGGAATGAAACATGTGCTGCATACCATCAATGCGGAGCATAAAGACGTTAGCTTGCTGGTGAATGCGGCTGGCGTGTTCTTCCCAAAACCGTTTACCGAGCACGAACCTTCCGATTACGACATGTATATGAGCATTAACCGTGCCACTTTCTTCATTACCCGTGATGTTGTGCGCAATATGGTTAAGGCAGGTATTAAGGGATCTATCGTCAATATTGGCTCTATGTGGGCACGGCAAGCTATAGGCGCTACACCGTCTTCAGCTTACTCCATGGCAAAAGCGGGTCTTCATGCATTGACTAAAAATCTGGCGATTGAGTTGGGCAGTAACGGGATTCGTGTGAACGCAGTTTCTCCTGCGGTCGTACATACACCGATTTACGAAGGTTTTATCCCTAAAGACGATGTGAAGGATGTAATGAACAGCTTTGATAGCTTCCATCCGATTGGTCGTGTGGGGACACCGGTTGATATAGCTGAAACGGTAGCATTCCTGCTGTCTGACAAGACAGGCTGGGTTAGTGGCGCGATTTGGGATATCGACGGTGGTGTGATGGCTGGTCGTAACGCCTGATAACAAGGCCGCACGCGGACAACCGTGTGTGGTTATTAGGGAGCAGATTCAATCCTGTTCACATTATGTCATTGATGCGGATGAACCAGAAGTGTTGGGCGGAGGAAGCATGATAAATTTATTCACATGTTGCCAATCATACGCAGAAAATAACACTAACAAGATTAAGTACGTTATTCGTGTCTGTGGAAATATCCATTAGTTTGAGGAGAGCCATTACTGGGTTATTAATGCCTCACTAAATAGATGGTTTGTGACACAAAACATAACATTGAGGGCGATTTAATTCCGAGCTGGGGCAAAGACGCACTTTACAAGCTAAAAGCAGGAAAGGAACGTTATCAAATTGTACTCGCCATGAATCAGGATAATTTAACTAATGACATTGGAACACACGCTGCCAGTAGCTGCGCAGAATAATAATATCATTCGCTTATCTTTAGCTCAGGCGCTTGCCGGGGCTAACTCTGTAGTCTTCTACGCCACCGGTGCCATTGTTGGTAATGCCATAGCTCCCAGTGGTGCTCTGTCCACACTCCCCATCACTATATTTGTCCTGGGCATGGCCGCCTGCATTCTTCCTTTTGGCGCACTGGCGAAAAAAAAGGGACGTAAAGCCGCATTTATGGTCGGGACGGGGGCCGGAGTGATTACTGGCTTGATTGCTGCCCTTGCGGTTTTTATTGGTTCATTTTTGCTATTTTGTCTTGCCGCTTTCCTGGGAGGGGCTTACGCTGCAGTGGCACTTAGTTTTCGCTTTGCTGCAACGGATGGAGTGACATCCGAAAGGCGAGCGCGTGCATTATCCCTGGTAATGGGGGGCGGTGTGGTAGCTGGTGTCATTGGGCCAATGCTGGTGACGGGAACAATGAATCTTCTGCCACCACACACATTTGTTATTACCTTTATAGCTCAGGCTCTGGTAGCAACCATTTCAGCCTTCATTCTTAAGGGCGTAATTCCTGCCGAGCCAGCCGTGGCAGCCAAATCAGGAGGGCGTTCTCTGAAGGAAATTGTTCGGCAGCCGGGTTTCCTGAAGACCGTGTTTAGCGGCGCGGTTGCGTATATGGTGATGAATTTCCTGATGACCGCCGCTCCCCTTTCAATGCATATGCATGGAATTTCTCAACAAGCCTCCAATCTGGGTATTCAATGGCACGTTATTGCTATGTATGGGCCTGGATTCTTCACCGGTAGGTTAATTAACCGTTTCGGCGCGCTGCGGATTTCCGCAACTGGATTGCTTATTACGGCAGGTTCTGTTCTTGCCGGGCTCAGCGGAACAGATATCTTCCACTACTGGCTCTCTTTGATATTACTGGGAGTTGGCTGGAATTTTGGCTTTACCGGCGCTTCAGCGAAGATCATTGATTATCATCGCCCCGAAGAGAAGACTCAGGTGCAGTCCCTGAATGATTTTGTGGTATTTGGCGTAATGATTGTCGGGTCGTTTTCATCCGGTGCGTTGCTGAATCTTTATGGCTGGAATGCCGTATTATGGGGGTCACTTATCCCTGTTGGCATTGCATTTCTGTGTATCTTAAAAAGGAGTCACAAGACAGTTGTCGTAAAGCATGAGTAATATTTACCTCAGTGTCAGGAAGGTAACCGGTGTAAGTTATGGCAAAATAAGAGGAACGACACCCGCAATCGCAATTCGAGCTGTGGCTTTTTAGTGTTTATCTCTGGGGTGATGAGAACAAGAGAGCACTTTAGTATCATTCTTTCCTTTATTCTTGAGGGCGCATTCAGTTTTGGGCCGGAACCGGAAGCTATTCGTGACGCTATCTCTATGGATTAAAGCGTTTTGTTAAAAGCATCGTTAGATCACAAAACAGAAAACTATTTTCCCTACGGTAAAAATGTCGGCATCAGTTTTTGCAGATAAGAAAAAAGCATTATCAGACATGGTGTTACAGCACGAGTACATAACCAGGCACTGATGCGTACTGGTTTCTTGTTAACTCAAGGTAGCCACGCCCGCCGCCTGATGCTGGCAGAAGGCATGGGGATTAAGCGAGCGCCTGATGCCGCCGTTCTCATTGCTGTGTTTTCAGCCAGGCGGCAATATCCTGTGTCGGCAGATGATGTTGTACATTCCAGGTGTCACTCATCGGCCACCACATACCGTCACCACGCGCGAAGGCGACGCGATAGCGCAGCATTGGGTCATGCGGATGTAAACGGAGTTGCTCCTGTAAGTCAGGTAGCGTCAATACGCCTCGGGTAAAAGTTTGCTGCGTCACGCGTTCGACCGTTTCCGCCAGTTTTGCATAAGAGGTCGTTTCCCCCGCGACAAAGACGACTTCGTTAGTGATACGCGGCTGATGCAGATAAATTTCAGTGGTCAGGCGACCAATATCCGCAGGCGACGTGACGGTGACCTGCCTTTCCCATCCGCCGAGGGCATTGATGGTTTTTTTGGCTAAGTTGACCATATCAAAGGCCGGTTCGAAGAGAAAAGAGGTAAATAAACCGGTTGAAACAATCACCCACTCCGTGACGTTTTGCTCGCGCAAAAGCGTCCTGACGTCATATTGTTCGTCCCACACCGGCTGGCCGCTGCCTTTGCCGACCACATCGTAATTCACGCCAAACTGCCAGGGGAAATAGCGCTTAACGCCCGCCTCCAGTACCGCGCGGGTGATTTTTATCTGGGTACCCGCACCGGCGACAAACCCCATACAATTGATGATCGTATCAAAACCGTGGAATTGATCTTTTAACGCTTCAACTGAACTGCCTGCGATGTCGACCGGGATAAACCGCGCACCGGCATCCGCCAGTTGTTGATGAATGCTGGAACGTCGTTTGCTCTGTTTATCCCTGGATCGCCCTGACACAATAACGCAAACGGAACCATTACGCTGTGTGACCGCCGGAACCAACGACGCCAGCACTGACGCCCCCAGTTGTCCCGCGCCCAGCACCAATACTTTTTCACCCACCTGATTATTGGATTGTTTCATTTGCGCCTCTCTGTGTTGATTCACCTGTAGATAGAGATTACGTCAGGGATCTGCGTTCGATAAGACGCCGAAGACGGGTTAGACTGTTCTGATAAATGGGATAATTGGCGGGGGGAAAATGGACAAGCTGGAAGCGATGCAGGTCTATGTTTGCGTGGTGGATACCCATAGTTTTATCAGAGCCGCCGAAGTGCTGGGCGTGCCGCGCTCAACGGTATCGCGGGTGGTTAAAGAACTGGAATCCTGGCTTAAGATTCAGCTTTTACAACGTACAACTCGCAAACTTAGTGTGACCGCAGAGGGGCGGCGTTACTACGAAGAGTGCAAAAGAGTGCTGGCAGATATCGCGGCCATGGAGTCGTCATTTCCCGGCCGGGCGGCACAACCCAAAGGGCGTTTTAAAGTGGGGATGCCGCAATCTCTCGCCCGACATTGCATTATTCCCACGCTCCCGGCCTTTTTGCGCCAGTATCCGGAGCTGGAGCTGATACTTTGTTCCAGCGATAGCGTGGAGGATATTATCCTGCAAGGGTATGACTGCGTGATTCGGGCCGGCAGGATCGATGATTCCACCACGCTGGTTGCCCGTCCGCTCGCCAGTTTTAACTGGGTGATAGCAGCATCGCCCACTTACATTGAGCGTTACGGTAGCCCTGAAAATTTAGATGATCTGCAAAAACACCATGCGGTCGGCTACCTGAACCACCGCACCGGGCGTACCACCGACTGGTTTTTTACGCGTGAGAGGAAGGATTACGCGATGCGGGTGCAGGAGACGCTGGTTGTCGATGATACGGACGCTTATATTCAGGCCGGAATACAGGGGCTGGGGTTAATTCGCGTCGCCAGCTATCTGGTTGCGCCGTATCTGCACAGCGGGGCGCTGGTGACCTGCATGGACAACCCTTCTTATGATTTGCCGCTTGCGCTGGTCTATCCGCAAAACAGGTTTCTGCCGCCTGCGGTACGCGCTTTTTATGACTGGTGCAAAACGGCGCTGAGCCAGTCGGAGCCTCTTCGCTAAAAAATATTATTCCGGATATCGCATTGCCTGTTCAGAAAACTTTTCCACAGACGTTCAAAATGACGGTACTGGTTTTGACGCATAAGAAAAAGGCATTATCAAACAGGGGGCTACACGGCGAGGATATAGCAAGCACTGAACGTTTGGATGCAATAAAAAATCTGTACAACTGTTATTAATGAACTTTTTGTATAAATATAATCGGATTTAACAATACTCATTGTACCTGTATTTTGCTCTTATCATGGCGTCTTTACGACGAAAGGGTGCTTTAGCGTGGAATATTCAATATTAAGTAACAACCTTAAAATGCCTATGGTGGGTTTTGGCGTTTTTAAGGTAACCGACAAAGAAGAATGTCAGCAGTCAGTGTTAAGCGCTATTCGCAGCGGTTATCGTCTTATCGATACCGCTGCGGTATACGGCAATGAAGATGCCGTTGGTGACGCTGTTCGTGAAGCCATCGCGACAGGTCTGTGTACCCGTGAGGAGTTATTTATTACTTCTAAACTGTGGGTGCAAGATATGGCTAACTACGATCTGGCCAAAGCAGGTATTGAAGCGTCGCTGAAAAAATCCGGGTTAGATTATTTTGATCTCTATTTATTGCATCAGGCAATGGGCGATTATTTTAGCGCGTGGCGCGCGCTGGAAGACGCTTATGAAGCCGGTAAACTAAAAGCCATTGGCGTGTCCAACTTCTATGCGCATGTGTTAGCCAACTTCTGTGAAACCGTCAGAATTACGCCAATGGTAAACCAGGTCGAATTGCATCCATACTTTGCACAACCCGCCGCGCTGGAAACCATGAAGCATTATAACGTTCAGCCTGAAGCGTGGGCGCCGTTAGGCGGCGGGAGACATAAACCGTATGAAAATGTCATGCTTCAAAGGATTGCCGATGCCCATCAAAAAACCATCGCGCAGGTTGTCCTGCGTTGGAACGTGCAGCGTGGCGTCACGGTTATTCCTAAATCCACTCGACAGGAACGCATTGAAGAGAACTTTGCCATCTGGGATTTCTC
Source organism: Salmonella sp. SAL04202 (assembly GCF_046550775.1). Classification (NCBI taxonomy): domain Bacteria; kingdom Pseudomonadati; phylum Pseudomonadota; class Gammaproteobacteria; order Enterobacterales; family Enterobacteriaceae; genus Salmonella; species Salmonella sp. SAL04202. The sequence continues at coordinate 1,430,603 of NZ_JBGDXK010000001.1, read as the reverse complement.
ACTAACGGATAATGAAATGGCTCAAATCAACGCCCTTGATTTAGGCTACGTTGGCGAAGCGGTGAAGCATTTTAATCCTGAATTTGTTCGCGGTTGTCTTGGCGTTAAAATCCACGATTGATCCCGGCGCTTGCGGATGTTTTCTCGCATGAACAGCTTCTAACACGGTTGCCGGAGCGTAGACGGCAACCGTGTGATATTCGCCTGGCCGTCAGGCTCCGAAGGCACCATCGATGGTGTGCATCGCGCCAGTGACGAAAGAAGCTTCCGGACCGGCAAGCCATGCCACCATTCCAGCCACTTCTTCAGGTCTTCCGTGTCGTTTGATTGCCATGAAACTGTGCATCAGCTCTTTCATGGGGCCATCTTCCGGATTGATGTCGGTATCAATGGGGCCTGGCTGCACCACATTTATCGTAATCCCGCGGGGGCCAAAATCACGGGCCAGGCCGCGCGCCAGCCCTTGCAGGGCTGATTTACTGGCGGCGTACGCGGCCATTCCCGGTACGGGCATCCGATCGCCATTCACGGAACCGATAATAATAATGCGTCCACCTTCCGGCATGTTGCGGGCTGCTTCGACTGACGCATGGTAAGGCGCATGGATATTAATACGGAACAAACGATCTATCGCATCGCTATCTTGTTCCAGCGCATCGCCGAAGAGAGCCACGCCCGCATTGACGACCAGAATATCCAGTGGTCCGTACTCACGCACGAGGCTGATGACGGCATCCCGATCGGCGCTATCCGTCTGGATGGCGGTGCTTCCGGTTTCCGCTGCCAGTTTTTCGGCGGCTTCACGCGATCCGGCGTAGCTGAAAACGACCGATGCGCCGTCAGCGCTAAAGCGTCGTACAATAGCCGCGCCGATACCACGACTTCCCCCTAAAACCAGTACAGATTTGTTGCGAAATAGCGTCATCAGGATGTCCTTTATGATATTGTAGTATCCACTACAATATGCGTAATGAAATCATGCCGTCAAGGAGTTATGTAGTAATGACTACAAAACATAGCCGAACGCCGGGTCGCCCTCGCCAGTTCGATCCGGAGCAAGCCATTGAAACCGCTCAACACTTATTTCATTCGCGCGGATACGACGCGGTGAGCGTAGCGGATCTGACAAAAGCGTTCGGGATCAATCCTCCCAGTTTCTATGCGGCGTTTGGCAGCAAGCTGGGGCTGTATACTCGCGTATTAAAGCGTTACAGGATGACCGACGCGATTCCGCTCGGGGCGCTTCTGCGTCACGATCGCCCGACCGCGAAGTGTCTTATCGATGTGCTGATGGAAGCGGCAAGACGTTACGCTGCCGATCCTGATGCCACCGGATGTCTGGTTCTGGAGGGCGCTCATTGTAACGATAAACCGGCACGAGAGGCCGCCTGCGAGTTTTACATCGCTGCTGAAAACCTGATTCGCACTTATGTCGCCATGCGGTATCCGCAAGAGGCTGACCGGACGACGGACTTTATGGGGACGCTAATGGCGGGACTTTCCGCCAAGGCGCGAGCGGGGTATAGCCTGGAGCGTCTTCAGGAGAGCGTGCTTCTGGCTGGGGATGTGCTGGAGCGATTACTGCCGGATTAACGCAGCGCATCAAAAAACCTGAGCCAGTCAGATACGGACAAACAGGGAGCAATAGCCCTAATCATCCATCTTGCCGTTGCGGTATTCGGTAAAGTACATCAAAAATAGAGGTGTCAGGGAAACAAGAAATGCAAAAGTGTAGTCTTATTACGGTACTTAGCTTATCAGTGTTGATGCTAGCCGGATGTACAACGACCTATACCATGACGACCCGGACGGGAGAGATTATTGAAACGCAGGGTAAGCCGGAGGTTGACACCGCAACCGGAATGACGAAATACGCTGATGTTTATGGTTATCATCGCGTTATTAAAACCAGTGAAATAGTGCAGACGACAGAAGGCGCATCGAAGCTGGACTGGTAATGCGCTAAAGCAGTTGGGAGGCCGTGTCCAGTATGGGTACCGGACTGTTTCTGGGCCAGAATTGGATAGAGCGCCTGCATAGCCGAATTCCGGGTCTCGGCTTGATTTGTGTCGTCAGTTATTTGGTTGTTCCCTGTATAGTGAAGATAAACAGTACTCATGGCTAACGGTCTGTTTTGGATTGCTAACTATCCCGGATTCTGCGCGTTTTATTTAGTCACAACCATGGTTAAGAATATTTTGGGTCAGACTTACACGCCGGGTATTAAGATAATCCGTCGCATAGAGAGCTTGATCGGCATCATTCGGTTCAAGAAGAAACGGCGTGACTTTGGGTATGAGATCAGCAAACAGGTTATATTGATCCACAGAGGCAAAATGCCGGGTAGCGCTGGCCCAGGGCATTCGCATCAGCTCTGCGTAAGAAGGGGATAGTTGAACAGGTAAATCAAATTCTTTCAGATTAGCAAGCATCTCCTTATTCATATAAAATGTGACCCTGTTTCGCGAAAAGGTGTTAAGCACTGCCTTCAGTCGTTTAACTTTTGCTTCTTTACTCATGCTATTATCAAAAAAACGTGGTGAAAGCATAATAGCAATCGATGCATTTGATGAAATAACATTATGTAGTGGTTTCAGGGCTACAACAATCTGATCGTTTGTGAAGATACGCTGCGTACCAGAGGAGGTAGTATAGTTTCCACCCAGCCAGATCACATAATCTGTTGTTTTGAGGGGAAGCGCTTTTTCCGGTATATTACCCCTGTCAGGTGCCACTGTTTCAATTGCTAGTGAGTCTTGTCCCCAGACATTATTTACTTTAGAACTCAAAAAATTATATTCTGAAATATTCCTTAGTTTTAGTAGAGTTATCTGCGAGCGGGTAAAAAAGAGATTGAATCTCACTTTGTTCTGCAATTGCCGAAGTAATCTGAGCGTGTTCTGATCGATCAGATGACTATACAGACCAACCGTTTTTCCGGAAAGTATTGCTGAGGCATTGTTTGCAAGAAGCATCTCTTTTATAGCTCCTTGCCCAATAATCAGTACGCAACGGTATTTTTCTGGTCTGATTTTATCTATGGGGATATCGGTAAGATTGACCAGGTCAGGAGTGCCATGCCGCCAATTATCATGAATGACTGTGGCTCCGGAGGCGTCTCCTCCGGCTCCCCTGGTGATAATAAGAGGAGGGTGGGTACTGGCATGTGCGATATACGAAAAACAAGCTACCATTGCTAGCGCTGTGTTTCTGATGGTTGTATACATATCGTCTGCCCTGATTTCGAAAATATGAATAATGTCTCCTCTTATAATGTACATCAAAAAGAGAGCATTTTAATTAAACGTTATCTCAACGAGATAAAAGGTTAGCACAGTAAAGTATAGAGAGAATGTAATCATACCAACATTGTAAATGTGGGAGCATGAAGGCCCCGCAAGCCGCCCGGCCAGCATACTCCCATTAATAGTTAAAGTATGGACTTTGCTTTTACCGTAAACTGTAGCCAGTATTACCTGATTACTACACCGTACAGTACTGTCAGAAATCTGTCTCCGGTGTCGCGTGCACGCAATTTATTTTTTTCAATCCTTTCAAAACGTTAATTTATTTAATAGTCACTTATTTTACCAGAATGAATACTGAGAGTTTTATTACCGTTCTGAAAAGAGAAGACTTTTCAGATGAAATGCGTGGATGGTACGAAGTCATTACAGTACAGGGATGTAATAATAAAGATCGACAATGGATTCATTATTCTGTTGCTGTTGGACGGATGCCAAATGGAAGTATTCAATATCTTCTCCTTCTCTCCTGATAAGATTCAGTTTTGGCAATATACACATATATATTGTATTGGAAAATTGTTGATATTGTTCCTTATGACCAACGAAATGGAATTTTGCATATTTACCACATTTTATTACCCTCGACATGGGTATTTTGCCTCCATCGACGGAATTATGTTCCATACCAAAAAAACTGCTTACGGCGATGACCTGGTCTTTGGTATTATCCGGCTTAAAAGACGAGAGACAATAAACATTTTCGCCCCACGTTCTGAGCGTCTCATGAATGATTTTCCATTTTATAGGCGACGCTTTTTTAGGAAGGTCATTTGTTGCGATCTGATGAGACGTTTGAAATCCGAAAATTTCTTTTGACGTAAGCTGACAAATTTCGAACTGATAATGCTCATCACAGTCAAGCCAGTAGGGAGGCCGTAGGTTTCTGAGATCCCAGAAATCAGCCTTGCGATAGTTATTGGGATTGACGCCAAATGTTTTTTTGAACTCTCGACTATAGGACTGCACTGAATCAAACCCCATTCTGAACGCGATATCTGTGACCGACTGAGAGGTCAGCTTTAGCAGAGTGGCGCTTCTGCTCAACTTGCGTTGTCTGATATATTTTCCGATAGAGACGCCACACTTTTCTTTAAAAAAATCCTGCAAACTCCTTCGCGAATAACCTGTTATAACAACCAGCTTTTCAATATCAATCCTCTCTTCAAGATTTTTTTCTATTTGCTCTAATACTGAGACTATTATGGCTCTTTTCATCATCATTCCTCTTTATTGAAGCCGAAAATATAAACATTTAAGATGTTTGACATACTGTGTTATTAAACTGGTGGGGGTTGTTAGCTTTTCTGGCAAAACAAGAAAGATTTAAATTGCTTGACGTTTCTGAATAAACTTTACACTTGAAGATCGGCTTTTGCCAGTAAAGCTAAGTAATTAGCATGGCGAATGGCATAATTTCACAGGCGGTTAAAATGATTGAATAACCCTGAATTTTTAGCCCGTGAGATTATAAATCTCGTAATTATTTCTAATGATTTAATAAAAGGGAATTGTTTTGTACTTCAAAAGATCTTTATTAGCGTTAGCGATTTGTGCATCCGTGGTCTCAGTAGAGGCGGTGGCGAATACCAGAGCCAATGATATGGCTTCTTCTGCTACGCCTGCTTCTGTTGGTCACCGTCCTGTGGCAACGACTAATGCAAAAAAGATAGAAGTGTCTGGGGAACTGACGACCGGTTCAACCCTCCAGATAGCGGATGTTTTTATTAGGGATGAGGATGGGGATCCCTTATCGCTGGATAAAATGAATAATGCCGACGATATTAAATGGTATCTGGTGGATAATGAGGCCGCCGATCCTTCTGGAACCCCGGCGGCAACCGGGACGGCTTTTACCATTCCTGCTGATGCAGGCGGTAAAAAAATTAAAATCGTTTACCGAATTAAGACGGCAACGGGGACGCCGGATAGTGCATTCTTGCCTGCCACTATCTTATTAACTTCTGCATCTTCTGGGGTGGGCGGCGACTCCGCCGCAGACGGTACGATTTCTAATAAGCTACGTTCTGTCACTATCAATGTGGTGAATGAAAGTGGTAAACCGACTGATGAACTCAACGGTACCAATGACGCCAACACTCCAGTGGTAGGCGGCACCCTTGAAGCGGTACTGGAATGTGCCGCCACAGCGGCGGCTGAGTGTGAGGTCAGTAATTATAACTTTACCTGGCAGATGGCGGATGCCGGGACACCAGATAAGTTCACCGATCTGAATAATAACAACGCTGAAAAACATAAATATATTATTAAGGGAACCGAGCAGAATAAACTGTTCCGTGTCCACGTTACGCCTAAAACGACGAAAGCCACGCCGGAGAATAAACGCGCTATCCGTCGCTGATGGTTATCGCTAAATAAACATCTTATTTAAATACTCCCCCTGCCAGGCAGGTGGGTATAGCAGGAGGCAATAAAGTGGTTTTTTCTAAAAAACCTATTACTAAATATATAACCTGGGCCATTGTTAGCAGTCAGCTTTCACTCCCGGTTATCGCTGATAGCGATAATGAAATTCAGTCGTGGATTGCGGGGACGGCATCGTCTATTTCTCCGCACCTGCAGGAGGGGACGCTGGAGGATTATGCCAAAGGAAAAATAAAGGCATTACCAGGGCAAGCCGCTAATCAGCTGGTGAACGAGGGGATGAAGAGCGCTTTTCCGGAGATTATTTTCCGTGGTGGCGTCAATCTTGAAGATGGCGCGAAATATCGCTCATCAGAGTTCGATATGTTTATTCCCGTCCAGGAAACAACATCGTCTTTACTCTTTGGTCAGCTTGGCTTTCGCGACCACGACAGCAGCAGTTTCGATGGCCGCACCTATGTTAACGTTGGTATGGGTTACCGCCAGGAGGTCAATGGATGGCTGTTCGGCGTCAATACGTTTCTGGATGCCGACATCCGTTATTCCCACTTGCGTGGCGGCATTGGCGGGGAAGTCTATAAAGACAGTCTGGCCTTTTCCGGCAACTATTATTTCCCTCTCACCGGCTGGAAAACGTCAGCAGTTCATGAATTACATGATGAGCGTCCGGCATATGGCTTTGATCTGCGAACAAAAGGCACGCTTCCCGATTTTCCCTGGTTCAGTGGCGAGCTGACATATGAACAGTATTACGGAGATAAAGTTGATCTATTGGGTAACGGTACATTAAGCCGGAATCCCCGCGCCGCAGGTGCGGCTCTGGTCTGGAATCCTGTCCCCTTGCTTGAGGTCAGAGCAGGATATCGGGACGCCGGTAACGGCGGATCGCAGGCAGAGGGCGGTCTGAGAGTCAACTATTCCTTCGGTACGCCGTTACATGAACAGCTTGATTACCGCAACGTTGGGGCGCCGTCGAATACGACTAACCGGCATGCCTTTGTCGATCGTAATTACGATATCGTCATGGCGTATCGGGAGCAGGCCAGTAAAATCCGCATTACGGCAATGCCGGTGTCAGGCTTGTCCGGGACGCTAGTGACATTAATGGCGACGGTAGATAGCCGTTACCCGATTGAGAAAGTTGAGTGGTCGGGTGATGCGGAGCTTCTCGCCGGACTTCAGCTTCAGGGGAGTTTGGGCAGCGGCCTTATCCTTCCTCAACTTCCGCTGACGGCGACCGACGGTCAGGAGTATAGCCTTTATTTAACGGTGACTGACAGCCGGGGTACTCGCGTGACCTCCGAGCGTATCCCGGTCAGGGTGACACAGGATGAGACCAGTTTCCGTTCATGGATAAATGTTATCAATGACGATGTTCAGGTTGAGGACGGCAACTTTGTTATCAGTACGCCGCTTCCTGCCGGAGAAGAGGGGAAGGTTATTGAGTGGCACTACGTGCGCGAGCGTTCTGAAGAGGAGTGGACGTCGCTCAAACCACGTCATATTAAGTATCAATCAGATATGCCGGGTCTGGCATTTAAAGCGCTCGGTGGTACAGAGCGTGACGGCCATTGGGTTGAACGGGTTCTGGTGACCCATATCGGCGATGATGCCCGCTCGCTCAAATTACATATTGAAGCAAGCGGACCAGACGATAAACATCCGGTGAAGGGTACCGTACTACTACAAGCGCAGTCAGACAGTATTGCGCAGAAGGTCGCTTCTGTGGAGGTGCTTTTTACGCCGGGTACTGAAGAAGCCAACGGAAGCGTTACTGCGCCAGTCGTCGGAACAGAAATGCGAGCCAGAACGCTTTGTGTAAATAACACGGACTGTACTGATGCGTTTAATTATCAGTGGGAAATCTCGGATGAAATGAAATCCTGGCAATCCGTACCGGGGGCGACAAAGGCCACCTGGCTTATCCCTTATAGCCTTAACGGGGAACCGCTTCAGAATAAATATATCCGCGTCAGAATTATTTCTGATAAAGAAAATGCCAAGAGTTCTACCGCAGCATCTGATGCGAATTAATGTTTTAAAAAGGATCAACAGTGCGTATGTCGAAACATAATCTTATTATCTATAGCCTGCTTCTGGCGGCTGTGCCGATAAGCGTCTTGGCGGATTCGTCGACAACGTCCGCGGCAACCGTCGGGATGTTTTCTCCTCCTACGGCGCCGAGCGTTGGGCACAGGCCTGGGCAACCGAGGGCTGTCTTCCATTTCCTAAATGAGAAGGGGCAGGCTCTAACGTATGACGATTATTATGTGCCTTTTCCGGGTATGACACTAAAAAGATATTTAAGGTGGCGGGTCAGTGATCCTGATACACAGTATTATCAGGCTAGTGAAACGTTTACTGAGGCATGTACATATTATCTGGTTAATCGAGATGGTTCTCAGCATAAAATTAAACGTGAAAAACCATGTGAATATAGATTTGACTTCAGGGAGGAACATGTTGGTTCAAAACTAAAGTTGGAACTTTATAACGAAACGGATATGGCTTCAGCATCAGGCTACACGCCGGTGCCTACGGTCTCTGTACCCTTCTACTTTGAGTCAAAGGTCATAGTTAATATGCCTCCAGACTTAGCTATCGTGGATATAGATAAACCTGTTCTTTTGCCAGGAGAAAGCGCTATCGTAAAACTTATTTTCAAGGACAAAGATAACAACCCTATAAACGATCTTGAGGTAAGTTATTACTTTGGTTATAATGGGGAATGGGATATTTCCTCGGTCAAGAAAGGTTCTAATCCAGGCGAGTATATACAAACGGTAACCTATAAAGGTGCTAATGGCAGTAGAAACCCAATGGTATTCATCAAATATGATTATCTAGGCAAATCTCTTTTGTCTAAAGAAATTCGGATTACAGGGAAATAATTATGACGCCAACAACAACACAGGATTATATCTCATTGGGTCAGGAACACGCTGTCACCTTTGGCAAAACGCAACTGACCCTCAAACCCGGTATACTGGCTGAAGGCGAACCATTACCCTGCACAAAGGGGCTGGTGAGCCATAATTTATTACCGGGTTACTGTATCCCGGGGATAAAAAAGCAGATTATTGTCGTTCCGTCACTGGATACGCCAGTTTGTGAATGGCAGGTAAAAGACTATAGTGACCGCCTTAAATCAGCGGGTAGCCACTCAAACCGGGCGGTATATGTGCTGAGTATGGATACGCCATTTGCTCAGGCCCGTTTTATTCGGGAACATGATATTCATCCCGGCATAACCTTTGTTTCTGACTACGCTTGCCGCCAGTTTTTGGATAATTCCGGGCTGAAAATTAATGAGCTCAGTATTTTTGCCAGAGCGTTGATAGAGTGCGATGAAAATAATGTGGTTACGCGTGTTAGTGTACCACGAGATATCACTCATCTTCCTGTTTACTAATCACTTATATCAGCACCGTCCCTGCACAGAGAACCGAATAACCGGCAATGCAGGGGCGCAGGCATCCTCCTGTAGTGCCCCCACATTTAACACATATACTATTGCATCACGCATAAGGAACTGAAAATGATGCCAGCGGATGGGGCAGGTTAACGTTATGGCACCCCTGAATTTCTGCAATAATCGTCTGGTAACCGGAAAGCCACTTATGACTTTGTGATTTGGCCTGCTGGTGCTGTAAATTATTTATCAATAGCTCCATTGATTCGCGGGTCTGCCAGTAATAATTATTAACCATTCTTCCGCTGGCGGCATCGGTATAGCTTTCCATCCCAATATAGCCATCAATAGACTGCGTATAGCGCTCAATCCAGCCATCCAGTTGATAAAACTCTTCGTCGTACTCTTTTTTTTCGAAAATAAAACTTGTCAGAAACAGCGACATGGTATTTCTCCTGTTACGCAATATCAATCAAACACCTATCAACGTGGATTCAAAACGTAAACCTGGCATCATTTTTTCAAGGCCGTCAGTCAGCATGTTTCCTGCCGCGTACAATTCATCAACCGGCATTTCCGGCAAGCTTTCAAGGATAAACCACATCGCTTTATCTGAAGCGCTTAGTCGGGTACGTACTCCCTGACGCCAGTTCCAGCGCCGACAGGTGACGCCTCTGTCATCGCGCCAGATAACTTCGCCCGGTTCTGGCGACTCGGTGGCGGGTTGTCCTTCTTTCAGAGTATCAAATGTTTCACTACCGTCTGCGAAAACCAGCCGTGGCGATCCACAATAAGCCGCGCTATTTTCGCCGCCTACCGGTACGGCATAGCGCAGGCTCACCGCGTTATAAAGATCAACGACCGGATCCAGCGCCGCCATTGTTCCATCCTTCAACACGCGTTTTCGTAGCGCTTCAGCCGAGCAGGGGGTGCGCTTTGGTTTTGCGCCGAATGCTTTAAACACTGCATTCCAGGCGTCTATATGCGCCTGTGCCCACGTCGGTTGGCCGTTAATTACGGCCTGACAGGCCTCTTTTAACGCGATTTCTCCGACCTGCGCATCGCGAATCGGAGCGGCAATAACATTAATACTTAATGCACGAAAGCCGGGAGCGATACGGGCCAGTTCCGGGCTGATTGACGGTAACATAGAAGACATCGCATAATCCTGTAATGACTATTTTCTTCTATGATATCGACCAATGACCAAAAAAGTCAACTTATCGACCACGGCGGGCGCCGACGTCAGCACGATAAATGAAGCTGTTTCCCAACGTATCAAACAATTTCGTAGCCAAAAAAAGATGTCGCTGGATGAGCTTGCGCGGCGTTCCGGCGTCAGTAAAGGAATGCTGGTGGAAATTGAAGGCTGTAAAGCCAATCCAAGCATTGCGCTGTTATGTAAGATCGCGGCGGCAATGGGAGTGTCCGTGGCGGATGTTGTTAACGTCGCCAGCGAGCCGATGGTCCATCTTATCGACCGGGATGCTATTCCGGTGTTGTGGCGCGGCGAGAAAGGCGGCAGCGCAAAACTGATGGCGGGAACCAGCGGGCCGGATATGCTGGAACTCTGGCAATGGATAATGCATCCTGGTGAACAGTTTGAATCGGCAGGGCATCCGGCTGACACCTGTGAATTACTGTTTGTTAATCAGGGAACACTGACATTAACAGTCGACGGTAGACGCTTTATTATTCGGGAGGGCTGCTCCGCTGTAGCCAGAACCGACATGCCTCATGCCTACGTTAACGACACTAATGAGGTGCTTGAATTTACCATGACGGTGAATGAAAAGAGCCGTTGATCACCGTAAGGCGCTAACAACCCGTCATTCGGACAGGGAAGCCTCGGCGCCCGATAAGCGTTATCGGGCACCGGCTATCTTTTATTTTGTCGCAGGCGCGGCCTCCGGGTCATCGATATAGAGCGTCTGGCTTGGGAAGGCGAAGTCAGCGCCGTTTTCCTGGACAATCGCAATAATTTTCAGGTAAACATCCTGCTGTACGGCAAGCCATTCCTGCCATACTGTTGTTTTGGTAAAGCAATACACCATAATATTCAGCGAAGAGTCGGCGAATTCATTAAAATAGACCAACAGCGTCTGTTTCTGATCGATATCGCTGTGCGCCTGCAACATGTTTCTGATAGCGTCAACAATGAGGCCAATTTTGTCGGCATCTTCGTAACGTAATCCAATAACCGTTTTTATTCGACGATTGGTCATCCGTCCCGGATTCTCAACGCTAATGGATGAAAAGACGGAATTAGGCACGTACAACGGGCGGTGGTCGAATGTGTTAATTCGCGTAATTCGCCAGCCGATTTCGGCGACCGTACCTTCGATATTTCTGTCAGGAGAACGAATCCAGTCTCCGATACTGAAGGGGCGATCGAAATAGAGCATAATACCGGAGAAAAAATTGCTCAGGACATCTTTGCCCGCCATACCAACAGCGATACCGCCGATACCGCCAAAGGTCAGCAGACCGGACAGACTCATGCCAAAATGTTCGCCATACAGTAAGACAATCGCGACAATAATGGTTATTTTTATGACCCGTGCCAGAATACGGGTACTGGTCACATCTCTACCTTTATTGACCTGTGCTTTTTCAAATTGGTTAATAATCAGGAAAAGTTTTATCGTCAGAATAAGCGCAATGAGCGAGGTGCAGATAAAATCAATGATCCCGGAAGAGATAAAACGCAAATTATAATCTTCAATAGCATTATTCAGGATGCTCCCGATGGTCCCAATAATAATCGCATAAATAAAAAACTGTGCCGCATGGAACGTGAATCCTTTCTTCCACTGTACGTTACGGCTGAGCCAAAATCTCACGACCAGCAACGCCATACCGCAACTGAAAAGTATCGCCAGATTAAATGCGTTTTTGAGAAAAAATTCAGTGAACATTATTGTTTTCCGCTCCTTCCTACGATAACAGCTCAGAATGACCTGATTAACAGGTATTTTACCCAGGATAAACGCGTAGATCATCGATAAGTAAAAAGAAGAAATAGTGCTATCAGCTTTAATCTCAGCGGTTTACTTTTTATGTAAATACAATGTCACGTTTTATGGAGCAGACATCGCGTGATTGTCATGGTATTGTTGCTATCAGGTAACAAAGTCATCTGTAAAGGACAATACTATGATCATGATGAAGCTGAAATCGGCGAAGGGGAAAAAATTTCTGTTATGCCTGCTGGCAGTGTTTATCGTTGCGGCATCGGTGGTAACGCGCGCGACTATCGGCGGTGTGATTGAGCAATATCATATTCCACTGTCCGAGTGGACAAGCTCTATGTATGTCATTCAGTCGGCAATGATTTTCGTTTACAGTCTGGTGTTCACTATTCTGCTGGCGATTCCTTTGGGGATCTATTTCCTCGGCGGAGATGAGTAACAGGAATAGGGTATTGGCCGGATGGCAATGCCATCCGGCAGGACGCAAGAGGGATTAATCGTCCTCGTCGTCCAGTTCCACCGGTGTTTGATACTCATCAGGCTTAATGACTAACAGGTCGCAGCGCAGATGGTCAATGACCTGTTCGGCCGTGTTCCCCAGAAACGCGGCTGAAAGTCCGGTACGTCCAACGGTGCCAAGCACAACGATCCCCGCCTGGAGATGTTCGGCAAGATCCGGGATAACTTCTTCCGGCAAGCCTTTTTCTACATGCGTAACTTTTTCATCGATGCTGAATTTCTGGCGCAGCGCTTTCATCGCCAGTAAATGCTGGCCTCTGATGGCGTCGTTATACACGCTGGGATCAAATTCCGGCAGCTCAATGGCGATATTGATTGGCGTAACGGGGTAGGCGCCGACCAGGTGCACTTCGGTATGATTAACCTGCTCCGCCAATTGTAAGGTCTCTTTTACCAGCTTTTCGTTGAGAGCATTGTGATAGGGCTCTTCGCTTGCCAGGTTCACGGCGACCAGGGCTTTACCGCCCTCTGGCCACGGCTGATCTTTGACCATCCACACAGGGCTTGGGCATTTACGCAGCAAATGCCAGTCGGTAGGGGTAAAAATGACCGCTTCCAGTCGATCGTGCTGATGCGCCATTTTCAACACCAGATCGTGACTGCCGGCGATAACCTCCTGGATGATGGCCTCAAAGGGACGATTGTGCCAGACCACTTTAATTTCAATGGGGACACCGGCTTCAAGATAATATTTCGCCTGCTCACGTATCCAGGCTGTGCGTTGACTTATTACGCCCTGACGCATTGCGGTGCGTTCGTCAGGAGAAAGCAGGGTGGTCATCTCATACGAGAAATCGTAAATAGGCAGGAAAGCTTTAATTTTGCCGCCAATCCGTTGATGCAAATAAACTGCTCGCCGTAATGCGGGTTGGTCGTCCTGATTGGGATCGATGACCACCAGCATATTTTGATACATAGCCATACAGGGTCTCCTTACAACTGTCATCGCAGTTTGTAACTAAAGAGTAACTCAAATATGGTGAATGAAACAGAGGAAGCGCTTCTGCCAGATCAATAAATGAGAAAAATTTAACGATATGGCAGAAGATAACATCAATGGTTTAGCTGACGTTTAAGCGACGTTGCGGGTATGACCGGCGAGGGCCGCCAGCGCATCGCTGTTTTCAATAGTAATATACTTACCTTTCACCGCCAGCATACCGCTTTTCTGGAAACGCCCCAGCAGACGGCTAATAGTTTCGACTGTTAAGCCCAGATAGTTGCCGATATCGCCACGGGTCATCGTCAGGCGGAATTCACGCGGTGAAAAACCACGCTGCGCAAAGCGGCGGGACAGGTTGTAAATAAACGCAGCCAGACGTTCTTCGGCGTTTTTCTTCGACAATAACAGGATCATATCCTGATCGCCTTTAATTTCACCGCTCATCAGACGCATCATTTGCTGACGCAGGTTAGGCATTTTGCCGGACAGGTCATCCAGTGTCTCAAAAGGTATTTCACATACCATTGAGGTTTCCAGCGCCTGTGCAAAGCTCGGATGATGACCGCTGCCAATGGCGTCAAAACCCACCAGGTCGCCTGCTAAATGGAATCCAGTAATCTGCTCATCGCCTTGCTCGGTAATGGTGTAGCTTTTAATCGTTCCGGAGCGGATAGCATAGAGCGATTTCAATTCATCACCTGCTTTAAACAGAGTTTGCCCTTTCTGAATGGGCTTTTTGCGCTCGATGATATTATCAAGCTGATCAAGCTCATGCTCGTTAAGTGTGAACGGGATGCAAAGCTGGCTGATACTGCAATCCTGGCAATGGATAGCACAACCGCCAGACTGAATGCGCCGTATAATTCGCTTTTCCGGGATCATAGGTCTGCTCAAGCCGTAATTGATATTTGTCAATTTTAACATCTTTTTGGTGAGCGCGTAAGTCTGAGCTATCCCGGAGAAGGAATAATTCAAGCATAAGTTTGATGAATACTTTTATCTATTTGAAAATACGTAATTTATTTGTTGTTGCTTTACATAAAAGTGTGACCGATAAGGCACTTTTTGCCTGTATATTCATAATAAAAGATAGCCTTCATGGCGTAATAGCCACTCTTTTCGCTGCACGCCACCAGCGTATCCGGTCAGAGTACCGTTACGCCCAATGACGCGATGGCAGGGAACAACAATACTGATGGGGTTAGCGCCATTCGCAGCACCGACTGCGCGTGCGGCGCCCGGTCGTCCCAGTTGCGCCGCCAGCTGACCATAGTGCATCACCTGCCCGCAGGGGATAGCGCGCAACGCCTGCCATACTTCCCGTTGAAAAGGTGTGCCCCCCGTGGCGGTTTCCAGGGTATCAATTACGGCGAGATTGCCTGCAAAATAATCTGCAAGCTTATCGCTGAGTCCACCGGGGTTAGTCGCAGAAACGCGTTCATAGCCTTCGTGACAGTAGTGGATATTTAGCAGTTGCTCCATACGATCGCGGTACTGTTCCCACTCAATGGCCCGCAGTCGAAACTGCTCATCGCAAACCACCCATAACGGACCTAATGGCGTGGCTATCTTCTCTTCAAGTAATCTCAGCATCCGTTCTCTCACATCGTCTTAATCTAACGTAAGAGACAAGATATCATGCCAGGAATACCCGCAACCATACTCCTTAAAAGATAGTCAGGGATAACACATTTAGCGACAGTAATATCGTAGGCGGAGAAAAAGAGAGCCTGGCGAGGCGGTTAATTGCCTGACATTGTCGCTGTTATTGGAAATAACTGTAAACCGTTGTCGGTATAACAGGGCACGGTTATGATAACGGCAGTCGCAAAAACGCTGGAGGATGAACCATGAACCTTGACGATAAAGCGCTGTTTCTTGACGCCATGGAGGATGTCCAGCCGCTGAAACGCCATACTGATGTACACTGGCAGCCAACGCGTAATCTTAAAACGCCCCAGCGTATCGACACGCTTCAGCTTGATAATTTCCTGACGACGGGCTTTCTGGATATTCTGCCGCTGAATGAACCGCTGGAATTTCGTCGGGAAGGATTGCAGCAGGGTGTCATCGACAAGTTACGCAGTGGGAAATACCCTCAGCAGGCCAGCCTCAATTTGTTACGCCAGCCGGTCGAAACGTGCCGAAAAATGCTATTTCGTTTTATCCTTGAGGCGCAGAAAGAGGGGTTGCGTAATGTCCTGATCATTCATGGTAAAGGGCGAGAGGCGAAGTCGCATGCCAATATCGTCCGAAGCTATGTGGCCCGCTGGTTGACAGAGTTTGAGGATGTACAGGCTTATTGTTCGGCGCTGCCACACCATGGCGGCGGCGGGGCATGTTATGTCGCGTTACGTAAAACGGTGCAGGCTAAACAGGATAACTGGGAGCGCCATGCGAAGCGTAGTCGGTAAATCGTTGCCGCTGGCGGACAGGACCGCCAGCGCAAGCTCGCCACAGTAATAACACGGAGAAACAGTCATTCGCTTATTTAAGCGTCTATTAAAATATACTGGCTTTCGACTTAACTATTAAGCAGAAAATGGTGATAAGTACATCACTTGTCAATATGGATGGATGAATATCCTGGCATAGCGAATATAGGTGATTTTATCTGTTGCACTAAGGGAAATGGCGATGGTCTGGTATTGAATATGGAGAATGTCAAAGAAACGAATGGCAATAGGTATCTGAAATGCTATAAAAATAAAACCTGTCTCCTATCCTGGTTGTAGGCCGTCAAAAATGTTGAGAAATATCAGCGTCAGGACATGCATTATTCTATTCATGGTATGTACGTTTCTTTTGGTGGATACTTTACAAATAGCTTTTCTGCACGATCTCCCTATTTTAATTACGTGTAATATCATTTATCTGATCTCGGCATTACTGCTTTGGTGGTATATGACCTGCTATCTGGTAGTGCCGATTAATACCGTGAAGAAAAGTATTGAAGAGGTCGCAGCAGGAAACTTGTCTATTCATATCTCCGAATTTGGCAATAATTGCGCCGGACGACTCATCCCCGGGATTAATAGCCTGTCGGAGAATATTTCCGCGCTGGTACGTGAAATCAGATCCTCTTCGCAAACGGCAATGACCCTTTCCGAACAACTGGCGGCGCGCAGTATGTCGCTATCCGTAAAGACGGAACAGCAGTCGGCCTCGTTAATTCAAACTGCCGCCAGTATGGATGAAATGGCGGCGAGTACCAAAAACAATGCGGATAATACCCGAATGGCGAGCATACAGGCGGATTGTGCAACCCAATGCGCCCGTAAAGGCGGTGAATTAATGGTGCGGGTTACAGAAAATATGCGTTCTATTACCGACTGTGCCTCGCAGATGACGGAGATTATTTCATTGATTGACGGTATCGCATTCCAGACTAATATTCTGGCGCTTAACGCGGCGGTAGAGGCTGCGCAGGCGGGCGATCATGGAAAAGGTTTCTCCGTGGTGGCCGGGGAAGTGCGTAATCTGGCGCATCGTAGCGCTGAGGCGGCAAAAAATATCAAGGCGCTGATCGACGTTACGCATGACAATGTGCGGCAGGGGGCCGCCATAGTGCAGGAGGCTGAAAAAAATATGCAGGAGATTGTTGGCGGTTCCGGGCAATTAAACGTGCTGATGAGTGAAATTTCCACCACCACGCGGGAGCAGGAAAAAGGCATTAACCAGATAACCCTGGCGTTGAGCGATCTGGAAAGCGCAACCCATAGCAATGTTTTAATGGTTGAAGCGTTATCTGCTTCTTCGGATGTTTTAAAGGCGCAGGTGATCGAGTTACAGACTAAAACCGACAAATTTCGTTTAAGCCAGCCGGGTTACAGTGAACATGCGCTGTCGCGCTCTCATGTATCACCTCTTTCGACCATCACCAGGCGCGGCCAGGCCTGATAATACATGTTTGGTAAGCGCCTGTTGCTAAGGCGCTTTTTTCGCACGTTCCCGTCATTCTTTTTGCGCAATGAGAAAATGAGAGATTGCTTAACCTTTCCCGAAAGCTAGACTAACGGCATGAGAGTTGTAACGTGGAGGCGCTGTGGAAGCCATTAAGGGATCGGATGTGAACGTGCCGGATGCCGTTTTCGCATGGCTACTGGATGGTCGTGGTGGAGTAAAACCGCTCGAAGATAATGATGTGATCGATAGTCAGCATCCCTGTTGGCTACATCTTAATTATACCCACCCGGACAGCGCCCGCTGGTTGGCTTCAACGCCTTTACTCCCCAATAACGTGCGTGATGCGCTGGCTGGTGAAAGCTCGCGCCCGCGCGTAAGTCGTATGGGGGAAGGGACGCTCATTACGCTGCGCTGTATTAATGGCAGTACTGACGAACGCCCGGATCAATTAGTGGCAATGCGTTTATATATGGACGAGCGATTCATTGTGTCTACCCGTCAGCGAAAGGTTCTGGCGCTGGACGATGTGGTCAGTGATTTGCAGGAGGGCACCGGGCCCGTAGATTGCGGCGGCTGGTTAGTGGATGTGTGCGATGCGTTAACCGATCACGCCAGTGAATTTATTGAAGAGCTACACGATAAAATTATCGATCTGGAAGATAATCTTCTCGACCAGCAAATCCCACCGCGCGGTTTCCTCGCATTGCTACGTAAACAGCTAATTGTTATGCGCCGCTATATGGCGCCGCAGCGCGACGTCTATGCCCGGCTTGCGAGTGAACGGCTGCCGTGGATGAGCGACGATCACCGGCGCAGAATGCAGGATATCGCCGACAGGCTGGGAAGGGGGTTGGATGAAATTGACGCTTGTATCGCGCGTACTGGCATCATGGCGGATGAAATTGCCCAGGTGATGCAGGAGTCTCTGGCGCGCAGAACTTATACCATGTCGCTTATGGCGATGGTTTTTCTGCCCAGCACTTTTTTAACAGGGTTATTTGGCGTTAACCTGGGCGGTATTCCCGGCGGCGGATGGCGGTTCGGCTTTTCTCTGTTTTGTATTCTGTTAGTTGTCCTGATCGGTGGTGTTACTTTATGGTTGCATCGCAGTAAATGGTTGTAACAAAAGCGCTTTTCAGACCATTTCGGGTGAAAAAACGCCGAGAAATTTGAGCGAAGTCAATAAACCATCTACCTATTCGGGGCAATATCTCTCTCGCAGGTGAATGCAACGTCAAGCGATGGGCGTTGCGCTCCATATTGTCTTACTTCCTTTTTTGAATTACTGCATAGCACAATTGATTCGTACGACGCCGACTTAGATTAGTCGGCTTTTTTTTGCCTGTAGAATATCAGCGTCTACCCTTTAAGAGTCTGAATGACATTCTGGAGGGTAATATGAGCTGTCTTTTGACCTTATTATATCTACACTCGTCCTTGTCGGACCCGATTCCCACTGACCCTGTTCCCATTCCTGAGCCGCTTCCCCGTCCTCAGCCGATGCCCGACCCGCCGCCGGACGAAGAACCGATTAAAATGTCGCATCAAACGCGCGGATCTGCGAGGATACGCGCCTGCTGACTATGAGTCGTTACCGCGAGAGTAAATTGTGACCGCTTTTTCAACCCTGAATGTTTTGCCCGCCGCCCAGCTCAATAACCTTACTGAGCTGGGCTATCTTGAGATGACGCCTGTTCAGGCCGCAGCATTACCTGTCATTCTGGCGGGAAATGATGTGCGTGTGCAGGCCAGGACCGGTAGCGGCAAAACGGCGGCGTTTGGTCTTGGGCTCTTGCATCGAATTGATGTCACTCTGTTCCAGACACAGGCGTTAGTGCTTTGTCCGACGCGGGAGCTGGCGGATCAGGTTGCCGGAGAGTTACGTCGCCTGGCCCGTTTTCTGCCAAATACCAAAATTCTGACCTTGTGTGGCGGGCAACCCTTTGGCGCACAGCGCGACTCGCTTCAGCACGCTCCGCATATCATTGTCGCGACGCCGGGGCGCCTGCTGGATCATTTACAAAAAGAAACCGTATCGCTGGATGCGCTGCACATTCTGGTAATGGATGAAGCAGACCGAATGCTGGACATGGGATTCAGTGACGCCATTGATGAGGTGATCCACTTTGCGCCTGCGACGCGCCAGACGTTATTGTTTTCAGCAACCTGGCCTGAGGCCATTGCGGCGATTAGCGGTCGTGTACAGCAGCAGCCAATACGTATTGAAATCGATACGGTAGATGCGCTACCGGCTATCGAACAACAGTTCTTCGAAACGTCTGCGCATGAAAAAATTTCGCTGCTACAAACGTTGCTTAGCCAGCATCAGCCAGCGTCCTGCGTGGTGTTTTGCAATACCAAAAAAGATTGTCAGGCCGTTTGTGATGCGCTTAATGCGGTAGGACAAAGCGCGTTGGCGCTCCACGGCGATCTGGAACAACGCGACCGCGACCAGACGTTGGTGCGTTTTGCAAATGGCAGCGCGCGCATTCTGGTTGCCACCGACGTTGCCGCGCGAGGGTTAGACATTAAATCGCTCGAACTGGTGGTTAACTATGAACTGGCCTGGGACCCGGAGGTGCATGTCCATCGTATTGGCCGTACGGCGCGCGCGGGAAGCAGCGGCCTGGCGATCAGTTTCTGCGCGCCGGAAGAGGCGCAGCGGGCGAATATTCTTTCAGAAATGCTGCAACTCAAGCTGAACTGGCTGAATGCGCCCGCCCGGCAGCCGTTACTCCCTCTGGCCGCAGAGATGGCTACCCTATGCATTGACGGCGGCAAAAAAGCGAAAATGCGTCCGGGAGATATTTTAGGCGCGCTGACCGGCGATATTGGATTAGACGGGGCGGATATTGGCAAAATTAACGTGCATCCCATGCACGTTTACGTCGCCGTACGTCAAGCAGTAGCGCAAAAAGCCTGGAAGCAGTTGCAAAACGGGAAGATCAAAGGCAAGTCATGCCGGGTACGGCTATTAAAATGATCGATAGCATGGCGTCTCAGCGGAGTGCTGAGACGCCTGCAGATTATTTCACTTCGATAACATCAAGCCGCAACGCCTCTAAGGAGGTGTCATCTTCTTCCGGCTGCCAGCCAGCGGGCTGCAAGGGAATCTCTTCACGATCGAACGCTAAATCGCCGCCGTCGACGACCTCGGAACCGTGAGTGATCCCTTTGAAATCGAACAGGTTAGTGTCACAAAGGTGAGACGGCACGACATTCTGCATGGCGCTAAACATCGTCTCGATCCGTCCAGGATAGCGTTTATCCCAGTCGCGTAGCATGTCGGCAATCACCTGGCGTTGCAGGTTGGGTTGCGAACCGCACAGATTACAAGGAATGATAGGAAAGGCTTTGGCCTCAGCAAAACGGATAATATCTTTCTCGCGGCAGTAAGCCAGCGGGCGGATCACGATATGTTTGCCGTCATCGCTCATCAGCTTCGGCGGCATCCCTTTCATTTTTCCGCCATAGAACATATTCAGAAACAGGGTTTGCAGAATATCGTCGCGATGGTGGCCCAGGGCGATTTTGGTCGCGCCCAGTTCAGTCGCCGTACGATACAGGATACCCCGACGCAAACGCGAGCACAGCGAGCAGGTGGTTTTTCCTTCCGGAATCTTCTCTTTCACAATGCCGTAGGTGTTTTCTTCGACGATTTTATATTCTACGCCTAGCTGCTCAAGGTAGGCTGGCAGGATATGCTCCGGGAAACCTGGCTGCTTTTGATCGAGGTTGACGGCGACCAGTGAAAAATTGATCGGGGCGCTTTGCTGCAAATTACGTAAAATTTCCAGCATCGTATAGCTATCTTTGCCGCCAGAAAGGCAAACCATAATGCGATCGCCTTCTTCAATCATATTAAAATCGGCAATCGCTTCGCCAACGTTACGGCGCAGGCGCTTTTGCAACTTGTTGAGGTTGTATTGCTCTTTCTTTGTATTCTTTTGAATTTCTTGCATTATTTCAGTTCTCTGGTACTAAATGGGGCAAATTGGGGGCAAACTTTGCAACTACGATAACCGCGCATTCAACATCGCTACTTGTTCGTCGTTCATGTCATCAATCTACATACCGTAAATTTCATACACCATCTGCGCAGTTTCATGCCCCATTTGGCTGGCGATAAATGCCGGTTCGCTCCTGCCGTCAACAGCCAGCAGGCAAAAGTATGTCGCGTATGGTACGGATTACGGCGACGAATGCCAGCACGTTTTAATAGAGATGGTACCTTCGGATATTGTCAACTGTATACATCATGCAGCCAGGCCCGTTAAGAAGTGACGGGCTCAACTGAAATTCAGGCGCTGCTGCGTCCTGATGATGGTACGTTTCAAGTAGTTCCGTGCGGTGAACCGGGACAGGTATAAAATGATATTCGGCACACCTTTTTGCTTTTTATTGGCGATATAAAATAACGTATCAGTATTTTATTATCTAATAAGATAGTGCAGAGTGTTTAATTATCGTTGGGTAAGATCGGTTTACCGTATACTATTTAAAATTTTCTTACCTATTCTGATGATCGTATTGAATTAAAAATAGCCTGTATCATATGTACAGTTCAGACAAATTATTTGCGATGAGAATTGCTACCTGATATCTACATCTTATGATGTATACCATAATTCTGGCTGGAGAACGTAATGCGTATAACAGTAAGTGATATATCAACCAGAGAATCACAGCAGACGGTACAGATACAAGCTATCAGAAGTTGGGATACCATACCGTACCTTTCAATGTTGGATGGACTTTATCAGGACGATATCTTTCATGAGCAAATATCTAATTTACCAGAAGAATATATTAAGCTGGATGAGATGGCCAAAGATGAAGAAAAGAACAGCTTAAATATTTATGAATTCTTCTTTGAGCCAACACATGAAATTATATGTGAAGAAATCCAATCAACATTGGATTTTTATTATTCAAATAGCGCAACCTTCCGTAGGCTGGTTAATTATAAAGTAGAGCGTAGTATCAATGACGATGTAGATACCAATAAATGCGAGTTAAAGATATCTCTAAATTACAGTTACAAAAATATTGATGGGAGGCGAGGATATTTATCGCTTCCATTTGATCAAAACGGCTATCCAATTTCCCCTGACTTTCACAACTGTGCAGATGGAATTACATCAGAAAAATTGTTGTTAGATTTATTTCTAAAATATATTTTGCACGATCATTTAAATGCAAACGGTGAAGTTACAAACGTTTACGCCAATGTTATTTATAAAGAGATTGATCCCGCTGCAATTGCACATACATCGTCGTGTTTTTCTCAGGTAACGATGAGTGGTGAACATGAGCTATTTAATGTGGATAGCGTAACTGTTCCACCTAAAAGTACTGAGCAAATTATATTTGAGGGAAAGGAAATTCAAAAGCAAATTTTCTTATCTTCTCATAGCAGCAATCATCTTCAGCCAGTAACCATTCATAAAATGGACAGGAGTATTAAAAATATTGCAGTAACTAGTTTGTTATTATCATCACGATTAGCAGTAACATCTGGTGATTATAGGATAAAAAATGGTAATTCAGAAGGTGAGAATAATTTTTTACCCGTTAAAGAATTACAGAGATATGAAAGGGCTCTCCCGGAGGATCATCCTGCCCCAACTACGGAGCCTAACCTGGCAGGTAAGGTGTTAGATGGCCTATTTGAACACTTTACATCTATGGCAGGGGGACGCCTTATCTCAATACTTAAACTACTGGTAAAAGAACAAGAGGCAAATAGTTATAAAAGAGGCTATCATGAATTACTTGCGTTTTCTCAAACTGGGCAGTGGACGCATGATGGAAGAGTTATTGCTGCTGAATATATGCTCAAAGGTCTTTTAGTTCATTTAAGTGATCGTCTCATCGTTCTCGGTGAGGGAAGTTTCGTTTCTTTTCTATCTTTTGTAAGAGAAAATATTCAACATCAATATAAAATATATGAACTAATGGCGCGTGATATGTTGGTTCATCCTATGCATTTCAGTACTGAGCCTGAACCACCCATGATAGACAGGCCTTTATGGACAAGGGAAAGCCATTATGCGAAAGTCCTGTATGAAAAGTTTCCTGCTATTTCTGGTTCAAGCTTTGACGTTTTCTATGGTAAGGATGCTATTATTACAGCATTAGAAATAGTATCTTTCAATAGACAAGAAAAAGGAAAGAGCGCTTTTAATAAAAAAAGGATGAATCATCTTTTTAAGCTGGTTCAATTAGTGATACACCATTTATCCAGCAATGGTGGTGATAGAGTATTGCTTAGCCCTGAAGGCATAAAAAATAATTTTATTATTATGCGTAATATTATTTTTTGGTGTGCAAAGATAACGGGGCCAGTTAATGATAAAAAAATAGACACAATAGCAAGAAAAATTGTGGTTAATAATAAATTTACCAAAGGTGTTAGATCAACACTTCCCAAAAGTAACGAGCCTTTAAAATTGTTAATGAAAGCCGCGATCAATAAGCAGCTAGACTGGGCGGAGAAATATTATCGAGCAGAGACTCATATGAAGGAACATATGCAGGAGTGTGATATCTTAGGACTCATGGATATCAACAAAATGGTGCAAGAGGCCGTTGTTGGGCTTATTCACGAGATCAGTGATATTGCGCAAAGCAGTTGGCTGACATTAGAAGAACAACATGAGAGACAGGCTCAGGCTCTCGAATCGTTCAAGGAGAAGCTTTCCTCCATGAATGGCGGGCAAGAATTCGTTTATGCATTTAATAAGATTATTCAGGAGGGGTTGGGAGGATTAATTGAGCTGAGTTTTGATCTTGATGATACTATACATCATCGCACAACTTCCTCATTAAGTCCGGCTGCAAGAGCAGGACTTCACCTCTTAGGAACGGTCTGGAATATTGTAATGGGGCTTATCCCTGGTTTTAACGCTCTGGCTGGTACCAGCAGTATTCTTAATCGGGCTGTTGTGGAAAACTCTGCGGATGTATGCGGTTACGTACAGGATATTATTCGTATCGGTATGGAGGCTGTTCCTGTTGCTGGAGCGAAGTTCACAGAAAGAGCGGCAAATGCAAAGTATACGGGTCTCCGATTTGTTGAAAATAAAATACAAAGAGGTGTGGTACGAGCGCCGATTCAAAAGGGGAGTAATTATAAAATTATAGAGTCAATAGAAAATACAGATTTTATTTATCAAAAAAGTAATCAGAAAGTTCTTGAGTTAGGTCCAGCGGGAAACGATGGGCTCTATCGCGCTACCGGTTTTGATAAACAAACGTATGGTTATTACAAACCGTCAGGAGAAGGCTTTTACAGAAAACAAGCCTCATATCCACCGCAGTCATCGGAAGCGCCTAATACGATAAAATATGGCGACAGAGAGCTCGTTTTAACTAAAGAACCAAATTCAGAAACGTATCAGGCAACCTATTCGGATAGCGGAAAAAATTCAGTCATGACATTTTACCGATCTTCTGATGGAAGATTTTATCAAGCGTCAGGGCTGAAAGGTGGGGGGCTTATTCGCCATATTGATAAGCCTTATTCAGAGTTAAGAGAAGGAGACGCGGGTTATGATGAAGAACTGCTGGATATAACGGATGATTCCCCCTTACTGGAAGATATACTGGCCTCCCTGTCAGAAGATTTATACCCTACATCAGAAGAAAATGTACAAAGTATTTATAAGAAATACCAGAGTGGGGATGCTGCAGCAGGGGAGACTGAAGTTGTATTATGCCGAGGTACAATAGGTCCGCAGGCTGAAAATATTGTTATTTTTAAAACAGCAGGCGGTATTGAGGGGGGCGATGTAGAGGTATTGCCTGTCTCTGCTGAAATAGCCAAAGAGCAGGTTCGAAGTGGAAGAATCGTACCTGAATATACCACCGATCTTAGTGTTGCCGACAGGTTCAGCAGGGAACATTATCTTATTATCGTTAGGGTAAAAGTCAAATATCTTACACGAGGTAGCGTCAGTGAAAGCGGCTGGGTTATGCCAAAAAACACACCAGTGGACCCTGTTGGTATAATTGATAGGACATATGGTAAAGCAGAAAATACGGGGCAGGCAAACGCTTCTAAGTAATCATAAATCCTGAACAAGTTTATTGTTTTTATCTCTTGTGTATAAAAGATTGCTTTTATACTTTAAATAATTCGAGTTGCAGGAAGGCGGCAAGCGAGCGGATCCCCAGGAGCTTACTCAAGTAAGTGACTGGGGTAAGGGAACGCAGCCGCAGCACATGCAACCTGAAGTAGGTTATGGCGAGATACGCAATGGTTCAAAAGCGTCTTTATTCTGTCATCCGTATTAATTAAGATGTCACCACGACCAGAAAAATATCGGAACGAAGAGATGTATGACTAAAGAAGCTGTAATCTTTCTATTTATCGCCATCGTGGTAGAAGTTATCGCCACGATCTCATTAAAATTATCGGATAGTTTTACGCGTCTGGTACCGAGCATCGTTACCATCATCGGATATTGTATCGCGTTCTGGTGCCTTACCATCCCAATGCGAACCATCCCTGCGGGTATCATTTATGCCATTTGGTCTGGGGTAGGGATTGTTCTTATTGGATTGATAGGATGGTTGTTTCTTGGCCAAAAACTGGATGTGCCGGCTATTATTGGCATGTTGCTTATCATCTGCGGCGTAATCGTAATCAATCTGTTTTCAAAAAGCGTCAGTCACTAGGCGATGATGATGGTTGATTTGAGCCCGCACTCTCTTATGCGGGCTCGGGTATTTAGCGCACCACCAGTACGGAGCATTCCGCATGACGCACAACGGCTGCGGCGTTGGAACCCAACAGATAGGTAGTAATATCCGGACGATGCGAGGCGATAATCACCATATCGGCCGGTAATTTTTTTGCCATTTCCAGAATCTTATCTTTAGGAGAGCCTTCTGCAACGTGCGCCTGCACGCGGTCCGCGGGAAGGTTGAATTTCTTGATAATCGCTTCCAGTTGAGATTTTGCTTCGGCTTTCAAATCGTCCATTGCGGGGAGCTCTGCTGAATAAGCCAGTCCCAGTGAAGCGTAATAGGGCAAAGACGGGATTACAGTCAAAAAGTGCACTTTAGCGTCGTCAATCTTTGCTTCGGCTTCAACATGTGAAATCACGCGTTGAGTTAATTCTGAATCTGAAATATCGATGGGTACAAGAATCGTTCTGTTCATAAAACCTCCTGTTTAAGTATCCACTGAAATTCTACTCCCTAAAGGCACTTTATGTACAATGACATACGTCACATTTTAGGTGCTGCTCCACGATACTCTGCGGGGACTACCAACAGGGGAGGACGGCGTAATATTAAGCGCATTCCCCGTAAATAATCAGCGAGTTGACGTTAAAACGTTATTTATGCCTTGTCAGGAAAGACCTAAAAAGAGATGTTACCGTTTAATTCAATAATTAATGAAATAATTCGCAGTGAAATAGATATAATTTATACGAATGCTTTTGGGGGTATTATACGAAATAAAAATTATACAATATCATTCGGTTACGATATTCTACGCCTGTTATATGCCTTTATTGTCACATATTCATTTTGTCGCTGGGCCATTGCGTTAACCTTTGCTTTCCAGCGTATAAATTGACAAGCCCGAACGAATGTTCGGGCTTTTTTTGTTTCCAGGTTAATCCTTAGAATATTTTTTAATCTGCGCCGGTTTTTTCCGCTTTTCCTGCCAGCAAGGCAAGAAAGTCATAGCGTTTTTGCAAATCCAATGCGGCATCTCGCCATAATTGTTCAGCTACTTCAGGCTGTTGCGCATTCAGGCGACGGAAACGCTGTTCATTAAGCAACGTTTCCGCCAGGGCATCAGACGGTGGCCGAGAGTCCAGCGCCAGCGGCGGCTTGCCTTCATCCGCACGGCGGGGATCAAAGCGGTATAACGGCCAGAAACCGGTCGCCGTTAACTGGCGCATCTGGTCATGGCTTAGCGCCAGATCGTAGCCATGTTCCTCACAGGGGCTATAGGCAATGATCAGCGACGGTCCTGGCCAGGCTTCGGCCTCCTGGATGGCTTTCACCGTCTGGTTTAACTGCGCGCCCAGCGAGATTTGCGCGACATAAACATGACCATACATCATCATGCTGACGCCAAGATCTTTACGGGCTTTACGCTTGCCATGTTCGCCAAATTTAGTGACGGCGCCAAGCGGCGTCGCCTTCGACGCCTGGCCGCCAGTATTGGAGTAACACTGCGTATCCAGAACCAGAATATTGACGTTCTCCGTCAGGCTTAACACATGGTCTAAACCGCCAAAGCCGATGTCGTATGCCCAACCATCGCCGCCAATCAGCCAGATTGATTTTTCTACCAGCGCATCAGCATCCTTTAACAGTTCCTCTGCGCCCGCAACCGATTTCAGATGTTGGCGTAATGCGGCGACCTGCTCACGCCGAACGTCAGGCGTTGCTTCGGCATGCAGCGCATCGTTTAATTCCGCCGGGATGCGATCGGCGAATTGCGCCAGTAAACGCATGACGCGCGCCCGGTGCTGATCCACGCTCAGACGGAAACCGAGGCCAAATTCCGCGTTATCTTCAAATAACGAATTCGCCCATGCCGGGCCGCGTCCGTTGGCATCGGTGGTATAAGGCGTTGAGGGTAAGTTACCGCCGTAAATAGAGGAACACCCCGTGGCGTTAGCGATTAACATTCTGTCGCCATATAACTGAGTCAGCAGTTTAATATACGGCGTTTCACCGCAGCCGGAACAGGCGCCGGAATATTCAAACAGCGGCGTAATAAGCTGCGATGTGCGGATATCAATTCGTTCCAGTTTGCTGCGATCGATTTCCGGTAAGTCGAGGAAAAAGTCATAATTCACTTTCTCTTCTTCCACATGCTCCAGGCGCGACATCATGTTAATCGCCTTGATCTGTGGATTTTGCCGATCTTTAGCCGGGCAGACCTCTACGCATAAATTACAGCCAGTACAGTCTTCCGGCGCGACCTGCAGCACATATTTCTGGCCGCGCATATCGCGGGACTTCACGTCCAGCGAATGCAGACTGGCTGGCGCGTTCTCCATCGCCTGCGGGGAAACGACTTTTGCACGAATCGCCGAGTGAGGGCAGGCGGCGACGCAGTGATTACATTGTGTACACAGTTCCTCTTTCCAGACAGGAATCTCTTCGGCGATATTGCGTTTTTCCCAGCGGGTGGTGCCCATTGGCCATGTTCCGTCCGGCGGCAGCGCGGAAACAGGCAGTGCGTCGCCGAGGCCCGCCAACATGGCGGCGGTAACGGTTTTCACGAAATCCGGCGCGGCGTCGGAGACGACCGGCGGGCGATGCGCGCTATGCGGATTAACCGCCTGCAACGGCACTTCCGCCAGCGATTCCTGCGCCAGAGCCAATG
Organism: Salmonella sp. SAL04202; assembly: GCF_046550775.1. NCBI lineage: Bacteria > Pseudomonadati > Pseudomonadota > Gammaproteobacteria > Enterobacterales > Enterobacteriaceae > Salmonella > Salmonella sp. SAL04202. The sequence goes on along the minus strand of NZ_JBGDXK010000001.1, from coordinate 1,401,796 downwards.
CCTGCCAGTTACGCTCAACCAGATCCTGTCCTTTGCTGCTATAGCTTTTGGCAATCGCGCCCTGCAGCTCAACCAGGGCGCTATCGCCCGGAAGAATATGCGTCAGGTGGAAGAAAGCCATTTGCATGACGGTATTGATGCGGGCGCCAAGTCCACATTCGCGGGCGATTTTCGCCGCGTTAACCACGTAAAAACGCGCCTTTTTCTGATTCAACACCGCCTGAACTTCTTGCGGCAGACGCGACCAGACCTCGTCGGCGCTGTACGGCGTATTAAGCAGAAATATACCGCCGGGCTTCAGACGCTCCGCCATCTGATATTTATCGATAAACTGTAATTGATGGCAGCCGACAAAATCCGCCTGAGCAATTAAGTAAGCGGAACGAATGGGTTTCTCGCTGACGCGCAGGTGCGATACCGTGAGCCCGCCAGCTTTTTTAGAGTCATAAACGAAATAACCTTGCGCATACCACGGTGTAGAATTACCGATAATTTTAATATTATTTTTCGTGGCGGATACGCTGCCGTCGCTTCCCAGACCGTAAAATAACGCTTCAAGTTTAGCGCTGCCGGGCAGGGTATTTTCCGGTAATGGCAGCGAGAGGTTAGTAACGTCATCATAAATGCCCACCGTAAACCGTGGCTTGGGTTTCGCATGGCTGAGTTCATTAAAGACCGCCAGTACGCACGCCGGGCCGAACTCTTTGGATGATAGCCCATAACGGCCGCCAATGGTGCGCGGCAACGTTTCGCGCTCGCCATTATTAAAGGCTTCCGCCAGTGCGGTCATCACGTCCAGATAAAGCGGCTCGGCCTGCGCGCCAGGCTCTTTGGTGCGATCCAGCACGGCGATAGCGCGAACGGTTCCCGGTAATGCCTGTAACAAATGTTTGGCGGAGAAGGGACGGAACAGACGGACTTTCAGAACGCCGACCTTTTCTCCGCGTATCAGTAGCTCGTCCACGACCTCTTCGCAGGTGCCGAGGGCGGAGCCCATCATAATGATGACGCGTTCAGCCTGGGGATGGCCATAATATTCAAATGGCTGGTACTGACGGCCCGTAGCGTCGCCAAATGCCTTCATCGCCTCTTCAACATGATCATAAACGGCGTTGTACCACGGATTGGTCGCTTCGCGAGACTGGAAGTAGGTGTCCGGATTCGCTGAAGTTCCACGAATCACCGGATGTTCCGGATTCAGCGCGCGGGCGCGGTGAGCGTCGATCTCCGCCTGCGGCATCAGGTTCAGAATGGTTTCATCCGTTAGCGGTATAATTTTGTTGATTTCATGCGATGTACGGAAGCCATCAAAAAAATGAATAAACGGAACGCGGCTTTTCAGCGTAGCCCTGTGCGCGATCAGCGCAAAATCCTGCGCTTCCTGAACGCTGGCGGCGCATAACATCGCGCAGCCTGTCTGGCGGACCGCCATCACATCGGAATGGTCGCCAAAAATAGAAAGCGCGTGTGTGGCGACAGTGCGCGCGGCAACGTGCAGTACAAACGGCGTGAGCTGCCCCGCCAGTTTATACAGCGTTGGAATCATCAGCAGCAGCCCCTGCGATGATGTAAATGACGTAGAAAGCGAACCGGTTTGTAACGCACCGTGAACGGCGGCGATCGCGCCGCCTTCCGACTGCATCTCTACCACGCGCGGCGTATCGCCCCAGACATTTTTAAGCCCATTACCGGCCCAGGCATCCGCTTGTTCAGCCATTGTTGAACTGGGCGTAATCGGGTAAATGGCGATAACCTCGCTGGTACGGAACGCCACCGACGCTACCGCGCCATTACCGTCAATTGTTTGCATATGACACCCTTACATTGCGCAAAAAAGAGGGACACGCATAATCGTGAGCGCATCCTGTAGTTATCCTTTTATTTTAGCAAAGCCCTTCAAGCCCCATTTTCGCTTTTGTGTCCCTGGCGGGAGGAGAATGACGATTTCTTGCCGAAAAGACGTAAAAAATTGCCAATAAATGTTAATGAAGCGCATAAATGCGCGCTTTGCCTCTCGACGCGTCAGTTTCTGCTGCCTATTATTTAGGGCGGTGTCGTTTGGATGAATAAACAGAGGGGAGAGAAATGCGCGCAGCGTTTTGGGTGGGATGTGCCGCGTTATTATTGTCGGCTTGCAGTAGCGAACCTGTTCAGCAGGCAACCGCGGCGCATGTTTCGCCAGGGATGAAAGCGGCGATGTCCAGCGCCGGCGAAGCGAATTGCGCTATGATTGGCGGTTCGCTTTCAGCGGCCCGGCAGCTTGATGGTTCAGTAATTGGTATGTGCGCGCTACCCAACGGCAAACGTTGTAGCGAACAGTCGCTTGCCGCCGGAAACTGCGGGAGTTACTAAGCGCGGCGTTTCGCCTGACGCGTATAACTTTTCACTTAATGGCTTAGTGCGCTAAATCCGCCAGTTTATACATTAGCGTTGTTTCTGCCGTCGCCAGCGTTAATTGGTTCGCAGTTAAATCGACCTGCGCGCCTTTGCTGAAGAGCTCGCTGAGGGTGCCGTCCAGCGCATTAAGCTGCGGATCGGCGCACATCATTCGGGTCATCGCTAAATTTTTCACTTTTAATTCGCCGTCCGACAGTTTTCCTTCGCCGGTGAATTGATTGCACATTTTGCCGGATACCGTCATGTCCTCGCCAAAGCTGAGCTCCGGGCCGGTGACCGTTTTACCGTTTACGCTTTCCAGAACAAAGCGGTGGTGCTCCAGTTGCTCGCGTTTGACGGACACTTTTCCACTGCTCACACACCCCGTCATTATGATGCTCAGGGCGACCAGCGTGACGATTTTCTTCATTGATATTCTCTGTAATCTGATAGTTAACACTGACTATAGTAATGATATGACCGGATAGATCTTCAGGGGTTATCCGAAAATGCTCCCCTGAGCGCAGGGGAGCGACAGGATTAGAACAGCGCGTTCGGGCAGGCTTCGCCCTTCTCAAGCTGGCTTAAGTTTTGTAACGTGGTTTCAGAGATGCTGATCAGCGCTTCTGCGGTCAGGAATGCCTGGTGCCCCGTAAACAGTACGTTATGGCAGGCCGACAGACGGCGGAAAACATCATCCTGGATAACATCGTTTGACTTATCTTCAAAGAACAGGTCGCGTTCGTTTTCATACACATCCATCCCCAGCGAGCCGATTTTCTGATTCTTCAGAGCTTCGATAGCCGCCTGGGAATCAATCAGCGCGCCACGACTGGTATTAATGACCATAACGCCATTTTTCATTTGGTCGAATGCCGCATGGTTCAGTAAATGGTAGTTTTCCGGCGTGAGCGGGCAGTGCAGGGAAATGACATCCGATTCGGCAAACAACGTTTGCAGATCCACATACTCGACGCCGAGATCAAGCGCGGCGGTGCTGGGATAGGGATCAAACGCCAGTAAACGCATTCCAAAGCCTTTCAGGATACGCAGCGCGGCGACGCCGATTTTACCGGTACCAATGACGCCAGCGGTTTTTCCGTGCATGGTAAAGCCGGTCAGTCCCTCAAGGGAAAAGTTAGCGTCGCGGGTGCGTTGATAAGCGCGGTGAATACGGCGGTTCAATGTCATCATCATGCCAATCGCATGTTCAGCGACGGCTTCCGGAGAATAAGCCGGCACGCGGACCACCTGCAAACCGAGCTCTTTAGCGGCATCCAGGTCGACATTATTAAATCCGGCGCAACGCAGCGCGATGTATTTCACGCCGTGTTTTTTCAGCTCTTCCAGTACCGGTCGGCTCCCGTCGTCATTCACGAAGATACAAACTGCTTCACATCCATTGGCGGTTTTCGCTGTTTTCTCGGTCAGCAGAAAATCAAAAAACTCCAGTTCAAAACCGAACGCTTCGTTCACTTGCTGTAGATATTTCTTGTCATACTGTTTGGTACTATAGACGGCGAGTTTCATATGACCTTCTCCAGTGATGTTAGAATCACACAAATATGCTTAAAATTATCTTACAAAAAATCAAAAATAATTGATAGTCATACATATAATGAATAATTTTAGGTTATCATTCTCCACAACGCCTCAAATAGCCGGAGGGCGCCCCTGCAACATGAACTATTAGGCTATGTACGGGCAATCATGCCAAAATAAAGAGATAGCCGACTGAATTTTTCGTTAAATCAGGAAATTAATGGCCCATGAAGGGTAAATATAAAGCCGCCCTTGCGCTACTGTTACTGCTGATTCTTGTCCCTCTGACGCTACTGATGACCCTCGGGCTGTGGGTTCCCACTCTGGCGGGAATTTGGCTACCCGTCGGTACCCGTATCGCTCTGGAACAAAGTCCACGCCTGACACGTCATGGGTTAGTGATTCCCGATCTTCGCTATCTGGTCAATGATTGTTCGTTAGCGCATATTACCCAGGCGGAACTGACGCATCCCAGCCGTTGGTTGCTGAATATTAAAAGCCTCAAACTGGATGCCGCGTGCCTGGCGAAACTGCCCGCTACGGAAGCTTCTCCCGCCGCGCCGCGTACGCTGGCGCAGTGGCAGTCAATGCTGCCCAATACCTGGATTAACATCGATAATGTTATTCTCGCGCCCTGGCCGGAATGGCAGGGCAAGCTGGCGATCTCCATGACGCCGATCATTCAGCAGATACGTTATCAGGGCGAAAAAGTAAAATTTCAAGGGCAGCTACGCGGTCAGGCATTGACGGTGAGCCAACTGGAGATCGCCGCGCTGGCCAACCAGCCTCCCGTTAGCCTGGCGGGGGAGTTTATGTTGCCGCTGGTACCGGATGGCCTGCCGGTCAGCGGTCATGCGGCAGCGACCTTGCGTCTGCCGCAGGAACCGTCGCTGGTGGATGCGGAACTGGAGTGGCGTGATAATGCCGGACAGCTCATCGTGATGGCGCGAGGTAATCCTGATCCGATTCTCGATCTCCCCTGGGCGGTAACGCGTCAGCGGCTTACCATCAGCGATGGCCGCTGGAACTGGCCATATCAGGGATTCCCCTTGAGCGGACGTCTGGCTTTTAATATCGATAACTGGCAAGCCGGACCAGATAATGCGCGAGTCAGCGGACGCCTGAATATTCTGACCCAGGGCGATGCCGGTAAAGCGAACGCGGTACTGACTATCGGCCCGGGAAAACTCAGCATGGATAGCAGTGAGATGCCTCTACAGCTTACCGGCGAGGCTAAACAGAAGGATTTAATCTTTTATGCCGTCTTGCCCGCTATGTTCCGCGGCAGTCTGGTCGATCCGCAGCTCACCTTTGCACCTGGCGCATTGCTACGCTCACGTGGGCGAGTGATTGATGCGTTAGATATTGATGAAATTCGTTGGCCGCTGGCGGGCGTTAAGGTGACGCCGCGCGGCGTTGATGGTCGATTACAGGCTATTTTACGGGCGCACGAAAATGAGATGGGCGATTTCGTTCTTCATCTTGATGGCCTGGCCAATGATTTTCTCCCTGATGCTGGTCGCTGGCGGTGGCGCTATTGGGGGCAAGGAAGCTTTACGCCAATGCGCGCCCGCTGGGATATTGCCGGACAGGGCGAATGGCATGATAACACCATCAGGTTGACCAGTTTGTCCACCGGTTTTGATCAGTTGCACTATGGCGCAATGACTGTCACATCGCCAAGACTGGCGCTGAATAAACCTATTGTCTGGGTTCGCGACGCCACAACGCCGTCGCTACAGGGCGCGCTGTCTCTGGAGGCGGGAAAAACCGTATTTACCAGCGGGAGCGTGCTGCCGCCTTCTACCATTAATTTTAGCGTTGAAGGGCGCGAGCCAACCCTGTTCCAGTTTAAAGGCGACCTTCGGGCGGGGGCGATAGGGCCGGTACGGCTGAATGGGCGCTGGGATGGCGAACGCCTTCGCGGACAGGCCTGGTGGCCGAAGCAGTCGCTTATCGTTTTCCAGCCGTTGCTTCCACCAGACTGGAAAATGACGCTGCGCGAAGGCTCACTGTATGCGCAGGTGGCTTTTTCCGCCGCACAGGGGCAGGGGTTTGAAGCGGGTGGACACGGCGTGTTAAAAGGCGGCAGTGCCTGGATGCCGGATAACAAAATCAACGGCGTCGATTTCATTCTGCCATTTCGCTTCCACAACGGCGCGTGGCAATTGGGGACGCGCGGGCCCGTCTCGCTGCGTATTGCCGGGATAGTTAACCAGGTCACGGCGAAAAATATCACCGCTGATTTACAGGGCGGTTATCCCTGGAGCGAGTCGAATCCATTACTGCTAAGCGATGTCAGCGTAGACGTGCTGGGCGGTCAAATCATTATGAAACAGTTGCGAATGCCGCAGCACGACCCGGCGCTTTTACGGGTGCAAAATATTTCATCCAGCGAATTGATTAGCGCCATAAATCCAAAGCAATTCGCCATGTCTGGTCCGGTTAGCGGCGCGCTGCCGCTGTGGCTGAACAATGAAAAATGGATAATCAAAGATGGCTGGCTTACGAATCCCGGGCCAATGACGTTGCGTATCGATAAAGATACTGCGGATGCGGTGGTGAAGGATAATGTCACGGCAGGCTCGGCGATCAACTGGCTACGTTATATGGAGATTACGCATTCGTGGACGAAAATTAACGTTGATAACCTGGGCGTACTAACGATGCAGGCGGCCATTACCGGCAAAAGCTGGGTAGATGGTAAAACCGCGATCGTTAACTTGAACTATACCCATGAAGAAAATGTGTTTACGCTGTGGCGCAGTTTGCGTTTTGGCGACAATTTACAGGCATGGCTTGAACAAAATACAGCGTTGCCGCAACCTCCTTGCCGGAAAGACAAGGACTGTGAGGATAAATAATGAAAATGAGTATTGCCATGCTGTCAGCGCTTGCGTCATTTATCGTGGTGGGCTGCACGCCACGTATTGAAGTCGCCGCGCCGGAACAGCCGATTACCATCAACATGAATGTAAAGATCGAGCATGAAATACATATCAAAGTCGATAAAGATGTTGAAGAACTCCTGAAATCACGCAGCGATCTATTCTGAGGCCATAATGAAAAAGTATTTAATGCTATGGGTGCTGACGCTGAGCTTGCTCACACCTTCTGTGTGGGCCTTAACCCTGGACGAAGCGCGCACGCAGGGCCGGGTCGGGGAAACGCTGAATGGCTATCTGGTGGCCTTAAAGAATGATGCCGAAACCCAGAAACTGGTGCTTGATATTAATCATGCCCGCCGCGCCAGTTATCAGCAGTTAGCGGATAGCAATCATCTTCCCGTGGACGAGGTGGCGAAGATGGCAGGGCAAAAACTGGTTGAGCGCGCCAGGCCGGGAGAATATGTCCAGGGAATTAATGGCAAATGGATGCGTAAATAACCGCTTCCCGACAATTTTTTTACCGCAAAATGCATTTTTATATTGGTAATTTCTGAATTTAGCCGTTTGCGCCGAAATTAGGATAGCCGTGCGGCGTCATCTCTGATGGAGTGTCTCGCGTTGAGTCGTTTTTCAGAGAATACCGATGACGCTTTATCAAATTAAACCTGCTTTTCAGGCGCTGCTTCGCCCCGTAATGGCATGGCTATATCGGCATCATATTACAGCCAATCAGATCACCCTTTCCGCTATGGCTCTCTCTATTGCGACCGGCCTGATATTGATTGTAGTGCCCCTGTATTTTCTGTTGCCCATCGTGTTATTTGCGCGCATGGCGCTCAACGCGCTGGATGGTATGTTAGCGCGCGAATGCCGCCAGCAATCTCGTTTAGGCGCCATTCTGAATGAAACGGGCGATGTGATTTCAGACATCGCGCTTTACCTACCGTTTCTTTTTCTGGCCGACAGCAGCGCGCCATTGGTGCTCGCCATGCTCCTGGCGATGGTGATGACTGAGTTTTGCGGAATATTAGCGCAAACGATCAACGGCGTACGTAGTTATGCCGGACCGTTTGGCAAAAGCGACAGAGCGCTGGTGTTTGGCGCAGGGGGGCTGGCGCTGACCTTTTGGCCTCAGGTGGCGCAGTGGAGCAATATAGTCTGGAGCATTGCTCTCGTATTGCTGCTTTGGACGACAGTAAACCGTTGTCGAAGCGCATTAATTGCGGTGGATGTCAAATGATGCTGCTCGAAAAATCCCTGCTCGTCATTTTTGCGCTTTTGCTGGTGGCCACTCTGGTAAATCGAATTCTGGTGTGGCGTCGTCCTGATAAGGACTGGCGCGAATTGGCGCTACGCATTCGGACCTGGTGGCTAATCATCATTCTATTTTCGCTGGCGCTATTGAGTCCGACCTGGCTGGCATTGACCTTTTTCGCCTTACTCAGCTTTATGGCGCTAAAAGAATTCCTGACGCTGGTTCCCTCCCGTCATTCTGACCGAATGCCGCTGTTGTGGATGTTTATCGCGATTCCCATCAATTATTGGCTGATTGGAATTGGCTGGTACGGCATGTTCGTGGTGTTTATTCCGGTTTATGTCTTCTTATTTTTACCGGCGCGTATGGTGATCGCGGGTGATACGCAGGGGTTTTTACGCACCGCGTCGCAGCTTCACTGGAGTCTGATGACCACGGTTTTTGCCTTTAGCCATGTCGCTTTTTTGTTGGTGCTGCCTGCGGACGGCAAACAAACCGGCGCGCTACTGGTATTGTTTCTGGTCGGGCTGACTGAGTTTAACGACATTGCTCAGTATTTATGGGGTAAATCATTCGGGCGCATCAAAGTGACGCCGACCGTAAGCCCGAATAAAACCCTGGCCGGGTTGGCGGGGGGCGTGATGACAACGACGCTGGCGGGACTGGCATTGGGACCGTTACTCACCCCACTAAATGCGCCAATGTCAATACTGGCCGGGTTAATGATTGGCGGCACCGGGTTTTGCGGCGATGTGGTGATGTCCGCCGTAAAACGTGATGTCGGCGTAAAAGACAGCGGTACATTGTTACCCGGTCACGGCGGCTTGCTTGATCGGCTGGACTCCCTGATCTTTACCGCGCCGGTGTTTTTTCATTTTATTCGTTATTTTTGCTACTGAACCGTTATGAACCGATTTCTTCGCACCTTATTTACGTTGTGTCTTGTCTGGCCCGTAATCCGGTTGTGGCTTGGGCTGCGGGTGAAGCACCGGGAGCGACTTCCCCATCGCGGCCCGCTGATCGTGGTGGCCAATCATAATAGCCACATGGATGTGTTTGCGCTTTTGTCGCTGTTTTCACTACGTCAACAGGGTTATGTTCATCCGGTCGCTGCCGCTGACTATTTTTTGCGTAACAAGTGGATGGGCTGGTTTGCGATTAACATTCTTAATATTGTTCCTGTAACCCGCAAAGGCGGAGAGGCAAACCCGCTGGCGCGGTGCGAGCAAGCGTTGCGTGATAATAAAATCCTGATTTTGTTTCCCGAAGGAACGCGCGGCGAACCGGGAATATTATCGCCGCTGAAATCAGGAATCTGGCATTTGAGCCAGCGCGTGCCGGAGGCGAGCGTGGTCCCCGTCTGGCTATGCGGCACAGAGCGAATCATGGCGAAGGGGAACCGCATCCCGCTCCCGCTCTTTATTGATGTCACGATTGGCGATGCGTTGCATTCACACCCCGAAAAAAAGCAATTTATGGACGATCTCAGGCACAGACTGCTTGAGCTTCAGCAACAGACGTCAGGGAATCTTACTCATGCCTCACCTTCGCACGCCGAATAAACGGTGTTTTTTGACGAGTGACAACACTGAACTCTTCTACCGTCACTGGCCTGCAATGTCGGTAAGCACAACGCCGAAAGTCATTGTTTTATTTCATCGCGGCCATGAACATTCGGGGCGCCTGCAACATATTGTCGATGAGCTGGCGATGCCAGAGATGATATTTTACGCATGGGATGCCAGAGGACATGGATATTCTCCTGGCCAACGCGGCTATAGCCCGTCGCTCGCCCGCTCGGTACAAGATATGGACGAGTTTATTCGTTTTGTCGCCGCTGATAGCCAGACTCCGTTGGAAAATATCGTTGTAGTGGCGCAGAGCGTCGGCGCGGTGTTAGCGGCAACCTGGGCGCATGATTACGCGCCAAACATTCGTGGTCTGATACTGGCTTCTCCGGCATTTAAAGTGAAACTGTATGTACCGTTTGCACGGGCAGGGTTAGCCTTGTGGCATCGTTTGCGAGGTCTGTTCTACGTTAATTCCTATGTAAAAGGTAAATATCTGACGCATGATCCTGAACGCGTGACAAGTTTTAATCATGATCCACAGATTACCCGCGCTATTGCGGTGAATATCCTCCTTGATTTGTATAAAACATCGGTACGTATTATCGCCGATGCCAGTGCGATTACTTTACCCACACTGCTACTGGTATCCGGTAAGGATTATGTCGTTCACCGCCAGCCGCAGGTGGATTTTTATCAGGGGCTACGTAGTCGACTGAAAGAGCTTCATGTTTTTGCAGGTTTTTTTCACGATACGCTTGGCGAAAAAAACAGACATCTGGCATTTGAGAAAATGCGTTGTTTTATTGAGACGCTGTATAACTTGCCGCCGCAGCGTTTTGACTACCAGCATGAAGACCGCTGGAGTCCGGGCGCGGATACCTGGCGTGTACTCAGTGGAGGGGCTGCTCCCTGTTCATGGGATGATATCGCTTATCGTAGTTTGCGTTATGTAATGAAAAGATGGGGCGCTCAATCGGCGGGTATACGCCTGGGGTTTGAGACGGGATTTGATTCCGGTAGTACGCTGGATTATGTCTACCGTAATCAGCCGCAGGGAGGCAATATAGTGGGACGTTTAATCGATAAAAATTATCTTAATAGTGTCGGCTGGAAAGGTATTCGTCAGCGTAAGATTCATTTGCAAAACCTTATCCGTCAGGCGGTTCAAAAGCTGACAGAGCAGGGAAAACCGGTCCGGGTAGTAGATATTGCCGCAGGACACGGGCGTTACATCCTTGATGCGCTGGAAGATGAGGCGGCGGTTAGCGATATATTATTGCGTGATTTCAGCGAATTAAACGTCGCACGAGGGCAGGAGATGATTGCGAGCCGAAGAATGTCCAGCAGAGTGCGTTTTGAACGCGGTGACGCCTTCAATAATGACGAACTGGCGGCGCTGAAACCACGTCCGACATTAGGTATTGTCTCTGGTCTTTATGAACTTTTTCCGGATAACGCTTTGGTTCGACGTTCGCTTGCTGGGCTGGCTGCCGCTATCGAACCTGGGGGCATGTTGTTATATACCGGACAACCCTGGCATCCTCAGTTGAAAACTATCGCCTGGTCGCTTACGAGCCACAAAGATAATAAAGCATGGGTTATGCGTATACGCACGCAGGGTGAGATGGATGCTTTAGTGCATGAGGCGGGATTTGATAAATGCGCGCAGCTAATTGATGAATTCGGGATTTTTACCGTTTCGATGGCGGTGCGCCGTGGAAACTGAGCGTCGCAAGGTATTCATACAGGGTGCTGGCTGGCTGCTGCTACTGGCGCCGTTTTTCTTTGTCACCTACGCAAAAGTAAATCAATTTACCGCCTGGCGAGGTACCCAATCCCATGATATTGGGAGCGTGGTACTTGGCTGGGAATCTGCCATTCCCTTTATTCCGTGGAGTATTGTTCCTTACTGGAGTCTGGATTTGCTCTATGGGCTGTCACTATTTATCTGCGCGACAAGCTTTGAACAATGTCGGCTGGTGCGCCGTCTGGTACTGGCGTCAGTTATAGCCTGCGTTGGATTTCTACTTTTCCCTTTACAGTTTAGTTTTACGCGTCCGCCTGTTTCCGGCGTTGCGGGGTGGTTGTTTACGCAACTTGAACAGTTCGACTTGCCATATAACCAGTCGCCGTCGCTACATATTATTCTTTGTTGGCTGCTGTGGAGGCATTTCAGCCGCCATCTTTCCGGTGGTTGGCGCAGGCTGTGCGATGGCTGGTTCCTGCTGATTGCCATTTCGGTTTTGACAACCTGGCAACATCATTTTATTGATATTATTACCGGTCTGATGGTGGGGATGTTGATCGACTGGATGGTGCCGGCCCAGAGTCGTTGGCACTGGCAGGCACCCAACGCGGTTCGGTTCCGGTTGGTACGGCGTTACGTATTCGGGATGTCCTTATGCATTATTGTGGGGGTATTGCTGGCGCCATGGTCATTCTGGCCGTCGGTGTGTCTGTGCTGGCCAGCATTATCCTTGTTGATTGTGGGACGCGGCTATGGCGGATTCGGCGCTGCAGCGTTGTGTAAAGACAAAGAGGGGCGGTTATCGCCTTCCGTCTATTGGCTAACGCTTCCGTGGCGCTGTGTGATGTGGTTATCGATGCGTTGGTTTACGCATCGTCTGCCCCCGGTCAATCACATCGCCGCCGGCGTTTATCTTGGTAGTTATCCGCGCCACACCCCCATGCAAAACGCGGTGCTGGATGTAACCTGCGAGTTTCCTCGTGGCCAGGCAACAAGGTTGAAGACCTATTATTGCGTACCGATGTTGGATCTGGTTACGCCGGACGATGCGCAGTTACGGCAGGCGGTGGCTATGCTGGAGGCGCTGCGTGAGGAACAGGAAACGGTGTTGGTACATTGCTCGCTGGGGTTGTCTCGTAGCGCGATGGTGGTTGCGGCATGGCTATTATGCTATGGCCATGCCGCAACGGTAGAACAGGCGGTAGCATATATTCGTGCGTGTCGGTTACAAATTGTGCTAACGGATGAACATCTGGACGAACTGCGGCAATGGCAATAAAAAATGACACTGTAACAAATGGAGATATACTTCAGCGCGAGTTATTGTCGCAGACGTTAGCGAGTTGGCGATTTTTTCTACTTTTTACTCTCCTTCCTGGTGTATGGGTGATATTTATCTCCCCGCCAGGGGCGCTGCGCGTGGTTATCGCATTGTTGTGCGGCACGGCCTGTTTCGGCTGTTGGCGGATCTGGTTAGATAAGCGCTATTTTGTGCTGATTACGCAGGAGAATAACCAGCAAGCTGGGGAAGGGCTTTTTATTATCTGGCGGCGCGAAAGAGTGCGAACGCTAACACTAAGTGAACGTCAGCAGGGGGCGCTCAAACAATTTCGCCGCACGCTGGTTACGATAGTCGCGCTTTGGGGGATATGGCTATTCGCGCTTGCTCTTTGATTATCGCGAGACACGACCCCTACTCGCTGAGAGCCAACTTTCGGGGCAGTTTGAGCTATCAGGCAGCCACGACGCTGTCAATCGCGGCTTTTGCATCGGCCTGGGCTTTAGCTGCCACTTCCGGCCCGTAGGCGATGCCTTCGGCAAAGACAAAATTCACGTCGGTAATACCGATAAAACCAAGGAACACTTTCAGGTAAGGCGCAATCAAATCCGTCGGGGTGTCTTTATGGATACCGCCGCGGCTGGAGAGAACCACCGCGCGTTTACCGGTTACCAGACCTTCCGGGCCTTTTTCGGTATAGCGGAAAGTGATACCGGCGCGGGCAATCAGATCAAAGTAGTTTTTCAGCTGCGTCGGGATATTGAAATTGTACATCGGCGCCGCAATAACGATGACGTCGTGGGCTTTCAGTTCAGCAATGAGTTCATCAGACAGCGCCAGAGCGTCCTGTTGACGTGGCGTTAAAGGCGCATCGCCCGGACGCATCGCGCCCACCAGCTCGCTATCCAGCACCGGAACAGGGTTGGCCGCCAGATCGCGGACAGTAATTTCATCTGCGACGTGTTTTTCGCGCCATTGTTCAATAAAATAGTCAGTCAACTGACCAGACTGAGAGTACCCTGCCAGAATACTGGATTTAAGAACTAATACCTTGCTCATGGGTGTTTCCTTTTATGTGTTTGAAGGGGCGTGCCCCGTTGCTTGTTGACACTTTATTCACAAATATGTCGCAGGGATAGCGCAATATATCGAACCCTTTGTTCGAAATTATTGAACAACACAAAAAAAGCCCCAATGTGGTACTCTATACCTATCATTTAAAACGATTTTAAACAGGCAGAATGCTGCCCAAGAGCTTTATGACTGAACAATCTATGTTGACGCTTCAGGTGTTACAGCAGCGGCTGGATGCACTGATGCTGCGCGACAAACAGCGCTTTGCGCGCCGCCTGCATGGCGTAAAGAAAGTAAAAAATCCTGATGCGCAACAGGCCATTTTCCAGACGATGGCGAAAGAAATTGAACAGGCTGCGACGCAGGTCGCTCTCCGCGAAGCGGCGCGTCCCTCAATCACTTATCCGCAAAATCTGCCTGTTAGCCAGAAGAAACAGGACATTCTGGAAGCGATCCGCGATCATCAGGTAGTGATCGTGGCAGGGGAAACCGGTTCCGGTAAAACCACCCAGTTGCCGAAAATTTGTATGGAACTGGGACGCGGAATTAAAGGACTTATTGGACATACTCAACCGCGTCGCCTGGCGGCGCGCACCGTCGCTAACCGCATTGCCGAAGAGTTGCAAACGGACCCAGGCGGCTGCATCGGCTATAAAGTTCGTTTCAGCGATCATGTCAGTAGCAACACCATGGTCAAACTGATGACGGACGGTATCCTGCTGGCGGAAATCCAGCAGGACAGGCTATTGATGCAGTATGACACCATCATTATTGATGAAGCGCATGAACGCAGCCTGAATATTGACTTCTTGCTCGGCTATCTGAAAGAGCTTCTGCCGCGTCGCCCCGATCTGAAAGTGATTATTACCTCTGCGACCATCGACCCGGAACGCTTCTCGCGCCACTTTAATAACGCGCCGATTATCGAAGTCTCTGGCCGAACGTATCCCGTAGAAGTTCGTTATCGCCCCATCGTGGAAGAGGCTGACGACACTGAACGCGATCAGCTACAGGCAATTTTCGACGCTGTTGATGAACTGGGGCGTGAAAGTCCCGGCGATATCCTGATTTTTATGAGTGGAGAGCGGGAAATCCGCGATACCGCCGACGCCCTGAACAAGCTGAACTTACGGCATACCGAAGTGTTGCCGCTGTATGCACGCTTGTCGAACAGCGAACAGAACCGCGTTTTCCAGTCGCACAGCGGACGCCGTATCGTGCTGGCAACTAACGTGGCGGAAACGTCGCTGACGGTGCCGGGTATCAAGTATGTGATCGATCCTGGCACTGCGCGCATCAGCCGCTACAGCTACCGCACTAAAGTGCAGCGCCTGCCGATTGAACCGATCTCACAGGCTTCCGCCAACCAGCGTAAAGGGCGTTGCGGACGCGTATCGGAAGGGATCTGCATTCGTCTGTATTCGGAAGATGACTTTTTGTCACGTCCGGAATTTACCGACCCGGAAATTCTACGTACCAACCTGGCGTCGGTTATTTTGCAGATGACCGCCCTGGGGCTGGGTGACATTGCCGCCTTCCCGTTTGTCGAAGCGCCGGATAAGCGCAATATTCAGGATGGCGTGCGTTTGTTGGAAGAGCTGGGGGCGATTACCGCCGACGAACAGCAATCGGCATATAAGCTGACGCCGCTGGGCCGACAATTATCCCAGTTGCCGGTCGACCCGCGCCTGGCGCGTATGGTTCTGGAAGCGCAAAAGCATGGCTGTGTGCGCGAAGCGATGATCATTACTTCCGCACTCTCTATTCAGGATCCGCGCGAGCGCCCAGTGGACAAGCAGCAGGCTTCCGATGAGAAACACCGGCGCTTCCATGATAAGGAGTCCGATTTTCTGGCGTTTGTTAACCTGTGGAATTACCTCGGCGAGCAACAAAAGGCCCTGTCGTCGAATCAATTCCGCCGTCTGTGTCGCACCGACTATCTGAACTATTTACGCGTGCGTGAGTGGCAGGATATCTATACCCAACTGCGTCAGGTGGTAAAAGAACTGGGGATTCCGGTAAACAGCGAACCCGCAGAGTACCGGGAAATTCACGTTGCGTTGTTAACGGGGCTGTTGTCGCATATCGGGATGAAAGATGCCGATAAACAAGAGTACACCGGCGCGCGTAACGCCCGATTCTCTATTTTCCCCGGTTCCGGTTTATTCAAAAAACCGCCGAAATGGACAATGGTCGCCGAGCTGGTGGAGACCAGCCGTTTGTGGGGGCGCATCGCTGCCCGTATTGAGCCAGAATGGGTGGAACCGGTAGCCCAGCACCTGATTAAACGTTCATATAGCGAACCGCACTGGGAGCGGGCGCAAGGCGCGGTGATGGCGACGGAAAAGGTTACTGTCTACGGTCTGCCGATTGTCGCCGCGCGCAAGGTGAATTATAGCCAGATTGACCCGGCGTTGTGTCGCGAGTTGTTTATCCGCCATGCGCTGGTGGAGGGGGACTGGCAAACCCGTCACGCCTTCTTCCGTGAGAATCTAAAATTGCGTGCGGAAGTCGAGGAACTTGAGCACAAATCTCGCCGCCGCGATATCCTGGTGGATGACGATACCCTGTTTGAGTTTTATGACCAGCGTATTAGCCATGACGTTATTTCCGCCCGCCACTTTGATAGTTGGTGGAAAAAAATCAGCCGCGAGACGCCGGATCTGCTCAACTTTGAAAAAAGTATGCTGATTAAAGAAGGCGCGGAAAAAATCAGCAAACTGGATTACCCGAATTTCTGGCACCAGGGCAATCTCAAGCTGCGTTTGAGCTATCAGTTTGAACCGGGCGCGGATGCTGACGGCGTGACCGTCCATATTCCGTTGCCGCTACTTAACCAGGTTGACGAGAGCGGTTTTGAATGGCAGATCCCAGGGCTGCGCCGTGAATTAGTTATTGCGCTGATTAAATCGTTGCCAAAACCGGTACGTCGCAACTTTGTTCCGGCGCCAAACTATGCTGAAGCGTTTTTAGGTCGCGTAACGCCGCTGGAGCTGCCGCTGCTGGACGCTCTGGAGCGTGAACTGCGCCGGATGACCGGCGTCACGGTCGATCGGGAAGACTGGCATTGGGATCAGGTGCCCGAGCATCTGAAAATCACGTTTCGCGTGGTGAATGACAAAAACAAGAAACTGCAGGAAGGGCGTTCGCTCGCCGAGCTTAAAAATGCGCTGAAAGGCAAAGTGCAGGAGACGCTCTCGGCGGTGGCGGATGACGGCATCGAGCAGAGCGGGCTGCATATCTGGAGTTTCGGCGAGCTGCCGGAAAGCTACGAACAGAAACGCGGTAATTATAAAGTGAAGGCGTGGCCGGCGTTAGTGGATGAGCGTGACAGCGTCGCTATCAAATTGTTTGATAATCCGCTGGAACAACAACAGGCGATGTGGTGCGGTTTACGCCGTCTGCTGTTGCTCAATATTCCTTCACCGATTAAGTATCTGCATGAGAAATTGCCGAATAAAGCCAAGCTGGGGCTGTACTTTAACCCGTACGGCAAAGTACTGGAGTTGATTGATGACTGTATTGCCTGCGGGGTAGATAAACTGATAGATGCCAACGGCGGGCCGGTGTGGAGCGAAGCAGGTTTCACCGCGCTGCACGAAAAGGTACGCGCCGAGCTGAATGATACTGTGGTGGATATCGCGAAGCAGGTTGAGCGCATCCTGACGACCGTATTCAATATCAATAAGCGTCTGAAAGGGCGGGTGGATATGAGCATGGCGTTGGGGCTTTCCGATATCAAGGCGCAGATGAGCGGTCTGGTATACCGTGGTTTTGTGACTGGCAACGGCTTTAAACGTCTCGGCGATACGCTGCGTTATCTGCAGGCAATTGAAAAGCGGCTGGAGAAACTGGCTGTCGATCCGCACCGCGATCGGGCGCAAATGCTGAAAGTCGAAAGCGTCCAGCAGGCGTGGCAACAATGGATAAATAAATTGCCTCCAGCGCGTCGCGAAGATGATGATGTTAAAGAGATCCGTTGGATGATTGAAGAACTGCGTGTCAGTTATTTCGCCCAACAGCTCGGTACGCCTTATCCTATTTCCGATAAGCGTATTTTACAGGCCATGGATCAGATTACGGCCTAAAAAGCCAGGCGACGATGTCTTTCAAAGAGATCCGGTACAAGTTCGGAACAAAAAGGAGGAATTATGAATACAACGCCA
Source organism: Salmonella sp. SAL04202 (assembly GCF_046550775.1). Lineage (NCBI taxonomy): Bacteria > Pseudomonadati > Pseudomonadota > Gammaproteobacteria > Enterobacterales > Enterobacteriaceae > Salmonella > Salmonella sp. SAL04202. The sequence continues at coordinate 1,383,898 of NZ_JBGDXK010000001.1, read as the reverse complement.
TTTCCGGCGCTCTCTGCGGAAACATTGCTGGCGGTGAATACCGTCGGACAGTGGCTGGCGCAAAATGATTTTTCCGGCGAACAACCTTATTCGTCGGATTGCGTCGTCCTGGCGGGCAATGCGGTGATCCCCACTATCGACGCGGCCTGTCGCATCGCCAAAGCGCAAGGCGTTCCTTTACTGATTAGCGGCGGTATAGGTCATTCGACGCCGTTTTTGTACGCCGTGATTGCCCGGCATCCGCGCTACCATACTATTCGCACAACCGGACGCGCTGAAGCCGCGATCCTCGCGGATATCGCGAACCAGTTCTGGCATATTCCGGCTGAGAAAATTTGGCTGGAAGATCGGTCAACTAATTGCGGCGAAAATGCCCGTTTCTCCTGCGCACTGATCCGTCAGGCGAAAGAAAACATTAACACGGCTATCGTTGTACAAGACCCCACCATGCAGCGGCGCACTATCGCGGCATTCCGGCGCGTGACAGACGACGACACCGATGCGCCGCGCTGGCTGAGTTTTCCTGGTTTTGTTCCGGTACTGCGCCACCTTAACGGCGGTACACATTTTGCCAACGTTGAAGAGGGCATCTGGACGGTGGAGCGTTATCTGTCTCTGATTGCCGGCGAGCTGCCACGTTTGCGTGACGATGAAACAGGGTATGGACCGCGTGGTAAAGATTTTATCATTCACGTTGATATCCCACGCGATATTGAAAAGGCATGGCAGGTATTGCAGGCAGATACGACGCTGCGCAGTGCGTTAGAACAGAGAGCTTTACGCTAAAAATCGCCCGTTTACGAGGGTGAACGGGCAAGTGCGACCACCATTTCATAAATTTGATGAATTATTTATAAAAGCTGGTTATGTTGTCGCTTTACGGTTTTCATTCAGGACGCGCTATGGGCAATAAGTATTCCGGCCTGCAAATTGGTATTCACTGGTTAGTCTTTTTTCTGGTTATTGTGGCTTACGCCGCGATGGAGCTACGCGGTTTTGCGCCGCGTAGTTATCGGCCCTGGTTTAATATGACGCATGTTTCATGTGGCATCACTATTTTGCTTTTAATGGTGGCGCGCTTGATTATTCGGCTGAAATATCCCACGCCGCCCATTGTTCCTCGTCCAAAACCGATGATGACCGGAATGGCGCATTTGGGACATCTGGTGATTTACCTGTTATTTATCGCGCTGCCTGTTATTGGTCTGGTCATGATGTATAACCGCGGCAATCCCTGGGTCGCATTTGGCATTACTATGCCGCATGCCGCCGAAGCTAACTTTGAACGCGTAGATATGCTGAAATCCTGGCACGTCACGCTGGCGAATCTGGGCTATTTTGTTATTGGACTTCATGCCATCGCTGCTTTGATGCATCACTATTTCTGGAAAGACAATACGCTGTTACGGATGATGCCGCGTAAGCGTGACTGACCGTCCTGCATGACGTTTGTCGCAGGTGGGGTTAACTGCTTCAGGCAAACAAGGCATCTATCAGAGGGGATTGCGTATTCCATACAGAAAACGCCTGCGTCTAACCAGGACCCGTGACGCAGGCGAAGGAGGACGGGTCTACATCGGAAGCGGGTATTATACTTATTTGTATGACAAATAAAATAAACAATTACTATTCCGTAATCCAATGTTTAATCAACGGGTTAAACCCACATGATCGCGCTGCCGACCGCCCGGAAGTGCCTACACTTACAATGAACGTGGCATAGTGGCGGAAAATAGCGCAACGGCGCCATGTTGCTCCAAAGTCACCTTAGCGAAATGTTCGTCCAACACGCTGCGTAACGTATCGGCTGAATCATTGGTATTACTGAATATTCCTTTCTTGTTATAAACAGCCATTAATTTCTTACCAAAAGCATTGTGAGGAACCTCTTTGCCCAGAATCGTGGCGCCAAAAAGTGTGCCGCCGGGTTTAAGCGCCATACCGGCATTTTTAATTGCCTTCGCTTTTGTTGTCATCTCACCAGGTAAGCAGTGCAGAAGATAGTACATCGAAACGGAATCGAAGCGCCCGTGCCAGTCCGCCGGGAACGTGTCGAAAACATCGTGTTGTAGTGTGGCGCGGATTTTCGTATTACCCACTCGGCTGGCGGCTATTTTCAGGCTCTCCGGATTTAAATCCATCAGCGAAATGGCATGAGTCGCAGGTGCATGTTTCAGGTAATAACCTGTACCTACGCCAATATCCAGGTGAGTCTCGCCTATGTGATGCAGGAAGAAAGGAAGTAGTCGCGTATCAGTAGGACACTTCCATGCATATTTGTTTGAGATATTGAGTACCCACCAGTCATATAAGCTAAGCGTGAATGGGTTATAGACTTTTGCGCCTGATTGTTGTGTATGCTTCATTGTTCTCTCACTAAATAATTTCGCGCTGGAATTAAAACAACGAAGCAATCGTTAGGCAAGCATTAATCAGGTGAGTGAGTAATTTAATGCGATGAATAAAGGAGATATTATGAATTAAGCGGCTATCTTAAAGAATATAGAGGATAATAATAGCTGATAAATGAATTGATCAGTCATATTATTATAAGCTGATAATTAATAATCGTTAATATAAATATATTAAGCCTTATGATAATAGCAATGCAATTAAAAGCATGAGAAACAATATTTATTCATACACATAAAGCGATTATTGCACATTAATTGATATTTTAAATGTTACGCTGAGATAGCCATCTTTATTTAATATCACCTACCTGGAGGCGATATGATTGAGGTTTTTGAAGCGTTTGGCTGGACCTTACTTTTAGGCGGTCTGGCAGTGGCAGTACTGTTTATCACTGCACTGGATAGAAAACGGTAATCATTGCATTTGACGCGCCTGTTGAGTTGGTATTACAAATAATTGTACCTGAAATCTACCACTTCTGAATTTTGCGATATTTTGCCATTCTGACGGCAAGGGGTAATCCTGACTAAAGTTACCGCCGCTTACCAACCAGACACGATGGTAACTTTTTGAAAGCGTTGTCAGAGTATCAATATATGTCTGATCGGCTTGCGCATAAAACAGTGAACCAAAGCCATAGGCATTCGGTCTGCCTGATGTTCCGTGTGCGTTAGGCGGTGTATAAAGAAACGTACGATAATCTCGCTTATTATAATACACATAACTTAAATAATCGAACATTTTACTGACTACCACGGCATCATTAGGCTGGTGACGGGTATTAATATAGTTTACCAGTGGTTTAAACTCGTCTATGTGCTCAGGGTTATTATGATATGAACCATAGCCGAATAATAAGATGAATAAGATAAACCAGAAGCCACAAACCGCTTTTTTTGCGCGGGTAAGTAATACCGCGAGCAGGGGAGGAATGCTCAGCGATGAGAAGAAGAAATAACGATCGATAAATAACGGCATCCACCAGGAAATGATGAAGACCAGCATTACAGGGATGACCAGATTACAAAATAATATCAGCTGATATCTTTCATATTCTCCGTTGCATAAAGATATTCGCCCCACAGTACCGATAAAACCTCCCACAGCCAGCCACAGAATGAACGACGGAAAACCCTGTCCGTTGTTTCCGGTAAAAAAATGCCAATACATCGCAGGCAGGTCACGCCATGTTACGGGGGGAATCCAACCGATATCATTACCGGCTCTCAACTGCGCCAGATGAGTCAGTAAATTAAACAATACGGGCAACCAGGGGAGATAAGCGACAGCAATCGCCAGGTTAGCAAACCACCAGCCGGGAAGTTTAAGGTAGCAGGCCGTTTTATGGCTTTGGCAGGATAATATTGTTACTGCGATCCAGTGGGCAATAAGTGTAAATAGGGTGAAATAATGGGTGTAAAAGCTGAACGTCATAAGTAAAGCATACGCGACAAGATAGCGATTATGGGTGGGTGTTTTTATCCACATCATCAATGCTAACGCGGCAGCGAGCGTTAGCATTCCCATTAACGCGTACATGCGCGTTTCTTGACTGTAATGAACTGCCATCGGCATCAGGGCGGCGAACCATCCCGCCAATAAGGCTGTACGTTCATTTGCCAGCCATCGCGTAAGCGCGATAACCAGCACAACTGTCAGGATCCCAAAGAGTAGACTGAGAGAGCGTACCGCTGCAATGCTATCACCCCATAATATGATCCAGTCATGCAGTAACAGATAATAAAGCGGGGGATGCACGTCAAAAGCGGCATGGAATAGCAGATTATCTACGCTATGTCGACTAATCAGCACGCTGGACGCTTCGTCACACCAAAGGTAGCGGTCAGTTAAAAACAGCAACCGTATAAGGACGGAGAATATGACAATGAGACAAACATGATATTTATACTTTATTTTCCTTAACCCATCGCCGGGCTGCCATATTGATAGTTGTGGTAGCGCCATAATATCCTCAATGGAGTAAGACTTAGACCAGAATGGACACCTAACGCAATAATGAAGGTTAAAATCTTAACCAACACTAAATAAAAATAACTTTGATAATGTCAGCGGTGAATTAATCAGAATAGTGCAGTACAACTCAGTAATCCTGACCGTAATGGCGAAGCAGTCTATGCTCTAAAAACCGGGTCAAACCGACAATAAAGGTAACGCCAATAAGGTACACTATGGCGGCAAAAAGGTAAGCATGGAAGAATTTAAAGCTGGTTGCAGCAACCTCCTGAATTCGCGCGAAAAACTCAGTATATTGGATAAGAAAAACGATGGTGCTGTCTTTAAGGTTATTAATCACCTGATTCGTTAAGGCTGGAATGGAAGACAGCAATACCTGAGGCAGTATAATCCACAAAAAGACTTGCCGTTTGTTCAACCCCTGAACGACTGCTGCCTCCGTTTCATACTTATTCAATGCGTTATAGGCCGTTGTCATGTACGCGGCATTATATGCGCCGACATTCAAGGTAAAACCTGTAACCGCCACGGTAAAAGAGGACAGGTGAATGCCAGATTGAGGTAAACCATAATAGATAACAAACAGAATAAGAATGAGTGGCGTACCGATAAAAAAATCCATGTACAGCCGAGTTATGGCTTTTACCACGGGGCGATGGCTCAGGCTCAGAAAGAAAATAATAATTCCCCACAAAAAACCGGTGATGGAAACAATCAGCGCAAGTTTACAGGTTTCTTTAATACCGTCCACAACAAGTGGCAGTTGTTCAGTCAGGTCATTAAAGAAGAGAGACCAGCCAGCGATCATCGTTGTGCCTCGCTAAAAAAACAGTGGATATCTGGATCCGTTTCTCGTAAGGCAAGATCGGTAAAAGCGCCTTCTGCACGAATCTTGCCATGATTAAGAAACGTTACGTTATCGCTTAGTAATCTGGCGAGGCGAATATCATGAGTGACGCATAATATAGTGACGCCATTGTCGTGAAGTTGCTTGATCAACATTCCGACTTCACGAGTCATGAGCGGATCAAGCGCAGACGTCGGCTCATCAAAAATAATGAGTTCTGGGTCGGTGACCATTGTACGGGCCAGGGCGACGCGCTGTTGCTGGCCGCCCGATAATTGCGAAGGGTATTTCGCGCTATGCGAGACCATATCAAGTTTTTGTAGCTCATGTAAGGCTTTCTCCCGAGCTAGTTGTCCCGGCATGCCAAACACTTTACATAGGGCAAGGGTAATGTTATCCATGACGTTAAGATGGCGATACAAAGCGTAATTCTGGAAGACACAACCGACTTTTTTTCTGAACTCAAGAATAGTAAATTCCTTGTCATAAATATTTCTCCCGTGAAAATAAATATCACCATAATCAGGCTCTTCTAATCGAAGCAGACAGCGTAAAAGCGTCGTTTTTCCACAACCCGATGGCCCCATGACTACTTTCATGTCTCCCGATTGAATTTTCAGACTAACCGTATCAAGAACCTTTTTTCCTGAATATTCCTTACTTATCTCTTTTAATTCCAGTAAAGCCATGAGTATCACCTCTATTTTTATGCTTCAACTGATGCGATATTTTTTCTCAAACACTCCGGCCAGAAGAGTAAAAACTTTATAAATAATGAAATATAATACCCCGGCAAGAGTATAGATCTGTAACCCGTTCAGCGTGATGGCTGTCAGTGACATTGCCTGCTTCGTTATTTCAGCGATACCTACAGTATAAGCAAAGGGCGTCGCTTTTAATACAGAAGAAAACTCATTGATAATACCGGGCACAGAAAATCGCAACATCTGTGGCAGTTCAATATTTATTATAACCTGTAATTGACGCATTCCTGCTACTTTCGCTACCGTAATTTCGTATGGCTCAACTAATTTAAGCGCCCCTCTGAACACCTCGGCAAGATAACTCCCGCTGATTAAGCCGACGCTGAGGTTCATGGCCACCAGAGGTGAAACATATATGCCAATCGATGGCAATCCAAAATAAACAAGAAAAACAGCAATAAGTATTGGAATTCCCCGAAGAATAAAGACCAGTACGTCGAGTATCTTCTGTAGTGGAAGGGGGGATAGTCGCCGTAATACGGCGACTGTAAGCCCGAACAAAAACGCTGAGAGAAAACAGGTAAATGTTACAAGCAGCGTATTACCAATCCCTTCCAATAGGAAATAAAAGATAGCCAGCATATTACCTGATGACATAGCTTACTATTTCATCCAGTTATCGACGATGCCAGATATTTTTTGTGGCCCTTGCTCTTTAAGCCATAAGTTAAAATCATCGCGCACGGAAGAGCCTTTCTTAAAGGCAATGCCAAGCTGATCAACATTCTTGAAAACATAACGACTTTCTATCGGTATCTTTTTCTTATTTTTGAAGGTAAAATAAACCGGCTCTTCTATAAAAGCCAGATCAAGATTGCCATTTTTTAGATCAGCCATCGTCTCATTATAGGTTGGATACAATTTTACTTTACTTAACGAGTAGTATCCTTTGGGCTCCAGATCGTTTTTGATAAGGTCGGAGTAAGCCATTCCTCGAGGGTATCCAATAGAATATTGATTTAATTCATTGAGGTTATTGAGCGTTATTTTATGATTGGCCATACTGACCAGATAAAAAGAGTTGATGTAATAAGGTTCAGAAAAATCAATAACTTTCTTACGTTTATCTGTGATTGAAATTCCCGAAAATGCGACATCTGCTTGACCACTCGCCACTGCGCCAAGCATTCCATCCCAGGCATATTCGGTGATGTTTAGCTTACAATGCCGTGACTGACAGTAAGACGAAAAAAGCTCCAGATCTATCCCCTGCAATTTGCCATCAGCACTTTTAAATAACATAGGGGGAGAGGCCGGTGATACTGCGACATTGAGTGTTCTCCCTTCAACGATGCTATCAGCAAAAGCTGAAGACGACATTATTCCCAACACTATCATTGATAAGCCAATTTTTTTGGATAACATGCTATCTATTTCCTGTGGTAAGGTAATGCGTATTATAAATTAAGCATTAGGGCGTGAACCTGACATTTGCAGGCGTAAAGTACTTAACGTTATGTATTCCATCGCTGTTAACTAATTTAATCAGGAGGTTTGACAGGAATCATCAAAGGGAATGGATTGAATATACCATGAGATATCAAATGGATATGAGTGCAGCGACCCCATGAAAGGTGAAAATGTAAAGATACCATAGACATTAGTATACTGGACATAGTTTATGCTCCATTTACGCATACATATTTACATGATAAGCAGATAAATGCTTCAGTGACGGTGTATTTAATGTCTCTAAGTATCATCTTATCACTCTATCCAGGGCCAATATAAAGACTTATCTTTGCTTGTCAAATACATTTTCTGAGTTAAGTTGATTTGCGTGCTATCTATATTTGCAAGCATATAAATTATTTATCCTAAGAACAAGCGACAACAAATCAGGAGTTCTGACGATGTTGTTATGTTTATCAAAACGTTAACTTGTTTTAATCGATAATAATCTTAATTCAGAAATGTCTTAATATATGCGGTTGTCGAGATAAAATTCTCAAATTAACATCGTACATCTTATGTAATAAATATAAATACGATAAATAAATCCAAAACTGAGACTGCCAACCGGATAACAAACAGCAATAAAGAGGGTTCTCCATTAAGTTATCCTGGCAATGGTTAAGGTGGTAACATTTTTGGTGGCTTTACCCATTTTAATCGTGTTCACAACACGTTAATTACCTTATGATTACCATGGTAATTAAAAATCAATCCTTAATGACTCGTTGGCTGAGTGAAAAAAATTCTACATCACATAGGCGCATGTATCGCGTATAATGGGCTCCGATGACCCTAATTATTGCTATGACATAATGATATGTATCTTAACCGCTTTTGTTATTTACTCCTGCTCTTCGCTGCGGTCGGAAGCATTTTTACATCGCATCCCGTCGCGATGTGGTTCCTGCTCGCCAATGTGCTAACGCTGGCGATCTACGGTATAGACAAAACGGCGGCACGTAAAACCTGGCGCAGAGTGCCGGAATCCACTTTGTTGGTGTTTGGGATTGTCGGTGGGTGGCCTGGTGCGATTGTTGGTCAACAACTCTTCCGTCATAAAACGCAAAAGCAGCCATTCAAAACATACTTTATCGTCAGTGTGATAGTGAGTATTGTAGTTACGGTGGCGATCTATCGACTCTATCCATTTTTGTCCTACTGAACATAGAGTATGGATCACTTATTGACCAACCGGCAGCAAAGACAGCCTCATATTTTCATGCCACCGGCACTATGATATTGAGCGGTGTTTTGCTCAAGGCGTACCGCAGCCGATGGAACATTATTCAGTGGAATAATGATGAGCTATAAAACTTTCTAACATTGTGGCAAAACAATGATGGACTTCCTGGGTTGGATGGACAAAGTCATTGAAGACGTATTGCGGACATATATCCAGCTGAGGGTCTTTAGCCCCTAGAACATGTACATAGCCGTGGTGAGTATAAGGGTTTTCCGTATCATAACCAATATTACTGGCCACCTCCATTATTATCTTAAATACATCGGCAGTCTCGAAATAGCATATTTTGTGCTGGGGGTATTTTTCTTTTAATTCTTCAACATTAGCTTTTAACAGGGCATTGTGAGCGATGCTTTCATCCTTAAGTTTTCTTTTTTCATCAGATTGTTTGCCATAGGGCGTTAAAGACAAATCGGGAATCCCCATGACTAAAACATTATTAACTCCACCGGAAATTATTTTTTCAATATCATCAATTTGTTGCTCAACGACCATCATTACATTATCTTTGTGTAGTGTCATATAGTCATTAGCCCCCAATAAAAATATCGCCAGGTCCTGGTGAGAAGGGGTGTAAGATGCGACTTGTCTGTCCGTATTTGATACAAAGTCACCGAGGCAATTAAAGCAGGAATAGCTTGCCGATGTACTTCCCCCTTCAGCAAAATTAAGCATCTCTTTACCTAAGAAGTGTGGAGATGATAAAAACTCAGTCCAGGTAAATCCATTAGTAAACCTTCCGCCAAAGTATTGACCATAGGAGGGTAAGATATGATGTGTTTTTTCAAACATACGCCCCATGGAGTCAGATAAACTGTCGCCAAAAAATACCAGTCTGGTAATATCACCTAAAGAAATATTTTTTGGCTTGGGATGTAATTTATTGATTTCTTTGGCAAGACCAAAAGGTTCCGGATGACATTCAACCTCAATAGATAAAATATTTTCATCATTATCATCTTTAATAATCAACTTATCGGCGTGTGCCTGTGATTCTATAATAAACTGTTCTTTACATCCCTGAGACGCTAAGGCTCGAAGCTTGATGTAGGCTCCGCGAACCTGTACCGGTGTTAGATTCAGTTCCTGATAGTGGTAAAGTTTAAAGATACATTCGAGCGCCTCTGCATGGTAAGTGGTGAAGAAATATGCTTTGATTTTCTCCCATAAACTTAATTCCGGAGGGCGTGCGCTTTCTTTTATCACATTAAATCTTTCAGAACTGATAGATGATGTGAAATAACCCTGTCCAACACTCAATGGCATAGTATCCTCCTTACTATATTAATCACGCTTTAGCAAAACATTAATTAGCAAATATTAGCAAGAAAAGTAATCAGGTAAATAGTGTATATAGAATGGCGTTTCTTTAACAGTTTGTCGCCGTCAATAAAATATATGCAGTGTATATTGTTTTTCAGCGAAGTAAATACATCATCAACAACGTGAAGTTAATACCGGGTACATGTTATCTGACTGCTATCATTATTGAGTATGCGCCTGGCTAAGGCAAAGATCTAAAAAGCAGCCACTCCTGATTTTAGTGTGCTGGCGTGAGTATGAGCTGGCTTGATATTCAGTAAAATTAGGTAAACTTATCATTCAACTATTATTATTTCCAAGGGGGTGGTGTTTTATATAATGTGTTGATTTCTATTTTCATATTAAATATTTCTTAAGTGAGTTAACTATAATGAGTGATGATTCAATTATTAAAAACTCTTCAATGCTTTTGGCCTATTTAGGTGGTCTGGGATGGGGGAGCGCCTATTTTTATGGCTGGGGCGTCTCCGCGTACTATGGTTTCCCGTGGTGGTATGTAGGCGTCGGCCCTGACAACATTGCCCGAAGTCTATTCCATGCGATTAGCCTGATGGCTATATTCATAATAGCATGGGGAGTGGGTATTCTATTATTTTTTCTAGTAAAGCAAAAAGCACGTATCCACGACCTTAGCTTCTTACGCCTTTTTTTGGCAGCGGTTTTGTTCTTTATTCCAATTGTTATCGAGTTTTCTCTCTTAACAGAATCGTTTTTGTGGGAGCTTTTTTTTATCATTTTACTGGTGGCTTTATGCCTGTCGGTGGGGATGCGTTTTTATAGTAAATTGATGCCAGTGATTTGTTTTACGCAACTCAGTTGGGTGCGAAGACATTGTTTCACTATAGTTATGATTGGTTTTATTATATATTTTTTTATATTTTCTTTTTTTGTTGGAATCTATAAGCCACAATTAAAGAAAGAATACGAAATGATATTGTATGATGGAGGCTGGTACTACGTCCTGGCCAGATATCATGATAGTTTTATTTTGTCGAAATCCTTTACTAAAAATAACAATAGATTTATTATTTTTAGACCAGAAGATGGACACTCTTATGAAATTACCCTGGTAAAAGTCAGACTTTAATAAAATACTGGTTGGCAAGAGCGTGAAATGACGCCAGAGCTTCCCATAGCAGAGATTAGAGAAAGAACTGAGCGCCCATATCTGTAGGCTGTGGAATAGCAATGCCGGGAAGGGCATGGCATGACACTTTATCTGACATTACCATTTGAGTGACAGGTTAGCAGATGTTTCAGGCCAAACCCAAGTTGAACTGGAGCGCTCAGAAGCCGATTACCTACATAACAAATATTGGCCGCAAGCTTATGCTGTGGGCGAAATATACGACCGCTATTAGCCAGACTGGCTGTTAACTTATTTACCTTCCCATAGTAACCTATAACAGGGCTCCCTGAGGCATTGGCTAGCATCTGTGCATTGGAAAAACATCTTCCATTTGCACTATAGCAACTTATAAAGTTTATTGCCTCATGAGAGTTGCTAATATGGCGGATTGATTTGAAAAGTGATGATGACTGACTTGCCCCGGAACCGTACCGATTTTCATGTTGAACAACAAAAGGGGCACCATGTTTACAAATCGAAATAGGCATGGATTATTACCTGAGATTGATTTCAAATTAACAATAATGATGACACTTTTGGGTATTAAAAAACTTTCAAATAACGCTCATTTGATTTTTTGTCCACATTGATTAAGCCTGGAAAGACACAGGGTTGAGATATTTTCGCTACCCGACGGCGGTGTATCGCAGTTGTGATGTTACGTTTTTACAAGACTGACATCTGCATATCATAACCTTTATTCATTACCACCTGATGATTATATAAAAACTATTGAGCAAATATTTACTTCTGGGTAATGGGACTGGATTCACACGGCATTACCTCTGTGCCCCAGTCGGGCAGAACATTGCAGCTTAGAAAGGAAGCTTTGGCGTTTATTGTCTGTGGCCAGAAAAAGTTCCCGTGAGCTGAATATGCTGAATGTGAACTGATTCTTGATGACCTATGCCGGTAAGTTATAAGCGATTGATTTTTATATTGTGTGTAATTTTACAATTACATAAACATTAAATTCTGATAGTATACTACCCTATAGTATATGGAGGCCGAATGCCGCATTCACCTGAAGATAAAAAACGTATTCTTACCCGTGTTCGTCGCATACGCGGGCAGGTCGAAGCGCTGGAGCGGGCGCTTGAGTCTGGCGAACCTTGTCTGGCGATTCTGCAACAGATTGCCGCCGTGCGCGGCGCGTCTAATGGCCTGATGAGTGAAATGGTTGAAATCCATCTGAAAGATGAGCTGGTCAGCGGGGAAACTACGCCAGATCAGCGCGCGGTTCGGATGGCGGAAATCGGCCATCTTCTTCGCGCTTATCTAAAATAACAATTTCCCTCACCGTAACAGGAAGAGATATATGAAATCACGTGCAGCAGTTGCTTTTGGTCCCGGTCAGCCGTTAAAAATTGTCGAGATTGACGTTGCGCCGCCGAAAAAAGGCGAAGTTCTGGTCAAAATCACTCATACCGGCGTTTGCCATACCGATGCTTTTACCCTTTCCGGCGATGATCCGGAAGGCGTATTCCCGGCAGTCCTGGGTCACGAAGGCGGCGGCGTGGTAGTTGAGGTCGGCGAGGGGGTAACCAGCCTGAAACCCGGTGACCATGTTATTCCACTGTATACGGCGGAATGCGGCGAGTGTAAGTTCTGTAAGTCCGGTAAAACTAACCTTTGTCAGGCCGTACGCGCCACTCAGGGAAAAGGGCTGATGCCGGATGGCACTACCCGCTTTTCTTATAACGGCGAACCCGTTTATCACTATATGGGAACCAGCACGTTCAGCGAATATACCGTTTGCGCGGAAATTTCTCTGGCGAAAGTGAACCCGCAGGCGCCGCTGGATAAAGTGTGTCTGTTGGGCTGTGGCGTGACGACGGGTATTGGCGCCGTCCATAACACCGCTAAAGTGAAAGCGGGCGACACCGTTGCCGTTTTTGGTTTAGGCGGTATTGGGCTGGCGGTTATTCAGGGCGCGGTTCAGGCTAAAGCCGGGCGTATTTTAGCTGTCGACACGAATCCGGAAAAATTTACGCTGGCGGGCGAAATGGGGGCCACGGACTTTATTAATCCGAATGATTACGACAAACCGATCCAGGACGTTATTGTTGAGCTTACTGATGGCGGCGTAGATTTCAGTTTTGAATGTATCGGCAACGTTAACGTGATGCGAGCGGCGCTGGAATGTTGTCATAAAGGCTGGGGCGAAAGCATTATTATTGGCGTAGCGGGGGCAGGGCAGGAAATCAAAACCCGTCCCTTCCAGCTAGTGACCGGTCGCGTCTGGCGTGGCTCCGCCTTTGGCGGCGTGAAAGGGCGCACGCAGCTGCCAGGGATGGTAGAAGATGCGATGAACGGTAAAATCCGTTTAGATCCTTTTATTACTCACCGCCTGCCGCTGGAGCAGATTAACGATGCCTTTGAACTGATGCATCAGGGTAAATCCATCCGTACTGTTATCCACTTTAGCGATAACTGATTCATCCGCCAGCGGATTTTCCGCTGGCGCTTTTCTGAATTTTCTGGAATGAATGTTGTGAAAATGTGACGAAGGCGATGCTTTTCGCGGTAAGCAAACGTCACGAAGTGCCGATGACTATCTAACGGGCGTGTTTTACGCATAAAACCTACAAGAGAGTCGACGGTCATGGGCAACACATTCTCGATGCAAGCCTCGCATAAACTGAGCTTCCTGCATCATATTCGGCTGGTTCCGCTGTTTTCCTCCATTCTCGGTGGCATCCTTCTTCTTTTTGCTTTGAGCGCCGGGCTGGCAGGCTATTTTCTGTTACAGGCCGATCGCGATCAGCGTGATGTCACGGACGAGATTCAGGTACGGATGGGATTATCCAACAGCGCTAACCACTTACGTACCGCACGTATCAATATGATCCACGCTGGCGCGGCGAGCCGGATTGCCGAAATGGATGAAATGAAAGCCAATATTGCCGCTGCGGAAACGCGGATCAAGCAGTCTCAGGACGGCTTTAACGCTTATATGTCCAGAGCGGTGAAAACACCCGCCGATGACGCGCTGGATAACGAGTTAAACGCCCGCTACACCGCCTATATCAACGGCCTGCAACCGATGCTGAAATTTGCCAAAAATGGCATGTTCGAAGCGATCATTAATCATGAAAACGAGCAGGCAAAACAACTAGATGCCGCATATAACCATGTCCTGTTGAAAGCGATTGAACTGCGCACCGAGCGGGCGAGACTACTTAGCGAGCAGGCTTACCAACGTACCCGGCTCGGTATGATGTTTATGATTGGCGCATTTACGTTGGCGCTGGTATTGACGTTAATGACCTTCATGGCGCTGCGTCGCACGGTGATACAACCCTTGCAGCAGTCTGCGTCACGTATCGAACGCATTGCGGCGGGCGATCTGACCATGGCTGACGAGCCCACAGGGCGCAGTGAAATTGGTCGCCTGAGTCATCATCTTCAGCAGATGCAGCATGCGTTGCAACAAACGGTAGGGGCGGTGCGTCAGGGGGCGGAGGAAATTTATCGAGGCACCAGCGAAATTACCGCCGGTAATACGGATTTATCTTCTCGTACTGAACAGCAGGCTGCCGCCATTGAACAGACCGCGGCCAGTATGGAACAGTTGACGGCAACCGTTAAGCAGAATGCGGATAATGCGCATCACGCCAGCAAACTGGCGGAAGATGCTTCCGGTAAAGCCAGCCGCGGAGGCCAGATGGTTTCCGGGGTCGTACAAACGATGGGGAATATTTCCACCAGCTCGAAAAAAATCTCGGAAATTACCGCCGTCATTAACAGTATCGCTTTCCAGACCAACATCCTGGCGCTAAACGCGGCGGTCGAGGCGGCACGCGCCGGGGAACAAGGACGCGGTTTTGCGGTGGTCGCCAGTGAGGTTCGTACCCTCGCCAGTCGCAGCGCGCAGGCGGCAAAAGAGATTGAAGGCTTGATCGGCGCATCGGTCAGCCTGATTGAACAAGGATCTGAAGAGGTTATCGCTGCGGGGAGCACCATGAATGAGATTGTGGATGCCGTCAAACGCGTCACCGATATTATGCTCGATATCGCGGCAGCCTCTGATGAGCAAAGTCGCGGTATTGTTCAGGTCAGTCAGGCGATTTCTGAGATGGACAAGGTTACGCAACAAAACGCGTCGCTGGTCGAAGAGGCGTCCGCGGCGGCGGCTTCGCTTGAAGAACAGGCCGCCCGCTTGACGCAAGCCGTTGATGCGTTTCGTTTACAGGATACTGGCGCGACGATGCGATCATCCTTCCTTTAATAAGCGTCGCGCCAGCGGGCTATTTTAGCCGCGGGCGCGTTTAATGTCCGACAGCCGCTATCACAGCGGCATCGATTTACGGATCGCCGCAATCAGCATTTGCGCCCCGGTTGAGAGCGGGATATCAACTCGCGTAAGAATACCTATCGGTTCGCCTGCGCTCTGGGTCGGCACGGGTAATGAGACCAGCGTCGCCTGGCGAAGATCTTCTTTAACCGCGCCAGAGGGGACGAACCAGACGTAATCGTAATCTACGGTCAGTTGTCGTGATAACGATGCGGATAGCGTTTCGATACATCCGGCAGGCATTTTACACCCCTGGCTTTGCAACAGGGCTTCCGCATTCTGGCGCGGTACCGTGCCTTTTGGCGAGACGACTACCGGCCACTCCATAACCCGACTGAGCGTGATCGTCTCCTGTAACAGGGGATGACCGGGGCGTACCACTAATTTAAGCGATTCTAAAAACAGCAGTTCGTAATTTAAACCGCCCATTAATTCCGGGTCTGACATGCGGCCAATACCCAGATCGATCTCGCCTGATTTCAGACCTGCAAGCAACATCGTATTGTTCATGGTCGCGACCTGTAACGAGGTCGATTTTTGCTGTTGATGGAACCGCCCAATAGCCGCCGGGAGTATACCCAGCGCAGCGGTGGGGAGCGCGCCAACACGCACCACATCGGCGCTGGCGTCCTCTTTGCGATTCAACGCCTGCCCGGCGGTATTCAATGCATCTAATACTTTTACCGCATGAGTCAAAAATTGTTCGCCAGGAACCGTTAATTGCGCGCCCAGTCGCCCGCGTTCGAACAGACGGGTTCCGGTGAGTTGTTCCAGTTCGTTCAGCGTTTTAGAAAGCGCTGGCTGGCTCAGGTTAAGAGTTTCAGCCGCGCGCCCCAGAGTTCCCTGTTGCGCAACGGCGACAAATGTATGAAGGTGGCGCAACCGAATGCGCTGACTAAACAGACCATTTTTTTCCATAAGCGATGTTAAAAACAGAGCCGTGCGGGTGACAAGTAAAGTTGTTTGTTTTTGATAACCTGATAGCAAAATATTATTAACATTTTACCATTTCAAGTTACAACTGTTTTATTTTACTGATGATTCAACTGCCGTTAAGCGTGTTAAGCCGCGATCTGGTCGGGGATATGCCAGCTCATGTCAATCCGTTCTGCATAATGAATTCAGGTCGGATCACACTTTATAAATTCTTCTCCCCGGAATGGATGAGGTTTTCTACACTCCAGGTAACATTCACTGGAGGCATGACATTATGGCGAACACCATCACGGCAGATGAGATTCGGGAACACTTTTCGCAGGCAATGTCGGCAATGTACCAGCAGGAAGTTCCGCAGTACGGTACGTTACTGGAGCTTGTGGCTGACGTGAATCTGGCGGTGCTGGAAAATAATCCCAAACTGCATGAGCAGTTGGCTAATGCCGATGAACTGGCGCGATTGAACGTGGAACGACATGGCGCCATTCGTGTTGGCACCGCAGAAGAACTTTCTACCTTGCGTCGGATATTCGCCATCATGGGGATGTACCCAGTAAGTTATTACGATCTCTCTCAGGCGGGCGTGCCTGTGCACTCCACGGCATTTCGTCCCATTGACGAGGCTTCGCTCTCGCGTAATCCCTTTCGCATGTTCACTTCGCTATTACGCCTGGAGCTCATTGAAAACGCGGCATTACGCCAGCGGGCGGCGGAAATCTTATCGCAGCGGGATATTTTTACATCGCGCTGCCGACAATTGCTGGATGAGTACGACGAGCAGGGCGGTTTTAGTGCTGCTCAGGCCGAAGAGTTCGTCCGTGAAACGCTGGAGACTTTTCGCTGGCATCGTCAGGCTACCGTTGATGAAGAAACGTACCGCAGCCTGCATCGTGAGCATCGTTTAATTGCCGACGTGGTCTGTTTTCCGGGATGCCACATTAACCATCTGACGCCACGTACTCTGGATATCGACCGGGTACAGGCCATGATGCCGGAGTGCGGCATTACGCCTAAAATTCTTATCGAAGGTCCGCCTCGCCGCGAAGTGCCTATTCTGTTGCGGCAAACCAGTTTCAAAGCCCTGGAAGAGCAGGTGCTCTTCGTTGATGAAAAGCAGGGTACGCACACGGCGCGCTTCGGCGAAATTGAGCAACGTGGCGTCGCGCTGACGCCAAAAGGTCGTCGATTATATGACGAACTGTTGCACAAGGCGGGAACGGGTAAGGATAACTTCACGCATCAACTCCATTTGCGGGAGGTCTTTAACGCCTTTCCGGATAGCGAATTTCTGCTTCGCCAGCAGGGGCTTGCCTGGTTCCGCTATCGCTTAACGCCTTCCGGCGAGGCGCATCGTCAGGCGATCCATCCTGGCGACGATCCGCAGCCGCTTATTGAGCGCGGTTGGGTAATCGCGCAGCCGATTATCTATGAAGATTTTCTTCCGGTCAGCGCAGCCGGCATTTTTCAGTCGAATTTGGGAAATGAAACGCTGGCCAGAAGCCACGGCAATGCCAGCCGCGACGCCTTTGAACAGGCGCTGGGATGTGCAGTACGGGATGAATTTTCGTTATATCAGGAAGCGGAAGAACGCAGTAAACGCCGTTGCGGTCTGCTTTAAAAGCGGTAAGCTTCACAGGCTGTGAGGATACTGTAAAAGGAAGGCGTTATGTTGAATCCCTCCATCCCGCTGGTGGCGACGCGTCACGGTAAAATCGTGGGCGTCGTACAGGAAGAAATCCATATCTGGCGCGGTATACCTTATGCCGCGCCGCCAACAGGGGAGCTACGCTGGCGTGCGCCGCAGCCTGTTACGCCCTGGCAGGATGTGCGCCAGGCGGATTGTTTCTCCTGCGCCAGTTGGCAGGATATTACCTGGTGTCGCGAACTCGGCGGCGGCGATCCGGGAAATTTTTCCGAAGACTGTCTCTATCTGAACGTCTGGGCTCCCGCCGTGCGTCATGAACCGTTGCCGGTCATGGTCTGGCTACACGGCGGCGGTTACACCATTGGCGCGGGGAGTTTGCCGCCCTATGACGGTCAAGCGCTGGCGAAGCGCGGCGCGATCGTGGTGACGGTCAATTATCGGCTTGGCCATCTGGGCTTTTTCGCGCATCCGGCGCTGGAAGGCGAAGAGGCGGAGTGTATTCATAATTTTGCTTTACTCGATCAAATCGCTGCGCTGCGCTGGGTGCAGGACAATATTGCCGCGTTTGGCGGCGATACGCAGAATGTGACGTTATTTGGCGAATCCGCCGGCGCCCGCAGCGTGCTGTCGTTGATGGCTTCGCCGTTGGCGAAGGGGCTTTTTCATAAAGCGATTATTCAGAGTGGTTATACGCTGCCGGATACGCCCCGCGAGGTGGCGCTAAAAAAAGGCGTTGCGCTGGCGGAACATCTTGGTTTAGCCCATGCCACTGCCGAACAGCTACGCGCTTTACCGGCAGAGACGTTTTGGCCGCTGGACGCGCCTTTTAAAATTGCGCCGACGCCGATTTCCGGAGATGTCGTGCTGCCGCATCCGATGCTGGAAACCTTCTTTGCGGCGAAACAGCATCCGATACCGGTGATGATCGGCTCGAATAGCGATGAAGCCAGCGTATTGGCAGTTTTTGGCGTCGATATTGCCGGTCAAATTCAAAAAATGCGCCGTGAGCGGCGTGTTGGTCTGGGGTTAATCCGGCTGCTTTATCCTGGAGTGAAAGGCGACGAAGCGCTAGGGCGGCAGGTCTGTCGGGATATGGTATTTACCACGTTGGGCTATGTCGTCATGCAAGCGCAGCAGCGGATCGGCGAACCGTGCTGGCGTTACTGGTTTGATTATGTCGCCGAAGCGGAGCATAACACCTACGCGAATGGTGCCTGTCATGGCAATGAAATACCGTATGTATTCGATACGTTAACGCGGGCTGAGCCCACATGCCATTATGTGAATGAGAATGACCTGGCCTTTGCCTCGCAGGTGGCGGATTACTGGGTGAATTTCGCTCGTCATGCCAGCCGCACGCGCGACGTGCTGCACGGCCCGGTTCGCTGGCCCGCCAGCATTCGGGGGCGAGATCGTCTGTTGCGGATTGGGCTGAACAAACTTGCCGGTTTTAAAGTGGAAAACCGCTTTATGCGTGCGCGTCTGGCGCTGTTTAAACGAGTCATGAAACATCACGTTAGTCTGGAATAAACTTTTCATAACCTGAAGAATGCTGCGTGAGGTTTACATCCGATTAGGTCGGTTCTTATCGACATAAAATATTTACGCTTTTGCACAGTTTCCAGGCGACCAACAATTGGATTATTAATGAATTTTGTCTAGAGTGAGCGGTCAGAAACGGGCACATTCTTGCTGCTGAAAAAACCAGCGCGGGACCATTCACAAGACCAGAAGGACTCATTTTCAGGTATGAATCGTAGACGATTTATTAAAGGTTCAATGGCAATGGCCGCCGTGTGCGGTTCCAGCGGTATTGCTTCCCTCTTTTCTCAGGCGGCGTTTGCCGCGGAATCCGATATTGCGGATGGTAAAATTGTCCGTTTTGATTTTGCTGGTCTGCAATCAATGGCCCAGGCGTTAGCGAAAAAGCCCTGGGGCGGCGCGCCGGGACCCTTGCCGGATACGCTCGCCAATCTGACGCCGCAGGCCTATAACAGCATTCAGTATGACGCGGCGCATTCACTCTGGAACGGTGTTGCCAACCGGCAGCTCGATATTCAGTTTTTCCACGTAGGGATGGGCTTTCGTCGTCGCGTACGCATGTTTTCCGTTGATACGACGACGCATCTTGCTCGCGAGATTCATTTTCGCCCGGAACTGTTTAAATACAACGATGCCGGCGTCGATACGACGCAACTGGAAGGGCAGAGCGATCTCGGTTTCGCCGGTTTCCGTGTCTTTAAAGCGCCGGAACTGGCGCGGCGCGATGTCGTCTCCTTCCTGGGCGCCAGTTATTTCCGGGCGGTAGATGATACTTATCAGTATGGCCTGTCGGCTCGCGGGCTGGCGATAGATACCTATACTGACGGTCAGGAAGAGTTCCCTGACTTCACCGCATTCTGGTTTGACACCGCGAAGCCGGGCGATACTACGTTTACCGTTTACGCTCTGCTGGACAGCGCCAGCGTGACGGGCGCGTATAAATTTGTGATTCATTGCGAAAAATCGCAGGTGATCATGGATGTAGAAAACCATCTCTACGCCCGTAAAGATATTAAGCAACTTGGCATTGCGCCGATGACCAGTATGTTTAGCTGTGGGAATAATGAACGCCGGGTATGCGACACCATTCATCCGCAAATTCACGATTCCGATCGGCTGGCGATGTGGCGGGGTAACGGCGAGTGGATTTGCCGCCCGCTGAATAATCCGCAGAAATTGCAGTTCAATGCATATATGGACGATAACCCGAAAGGGTTCGGCCTGCTGCAACTCGATCGCGATTTCTCGCATTATCAGGATGTGATGGGCTGGTACAACAAACGTCCGAGCCTGTGGGTGGAGCCGCGCAGTAAGTGGGGGAAAGGCGCGGTTAGCCTGATGGAGATCCCAACCACTGGTGAAACTCTGGATAATGTGGTCTGTTTCTGGCAGCCGGAAAAAGCGATCAAAGCCGGGGATACGCTGGCGTTCAATTATCGTTTGTACTGGAGCGCGCAGCCGCCGGTACAATCGCCGCTTGCGCGGGTCATGGCGACCCGTACAGGGATGGGCGGCTTTCCCGAAGGTTGGGCACCGGGCGAACATTACCCGGATAAATGGGCGCGCCGTTTTGCTATTGATTTTGTCGGCGGCGATCTGAAAGCGGCCGCGCCAAAAGGCATTGAGCCGGTAATTACGCTCTCCAGCGGTGAGGCGAAGCAGATTGAGATCCTCTACGTAGAGCCTTTCGACGGTTATCGTATCCAGTTTGACTGGTATCCGACCTCGGATTCTACGGCACCGGTGGATATGCGTATGTTCCTGCGCTGCCAGGGGGAGGCTATCAGCGAAACCTGGCTGTATCAGTATTTCCCGCCCGCGCCGGATAAGCGCCGTTATGTTGACGATCGTATCATGCGTTAGTCAGTTTGCCTTCTGTACCGCCACAAAGGCGGTACAGGTTGCGGAAATTGCCCTGGCATAAACCCATTCGTGAGCCGCTGTTTTTGTAACACGGCCTTTTCATCGTTCTATTTTTGCAACAGTCCTTCCTGTTTATCCCTCTCGATCCTGCGGACAGGGGACATTAAGATAGCTTCACCTTATTTAAGATATAAAGTGAATATAATGAAAAAGAGTTTTTTTGGTGCTCTCCTGTCTCTGGGTTTATTAAGTGCTGCTCATGCAGATGTATATAAATTTGATAATACGCATACCAATGCGGTATTTAATATCGATCATTTCCAGACCTCAACCAATCATGGCGGGTTTTATGCTATTAGCGGCGAACTGAAATATCAGCCGGAAAAGCAAGATGCAGAGATGCGTGTGACGATTCCCGTGAGCGCCTTAAATACCGGGGTGGATGCGTTTGATAACCATATCCGCAGTAGCGATATTCTGGATGCGGAAAAATATCCAGAGATGGTATTTAAATCAACAAAATGGCATTTTGAAGATAATAAACCGGTTTCTATTGACGGTTTGCTAACAATGAAGGGAGTAACTAAGCCCGTTACCTTAACCACCACCAAGTTTGGCTGTTATATGAGCCCGATATTCAAGGCGCAGGTTTGCGGTGGTGATTTTGTCACGCAAATAGATCGCACCCAGTGGGGGATAGATTATCTGGTCGATATGGGGATGACGAAAGTTGTCGATATAAAAATCCAGGCAGAGGCGGTTGAGCAATAAAGGGAATGATGATGAAAATTATTGTATGTTAAGGGGGATTGGCTATTTGAAGCTTCGCTGATTTCAGGCCGCACTGCCACGATTTTAAAGTGGGACTATGTCACTAAATAGTTGATGGCAACTATTTCGGATTCAGATATGTTAAATTGTCCTACTACTTGAGCTTGTAACCAACGGTTATTTTGTCCCTGATGTCTCTGTAGATTTGATTTTTTCGATCGCAATAATATTGCCTGACATCGCTTCATTGAGCACTTCGACGGCCGTGCTGGCATCGCGATTCTTTATCGACATGTAGACCTTGATATGGGCTTCCACACTTTCAAGGGTAATACCCAGCGCACGGTTAAGCTCTTCAAGATAGTAGTAATAGATGTCTTTAATCGAGCTCATCACGTTGTAGAACACGCTGTTGTGCGATGCTCTGACAATCGCCAGATGGAACTCGTAGTCCGCTTCCGAGTATTTTTTATAATCACCTTTGTGGATCAGCATGTTGTTCAATGCTTCCTCGAGCTGGCGAATGTCATCATCGGTGGCGTGTGTGACGGCGAGCTCCACGCATTTGAACTCCACGGTCTGACGAAAAATCATCATATCGTGAAACTCTTCGCGGCTAAGGTGCATGATTGGGCGGGGATCGTTACTCAACATCTGCGGAGTGAAGTTTTCGCTCACGTAGCTGCCGCTGCCCTGACGCGTCACCACAATCCCCAGGTCACGAAAACGCTGTACTGCGCTGCGAACGCTGACCCGGCTGACGTTAAATGAGGCGGTCAGTTCCGCTTCTGAGGGCAAACGGCTACCCGGCGCCCAACTGCCGTCCAGCAGTTTGCTGCTTATCTGATCATAAATTTCATTTACAACATTCTGTTTTTGAATGGATTTTATGCTCAAGATGGGTATCCGTTAAGATGTCGCTGAAGTGCTTTATTATATAACAATTCTCTTTTAAGAACAAAGCGCCCGGCCGGGCGCTTTTCACCGTTAATCGAAACGAATGAGTACCTTAGCAGAGACATTTTTGTCTGTGGCGGTAATCAGCGCGTCTTCAATTTGCTGGGGCGGGAACTCGGCGCTGATAAGCGGGCGAGGATCGACACGCCCATCTTCCAGCCAGCGTACCGCGGTGATGAACTCACCGATAAAACGGAATGAGCCGACCCAGTTGAGTTCTTTAACCAGCATCGTTGACACCGGCCAGCTTACCGGGCTGGCGCCCATCCCCACCTGAACGATAGTGCCGGCAGGGCGGGTGAAGTCGACGGTGGATGCCACGGCAATCGGCGCGCCGGAGGCCTCAAACACGACATCAAAGTAGCCTTTATGCTGCTGATAATGGGCAACCTGTTCTTCATCGCGCGGATCCATCACCGCTGTGGCCCCCATCTGGCGTGCCAGTTCCAGACAGCGTGGGCTGAGATCGGATGCCACCAGTTCAGATGCTCCGGCACTGCGTGCCGCCGCGAGGATCAGACAACCAATGGGGCCTGCTCCAATCACCAGTACGCGTTTGCCGGTCAACTGGCCCGCCTTTTTTACTGCATGAATGGCGACCGCTAGCGGTTCCGAAAAGGCCATTACGTTTGCGGGCACGCGCCTGTCATAAGGAATGCATTGCTCCGGTTTTACCACCACGTATTCAGAAAAACCGCCATTCACATGCGGATTGAACTGCGCGCTGCCCATAAAGCGCATGGAGCCGCACAGATTTTGATGGCCGGAAAGGCACATCTCGCACTGATTGCAGGGGCTGGACGGGTTCACCGCAACCGTCTGGCCCACTTCCAGGTCGCTGCCTGCTGGCACTTTGCTGATCACGCCAACAAACTCATGGCCAATCACCATCGGATGCTTGAGGACAGACATCCCCGCGCGGCCATGCTGATAGTAGTGAATATCAGAGCCACAGATGCCGCCGCAGGCGACCTTCACGACGACGTCATGTTCACTGTGCTCGATTTCACGTGATTCAAAGCGTACGTCTTTTTCCGCATGGGCCAGACAAGCGTTACAGGTTATTTTTTCCATTTTGATAATGACCTCATTATTTGTTGGCAGTTGCCGGGTTAATGGCATTCTTATCCACAGTGTCGGCATTCTTTTTTTCAGGCAGGATCACTTCAATTTTGCCCACCAGGAATATGTAGGCTAATAAGCCCAGTCCGGCGACGCCTGCGATATACCACATGGCATACTGGAAGTTTTGCGTGCGCTGGAGAATAACCCCAATAACAATTGGGCTAACGATCCCCGAAAGGTTGCCGCAAATATTTAAAAAGCCACCCATAGTCCCGAGAAAATTACGGGGAATTACATCGCTCCAGACCACCCAGCCCAGGTTTGAAAAGGCGTTGGCAAAGAACGCAACAGACAGAATGACAATCGCAATAACCGGCTGGTTTTCAAAGAAATTGACCAGGCCAATAATCATGGTGACGCACAGGCCAGCCATAACGGGTAATTTTCGTGCCAGCGTTCGGGATTTTCCTTTTTTCAGCAGCATGTCGCTTAGCGTACCGCCACAGAGCACCCCAAGCATCGCCATAATATAGGGCAGCATGGCGCCTATCCCGGCTTTGGAAATAGAGAGATGCAGTCCTTTTTCCAGGTAAACAATAAACCAGGTCAGGAAAAAATAGAGCGTAGACGAGCAGGCAAACTGGGTGATGAACAAACCCCAAATCGTTTTTTTGCTGAGGAAGAATTTAATATTTTGCCAGCTGATTTTTGCACTCACGGAGGATTGGTTCTCCGAGCCATAGCCGCCGCCTGCTTTGATATAATCCAGTTCGGCCTGGTTCACAGCAGTGCTGTGCTGTGGATCGCGGTAATACATAAGCCAGTAGATGCCAAACAGAATACCGGCGCCACCGGACAGATAAAACGACATTTCCCAACCGTAGTTAGCCACAATAAAGGCGAGGGCAGGCGTCAGCAGCGCGAGACCGATATATTGTGCACTGGAATAAATCGCGGTCGCACGGGCACGTTCATGGTCCGGGAACCAGGTGGCGATTATTTTTGTGTTAGACGGGAAGGATGGCGCTTCGGCAACACCAATTAATGCGCGGCAGGCCAGAAGCATTGCAAATGAAGCGGTTGCCGTCGCGAATAAATGGTGTGAGGCGAACCCCATCATAAAGGTAAAAATACTCCACAGAATAATCGCACCACCATAAAGAATACGTGAGCCAATGCGATCAAGAACATAGCCGACAGGAATTTGACTGGCAGCGTAGGCCCAGGTAAACATGGAGAAAAGCAAACCCAGTTGTGTTGGCGTCAGACTGAAATCATTCTGGATATTCGAACCAGCAACGGCAAGATTGGCGCGATCCATATAATTAATTGCAGTCACAATAAACAGCAATGTGAGAATAAAGAGTCGTTGTCTTGAAGCCTTCATAATAATACCTGTGTTATATCGGCATGCATCGGGGTAAACACATGCCATCAATTTTAAAGGCGAGTAGGTAGAGTGCGGGCGACTTATAAAACTGCGAGCCAGCCACCATCGACGTAAATAATCTGCCCGTTGATATAATCTGATGCTCTGGATGATAAGAAGATGGCGGTGCCGATGAGCTCTTCCGGACGACCCCAACGTTGAGAAGGGGTGCTGCTTTTCACCCAGCTATCGAACTGCTTGTCTTCAATAAGCGCGGTGTTCATGTCGGTCAGAATGTAGCCAGGTCCAATGGCGTTGGTCTGGATATTAAACTGCGCCCATTCAGCAGCCATCGAGCAGGTGAGCATTTTGATGCCGCCTTTTGCTGCCGTGTACGGGGCAACAGTCGGGCGGGCCGCCTGGCTGGTAAGCGAGCCGATATTAATAATTTTACCGCCGCTGTTGCGGGCGATCATCCGTTTTGCCGCCGAGCGGGAGACTAAAAATGCGCTGGTCAGGTTAGTGTCGATCACCTTCTGCCAGTTTTCCAGCTCCAGCTCGACCATTGGTTTGCGGTACTGAATACCGGCGTTATTGATCAGGATATCAACATGGATCCCTTCTGCATCAAGTTTGCTAAAAGCTGCCTCAATCGCCAGTTCATCGGTGACGTCAAAAGCCACGCCATGCGCGTCGTAGCCTTTTCTGGTCAGCGTATCCACTGATTCGGCCAACAGCGTGGCGCGAATATCATTCAGCATAACCCGTGCACCCGCAGCGGCAAGACCCTCTGCGTAGGCAAAGCCCAGTCCTCGTGCAGAACCCGTTACCAGCGCCGTTTTCCCAGTTAAATCAAATAAAGCGGTCATGTTGTTTCCTCACTTGTTTAATTTGTATGACGACTATCCTTTTTTAGGTTGAATTTTCGCCCTGATAAAATCAACAGTTCACCCATGAATTTGCAACAAGGATCACAAACAGCTCCACATAGCGACCGCGTAATTAACATTAATTAATTGAATTATATGTATATATTTGATTTGAATTTAACGCAGTTTTGATCGCTGTCACAGAATGGCACTCGCAGCGATCCGCTGTAAAAGAAGCGTGATATAACAGCATAAAGTTGTAGGACAACTTACATATATCTGTTGTATCATCCACAACGGTATGACATGCGGTAAATTCGCTGAGTTAAGGAGTGAAAGTGAGTAACCTGAAAATTACCAACGTGAAAACGATTCTGACGGCGCCGGGCGGCATTGATTTGGCAGTCGTTAAGATAGAAACCAACGAGCCAGGGCTGTATGGGCTAGGATGCGCGACATTTACCCAGCGTATCTTCGCGGTAAAAAGCGCGATCGATGAGTACATGGCGCCTTTTCTGGTTGGCAAAGATCCGACCCGTATTGAGGACATCTGGCAGTCAGGCGTGGTGAGCGGCTACTGGCGCAATGGCCCGATCATGAACAATGCATTGTCCGGCGTGGACATGGCACTGTGGGATATCAAAGGTAAGCTAGCGGGGATGCCGGTTTATGATCTGCTGGGCGGCAAATGTCGTGATGGGATCCCACTGTACTGCCACACCGATGGTGGTGATGAAGTTGAAGTGGAAGATAACATCCGAGCCAGAATGGAAGAGGGTTACCAGTACGTTCGCTGCCAGATGGGAATGTATGGCGGTGCGGGGACCGATGACCTTAAACTGATCGCCACGCAGCTAGCTCGTGCGAAGAACATTCAGCCGAAACGTTCACCGCGCAGCAAAACGCCCGGCATCTACTTTGACCCGGATGCCTACGCCAAAAGCGTTCCGCGTCTGTTCGACCACCTGCGTAACAAGCTCGGTTTTAGCATCGAATTTATTCATGATGTACATGAGCGCGTGACCCCGGTGACTGCCATTAATCTGGCCAAAACGCTTGAACAGTATCAACTATTTTATCTTGAGGATCCGGTGGCACCGGAAAACATCGACTGGCTGAAAATGTTGCGCCAGCAGTCTTCCACTCCGATATCCATGGGTGAGCTGTTTGTGAATGTGAATGAGTGGAAGCCGCTCATCGACAACAGGCTCATCGACTACATTCGCTGCCACGTGAGTACCATCGGCGGCATTACGCCGGCAAAGAAACTTGCTGTCTACAGCGAACTGAACGGTGTGCGCACCGCATGGCACGGGCCGGGCGACATTTCTCCAGTCGGGGTTTGCGCCAATATGCATTTGGATTTGAGTTTACCGAACTTTGGCATTCAGGAATACACGCCAATGAACGACGCGCTGCGTGATGTCTTCCCGGGCTGCCCTGAGATTGACCACGGTTATGCCTATCTGAACGATAAGCCGGGTCTGGGTATTGACATTGATGAAGCCAAAGCGGCGAAATATCCGTGCGAGGGGGGAATCCCATCCTGGACAATGGCGCGCACACCAGACGGTACGGCCTCAAGACCGTAAGCAATGAAGGCCCGGCTTACATCTGCCGGGTCTTATTCCCGACGTCCTGATGGACTCCGTTTTAGAAACAGGAATTATTGTATATTGAGGCTGCTTTTTAATCAGTGACCACTTCTCTATAAGGAGCCTGAATATTTCCCTCAACAACGCTTCCGGTAGAAAATGACGCGCTCTGTTTCCTCAAATCCTAACGCCTGGTGAACTTTCTGGGAAATTGTATTTTCCGGCGAGGTATCGGAGGCCATTTCCCGACACCCTTTATTCGTTCCCCATCGTTGCACCGCTGCAATCAATTGTTTCGCTACGCCGCGTTGACGGAATGAGGGGAGAACAAAAATACCTTCAAGGAAAGCCACGGGCGAACTGTCACAGCCATTGACATAATCGTGGCGGATTGAGGCATCCGCAAAGCCAATCGCCACCCCGTCTGCCATCGCAATAAATGATGCCAGATGATCGGCTTGCAGAATTTCTTCGCCGTCCGCCAGATGGGCGTCATCCGGGTGACCAGGCCAGAGCTGTTTTCGCAATCCGCGCCAGTGATCCAGATGGGTTCTGTTCATTTGCCTGATGTCCATTAACGCGCTCCTGATGAGGGGTCTGACATGATGAGACGGCATCCCGCCTGCTGATAACGTCGGGCGATAGCAGACGGGAGCGCACTGTCGCTAAGAATGGTAGTAATACAGGACAGCGTCGCCACCGCATGGGGTTCTACAGTATCAAACTTTGAGTGATCGGCCATCAATATGACCTCGCGTGAGCGCTGAATAATGCGCGTTTTAACGCCCACTTCAAACATGGTAGCGTTGGTGATGCCCGTTTCAATCGACAGCGCATCGCAGGAGATAAAGGCGCGTTCAACGGCAAAGGCGTTAATCATCTCCAGCGCCAGACTCTCGCCCACCGAAAAGTAACCGGGGCGAATCAGTCCGCCGATAATGTAACTCTCTACGTGTGGGAAGCCACCCAGTTCATTAGCGATTTTGATGTCATTGCAAATGACTTTTACTTTGGCGTCGACCAGACATTTTGCCAGTTCCAGACAGGTGGAGCCGGAGTCGAGAAAAAAGCAGTCTCCATCCTTGATGAACGTGCGGGCGAGGGCGGCGATTTCGCGTTTCGCCTCGCTTTGTAACGTTCGCTTAACGTCGAAAACATATTCTTTATCTTCCGTACTGTCGTCGAAGTCAATACAACCATGGCCGCGAACCATACCGGGATAACGGCTGGCAATATAGTGAAAATCCCGGCGCACGGTTGCCTCTGCATAGCCAAAAAGCTCAATAGCTTGTTGTGTTGAGAGGTGCCTGTGTTGCCAAAGGTAATGCAACATCTGTTTGATACGGTCGGGGCGCTGTTGGCTCATCAGCATATGACTCCTTTATAGCGCGGTGAATTGTGACAACGTCACATCATAGTTCGCCGTCGTGAATAACGCCCGGCCAATCACCAGATGCTGTGCGCCTGCGGCGGCAAGCAGCCGTGCGGCGCGAAGTGTAATACCGCCGTCCGCCCAGCATTCCGCAGCAGGGAAATGCTCTCTGCTTTGGCTCACTTTTTCACACATCGTGGCGATAAATTGCTGCCCGCGCCCGTCAGGTTCGCTGGTCATGATCATCAGCGCATCCAGTTGCAATGCCAGATAACGATAAGGCAATAGCGGCGTTGCCGGGTTAAGCGCCAGTCCTGCTTTCGCCCCGATAGCGCGAATATCCGCCAGAATCTCCGGGGGGTTTTGCACGCTTTCGGCATGAATGAAAATCCAGCCGGGGCGGATAGCTGCAAGCCAGGGTAACCAGCGTTGCGGTGATGAGACCATCAGGTGCAATGAGAGCGGATGGCGAGTGTGTTGTGCGACTGCCTGAATGGTTTTCATACCGAAGGTAATATTGTTGATGAAACTGGTATCTTCGATATCCAGATGCAGCGAGCCGAGAGGCGCATCGTGTAAAGCGGTCAACGCCTCGGCATAGCGCAGCGGATCGGCGGAGGCCAGTGAAGGGTGCAGGATCATCGAAACCTCCATCAGCGCAATGCGGTTAATTGCGCGAAAAGCGCGGCGTCATTTGGCGCATCTTGCAGCATCGCGACGCTTTTCGGCGAGTCGAGCCACTGGCTGATGCGTTGAATGGTGCGAATATGTGCTTCGGCATCCGTGGCGCTGGCGCAAAGCAACAGCCAGATGGGATCGCAATCCGCATTGCCGAAAGCGACCGGCGTTGCTAACGTAGTGACGCTGATTTGATTATGGTTAGCGCCTTGCTCTGGTCTGGCATGGGGCAGCGCAATCCCCGGCGCGATAAGATAATATGGCCCCCATTTAAGGGTGTTCTCAATAATACCGTCCAGGTAGCAGGGGGCCGCCGCGCCGAAGGTAATCAGCGGACGAACGGCGATATCCAGCGCGTGTCGCCAGTCGCTGGCATGGCGTTGCGCCTGAACCCACTTAACATCATTAATCATCGATCGTTGACTCCTTGCCGGTTCGGGTTACTCTGGAACCGATCCCCGGCGTGTCTTTTGGCGAAGGCGACGGAGATCGGCAGAAGAGTTATCGCTCTCTGCAGGGGATAAGCGTTTTGCTTATCCCCATTTTATTGTCGGATATGGCGTACTTTCTCCATAAACTTCGCCACGCGCGCCTGGTCGACAAAGTTGGCGAAGACGCCGTCTTTTTTAAACGTGGTTGCCGTTACGCATCCGTCGGCAATGCAGAGCTGCTCCTCGACGTTTTCCAGACACACCCCGGTATTCGCCAGCACGACCGTGTCGGGGACGGTCTCTTTTACCCGCTTCAGTATGGCGCTATCCGTGCGAGCGCCCGCCGTCAGTCCCGAGACGCACAGGGCATCGGGGTTATTGTTAAATACGGTCGATTTCGCAATTGAACAGACATCCCGGTTACCCAGATACACCGCCGCTTCCGGAACGATGTTAAACAACGTTTTCACGTGGCCTGCGCCGATGCGATGCTGATGGCGAATGGTTTCGCCGACATTCGTATCCCAGACGCCAAAATCGCTGGCGTAAGCGCCGGTGAAAATTTCGCGAATAAATTTTGCGTCGGTCGCCATCGCCAAATCAAACGAGGCCACAGGGTCCCACAACACGTTTACCCCAAACGGTACGCGAATTTCACTCATTAACTGACCGATGATTCTTGCCATCGCGGCGGTCGTTTCCGGTCTGACTTTCGTTAAATAAGGCAGACTAAATTCGTTGGAGAACATCACCGCATCCACGCCGCCATTTTGTAGCGCCATTAAATCGTCATGGGCGCGGTCAATTACCCAGTTCATGCCTTTCCTGGTATCGAACCCGGGATCGCCCGGCAACGCCCGTAAATGGCACATGGCGATAACGGCTTTTTCTGTTCCTATTACCTCTTTTAGCCAACTCATTCTGGGTTGCTCCTTATTCCGGTAGTTCACGTTTACGTAAGACAAGTATGATGCTGGCGACAATGCCGACCACAATAACCACGCCAATCATGCCCAGCGACATCAATTCAGATATTGACCAGCCAAACATATTTCCCACCGACAGCGCGGTAATTTGCGCGTTTTCAGCGGCGAAGCTAAAGCCGCCTTTGAGCGCCATATCGGTAAAGTACGGCGCGAACTGGGTGGCGATCAGCAAAACGGTAATCATGACAATGATGCCGCTGAGCAGAGTACGAATCAGATCGCCGCGATGAATAACCGTGGCCATGCAGATAAAAAACGGCGCAACCGGTAAATCAGCCAGCGGCAGGACTTTATTGCCCGGCAGTATGCTCGCCAGAATTAACATGATGGGAATTAACAGCAGTCCAACCGCGATGGTGGTCGGGTGGCCTAACGTCACTGCGGTATCCAGACCGATAAAGACCTCGCGCCCTTTAAAGTGTTTCTGGAAGAACTTACGCGCGCCGTCGGAAATGGGCATTAATCCCTCAACGATAAGGCGAATCATGCGCGGAAACAGCACCATAATCGCCGCTACGGTAATCATTAAGGTTGCGCACCCTTTAAAGCCTTCGCCTGCGGCAAGTCCGAAGATCAGCCCGAGAACAACGCCAATGATCACCGGGTCGCCGACCATCCCATACCGTTTTTGGATCTCCTGAGCGTCAATATTGCGTCCTTTCATAAACGGTATTTTTTCGTATATCGCATCCAGTAATACGAACAACGGCACGGAACTGGAGCCATACCCTTGCGGAATAGAAATCCCTTCCAGACCCACAATGTTCTGTACCCGTTTCGCCGTCCAGTCGGCCATTTTCAACGACAAGGCGGCGTGGCAAATCGCGCCCAGTACGCCATAAATCAGACTGCCGGTCATCAACTGGACGACCGTTCCGGTAATGGCGTAGTGCCAGTAGTTATAAATATCAACGTTCATGGTTTTGGTCAGTCGAGTCACCAGCATACCGACGTTGAGCAGAAAGATAACGGGAATGATCATCGCGCCGATGGCCGTCGCATAGCCGACGCCGGATGCGGGTCCGGCGCCGACGTCAAACACATGCAGCGTCAGGCCAAAACGCTCAATCATCACTTTAATCGGCGGACTGAGACTGTCGATCGCCATGACGATCACCAGCCCCATGCCGACAAAACCGATGCCGACCGTCACCCCCGCTTTCACCGCCTGCAGCCAGGGAATACGAAAGATTAAGCCGATGATAATCATAATGATGGGCACAAAAACGGTGCCGCCGAGAGACAGGATGTAATCAAACATAATGCCCCCTTTATTGTGTTAACAGCGCCTTGATTTCTTGTTTTAATGCGTCGTCGTTGATGCCTGTCAGCAGGGCGGCGCCGTTGAGCGTCGGGATGCCATAGTCACTGTGCGTACGCATGGACGTTACGATGAGATCCATACCGTTACAGTTCAACGGGATCTCATTCAGACAACATTGCGCCGTGGTTGCCGCAATGCCTTGCTCCGCAAGAAAGTCCTGCAGTTTTTGTGCAATCATGGTTGATGTCGACATGCCGGTACCACATGCCACAAGGATCTTTTTCATCATGGTCGTGCCTCTTGTGTAGCGCCTGTTTCAGGCTCAATGGGAAACTGTTCTGGCGACATGTTGGCCAGCGCAGTCAGTAAACGGATACAATCAGCCAGGTCGCGCAGGCTGGCGACTTCGGCTGGTGAATGGGTATAGCGGCAGGGAATAGAAAGACTGGCGCAGGGAATACCGTCCAGTTCAACCTGAATGTAGCCGGTTTCGGTGATGACGCCTGGCGCGACTTCTCGCTGTACGGGAATATTATTTTCGTGCGCGGTGGTCTCCAGCATCCGCAGCAAACGCGGCGGCGTAATCAGTCCCGCCAACGTACCGCGTCCGTGATAGTTCAGACAGGTGATGCCGACGCCGTGGTTGACCCGCACATCAGAGTAATCCTGCAGGTCAGGCGTGTCGCAGGAGGGGGTGATATCAATACCAATCGCCAGGTCGGGGCGCACGCGTCGTAAAACGGGAACAATACCGCGAATATTGAACTCTTCCTGTACCGACGCGACCAGGAATACCGCGATATCGAGCGGTGTGGAGGCGAGGGCCTCGGCGACGCCCAGTAGCGCCGTACACCCCAGCCTGTCATCCAGCGCCTTACTGCACACCAGGTCGTTGCCCAGACAGTGCGGCGGGTTGTAAAGGGTTACTGGCGTCCCCACCTGAATACCCATTCGTTCAGCATCCGCTTTATCTTTTGCGCCGATATCAATCCAGAGTTTATCGAGAGCGGGTGGCTGGGTGCGCTCGTCACCGTTCGCGAAGTGATATGCTTTAATACCGATACAGCCCATGATATCGCCTGAACGTCCGGCAAGCGTCACAATCGAACCGGGCATAGTAATTTGCGCCGGGCCGCCCACGCGTTCAAAACGTAAAAAACCGGAGGGTTCGATCTTGCGTACCATAAAACCCACTTCATCCATATGCGCAAAAATCATCAGGCGAAGCGCGTCGGGTTTATCGCTGCCATAACGGGCAACGACATTGCCTAAGCGATCCCGCCAGACGTCTTTGGCCTGCTGTTCAAACGCGTGCTGCATAACGTTTGCAATACTGCTTTCATGTCCTGAAATCCCGTTTAGCCGCAGTAAAGAAAAAAGCGTTTCCTGCACAGAAAAGGTCATTGGCGTCTCCGTGGTGATAAAACAATCAGTCGTTGAGCGTTTTATAGGCGGAGAATGGTTGGATAAGTGTGAAATGTGTCACGCGGAAATACGCTAAATATGGCCAATAAAAAATAATGTGATGGCGATACAATAAAAACGCTCATATCACCTGCGGGTTATCGGTAAACCAGGCTATTTATGTGATCACGACCAACAACGAAGAAGGGCAACGCGATGGTGGAAATTATTCCTGTTAGCACGACGCTGGAACTACAAGCGGCAGATGAAAGTCATGTTCCGGCGCTGCACCAACTGGTACTCAAAAACAAAGCGTGGCTACAACAGTCGCTCGACTGGCCGCAATATGTCACGTCGCAGGAGGAAACGCGTAAGCATGTGCAGGGTAATATGCTGTTGCACCAGCGTGGTTACGCCAAAATGTACCTGATTTTCTGCCAGAATGAGATGGCGGGCGTACTCTCATTTAATGCCATCGAACCGATAAACAAAGCCGCCTATATCGGTTACTGGCTGGATGAGTCCCTCCAGGGACAAGGGATAATGTCGCAATCATTACAGGCGCTGATGACACATTATGCCCGGCGCGGCGATATTCGGCGCTTCGTCATTAAATGCCGCGTTGATAATCAGGCCAGTAACGCAGTCGCACGGCGCAACCATTTTACGCTGGAAGGCTGTATGAAGCAGGCGGAGTATCTTAACGGCGACTATCACGACGTTAATATGTATGCCCGCATTATTGATGCGGATTAAAGGGAACCGACTAAGGGGGTACGCGTAATACGATCCTCGCCATTGATCACTTTTGGGCCGCGCAGGTGAATAGTATTGCCGTCAAAGGCTATCACCGCCGCCCGTCCGCTAATCTCGACCTGGTGCTCAATCAGAATTTCGCCCTGTATACAGGCATGGCCTTCAATCAGCACGCGGTCGTCCAGTAAAATCGGGCCTCCGCGTACCTCAGCATGTCCGCCTACCAGCACATGATGTTTTAACACACAGTTGCCTTCGATTAACGCATGTTCCGCTACCTGTGAGCTGTAGCGAAGGGTAGGGATAGCATCTTCCTCTGTGCCGGCGATAACCCGCGCATGGCCATAGACTTTGGCGCAGTCACAGATCCAGACATTATTGTCTTTGTTGCCTTCGATGAGCGCGAAATCAAAGACCTCCGCCCGGTGCTCAATAAAAGCGTGTGTGATAGTGGCGTCGCCATAAAGCTGTACCTGATGGACAATCCGCGAATGGTTCACGGTGGCGCGATCGTAAATTTGTAAAATCTGCGCATGTTCATGCGTTAGTCCCTGAACGGCGAGAATTTCTGACTGGTTTAACACGCGGGCATCGCCATAAATCGCACACTCTCCGCGCACGGAAGAGGACTGAATGGTGACGTTGTCACTTATCCGTGCGCCATCGCTGATATCAGCGCGATCAATCCAGACGTTATCGCCTATTCGCACGTTATTGTAGAGCGTGCACGGCTGCGTGATACGCGCGTTCCCCGTAATTTCCGTGCCCGCAAAGGCCATCGCGTTTTCATCATAAATCCAGCAATCCCCCTGTTGTGACAGCACATTATCGGCATCAACCCAGCCGCCGGAGGTTCCGGCTTTAACATCGTTAAAATCCGTTACGGCAATAACTTGTCGTAATAAGACGCTTTTCTTCTCACCGTCTACCTGATAAGTAAAAGCACGAGGTTCTTCACTCAGTCGATATTTGGTCATAGGGAAATTCCGTGTGAACGATTAAGATAACCGTAGCAAAGGTACTGGCGAAACAACCAGAAATTCCATAAAATGCATTTCAAATATACTTTATAAATTAAACAAAATGCGTAATCACAAGCAGAGCGATCGCGTGCTCAATCTGCCTGCGGGCTATTTTGGCATCGTCCTTGGCACTATCGGTATGGGATTCGCCTGGCGTTATGCCAGCCAGATATGGGGAATAAGCCACTGGCCCGGCGACATCATGGTGATCCTGGCGATGATTATTTGGGCACTCTTGACCCTGGCGTTCCTTAGCCGTCTGGTGCGCTTTCCCCATAGCGTGATGGCTGAAGTGCGACATCCGGTAATGAGCAGTTTTGTCAGCCTGTTTCCCGCCACCACGATGCTGGTCGCGATCGGTTTCGTTCCCTGGTATCGCCCGTTGGCCGTTGCGCTATTCAGCGTGGGGGTCGTCATACAACTGGCGTATGCCGCCTGGCAGACGGCGGGACTTTGGCGCGGAGCGCATCCGGAAGAAGCGACAACCCCAGGACTTTATCTGCCCACGGTAGCGAATAATTTTATCAGCGCTATGGCCTGTGGAGCGCTCGGTTACAATGATGCCGGACTGGTGTTTTTAGGCGCAGGCGTCTTTTCGTGGTTAAGTCTGGAGCCGGTTATTTTGCAGCGACTGCGTAGCTGCGGCGAATTACCGGCGGTGCTGCGTACGTCGCTGGGTATCCAACTGGCGCCCGCGCTGGTCGCCTGTAGCGCCTGGCTGAGCGTCAATGGCGGGGAGGGCGACACGCTGGCGAAAATGCTATTCGGCTACGGTCTGTTACAACTTTTATTTATGCTGCGATTAATGCCCTGGTATTTATCACAACCGTTTAATGCTTCCTTCTGGAGTTTTTCGTTCGGCGTTTCCGCGCTGGCGACCACGGGGTTACATCTTGGTCACGGTAGTGAATCAGGGCTTTTCCATATTCTGGCCGTCCCGCTGTTTATTTTCACTAACGCTATTATCGCCTTATTGCTGGTTCGTACATTTCTATTGCTGGTGCAGGGGACGTTGCTTATTCGCACTGAGCGCGCTGCACTGTTGAAAACGGAGGAAAAAAATGACCGTTCGTGACGAAAATTATTTTACTGAGAAATACGGATTAACCCGCACGCATTCGGATGTGCTGGCGGCGGCAAAGGTTGTCGCGCCGGGCCGAACGCTGGATTTGGGATGTGGCAATGGTCGCAATAGTCTGTATCTGGCCGCGAACGGTTATGATGTTACCGCGTGGGATAAAAATCCGGCCAGTATGGCTAACCTTGAGCGTATTAAAGCGGCAGAAGGGCTGGATAATCTGCAAACCGACCTGGTCGATCTGAATACATTGACCTTTGACGGCGAGTACGATTTTATTCTCTCGACGGTGGTTATGATGTTTCTTGAGGCGCAAACCATTCCCGGTTTAATTGCCAATATGCAACGCTGCACAAAACCCGGCGGGTATAATTTGATTGTTGCGGCAATGGATACGCCGGACTTTCCCTGTACGGTGGGATTCCCGTTCGCTTTTAAAGAAGGCGAATTACGCCGCTATTACGAAGGATGGGACATGCTGAAATACAACGAAGATGTCGGCGAGCTTCACCGCACGGACGAAAACGGCAACCGTATCAAACTGCGCTTTGCTACGATGCTGGCGAGAAAAACGGCCTGACCGATGCAAGTTCTGTAAGTCTCGCAGCGTTCGGCATTTTTTTGTCGGGCGCCGCGTTCAAATTGTGCTGTCGTTACCATTTTTAGTGCATCCAGAATGATTTCGTTTTGCTATTATTTCCTTTGCATCATTGCGAAGACTAAAGGGATCGTTTCATGCGTACTCATACTTTATTTAAAGTTGCAGTGCTTACTGGCTTGCTGGCGTTATCCGGCTGTGCGTCCAAAGTCACACAGCCGGATAAGTATTCTGGATTCTTAAAAAATTATTCGGACCTGCAGGAAACTACCTCCGCCACGGGAAAACCGGTGTTGCGCTGGGTAGATCCACATTTCAATGACTCTAACTATGACAGTATTGTTTACAATCCGATAACATACTATCCCGTCCCCAAACCAACGACCCAGGTCGGGCAGCAAGTTCTTGATAAACTGCTGGCTTATACGAACACTAAAGTAAAATCAGCAATTGAACAGCGCAAACCGCTGGTCACGACGCCAGGGCCGCGCAGTTTGATTTTCCGCGGGGCGATTACGGGCGTGGATACCAGCAAAGAAGGGCTGCAATTCTATGAGGTAATCCCTGTAGCGCTGATTGTGGCGGGCACGCAAATGGCGACAGGCCACCGGACCATGGATACCCACCTCTATTTTGAGGGTGAGCTGATAGATGCCGCGACCAACAAGCCGGTCGTCAAGGTAGTACGTCAGGGTGAAGGTAAAGACCTGAGCAATTCCAGTACGCCAATGGCGTTTGAGACGTTGAAACAGGTCGTGGATGATATGGCTACGGATACCTCTATGTTTGACGTTAACAAAAAATAATTCTGCGGCGCCATCGCAAGATGGCGCAAACCCCGGCAGATTAGCGGTCACCATCAGCCAGACAACGATGGGCGGCGCGTTCTCGTTAATACTGCGTAGCCTATCCCACCAGCGATCAACCCCCAGAATGCCGATCCGATGCCCATCAGCGTTAGCCCGCTGGCGGTGACGAGAAATGCGATAACTGCCGCGTCACGCTCACTTTCGTGAGTAAGCGCCTGATACAGGCTACCGCTAATCGTACTTAACAGTGCCAGACCAGCCAGCATTTGCACCCAGCTAACCGGCAGGGCGACCATCAGCGCGGTTATCGAACCGCCAAACCACCCGGCAAGTAAATAAAAAACGCCTGCGGCGGCGGCCGCTAACCAGCGACGCGTTGGATCGGGGTGCGCGTCCGGGCTTTGACAAATGGCGGCCGTAATGGCGGCAATGCAGATAGAATAAACGCCAAATGGCGAAAGCAGCAGCGCCAACAATCCGGTAAAAATCATTAACGGAGAGACAGGAAGCTGATAGCCAGACGCCTTCATTGTGGCGACGCCGGGGGCGTTTTGCGATGCCATCGTCACCAGGAAGAGCGGTACCGCGACGCTCAGGCTTTGAGCGAATGAAAAGTGGGGGGGAACGAAGGTGGGCCACACCGGCGCGAAATGAATACCGCCCATCGCCACCTTACCCTGGATGAGCGCCACCGTTATTCCCATCACCATGGCAGCAATAACGGCATAGCGGGGCGCGAATACTTTAAAGAGTAGCCACGCCAATAGCATACCGCCGCACATGACAAACTCTCCGTTGAGCGTCCCGAACGCCTGCAGGCCGAAGCGTAGCAGTATTCCCGCCAGCATTGCGGCGGCAAGAGAATGGGGGATTATCCGCATCAAACGCGCAAACAATCCCGTGACGCCGCACAGCACAATCAGGGCATTGGCGACAATGAATATGCCCACGGCGTCTGGCAACGATAATCCCTGAAGCCCTGTTACCAACAGAGCGGCGCCAGGCGTTGACCAGGCGGTTAAAACCGGCGCACGATACCACAAGGTTAACGTTAGTGTGCTTATGCCCATGGCTATACCGAGGGCGGTCATCCAGCCGGCGATCTCTGCGGGTGTTGCGCCAGCGGCAAGCGCCGCCTGCCAGATAATGGCGGCGGAACTTGCATAGCCGACCAGAACGGCGACCAGACCAGATAATACAGTAGGTAACGGCAGTGATAACAGACGCATGATCGCCTCTTGTGCGTTATAACGGTCAGTCAATGTAGCATTGTGCGTTATAGCGTACAAGTGATACGCTATGGCCTTACAGGGGGGGAAAATGGATAACCTGACACACTATCTGGCGACCACGTTAAGAACGTTACGCCATCAGCGAGGCTGGAGTTTATCGCGTCTGGCGGAGATCTCCGGCGTCTCAAAAGCCATGTTGGGGCAGATAGAGCGTAATGAATCCAGCCCGACAGTCGCAACGCTGTGGAAAATTGCGACGGGCCTGAACGTTCCATTCTCAATGTTTATTTCGCCTCCGCAGGCCGAATTTCCGCCAACCTTCGATCCCCAGCAGCAAGCGATGGTAATTACACCGCTGTTTCCGTGGGACCCTGAACTCTGTTTTGACTATTTTTCCCTATTGCTGGCGCCTGGCGCGTGCAGCGAATCAGCGCCGCATAAAGCCAGCGTTATCGAACATGTGGTGGTGATTCAGGGTCGGCTGGACATGTGTACTGGTGGGGTATGGCAAACCATAGACGCCGGTAAAGGTTTGCGTTTTGCCGGCGATACGGCGCATACCTATCGCAACAGCAGTGACCAGACGGTTCATTTTCACTCGCTGATCCATTACCCGCGTGATTAAGCGGGAAAACTATTTCGTTAGTTTGCGCTTCTGACTACAATAGCCGCCATTTCGCTGCTATTGGATAAGAAAGACTGTATGCGCCAGCAACCTCACTATCTCGAATTGTTAAGTCCGGCCCGTGACGCCGCAATTGCTCGCGAAGCGATTTTGCATGGCGCAGATGCCGTCTACATCGGCGGACCCGGTTTTGGCGCACGTCATAACGCCAGTAACAGTCTGCGCGATATCGCCGATCTGGTTCCGTTTGCTCACCGTTACGGCGCCAGGATTTTTGTCACGCTGAATACTATTCTGCATGATGATGAGCTGGAGCCCGCGCAGCGGTTAATCACCGATTTGTACAACACCGGGGTGGATGCGCTGATTGTGCAGGATATGGGCATTCTGGAACTGGATATCCCGCCGATTGAGCTTCACGCCAGTACACAGTGTGATATTCGCAGCGTGGAAAAAGCGAAGTTTCTTGCCGATGTCGGTTTTTCACAGATTGTACTGGCGCGCGAGCTTAATTTGAGTCAGATAGCGGCTATTCATCAGGCTACTGACGCCACGATTGAGTTCTTCATTCATGGCGCGCTGTGTGTCGCTTATTCTGG
Organism: Salmonella sp. SAL04202; assembly: GCF_046550775.1. Taxonomy (NCBI): domain Bacteria; kingdom Pseudomonadati; phylum Pseudomonadota; class Gammaproteobacteria; order Enterobacterales; family Enterobacteriaceae; genus Salmonella; species Salmonella sp. SAL04202. Next base: position 1,342,985 of record NZ_JBGDXK010000001.1, on the reverse strand, counting down.
GCAGTGTTATATCTCTCATGCGCAAACCGGGCGCAGCGCCAATCGGGGCGACTGTTCGCAAGCCTGTCGCTTACCGTATACGTTAAAAGACGATCAGGGGCGGGTGGTCTCTTACGAAAAACATTTGCTATCGATGAAAGATAACGACCAAACGGCTAACCTCGGCGCGTTGATCGATGCAGGCGTACGTTCCTTCAAGATTGAAGGGCGCTACAAAGACATGAGCTATGTCAAAAACATCACCGCGCATTATCGTCAGATGCTGGACGCGATTATCGAGCAACGTGGCGATCTGGCGCGTGCGTCGGTTGGTCGGACCGAACACTTTTTTGTTCCCTCCACGGAGAAAACCTTCCATCGCGGCAGCACCGACTATTTTGTTAACGCGCGGAAAGGCGATATTGGCGCATTTGATTCACCAAAATTTATTGGCTTGCCGGTAGGCGAGGTGCTGAATGTGGCGAAGGATTATCTCGACGTAGAAGCTACGGAGCCGTTGGCGAATGGCGATGGTCTGAACGTGTTGATTAAGCGTGAAGTGGTAGGTTTTCGCGCCAATACGGTGGAGAAAACCGGTCATAACCGCTACCGCGTTTGGCCAAATGATATGCCTGCCGACCTGCATAAAGTCCGTCCGCATCATCCGTTGAATCGTAATCTGGACCATAACTGGCAGCAAGCGCTGACAAAAACCTCCAGTGAGCGCCGTGTGGCGGTTGATATCATGCTGGGCGGCTGGCAGGAACAGCTTATTCTGACGCTGACCAGTGAAGACGGTGTCTGCATCACGCATACGCTTGACGGGGTATTTGAGGAAGCCAATAACTCTGAAAAAGCGTTGAATAACCTAACAGCCGGACTGGCGAAGCTGGGACAGACGCCTTACTACGCGCGTGATATGCAGGTGACATTACCGGCGGCGTTGTTCGTGCCAAATAGCCTGCTCAATCAGTTCCGTCGGGAGGCGATTGATATGCTTGACGCGGCGCGGCTGGCCCATTATCAACGAGGTCGTCGGAAACCCGTGGCGCAGCCTGCGCCGGTCTATCCGCAAACGCATCTCAGCTTTCTCGCTAATGTCTACAACCACAAAGCGCGGGAATTTTATCACCGTTACGGCGTACAATTGATTGATGCGGCCTATGAGGCGCATCAGGAGAAGGGCGAGGTACCGGTCATGATCACCAAACACTGCCTGCGTTTTGCGTTCAACCTTTGTCCTAAGCAGGCGAAAGGAAATATTAAGAGCTGGAAAGCCACGCCGATGCAGTTGGTGCATGGCGATGAAGTACTGACGCTAAAATTCGACTGCCGCCCTTGCGAAATGCATGTCATTGGCAAAATTAAAAACCACATCTTAAAAATGCCCCAGCCCGGCAGCGTTGTCGCTTCAGTGAGCCCTGAAGCGCTGATGAAAACGCTGCCGAAGCGTAGGGGCGTTTAATTAACGAAAATAGCTCTCTGGTTTGCGCGATTTCTGCCAGTTGTGGTGCTCGCGCAAGCCTTCCGCGGATTCTTCTGCTGCCGCCCGTAATTCATCACTGTCGGCTTCGTGTCTAAGCTGGTGCCCTCCCGTCGCAAACCATACGAATGCGTGGTCTTGCTGTTTCGCCAGTAACTGGCCTGAAAACAGCGCACAGGTCAGTAAAACTACTGATAACGTTTTTGTAAGCATCATGCCACCTTCCAGTTACGTCGTGAGGCTATGATGCCAATAATTTCTTTGAGTTATTATTCAACACTTCAAATTAGCGAAAACGGTTTGTCAATAAGTGCGATAAGTTGTATGAGAAAATATACTTATACTCAGGATATCAATTATAAAAATAAGAACCAATTCGCTCTATAGTAAATCCATTACTCCATGGAAGTATATTTTAAAGGTATTGTATTAGATGGTTTTGGTATTGCCAGGGGATTGTAAGCCATACTATTTATGGTGTGGTCAACTCTGGTGATGAGCCTCATTTTTTGCTGTCTCAACGAGTGAAGATAAATCTTCAGAAAAAAGGCTGTTATGAACTTGTAGCGCTACATATTCAGCAAGATCGTTTAAACATAGCAGGTCATGAGAGGAATTTTCTTCCAGCATATTTATTAATATCTCATTCTTAAACAAACAGGAATAAACTAGTTGAGTAACTGAACTTTGTGTATGATTGGGCTCAAATATTGCATTCGTTAAGTTAGTATTCTCAATAACCTTTGCGGCTATTTTATTTTTGATAGCGTCGTCAATAGCTGTTACACCTGACTGGGCGATGCCCAGATTAATCCTGGAGGAGATGGCGGCTTTTCTTTCCTGTTCCTTCCAGTCACATAAATTACCCTTTTCTGACATGGCGATAAGCGTCTCTTCTATATTTTTTAGGTCAACGGGAAATGTTATACCGCCGGATAGCGAGAGTAGTAACCGCTCAGGGAACAAGCAACATAGTGGTTCACAAACATAAGTGCTAGCTTTTATATTAATATCAGAATATCTTTTCAGGTGGGCAGACTGAGTATCAACACAGAGCACTGTTCTATTCATTATCTCATAATAGTAGTGATCCTGACGTATCATAATGCATAACGGAATATCTTCGCCATCTTTAATACAGAGATTTGTATATTGACACTCAGCATCTTTATAGTGCTGAAAATGGAAATTTCCTCTGCATGATGGTGATGATAATTCATATAACGCACAAAATAAATCAAATAAACGTTGCGCGTCAGGCGGAGAGGCAACATCACATAATTCCTTTATATATTGATCGGCAGTGGATCTTTGCGTGTCACAAAAAAAATCTTTAATCTTTTCCCATAGTAACGTAAAGAAGGAGCGTTGAGAGATGGCACTTTGGGAAAACATCTCACTTTTTAGAAACCCTCTCCCGATAGTAATTGGCATAATGTAGACCACAAGTGAGTATATAATACTTCATTACTGGATATAGGTGGTATTCAAAATATTATCCCATGTTGCCCATCGGTTTGCCTATCGGTGAAACACCTGATTTTTGCTTTGTCCTGAACCGTCAACATTATTGTTCAAATCGACCCGTAGCTTTAGTCATGCCCACGCCTCCTGGTCATGAAGTATGTCAGGTAAAACGAATGAAAGTAAAATGGTTTTCTTAATTCTCACATCATCATGTACCATGAGCAATGATTAATTACGCGCTATATTATTTTTAGAGAAAGTAAATAGTTGCTCAACCGTGTAGAAATTGTCTTATAAGAAGTTAAACTAAAAGTATTATTAGGCTAACAACAATGAGATATTTAGCGGCAGGGCAGAAGGCCAATACTGATAGCACTTATGATATAAACACCTTACTCTTTAGTTTTTGTCTTAATTATATTTGTTGTAACGATTAGCTGACGGCTTTATTTCCTGTTGGGCGATAAAATTATAAAAACCTGCGAGGAGGCTCAAAATGAAGAAATCAGATGGTGAAATTCACGAAAAGACAGCATCCTGGAGCATTTTGCAGTCAGAATGGCTAAGAAAATGTGGACGGCTATTATTGCTGTTACTTTACCGTTTCGTTATCGGATGGGCTTTTTTTCAATTACTTGCCATGATCGTGGCAGGGATATTTTTGTTAGGCGTCTTATTATTTCATCCCATAATATTTGTACAGACTATCGCAATCACTGAGAAGTTAAATCATGCTTCGCTTGATTTATGGCATATCCTTAAGTTATGCCTATGGCATTACGGTATCATCGCAGGGTTTATTTTTATGGCGGAGTGTACGTTAAGTAAAAGTATACGGCAGGTTCAGCGCTTGTCCAAAAAGCTTGGGGCACAGGATTTTTCTTCACGCCCGTGATCCGCCGCTGCAACCTGCGTTGTTACTGAATAATGGCTATGACCAGCAGACCGAATTATCTCGGTTCGAGGGGGATTCTATGTGTTTGCACAACTGCGGTGAATCGTAATTTCAGATGCATTATCGCCGACAATTGGCGCGTTCCTCACTAATTGTCTTCCTGACTATATAGTGGTCTTATCTTTGGCGAAATAATGTTATTTAGTTATGGAAGGCGACAACAACTGTACTACTGATTATCAAATAACCTTTCTGGTCAGGTAGACTCGCCTTTGTGAAAACACATCGTTATCTGTGTTCCTGGGGCTCACTCCCTTGCCGCCTTTAAGCAACTCGAATTATTTTGGGTATAGAACAGGCGGCATCATGGTCATATAAGCAAAATATAACCTCTCCGTTTGTGATAAGGCACAGATTACAGGGGGAATGATGTTTATTTTAACCATCTGTTTAAGCGGTGTCCGCTAATCTTTACCTGCTCAAATACATAATCACCCCTGTGACTCTCGCGAGGTGTAACATATGGTAAAATGCGTATCTTCTTTCCTCCTGTTCAGCCTGTTGTCCGTTCAGGCAATGTCAGCTGAAAGCCATATTGATCTCCACCAGCCAAAAGACTTTGTCGATATTACTACGGTCACCCCCGACGTACAGGTAGACATGCGATACTTCACTTCCCATAACTTTGTTGGTCGCCCCATTAAAGGCTATAACGCGCCTGTTTGCCTGTTAACACGACCAGCCGCGAACGCAGTGAAGCAGGTCGCCGATCGTTTACGCCCCTTCGGACTTACCTTGAAAATATATGATTGCTACCGTCCGCAAAGCGCAGTGAACGACTTTATCGCGTGGGCCAAAGATCCTTCTCAAAACCAAATGAAAAACGAATTTTATCCGCTGGTAGAGAAAAAGCGTCTGTTTGAGGAAGGTTATCTTGCCGCCAGATCCGGCCACAGTCGGGGAAGTACGCTTGATCTAACAATTGTTCCACTCGACAGTAAAATACCGATATACCATCCCGGACGACCACTGGTGAATTGTACTGCGTCCGCGGCGCAACGCTCGCCAGATAATAGTCTGGATTTTGGTACCGGCTTTGACTGTTTTAGTCCGTTATCCCATCCCGATAATGTCATGCTTACCGCTCAGCAACGCGCAAATAGGTTGTTATTACAAACGTTGATGCGTGATGCGGGCTTTACGCCACTGGATACCGAATGGTGGCACTTCTCCCTTACTCATGAACCATACCCGAACACCTGGTTTGACTTTCCCGTTAAGCAGAGACCCTGAAACGGCGTTTTGTTGCGAAATCTAATCATTACGCCTGTTGGAAAGCACCATAACAGTTAGCAAATCATTGTTAATTTTAACAACTGATATACACTGCGGTTGCCACCTGCAAGCAGCGCTCAATGAGAACGAATAATGAAAAAATATCAACGTCTGGCGGAGCAAATTAGAGAACAAATCGCCTCTGGCGTTTGGCAGCCCGGCGATCGATTACCCTCGCTGAGGGAGCAGGTCGCCAGTAGCGGCATGAGTTTTATGACTGTCGGTCATGCGTACCAGTTGCTGGAAAGTCAGGGACGGATTATCGCCCGTCCGCAATCCGGTTATTATGTCGCGCCGCATCCGGTTTGTCGGTCAGTCGCGACGGCAGCGCACGTTATTCGGGATGAAGCCGTAGATATCAATACCTATATTTTTGAGATGCTGCAGGCGAGCCGTGATACCTCTGTGGTGCCCTTTGCCTCAGCGTTTCCCGATCCGCGTCTGTTTCCCTTGCCGCAATTGAACCGCTCTCTGGCGCAGGTCAGTAAAACCGCGACGGCAATGAGCGTCATCGAAAACTTGCCGCCAGGTAATGCAGAATTGCGCTATGCGATAGCACGCCGTTACGCGCAGCAGGGGATTACCGTTTCTCCTGACGAGATTGTCATTACCGCCGGCGCGCTGGAAGCGTTGAATCTTAGTTTACAGGCGGTGACGGCGCCGGGAGACTGGGTGGTGGTGGAGAACCCCTGTTTCTACGGTGCGCTACAGGCCCTGGAGCGATTGCGCCTGAAAGCGTTGTCGATACCTACCGATGTTAAAGAAGGTATCGATCTTATGGCGCTGGAACAGGCGTTACAGGAATATCCGGTGAAAGCGTGCTGGTTAATGACCAACAGCCAGAATCCGCTAGGATTCACGCTGAGTGCTGAGAAAAAAGCGCGGCTGGTCGCGTTACTCACGCACCATAACGTGACGCTAATTGAAGACGATGTTTATAGCGAACTCTACTTTGGCCGCGAGAAACCTCTGCCTGCCAAAGCATGGGATCGCGACGATACCGTGTTGCATTGTTCGTCTTTTTCCAAATGTCTGGTTCCCGGTTTTCGCATTGGCTGGGTTGCGGGAGGAAGCCATGCCAGACAAATTCAGCGTTTGCAGTTAATGAGCACATTATCCACCAGTTCCCCCATGCAATTGGCGTTAGTGGATTATCTCTCGACACGTCGATATGACGCACATCTGCGCCGATTGCGAAGGCAGCTTGCCGAACGTAAACAGCAAGCCTGGCAAACCCTTTTGCGCCATCTCCCGGCGGAAGTAAAAATTCACCATAACGATAGCGGTTATTTTCTTTGGCTGGAGCTACCTGAGCAGCTTGATGCCGGTGAACTTAGCGCCAAAGCGCTTGAACACCTTATCAGTATCGCGCCGGGGAAAATGTTTTCAACGTCCGGCGCCTGGACGCGTTTCTTTCGTTTTAACACCGCATGGCATTGGGGAGAACGGGAAGAACAGGCCGTAAAACAGCTTGGAAGCCTGATTCGCGAGATGCTGAGCGCTAAAAGCCTTGTGTGAGGTGGAATGCGTGTCAGCTCACAACCTGACTAAATTTCCCGAGTGTGCCGGGTGAGCATCTGGCGCGCCGTCTATTTTTAGGAAAGCGGCGGCCCGTTCGCCGGAAATCGATTAATGACGATATGGGAAAATGCTATGCAATATCAATTACTGATTAATGGCGTGCTGGTGGACGGCGAGGGAGAAAGGCAGTCTGTTTATAACCCGGCGACAGGCGAGGTCATACTTGAGATTGCGGAAGCGTCGCCCGCGCAGGTTGACGCCGCAGTGCTGGCCGCCGATAGCGCGTTTGCCGAATGGGGGCAGACCACACCCAAAGCACGGGCGGAATGTCTGTTAAAACTGGCGGACAGCATCGAGCAAAACGCCCTTGAGTTCGCCCGGCTTGAATCGCAAAACTGCGGTAAGCCTTTGCACTGCGTAATTAATGATGAAATTCCGGCAATCGTGGATGTCTTTCGCTTTTTTGCCGGCGCGGCCCGTTGTTTGAGTGGGCTGGCGGCGGGCGAATATCTGGAAGGACATACGTCGATGATCCGCCGGGATCCGATTGGCGTGGTTGCCTCTATCGCGCCGTGGAATTATCCGCTCATGATGGCGGCCTGGAAGCTGGCGCCAGCGCTTGCGGCAGGTAACTGCGTGGTGATTAAGCCTTCTGAAATCACGCCGCTGACGGCGCTTAAACTTGCCGCGCTGGCGAAGGATATCTTTCCGCCGGGGGTGCTCAATGTCCTGTTCGGACGAGGGCAGACTGTTGGCGATGTATTGACCGGTCATGAAAAAGTACGCATGGTCTCTTTAACCGGTTCTATCGCGACCGGGGAGCATATTCTGCGCCATACTGCGCCAGCGATAAAACGTACGCATATGGAACTCGGTGGTAAAGCCCCGGTAATTGTTTTTGATGACGCCGATCTGGATGCGGTGGCGCAGGGCGTCCGGACTTTCGGTTTCTATAATGCCGGACAGGATTGTACTGCGGCGTGCCGTATATACGCGCAGCGCGGTATCTATGATGCGCTGGTCGAAAAGCTGGGGAACGCGGTGAGCAGCCTGAAAATGGGCGCGCCGGAGGATGAGTCGACAGAGCTGGGGCCGTTAAGTTCGCTGGCGCACCTGAAGCGCGTCACAGCGGCTGTAGAGGAGGCGAAGGCCCTCAGCCATATCCGCGTGATTACTGGTGGAAGTCAAACGGAAGGTAAAGGTTACTATTTCGCTCCGACGTTGCTGGCAGACGCAAAACAGGAAGATGCCATCGTGCAACGCGAGGTCTTCGGCCCGGTGGTCAGTATAACCGTCTTTGATGATGAAGATCAGGTTCTGAGGTGGGCCAACGATTCTCGCTATGGTCTGGCATCCTCCGTCTGGACTCAGGACGTCGGGCGGGCGCACCGGCTTAGCGCCAGATTGCAGTATGGCTGTACCTGGATTAATACCCATTTCATGTTGGTTAGCGAAATGCCGCATGGAGGGCAAAAACAGTCGGGATACGGCAAAGATATGTCATTGTATGGTCTGGAAGACTACACCCTTGTCCGCCACATCATGGTTAAGCATTAAGGATCATTTACTGTTCAGAAAAATCGTGAAAAAATAGGCGGGTGTCGGCGGAGAGGGGGACCTCCCCGCCGACATGCGCAGCAAGTACTCAAAGGTTGAACACCTCAAGCAAACCAGCCGAATCTCAACGAGATCAGACCCAAAAGTCCTGCAGCAGCAAAGACATTAATCAGCACGACGGTTTTACTGGAAACATTCATTTTCGCCACCTTTCATCATAACCCCTATGGGTATAGTACGGGTTGGCGAGATCCGCAATAATACGTAAACAGGATATTCTGTGAGCGGAGCCGTGCATTGGGAACGTTTTGCTGTCAAGGCTGAAAACCTTGATGTGTGTCAAATAAAAAGAGCATATTGCGCGCGTTTTTTCCTCTGGTTGGCGCGGATGCCTGATATGACCCTCTTTCAAAAGATATTAATTTTTTACGCCGTCATGGCGGTGATATCATCCCTGATCACCTGGTTTTTGACTCATGACAAAAAACGAATTCGTTTCCTGAGCGCCTTTTTGGTTGGCGCGACATGGCCGATAAGTTTCCCCGTCGCATTGCTGTTTTCGCTTTTCTGACCTCAAGCCCGATACACGTTACCGGGCATGGTTTTTCCGCAAGGTCAGGCTATCAGGGCAATTAATTGCGCTCTGTCTACGTCGGTAACATCCTGCGGATGCCGATATCCTGCGTTCTCATTGGCCAGGGTATACAGCGCAACAAGCCAGTCATAGACATAGCGGCTGGCGGCGTGAACGGGCTGTTCGTCAAGCTTTGTTAGACGCAACATTGTCGAACGCGGCGTTGCGGCGAAAATGGCTGCGCCTTTCTGAACGCGGCTGGCCGGGCGTTGGGCCTCCTCGATATTGGCGTAGCCGAGCCAGGCGATGAAGTTACCAATGATGGCATGAAGCTGCGCGCCGCTCACCTCCTCGCGCTGCATGGTTTTCTGTAACTGCTGAGGTAAACCGAGGCGATAGCTGGCGGTAATTAAAATCTCCGCCACGGCGTTGAGCATCTGCGGTTCCAGTCCCAGACGCTGCGCATTATCCCGGCAATGGGCCCACTGGCGCAGATGATTGATCCACATTTTGTGCGCCTGGTAGCCTGTTTCATGACCTTCTGACGCTGAAGCGCGCGTTGGTTCGTCGGCAAAGAGATCGATCGCGTCATTAAATAAACCGCTGACCTGTTCTTCTCGCGACTGTCGGGTGCGCAGCAACGCTTCGAAGTTCTGTACCGGCGGTAACAGCCCGGCCAGCAGGTCGCCATGTCTGGCGGCCTGGGCCTGAAGACGCCGGATCACGGTTTCAACCGGTAGCCGCGCGTCATCAAACATCGGTAACAGATCGCGCACGCGGCCTCGCAGTTGTTCGCGTAACGCCTGTAAGCGTGCCTGTCGCTGTGGTGCCGATGTCGCCTGCGATAACCACTCCACCAAACGCTGCATACTGTGTTTATCCAGCGCCTGCAACGTTCCCCAGTGCACGCCAGGTTTACCCATCAACTGCTGGACGGCTTCATCCAGATTTTGCTGGGTGGCAAAACGGGCATCCTGTGGAGTAATAGCCCAGACGACGCCGGGTAACGCTGATTCATGCTGCGGCTGCGTGGCGTTAACCCACTCCAGTAAGTGACGGGCGGCGGCGGATGTTTGCGAGCGAGATGCCAGAGCATTGCAAATCACCAGAACATCGGGCTGTACCTGCTGACGGTAATGGGCCAGCATCCAGCCTAATTTCGCCCGCCATAACGGATGAGGATGACTGTCTGGCGCGACCGGAATATCCAGTAAATCAACGTTATCCAGTACGCTGTTTTCAACGGTTAGCACCAGTTCGCGGGTAAGCAGCGCCAGAGAATCAAGCGAAAGGCTGACCGCATTGAGCAGTCGGCCTTCCTTAACCGGATGCACCACCACATCGCTTTGCGTATCGCTGGCGGTTAGCGCCATTTGCGTCAGGAAGTTTTCCGCCGGTAAGCCAAAATGATCGACCAGCAGGCTGAGCGGCGCCGCCAGTTCCCCGGCATGGCTGGTTTGTTGCAATATATGCGCCAGCGCCAGCCATTGCTGGGTGATCTCCGGTTGCTCTCCCCACAGTAATGCCCAGGCGTGCGCCCGTGTCGTGAGATCCAGTGCAGGCAAGAGCGAGGCAAAGTGTTGCCATGTCGCATCATCAATATGTTGTCTGGCGGACGGCAGGCAAGAGCGCCAGAAACTCGCGATGGTCGCTACCTCTTCAGCGGTAACGCCGGGGACGGGCTGCGGTTGGCGAAGCGATTGCCATTTCTCCAGGCGTGATGTGATAATGGATTTTTCGACCTGGCGACAAACGGGGGACGAGCTGGTCCAGGCAATAAAGATCTGCACCAGTTCGGCTTCACTGATCAAGCGCAGGCGCAACGGCCAGCCGCTCTCGTTTGAAAAAATGTCGCGCGTAAAGCGAATAGCCATATTCGCTGGCGCATGACCCGGATTGATGTGGCTGAAATAATCATAGTCACGGTCCGGCGTGATAATTTCCAGCTTGCCATTCTCGTTACCGCATAGCGTCGTTAACAGATGCGCTTTTGCGGATTGCGCATACCCGTACAGACCAACGCAGCCATGTGATGCGCAGGCGGCGTTGAGCGCTGACTCATCCGCTGCGGCAAGCGTAAGTTGCGCCAGCAGAGCATCGGCTTCATCATCCAGCCGCGTTGCGTAACGGCGCGTGTTGTTAACCCACTCGATAACAGCCTGGGTGGCGTTTAACGGTTTTGTCATTTCAGGTATACACTCCCGCTATCTATCCAGTAGTGGCTGCCGCTGTGGCGACGGTCAGCCAGCGTATTCAATTTTAATGTCAGCGCATCGGCGGCGACCGGCGTCCCGTCCTGGAGCCAGGCATCACTTAATATGAACGATTCCGGGGCGCTATCTTTGCTACTGCCGCGTAATTTCAGTCGCACATTCAGTACGCCGTCGCCAGCGATGGTTTTCGCCAGTTCGGCGGAATTAATGCTCAGGCAATAGAGTGGGGTTGCCGGCCAGCGACTATTCGCCAGTTGACGAAAGCCCAACGTCACGTTGCCGCGTAGCGGAAAATGCAGGCGAGCGTCCAGCGTCGCGCCGGGTTTATCCAAATCGATCTCGTGATACCAGATGTTTTCATCGCGAAGGGTATTAACGGTATTATCCAGTACGCCAAGATAACGCACAGTCGAATACGCGCCGATATCAGCCGCTTTAAAATTGAAACGCGGCAGACGTAAGTCCAGCGCCAGGCTGCATAACATCGCACCCACCGCAGCAGTGGATTTTGGATTACCGATACGCCCTTGTTGACTGAAGGGATACCATTCATGTACCTGATACTTATCCATCCACACAATGCGATTAACCGGCACCGGTTGTAAGTGCCGGATGAGCGCCTGTACGCCGGGTAAGCAGGTCGGTCTCCCCGTCACCAGCAAGATATCGCAGTGATAGTGGGAGATCGCTTCGCAGACCGCATGAAGCGGCGTTGTCAGCGTAAACTGACCGGCCAGCAGAGCCTCCTGAAGCTGGCTAAACTGAATTTGCAACGGCACATTGAATATATCAAATGTCGGCGAACCAGACGGTAAGGCATGATCGATCGCCTGCTGGATATAGTTCATCACGTTGCTTGTTGGGCGGCGGATCAGCAGATCGCCAAATGTTGCATGTAAACCAGCAAACGGATCGTTAATGTCGCTTTGCTCCCAGGCGGAAAGTACCGCATGGCCCAGCGGCATAAATAATTGCAGCGCCGTTTGCTGGCGCAAAATGGCCTGAGTATCAATTCGTCCCGAATCGCCAAATAAGGTCGCCAGCAGGGCGGCGGCATCCGTAACGCCTGCCCGTTGCAACGCCGTTTGCAGGGAAGGGAGTACGCAGCGCTGAATGATATCCAATAGCAGATCGTCCCCGGCGACTTTAAAACCTTCGCGAAACAGGAGATGAGGCGTAATTTTTACATTGGCCCCCACGCCGTCATCTAACTGATAGTGAACGATCGCCATATCCGTCGTGCCGCCGCCGATATCAATCGATGCCACGCGCAACGCGCGTCCGGGGACGACGCCGGGTTCAGGCTGGCGATCCGGTCTGGCGAGTGCATTAAAAAAGGATTCGGTACGCCCGGCGTAATGCGAAATGGCTTCGTTATAAAGCCATACCAGTTGGCCGCAACTTGCTTCGTCCCATTCCATCTGTATTTCTGGTACCGGCACCACGCTTTTTTCACGCTGCTTAGGCGTGGTGAAATCCTCATCCTGCGGATGCCAGCCCATGGCTTTCCAGACCAGCGCCAGCGCTTCAAACATTCGCTGGCGGAAAATTTCTCGTTCCTGTTTCGGCATGGCGGAAGGCAGCGTTAAAATCAGGGTGCGTAGCTGGCGCGGCGAGGCGGGAAAGCCGAGCCGCAGCCGGGTGGCGACGCTGTTAATTTGCCCCAGCGCCTGAGCCAGAATTTCGCACAACATATGCGTCATCAAGGTGCTACGACTGTATTGCGGCGAAAAAACCGGTAGCCTTTCTTCATGCGGCAGGCGGAATAACGGCTGTCCGTCGTCGTTCATCAGATTCATCAGCGGAAACGCGGTGGCAAGCGGTTCGCGCTGCGTTTTACCGTGGATCTGGCTAAAGCGCCAGTCCTGCAAGGCGGGGGTTTCATCCCACAGGTAGCGGCGCGGGCTGGAGATACCGCTGCTGCCTTCGGTGCCCACACGCTGCATAGCAAGGGCGCGAGCCTCGTCGCCCACACGCACAATGGAAGGCCAGACAAAGGCGTCGTCTCGTCCGCTTTCGACAGAAAAGTGTTGCTTGCCAAAGCGTGCTTCCGAGAATTCTACCCGGCTGGTAAATAAAGGATCGTTCAGATACTGCGGCTCGCTTAAAGAACGCACCTGAAGCTCTGCCGTCTGGCGTAAGCCGTCATTCGCGTCGCCATGATCCTCGATCAAGACGCCGCAGGTATGCGTATTGCCGACATCCAGAATCAGATCGACCGGGATTGCGGGCGTGCTTAACGTATGTGTCACAAACTTCACTTCCGGCACCGTAAGCTGTTCGCCTAACAGCGTCAGTAAATTCAACCAGTGCGCCTGATACTCAAAGCTACGCAGCGCTTGTTGTATGGCCTGTTCCGGACGGTTTTCCACCTGTGAGGCATACTGAAGAAACGACTCGCGCAGCCAGCCGTCAATCCATGTCTGGTCAAGAAAATCGGCAACTTCTTCATCGCGCCAGGCGAGCGCAAAACGTGTGCCATTGAGCAGATCGTTTTCGCAAGGCGCCAACGCCGCAGGCATATTTTTGGCCAGTTGACTGTCGAAGGCGAGGGTGATGCGGTGTGTGTTTCCGGCGCTATCTGGCTCGCTGAGTTTACGTACCTGAATGCGCGCCCAGTTATCCGGCCCGTCAATAAAGGTACGCGGCGGATTAAAACGCAGGAACGGCAGGGGGAGCCAGATTCCGTCGAGTACATCCAGAGAATAGTGCAGCATCTGAGTGCTTTCCGGTTTCACGACTTCGGGTTGGCCGCCAGCACGTCCAGGCAACGTGTAGCGCCCGTTGGTCAGATCAAAATCGAGGCGCAGTAGCGGACCGTTTGCCGTTTTGCGCACAAAACGTCCGTAGTGGGCCGACTCTTGCGGCGTTAAGCCAAAATCAAGAAACTGGACGCCGCTGTTTGCAATGAGCGTGACGCTCTGTTTGTAATCACACAGATTGACCAACATAAAATCAGGCACCTATCTTTTTAAACGTCAACGGAATTGCCGCGTGGTCGCCATAACGGGCGGTACAGGTTGCGACGTCATTGACGCCTGCTTTACAGGTAATTTCCGGCATCGGATAACGTGAGCCGTCGGTGCAGCGCGCATTGCCGCGACTTTTAATCATCAGCTCGCCCGTTTGATGCAGACCAGAGAAAATTTCCGCCCGACAAACCACGTTATCGCCATGTACTACGCGCGCGATACCTTTGTTATTTTGGATCTGATAACGCAGAGAGGGCGGCTTGCCGGTAATCGGATCTTTGACATCCACGCTGACCCGCCAGCTACCGTTTAAAAAGCGCGTGGTTCCAAGCTTCATCTGCGTACTGTCCATCACCAGCGCGTCTTTGGGGATAGCGGCAATGATAACAGGCGCTTCCGGCAGCGGCGCCGCTTTGGGGGCGGGCGTCACCTCAGCGCGATGCAGCGGCAAATGCGCGGTGAGTTCAGGCAATGGGGTAACGTCAGTTTTCGCGGTAGCGACAGGCGCGGCGCGAACAGGAGAGGACCCGTTAACGGATGAAGATGGCCAGAAAAAAGGCGTGGCGACGGCGGCGATAACCACGGCAGCGACAGGTAAGCTCCACAGCGGTAGACGGCGAGCTCTTTTCGCCTCAGCAACCGGGATGGGTGTGGCCGTCTTCGGCTCGCTAACGATAACGGGCGGCGCAACAGGTTCCTCCGGCATTTTCGGCGGCTCAATGACAGACGTTAACAAGGGTTCATCCGCCTGACTAAACGCCGCCTCTACCAGCGGCTTTTCTTCGGGCTCCGGCTCGACCAGAGGAATGTCGGGGATTGCCTCGGTTATCCGCAGGCAGTCCAGCACATCATCGCGTGTATTTTCGTTGAGATTAACGAATCCCCAGAAGGTGATAACCGGTTTGCCGTTAACCAGGAAAACATGATTTTCGCCGGGAAATTGCGTCGCTTTCTCAAGTAGCGACCCAAATAGCTGGAGCGCTGTTTTACCGGATTGCAGACTTTTGCGACTGAGTGCAGCCGCGCTTTCAAAAGTGCTGGCTAAATAACGTAAAGCCCGAGAACGTGTCTCTTCGTCAGCCGCTTTCCACGCTATCGCCTGACCTTCAATCGGCGAATACCAGTCAACCCGATCGCCATTATCGTTAAGTTGCGGAATCGCCAGACAGTCAACCATCGCCTGCTGTTTACGCAGACGAAGCGTTTCGCGAATTTGCAATGCTGATTCAAATACGGCCTGACCGCCGCCGCCCACGGCCTGATAATCATCCAGATTGCCGCTGCGCAAGAGAGATTTTGCCACGTTGTTATCCCTTAGACTTCTTCACGCGTCTACTTTACGGGGTCTATACGCAAGCAAACGGCGGAAGAAAGGCAAAAAGGCGCGAATTCTCGGTCTATTAAGCCCCGTGTTTCCACTTGACGTAAGTTAAATCAGGGTGGCGGCGGCGAATTACCGCATCGGGCGACAATAACGCGTATAATAGGCGAATCATGCTGTTACAGAATAAAGAGTAGGAGAGCTTATGTCGCACCTGGAGGAAGTGAGCGCCCGCGTGGATGCCGCCATCGCGGAGAGCGTAATTGCCCATATGAATGAATTGCTGATTGCCTTAAGCGATGACGCTGAATTACGTCGCGAAGATCGTTATGTGCAGCAGCAGCGTTTACGCACGGCTATCGCGCATCACGGCAGGCAATATCAAGAAGATCGGGACGCGCGCCGCGAGCAGCTCACCAAAGGCGGCACGATCCTGTAACCCATTAAAACTGGCGCTTCGCAATCAGCCATGCGCCAATGACCAGCAACAGCGCGCCAAACGCCGGCCCGACCATTGCGCGTAACGTGACGCCGTGGCTACGCGCGATATCCAGCGCCAGTCCGCCGATTAACTGGCTGGCGACCAGTACCGCGATAGTCGTCGCGGCGCCAACGTTCTGATACCCGCTAATGCTGGCAAATACAAAAAATGACCCCAGCAAACCGGGGATCAATGTCCACCAGCGAACGCTGGCGACCAGCTCGCCGAAGCCCGTAGCGCCTTGCTTAAACCACAATATCGTCACAAATAAAACGATCCCTACCAGCGAGTTCAACAGCATAGCGATCAGAATCGTCGATGATGTCTGCGTAATACGCACCATAATACTGTTTTGTACCACCAGCCCGACGCCGGCGGCGATCAAAAAGATAAGCGTCAGCGACTGGTTCATCAGCAGGCGTCCGGCGCAGCGTGTTCATCAAGCTGGAGCTGCATAAACGTAAGATCTAACCAACGGCCAAATTTTACGCCGACCTGTGGCATTTGCGCGGTGACGGTAAATCCCAGCGAATGATGCAGGCGTATCGAGGCGGCATTCTGTGACTCAATACCGGCCACCATCACATGCTTGCCGCAGCGTCGGGCTTCGTCGATCAGTCTGCTGAGCAGTTTTCGCCCCAGTCCTTTCCCCTGGTGCGCCGGATGAACATAAACCGAGTGCTCGACGGTATAGCGAAAACCGTCGAAACTGCGCCAATCGCCAAATGATGCATAGCCAGTCACCACGCCATTTTCTTCGCTTACCAGCACCGGATAGCCCAGTAATTGACGGGCCTCATACCAGGCAAGGCGATTATCCGTATCGACCGTCCGATCGTTCCAGATGGCCGCAGTATGTAATACCGCATGGTTATAGATTTCGGTAATCGCGGCGCAGTCTGCTTTATCGGCAAAGCGAATCGTCATAGGGAACCCCAGGGAATGTTTACGATAGTGTTAGAAATACTATTGAAGGCGGCATAAATCAACGAATTAGCGCAAGAATTCATATTTAGCGAGAGGGGAAAGAAAGTCGTTCATAAAAGCGCACAGCCTGATATCTGAGAGTGTTTAACTCCCTCAGAAAGCTAATGTTCGACTATTATTGATGGATTATGCCAGGCATGAGGAGAATAGAATGAAGCAACAGACCAACCGAAATCGTCGTTGGGTTTTGGCCTCGCGTCCCCACGGCGCGCCGCAGATGGATAACTTCCGCCTCGAAGAAGATGACGTCGCGACGCCCGGTGAAGGGCAGGTGCTATTGCGTACCGTTTTTTTATCACTCGACCCTTATATGCGTGGCCGCATGAGCGATGAACCCTCTTATGCGCCGCCAGTTGAACCTGGCTGCGTTATGGTTGGCGGTACGGTCAGTCGCGTTGTCGCGTCAAACCATCCTGATTACCGACCAGACGAATGGGTGTTGAGTTACAATGGTTGGCAGGATTATGACATTTCAGATGGCGAAGGGTTGGTAAAGCTGGGTGATAATCCGCAACATCCTTCCTGGTCATTGGGTATTTTAGGAATGCCGGGGTTTACCGCCTATATGGGGTTACTGGATATCGGCCAGCCGAAAGAGGGCGAAACGCTGGTTGTCGCCGCCGCCACCGGCCCCGTAGGCGCAACGGTTGGGCAAATTGGCAAGCTGAAGGGCTGCCGGGTCGTGGGTATTGCTGGCGGCGCGGAAAAATGCCGTCATGCGACAGGCGTTTTGGGATTTGATCTGTGCCTTGATCATCACGCTGATAATTTCCCACAACAGCTTGCGCAGGCCTGCCCGCAGGGTATCGATATCTATTATGAGAATGTCGGTGGTAAAGTCTTTGACGCCGTCTTACCGCTACTGAATACGTCGGCGCGGATTCCGCTCTGCGGTCTGGTCAGCAGCTACAATGCGACAGCGTTGCCGGACGGTCCAGACAGACTGCCTCTGCTGATGGCGACATTACTTAAAAAGCGTATTCGTCTGCAAGGTTTTATCATCAACCAGGACTATGGTCACCGGATACATGAGTTTCAGCAAGAAATGGGGCGTTGGATCAAAGAAGGGAAAATACATTACCGGGAGCAGATTACTGATGGGCTGGAAAATGCGCCAGAAGCGTTTATGGGGCTGCTGGCGGGGAAGAACTTTGGCAAAGTCGTGATACGTTTAGCGGACGATGCGTAAAGAAAAAATGGCGGCATTATGTCGCCATAAAAATGTGCAAATTTTAAAATTCCGGCTTTACTTATATTCATCATTCAGATCGCGGTGGGGCAGCTTGTCTCCCTCAGCGGCCTGAACCGGTCAAAAATCTCGATACATGAAGGAATGACGGAGATAAAACGGTTGCCATAAAGAAACCTGTATTCTTGTAAAAGATGAGAATATCACGCAAGTAAATTATCACTTTTATTTATTTGGCCGTTCAGGCCTGGATTATCTTTTTTACAATTAAGTTCCGAAACTTCTTCGGGACTCGATTGCGATGTTGTTCTGCCAAGAGGTGAAGGAAGGAAAATGCCGGGTACGGAAAAAACACAACATATAAGCCTGACCACACAGGTTGAAAATCGGTTAAAGCATCAATTGTCTATTGGCGCATTAAAACCAGGCGCAAGGCTTATCACTAAAAATATCGCTCAAGAGTTAGGCGTCAGTATTACGCCGGTGCGTGAGGCCCTGTTAAGGCTGGTCTCTTCCAGTGCTTTGGCGGTGGCGCCAGCACAGGCGTTTATGGTGCCGGAGATCTCGCTGGAAAGTTTGCTGGAAATTAATACGATTCGTACTGCCCTGGAGGAGATGGCGGTGGTCGCCGCTGCGGGTAAGATTACCCCGGATCGCGAGCAGACGCTGAATGCGCTATTAGATGAATTTCAACAGGCGCTGGAAAGTGGCGTTATGGAGAAAATTCTTTTGGCCAACCGCGCATTCCGCTTTGAGATCTACCACTACGCGGATATGCCAACGCTGTATGCCATGATCGAGCAATTATGGGTACGCCTGGGGCCAAGCCTGCATTTTTTATATGATAATTTTAAACTTGATGATTATCAAAACGGCGTTAATCTGTACAGAAAATTGCTTAATGCGTTAGTGACTGGTGATAAAGAAGCCAGTCGCCACTGCCTACAGAACGTTTTGCAACAAAACGTAGCGACGATTAAAAATCAGTACTTCATGTAACCTTCATGAAACTATGACTTATCAATAGCGGGGATTCCCCGCTATTGCCGGATATTTGCCGGATATTTATTCAAACTGCCATGCCAGATTAATCCCCACGCCATAGTTACGTCCTGGCGCTGGCTCATAATATCGGCCATTAGATTCATTAACGATCACCGAACCGATATATTCTTTATCAAATAGATTATCTACCCGCCCAAAAATATCGACGGTAAGCTGACTGTAATTAAATTTATACCCTGTATTTAGTCCAACAACGGTATACGAAGGCGCTTTGGCGGTATTTTCATCATTGGCCATGATATCGCCCATATACCGCACGTCTGTTCCGGCGTACCACCCCTCATCCGGGATAAAACCTAATGAGGCGAATCCCATATTACGGGCGATGCCGGGCATCCGGTTTCCATCACAGTTTTGCCCCTGACAAACGTTACTGCGATAGGTCGCATCCAGCCAGGTCCATGATGCTTTCACCCGCCAGTCGCCGGCGAAGCGCTGGTCCAACGAGAGTTCTGCGCCCTGGCGGCGTGTTTTGCCCGCGTTTTTGTAGGTAGTGCGTCCTCCCATACTACTGGCGACGACAATTTCATCATCGGTATCGGTTTGAAATAACGCGGCGGTCAACAAGCCGTTGCCAATCCGCGTTTTACTGCCGACTTCCACCGTATCATTGGTCGACGGTTTGAGGTCAAAGTTGAACCCGCTTTGGCCGTCAGCGCGATAAGAAAGCTCATTGATTGTAGGAGTTTCAAATCCGCGACCGGCAGCAAGATAGAGATTCCAGGCGTCAGTTAACGCATATTTTAGCGATCCGGCGGGTAGCCAGTGGTGATAGCTGGCGTCGCCGCTGTCATCGCCATTGCCGGGCGCGATATAGTGATCGTTAGAATCGAACCACACGGAACTGTAGCGCACGCCAGCATCCAGCGAGAGTTTTTGCGTAAGCTGCCACTGGGTTTGCAGATAAGGATCGACATTCCACATCAGGTTACGCTCATCCCGGCGTAAATCGCCTTTATGCCCAAACTCAGGGGTGCCGTTGTTGAGACGGAAATTATTGTAACCCTTGCGGTTTTCGCTCATGTTTTCATAGTTTACTCCGCCAGTGAAGGTGACCGGCACACCTAATTCTCCCCGGTGAGTCCAGCGGGAATCAATGCCCTGATAGTGGCGTTGCAGTGTAATTACGCCGCCAGCCTGGGCCGGTTTTAGCTGTGCCACCAGGGGAATAGACTGGTATTGCGTGGTTTCCCGCTCTCCGGCGTAGGCCATCACGCTGATATCATCCTGCGCGCTGAGCTGACGTTCATAACGCAATCCTGCCTGAGTTTGTTTGATGGTTTTACGCGTATTGTACTGTTCAGCGCGGGGCGCCTGTTGCGGATCGGCTTTCCATTCAGATTCGGTAAGTCCGCCGGGATCGTCCGCCTTAATGTCCACACTATTAAAAATCAGCGAGAGTTTACTGACATCGTCAAGGCGCACGCCCAGTTTGGCATTAGCCAGATTTTTTCGCGCGCCGCTGTGATCGCGGTAGCCGTGGGTGGTGAAACGGGTAGTTGATACCGTGTAATCCACGTCGCCAGGCTGTGTGCCGTCACCCATCGCGCCCGTGGCTTTTAGCCCATAGCGCCAGCTTCCATAACTGCCGTAGTAGCTGCTGGCCTCAAGGGTGGGCGGCTGTCTCCCGGTTTCGGTGGTGACATTTATCACGCCGCCGGAAGCATTGCCGTATAGCGCTGAGAAGGGGCCGCGTAACACTTCAACGTCTTGTATGCTGTTAATATCAATATTCGAAATCTGGCCTTGTCCATCCGGCATGGTGGCGGGAATGCCATCAACATACAGACGAATGCCGCGCACGCCAAAGGCGGAACGCGAGCCAAATCCACGGATAGAGATTTGCAGATCCTGCGCGTAGTTCTGCCGGTTCTGCACCTGCAATCCCGGGACGCTGGTTAAAGACTCAGATAAATTGACGCGCGGCGTCGCCAGACGCATGTCTTCTCCCTCAATGACGCTAACGGCGGCAGGTGTATCCAGTTCGGATACGGTTTGCGGCGTTGCGGTGACTATCATGGTTTGTTCATTGGGCGCGCTGGCGGCCTGAAGAACCGGGGAGAAGGTCAGAGGCAATAAGAGGGCGGGATAAAGTCGCTGTCTAACGGAAATAATTTTCATGAAAATGCCGGATAAATGTAAGCGTATCAACGGAAAACGTGACATTAAGGGTAGTCAATATGTAAAGTTTTGAAATTTTAATCGCACATTAAGTTAAGAAAATGTGCGGTATTTAAGAGCCATGACATTCGCAGGCGAGGAAAAGCTCCACTTTCTGATAAATAATGATTATTATTCTCAACTTATAATAAGTGCGGAACGAAGATCCCGCGCAGCGAAGTAGTGTGAAGCAGCTATACACGTTTTTATCAAAGGGAGTCGTCATGCACTTACGTCATCTTTTTTCGCCGCGCCTGCGTGGTTCTTTATTGTTAGGTTCGCTCCTCGTCGCATCCTCATTTAGCACGCTGGCGGCGGAAGACATGCTGCGTAAAGCGGTAGGCAAAGGCGCTTATGAGATGGCCTGGAGTCAGCAAGAAAACGCGCTCTGGCTGGCTACATCGCAAAGCCGTAAACTGGATAAAGGCGGCGTAGTTTATCGTCTCGACCCGGTGACGCTGGAAATCACGCAAGCGATTCATAACGATCTCAAGCCGTTCGGCGCCACCATCAATGCCGCGACCCAAACGCTGTGGTTTGGCAATACCATCAACAGCGCTGTTACCGCGATTGATGCCAAAACGGGTGATGTAAAAGGTCGTCTGGTACTTGATGCGCGCAAACGTACTGAAGAGGTTCGTCCGTTACAGCCCCGTGAGCTGGTTGCCGATGCGGCGACCAACACGATCTACATTAGCGGTGTTGGTAAAGAGAGTGCTATTTGGGTAGTGGATGGCGAAACCATCAAACTGAAAACGACGATCGAAAATACCGGCAAAATGAGTACGGGTCTGGCGCTCGACAGTAAAGCGCAACGCCTGTACACCACCAATGCGGATGGCGAATTTATCACCATCGATACCGCCAGCAATAAAATTCTCAGTCGTAAGAAGTTGCTGGATGACGGTAAAGAACACTTCTTTATTAACCTGAGTCTCGATACCGCAGGTCATCGCGCGTTTATCACCGACTCGAAGGCAACTGAAGTCCTGGTTGTCGATACCCGTAATGGCAATATTCTTGCCAAAATCGCGGCGCCTGCCTCTTTGGCCGTCCTGTATAATCCGACACGTAACGAGGCGTATGTGACGCACCGTCAGGCAGGGCAGGTCAGCGTGATCGATGCGA
This sequence comes from Salmonella sp. SAL04202, assembly GCF_046550775.1. NCBI lineage: Bacteria > Pseudomonadati > Pseudomonadota > Gammaproteobacteria > Enterobacterales > Enterobacteriaceae > Salmonella > Salmonella sp. SAL04202. The sequence goes on along the minus strand of NZ_JBGDXK010000001.1, from coordinate 1,320,658 downwards.
AGACCTATAACGTTGTTAAAACGTTCGATACGCCAACGTACCCGAATAGCCTGGCGCTATCGGCAGACGGTAAAACGCTCTACGTCAGCGTGAAGCAGAAATCGACACGTGAACAGGAAGCGACGCAGCCGGATGATGTTATTCGCATTGCTCTGTAAATAGGATATGGAGGGGGAAACCCCTCCAGTCATCTCTTTAAACGCACCGATACGCCTCGTTACACCCCGCCGATAGCCTGATGATTCTGTGAGAATTACACTGCCTTTTTGCTGTAGTTAACTCATTATATTCACGAGGAAAATATGAAAAAGTTATTTATATGCTCAGGTTTGGGCATGATGTTTTTTATGCTTGCGGGTTGCACAACCAACTATGTGATGACGACGAAGAATGGGCAAACGATCGTAACTCAGGGTAAGCCGCAGTTAGATAAAGAGACGGGGATGACCAGTTATACCGATCAGGAAGGCAACCAGCGGGAAATTAACAGCAATGATGTGGCGCAGTTGATTAAGGCTGACTAAGCATTGGGCGCGATGCGGTGTTGGCGGCAATGCGCATTAAACCCGGCAGGCCTGGGGCTGCCGGGGAAGGGGAATGTTATGTCGCTGCTTCTTCTTTCAATACGACACTCTCTGTCGAATCCGCCGTTACTGGCGCAGTGCGATGGATCTCCGCCACGCGACGTCGCACGCCAAACCAGCCGGCAACCAGCAGAATGGCGATCAGCGGCAACGAGGCGATAGTGTAAGTTCCATTCGGGTAGTCAAACGCCATGAGTACCAGCACGCTTAGTAAAAACAGCAGCGTTAGCCAGGAGGTAAAAGGCGCGCCGGGCAGTTTAAAACTGACGTCTGCGGCTTTGCCTTCTTTTATCGCCTGGCGTAAACGCATCTGGCACACCATGATAAACGCCCACGACGCGATAATGCCGAGCGAGGCAAAATTAAGAACGATCTCAAACACGCGGGAGGGGACCAGGTAATTCAGGAACACGCCGACCACGTAAACCACCAGAGTCGCCAGAATACCCGCATAGGGCACATGCTGACGGCTCATTTTCGCCATGAATTTCGGCGCGGACCCCCCCATCGACATTGAACGTAAAATTCTCCCCGTACAGTAAAGCCCGGAGTTCAGGCTGGAAAGCGCGGCGGTTAACACCACGATATTCATAATACTGCCGATATAAGGCACGCCAAGTTTAGAAAAGAAGGTGACAAACGGACTTTGCCCCGCCTGGTAGGCGTTCCACGGCAGCAGCAAAACCAGCAATACGACCGATCCTACATAGAAAAGACCAATACGCCAGATCACGCTATTGATGGCTTTTGGCACCATCGTCTGTGGATCTTTGCACTCCCCAGCGGCGGTACCGACCAGTTCAATCGAAGCAAAAGCGAACACCACGCCCTGAATCAGTACCAGCGCGGGCAACAGGCCGTGCGGGAAAAAGCCGCCATTATCTGTAATCAGGTGAAAACCGGTGGCATTACCCTCAAGCGGTTGACCGGTACCGAGAAAAATCGTGCCTACCACCAGGAAGATAACAATGGCGAGTACTTTTATCAGCGCGAACCAGAACTCCATTTCGGCAAACCATTTTACGCCGATCATGTTCATGGTACCGACAATGGTTAACGCGCCGAGCGCGAACACCCATTGCGGAACGTCGCCAAATGCGCCCCAGTAGTGCATGTATAACGCCACTGCGGTGATATCGACGATCCCGGTCATCGCCCAGTTAATAAAGTACATCCAGCCTGCGACGTAGGCCGCTTTTTCACCCAAAAATTCACGGGCGTAGGAGACGAAACTCCCGCTGGAAGGGCGATGCAATACCAGTTCGCCCAGCGCGCGTAAAATGAAAAAAGAAAAAATGCCACATATCAGATAGACCAGCGCCAGTGCCGGTCCGGCCATTTGCAATCGGGCGCCTGCACCTAAAAATAAACCGGTGCCAATCGCGCCGCCGATAGCAATCATCTGAACCTGACGATTCCCCATCGCTTTGTGATACCCCTCTTCATGGGCGTTCAGCCAGCGTCGTTTCGCCGCATGTTGTTCTGCGGCGTGCGTAGTCTGTGTTTTCATTACGTTACCTGTTATAGCCTGTCCTGACAGAAAAATTCCTTATGCCGCGACGGGCGCTCACCAATCGATTGCCTGCAATGGCGAATGCCGCTTTTCCCTGATTCTGTGACAAGGATAAAACCGCCGGCGGAGCATCCTACCTGCAATTGTTAAATGACGCAAAACATACGGGAAGAACAAAATGAGGATGTCGAGTTTATTTGTGTGGTCAGATGTGGTGCGGTGTGGTCACGATTCAGCCAGATAAGACGCCAGCACAAATCCGCAGTGCTTGCGTTGCGCAATAATTAACCAGCGCTAATCACTTGTGGGATTTATGGTCATAGATATAACCTCGAACGGTAAACTACCTGACGATATTGCAGCAGCATAAGATAAGGCCGTTGCGCCTGTTATTCTCATTTTCTCCTGAAAATATATGCCTTTGAGCAATTTTGTTGATTGACATATCGTCATAATGAGAGAGGAGTAGGACATATAAAGCTATTGAGCAAAATTTGAAGGAGCAGGATATGCCACATACATCAGTTTCTACCTATGCCAGAGCTTTATCAGGAAATAAGCTACCTCATGTTGCTGCAGGAGATTATGAAAATAAATTATCAACAAAAATCATGAAAGGCATCTTGTATGTGCTTACCGCAGGATTAGCCTACGGATTTACAAGAGTAATTGAACATTATTGCAATGTTACGCCTAAAGTTGAGGAGTTCTGTGCCAATGCAGGGAATATCCATAATCACCTTGCTGATGCTGTGTGTGATGGACTGTTTACTATAGATGTCGAGCTTTCTGATGGTCGGATGTTAACATTCGAACAACTCTCGCTGATAGCTGGAGGTGAGCCAATCGTCAGGATATCGGATGGCGAACATACCGTTGAGGTTAAGGGGTCCTTTGAAAAGATCTGTATGAAACTGGAAGAGGGCTTTTTTGAAGCGCCAGCGTACTATAATTATGATATTGATGAAAAATATAAAACCGTCAGCGAGCGAATAGCAGCATATAATGCCTTACCTCAGGCATTAGGCGCCATTCCAAGTTTAGAACATTATATCGCTCGGGCCAGCGACATGCAGGAAGCGAAAGCGCAACGGGCGGCCGACATAAAAACTCGCTACCATAACTATTTGGACGCTTATTAAAAAGCGTTTATGTTTAGCCAGTTTTGTTAGAAATCAGACTCGCTGAGCTGACGTTAAAAATTTTAACACGCCGCTATTTTGGCGGCGTGTCGCAAAGAGATTCTCAGAACCCGATTTCCGTTTGTAGGCCAAAATCCCACGTACCTCCGGCGGCTGTAGCCGGCCTGTCTTATTTTTTCAAAAGTATCCAACGCTATTCCACGGATAGGGTATCCTGTTGCGCAGCGATATCCACCTCAGCCTGTGTGCCGAACGCAAGCATTAATGTTAATGGAAGCCTCAGATGACCTCTTTTTTACATGCTTATTTTACGCGATTACATTGTCAGCCGTTGGGGGTTCCTACGGTTGAAGCGCTCAGAACGCTTCACTTAGCGCACAACTGCGCGATTCCTTTTGAAAATCTGGATGTGCTACTGCCTCGTGAAATACAGCTCGATGAGACGGCATTAGAGGAGAAACTGCTTTATGCCCGACGCGGTGGATACTGTTTTGAACTGAATGGCCTGTTTGAACGCGCGTTACGCGACATCGGTTTTAACGTCCGAAGCTTATTGGGGCGGGTCATTCTGTCTCATCCCGCCAGTTTACCGCCGCGCACGCACCGTTTGCTGCTGGTTGATGTTGAGGATGAACAGTGGATCGCGGACGTGGGGTTTGGCGGCCAAACGCTAACCGCGCCGCTTCGTCTGCAGACCGAAATTGCCCAGCAAACGCCGCATGGCGAATACCGCCTGATGCAGGAGGGGAGCACATGGATTTTACAATTCCACCACCATGAGCACTGGCAGTCGATGTACTGTTTTGATCTGGGGGTGCAGCAGCAGAGCGATCATGTGATGGGCAATTTCTGGTCGGCTCACTGGCCGCAATCCCATTTTCGTCATCATTTGTTGATGTGCCGCCATTTGCCTGATGGCGGCAAGCTGACATTAACGAATTTCCACTTCACGCGTTACCACCAGGGACATGCCGTTGAACAGGTCAATGTACCGGATGTACCGTTGTTGTATCAGTTACTTCAGCAGCAGTTTGGTCTCGGCGTAAATGATGTAAAGCACGGTTTTACCGAGGCGGAACTGGCCGCGGTAATGGCTGCATTTGATACCCATCCGGAGGCGGGAAAATAATTTTTTGCCGCGAGGATTTGCGGGCCTGACAAAGATTAAAAAGTAATGGCCCATTCGGCATGAAACAGAATGACCGCCTGGCCGGAGATGGTGACGTTTTCCGGCTGGTTATCGCGAATGGTGACGGTAACATCAACAGTACCCTCTTTGCCTAAAGCGCGCCCCTGATGGCCTTGAATCTGCAGCGTTTTACCGTCATGCACCATCAGACCATGATGGACGAGCCATGCACCCATCGGGCCATTGGCGTTTCCCGTTACCGGATCTTCCACAATCCCTATCGCCGGGGAAAACATTCGCCCATCGGTTTCGTTTTTTCCCGGACGAATCTGGAAAGGAAAAAAGCCGTTACAGCCAATTTGCTGGCTGATTGCCGTCAGGGCTGCCAGATTCGGAGAAAGGGCATCAATATCAACGTCTGGTTTGAGCAGGATCATCACTTTTGCATGTCCTGTTGAAGCCACCTGAATTGGCGCTCCCGGCACGATATCATCTTCAGTCAGGTTCAACGCGGTGATGATGGCAGCCCGAATTTCTCCGACTAGCGGTGGTTCAAAAGAGGGCTGACCTTGTTCCAGCGTGATGCGATAGTCGTTGTGTTCGGCATGAATTTCAACGCGATGACGGCCCGCTAACGAGGTTTGCCAGACGGTGGTGTTTCCCAACCCCAGTACCGTTGCCCGAACATAATGCGCGGCCACAGTGGCATGACCACAGATGGGGACTTCTACTGTCGGTGTAAAGTAGCGTATGCGCACATTACTCTCTTCGCTTTTTAGCAAAAAGGCGGTTTCCGAGTGACGAAGTTCACGGGCAATCAGCTGCATCTGCGCGTCGCTTAGCGTATCCGCATGTAAGACAACGCCAGCAGAGTTGCCGCGAAAGGGTTCGCTGGTGAAGGCGTCAACATGGTAAATCTGCGGTTTCATTGATGTTCTCCTTTGACTGAAGAATCATCATAGCCTGTGCGTTGCCGAATGACGACGCCCAGGCGTTTTTCTTTGCCCGGTAAGCGTACCCCCGGGCAAAGAGAATTAGCGGCGGGTACGAACAATCTGGTAGCGACGGGTGAAATACTCAAACGGCGCGCTCCAGACATGAACCAGGCGGGTGAACGGGAAGAGCAGGAAAATAGTCATTCCCAGCACCAGATGAACGCGGAAAACAAACGCCACACCGCTCAGCATTTCCGAAGACCCGCCGCGGAAGGTGACAATACTTTGCGCCCAGCCCACCAACTTCATCATTTCGCTGCCATCCGGATATTGCGCCGAAAATGGAATGGTGCTCAGGCCAAGCAGGCACTGAATCAGCAAAATACTCATGATGATAATATCAGGTGTAGTGGATGTCGCCCGCACACGCTGATTGGTCAGACGACGCCACAGCAATCCCGCGCCGCCGATCAACGTTAATACGCCGCACACGCCGCCGAGGATCATCGCCATCTGCTGTTTTACCGCAATCGGCAGGAACCAGGCATACATCCAGTGTGGCGTCAGCATCCCAAACAGATGGCCAAAAAAGATCCCCAGAATGCCAATATGGAACAGATTCGACCATATCACCATCCCACGCTTATCCAACATCTGGCTGGACGACGCGCGCCAGGTATATTGTCCGTAGTCATAGCGCAGCCAACTGCCGAGGAAGAAGACCGTGGCGCAAATATAGGGGTAGATATCGTAAAAAAAGACGTTCAGGTACTGTATCATTTCGGGCCTCCCGCGCTGACGTCGACGTACTGCGGCGCCGCGTCCTGGCTAAAGCGTCGTTGATAATGGTGTAACGGTGAACTGTCACAGGTCGTGGCGTTATCTTCGATAAACTTCACCTGTTCTTCTTCCCAGACGGCATCCAGTGCCTGACGGGTATCATCCCGCGATTCCTGAACAATCTGTTTGGTGACACTGTCACTTGTAAGCGTACTGCCCGCCAGCGTCAGCAGGGCGTCAAACAGTTGATACCACGGCGCTCCTCGCTGTTTCAGACGACCGCCCAGTAGCGCCAGAATAGGGGCAATATTCTGTAATCCCTCGCGCGCTTCCGCTTCCGGCAACACGCTTAAGTACTCCAGATAGAGTGGCAGGTGATCCGGCAGTTCGCGGCAGTTGAGGTGCAGGCCCACGGTTTCATACTGGCTTAACAAATCGACCATCGCCTGGCCGCGATCGCGGGACTCCGCATGAACATGCTCGAATAACAGCAATGAAGTGGCGCGCCCGCGGTCAAACACTTCGCACCATTCTGCTTGTTTATCCAGTAACGGCGCATAAAGCAGCTCGCGAGTGAAGTCGGCCAGCATTGGCGCATCGTGTTGGATAAGGGCAAGCGCTTCATCCCGACATTCCCACAACTCGTCGTCCGGATACTCCATCAACAGGCCAATCGCTTTGAGGATTTGCATTATTCCCCCTCCGCTTTATCACGTACTTCGGTGATATTGATGGCATCAATACGGCTACTGTTGAACAGGTTGAATTTGGTATCCGACCCGTGGCAACCGTCGCCAAAAGTAAAGCCGCAGCCGTTGCGCTCCGGAAAGGCATCGCGCGCCATTTCCCGGTGGCTGGTGGGAATGACAAAACGATCTTCATAATTGGCAATCGCCAGGTAGCGATACATCTCTTCAACCTGTTGTATGCTCAGACCAACTTCCTCAATGGCGCGGGTATCCGTCACGCCTTCAACCGTCTGCGAGCGCATGTAGTGGCGCATCGCCATCATCCGCTTTAGCGCCCGAATGACCGGGCCGGTATCGCCCGCGCTGAGCATATTGGCCAGGTACTGAACCGGAATACGCAGCGTTTCCACCGCCGGCAGAATATTGCCATTGTGCGGCAACCCGCCCGCGTCAGCGTATGACTGGATGGGCGATAGCGGCGGTACGTACCAGACCATCGGCAGGGTACGGTATTCCGGGTGCAGCGGAAGCGCCAGCTTCCAGTCCATCGCCATTTTGTACACCGGCGACCGTTGGGCGGCGTCGATGACGTTTTGCGGGATGCCTTGTTTAAGCGCCTCTTCGATAACCGCCGGATCGTGCGGATTGAGAAACACATCGCACTGACGTTCATACAAATCTGTCTCGTGTTCGGTACTGGCCGCTTCTTCAATCCTGTCGGCGTCGTAGAGCAGAACGCCAAGATAACGGATGCGCCCGACGCAGGTTTCCGAGCAAACGGTCGGCTGGCCGGATTCAATACGCGGATAGCAAAATATGCATTTCTCAGACTTGCCGCTCTTCCAGTTAAAGTAGATTTTTTTGTACGGGCAGCCGCTGATACACAAACGCCAGCCCCGGCATTTATCCTGGTCGATTAGCACGATGCCGTCTTCTTCACGCTTGTAAATAGCGCCACTTGGGCAGGTGGCGACACAACTGGGGTTCAGGCAGTGTTCGCACAGGCGCGGCAGGTACATCATGAAGGTGTTTTCGAACTGACCGTACATCTCCTTTTGTATGTTGTCGAAGTTACGGTCGCGGGCGCGTTTTTCAAACTCGCCGCCGAGCAGCTCTTCCCAGTTTGGCCCCCAGATCACCTTGTCCATCCGTTTTCCGTCGATCAGTGAACGTGGACGGGCAGTGGGCTGATGCTTACTCTCCGGCGCTGTATGTAAATGCTGATAATCGAAGGTAAAGGGTTCATAGTAATCATCGATTTGCGGAATCACCGGGTTGGCGAAAATTTTGCTAATTACCCCCATTTTGCCGCCCAGACGGGGCCTTATCTTGCCATTAACATCACGAACCCAACCGCCTTGCCACTCCTGCTGGTCTTCCCAGTTTTTGGGATAGCCGATGCCCGGTTTAGTTTCGACGTTATTGAACCATGCGTATTCCATCCCTTCACGTCCGGTCCAGACGTTTTTACAGGTGACGGAGCAGGTGTGACAGCCAATACATTTATCGAGATTCAGTACCATCCCAACCTGTGAGCGTATTTTCATTTTTTCGCCTCCTGTACCTGATCCCGGCCCTCATCATCCAGCCAGTTAATGTTTTTCATCTTCCTGATCATGATGAATTCATCGCGATTCGAACCCACGGTTCCGTAATAGTTGAAGCCGTAAGCCAGTTGCGCATAGCCGCCGATCATATGCGTCGGTTTTGGACAGACCCGGGTCACGGAGTTATGGATCCCGCCGCGCATCCCGGTGACTTCCGAACCCGGAATGTTCATAATCCGCTCCTGGGCGTGGTACATCATGGTCATACCCGGCGGGACGCGCTGGCTGACCACCGCACGAGCGGTAAGGGCGCCATTAGCGTTGAAGGCTTCAATCCAGTCGTTATCTTCAATACCCAGTTCACGGGCATCGGCTTCGCTGATCCAGACAATCGGCCCGCCGCGCGACAAGGTCAGCATCAGCAGGTTTTCGCTGTAGGTGGAGTGAATTCCCCATTTCTGGTGCGGCGTCAGGAAGTTAAGCGCTTTTTCCGGGAAACCGTTGGGCGGAATTTCTCGCATTTCGCTGACGCTGCGGGTATCAATCGGCGGACGATATGCCACCAGGCTTTCGCCAAAAGCGCGCATCCACGCATGATCCTGATAGAGTTGTTGCCGCCCCGACAACGTACGCCACGGGATCAGTTCATGTACGTTGGTATACCCGGCGTTATAAGAGACATGTTCGCTTTCCAGTCCTGACCAGGTCGGGCTGGAGATAATTTTGCGCGGTTGCGCCTGGATATCACGAAAGCGAATTTTCTCATCTTCTTTATTGATGGCCAGATGGGTGTGCTCGCGCCCGGTCATCTCGCCCAACGCCTGCCAGGCTTTCACCGCCACCTGGCCGTTAGTTTCCGGCGCTAAGGCAAGAATCACTTCCGAAGCATCCAGCGCGGTGTCTATTCGCGGACGTCCTTTCGCCGGACCATCGTGTTTGGTGTAATTGAGCTTACCGAGGAAATTGACTTCATCTTGCGTATTCCAGGCAATACCCTTACCGCCGTTGCCTAATTTATCCAGCAGGGGACCCAGAGAGGTAAAACGTTCATAGGTGGCCGGATAATCGCGTTCAACCACGACGATATTGGGGGCGGTTTTGCCCGGAATAAGTTCGCACTCGCCTTTACGCCAGTCGAGAATATCAAATGGCTGCGCCAGTTCCGCCGGGGAATCATGCTGGAGCGGGTGTAACACCACATCGGTTTCCTGTCCGAGATGTCCGACACACACCTCAGAAAAGACGCTGGCGATACCTTTGTAGATCTCCCAGTCGCTTTTGGATTCCCAGGCAGGATCGACCGCGGCGGAAAGGGGGTGGATAAACGGATGCATATCCGAGGTATTCATATCGTCTTTTTCATACCAGGTGGCGGTCGGCAAGACGATATCGGAAAACAGACAGGTACTGGACATACGGAAATCAAGCGTGACCAACAGATCGAGCTTGCCCTCAATCGCGGCGGACTGCCATTCCACCTCTTCAGGCTTAATTCCTTCGCTGGAACCCAGCGCTTCGCCCTGGATACCGCTGTCGGTGCCCAGCAGATATTTGAGCATGTACTCATGACCTTTCCCGGAGGAGCCGAGCAGGTTAGAGCGCCAGACAAATAAATTTCGCGGGTGATTATGACCACTGTCAGGCTGTTCGCAGGCAAAACGGATAGCGCCTGATTTCAACGCCTGCACGGTATAATCCGCCGCAGACAGCCCGGCTTTATCGGCGCTCGCTTTCACGCTGAGCGGGTTAAGATTAAGCTGCGGCGCCGAGGGTAGCCAGCCCATACGTTCCGCGCGCACGTTGAAATCGATCAGGTGTCCGGAAAATTTAGCCGGATCGGCCAGCGGCGACAGCAACTCTTGCGCAGTCAGTTTTTCATAGCGCCACTGGCTGGCATGGTTGTAGAAAAACGAGGTACTGTTCATCTGACGCGGCGGGCGATTCCAGTCCAGCGCGAAGGCCAGCGGCAGCCAGCCGGTTTGCGGCCGCAGCTTCTCCTGGCCGACATAGTGCGCCCAGCCGCCGCCGGTTTGTCCAACACAGCCGCAGAACACCAGCATGTTAATCATCCCACGGTAATTCATATCCATGTGATACCAGTGATTCACTCCCGCGCCGAGGATGATCATCGAACGACCGTGAGTTTTATGGGCGGTCTCGGCAAATTCACGCGCAATAGTTTCGATATGTCGACGCGGCACGCCGGTAATCTGTTCGCCCCAGGCCGGCGTGTAGGCTTTTACGTCGTTATAATTATTGGCGCTATGGCAGTCATCCAGACCACGATCCAGCCCATAATTCGCCAGCACCAGATCGTAAACGCTGACGACCATCCGCTCGCTACCGTCCGCCAGAGCCAGGCGTTTCACCGGTAACTGACGTACCAGCACCGGTTCCTGCCGCACGCTGCGGAAATGTGGGTTTTCGTTACCGCCAAAATAGGGGAAGGCGACACCCGCCACGTCATCATACTGACCTAGTAAAGAGAGCGACAGTTCAGTTTCGACGCCCGCCGCCACCGGTTCCAGGTTCCATTTTCCCTTTTCGCCCCAGCGAAAACCGATAGAACCGTTGGGCGCGACCAGTTCGCCCGTACTGTTGAGCGCGACGGTTTTCCATTCCGGATTATTGGCTTCTCCCAGTCCATCCACCAGATCCGACGCGCGCATCATACGCCCCGGTACATAACTGCCGTCTGCGCGCTCATCCAACAGGACCAGCATTGGCATGTCGGTATAACGGCGGCAATAGTTAAGAAAATAGTCGCTGGGATTATCGAGATGAAACTCTTTTAAAATAACGTGACCCATGGCCATCGCCAGCGCGCTGTCGGTACCTTGCTTTGGCGCCAGCCACTGATCGCACAGTTTAGCGACTTCGGAATAGTCCGGGGTGATGGCGATCGTCTTGGTGCCTTTGTAGCGCACTTCGGTAAAGAAGTGGGCGTCCGGGGTACGCGTCTGCGGCACGTTAGAGCCCCAGGCAATAATGTAGGCTGAGTTATACCAGTCGGCGGACTCCGGCACGTCAGTCTGCTCGCCCCAGGTCATTGGCGACGCGGGCGGAAGATCGCAATACCAGTCATAGAAGCTCAGGCAAGTACCGCCAAGCAATGACAGATAACGTGTTCCGGCAGCGTAAGAAACCATCGACATCGCCGGAATAGGTGAAAACCCCGCCACACGATCCGGACCATAGGTTTTGATTGTCCAGACGTTAGCAGCGGCAATGAGCTGATTCAGCTCTTTCCAGTTCGAACGAATAAAGCCGCCATGTCCGCGCACCTGTTTGTAACTTTGGCATTTTTGCGGGTCGTTCATTATAGATTCCCATGCCAGTACCGGATCGCTGTGCCGGGAAAGGGCCTCGCGCCACAGTTCTATCAGCCGCTTACGCACCAGAGGGTATTTCAGACGATTGGCGCTATAGAGATACCAGGAGTAGCTGGCGCCGCGCGGGCAGCCGCGCGGTTCATGGTTCGGTAAATCGGGACGCGTGCGCGGGTAGTCGGTTTGTTGAGTTTCCCACGTCACCAGACCGTTTTTGACATAAATTTTCCAGCTACAGGAGCCCGTGCAGTTGACGCCGTGGGTTGAGCGCACGATCTTATCAAACTGCCAGCGCTGGCGATAACTGTCTTCCCAGTCGCGGTTGGTATGCATCACCTGACCATGGCCGTCGGCAAAGGTATCGCCTTTTTGTTTAAAGTAACGAAAGCGATCCAACAGTTTACTCATGACATTTCTCCTGCTTCGATAAATTTTCCGCCACCCTGTCGATTTGGCGTTAAACCATTGCCGGATGGCCGTCCTACAGGTGCGTATGTTGTTATTGTTGTTTAGGCTTACGACGCCCGTAGACCAGCCAGGTCAGCAGGACGCAAGCGAGGTAAAACAGCAAAAAGATTTTCATGGCGCCCACCGGCGAGCCGGTCAAGGCCAAAGAGGTGCCAAACGCTTTTGGAATAAAGAAGCCGCCCACAGCGCCAATAGCGGAGATAAAACCGAGCGCGGCGGCGGTATCCGTCACCGCTTCGCGCTGCGCCTGCTCATCGCTCCCGCCGCGCAGTTTGACGTTGTAGAGCGTGATCTGACGGAAGATCACCGCAATCATCTGGAAGGTAGAACCGCTGCCGAGACCCGCTGTCAAAAACAGGCCCATAAAAACAAGATAGAACGCGCTAAAGCTGCCTGCGCCGGAGCCTGGCAGCGTGAGGAATAGCAGGGCGGTAAACAGCGCCATAAAGATAAAATTAATGAGCGTTACGCGAACGCCGCCGAATTTATCGGAGATCACGCCGCCTGCCGATCGCGCCAGCGCGCCGATAAAAGGGCCAAAGAACGCCAGTTGCAGAATGTTTACGTCGGGAAATTGCGTTTTGGCGAGCATGGCGAAACCTGCGGAAAAGCCGATGAATGACCCGAATGTCGCCAGGTACAGCAGGCTAAGCAGCCACAGGTGCAGACGTTTTAGCACCGGCAATTGCGAAGCGACAGACGCTTTTGAACTGCCGATATCGTTCATACCAAACCAGGCGGCAAGCGTCGCGACAGCCAGTAACGGCACCCAGATCCAGGCGGCGTTAGTGAGGGCGAGCAGGGAGCCATCAGGTTGCGACACGCCCCGGACGCCTAAAAAAGTAAATATCGGCAGAAAAATAACCAGCGGCGCAATCAACTGCATCACACTGACGCCAAGATTTCCCAGGCCGCCGTTAATACCCAACGCGCTACCTTGTCTGGCTTTTGGAAAGAAAAAACTGATGTTGCCCATACTGGACGCGAAGTTTGCCCCCGCAAAACCGCACAATAGAGCGATGAGCATAAATACCCCGAAAGGGGTGGCGGGATTTTGCACGGCGAATCCCAGCCAGGCGCAGGGAATAATCAATATTACGGTGCTTAATACGGTCCATTTACGCCCACCAAACAGTGGCACCATAAAGGAGTAGGGAACGCGTAATATTGCGCCGGAAAGAGAAGGTAATGCGGTTAATAAAAAGAGTTGGTCGGTGGTAAAATTAAATCCAATTTTATTGAGGTTGACGGCAACAGCGCTAAACAACATCCAGACGCAAAATGCCAGGAGCAAACAACTTACTGAAATCCATAAGTTTCTTCTGGCGATGCCTTTCCCTTTATTCTCCCAGAAGGCTGGATTTTCGGGTCGCCAGTCACTCAAGAGATAACGGTTATAATTCTCGTTTTGTCGTGTCATTTTACCCCTCACATGCGCATATCATTTGAAAAAAAACACAAAAAAGAGACAGAGCGTCACGCGCTCTTTTGAGAACTTATTGAAGTTTTTTTAGAATATTGAGTGAAAGAATAGATAAAAAACCAGGCCAGCGCGGCGCGAAGAGGAGATATGATGTTTCTTAATTGTTACTATTTGTAAACTAAAAGTGATTTTTATTAAATTATTTGTAACTTTACGCAAAGAGTTCAAGCGTAATCATCCGATCCAGATGGTATTTAAACGCGGGATCGGCCATTTCCGGAATACCCAGCACATACATACCGTCTAGCCCGCACACCAGTGCGATAAGCCGCCAGGCGATATCCGTGGCGTTAGCAGTAAACGTAAATTCTCCTGCCTGTTTGCCCTGCTCGATAATTGTGACCGTTTCCTCATGCCACATCTGCATCGTGAGGAGATAAGCATCTCTGATGTGCGGATCCCGATCGGCCAGAATTTGCGCCTCTCGCCACAATTTTATGTAAGGCTCAAAGCCGCCGTCTTCGCTACCCAACATAGCGTGAAGCCGTGCACGCCATGTGGCGGGCGGCGGAACTTGCCCGGCATCAAGCAGGGTGCGGATCAAATGGACAAAGGCCAGCGCTTTGAGCTCGCCCGCCGAGCTGAAGTGGTGATGCACCTGGCCGGCGGCGACATCGGCTTCTGATGCGATTCGTCGCACCGTCATGGCGGCAAACCCCTCTGCAAGCGCCACGCGCATCGCCGCTTGCAGGATCACTTCGCGGCGTTCATCCCGGTTAAGGTAACTCATATTTTCCCCACATTAGCCAATGCGCGCAGTGTAACAAAAAGCTGGACATTCGTTCAACTTACCGTAGGATCCTGAAACTGGACAAGCGTCCAAATTTGAGTTTTTGAAGGGAGAGTTATGTTTCGTCAGTGGTTAACGTTAGTCATTATTGTGCTGGTCTATATTCCTGTCGCCATTGATGCCACGGTCTTGCATGTCGCCGCGCCGACACTGAGTATGACACTGGGGGCCAGCGGCAACGAGCTGCTGTGGATCATTGATATTTATTCTTTGGTCATGGCTGGCATGGTGTTGCCGATGGGCGCGCTTGGCGATCGTATCGGTTTTAAACGCCTGCTGATGCTGGGCGGGACGCTCTTTGGCCTGGCGTCACTGGCGGCGGCGTTTTCGCATACCGCCAGTTGGCTTATCGCCACCAGGGTATTACTGGCTATTGGCGCGGCGATGATTGTACCGGCGACGCTGGCCGGGATACGCGCCACCTTTTGTGAAGAAAAGCATCGCAACATGGCGCTGGGCGTCTGGGCAGCGGTAGGTTCGGGCGGAGCGGCGTTTGGGCCGCTCATCGGCGGCATATTATTAGAGCATTTTTACTGGGGATCGGTTTTCCTGATCAACGTGCCGATTGTGCTGGTCGTCATGGGCTTAACCGCCCGCTATGTTCCTCGTCAGGCGGGCCGTCGCGATCAACCGCTCAATCTTGGCCATGCGGTGATGCTGATTATTGCCATTTTGCTGTTGGTCTATAGCGCTAAAACCGCGCTGAAAGGGCATCTGTCGCTGTGGGTCATCTCGCTTACCCTGCTTACCGGCGCGCTGCTCCTGGGACTCTTTATCCGCACACAGCTTGCGACATCGCGTCCGATGATTGATATGCGGCTATTTACCCATCGCATTATCCTGAGCGGCGTCGTGATGGCGATGACCGCGATGATCACTCTGGTGGGCTTTGAGCTGCTGATGGCGCAAGAGCTACAGTTTGTTCACGGGCTATCGCCTTATGAGGCCGGGGTATTTATGCTGCCGGTGATGGTCGCCAGTGGATTCAGCGGGCCGATTGCGGGCGTGCTGGTCTCGCGTCTGGGACTACGGCTGGTCGCGACGGGCGGCATGGCGTTAAGCGCGCTGAGTTTTTATGGCCTGGCGATGACGGATTTCAGCACCCAACAATGGCAGGCCTGGGGGCTGATGGCGCTGCTGGGATTTAGCGCCGCCAGCGCATTGCTGGCTTCCACGTCGGCAATTATGGCCGCTGCGCCGGCAGAAAAAGCGGCGGCGGCCGGCGCGATAGAAACGATGGCTTATGAACTGGGCGCGGGACTGGGCATTGCCATTTTCGGTCTGTTGTTAAGCCGTAGCTTCTCCGCGTCTATCCGTCTGCCTGCCGGGCTTGAGGCGCAAGAGATTGCCAGAGCGTCATCTTCAATGGGAGAAGCCGTGCAGTTGGCGAATAGCCTACCGCCCACGCAGGGGCAGGCAATACTGGACGCCGCCAGACATGCCTTTATCTGGTCGCATAGCGTGGCGTTAAGCAGCGCCGGGAGTATGCTTCTTTTGCTGGCGGTAGGGATGTGGTTCAGCCTGGCAAAAGCCCAACGCCGATAACATAACGCCTGATGAGATAAGCGCTTAATGCGCTAGCTGGCAGGGGGAGTCCATTTCCTCAACCTCTTTACCGCTGAGGCGTGCGTATTGCCCCGTCAGTCGCCAGAAGGCAGGCTGGGTTTCGGTATAAATTTCCGCAGCCAGAATCAGCCGACGGCGATCAACTTCGTTCAGTTCCAGTAAGGTCCAGGGAATAAAATAGCGATCGGTATCGGTAAGCCGAAACCACAGCGGACACCCGCAGCCGGAACAGAAGTAGCGTTCGCCGCGCGAAGAGGATGAAAAGTATGGCGGTTCCGGGGAAAGGGGGGCTAGCTGTGGTTGCCCGCAGGCTTCCAGATACATGGCTATTCCACCCGACCATTTTTGACACAGCGTACAATGGCAGGCATAGACATCCAGCATTTCGACGTCAACGGTAAAATGGCTCTGTCCGCAAAGACAACGACCAGTGAACGTCTGCACGGCATACTCCTTATGACCGAGTCTACATCAAGAGAAAAAGCCAGCCCTGAAAGGACTGGCTTTGTATTCAGACTACAACAAAATTAGAACTGGTAGTTCAGACCAACAGCAACGATGTTGTCGGTAGACACTTTAGCCGCTTTGGTGAAGTCGCTGTCGTCCAGCAGGTTGATTTTGTAATCAACGAAGGTGGACATGTTTTTGTTGAAGTAGTAGGTAGCACCGACATCGATGTACTCAACCAGATCCTGGTCGCCGTAAGTACCCAGGTTTTTACCTTTGGATTTCAGGTAAGCGATGGACGGACGCAGACCGAAGTCGAACTGATACTGAGCAACTGCTTCAAAGTTCTGGGTTTTATTCGCGATAAACGCATCACCCGCTGAATCTTCACCAAAGGTGGTCATGTTCAGCGTTTCGGAGTAGGTGGTCGCCAGGTAGATGTTGTTCGCATCATATTTCAGACCAGCAGCCCAGACTTCAGCGTTTTTACCCGCAGCATTCAGGTTGCTCGCTGCTTTCACCTGGTTGTTAGTACGGTCAGACTTCGCATAGGCCGCACCTACGCCAAAACCTTCGTACTCATACGTTGCGGACAGACCGAAACCGTCGCCGTTAGACTCGTACGCGCCGTCACGGTCGTTTTTGCCCTGGTACTGCGCGGCAAAGTTCAGACCTTCAACCAGGCCAAAGAAGTCAGTGTTACGGTAGGTGGCAACACCAGTAGTACGGCCAGTCATGAAGACGTCAGTCTGAGTCCAGGTATCGCCACCAAACTCTGGCAGAACGTCGGTCCATGCGCCGATGTCGTAAGCAACGCCGTAGTTACGACCGTAGTCGAAAGAACCGTAGTCAGCGAATTTCAGACCAGCAAACGCCAGACGGGTTTTGTCTTTGTCAGCGCCCTGGCTTTCAGTACGGTTGCCTTTGAATTCATATTCCCACTGGCCAAAACCGGTTAACTGATCGTTGATCTGCGTTTCGCCTTTAAAGCCCAGACGCGCGTAAGTTTTGTCACCATCACTTCCGTTATCATCAGAGAAATAATGCTGAGCGTGAACTTTACCGTACAGATCCAGTTTATTGCCGTCTTTGTTATATACCTCGGCTGCATTTACAACGCCTGCTGCCAACAGGGAAGTCACTGCCACTGCCACTAACTTAAGTTTCATTTTAATAATCCTTATAATTTTCTTAGCGTGTTTCCTCAACCATTGTTAAACGAGGCGTTTGTCAATGGCAGACTATTTTTAAATGACGGAGTGGCATAAGTTCAATAATAAGTTTCATAAGATTACAAATTATTTTAATTTGTGTGATCGAGATCTCCTTAATACATTTGAGAGTATTAATTCAAATAGGGACTGTCTAATAAGATATATTTTCGGAGGGGACTATTGGGCTGTTTATGGTTTTATTTTTGGTAGTAACGACTGATTATTATATGCACTAATAACAGTTGCGAGCTAACGTTAATTATATATTTGTTAATATAATTACATCATTACATTAACATATTTAACGATTTTATAAAATTCATTTTTACCAGCGCAATCCTGGTATGGCGCAGGAGGAGCACGTGAAAATGGAAAATCGTCAAATACGCACAGGCAATAGATAAAAGCGTAGTTGTGTTATGAAGAGTGTCAAGGTACAGCGGGTCGATTTAATATCAATATCGGCCCGCCCGTCGCTATTAGCGCCGCCGCGTTGCCAGCCAACAAAGTAGTGAACCTACGCAAACCATGACTGCGCCTTGCCAGAAGGAGAATGACAGTGGTGAGCTGAGTAACAGCGCTGCCAGAGCAGAGGACATGACGGGGGTAAAATAAGACCCTACGGCCATGATAGTCACATTGCCATGAAGTATGCCCACATTCCATGCTGCGTAGGCAAACCCCAACGTTAATGCCGCGGTAAAAAGTTTAGCAATCACCGGTAGGCTAAATATCATGGCAGGTTGCGGCGTAAGAAAATAGTGTAACCACAGCGCTACGGCGGTGAGTAACACAAAGACGGTGATACCGTTAAAACCACGCGCATATTTATTGGTGACCGTGCAGTACGTCGCCCATATAAACGCCCCAAGAAATGCCAGGAAATAACTTAGCGGACTGGTGGCGACATTGTTGATAATTTCTCCGGCATTAAGACCATTCTCGCCCCCCAGAACCCAGCAAACGCCAGTAAGTGCAATAAGCAATCCAGGAACAATAAGCCAGTTAGTTTTTTGCCCATTAAAAAGAATGGCAAACAGAATAGTCAGGCTGGGCCATAAATAGTTAACCATGCCGACTTCGATAGCCTGATGGCGAGTGGCGGCATAACCGAGAGAAAGCGCCAGGCATATTTCATAACTGACAAACAGTACGCTGCCTGCGATGAGGTATCGCCCCGGGAAACGGCGGATATCAGGTAATCCGACGGTAAAAATCAGCAGCAGGCCGCTTAATGAATAGATCATGGCTGCGCCGCCTACCGGTCCAAGACCTTCGCTGACGCCGCGAATTAACCCAACCATCGTGCTCCACAGAACGATGGCAACAAGCCCTATTAGCGTTGCTTTTTGTGATGTCATGCTTTGTGACTGTCCTGAATACCGCGCAAAATAAACTGCCACTTATAGCACTTTTTCCGAGGGCGATGCCATGCAGTGTCATTTTTTAGTACCTCCCTGGAGTTATTGCGGTTTAAAAATAGGGCTATTTAATAGCGGAACCGTTTCAATATTGATTTGACGCAAAAAAGTTATCGATTTTGCTGTTAGTTTCCTCGCGAAGTTATACACGCATCCTGGGCTGAGGTTTTGCTGCAGTTCGAAGGAGGCGTGCATCCGTGGAAAAAAGAGGAAAGCAATGGACGTCAGCCGCAGACAATTTTTTAAAATCTGCGCGGGCGGTATGGCGGGAACAACGGTGGCCGCACTGGGTTTTACCCCTAAAATGGCCCTGGCTCAGGCGCGAAACTATAAGCTGTTGCGCGCAAAAGAGATCCGTAACTCCTGCACATACTGTTCCGTAGGTTGCGGGCTATTAATGTATAGCCTGGGAGATGGGGCAAAAAACGCGAAAGAAGCGATTTACCATATTGAAGGCGACCCGGATCATCCGGTAAGCCGTGGCGCGCTGTGCCCGAAAGGGGCCGGTTTGCTGGACTATGTTCACAGTGAAGATCGCCTACGCTATCCGGAATACCGCGCGCCGGGTTCCGACAAGTGGCAGCGCATTAGCTGGGATGACGCTTTCACTCGTATTGCTAAATTAATGAAAGCCGACCGCGACGCCAACTTTATTGAAAAGAATGAGCAGGGCGTCACGGTTAACCGCTGGCTCTCTACCGGAATGCTGTGCGCCTCGGCGGCCAGCAATGAAACGGGTATGCTGACGCAGAAGTTTGCGCGTTCTCTCGGTATGCTGGCGGTAGATAACCAGGCGCGCGTTTGACACGGACCAACGGTAGCAAGTCTTGCTCCAACATTTGGTCGCGGTGCGATGACCAACCACTGGGTGGATATTAAAAACGCCAACGTCGTGATGGTGATGGGCGGTAACGCCGCTGAAGCACATCCGGTGGGATTCCGCTGGGCGATGGAAGCTAAAAACAACAATGACGCCACGCTGATTGTTGTTGACCCTCGTTTTACACGTACAGCCTCGGTGGCGGATATTTACGCACCGATCCGTTCCGGCACGGACATTACGTTCCTGTCCGGGGTTTTGCTGTACCTGATTGAAAACAACAAAATCAACGCTGAATACGTTAAGCATTACACCAACGCCAGCCTGCTGGTGCGGGATGATTTTGCCTTTGATGACGGTCTTTTCAGCGGCTATGACGCCCAAAAGCGTCAGTACGATAAATCCTCCTGGAACTACCAGTTCGATGAAAACGGCTATGCCAAACGTGATGAAACGTTGACGCACCCACGCTGTGTGTGGAATCTGCTGAAGCAGCACGTTTCGCGCTATACGCCGGACGTCGTGGAAAACATTTGCGGTACGCCGAAAGCAGACTTCCTGAAGGTGTGTGAGGTGTTGGCCTCTACCAGCGCTCCGGATCGCACTACCACCTTCCTGTATGCGCTGGGCTGGACGCAACATACCGTCGGGGCGCAGAACATCCGTACTATGGCGATGATCCAGTTGCTGCTCGGCAATATGGGGATGGCTGGCGGCGGTGTGAACGCTTTGCGCGGCCACTCTAATATTCAGGGTTTAACGGATTTAGGACTGCTCTCCACCAGCCTGCCGGGTTACCTGACGCTACCGTCAGAAAAACAGGCCGATCTGCAAACTTATCTGGCAGCGAATACCCCCAAAGCGACGCTGGCCGATCAGGTCAACTACTGGGGTAATTATCCTAAGTTCTTCGTCAGCCTGATGAAATCTTTCTATGGCGATGCGGCGCAGAAAGAGAATGACTGGGGCTTTGCCTGGCTGCCTAAGTGGGATCAGTCCTATGACGTGATCAAATATTTCAACATGATGGATAGCGGGAAAGTCACCGGCTATTTCTGTCAGGGCTTTAACCCGGTGGCGTCCTTCCCGGACAAAAACAAAGTGGTGCAAAGCTTAAGCAAACTGAAGTATCTGGTCGTTATCGATCCACTGGTGACTGAAACGTCAACGTTCTGGCAGAACCACGGCGAATCTAATGATGTTGATCCGACAACGATTCAGACCGAAGTCTTCCGTCTGCCGTCTACCTGTTTTGCGGAAGAGGATGGCTCTATCGCTAACTCCGGTCGCTGGTTACAGTGGCACTGGAAAGGTCAGGACGCGCCGGGCGAAGCGCGTAACGACGGCGAGATTCTGGCCGGTATTTACCATCGTCTGCGTGAAATGTATCGCGCAGAAGGCGGTAAAGGCGCCGAACCACTATTGAAGATGAGCTGGAACTACAAGCAGCCGGATGAACCGCATTCGGAAGAAGTGGCGAAAGAGAACAACGGCTATGCGCTGGAAGATCTCTATGACGCTAACGGTACACTGCTTGCCAGGAAAGGCCAGTTGTTGAGCAGTTTTGCATTACTGCGCGATGACGGTACGACATCCTCCTCCTGCTGGATTTATACCGGTAGCTGGACGGAGCAGGGCAACCAGATGTCCAGACGTGATAACGCCGACCCGTCAGGGCTTGGCAATACACTGGGTTGGGCGTGGGCGTGGCCGCTAAACCGTCGCGTATTGTATAACCGCGCTTCGGCGGACCCGCAGGGTAAACCGTGGGATCCAAAACGGATGCTGATCCAGTGGAACGGCGCGAAGTGGACAGGGAACGATATTCCGGACTTTAACAACGCGGCGCCGGGGAGCGGGACCAATCCGTTTATCATGCAGCCGGAAGGGCTGGGACGTCTGTTTGCTATTGATAAAATGGCGGAAGGGCCGTTCCCTGAACACTACGAGCCGATGGAAACGCCGCTGGGCACTAACCCGCTGCACCCGAATGTGGTCTCGAACCCGGCGGCGCGTCTGTATGAAGAAGATGCGCTGCGCATGGGTAAGAAGGAGCAGTTTCCGTACGTGGGCACGACTTACCGCCTCACAGAGCATTTCCATACCTGGACCAAACATGCGCTACTTAACGCTATCGCTCAGCCGGAACAGTTTGTGGAGATCAGTGAGACGCTGGCGGCAGCGAAAGGTATTGCTAACGGCGACTATGTGAAGGTGAGCAGTAAACGCGGGTTTATTCGCGCGGTCGCGGTGGTAACTCGTCGTCTTCGCACCCTGCATGTCAACGGTCAGCAGGTTGAAACGGTGGGGATCCCGATTCACTGGGGCTTTGAGGGTGTCGCGCGCAAAGGCTATATCGCCAATACTCTGACGCCAAATGTCGGTGATGCCAACTCGCAAACGCCGGAATACAAAGCGTTTTTAGTTAACATCGAGAAGGCGTAAGGGAGGCGAACATATGTCTATGGAAACGCAGGACATTATTAAACGGTCCGCAACAAACGCCATCACGCCGCCTCCGCAGGCGCGTGATTACAAAGCCGAAGTCGCGAAACTGATCGACGTCTCCTCCTGTGTCGGCTGTAAAGCCTGCCAGGTAGCCTGTTCTGAATGGAACGATATTCGCGATAACGTTGGTCATTGTGTCGGGGTGTACGATAACCCTGCCGATCTCAGCGCCAAGTCCTGGACGGTGATGCGCTTTACCGAAACCGAGCAGAACGGCAAGCTGGAGTGGCTGATTCGTAAAGATGGTTGTATGCACTGTGAAGATCCAGGCTGTCTTAAAGCCTGTCCATCTGCCGGGGCTATCATCCAGTACGCGAACGGGATTGTTGATTTTCAATCTGAACACTGTATCGGCTGTGGTTACTGTATCGCCGGGTGTCCGTTTAATATTCCGCGCCTCAACAAAGAGGACAACCGCGTTTATAAATGTACGCTCTGCGTCGATCGCGTCAGCGTGGGCCAGGAACCGGCCTGCGTCAAAACTTGTCCGACCGGGGCTATTCACTTCGGCACCAAAAAAGAGATGCTGGAACTGGGTGAGCAACGCGTGGAGAAGTTAAAAGCGCGCGGCTTTGAACATGCCGGTATCTACAACCCGCAGGGCGTTGGCGGTACGCACGTCATGTATGTGCTGCACCATGCCAATCAGCCGGAGTTGTACCACGGCTTGCCGAAAGATCCGCAGATCGATACCTCAATCAATCTGTGGAAAGGGGCGCTAAAACCGCTGGCCGCAGCGGGCTTTATCGCCACTTTCGCCGGTCTGATTTACCACTACATCGGTATTGGCCCGAATAAAGAAACGGACGACGATGAGGAGGATCATCATGAGTAAGTCGAAAATGATTGTGCGCACGAAATTTGTCGACCGCGCCTGTCACTGGACGGTGGTGATCTGCTTCTTCCTGGTAGCGCTGTCGGGGATTTCGTTTTTCTTCCCGACGCTACAATGGTTGACGCAAACTTTCGGCACGCCGCAGATGGGACGTATTTTGCACCCGTTCTTCGGTATTGCCATCTTCATCGCGCTGATGTTTATGTTCGTGCGTTTCGTCCACCACAACATCCCGGATAAAAAAGACATTCCGTGGCTGAAAAATATTGTCGAAGTATTGAAAGGCAATGAGCATAAGGTGGCAGATGTCGGCAAATACAATGCCGGACAGAAGATGATGTTCTGGTCCATTATGAGCATGATTTTTGTGCTGCTGGTGACTGGCGTGATTATCTGGCGTCCGTATTTCGCGCAGTATTTCCCCATGCAGGTGGTGCGTTATAGCCTGTTAATTCATGCGGCGGCGGGCATTATTTTAATGCACGCGATCCTCATCCATATGTATATGGCGTTTTGGGTGAAAGGCTCGATTAAAGGCATGATCGAAGGGAAGGTCAGCCGTCGCTGGGCGAAGAAACATCACCCACGCTGGTATCGTGAAATCGAGAAGGCGGAAGCAAAAAAAGAGAGCGAAAAAGGTATTCAGTAATTCTTTCGCGATCTGATAAACAAGGCGCTATCCTCGTAGCGCCTTGTTTTCATCTGCTGTCTGTATACTCAGACGACCACAGCAAATCGTTTAACGACGGAAATCGATGACCATACGGCCACGAATTTGCCCTTGTTCCATCTCTTTAAAAATAACGTTGATATCTTCAAGCGGACGTAAAGCGACTTTTGGCACGACTTTTCCTTCCGCCGCGAACTGGAAGGCTTCGGTCAGATCCTGGCGTGTCCCCACCAACGAACCGACAACCTGAATGCCATCCAGCACCAGGCGAGGGATATCAAGGTTCATGGCTTCTGGCGGCAGTCCGACTGCCACCACGCGGCCTCCGGCGCGAACGGCATCTACTGCGGAATTAAACGCCGCCTTAGCGACCGCGGTAACCACCGCTGCGTGCGCGCCACCGGTTTTTTCCTGCACAATTTTAGCCGCATCTTCCGTACGTGAATTAATGGTCAGATCTGCGCCCATTTCCTCGGCCAGTTTCAGTTGTCCATCATTGACATCAATGGCGATCACTTTCGCATTGAAAACGTTTTTCGCGTACTGCAAGGCCAGATTACCCAGACCGCCCAGACCGTAGATGGCAATCCACTGGCCAGGTTTAATATGAGAAATCTTCACCGCTTTATACGTGGTAACGCCCGCGCAGGTAATACTACTTGCCGCCGCAGAGTCCAGACCTTCCGGTACTTTCACCGCATAATCCGCGACGACAATACACTCTTCGGCCATGCCGCCATCTACCGTGTAACCGGCATTTTTCACGTTGCGGCATAAGGTTTCATTGCCCGTATTGCAATACTCACAGTGTCCGCATCCTTCATAAAACCACGCGACACTCGCGCGATCGCCGGGTTTCAGCGAGGTGACACCGGGACCGACTTCCGCCACGACGCCAATGCCTTCGTGTCCCAGAATGACGCCGGTTTTGTCACCGAAATCGCCGTTTTTCACGTGTAGATCGGTATGGCATACGCCGCAGCACTCCATTTTTAGCAAAGCTTCACCGTGGCGAAGGGGACGCAGCGTTTTCTCAGTAACATCAACCTGATGATCTTGTGTGACAACAGCAGCTTTCATAACCTTCTCCTTTTATTAATAGTGAACTGCATAGCA
Organism: Salmonella sp. SAL04202; assembly: GCF_046550775.1. Classification (NCBI taxonomy): domain Bacteria; kingdom Pseudomonadati; phylum Pseudomonadota; class Gammaproteobacteria; order Enterobacterales; family Enterobacteriaceae; genus Salmonella; species Salmonella sp. SAL04202. Next base: position 1,295,672 of record NZ_JBGDXK010000001.1, on the reverse strand, counting down.
GGTAATAGCAGGTAATAGCAGGTAAGGTGCTATTACCTCTTTAGGATTAATATTTCTGATGAGTTATGCAAGGCGGCAGAAATACAATGTAATAGTTTAGCCAGGATTATCCTGATAAATCCCCGTTCAATACATAAAGGTGGCTAATATTAGTAGCTTGACAAATAAGCATGGAAAGGAATTCAGGCGTGTCGACAGACTCACCAAAACTAAAGAAGAAAGTGATATCCGGCGGCATTCACCGCCGGGTACGTATTAAATGGAAGTCCGACGGTAGTCGCGGTATTCCGGTTTCCAGAAGTTATCGTCAATCGCCTGTTGCAGCGCTTCCGCAGAGGTTTTCACCGCTACGCCTTGTTGCTGCGCCATTTTGCCTACGGCAAAAGCGATAGCGCGCGACACAACCTGGATGTCTTTAAGCGCTGGCAACACTAATCCTTCGCCGTTATTCACCAGCGGAGAATGTTTCGCCAGCGTCTCACTGGCTGACATCAGCATTTCATCAGTAATGCGCGATGCGCCGGAAGCGATAACCCCCAGACCGATGCCGGGGAAAATATAGGCGTTATTACATTGTGCGATCGGATAAACCTTATCTTTCCAGATGACCGGCGAGAATGGGCTGCCGGTTGCCACCAGCGCGTTGCCTTCCGTCCAGGCGATAATGTCCTGTGGCGTGGCCTCCACGCGAGAGGTGGGATTAGAGAGCGGCATGACGATCGGGCGAGGGCAATGCTTATGCATCTCGCGGATGATCTCTTCAGTAAAGAGCCCGGTCTGGCCGGAAACCCCGATCAGGATATCCGGCTTCACGTTACGCACCACATCCAGCAGCGACAGCACGTCATTTTCGGTATCCCAGTGCTGGAGATTGTCGCATTTCTGCACCAGTTTTGCCTGGAACGGCAATAAATTAGGCATCCGGTCCGTCAACAGGCCGAAGCGATCGACCATAAAAACGTTCTGTCGGGCGGCATCTTCGCTTAAACCTTCACGCTGAGTCTGCGCGATGATTTGTTCAGCAATCCCACATCCGGCGGAACCCGCGCCGAGAAAAACGATTTTCTGCTCGCTAAGCTGACTGCCGGCAGCGCGGCTGGCGGCGATCAACGTACCAACGGTCACGGCTGCGGTGCCCTGAATATCATCGTTAAAGGAGCAAATCTCATCACGATAGCGCGTCAACAGCGGCATTGCGTTTTTCTGCGCGAAATCTTCAAACTGTAGCAGGATATCTGGCCAGCGCTGCTTAACGGCCTGAATAAACTCATCGACAAACGCATAATACTCATCGTCGGTAATGCGCGGATGACGCCAGCCCATGTAAAGCGGATCGTTGAGTAACTGTTGATTGTTGGTGCCGACATCCAGCACAACGGGAAGGGTATAGGCCGGACTAATGCCGCCGCAGGCGGTGTATAATGACAGCTTACCGATAGGGATCCCCATCCCGCCGATGCCCTGATCGCCAAGCCCCAGAATCCGCTCGCCATCCGTCACCACAATAACTTTAATGTTGTGGTTAGGCACATTCTGCAAAATGTCGTCCATATTGTGACGGTTCGGATAAGAGATAAATACGCCGCGCGCCCGGCGATAAATCTCAGAGAAGCGCTCACAGGCCGCGCCCACGGTCGGGGTATAGATAACCGGCATCATCTCTTCAAGATGGTTTTGCACCAGTCGATAAAAGAGCGTTTCGTTGGTATCCTGGATGTTACGCAGGTAAATATGCTTATCGATTTCTGTTTTAAACCCCTGATACTGGAGCCAGGCGCGTTCGGCCTGTTCTTCAATCGACTCGACGACCTCTGGCAGCAGCCCTGACAAATTGAAGTTGCGGCGCTCTTCTACGCTAAAAGCGCTGCCTTTGTTTAACAGGGGGAATTCCAGCAATACAGGGCCAGCGTAAGGGATATAAAGGGAACGTGCTTTCTTGGTTGTAGTTTCCATGTTACTCACTCTTTTTCGAATAACTGTCCCTGGCACCGTCGTTTATCATCATATATTGCCTTCCACCAGGGAACCGACCCTGAGTATAAAGCATTGTGAGACGTTAAGGTCATTCCTATAAACAAAAACACCATTGCAGATGCAATGGTGTTTAACGTCATTTCAGGACTGTACGATTACTTTTGGCTGTCGGCGCGGCGCTTTCTGCCGGTTGGGTTATTCACCACGCTGCTGGTGTCGCCTTCAGTAACAACCTTACGCTGGTTGGAAATTCTGTAATCCAGTCCAAGTATATGACGAGCCTGACGGTTCGATTTCATGTTAACTCCTCAATCCTGTTGCTAGTTTTAAGGACAAATTCGCTTACGCGAAAGAAACGTAACCCCTAAGGTTGCCGATACAGCATAGCAGGTTTTACAGAGTCGGGTGCTGCCCGCTTACCACATAGTTGATGGTCTGCTGGTAGATGTCACTGAGGATGTCATTGTCGGAAGCCTCAACCCATTTGGTCAGCTCCATTAAAATATCATCTTCAGTGACAACGCCTAACTCCGCGCGTAATCCTTGCTCAATCGCGTTGACCAGGGCCGGTTGTGCTGCTGAGGTATTTGCTGAGTGATAAGTAAACATATAATGCCTCCGTGAACATGTATTTATTTAGTACGGCTCGCAGAAAATTAATTCGTACTCAGCATGGCAAATATTTTTGCGGCTGTGGTTAAGATTAGTCCTGGAGTTATTTTAACGCAAGGCGGAACTCTAATTGTTTACCCCAGAAGAAAATATATTACGTTTGCCAATTACATATCCTCATACGAGTAGTGGTCAATTAATATACATTTAAAAGGCTACTTATTGCGATTTTTATCCTTTATTACAACGAGATAAGACAAATCTTAATTTGAATGAAAATATACATAATGGAATACGCCTCCGGAAGAAAAAGTAAGGATAAAAAGAAGGATATATTCTTTAAAGAAAGGGAGGCCTGTTGGTTTAATATTCATCACTGAAAAAGCATACAACTATTTTCTATATCTGAAATACGGGTAATCGACAACATGCTACCTCCATCGGCATGGACAACGCAGATTAGCAGCATGGTCTATACTTTATTTTTTGAGCCAACAGGAGAGCAAAAATGACAATCCATAAGAAAGGTCAGGCACACTGGGAAGGCGACATCAAACGAGGTAAAGGTACTGTATCAACAGAAAGCGGCGTGCTTAATCAACAACCGTATGGATTCAATACCCGGTTCGAAGGCGCGCAGGGAACCAACCCGGAAGAGTTAATTGGCGCCGCACATGCGGCCTGTTTCTCCATGGCGCTATCACTCATGCTGGGAGAGGCTGGATTTACGCCGACATCCATTGACACCACCGCTGACGTATCGCTTGATAAGGTGGAGGCGGGCTTCGCCATTACCAAAATTGCGCTACAAAGCAAAGTTGCGGTAGCAGATATTGATGCTTCAACTTTCGATCAAATCATCCAGAAAGCAAAAGCCGGGTGCCCGGTATCGCAGGTTCTGAATGCGGAAATCACCCTCGACTACCAGCTTAACGCCTGATAACCTCTCCAGCCCGGTAACGATGGGTTGATCGGGCTGATGAATATACATTCAGACGGAGGGCTCGCTCCCGGTCTATCTGAATGCCTGCCGTATTTCTATCACCTCAACGCGCCGTAGACCACGTCTGCGGCTATTGTCGTGGCCTACTTTTTCGCCTTAAAATCTGCTCGCCATGTTGCTTTATTCATCAAACATCAAAATCAGTCAACGTAAATATCAATAATAGCCATATCGCGGAGGGTGATCTTTATTCCTGAGAGAGGAGGGGTATTATTTTCTGCGTTCTACATTAACGGGTTAACGCGCAGATGTAGAGGTTATTTATATAATTATTGGAGTAACAACAATGAATAAATTCTCCCTTGCTACAGCAGGTATTATCGTGGCAGCGCTGGTAACCAGTGTTAGCGTGAATGCGGCAACAGATACTACTAAAACAAACGTTACGCCTAAAGGTATGAGCTGCCAGGAGTTTGTTGACCTCAATCCGCAGACGATGGCGCCAGTCGCTTTCTGGGTGCTGAATGAAGATGAAGATTTTAAAGGCGGGGACTACGTTGATTTCCAGGAAACTGAGACGACAGCAGTGCCGCTAGCCGTTGAGCTTTGTAAGAAAAACCCGCAGAGTGAATTAAGCAAAATAAAAGACGAAATCAAGAAAGAACTCTCAAAATAAGAGTAAACTGATATCAAAACCCGGCCTGTGTGTCGGGTTTTACTATTTGTGACACCGTCACAAATAACATCTTCCATTTCTTCTACCAATCACGTGGTATTGCACTATTTTCATTAGAGCCCTTCACTATATGGAGACCTAATGAAAATTTTACCGCTGGCACTCTTTATCATTCCTTTTCTGGCCGGATGCGGCGCCAATAATACGCCGCCGCAAACGCCTATTCCCGGGGAAAAAACATCTGCCAAATTACGTACCCTGGAAACAGGCGCGGCGGCTATTCAATCCAGACCACCTGTCGATGCCATCAGTACCTACCTTGACGGGTTCCATTTTTATAGCGGTGATAAAAACGGACAGATGGAAGCGCACCATTACGTTACCGTCCTGAACGAAGATGTCATGCAGGCGGTGATTTACGACGGCAATACGAAAAACGCGCGCCTGATGGGGGTGGAGTACATTATCAGCGAACGTTTATTTAAAACGCTTCCTCCCGAGGAGAAAAAACTGTGGCACAGCCACCAGTACGAGGTGAAATCCGGTAGCCTGGTGGCGCCTGGCTTACCGCAGGTCGCTGATAAAGCGTTGATGAGTAAGATTGTTAATACTTATGGCAAGACCTGGCACACCTGGCATACCGACCGGGATAAAACCCTGCCAATCGGTATCCCTGCGCTGATGATGGGCTTTACTGGCGACGGGCAGCTTGACCCCGCGCTGCTGGCCGATCGGGATCGCCGTCTGGGAATTGATACCCAGGCCATTAAACGCGAGCGGCAGGATCTGCCTGAACATCCCGTTGTTAAGGGGGCTAACGCCTGGGAGCAGGGGGAGGTTATCCAGCTACAGCGTGTTCAGGGCTCTGGCGAACACGGGCGAGGCGATACCGCGCACTTCGGTACATCTGAGCAATCCCGACAATAATTCCACGGTTTTACACGCAGATAGGAAAAAGAATGCCTGTCAAGTGACAGTGTCACGTAAAAATTAGCCCCATAGTCTATGCTTGTTTTTCGGATGCTGTAGAGGTTATGGGTTAAACGGAGCGACAAATGAGTTCAAAAATTTTTTGCAAAAGCTGGGGGGCTGAATATATCGCCGCTGATGTTGTCCGCTTTCGTCTTTGGGCCACCGGTCAGCAAAAGGTTATGCTCAGGCTTGCGGGTAAAGACCAGGAAATGCAGGCGAGCGGTGACGGCTGGTTTACGCTGGATGTATCCGGGGTGACGCCAGGTACGGAGTATAACTTTGTACTCAGCGATGGCATGGTGGTCCCCGATCCGGCTTCCCGCGCCCAAAAAACTGACGTCAACGGTCCGTCATATGTGGTTGATCCAGGCAGCTACGCGTGGCGCAACACCGGGTGGAAAGGTAGCCGTTGGGAGCAGGCCGTGGTGTATGAGATGCATACAGGCACGTTCACTCCGGAAGGTACCTTCCGCGCCGCAATAGCGAAGCTGCCTTATCTCGCTGAACTCGGCGTTACCGTTATTGAAGTGATGCCCGTTGCGCAATTTGGCGGCGAGCGCGGCTGGGGCTATGACGGCGTCCTGCTTTACGCGCCGCATTCTGCCTATGGGACGCCGGATGATTTCAAAGCGTTTATTGACGCCGCGCATGGGTATGGTCTTTCCGTCGTCCTGGATATTGTGCTGAACCATTTCGGCCCGGAGGGAAATTATTTACCGCTATTGGCGCCGGCGTTTTTCCACAAAGAGCGCATGACGCCGTGGGGAAATGGTATCGCCTATGATGTCGACGCCGTGCGGCGCTATATCATCGAGGCGCCGTTATACTGGCTGACAGAATACCATCTCGACGGCTTACGCTTTGACGCTATCGATCAGATTGAGGACAGTAGCGCCAGGCATGTGCTGGTTGAAATCGCACAACGTATTCGGGAAGACATTACCGACAGATCCATTCATCTGACCACCGAAGATAGCCGCAATATTATTTCTCTGCATCCCCGAGATCAGGATGGCAATGCGCCGCTGTTTACCGCCGAATGGAATGACGATTTTCATAATGCCGTCCACGTTTTTGCGACCGGAGAGACCCAGGCCTACTACAACGATTTTGCTGATGCCCCGGAAAAACACCTCGCAAGAGCGCTGGCCGAAGGATTCGCTTATCAGGGAGAAATTTCACCACAAACCGGCGAACCTCGCGGCGTAAAAAGTACCGGACAACCCCCGGTCGCTTTTGTGGATTTTATTCAGAATCACGATCAGGTCGGTAACCGCGCCCAGGGCGACAGACTGATAACCCTGGCGGGTGCTGAACGAACAAAAGTATTGCTCGCCACGTTGCTGCTTTCACCGCATATTCCGCTGCTTTTTATGGGCGAAGAGTATGGCGAAAGCCGTCCTTTTCTTTTTTTTACCGATTTCCATGGGGATTTAGCCCGCGCCGTTCGTGAAGGTCGCGCAAAAGAGTTTGCCGATCATGCAGGGGAAAATGTTCCGGACCCGAATGCGCCAGAGACCTTTCAACGCTCAAAACTTAACTGGAAGCAACAGCACAGTGAAGAGGGTAAAGCGTGGCTGGCGTTTACCCGCGAACTACTGCTTTTGCGCCAGAAGCATATCGTGCCGCTGTTGTCCGCTGCCCGTGAGAGCTCAGGAACGGTATTGCAAACCGCGCCCGGGTTTATTGCCGTTAGCTGGCGTTTTCCGGGAGGAACACTGTCACTGGCGCTGAATATTAGCGCCACGACGGTATTGCTGCCCGATTTACCGGGTAAGACCCTCTTCGCCTGGCCGAATGAATCCACCGGGTCGCTTTCCCAACATTCTCTTATTGTCCGCTTAGCCCAGGGAGAGTCTGCATCATGATCCCAACTGCAACGTATCGTCTTCAGTTTCGCAATGGCATGACCTTCGACCGCGCTGCGGCGCTGGTGCCTTACCTTAAAAATCTGGGTATCAGCCATCTTTATGCCTCACCCATCTTTACCGCCACCAAAGCGTCAACGCATGGTTATGATGTCACCGATGCGAATGAGATTGAGCCCTCTATTGGCGGGCGCGAAGGATTTGAAAGACTGGTGGCCGAACTTAAAGCGCAAGGGCTGGGATTGATCATCGATATTGTGCCTAATCACATGGCCAGCTCGCTGGAAAACGCCTGGTGGCGCGACGTGCTTGAATATGGCAAGGAGAGCCGTTACGCGCGCCATTTCGATATTGACTGGTCGCGCCGACTGACGCTGCCTTTTTTAGGCGACACGTTTGACGCCGTGCTGGAAAACGGAGAAATTGCGATCAAGCCCGATCCCGCTACGGGTAAGCCCACGTTCGCCTATTATGATAACTATTATCCGCTTGCGCCGGCGACGTGGCAGGGGCGCGAGGCCGAAATACTGGCGCTTACCGATAAAGCCGCTATTGCTGATTTGCATGAGCGCCAGCCGTGGAAATTAATGTCCTGGCGCGAGGCCGCTCGCTCGCTTTCATATCGGCGTTTCTTTGAGGTCACAGGGCTGGTGGGAATGCGGGTGGAAGATAAAACCGTCTTCGACGATACACATCGGCTGATTCTGGAGCTGGTCAGAACAGGGGCGGTTGACGGTTTACGTATCGATCATATCGACGGCCTTGCCGATCCGAAAGCCTATCTTGCGCGTTTACGTCAGGAAGTGGGGCCGGCGTGCTATATCACCGTGGAAAAAATTCTCGCTAAAGGCGAGCAACTTCCTGATGACTGGCCGGTTTCCGGCACCACAGGCTATGAATTTATCGCCTCTCTGGCGGAGGTGCTGGTTGACGATGAGCAGATAGACAATCTGCGCCAGGCTTACGAGACCGTTAAAGGCGCGCCAGTGGATATGCGGGCGGAATTACGGGCGGCTAAATTGCTGATGGTCGATCGCAATTTCGAGGGGGAATTTACCCGGCTGCTCGCGCTTGCGCTGTCGATTGCCAGCGAGCTACAGATCGCACAGGAAGAGAGCGTCGTTCGGCAGGCGTTACGCGAGTTATTAATTGCCTTTCCCGTATATCGCACTTACGGCACGGCAGAAGGGCTACCGCCGACCGATATTTGCCTGTTACACCGTATTGTGGAACGGGTAAAGACGCTTGAAAATCCTCCGCAGCCAGAAGCGCTTACATTTCTGAGCCGTCTTCTTACCGGCGATGTTCCCGCCTCCAGCCAGGAGGAGGCGACACAGTTTCGCGTTCGGTTCCAACAACTCACCGGTCCGCTGATGGCGAAATCGGTAGAGGATACGCTTTTCTTTCGTCAAAACATGGGACTGGCGTTAAATGAAGTCGGCGCCGAGCCCGTCACGCATCACTTCTCCATCGAACGCTTTCACCATGAGATGAAAACCCGACAGGCGCGACAGCCTGATGCGCTATCCGGTACGTCGACCCACGATACCAAGCGAGGCGAGGATGCGCGAGCACGCCTGTATACGCTTACCGAAGCGCCGGAACAGTGGAGCGAATGCCTTGCCCGCTGGCGGCAGATGAACCAGACCCATGTCAAATTTTTGAATGATGGCACTGCGCCAAAATCGGCGGATACGTGGATGTTATATCAGGCGCTGACCGGCGTCTGGCCCCCGATGCTACAACCACAGGACGAAACAGGTTTAAACACGCTGAAAACACGCTTTGAAGCTTTTGTGGAGAAAGCGCTACGCGAAGCGAAGCTACGTACCGATTGGGTGGACAGTAATGAGGCTTACGAAACGGCAATGCTTGATTACGCCCGTTATTTACTGGCGCCGGATAATCAGACATTTTTGCAAGATTTTTATCGTTCCTTGCAACCCTTCATCCGCGCAGGGCTGGTTAACAGCCTGACGCAGACCGTTATCAAATTAACCGCGCCGGGGGTACCTGATATCTATCAGGGGAGCGAGGCGTTAAATTTTAGTCTTGTCGATCCCGACAACCGCCGCGAACCGGATTTCGCCACGCTGGCGCAGCAGTTAGACCAACTGACGCCGGGAGTTTTCTCGCGCGAAGAGAGTTGGCTGAACGGGCAGGTGAATCAGTATGTCACCGCTGCATTACTGCGTTTGCGTCAGCAGAATCATGAGCTCTTCCGTTTTGGCGACTATATACCGCTGCGGGCTGTTGGTCAGCGTGCCGACAAGGTCATCGCTTACGCCAGAGTCAATCATGATGATGCGCTGATTGTTGTTGCGCCCCGACTGGTGTTCGCCGAATGTGACGGCTTATTGTCACAATCGCATAGCGGTTTCTGGTCAGGAACCGACATTATTATACCCGGACAGCTTAATCAGCGTCGTTATCGCAATGTGCTTACCCAGGAGAGGTTAATGCCTGGTGAACACCTGTCGTTGGCCTCACATCAGGGCGGCGTACTGGTTTTAATGAGCGACTGAGTTTATGTGTTGATGTGCCGTGACAGGACAACGTTTACCGTGGGTGGAGAAAGAGAATGACAACGAACAGGGCTTTTGAAATCAGATCAGGATACAACCATACGCTTGGCGCAAATTATGACGGCGAAGGTGTGAATTTCGCTATTTTTTCCGCCCATGCGGAACGCGTCGAGCTTTGCCTTTACGATCCGAGCGGGGAGCATGAAATCGCTCGTCTGGAGTTACCGGAATATACCGACGAAATATGGCACGGCTATGTCCCGAAGTTGCAGCCCGGCGCGCTGTATGGGTACCGCGTTTACGGTCCTTATGACCCGGAAAATGGTCATCGTTTTAACCCCAACAAGCTGCTTATTGACCCTTATGCCCGTGAGCTGGTGGGCGATATTCAGTGGAACGATGCGCATTTCGCGTATCAATTACTTCATGACGATAAAGATTTGACCTTTGATGACCAGGATAGCGCGCCATTTACGCCTAAATGCCGGGTGATTGATCCGGCTGAGGCTAACTGGGAGGATAGACAACGGCCCTCCATACCGTGGTCGAACGCCATTATTTATGAAACGCATGTAAAAGGCTTTACCCAGCTTAATTCCGCGATCCCTGAGCCTCTACGCGGTACGTTTGAGGGCATGGGACATAAAGCCAGCGTGGATTACATTAAAAGTCTGGGTATTACCTCCGTCGAGCTTTTACCCGTTCACTGGTTCCCGGACGATCAGCATCTGCTTGATAAAGGACTGAAAAATTTCTGGGGATACAACTCGCTGGGCTTTTTTGCGCCGGCGACGCGCTACTATGGTCCAAAAGGTATTCAGGGATTCCGCGATATGGTGCGCGCTTTCCATGATGCCGGCGTCGAAGTGATACTGGACGTGGTCTATAACCATACGGCAGAAGGGAATGAGCTTGGCCCCACGCTGTCATTTAAAGGTATCGATAACTTCTCTTACTATCGCACCATGCCCGATCAGCATCGCTATTACATTAACGATACAGGGACAGGTAATACCGTCAATACCTCTCATCCACGGGTACTGCAAATGGTGATGGATTCCCTTCGCTATTGGGCGGAGTCAATGCATGTCGACGGCTTTCGTTTTGATTTGGGCACCATTCTTGGTCGTGAGCCGGAAGGCTTTGATCAGAGAGGCGGCTTTTTTGATGCGGTAACGCAAGACCCGGTGCTGGCAAAACTGAAACTGATTGGCGAACCCTGGGATATCGGACCGGGCGGCTATCAGGTTGGCGGTTTTCCACCAGGGTGGGGCGAATGGAATGATAAATACCGCGATACGGTACGCGAATATTGGAAAGGTGACAACGTCACAAATGATTTCGCCGCACGCCTGCTGGGTTCCGGCGATCTCTATGATTTGCGCGGCCGTCGCCCCTGGTCAAGCGTTAACTTTATTACAGCCCATGACGGCTTCACGCTGAACGATCTGGTGTCTTATAACGACAAACATAATGAAGCCAATGGCGAAGATAATAATGACGGGCATAATGATAACCGCTCCTGTAACTATGGCGCAGAAGGGCCAACCGACGACGAAGGCATCAATGCGATACGCGAGCAACAGAAACGCAATTTCCTGACCACCTTGCTTTTCTCGCACGGCACGCCGATGTTATTAGCGGGCGATGAGTTTGGCCGCAGTCAGATGGGCAATAATAATGGCTACTGTCAGGACAGTGAAATATCGTGGGTCCACTGGGATAATTTGCCGGAAACCGCCAATGCGCTACGGGAGTTTACCCGTCATCTGATTCAACTGCGCGCCACGCAACCGCTGCTGCGCCGGGAAAGCTGGCGTGACGGTCTGGAGATCCGCTGGTTTAACGCCGGCGGAGGGGCGCAGCAATCCGAACAATGGGATGAGGGATCGACGATAGGCGTATGCATTAGTCGTCCCGATCTTCAGCCGGAAGCGGGGATCTGGCATGACGCCTTACTGCTTTTCAATCCGTTTGAAGGCAGCGTACCGTTCCGTATTCCGATGTGGGGAGAAGGCGGCTGGGTACTTGAACTGACGACTGCCGATAACGCGCAGCAGGGAATACGGATTACCGAAGAAATGGATTTCGATCTGGCCGGGCGCAGTATCGTGTTATTCAGACGCCCCTGATAGTAAAACCGCGCTCCGGACCCAACCGGCCTTGATGGCCGGTTTTTTACTGGCGCTCAGGCGATATCATGCCGCAGAAATAACACCGGTGTCAGTTTACCGCCCGAAAAATTCATCCGCCTGTTGGTATTCCTTTGATTGTCTTCACCGATATTCGCTTCAGGCCGTCTATTGCCATTTCAAGGTAGGTACGTGGACATCCCAGATTTAAACGGATAAATCCGCTGCCCGCCGGGCCAAAGCCGCTGCCCATTGAAGGAGCAATACCCGCGACATCCGCCATTACCCATTTTAGCTGTTCGTCATCCAGTCCCAGTTTTTTACAATCCATCCATAATAAATAGGTTCCCTGCGCCGGGACAATTCTTGCCCAGGGAAGGTGCTCTGTCGCCTGTTCAACAAACCAGCGGCGGTTTTCAGCCAGGTAATCCAGTAGCGAATCCAGCCACTGTCTGCTTTCATTCCATGCGGTAGTCGCCGCCTGAACGGAGAGGGCGTTAAAGACATCCAGCCCATGAGCGTCCAGACGAGACAGGAAACGCTGGCGAAGCGTAGGATCGGGAATGAGAAAATTAGAAATTCGCAACGACGATAAGCCAAACGTTTTGCTGGCCGCAGTGGCGGAGATGACCCGTTTATGCCAGCGCTCCCCTAAATGCAGTACCGAGGTAAAGGTTTCGCCGGGCAGCAATAGATCGGCCCATATTTCATCCGAGATGAGAGTGACATCATAAGCTTCACATAATAAAAGCAGTTGCTCCAGCTCGTTGGCCGACCAGCAACGCCCGGTTGGATTATGTGGATTACACAAAATCATCAGCGGAGGGCGCTCATGGCGAAACAGCCTTTCCAGTTGGCATAAATCCATCTGGTAGCCGTCGTCCAGCGACTCGCTAAGGGGATTCTCCAGCAGTTTTCTACCATTAAGCGTGATTATTTTGGCGAAGGAGCCATAGTATGGTCCCTGTACCACTACGCCGTCGCCTGGATGCGTCAACATTTGCACTAAGAGCGCCAACCCTGGTACGACGCCTTCCACGCTGCATACCCATTCCTGTTTTAACGTGAGCTGGTGGCGTGACGAAAACCAGTGAAGCAGGGCGTTAAAATAGGCCTCATCACGTTCACTATAGCCAAATACGCCATGCTCGATTCGCTGATGCAATGCCGCCTGAACCTCAGGCGGGCAGGCAAAATCGAAATCAGAAACCCACATCGGCAGCAGTTTCCCTGCGCCATCGCCAAAGTGACGCTCAATAAAATCCCACTTTACCGAACCAGTATTGTTGCGATTGATAATCTGGTTAAAATCCATCTTGTTTCCTTATTATTCCGTCACTGACGATTGCGGCGACTTTTCTGAGGCGGAGGCAGTTCTGGCAATACCAATTCCGCTAAAACCATAAATTAATGCGAAGAAGATTGCCGCATAGCATTGGATAGCCCAGGGCAGAAGATCAAGCGTGCTAACGCCCAGCGTGGTTGCCATGTAGACGCCAGCCGAGGTCCACGGCAGGAGAGGTTCGATAACGGTACCGGCATCTTCTATCGTCCGTGAAAGGTTTTTAGTATCCAGCCCCATACGACGATAGGCATCTTTAAACAGTTCGGCGGGAACTAACAATGCCAGTTTACCGTCGCTGGTCGCTCCTGTGACCAAAATTGTGGTGCCGATAGTGGCGGCAATGAGTTGACCAACGCTATGAATAATGGTCAGCAGTCGGTTAATGATGATCGTTAACGCGCCAGTTAACGTTAGCGCTCCGGCGAATGAAAAAGCGCAGAAAACTAACAGTATTGTTCCCATCATCGAGAACATTCCGCCCCGGTTTAGCAGGCGCGGAACATCGGCCACGACACCTTCTGCGCCTTGTGGGAACATGGCGATATCAAATCCATCAATGAAAGCGTCCAGTCCCTGTTTGATGCTCAGTCCCTGCATGATGACGCCAAGGAATAAGGCAAGTACGCAGGCGCTTAACATTAATGGGATGACAGGCTTCTTGCGAATTGCGCCCCACAGTACGATCATCGGCGGCAAAATAAGAACAATATTAAAATGGTATAGCGACTCCAGCGAGTGGATGATGTCCGTAACGCGCTGCGGCGTGGCCACCTCGCCCAGCATATTACTGTGTCCGGCGATAAGATAAACCACGGCGGCAAGCAGGAAACTTGGCAGGGTCGTCCAAAGTAAATGCTGAATATGCTCAAACAGAGTAGTGTCTGCGACAATCGCGGCAAAGTTAGTCGAGTCGGACAACGGTGAGATTTTGTCGCCGAAATAAGCGCCAGAAACGACGGCGCCAGCTGCTGCTGCAAGAGACACGTCCAACCCGGCGGCAACCCCCATTAACGCAACGCCAACCGTCCCGGCGGACCCCCACGATGTACCGGTACAGACGGAGACCACGCTGGTTAAAAAGAAGGCTGCAATCAAAATATATTCCGGGCTTATGAGTTTTAGCCCCCAGTACACCATGTAGGGAATGGTGCCACTAAACATCCAGGTGCCAATCAAACCGCCCACGCAGATCAGGATCATGATAACCGGCATTGCCTTAGCCAGTTTATCCACCACTGAGTTGATGATGTCTTCCCAACAGTATCCTTGCCACCATGCAATGCCTGCCGCTACCGCCGCAGAGCATAGAAGGAGCGGTTCGATACGTAGCCCCATGATGCCGTAACCGATAATCAACAATAGCAACATGGAGATGACTGGGATTAGCGCTAAACCCAATGACAGCGTTTTCTTCTTGTTTTGTGATGCACTCATAATGGAGCTCCGGTCAGTAAGGTAGCTCAAGGGTAGGGGGATACGCTTCCCACTACTGTGATCCATTACTTTCGTCCATGTAACCGATTACATGAGAAGGGTTAATTTGACAGCCATCACGGTTTTTACTGTTGACGACGCATTCACCGTGAAAAATAGGGCGCGACAGAATCGCGGATCACCAGTTCGGCATTGAAATGATTGCTGCTGGGCGGCGGCGTAATGCCCTGGTATAACTGTATCGCCAGTTGCGCGGCACAACGCGCCATTTGTTCGACCGGATAATGCATTGTTGTTAACGCCGGATAAAGATACCGGGCCAGCACCACATCATCAAAGCCGACAATAGAGAGCTGTTGCGGAAGCTGAACGCCGCGTTGATGAAGAATACGCATAATGCCAGCGGCCATCACATCGTTAAACGTGACCGCTGCCGTAAGGGGAAGCCCGCTATTAATAAGTTGATGCGCGGCCCGCTCGCCGCCTTCTTCGTTAAACGGAACGCTAATCACCCAGCGAGGGTCTGGAGAAATACCATATTCTTCCAGCGCCTGACGGTAACCATCAAGGCGTTCCTGACGATCGATAATTGGCAAGTCAGATGTCACACAGGCGATGCGCCGATGCCCGTTCGCCAGGAGATATCGGGTCGCTTCCCTGGCGGCGCTGCGATTTTCCAGCCAGATACACCGGTTGGCCATACCGGCGATATAACGATTAACAACAACCAGCGCTGGAAAGTGGGCTGCGTAGCGCAGCAGCTCTTTATCCGGTAATCGGCTGGCGTGTACAACAATAGCCTCACAGCCTTGATTAACCAGAAAATCCAGTCCCGCTTTTTCCATTTCTTCATCGTGGCCGCCGCTACATACCATCAAGCGATACTGCTGCTTACGAGAAACATCTTCTACGCCGCGAGCAAGGTGGGCAAAAAAAGGATCAGCCAGATTGCCGGTTAACAATCCGAGCATATCGCCGCTACGTTTCGCCAGCGCGATAGCGGCGGCATTCCGGCGATAATTGAGATCGCGCATGGCTTTCTCTACACGTTCGCGCGTGACGGGTTCAACCCACGCGGTCTGGTTAATGACACGTGATACAGTCGCGGTTGATACACTGGCCAAAGATGCAACATCCTTTATTGTCGCCATGTTAAGCTCATATTTGTTCGTTTAAAGGGTATCAAAGCCATTGATTATCATGTTACGTGGAAATCAGTGCAATCACTGCGGCGCAGCCTGAATTTATAAACATTTTTAAAATCATCTTAAATCCTGGTAACTGCAAATTTTAGTAGCTACCTCAATGAGTTATTGACCACTGAATTTTCTACGATAACATGACTAACAATATACACATGATAAGAACCACTACACTGGGAAATCGTTATGTAGTGAAGTCGATATTATTTGACATTTTTTAAAAAAATAATATCAACCTATTATTTTAAATGGTTTTTTATCACCATTCGGAGATAGATGATGAGTAGTATTACAAAAAGCATACAGAATGAATATGTTTTATTGATGGAAAACGCTTTTTCTGAAAAATATAAATATGCATTTAGAAATTTAGAACTGAAAGAATTACGTAGATTCATCCTGAAAGAGCTAATTAGCTCTCCCGAGTTAGATAATCAACTTACAAACCTAATTGTGTTGCTAAATAAATTTTGGGATACTCACGCCGCGGCGCTTATAACAGAAGTTCGGGCGTCTAAAAGTTATCGATTATTACTTCCGATTCAACGCTTTGGTTATAACATATCTAATCATCTTAGATCTCTTGGAATTTATTTTGATAGCATCATAATGGTTGATCCATTACATTTTCCTTCTCTTAGCTCTCTGCATTCATTTTTGTCATTGCCACCAGATAATAGTTATGTCCGCATGCGCAGGTTGGTATTACTTGAACATGTTTCCAATCTATTTCGCGCCATCCCATTTATGACTATTGATGATGATTATCCAATTTTTCTAATCGTTCCTGAATTACTGGATTTTGATAAAGAACGCAATCATGAACAATCTGCCGCTTTTCTAAGCCAGCTCTTTTTTAAAGATAGAAAAATGGATTACGCTACTTATTTAGCGTTTCTTGAGCACTTTGGGAGAAATGAAGAAACATTCCAGAAGATCCTAACAAATAAAGAATTATTAAAAACATTGCTGAATAATTTCAATAACATCGAAAAAGAAGTCTGGGTTTACGATACAGATTTAAAGAGTTTTACAACAAGAGAGGTAGATCTTCTGGATTACGATCTGCCGTCAGCTATAGCAACCTTACTGGGTAAGGTTGAAGGTGCAATTTATGCACAACGATCAACTCAATTATCGGCAACACTATTAGGCATTGATCCGGTTATTTATAGTAACCATATGTTTTTACATGAATGGACTACGGAGCAGTTGGTCAAAGATTATGGTAAATTAAATCCTCTTTCTTCTGAAGAGCAAGCGATTACAATGGGCCTTTCAGCCGCGGAAGTAAAATTCCTTACTGCGCTTTCCGATCTGGAATTAAAAAAGATTAGAGAAAGAGGTCAACTGGAATCCTTAAGGCATGAACTAAGAATCTCAAGGAATGACTTGCAAGGAAAAACACCAGATCAAATGCAAGATGCGGCAAATAATTTTTCAAAACATTTAATCAATGTGGTCGAAGAGTATGGAAAGTCGCATGAATCAGCCATTAAGAATTCAAAGAAAAAAAAGATCTCATCTGGATTAATTTTTGCAGGAACAGCCACGTTAGGTATAGCTTCACTTGCCATGCCGCAATTGACATTACTTTCAGCAGCAGCAACGGGAATTGGCCTGGCCTTTGGAGGTAAAAGTCTGGCAGATATTTTTAGTGAACATAAAGCACATAAAAATGAAATCCAGATATTAGAAAAAACACCCGTATCGCTTTTGTATGGGGCATATAAAAAGAAATAGTCATACTGTGTATACCGTCTGGTAGCGGAAGTCAGTTTTTGAAGCAATTGTCGTAAAGTTACTCAAACAATCATTTCGGCTTTGCTGATAAGCACAGCGGCTTGTCCGGTGGTGAGCCGGTAGTCACAGGGTAGGGGAGGAATACAGCCTATGGCGTTTCAATGTCTGAAAACACTACCACATTTTGTGTCAGAGGGCCGCTGCGCGCCAGGCCGTTTCGCAAAGTTCGATTGTTTTTGCAGTCAGTACTGTCCTTAACAAATGGCCAGCTCGTTCACGACCTCAGCTACGCTCTTGATGCTGCGGATATTTCCGATGCCCGTGCCCAGCGCAATGTATCCTTCATCTATATTACCTTCCAGCATGCCGATACGCAACCCGCGTAAACCTCCCATCGTCTGGGCCAGTTCTTCATTGCTTGCACCAGCTTTATCCATCGACACGAGCTTGTCAGCCAGCTTGCCAGGAAGTGAGCGGTAGTAATCTGGCAGGGTACGGAAAAGCAGCAAATCCAGGCCGTTAGCATTAATGATTTTATCCTTTACTGACTGCGGCACACGGCTTTCTTCTGTCCCAATAAACACCGAACCAGCAAAGACACCCTCTGCTCCCAGCGCATGGGCAGCACGGGCGGTACGGCTATCGGCAATCCCGCCTGCAGCCATGACGGGAACACTTTGCACCGAGTCCGCAATCAGCGGCACGATCGAAAAGGTGCCAAGCGCGGTGCCAGGCAATGTGCCACCTTCATCAAAACCTGTTGCAACAATAATGTCGGCACCGGCTTTTTCCGCTAAACGTGTATTTTCAGGTGTCGGATTAATATCGCGGTAAATAATTGCAATACCCGACGCTTTTAGTTCATTAAACAGCGAAGTGATAATAGCTCCTTCTCCGTAACCGGTATAAACAACAGCTTTTACTCCCTCTTCCTTTATTACCTGTAGGATAGGCGGAGTCCAGATGTCGTTTTCAGGGGTTGGAATAAGGTTCACCCCGAATGGTTTTTCGGTAAGTTTTTTGGTTTTACGAATTTCTTCACGCATTTTTTCTGCTGTTTCTTCAGGCGTTGATACAGCAGTTTCCGCTGTTAAGCCCGCATTTGGGCCAAGCACACCCAAACCACCGGCGTTGCTTACGGCTGCAACCAGTCTTGCATCGGTAAGCCAGGACAGTGGGCCTTGTATAACAGGTTTTTCGATACCCAGGATCTGGCAGATACGGTTGTACTTCATGACGTGATCTCCTTCGAACAAATTTTCAGCCAGCCTTTTAGGCGACTGTGGTAGTTAATTAATCTGAAGAAGATCTTAAGCCTCTTTATTGTTACGAAAAACCATCCAATCTTTAAAACAGAATTACTGATAAAGTAACAATAGTCAGGTCGGATATGCACGAAAGAGCGTTATCAGAGATGTGCATCCGGACCAAAAACCTCGCACAGCCAGTCGATGAATACGCGGACTTTAGGTGCCAGATACCGACGATCCGGGTAAAGCAGTGAAACCGGTTTTGGCGGGGGCGGGAAATCAGTGAGGATCTCTGTCAGCTCTCCACTGGCAATAAAGGGTGCAAGAGACGGACGCAATCCGTGTAGAACACCCAACCCCGCAAGCCCGCATGAAAGAAACGCTTCTGAATTGTCTACCAGGATGCTGGAGGGAATTTTTATTGACGCGATACTGCCATCAACCGTGAATTTCCACTCCATTATCTGCAGGCTGTGATTACTGAAAAAATTTACAGCCCGGTGGGACTTCATCAGCTCATCGATAGAGTGCGGCGTGCCATGCTTCGCAAGATAAGATGGCGCAGCACAAGTCACCATGGCTGCCGTTCCCAGACGTCTGGCAACAAAACTGGAGTCATTAAGCTCACCAAGTCGTATGACGCAGTCCACACGCTCGGCAATCAAATCAATCTTGCGATCGGACGTGCCAAGTACAATCTCAATATCCGGGTATCGGTTCTGAAAATCTCCAAGAGCCGGAATGATGACTGCCCGGGCGAGCGTAATAGGGACGTCAAGGCGCAGGCGGCCTTTCGGCGGTTGCGTGCTGGAAAATAATCGCCGGACGTCGTCCAGCTCGCTTAAGAGCGACAGGCAACGCTGGTAAAACTCTTCCCCTTCATCCGTCATACTGACCTGTCGTGTTGTACGATGCAGGAGCTTAACGCCCAGATCATGTTCCAGATTCTGAACGGCGCGGGTAACAGCAGGGCGGTGCAGCTCAAGCACCTCCGCCGCGCGGATAAAGCTCCCTTGCTCTACCACATTGACATAAATATTCATGGCTTCCAGCATATTCAGCTGCATCTGTTCTCAGTCCTCAACCATTATTTGTGTCGAAGGGGGAAGCTCCTTATAACATTCCTGTCTGCTGGAACATATCCCTTTCTGAGCTGCTTGTTTCATCTGGAGTAACATACTGCTATCGATATATGACTTTTACCGGGTGATTGAGGTAAGACATGCCATTTGTAAAATCGCTACCAATTCTTCGCAACCTTTTTGGATGTTCGGCGGCGTCGTATACAAAAACAAACAGGCCAGGCGATACGGTTACGCATGTGCAGGTCATGCCAGGCGCGACGTTAAAATACGAACTGATAACCGATGAATTATGTTTGACCGCCGCCAGTGTAGGTGGCGAGTATGAATGCAAGACATTGGCAGACAGTGAATAATCAAACCTCATGAAATGAGGTTCCCATTGATTTTTTAGTCCATGTCAGCGCAGCGCAGGAAAATTGCCCGTCGTCTGGAAAAAAGCCCGTGATTAAAACGGGAACTGTCGGAAATGGCTGTTGAGTCCTACGGCGATGCCGTGTTATCTGCAGCGCGTGAAAAGAGTTTTCCGTCTGAAATGCCGTGGGCGCTCGCTGATGCGCTGCGCGACGATTTCATCCTGGACTGACATACTGACAGTGACGAACCGGTCACAATGGCCGGTTTTTTTATGCCTGCGCGGCGTATGCTGCGTGAAATCATGTGCAGGATAGCGGGTGCAAATCAACAGAATTCACGCAGCGTCACGGCAGGGAAGGGATCAAACTTATGGGCCAGAAGTTTTTTGACATGCACGAATCCAGCCGCCTTAACATGTCTTTTAAATGTTCTGGTGAATTTAACATAATATACATTATGCGCACCATAATAGCGGAAGGCGAAAAGCAGCACCCAAGCGTGAATCAGTCAGTCATACAACCAGCGACCAGCCCTGGCAGACGCAATGAGCATACCTATCGTGAACTCCGGCACCTGAGGAATATCGTTTTTGCGAAACGGATTAAGCAAATGCTTTAGCGGTGGTTCTGGCGGATAGTATGTTGTGATCGAGAAATTCCCTTTATCTACATTGAATGTCGTAAAAAAATCATCCATCAATGCCAGTGCTTCATCATCTTCCAACCGCAGATCTGAATCCAAATCTGTTGACGGTGTCAGTTCTTTTTTCTTAAAAAGGTAAATTCCATCATGGCTTCTTACCAGTTCATAAATCCGCTGTTCAAGAGTATCACTTACCATATTTTATCGCTTCCCCTGGCAATGCGTTTGAAGGACGAGCGCCGAAATGCTGCCTGCTTGTTTTTATTGATGATGCTATCGGTCACCTGATGCACCTCCGCTTTGGTGAGACTGAATCAGCCTTTGGTATGATGAGTTAAGCCGCAGGGCTATCGGGAAGTATATCGAGGTCTGGCACTACCCGGATGGTCATAAAGAACTCCGCCTTAATGACGCTGTTCTTCCCTACTCCACCTGTGATCGGCTCCAGGAAATCGACCAGGGCGCTATCGTGGACAACAAACGCCTCGGGCGGACACTTGAATTCATCAAACTGGTTCAGGAATATCATTCACCGAGGGAAGATTGCATTTTCTGAGTTTAATCGCCAAAAGAAAGCAGTAATAAAAATGATTCAGAATAAGAAGCTCATGCAGCGGTTTCATGATACTCCCATATAAAACAAGAGTGATGATGAGAAATGCAATCTTCCACACGTTCCTCAGGATAACGCTTCAACGTTGATCAGGACCTTAACGAAAAACGATTTTCGGTTGTAAAGCTCTGGCAAAAGTGATGGAACATCTTCCATCCGAACCTGCCGGGTAATCAATGGGGATACATCAATCTTTCCAGAACTGAGATAATGGATGGATGTCTGCCATTCTTTTCCAGGAAACGGTGCAGACATAGAGTTCCAGGAACCAATGACTTTCAGTTCATTACGCACAATTTTTTCAAAATTCAGCCGGGGTAAAGCAACGTCACCATAAGGGATGCCCATCAGTACTACCGCGCCGCCTTTTGCCGCCAGAAGCAGCGATGAGCCAATCCCAGCAGCATTACCAGATGATTCAAAAACGATATCGACACCTTTGTCATAGGTGATTTCATGGAACCGGGATAAATAGTTTTCATCTTTGACGCAGAAAGTTTCCGTTGCCCCTGTTTTCGTCGCGACCGCGAGTTTAGCTTCGTCGGTATCAAATGCGAACACGTCCCCCGCACCGCAGATTTTTGCCCATTGAACGGCAAGTAAGCCGATAGTCCCGCACCCGACAATGGCCACACTGCTACCCGGCTTGATATCAACTTGCCGCATGCCATGCACAACCACACTGGATGGCTCAATAAAGCTTGCTGTCGCAAAGTCCATCGAATCGGGTAATTTCAGGACGTTCTCCGCAGGCATTCGAATATATTCAGCAAAAGCACCGTTGACCTGGCCTCCCAGTACCTTCATATCCGTACACCGGGCATAATTTCCCTGTTTACAGTAGTCGCAATGGAAGCATGGAAAGCAGTTACAGGCCGTAACGCGGTCGCCTTTGCTGACCGATGTAACCCCCCTCCCCGTGCTCTCCACGATACCGGAAAACTCATGCCCCCATGTCAGACCGGGATTATATGATCCTATTTTCCCGAAACGAGATATATCAGACCCACATATACCCGCTGTATTTACTTTAATCAGAACATCATTTTCTTTTTCAATTTCAGGTTTCCGCACGTCTTCATAGCGGACATCCTGTACACCATACAAATTCAGTGCCTTCATCGTGATCTCGCTTCTGTATCAGGTTAAACACACGAGTTTGAGTAAATGTCGCCCCCTAAAGGGCGACAACGACAAACGTACCGGCCATACCAGGGACTACTGCGTTGAATTCAGATCCATGGACAGCTGATGCCAGCTTTCCATGGCTGTTCTCTCAAACATTAAAGGCGTCACAGACACATATCCTTCTGAAACCGCACCGGCCTCACTATGTTCAGGAAACTCGGTGACCCCATGTTCCACGCGGATCCAGTAATAATTTTCTCCGTGTGGATCTGTTGTGGGAAGAACCTGTAATCCTTTCACCTTGCCGATACCCTGGCGCGTGGCTTTAATTCCCTTGATTTCTTCCATTAGCAGATCAGGGAAATTAATACTCAGGCAACAGTCAGTAGACAATCCCCGGCTTATTAACGTATCCAGTACGGGCAGACAAAATGCTTCTGCGGTTCGCCAGTTCACAGCATCCTCAGGTCGTTTGTCCTGACTTAACGCAACCGACGGAACACCGAGCAAGAGGCCAGTAATTGCCGCCCCGACCGTCCCGGAAAGAACTGTCTCAAAACCGATATTGGAACCATTGTTAATCCCTGACAATATCAGCTGCGGAGGACATTCCTTCATCAACTGCCGAACTGCCATCGTGACACAATCAGCCGGAGTACCATGCACGGCATACCGGCGCTCCGCTCGTTGTTCCACTCGGACAGGCTCCCTGAGGCTGACAGAGTTAGCCACGCCGCTTTTATCAGTTGCAGGTGCTACTACCCAGACTTCAGCAGCAAGTTGTTTTGCCACACGTTCAAGCAATTTAATTCCCGGCGCATCAATACCGTCATCATTGACAAGTAAAATCCGTTGTAAATATTTTTGAGCCACAGCATTACCTCCCTTTCAGGGATAAATTGAGACCAGTCAGGGATATAAATTTTCCCGGAAATAAAGGGGGTTATTCTTCTTTTTCGCCAAAGCCACTGGCAAATAATTCTTTTATTTCATCCATCAGAATTTGTTCGTCAGGACCCTCGCAGATGATTTCAATACTGGACTTTCCTTTTACTCCGGCTCCTAATACACTCATCAGACCTTTAATAACGGTTTCTTTACCATTATTAATAAGCGTAACAGAAGACTCATATTTTTTTAGTGTTTTAATAAATGTGGCAGCAGGACGTGCGTGCAGGCCCGTGCTGTTTACAACACGAATATTTTCTCGAATCATTTTTACATCCAACTCTACTTGTTGAATTAAAAGAAAAAGTGTCAGGATGCCTTGTTCATCATCAAAATTTTACTGTAGACATCTGCTTCCACAGCTTCTTTCGCTCCCGACATTACTTTTGCCAGATTCGCTTCGTTGTTATTTTTCGTCCAGGCTTGCCCAACAGTGGTAATAAATGCCTTACGCAGATCACTGGCAATATTAAGCTTAACAACATTATATTTCACAAAACTACGGATGATAGCTTCATCGATCCCGGATCCTCCATGAATAACCAGCGGGCACGGACATACTTTGGCAATCTCCTGTAATAAAGGGATATCAATACGCGGGATATCTTCCAGTCCGTGAACGTTTCCGACGGAGACCGCCAGCATGCTGCATCCGGTCTCTTCCACAAAACGACGAACCTGATTAACATCCGTCTTACAGTCCGCTTCGCTGACGTGGTCATCTTCTTTACCCAGAATCGCGCCAAGTTCCGCTTCTACAGGTACGCCAAACGATTTACAGAAATCTACAGCCTCTTTAGTAAACGCAATATTTTCTTCATACGGCAACTCTGCACCATCAATCATCACGGATGTGAAGCCGGCACGAACAGCCCGCTTAACATCATCCAGCTCTTTACCATGGTCAAGGTGAAGACTGACTGGCACATCCATGGTCGCAGCGCGTTTCCGTACGATTTCATAGATATAATCATAACCTGACAATTTTGCGTTTGTTGGTGCAATCTGAATAAAGTTAGGCAATCCTGAACGCTCAATTGCGTCCAGGATAGAAATGGTTGTTTCCAGATTAGTGGTATTGAATGCACCTGCCAGAACACGTTTTTCACGAATGCGATCAAGCAGAATATTACCGTTTACTAATGGCATAAGATTTACCTCTTTCTTCGTTGAAGTACAGTACCTAAATAATATTTATCTGATTTCAGCCAGACATTACCGAAATCAAATGGCATGTGATTATCGAGGAATACCAGTTGTTCCAGATGAAGCACTGGCGCTTCTTCATTAACTTCCAGATAGTGTCCTCGTTCGCTGCCCACAATTTTTGCAGCGTAGCGGCTTTCCGAATATTCAATTTTTCGTCCCGTCATGGCTTCGACAGTCTGAAACAGGTTGTGCTTATTGAAATCAACTTCAGTTATTCCCGGGCACAGCGAAATATTGATTCTGTTTTCAATTAACATAACCCTTTCCCCATCCACACTCCGGATACGCTTAAGATAAAAAATGGGTGTTCCAGGTTCTATCTGTAACTTTGCAGCTACCCCTTTTGACGCCTTCTCTATGTAAGCATCAATAACCTCAGTCGTAAAAGATAAGTGCTGGCTTTCAAGCGATTCAGCGAAAGATAGCAACCCTTCGCCAAGTGAGTAGGAGATATTTTCCTTTTTAACAAAGGTCCCCTTTCCCTGCACCTGAACCAGTAACCCTTCATTTACCAGCATGGTGACACCTTTCTTTACCGTGCCCCGACTGACCTGTAGGATTTCCATGATCTGATTTTCAGACGGGATCCTGTCCCCTTTACCCAGTTCACCTTTATAAATTTTTCCGCGAACCCATTCTGAAACCTGCATATATAATGGAACTTCAGAATCCTGCAGTATGGTACTCATGTGATGCTTCTCCCGTGTTTAGATCATCTGTATACAAGTATGAACAACTCCTGATAGTACAGCGTTTTTAAAAAATTAACTATATGACCTACTTCACAGTTTCAGCTCACACACTAAAAACCATACGTTAACCTTTACATTCTGTTGAGATGAGAGCCCCTGCACAGGCATACAGAGGCACATCCGTCATTCGTCAGCTTTGATAATGACTTTCAGTACGTCATTGTCCGGATTGGAAGCAAAATCAATTGCTTCAGCAATACGGGACAGTGGCCAGGTATGAGTGATCATGTCCTTCGTATTGATTTTGTCTTTTTCCACAATCTCAATCGCTTCCTTCATGTCATATGGCGTCAGTGAATAAGTGCCAACGATTGAAATTTCGTCGCGGAACAACCTGCCAGCATCAATTTCTACGACAGGATTCTTATCAAATGGTGAGAACACAACGATTCTTCCCCCGCGACGTACAACGTTCACGGCCTGAGAAACCAGTGACGAGACCCCGGCGGCGATGATGACGACATCCGGACCTTTACCCTGAGTGATTTCTGCCACGCGGGTTTCAATATCTTCTTTTGCCGGGTCGATCGCGTGGGTTACTCCCACCTTCAGTGCCAGTTCACGCTTGAACCGGGAAAGGTCAGAAACAATCACGGTCGAGGCACCTTTCAGCGCCGCTAGCTGAGCGCTGACCAGCCCAATGGTCCCGGAGCCCAGAACCAGCACCGTATCTTTTGGATGAATGTTGGAAGATTTCAGACCATGTAAGCAGCAGGCAACAGGCTCAATCATTGCTGCCCGGTCCCAGTCAAGACTGTCGATAATACGATGCGTCAGATGTTCAACATGCTGGCGCGGGATACGAATAAACTCACTAAACCCACCGGGTTCCAGATTCGTTTTCTTGAACTGATCACACAGAGTGAAGAACCCCCTGTCACAGTAATGGCAGTTAAAGCAGGGAACATGAATGGCAGTCACTACACGTTCGCCAACCCGGTAGCGTGTAACATCCTTGCCAACTTTCACCACTTCTCCCGATACTTCATGACCGAGGATAATCGGACCGGTCACCGTCTGGTGCTGCGCTTTATGAATGTCAGTACCGCACAAGCCACAGGAATGCATTTTGATGAGCATGTCCCCGTCGCCAATTTCTGGCTCCTCAACATCTTCATAGCGGATATCATTTTTACTGTAGTAAACACTGGCTTTCATTAGTTAACTCCATTGCAGAGACGCTCAGTACGCATCTTGGATTCATAAAGCGGTTTGTAGACCTGAGTGTAAATTGCCTGATAGTGAGTCACGGCATCACTCTCCGGCAGGTAGCGTCGGGTCTGTTCTTCACTTGTTCCGGGCAGGCACTCCACTTCCACACCGACAGCTTTCGCAGCCAGCATGGCGGCCCCTTTGCTCACGGCCTCATTGACATTACATGCCACGATTTCCCGGTTAAGAATATTGGCCTTAAGCTGTAACCAGTATGGGTTTTTGCAGGCAGCGCCAATCACATTCACTACAGGGTAATTATTCCCTGTCAGCGTTTCGTATAAATCCAGCAGATTGCGAAGTTCAAAACACAATCCCTGGAACACAAAGCGCAAAACATCCTGCGGTCGGGATTTATCATCAAGACCGTAAATTAATGCCCGGGACCAGGTATTTCTGTCCGGGGGACCGCTGCCCCGCAGATGGGGTATAAAGATACCGTCAAGCGCACTGGCCACAGCCATATCCTGCTCGTTACGCAGGGTATCCACCATTCTCAGGAATGCGGACATATCCAATTCAAAAAGGTTTCTGAACCATTCAATGGCATACCCGGCAGAAGGCAGTGAGGCATAAAGGGAATGAAGCCCCGGAAGCACATGCACACCATTAGACACTCTGGCGCGGAAAAAACGTCCGGAGTTATTGACCGATTCGGTCACCACCAGTAATCCCTCCGTCGTTCCTGTTGAATTAAGGATCTGATCTTCACGGGTCAGTCCCACCGCTACGGAACCGCACATATGATCATGCCCTGCGATGGCGACATGGGTATGCGTAGTCAATCCAGTCAGTTCAGAAACATCAGATGTGACGGTACCAATCGCCACCCCGGCCTGGACCAACGGACTGAATAAAGAAGGAGAAAGTTCAGCCGCATGAATGAGCTGCTCATCCCAGTTCATATCAGTGATGTTTAATGCCATCGTCCGTGATGCCAGGGAATATTCCGAGCGTTTCACGCCGGATAATTTGAAGGCAATATATTCCGCCAGACATAACCATTTCCAGCCTTCGTGGACACTGCTGATATTATCCTGCAACCACTTAATTTTGTTGATGCTGTAATTTGAATGCGCAGGGATACCTGTAATTTCATAGATATGCTCTATATCCATGGCAGAAATAATGTTTTCCAACTGCTGTTTCGGACGGGTGTCATACCAGGTCAGTGCCGGGCCCACAACATCATCATTATTATCAAGCAGGACACCGGCTTCGCCAACACTGGCGACCGCTACTGCACGAATTTGCTCTGCATCACCCAGATTATTGGTTATTGTTTTGAGGCCATAAAGAACGCCTTCCCAGATGAGGCGAACATTAAAATCAGTATTTTCTCCGTCTTCAATTTTGGGCGTCTCAAATCTGTACTGATTAATTAATTCCAGAGAAGGAATTTCGAACAAACACACCTTACAATTGGTCGTGCCAATATCGATCCCGATCGTATACATCACTCTCCCCTTTTTTTTGCAAGGGACAACGTTTGTTTGATTCAGAAGCAGAACTTTCTGCTTCTGAATAGACAGGCTTATTTTGCTACCGGAATATCAGTCGAGATTGCTTCATTTTCTGCTATCTCGTCTGCTTTTAGCTGTTTTTTGGTGACACGATATAGCCACAGGCACAACAGGAAGATGACGGGAATAAGCACCAGGGCAATGGTATTTCCTTCAAAGATTTTGACTGCCCAGAAACGATACGGGTTACCACCGTCCAGCAGGCTAGAAATTTCACCGCCTGTTTTCACTGGGAAATTCATATCCCGGGCAATTTTCGTCAGTATCGGCGCTGCTGCTGAAGCCACATACAAATTCACTGCCAGGCATGGAATACCAATGATAAATGCTCTGACAATATTGCCACGACAGGCCAGCACTACCATGGAAATCGGTACCCAGATGTTCGCCAGGTCACCCAGTGGCAGCAAGCGGTTACCCGGCAGAACCACGGATAGCAATACAGCGACCGGGATCAGCAGGAGTGCTGTGGACAGTACGGACGGATGCCCAACCGCAACGGCGATGTCCAGGCCGATATACAAATCGTGACGATCAGGGTAACGCTTCTTAAGGAAGCTACGCACGGCGTCTGACAGAGGCAATAGACCTTCCATCAGTAACTTAACCATGCGGGGCATAATCAACATCACGGCCCCCAGACTCATCGCCAGGTTAAGGACGCCTTTGAAATCGTATTCTGCCAGCAGGCCAATCCCCGCTCCCAGAATAACCCCTAACATCATCGGCTCGCCAAAGACACCAAAACGTTTCTGGATCTGATCTGGATCGGCATTCAGTTTGTTGATGCCCGGTACTTTATCAAGCACCATATTACCTAACACACCGATCGGGAAGAAAATAACCGATGATAAAGTTGGCAGGGAAATTCCCGGTAGATTGAAATATTTCTGAATCATCGGGGCACACCAGTCAGCCATCACAAACGTAATC
Organism: Salmonella sp. SAL04202; assembly: GCF_046550775.1. Lineage (NCBI taxonomy): Bacteria > Pseudomonadati > Pseudomonadota > Gammaproteobacteria > Enterobacterales > Enterobacteriaceae > Salmonella > Salmonella sp. SAL04202. The sequence continues at coordinate 1,266,597 of NZ_JBGDXK010000001.1, read as the reverse complement.
GCTGCTGTGGCACCGGCAATAAGCAGGCCAAAGAAGAAATTACCGGTTACCCCGTAAACCATGGCGCCAACCATCGAGAAATGCCAGAAGTTCCAGACATCAATATCAACCGTCTTGGTCCAGTTCAACGTCAGCATCAAAACGTTAATACCAATCGTCATAGGTACAACAAACGGCGCGATCTGAGAAGCCCATGCAATAGCTGCCAGTGGAGTCCAACCCAGGTCTACAACCGGTAAATCGATTCCAGTGTGGTTGACCATTTCTTTGGCTGCTGGCCCCAGACTGTCGACCAGTAAGCCAAAAACCAGGAAGATACCGATGAAACCCATGCCGATGGTCAGCGCCGAGCGTATTGCCCGGCTAAAACCGGTCTGAAGACACATTGCCATGATAAATATAATTATCGGCAACATGACCGTCGGACCGAGCCCCAGAATATACTGGACGGCGGAAAATACTTTATCCATCATGCTCACCTTTATTTTTTCAGGATGGCTACGATTTTTTCCAGCAACTCTTCTTCGCCAAATCCTGTCAGCAGAGGAAGGCCATTAAGAACGGGCGTCTTCAGTTCTGTTTTAACCGCCGATGTCACGATAATTAAATCGGCCATGCCATCCTGTTTACCAATTGTGCCAATATTCGACTGTATTGGCTCAACGTTAATCCCTTGAGTTTTGCAGAACTGAACTACTTTTTCAGTTGCTACCGCAGAAGTCGCAATACCACTAGTACAAGCGAAGATAATTTTTTTGTTCATTTCAGACTCCAGATATTAATTAGGGTAATGGGGTAATAAAAAACTCAAGCTTAGAATTTTTAATAAAGATTCTTTGCCAGAAGTTCCATAACGTCATCCTTTGATTTCGCCCAAAGAATTTGGTCCATTTCATTGCTGCGCTGAAAAAGCGAAATTAGCTTCATCAGAAATTCAAGATGCGCATCTTTTTCCTTCAGCAGTAAAAAGAAAATGACATTCACTTTCATGGTGGAGTCGGGATCTTCAGCCTGATTGAATTCGATACCTTCAGGACAGGTGACCACAACCAGTTTTTCTTCACGGACATGCTCAACATCGACATGAGGGATCGCAACCCCCATTTTTTCCAACTGCATTGCTGTGGGGTGATTTTCTTCCCGGGCGATCAATGCCTCCGGATAACTCTTTTCTACATAGTTCTTTGAAAGCAATAAGTTACTGACAGAATTGAAAAGGATATTTCTGTCCAGGGGGGCTTCATTCAGGAGAATGAGTTCGGGTTCGAGTCTGGAATTCAAAGACATAACACTTGGCCTCATAATGGCTGTCAATGTTTAAGGATTTAAACTGATGACAGGTATACTTGTCTATATACAACTATGTTCAACTTGTCTAAAAGTTACTCCCGACCACGCGATTAACGCAACCAGAGTCGTTGAAATTTGAGTCTGAGTTCACAAAAAAGCTTTTAACTATTTTTTATCAGCATGGAGTAACTCAGAAAAAGACGTTTTAAATTAATTAGTTAATGAATTTTCACGTTCTATTAATGCACAAGAATTTAACCATTAGCTTCATTCATTCAGAGCTACCTGAATCCGTGTTTTGGCATCTCCTGTTTGGAACGTGCGATGTCTGATCTGAACTTCCAGGCAATCTGCTTAATTCCAGCTCTATCCAAGAACGTATGGAATGCAACGCCCTGACGTTTCAGTTGCACCAGGTAAAGGAATTCCGGATCTGTGTGATTTCTTCAGTGGACGCAGTAATGAATATGCAGATGAATGTTAGGTTCTGGACATCTGAAATTAGCCTTGAAAAAACCGTCAGCTGCCCGCATCACTGACCGGGCTGGAGCTGAATCCCCTTCGTGAAGGAAGCTTTTATTAGTACTATTAAAGGTGCTATATTTAGTCATCAACCAGGAGGTAAATTATGGCATTTCAAATTTTAACGACTACTGCAGCAAGCATTACAGAACTGAAACGTGATCCAATGGGAACTTTCAATGCCGGAGAGGGCGCTCCAGTTGCCATTCTTAACCGTAATGAACCGGCTTTCTACTGTGTGCCTCCGGCACTTTATGCTCATCTTATGGATATTCTTGAGGATGAAGAACTCGGTCGTATTATCGATGAGCGTGCGAATGAACGCGTCATTGAGGTCAACATTGATGACTTATAAGCTGGCATTTAACGAATCAGCACTAAAAGAGTGGAAAAAACTGGGTCATACCATACAGGAACAGTTTAAAAAAAAGCTAAGGGAACGGCTTGAAAACCCTCGGGTTCCGGCTTCTCAATTACATGGAAGAAAGGATCAGTACAAAATTAAGCTGCGTGGTGCAGGATACAGACTGGTGTACAGCGTCGAAGATGAAATTATCACGGTAACTGTCATTGGTGTTGGAAAGCGTGAAAATGATGCCGTCTACAAAATGACACGACACAGAAGCTAATCACTCAGAAAATGCTCTCTTTCCCGTCAAGCGATACGACAAACAGGCCCAGTTCTTTTATGTGACGGCACCTTGACATATGCCACGTATATGAAACTATGACCTACGTTGTGTATGTGACATTCATTTTATTCCCGCCCGAAGTGTTTACGCTATCTGAGGATAACATTATGACGCAACGTATCGCGGTTTTTCCTGCTGACCGCCATTCTCTGTATGAGGAACATGGGTATTCCGCAGCCATCCGTTCTGGTGATTTACTGTTTGTTTCAGGCCAGGTAGGCAGTCATACAGACGGCACGCCGGAGCCTGATTTTCAAAAACAAGTGAGGCTTGCTTTTGAAAACCTGAAAGCAACACTGACTGCAGCAGGATGCACATTCGATGACATAGTGGATGTCACCACCTTCCATACCGATCCAGAGCAACAACTTAACGACGTGATGGCGGTGAAACAGGAGATATTTGCCCATCCCCCTTATCCTAACTGGACCGCTGTTGGCGTTAGCTGGCTGGCCGGCTTTGATTTTGAAATAAAGGTTATTGCCCGAATCCCCTGATGCTTATTCTCGGTAAAACCGGTAGCATTATGTGTACCGGTTTTATTTTATTCATCCCTACCCTTCATCCTGTATGATTAACATGCAATCACCAAACATATCGAACTGACATGACTGGATATCTTCTGAGGCATAGGCCTTCATGAGTAGATCAACCCCAGCAAACTGACCGGTTAACACCATATGCGTCGTTTTTGGCTGATGTAAGTTCGTTAGCAGGCAGTCAACCACTTTCAGTTGATAGCCTGGATGTATATAAAGCGCAGTCCAGCCAGAACTTGCTTTGAGGCAATTGTGCTCCCTCGAATACGCGGATTCCAGGCATCGTGTAACGGTAGTTCCTACGGCAAAAATACGTCCGCCATTTTGCTTCGCAGTATTAATGATATCCGCTGTTGCTTGCGGAACCTCGTAGTATTCTTCGTTGATAGTCACTTCCTCTACACATTTTGTTTGTATTTTTCTGTTGGACAACATTTCTGTTGATGCAACATGTAAAGTAATAAAAGATATTAACCCACCTTTATCTTTGATTCTTTGGATAAGATCCCAGGTAAAATGAATGCCGGCAGAAGGTATTTCCAAAGAACCATACTTTTTAGAAAAAACGGAACGGTAAGCATCTGGATATTTATAAAACAAGCTGGAATCCACATACTCATCAAGACGCTCACCATGACTGGCTAAATAGCAAATTAAGGTCTCATGATTTTCTACAACGGCCCGGTACTGGCTCTCCTCGCTAAACTTTTGCTCTACCTTAATGGAAATTTCAGGGTTATCAACCAAATAGAAAACATCATTCGCGTTAAGCCTTTCTTTTAAAAGTCCGGAAATAATTATTCTATTATTTGGTAAAAATCCCTCTAAAACAATTTTAATTAACCTATTCTGTCTTGTTTTACAGATAAACATATGGTTTATTATAGTACTGTCGTTAAAACAGATTACATCACCTTCTTTGATATAATCTGTTAATTTACTAAAGTCTACCTTATGAATTTCCCCTTTACTCCGGTTGAGGACAAGCATTTTACACTTTTCCCTGTATGAATCATTGGCTATCCAATGAGGTCTGAGTGGGATAGTCATCTGATCGGTAATGCGAAAATCATATTTTTCGGTAAGCATATATTTACCCTTTGAAAAACCATTGATACGGCGATTGTTATATAGCCGTATTCTGCAGTATACGTTGGCCTTTCAAAGGGTGAAAATTAACTCAATAAATGTTGTTATTATATTTACTTTGCTGGCTATTTAATCAATGTCAGATACCGATATTAGCCTGGACGATCGGATTTGACCGCCCTTTTCTTTTGCTTATTCCGGCATTGAAGCATCGCTATCCATTGCATCGGCAAACTTTTGCATTAACCGAACAAAGACATCAAGTTCCTCCTGAGGCCAGTCTTTAAAAACAACTTTGCCCATTTGCTCTCGAGCAGCGTCTATACGCTCCGTCATCGCCTTTCCTGTCCGGGAGATAACGGCCTCGCGTATACGACGATCGATGGCATTATGTTGCCGTATTATCAATCCCAGCTTCTCCAGTTTGGCGACCTGTCGGCTCACCGTCGTATAATCACGACCGGCACGTTCGGCTAACTCAACAACGCCAATCGGCCCTAAACGTTCGATACTAATAAGGATCGAAAATAGCGCACGATCGAGTTGAATCCCCGCCTCTGCAATTAATTTCTCATCATTACGAGGCCGGTTAAGCGCGCTCACCACGCGAATCAACGCACCGTGAAGCGCCTTCATTTGCTCGGAAATATGTGTATCTTGCACATTTTTATTTTCTGACATAGCATGTCTCCTCTTATGTGCATAATACACATATCGGAGAGACGATGACAAGATACACCACTACAGATGTACTGATCTGCGGCGCTGGCGTTACCGGGCTTACTTTAGCCATCGAACTGGCGCGTCACGGGGTCTCATTTCGCCTGATTGAGAAAAGAACGACGCCTTTTATCGGTTCTCGCGGTAAAGGTATTCAGGCGCGAACGCAAGAAATCTTCGAGGATCTTGGAATACTCAATAAAGTGGTCGCCGCCGGCGGGCTCTATCCCCGATTACGAACCTACCGTCACGACGGAAGCTATGTAGATTCAGATATTGCGCATCATACAAAACCGACCCATGCCGAACCCTACCATCTGCCATTGATGGTTCCACAGAACGTGACAGAAACGATTATGCGAGAGCAATTAAAAGCGTGGGGACATCGGGTGGAGTTCGGCTGCGAGTTACGGCATTTTGCGCAAACCCCACGCACGGTCACCGCGTATGTTGCCGGGCCGGCTGGAGAAGAGGTCATCATCGCGCATTATTTGATAGGCGCGGATGGCGGCGGAAGCTTTGTCAGAAAGAAATTAGGCGTCAGCTTCCCCGGTCGTACGTTGGGAATCCATGCGCTTGTGGCTGACGCTTCGCTTTCCGGTCTGAACCGGGATGTATGGCACCATTTTAACGATGGCGATATGGCGCGGATGATAACGATTTGCCCTCTCGCCGGCACGCAGCTCTTTCAAATCCAGGCATTGTTGGCCCCGGACGACTCGCAGAATTTCTCAGCCGACGTGCTCACGGCTTTTCTTACTGAACGAATCGGGCGGACGGATGTTCGCATCCATTCGATTCCCTGGGTATCGAAGTACCAGATGAATGCGCGCATAGCGGAACATTACCGTGTGGGTAAGGTATTTTTAGCCGGTGATGCCGCTCATGTGCATCCGCCGACGGGTGGGCAAGGGTTAAATACCAGCATCCAGGATGCCTATAACCTGGGATGGAAAATGGCAGCCTCGCTGCGGGGCGCAGGAGAAGAGCTTCTCGATAGCTATGAACAGGAACGCCGCCCGGTAGCCGAATCACTGCTACACCTTTCTACCCGATTACTTGACTCTCAAAAACAGGGCGGCATCAAACGAGAACGCGACGTTCAACAACTTGACATCCAGTATACCAACTCCCCCTTAGCCCACACGTTGCCCGAACGTCAGCATGGGTTACAAGCGGGAGAAAGAGCGCCGGATGCTCCTCTTTTGGGCGCCGGCGGCCAATCATTACGATTATTTCAGTTACTACAAGGTCCGGACTGGAATCTGTTGGCCTACGAAACCCACGGTAAGGTCATCGATGCGCGGCGAGGTCTGCGTATTCATCACATTGGCGAGCAGGACGAGCTCATCGATACCCTGGGGCACTTCCGGGAGTCCTATCATCTGGCCCCGGGTCAATGCGTGCTGATCCGACCCGATGGCTATGTCGGCGCATTCTTTCACGGCAAACAGAGCAACGATATTGAAAATTATCTCTCTCGTTTTGCCATAGGGATTAAAGATGAATACTAATGTCTATGAGAACACCGACAGCGAAACTATCACCCCGCTCAACAAGCGGCGTATTTTGCCTGTTTTCCTGCTTGTCGGCCTTTACGCCGCCAGTACAGCGGCTGTAATGTCGGTACTGCCTTTTTATATCCGCGAGATGGGCGGTTCGCCGCTTATCATTGGAATCATCATCGCCACTGAGGCTTTTAGCCAATTTTGTGCGGCGCCCCTGATTGGCCACCTTTCCGATCGCGTTGGCCGCAAGCGAATACTGATTGTCACGCTGGCTATTGCGGCGATAAGTTTACTATTACTCGCCAACGCGCAATGTATCCTGTTTATCCTGCTCGCCCGCACTCTTTTTGGCATTAGCGCCGGGAATTTGTCAGCCGCCGCAGCCTATATTGCCGATTGTACGCACGTCAGAAATCGGCGCCAGGCAATCGGTATCCTCACAGGCTGCATTGGTTTAGGCGGTATTGTCGGGGCAGGCGTTTCGGGGTGGCTATCGCGTATCAGTCTGGGTGCGCCGATCTACGCCGCCTTTATACTTGTCCTTGGGGCTGCCCTGGTCGCGATTTGGGGGTTAAAAGACCCTTCCACAACATCACGTACCACAGATAAAATAGCGTCGTTCTCTGCCCGCGCTATTTTAAAGATGCCAGTCCTTCGCGTCTTAATCATCGTAATGCTTTGTCATTTCTTCGCCTATGGCATGTACTCTTCACAATTACCTGTTTTTCTTTCTGACACCTTCATCTGGAATGGGCTTCCCTTTGGGCCAAAAGCGTTAAGCTATCTGTTAATGGCGGACGGGGTTATTAATATTTTCGTTCAGCTATTTCTGTTAGGTTGGGTGAGCCAATATTTTTCGGAGCGAAAGCTAATTATCCTCATCTTCGCCCTTCTTTGTACTGGATTTCTCACTGCGGGTATCGCCACGACCATACCTGTGCTTGTTTTTGCTATCGTTTGTATTAGCATCGCTGATGCGCTAGCCAAACCCACTTATCTTGCCGCCTTGTCCGTCCATGTATCGCCTGCCCGACAAGGTATCGTCATCGGAACGGCGCAGGCATTAATCGCAATCGCTGATTTTATATCCCCCGTATTGGGCGGATTTGTCCTGGGTTATGCTCTGTATGGCGTCTGGATCGGTATAGCTATCTCTGTCGCCATTATTGGTCTGGTGACGGCAATGATTTACCTTTCAAAAAGTTCACCGCTAATAGTGAAACCAGAAACAGAATAATGTGACAACGTCACAAACATTATTGTTCCCTTCTTCCCTTATTTATCAAAAGTATTGTACTTATATTGAATGTTTAAGAGGTATTTATGGAAATTATGCTGGCTGGCATTTGCCCTTGTAACGCGCGGGGAAAGCATGAAAAAAATATATCTCGTTGTTATCGTACTGTTTTTTATTTCTACAAAAGTTTATACACTACTTCATAACAACATCTTCTTTTGTCGAAACAGCCCGGAGTGTGATTTGTCTCATGTTCTCCCCGACTACCGGGAGCAGATTTCAGGCACACCGCTAAAATATACTTTGATTAATATAGCTCCATTAGCACAGGTGGTAGTCAGACACTATGAATTATTATCGCAACACTGGTCGCCAGATGACATGGTAACCCCTGCGCAATGGCGACATAACATTGATATTTATATCCCTGAAACGGCAAAAGAGCACCATGCTTTGGTGGTTGTAAACAACGGAATTAATTATGAAAAAGGCGTACAAATCCCCAGTAAAGCTGGTGATTTCCCCCAGGAAACACTGGCAAGCATCGCCCGTGATACGAATACCATCGTAATATCAGTGAGTGATATACCTAACCAATATTTAACCTTTCAGGATGATAAAAAACCACTGAAAGAGGACGAGAGCGTTTCCCGAAGCTGGGCATTATTTATGGAAGCGCCGGAGCAACGCGAGTTAATGCCTTTAAATATTCCTATGGTCACTGCCATATCGCAAGCGATGAGATTAGCAAAAAAGGAGTTAACGCAATGGAATATAAATTCCTTTATCATTACAGGTATTTCAAAGCGTGGGTGGACCACCTGGTTGTCAGCTATTGCCGATCCTGATGTTGAAGCAATTGTTCCCTTCGCCATTGATCTACTTGATATTGATGCTTCACTTGAGCATATTTATCAATCATACGGTGGAAATTGGCCCATTACATTCTACCCCTACTACCAGCAAGGCATAGATGAGAAAATAAAATCCCCCACATTTACCCAGCTAAGGCAAATAATAGATCCGCTAAGATATCTCAACACTATTTATCAACCCCGCCTTGCAATACCGAAATATATTATTAATGCAAGCGGCGATGATTTTTTCGTACCAGACAATACTCGCTTTTATTATAGCAAACTTCCTGGCGTAAAATCATTACGTATAGTGCCTAATATGAACCACTACTCAATTAACCAGTTCGCTGAAGGAAGCCTCGTTCCATTTATTAACCGGTTTCAAAGTAAAAAAACATTACCGCAGTTGATCGGCCTTATTCACCACCATCTTCTTACGGTCTATTTCTCAGAAGCGCCGGTAAAAGTCGTTCGCTGGACAGCCAACAATCCAAATGCGCGTGATTTTCGTTATGCCTGTGGCATCCGCTATCAGCCGCTTACAATAGATATTCCCGCCAACAATAAGATCAGTATTACGCTAAATGAACCGAAGACAGGTTGGGAAGCTACCTATATCGAAGCAACTTTTAATGATGGCTATGTCGCTACGAGTCAGGTTTATATTACGCCCGATGAAAAATACCCACAGACAGCGCCACCTTCCGTTAACGCCGCATGTCAAACGTTACCGGGGCGTGGATTAGGGGAAAACGATAGTCCCGATTAAATTTTCAAGTAATTAGCTGATTTTAAATGATTTAATCCATCACGCTTGCGATGACAAGGAATCCTCTGCGATAAATTTTTGTTATATTGATCACGTTCTAACCATAAGAGAGGTGATTTGAAAATAACCTTAAAATATTGTGGTCAGGCCGCTAGACCACAATAAGAGGATTAATCATGAAAAGAAAAACAATGGGATGGCTTATCGTTTTTCTTCTATTTATAGTTTACATGCTCAACTATATGGATCGTTCAGCATTGTCGATAACTGCCCCCTTGATCGAAAAGGAGTTAGGATTTAACGCCGCGGAGATGGGGATGATCTTCAGCGCGTTTTTTATCGGATACGCCCTGTTTAATTTTATTGGTGGCTGGGCCAGCGATAAAGTTGGGCCAAAAACGGTTTTTCTCATCGCAGCGTTACTATGGTCTGTATTTTGTGGCTTAACTGGTTTGGTCACCGGATTGTGGACAATGCTTATCGTGCGCGTTCTTTTCGGTATGGCTGAAGGACCGGTCAGCGCTGCCGGAAATAAAATCATCAATAACTGGATTTCCCGAAAGGAGTCTGCCACGGCGATCGGAATTTTTAGCGCCGGTTCCCCGCTCGGCGGCGCGGTGTCCGGGCCGATTGTGGGCCTGTTGGCGTTATCCTTAGGCTGGCGCCCCGCATTTGGCATTATTTTCTTATTTGGCCTGGTCTGGGTACTGCTGTGGTACTTTATCGTTAGCGATAAGCCAACAATGAGTAAACGCCTGGCGCCGGAAGAACGCATTGATTTTGAAAATCATGAGGACGTTATTTTATCTGATGATGGCCGGGCTACACCTTCACTCGGCTATTACATGAAACAACCAATGGTATGGGCGACAACTCTGGCTTTTTTCAGCTACAACTATATTCTTTTTTTCTTCCTGACCTGGTTCCCAAGTTACCTGAACCATTCGTTACATCTCGATATTAAAGAAATTAGTATCGCCACGGTAATTCCCTGGGTCATCGGTGCCATTGGTATGGTGCTCGGCGGCGTCTGTTCTGATGTAATTTATCGGATTACCGGTAATGCTCTGCTCTCACGTCGACTTATTCTGGGCGTATGTCTGGCAGGCGCAGCGGTATGTGTTGCCGTTTCCGGTACCGTTAGCACTATTAGTAGCGCAATTACGCTCATGTCAGTTTCACTCTTCCTGCTCTATTTAACAGGCCCAATTTATTGGGCGGTTATTCAGGATGTTGTTCATAAAGATAAGGTAGGGAGCGTCGGCGGAGCCATGCATGGCCTGGCTAATATATCCGGCATTATCGGCCCGCTTGTCACCGGTTTTATCGTTCAATTTAGCGGTAAATATGACTATGCGTTCTATCTGGCTGGTGCTATCGCTATCGTTTCAAGCCTGTTGGTCTTCGTGTTTGTAAAAAGTAAAGGATTCAAAGCCAATGAAAGTCAAAGCTGTGTTCATTAATAAGCCTGGTGAAGTTGAAACCCGCTGGGTGGATTATCCCCATAAGAAAGAAAATGAAGTATTAATTAAGGTTGATGCTGCAGGCATTTGCGGATCGGATATCGGGGCTTTTCGTGGAACGAACCCACTGGTTACTTACCCAAGAATTATTGGGCATGAAGTGACCGGAATTGTTCTTCAGGAAGGCACCGGAATGCCGGACAATATTAAAAAAGGCGACCGCGTGATTGTTGACCCTTATATTTATTGTGGTCACTGCTACCCTTGCTCTGTCGGCAGAACTAACTGTTGTGAAAATTTAAACGTCATTGGCGTGCATGTCGATGGCGCAATGCAGGAGGTGGTTACTCATCCCGCACATTTAATTCATAAAATTCCAGATAACGTGCCTTCTGAAATGGCGCCGCTGGCAGAACCGCTGACCATCGCTCTGCACGCGCTGCACCGGGCAAACGTTAAGGCCGGGGAATATGTTGCCATCATCGGCGCGGGGGCCATTGGTCTTATGGCGGCATTAAGCGCGCGACATTACAAGGCAACGCCTATTCTGATCGATATTGTGGAAGAAAGGTTACGCTATGCGCAAAAGCTTGGCGTTCCTTATGTACTGAACGCCGCTGACGATCAGGTTATCGACGCTATTAAAAATATCACCCACGGCACCATGGCGCAGGTCGTGATAGAAGCCTCCGGCGCAAATAGCGCTATTCGAAATACGCTTGATTTAGCATCGTTTGCTGGTCGTATTTCGTTTACCGGATGGCCAAAACAGGAAACGTCGCTGCCGACGAACCTGATCACCTATAAAGAACTGGATTTACGCGGTTCCCGCACCAGTGCCGGTGAATTTGATGAGGCATTACGTATGCTGTCTACGCTGGAGATTAATCCGCAAGATGTTGTCAGTAAGGTCGTCAATCTTGATGAGATCCCTGATGCAGTTAAAGAACTTGATCGCTATCCGGAGCGCTACTTAAAGATTAATGCTGTTTTCCATTGATTTACGGCAAGCTCCACCGCATGGCATGACCGCCATGCGGTGTTATTCATCGACAAAATTAGCCGCCGACAATCTTTCTCACATAGCGTAAATGTTCCAGCGATCCCTCATAGGCGCTGTCAGCATCAGACTGTCGCATCGCATCCACTATCGCTTTATGTTGTTTGTTCAGATTAAGTAAAACATTTCTGTCTCCAGACTGCTCATCAAGCCCGGCATAAGGGATATTAATCCGTTGTTCCCATAACATACGGGACATATCGAACAACACCCGGTTACGGCTGGCCTCAGAGATCGCAAGGTGAAACTCTTTATCCAGCGAGTAAAAGCCGTGGACGTTATTATCGTTAATGGCTTGATCCATACGATGATAAATCGCCTCTATTTGGTTGATGACGTCAACGTTATCGTTTTGTGCGGCTAAGCGCGCACAATGGCTATCGACCAGCTCGCGAGTAGAGAGAATTTCTTCGATGGTATAGTCGCTGGCAAGGTGTTTTTTATCTGAAACGATAACCCCATTACCGGACTGAATCACGATCCATCCGGAGATCTCCAGTACAATAAGGGCTTCTCGCAAGGAGGCGCGGCTCACGCCAAGCTGTTTTGCCAGTTCGCGTTCTGGCGGTAAAAAAGTTCCCGGTGGAAAAATATTATCATTGATCAGCTTAATGATGAGGTTGGCTATCTTCTGATAGAGCCTCTCCTGCCTGACCTCAGGTATAACCATGCGCCCTCCAATCCATATCCAGGGGATTTTGAATGGATTTAGCATACCATCCTGGCGCTGGTGATCGTGATAATTAATTACCGTGCATGATAAAGAGAAGCAACCGCCGGTAGTCTCCATTACCTTCGCCGAGACTACCGGGGAAACTAAACCGAGACGAGCGATTTATCCTTTGACGTTGATTTTCTCGAATACGGGCGCAGTCGCGTTCTTAAACTGAGAAAGAGACCAGGTTTTATAGTTGATATCATTGTAGCCGCGCACCATCATCTCACCGTGTGTTAAGTCAGACAGCGTTGTCCAGACCGTATATTCTGAGACCGGTTTGCGGGTGGCGTTGCCTTCCCCTTCACTCCCCATATAATCAACCGTAATATTTTTCGGACGATCGAAACGGCTCATAATATGCGCAAGCGTATTCATTGCATCGTGGGCGGATGTCGCTTGCGGTGCATATGTGGTGTAATAAACGCCGCGTATAAAACGGGAAACCGACGTATCGGACGATGGCAAGTCTGCAATAGCAATCCCGCTATCAGGCTGCATCACTTTTATCCCGCCCAATGTGCCTGAAGAGCGGTCCACATTGGTTAATTGCGTATAATTATTCAGATTTGTCAGATGCCAGGGGAATGCGGGACCATTTGTCATCACGCGAGTGGGATTGTCATAGACATGGAATTTGCCATTTTCCACTTCAACGACAATGCTTCCTCCTTTCTTGTCGTAAAACGCATAATGAAATGGCGATTTCAGATCGCCAAACCGATGCAGTTCCGGTGACCAGAATTTGCCCTCTTTTATTGCCTGTTTTACCTCGCCGACAGTAGCAAAACGGGCCAGCGCCCATTCTCCCAACGAGGTGACAGGAATTGCCTGTTTATATTCACTCGCAGGCAATGGCGGCAACTGCGCATTCATGATCATGTTTTCACTAAATGACAATCCCGCGCTATTCATGCCTTCAAGTATGTCTCTGCTATCGCCATCAGTAATGGTGGAAGTAATGGCCAGTATCGGATACTTCGCCTGATAGCTTATCCCCTGGCTGCCATCCGGCGTTTTTTTATCAAACTGTGTTCCCGCCGGGTAATACGTTAACCATGAGGGTAAATCCTGCATATATTCCAGCGTACGCCCATGAAAAATATCGCCTTGTTTATCCTGAATGGCAAGGGTTGTGCAGGCCTGTGCAGCCAGGGCGTATGAAAACAGCGCCGGAGCGATAAATAACATTGCTTTACTTTTTTTCATCATGCTCTCCTTGTTTGTAAAATGGATTGGACGAATATATTAAATTAAACCTATCAATGGTTATGCAGCACGTAATTAATTGTGATCTTATTTTACAAGCTAATAAATTTAACTGACGGGTTTAAAGGAGAGTTAAACACAGCGAACTAACATGAAAACGCGTTATCCGTGTGACCATTTTAAAAAATCCCATCATGTTATAAATAAAAAACACGGTTTCTTATCAACATTAAGAGATATCTTCACAACGCTATATTTACTCCACATCACCAATAACATTAAATTAATTTATGTTTTTGAGTAATGTGAGTAGCACACATGTAATCAGTTGTTACGAATTAGAAACATAATTGCTACTAAAACACATTGAGAAAGACAAGAAATGCAACATATGATGCCCACACTAACTATAGTGGTTTGGGATAAACGTTATGCAAACACAAGATACATTTTATCAAGTTATGCGTAGACACGGCGTGACAAGGCGTAGCTTCCTCAAGTTTTGCAGCCTTACCGCAACGTCTTTAGGCCTGAGCAGTTCGATGATTCCTCAGATAGCTTATGCCCTGGAGAATAAACCGCGTACGCCAGTGATATGGCTGCATGGTCTTGAATGTACCTGCTGTACCGAATCTTTCATTCGCTCTGCGCACCCGTTGGCAAAAGATGCCATTTTGTCGCTCATTTCCCTGGATTATGACGACACCATTATGGCCGCCGCAGGGCAACAAGCCGAGCAGGCGTTGGCGGATGTGATGCGTGAGTACAAAGGAAATTATATCGTTGCCGTGGAAGGTAACGCGCCGCTGAATGAAGATGGGATGTTTTGCATACTGGCTGGCGAGCCGTTCCTGGAGAAGTTAAAACGCGTCAGCGCGGATGCTAAAGCGATTATCGCCTGGGGGTCCTGCGCATCATGGGGCTGCGTGCAGGCAGCCCGCCCCAACCCAACTAAAGCCACGCCGGTTCACAAATTAATTACCGATAAACCCATTATTAAAGTGCCAGGCTGCCCGCCTATACCTGAAGTGATGTCCGCCGTTATCACCTATATGCTGGCATTTGATCGCATCCCTCCCCTTGATCGTCTTGGACGACCAAAAATGTTTTATGGCCAGCGAATTCATGACAAATGCTACCGACGCGCGCATTTCGATGCCGGTCAGTTTGTGGAAGCGTGGGATGACGAAGGCGCCAGAAAAGGGTATTGCCTGTACAAGATGGGCTGTAAAGGCCCGACCACCTATAACGCCTGTTCAACCGTTCGCTGGAATGATGGCGTGTCTTTTCCTATCCAGTCGGGTCATGGATGCCTCGGATGTTCGGAAGATGGATTCTGGGATTACGGTTCTTTTTACAGCCGGGCAACGGGCATTCCGCAAACCGGCATTGAAGCTACCGCCGATAAAATCGGACTGGGCGTTGCCGGCGTCGCGGGCGCTGCCGCCATCGCTCACGCCACGGTGAGCGCCATAAAACACGCCCGCAATAAAAACAACACGTCATCAGAAAACGCTCCGGAAGAGAAAAAATAATTATGGCATATCCTTATCAGACTCAGGGTTTTACGCTGGACAATAGCGGACGGCGAATTGTGGTCGATCCGGTTACTCGCATCGAAGGGCATATGCGTTGCGAAGTGAATATCGACAGTAATAATGTTATTACTAACGCCGTGTCGACCGGCACCATGTGGCGCGGCCTGGAGGTTATCCTGAAAGGTCGCGATCCGCGAGACGCCTGGGCATTCGTTGAACGCATTTGCGGCGTCTGCACCGGTACACACGCTCTGACCTCAATCCGTGCCGTAGAAAATGCGCTGGGAATCGCGATTCCTGACAACGCAAACTGTATCCGTAATATGATGCAGGCTACGCTACACGTTCACGATCACCTGGTGCATTTTTATCATCTGCACGCGCTGGACTGGGTTGATGTGGTTGCGGCCCTGAAAGCCGACCCGCATCAGACCTCCGCCATCGCGCAAAGCCTTTCCGCATGGCCGCTATCCTCGCCGGGATATTTCCGCGATTTGCAAAATCGGCTGAAGCGGTTTATCGAGTCCGGTCAACTTGGCCCTTTCCGTAATGGCTACTGGGGACATCCGGCGATGAAACTTCCGCCGGAAGCCAATTTGCTGGCGGTCGCCCACTATCTTGAAGCGCTCGATTTTCAAAAAGAGATCGTAAAAATTCACACCGTTTTCGGTGGTAAAAACCCGCATCCTAACTGGCTGGTGGGCGGCGTTCCTTGCGCCATCAACCTTGACGAAACGGGCGCGGTCGGCGCAGTGAATATGGAACGCCTGAACCTTGTCAGTTCCATCATCCAAAAAGCTCGCCAGTTCTGCGAACAGGTTTATCTTCCGGACGTCTTGCTGATTGCCAGTTATTACAAAGACTGGGCAAAAATCGGCGGCGGGTTATCGAGCATGAACCTGCTGGCTTATGGCGAGTTTCCGGATAACCCTAACGATTATTCCGCCAGTAATCTTCTGCTTCCGCGTGGGGCTATCATTAACGGTCGTTTCGACGAAATTCATCCTGTCGATTTAACCGCCCCCGATGAGATTCAGGAGTTTGTCACTCACTCCTGGTATACCTATGGTAACGGCAATAACGATAAGGGCCTGCATCCGTGGGATGGTCTGACCGAACCGCAACTGGTCATGGGCGAACACTATAAAGGCACAAAAACCTTTATCGAACAGGTGGATGAATCCGCTAAATATTCATGGATTAAATCGCCGCGCTGGAAGGGACATGCGATGGAGGTAGGTCCGCTGGCGCGTTATCTGATTGGATATCATCAAAATAAACCGGAATTTAAAGAACCTGTGGATCAACTGCTTAGTGTATTAAAGCTGCCTAAAGAAGCGCTCTTTTCTACATTAGGGCGTACTGCCGCGCGTGCGCTGGAATCCGTATGGGCAGGCAATACGCTGCAATATTTCTTCGATCGTCTGATGCGTAACCTCAAGTCCGGCGATACGGCGACGGCAAACGTCACGCTCTGGGAACCCGATACCTGGCCTACATCGGCAAAAGGCGTTGGTTTCAGCGAGGCGCCGCGCGGCGCGCTGGGGCACTGGATAAAAATTGAAAATCAGAAAATCGACAGCTATCAATGTGTGGTACCGACAACCTGGAATGCCGGGCCGCGTGACGATAAAGGTCAAATTGGCGCGTACGAAGCGGCGTTAATGGGGACTAAACTCGCCGTTCCCGATCAACCATTGGAGATTTTACGTACTCTGCACAGCTTCGATCCCTGCCTGGCCTGCTCCACCCATGTTATTGATAATCATGGAGGGGAGCTGGTCAGGGTTCAGGTACGATGACGACGATTCGGAGGTCTCAATGCATCTCAAAGAAATAACCAGCCAGGGGTACTATATCTATGAAGCGCCGGTCCGTTTATGGCACTGGATCACGGCGTTATCCATTGTCGTCCTGGCTGTTACAGGATATTTCATTGGCCGCCCCCTGCCATCGATTCAAGGTGAAGCGACCTTTATGTTTTGGATGGGCTGGATACGACTGATCCATTTTACCACGGCGTATATTTTTACTGTCGCGCTGCTGTTTCGTATTTACTGGGCATGTGTCGGCAATGAGTACGCCAGGGAGATGTTTCTGGTTCCGTTCTGGCGCCGCGCCTGGCGCAAAGGCGTTATCAGCGAAATCCGCTGGTATTTTTTCCTCGAAAAAGAGGCCCATCGTTACTATGGACATAATCCGGTAGCGGGACTGGCGGTAATGTTCTATTTCTGGATGTCCGTACTGATGGTGTGTAGCGGCTTTGCGCTCTATGGCGAAGGACTTGGAACAGACAGTTGGGCGTATCAATGGTTTGGCTGGATGATTCGCCTGACTGGCAACGATAGCCTCGCGCTACATTTCTGGCACCGGCTGGGCATGTGGTTCATTATCGCCTTCGTCATTGCGCATGTTTATACCGCTATCCGTGAAGACATTATGAGCCGACAAAGCGTGATTTCCGTCATGATAAGCGGCTGGCGCTGGTTCAGGTGATAACAATGGCAGAAGTAACAATCTTAGGGCTTGGCAACCTGCTTTGGGCAGATGAAGGGTTCGGCGTCAGAGCGGCGGAAAAGCTGTTTGAACAGTATGCCGATAACGAGAAAGTTGACGTTGTTGATGGCGGTACGCAGGGACTGGCGCTGCTGCCCTGGCTGCAACAGACCGAAAAACTGTTAATCATGGATGCTATCGATTTTGGTATGGCGCCAGGTTCGCTGGCGATGTTTCGTGATGAACAGGTTCCCGCCTATCTGACGGCGAAAAAACTCAGTTTACATCAGACCAGTTTTTCTGAAGTGCTGGCATTGCTGCAATTAACCGGCGGCCAGTTATCGGAGATTGTGCTGATTGGCGTGCAGCCGGAATGTCTGGATGACTATGGCGGGAGTCTTACGCCGCAGGTAAAGGCGCAACTGATGCCTGCGGTCTATCTCGCGCAGGAAGTGCTGGCGCAATGGGGTATCACCGCCTCTTCAGCGGCCTTGCCCACTGAAAGACTCAATCATTACAGCCTGTGTATGGAACGCTACGAAGATGAACGGCCAGATGCGCAAAGCGCTTGCCGGGTCGGCGATATTCGGGTGCTACAGAGAGAGAAATCATAATGTGTATCGGCGTTCCTGTGCAGGTTATTTCCCCCGGTCAGTGGTTCGCCAAATGCCGCGACCGACACGGCGAGCTTATCGACGTTGATATTCGGCTTGTGGCTCCCCCCTTAGCAGGCGCATGGCTGCTGACATTTGGCGACGCAGCACGACGAGAAATGGACGAAGCGGAAGCCGCTGAGGTACTGGCGGCGCTGGACTCGCTGGAACAGGCCATGCTCACGCAAAGCGATCCGCTGACCGGTTTTGCCGATTTATTATCTCGCACGCCTGAATTACCGGAGCATTTAAAAAAATGACTATCTCACCCCAAAATCCTGTTTGTCCACTGGCGGATAAAGGCTTTCTGGTTACCGATGCGCAAACGCTCCCGTCGTTGATTAATGCGCATCCGACTCTGCTGGTTTTGCTGCAAAGCGACCCCAACAAACATCCGGAAGTCGCCGACAGTTGGGTCATTATCCCGGAGATCCTCAAGCAATTTCCGGCGACGTCTTATACCGCGGCATTTGCGGATAGCGAACAGAGTGAACTGATCGCCCGGGAGTATCGCATTCTGAAATATCCGGCGCTGCTTTTCTTTCGCCAGCACCGTTTTGTCGGCAGTCTGGCGGGATTATATAGCTGGCAAGAATACTCTCAGCGGGTGGCCGCATTGCTGACCACACCGGGCTATCGTCAGGATATTCCCGTTATCACGCAATAGAATGAAAGGTAACACACGTGAATCATTCCAGAACTATTCCAGTCGTTAATATTGCCGGACCAGGCTCGCAGCCAGAAGAGGAAGACTTTAACTTTCTTCCTATCCCCGCCGGCATTAATCTCCCGCTGACGCCGGTTTTACCGGAACAGGCGCTGCCCGCTGAGCTCCGTGTTGCCAGACACATCCTGACTACGCTTATTCGCGATATGGATAACCCAGTGGCAACGCTCCCCTTTCCCCTGAGCTATAAGCTGAATGCCACTGAGCAACAGAATAGCGGTTTATTGGATCAACTGCTCGGCGAAGGTGAAATCTCCGCCCGGGTACTATTATCCGATGGAAAAGAACAGCGTATTCAGGAGACGGTTTTTACGGGCGTCTGGCGTGTGCGTGAATATAACGCTGACCAGCAACGGGTTGCCGATGAAATTATCATTGGCCCGATCCCGGAGAGCATCTGGCAGACGCATCCGCAACCGCCGATTACGCCAGAATTGCCGCCGCAACCGGCGGGATTGATGAATGGCGCCTTTATCGCGCATGAAATAGCCGAGCGCGTAAAACAGCCGGTAAAAGAGCCGCATATCATTAACTTAACGCTATTGCCAGTAAACGATGCCGATCGCGAGTATCTGGATCATTTTTTAGGCGAAGGCTGTAGCGCTATTTTTTCACGCGGATATGGTAAATGCCGGATTGTAAGCACGCATTTTCCCGGCGTATGGCGGGTCAATTATTTCAATGATATGAACACATTACTGCAAGATATGATTGAGATAGCGGACATTCCTGATATCGCCGTTGCAGGCATCGACGATATCGAAGATGCCTACGCGGGGCTAAAAAATACGTTGGAATGGTTGAAAGAATACCCGGTCACAGAAAATGAGCCAGTGGTGCGCATGGAGTGCAAAGTATGTTGGTGGGTTTACGACCCTGCGCTGGGCGATGATGTATGGCAAATTCCACCCGGCGTGCCCTTCAGCCAGTTACCTGATTACTGGTGCTGTCCGGTTTGCGAAACCAGTAAGTCCGGGTTTATGGTGATCGATGAAGGTAATAATTCGTGCAAAGATTGACCGTCTATTCTCACCCGCTACGGATTACCTGGCAGGAGGCGCCGATCGGTCGTTTGTTACAGGGCGCAACGCCGGTATACGCAAAAACGCTTATTTCACGTTTGTTTACGTTGTGCGCTCAGGCGCACAGCGCGGCGGCGGCTTTACTGTTGTTTCCTGAAGAGAAGCCAGATATGCAGGCCGCACAACAAGAGCTGGCGCGAGAAACGCTCCGTCGCGCGTTGACCGACTGGCTCCCCCTGTTTAGCCACCGACAGGCAACCGCTGAAGAATGGGCGTTGTTACGTCGCGGAGAGTTATCCCCGCTGGCAAGCACAATCTTTTTTGACGATGATCCTCAGACCTGGCTTGCCGCTGGCGTAAAGGGCTGGGAAGCCTGGTTTTTG
This sequence comes from Salmonella sp. SAL04202, assembly GCF_046550775.1. Lineage (NCBI taxonomy): Bacteria > Pseudomonadati > Pseudomonadota > Gammaproteobacteria > Enterobacterales > Enterobacteriaceae > Salmonella > Salmonella sp. SAL04202. Next base: position 1,246,108 of record NZ_JBGDXK010000001.1, on the reverse strand, counting down.
CAAGAGCGTTCTGAAACCGCCCGCTGGCTGGCGGCAGTACAGAATATCATTACACCTACACTACCGATGGCGTCGTCCCCGGACCATACGTTAATAACCCATGGTCCCCTGGATGTCTCGCCTCTGGCTATCGAATATCCGCTACTGTCAGCCTGTTGTCTTAGCGGAAAAACGACTGCGCTACGTCTGCTGGCCCGCTGCATTACGCTCGCCCGAAGTTTGAGCGCCCTTCCTACCCTGCGCTGGAATCGTTTTGATGATGGCGAATGGAAAATAGCGGTAGTGGAAACCGCGCGAGGATGGTTAGTTCATCAGGCCAGACTGACGACGTCAGGCAATATTCTTGATTACCGTATTATCTCGCCTACCACACGTCACGCCCAATCTGACGGCGTCATTGCTCGCGAACTGGCCACTATTCCACTCTCATTGTGGTCGCAACAGTTACAGGTAATTGATCCTTGTGTCGCCGTAAATATTGTTGAATGAAGGAGCTGGCCCATGCATGAATTAGCCCTGGCGCAAAATATTATCGAATTGCTGGAGGAACAGGCAGTAAGTCACCAGTTCAGCAAGGTAAAGCAAGTCTGGCTGGAGATTGGCGTTATGGCCTGTGTTGAGGTGCCGGCGCTGCATTTTGGCCTGGACGTCGCCGCTCGTCATACCCTTGCTGACAATGCGAGTTTCCACATTACTATCGCACCGGCGCAAGGTTGGTGTCTGTCCTGTAATCAACCCTTCACCTCTCAAACATCCACACTCTGTTGTCCCTTTTGTCATTCAGGCAAAGTGCAGATAGATGACAGTAGCAGAATGCGCATTCGCGAGATCGAAGTCGAATAGTCAACGAATAGGCAATAAAAAAGGACGCCAGAAGCGTCCTGAAATAATAAAAGAATAAATTAACAATAATAAAGGTTAAGCAGTGACACAGTTTTGGGAAAAGGAGGGTATCCCTAAACTGTCTTAATCAGCAAGTTTTATCAAAACTCGTAGACTAAGCCGAGCGCCACGGTGTTGTCTGTATTAGGATTCGATGGGTTGCCATCTTTTAGCAGATTGATTTTGTAGTCAACATACGCGGACATATTTTTATTGAAGTAGTAGTAAGAACCCACATCAATATATTTCACAAGGTCGAACGAACCCAGTCCATCAACATCATTGGCTCTGGATTGCAGGAACGCCAGTGACGGGCGTAAGCCATTATCAAATTGATATTGCCCTACCATTTCCCAGTTATCGGTTTTATGTGCAAAGCCGCCCAATGTATCGCCCATATAGGTCATATCATAAGTACGGGTATAGTTTGCCGCCAGGTAAATATTATTGGCATCATACTTCACGCCGCCAGTCCAGGCTTCAGCGCGGTCGCCATTGTCGTATTTATCTTGCGTCATCTGATCAAGCGTGCGTTTGGAACTGGTATAGGCTGCCCCCAGGCTCACCCCCATGCCCAAATCATATGTCGCTGATGCCCCGAAACCATCGCCATTCTGGTACGCGATACTTTTTCTGGCATTATTACTTAAAGGATCGCCTTCTTTCGACAGGCCGTCATTTTTACCCTGATACTGCAACGCAATATTCAGACCATCAACCAGACCAAAGAAATCATTATTGCGATAAGTCAGAACGCCATTCGCGCGTCCGGTCATAAAATTATCGGAAGCTTCATACGAATCATTACCAAATTCAGGCAGTACGTCAGTCCATGAACCAATGTCGTATAACACGCCATAGTTACGACCATAATCAACAGACCCCATATCGGCAAATGCCAAACCAGCAAAACCGAGACGCGTCCAGCTTTGCGGAGAACCGCTGGAGTCACCATCTTCCGGACGATTGGCGTTGACCTGATACTCCCACTGTCCAAAACCGGTTAGTTGATCGGTAATTTGAGTCTCGCCTTTAATACCCATACGGATATAAGATTGATCGCCATCCGTACTATGATTACTGGAAAAATAATGCAGGCCGTCGACCTTGCCATACAAATCCAGTTTATTGCCATCCTTGTTATAGATTTCTGCTGCATTGGCGGCTCCAGCCATCATTACGGCTGCGGCTACCGCAGATAACACCACTACTTTTTTCATTTTATATGCCTTATTTGTCTTATTTTTGGACTTTCCGCAAAACCTGCTCGCGGAACTGTCCAGGACAATATCACTAACAATTACCGTGCGTTAAGTTTCAAAGTGTAATATTAGCTTGCTATGTATTAGTGATGTTAAAATGCAAGTTAAGCATGACTACATCAATGATATGCCCTGTTTTCTGCTGTAATAACAAGGGGGTTACCAGTAGAGAACAGGCTTACGGTCGGGGATGCCAGGGCGAGAATGGCACTGAACACTCGGCTGACATTCGTTAAGACGGAATCATAATCAAGTCAGTTGAGGCCACAGCCCTTCTTATTTTTGTGTATAATTTGTTACGTTTACATTTATTTTTAAATTAGCGTTATGAAAATATCAGTACTACTGAAATAGCACTTCTTCGCTTCGTGTATTTTTACCATAGTTAATTATCACATAGCGCAAACGATCATTTGCATATCACTATTCATAAGATTAACTATTTACCAGCGGTAATAAACATAAAAGTAAGTCAATGGACAACAACAATACTGAAACTCTAAATGTTGATATTTTGAGTCATGTCGTTACAAACAAATACGATATTCTTAATTGCACTACTCCCTTTTCGGGGTAATTTTATAGAAGGATGTTTTTTATTGTTCGTGAGCCATGCTCCTTTAGTATAAAAGTGTACGTAACAGGAAAGATAAAGCGTCTCAAAAACAGACCATATGGGTATAACTATTATGCAAAAAACGTCACTATTGTTTTCGGCCGCCGCGATAACGTTAACTCTGATGGTGTCATCGGCATCAGCGGCAACGCCAACCGCCGCACAAAATGAAGCTACGTCGACCGTTAAACAAGAAATTACAGAAGGCATTAACCGTTACCTTTATTCAATAGATAAGGCAGACCCAACGTTAGGCAAGCAGCTCTTTTATGTTTCACCGGAAACCAGTTTTATTCATCCACGCGGTCACGAACGCGGATGGTCGCAGATCGCTGAAAATTTTTATGGCGCCACTATGGGTAAAACCTTCAGCAAACGCACGTTAAAACTGGACGCTCCCCCGGTTATTCACGTGTATGGCAATGCCGCCGTTGCAGAGTTCGACTGGCATTTTACCGCGGTACGCCGTGATAATGGGCAAACTCAACACACGACAGGCCGCGAAAGCCAGGTGTGGGCGAAGATACCAAACACAGGATGGCGAATCGTTCATGTCCACTACTCCGGTCCAGCCAAAACCGGCGTTGGAGAAGGCTATTAAGCTTTGCTCTTCAGGTTATGGCGCAGATGAACATTCTGCGCCAGTTAAGTCGAGCTCAGGTCAGTTGATAGCGTTTATCCGGTATCCGTTTTGCCGGAATATCCCTTTCATCATTCATTTGCAGTAAATCGATTTCTATCGCATTGCATATCGCATCCAGCGGTAAATCATTATTTTCAGTACCGAACGGATCTTCCAACTCTTCCGCCAACGCATCCAGCGCGATAAACGTATAAGAAATAAGCACCGAAATAAACGGTGTCATATAGTGCAGATCAACCACCAGTGCAAATGGCAACATAATGCAGAAAAGATAAACCGTACGATGCAAAATTAACGTATAGGCAAAAGGCACCGGTGTGTTGGCGATGCGTTCACAGCCGGCCAACACTGACGACATATCATTTAAACGGTTGTTGAGGCTATGAAATAAAATATCGGAAAGCTTTCCGCTGCGGCGGCGAATCGCCAGCCACTCTCCCATCAGCAATAAGATACGGTTAGCGGGGGAATGGGAAGCGACAACTTTCTGTAACGCCTCCTGGTCAAGATAGTTTCCCAGAACTTGCGTTTGAAGCTGTCGACGCAATGTCATACGCAAACAGTGGGCAAAAGCGATTTGTAACCGAACAAAATCCTCGATACCGCGTTCATCAGGTAAGGTTGTTTTCACCTCACGCAGTATTGAGCGTGAAGCGATCATCAACTGCCCCCACAAATGTCGCGCTTCGACGTAACGCGCATAACAGGCATTATTGCGAAACCCAAGAAAAATGGCGATAGCGACGCCCAGTATGCTAAACGGCGCAAGGGTAAACTTAATACCCAGCATTGTGTACCAGGGCAGCATGATAATAACGGCGATAGAAAGAAGAAAGTTAAGGAGCAGTCGTGAAAAGATTTTAGATAACACGGAACCATGCCAGACAAATATCAGGCGAATCCAGTGCTGTTGTGGTCTAACGATCATGATTATCTTCAGCAGGTAAAAAAGCACTGTCATTAAACGTGATCCAGATCAAGGTTGCAAGCTTCTGGTGATACACGGATCCCCTGCCCTGTAGAACATTTTTTTGCACAGTGCTGACAGGCGTTGAAAAAAAACAACCAAATGTATGTTGTAACTAAAAAGACACTTCAGCACATGAGATATATGACGGTCAACGGCTGCTATCAGTGGTATAGGGTGATTTATCGGGGAAAGCGTCAGCAACGACGCGCTGCTCTACCGCTGATTCATTTGTATGACCAGCCAGTAATGGATAACGCTGACAATATACTGTTGCTGCGCTTCGCTCAGCGGTTCTCCCTGAGGAATCTGGTGCCACTTCGCCAGGCACCCGCGACAGCAGGTTGCCGTCGCATGTTGCGCGATAAATACCGGATGGCCCCGCATCGGCGTTTGCTTACCATCATTCGCCGGGTGAGCTGGCGCCAGTCGCTGGGCGATAAAATCGGCGGCGTGTTTATCAATTACCTCCGCGCCTTTATCCCAGCAATATTGTCTTTCTTTTATCCCGAGACGAAAACGCGAACGAAATGTCGATCGCGCCAGGCGGGCAAAGAGCGGTTCAAGCGCATTCATCAGTATACCGAACGTCCTAACGTTTGTGTTAATTGCTCAAGCGCGGCGATACCTGCCAGAGAGTTTCCCGCAGGATCCAGCTCCGGACTCCAGACGGCAATCGCCATTTCATGCGGCACTATGGCGACAATACCGCCGCCCACGCCGGATTTAGCGGGCAATCCCACCCGCCAGGCAAACTCGCCGGCATTCTGATACATCCCGCTGGTCGCCATTAGCGCATTAATCTGCCGGGCCTGCATAGGGGTAACTACCGGCTCGTCGAGATGAAACGCCTCGCCCTGATTCGCCAGAAAGACAAACGTCCTCGCCAGTTCCATGCAGCTCATTTTCAACGCACAGTAGTGGAAGTAATTTTGCAACACGGTAGGCACATCATGATGAAAATTACCGAATGATTTCATCAGCCAGGCAATAGCGGCGTTACGGGCGGAATGCTCAAATTCAGAGCGCGCGACCGTAGCGTCATACGTAATATCCGATACGCCACAAAGCGCGCGCACAACTTCCAGCATCCGCTGACGCGGCGCGCTAAGCCGGCCTTGCAACATGTCGCATACCACCAGCGCGCCCGCATTAATAAATGGATTACGCGGGATGCCTTGTTCCATCTCTAACTGAACCAACGAATTGAACGGCGAGCCGGAAGGATCTTTTCCGACGCGCTGCCAGATCTCCTCTTCCGGATAATGACGCATCGCCACCACCAGACTAAGCACTTTCGAAATAGACTGAATAGAGAAGCGTTCGTGCGCATCGCCCGCCTGATAATGCTGCCCGTCCACGGTACAAATCGCTATCCCCAGCTTTGAACCCTCGACGGACGCTAATGCCGGAATATAGTCAGCGACTTTGCCCTGGCCAATGAGGGGGCGAACGCGCTGTAAAATCGTCTCTAAAATTGCATTATCCATGGCCCTGGCCACAACATGCTCCTTGCTCGCAGGTCTGAAAAGGCCTGCGAGTATAGCAGAGGGCGCCACGCGACGTCAGGGCGATTAGACGCGGTTCTTCCAGACGGTCTGCACATTACAAAATTCGTGTAAACCAAAGTGCGAAAGCTCGCGACCGAAGCCGCTTTTCTTCACCCCGCCGAATGCCACGCGCGCATCGCTGGCGCTGTACCCATTAATGAATACCCCACCGCACTCAAGACGCGCCGCCATCTCCGCGGCCAGCGTATCGTCGGCGGTAAAGATCGTCGCCGACAGGCCAAACTCACTGTCATTCGCCAGCGCGAGGGCGTGCGCCGCATCTCTTGCAACGGTAATGGCGGCAACAGGCCCAAAAAGTTCCTGACGAAATGCCGTCATATCAGGTGTAACATCCGCCAGAACGGTCGCGGCATAATAGTTGCCCTCCCCGGCGATTTTCTCCCCGCCCAACAGTAGCCGTGCGCCTTCGGCGACGGAAGCCTGCACCTGTTGATGGAGTTCATCACGCAAATCAAAGCGCGCCATCGGCCCCAGGTCATTCTCTTCAACCAGAGGATCACCTATCTTTAATGCTGCGGCAGCCGCCACAAAGCGATCGGTAAACGCCCGCGCAATGCCCTCTTCGACAATAAAACGTTTGGCGGCGGCGCAGACTTGTCCGGTGTTTTGATAGCGTCCTGCAACCGCAGCTTTTACCGCCAGCTCAAGATCGGCATCATTGAGTACAATAAACGGATCCGAGCCCCCCAGTTCCAGTACGCACTTTTTCAGCGCCGCCCCAGCCTGAGCACCAATCGCCGCGCCGGCGCGCACGCTACCGGTCACCGTCACCGCCGCGATTCGCGGATCGTTAATCATCTGACTCACGCCCTCATTATTAGCGTTCACCCATCCATAGACGCCAGCGGGAGTACCGGCTTCCGTCAAGATTCGGGCTATCATCTGCGCGCAACCCGTGACATTGGGCGCATGTTTTAACAAGTAGCTATTCCCCGCCAGCAGTATCGGCACTGCCCCGCGTAACACCTGCCATAAAGGAAAATTCCACGGCATTATCGCCAGGATGACGCCCAGCGGACGGTATTCAATCACCGCCTGCTGATTTTCTACCAGCGTAGGCTCAGGATTCAGCATTGCCGGGCCATGTTCCGCATACCAGTCGCATAACGCGGCGGATTTCGTCACTTCCGCACGCGCCTGCTTTATGGGTTTACCCATTTCACGCGTAATACATTGCGCCATCTCTTCTGCATGAGCGCGAAGCGCCTGACCAATATCGCGTAATGTTTGCGCCCGTTGCGCTACCGATGTCATTTTCCACTTTTTGAAACCGCTCGCCGCCAGACTCAGCGCATGTTCAATCTCTTGCGCGTTAGCCCAGGGCATTGCCGCCAGCGTCTGGCCGGTCGCAGGGTTAACGGATAACGCCTGTGTTGCAGTCATCATGGTCATGTTCTTTCTCTCGTTATCAGGGGAGTTGTACCATCATGACGCCCTTTACCCTTTCTGAAAAATGAATAATATTAACCAGACTATTCACGAATTGAGAAAACCATGGACCTGACGCAACTGGAAATGTTTAACGCTGTCGCTCTGACGGGCAGCATTACGCAGGCGGCGGCAAAAGTACACCGCGTTCCGTCCAACCTGACCACGCGTATCCGCCAGCTTGAAGCCGACCTGGGCGTCTCTCTGTTTATTCGCGAAAACCAGCGACTCAGGCTGTCACCAGCCGGGCATAACTTTTTACGTTACAGCCAGCAGATCCTGGCGCTGGTCGATGAAGCCCGCATGGTGGTTGCCGGAGAGGAACCGCAAGGACTGTTTTCACTCGGCGCGTTAGAAAGTACTGCCGCCGTACGTATCCCCGCGCTGCTGGCGGGTTATAACCAGCGTTACCCTAAAATTCAGTTCGCGTTAACGACCGGTCCTTCCGGCGCCATGCTGGATGGCGTGCTCGAGGGAAAGCTGAACGCCGCCTTTATTGATGGCCCGCTAATGCATCCGGGGCTGGAAGGTATACCGGCTTACCAGGAAGAGATGATGATCGTCGCGCCACACGGCCATTCCGTCGTTTCGCGGGCCAGCGAGGTGAATGGTTATAACATCTATGCTTTTCGCGCCAACTGTTCTTACCGACGGCATTTCGAAAGCTGGTTTCATGCCGATGGCGCGACCCCCGGTACGATTCACGAAATGGAGTCATATCATGGAATGTTGGCGTGCGTAATTGCCGGCGCAGGTATTGCGCTGATGCCAGCAAGTATGCTCAACAGTATGCCAGGACATCATCAGGTGGAAGCCTGGCCGTTGGCGGAGAAGTGGCGCTGGCTTAACACATGGCTAATGTGGCGGCGCGGGGCGATGACGCGTCAGCTTGAGGCCTTTATCGAGTTACTTAACGCCCAACTGGCGAGCGTCGACTGAAGACGAAACGGCCTGCGAAGTAAATGAGAAGCAGGTCACAAAATGATTGTCTTTTCGCCAGTAAACGTTTTAAGATCGCGGCCTCACCTTCTCGCAACTAACCCGAAATATTTTTATGACAATCAATCCAGTTTCCCGCAAGGTCGCGTGGCTACGGGTAGTTACGCTTGCTATTGCCGCTTTTATTTTCAATACCACAGAATTTGTGCCGGTTGGTTTGCTATCAGACATTGCTGAAAGCTTTCATATGCAAACCGCGCAGGTCGGCATCATGCTAACCATTTACGCCTGGGTAGTTGCCGTCATGTCGCTGCCTTTTATGCTTCTTACCAGTCAAATGGAGCGCCGTAAGCTACTCATTTGTCTGTTTGTTTTGTTTATTGCCAGCCATGTGCTCTCCTTCCTGGCATGGAACTTTACCGTGCTGGTCATTAGCCGTATTGGTATCGCTTTCGCCCACGCTATTTTCTGGTCGATAACCGCCTCGCTGGCGATCCGCCTGGCCCCTGCCGGGAAACGCGCGCAGGCATTAAGTCTGATAGCGACCGGCACCGCGTTGGCCATGGTGCTTGGGCTGCCGATAGGTCGCGTTGTTGGTCAGTATTTTGGCTGGCGCACCACCTTTTTTGCCATCGGCATGGGCGCATTAATTACGCTGCTATGTCTGATTAAGCTTCTACCGAAATTGCCGAGCGAGCATTCCGGCTCACTAAAAAGTTTACCTTTGCTATTCCGACGCCCGGCGCTGATGAGCCTCTATGTACTGACCGTCGTTGTGGTGACTGCGCATTACACAGCTTATAGCTATATTGAACCGTTCGTTCAGAATGTCGCCGGACTCAGTGCGAATTTTGCTACCGTCCTGTTACTGATCCTCGGCGGCGCCGGGATCATCGGCAGCCTCGTGTTTGGTAAACTGGGTAATCGCCATGCCTCGTCGCTCGTCAGTATCGCTATTGCCCTGCTGGTTGTCTGTCTGCTTCTGCTGCTGCCTGCGGCGGATAGCGAAGCGCATCTGGCCATACTGAGCATTTTCTGGGGCATCGCGATTATGGTGATAGGGCTCGGTATGCAGGTGAAAGTACTGGCGCTGGCCCCGGACGCGACCGATGTCGCAATGGCGCTATTTTCAGGCATCTTTAATATTGGTATTGGCGCTGGCGCGCTGGTAGGCAATCAGGTGAGTTTGCACTGGTCAATGTCGGCCATCGGCTATATTGGCGCCATACCCGCCTGTGCCGCGCTGGTATGGGCTGTGCTCATATTCCGCAAATGGCCAGTGACGCTGGAAGAACAACCACATTAAGACATTCGTCTGCCGGGAACAGGTTTCCGGCAGACGAAAATGCGCCTTAGTGGTACGTTTTAATAATTTCCAACACGCCGTTGATAATAAATTGCACGCCCATACACACCAGCAGGAATCCCATTAAGCGGGAGATCGCTTCAATCCCCCCTTTACCCACCAGCCGCATAATAGCGCCAGAACTGCGTAAGCATCCCCACAGGATCACCGCCACGGCAAGAAAAATAATCGGCGGCGCGACCATAATGACCCAGTCGGGAAACTCGCCGCCATGACGCACCGTGGAAGCGGAACTGATGATCATTGCGATGGTCCCCGGTCCTGCGGTGCTTGGCATAGCCAGTGGAACAAACGCAATATTCGCCGTCGGTTCGTCTGCCAGCTCCTCCGATTTGCTTTTCGCTTCCGGCGACTCATGCGCCTTCTGCTGCGGGAAAAGCATTCTGAAGCCGATAAACGCCACGATTAACCCCCCGGCGATCCGTAGCCCTGGAATCGAAATACCGAAGGTGTTCATGACTAACTGCCCGGCATAGTACGCCACCATCATAATAGCGAAGACATAAACCGAAGCCATATAGGACTGCCGGTTGCGTTCCGCACTATTCATATTGCCCGCAAGGCCAAGAAACAGCGCCACGGTGGTTAGCGGATTGGCTAACGGGAGCAGTACGACCAGCCCCAATCCAATCGCTTTAAACAAATCCATCATAATACTATCTCTTACCCATCAGCGTTTCATGAACCGGAAGTATAAAGTGAAATTGCCCAGGCGCGCCATTTCGCCAGTGTGCAAGTTAATATCCTCTACAACCTATAACCTGTAATTATCAATTAGTTACAAGTTATCACAGCACAATACCCCGGACGCCTTTTAGCAAATCGTGGCATCGGCCAATTCATTTAGTTGACTTATACTTGCCTGGGCAATAGTATCTGACGAAATTAATTACTTGCCGGGGCAACCATTTTGAAAAGCACCAGTGATCTGTTCAATGAAATCATTCCGCTGGGTCGCTTGATCTACATGGTAAATCAAAAAAAAGATCGCCTGTTAAATAACTATTTATCCCCGCTGGATATCACCGCAACACAGTTTAAAGTGCTTTGCTCGATACGCTGCGCGGGATGTATTACCCCGGTTGAACTTAAAAAAGTGCTGTCTGTCGATCTCGGCGCATTGACGCGGATGCTCGACCGCCTGCTGTGCAAAGGCTGGATCGAAAGACTGCCGAATCCTAATGACAAACGCGGCGTACTGGTGAAGCTAACGCCGGACGGCGCGGCAATTTGTGAGCAATGTCATCAACGACCAGGGCAAGACCTGCATCAGGAATTAACAAAAAACTTAACGGCGGACGAAGTGGCAACGCTTGAGTATTTGCTCAAGAAAATTCTGCCGTAGACAAAAAAGAGGTATGACGATGTCCAGACGCAACACTGACGCTATTACTATTCATAGCATTTTGGACTGGATCGAGGATAACCTGGAGTCGCCGCTCTCACTGGAAAAAGTGTCTGAGCGTTCAGGATATTCCAAATGGCACCTGCAACGGATGTTTAAAAAAGAGACCGGTCATTCATTAGGTCAATACATCCGCAGCCGTAAGATGACGGAAATCGCGCAAAAATTAAAAGAGAGCAACGAGCCCATTCTCTATCTGGCGGAACGCTATGGCTTTGAGTCACAGCAAACATTGACCCGGACGTTCAAAAACTATTTTGATGTGCCGCCACACAAATACCGGATCACCAATATGCATGGCGAATCACGGTATATGCTGCCGCTGAACCATGGCAACTACTAGTTTGTTTATGCGCCACGCGAAGAGCACCATGAAAATGCTGTTTCCCGCCCTGCCGGGTCTGTTACTTATCGCCTCCGGATATAGCATTGCAGAACAAACTTTGTTACCTGTGGCGCAAAATAGCCGCGATGTGATGCTGCTGCCCTGTGTAAGCGATCCGCCAAATGACCTTCACCCCGTGAGCGTGAATAGCGATAAGTCAGATGAATTAGGCGTGCCCTATTATAACGACCAACACCTTTAACCTCTTTGCCCCGTTTTGCGGGGCATTTTTTTAGTACCATCTGGCGATGACAAGTCCGCCGCTATTACCTCGCGGCATGGTCTGAAATTAGCGTTTGTCTTCTTAGTAACATAATGCCTCATCCCCTGACGCGCGCAGTACGGCGCACACGAAATCCAAACACATTGATATAGAGTCCAGCCATAATCAGTACTGCGCCCGCAAGCTGCATCCCGGTCAACGTTTCCCCGAGTAACACCGCGGCGCTCGCCAGCCCGACTACCGGCACCAGCAATGATAACGGCGCCACGCGCCAGGTCTCATAGCGCCCCAGTAACGTGCCCCAGATGCCGTAGCCAAGTATAGTGGCGACAAAAGCCAGATAAAGCAGCGACAATATCGTCGTCATATCGATGGTAATAAGGCTTTGCGTAATGTGATCCGCCCCCTCCAGTAGCAGCGATGACAGCAGGAACGGCAGGATCGGGATCAGCGCGCTCCAGACCACCAGCGACATCACCGCCGGGCGCGGACTATGTTGCATAATTTTTTTATTAAAGATATTGCCGCAGGCCCAGCTAAATGCCGCCGCCAGAGTCAGCATAAATCCCGACATCGCTATATGCTGTCCGTTGAGACTGGCTTCAATCAATACCAGTACACCTATAATCGCCAGGGCGATCCCCGCCAACTGCTTACGTTGTAACCGCTCGCTAAAAACAAACGCCCCCAATGCCATGGTAAAAAAGGCCTGCGCCTGTAATACCAACGACGCCAGTCCTGCGGGCATACCAAACTTTATCGCGCAAAAGAGAAAGGCGAACTGCCCAAAGCTTATCGTTAGCCCATAGCCCAGCAACAGCGTAAGCGGGACTTTAGGCCGGGCGACAAAGAAAATTGCCGGAAACGCCACCAGTAAAAATCGTAATCCTGCCAGCAATAATGGCGGCATATGATGCAGGCCTACTTTGATGACAACAAAATTGAGCCCCCATACGACAACCACCAGTAACGCCAAAAAACCGTCTTTACGCGACATCATCGGCCCCTGTCATTATTAAAATTTTGTAAAAAGGTAAGTTATCGGAAATCAGTGCGCCATAACAGGACTTTTCTTTTTACCGTGAGCATGGCATTGAACAACACACGATGGGCAAAATCCTGCGTTATGGTATGTTAAGACTACGCTATAGCGTATAGACATCATGCTTTTGCGGGCACGGTAGATTAAAACGTCCCGATACGTAACCTCCATTTCAGGCAGGAAAAATGAATCCAGGATTGAGACGTTCGACGTTGGCTCTACTCGCCTCATCGCTGTTATTGACAATTGGACGCGGTGCCACGCTCCCCTTTATGACCATCTATCTTAACCGTCAGTACGGTTTAGGCGTGGATCTGATTGGCTACGCGCTGACCAGCGCGTTAACGATCGGCGTCATCTTTAGTCTTGGCTTTGGGATTCTGGCGGACAAGTTTGATAAAAAGCGCTACATGTTACTCGCGATTATCGCCTTCGCCTGCGGATTTATCGCCATCCCAATGGTGCATAATGTCGTACTGGTTGTCCTGCTTTTTGCGCTTATTAACTGCGCCTATTCGGTTTTTTCTACCGTCCTGAAGGCCTGGTTCGCCGATAATCTCACCGCGACAACAAAAACACGGATTTTTTCGCTCAACTATACCGTACTCAATATCGGCTGGACGGTTGGCCCGCCGCTTGGCACGCTGCTGGTGATGCAAAGCATCAATTTACCCTTCTGGCTTGCCGCCATCTGTTCCGCATTTCCGCTGGTCTTTATTCAGGTATGGGTGACACGTTCGGTTGCCGCCAGCGAGGGGAAAAACGCCGCTATCTGGTCTCCCTCCGTTCTGCTGCGCGACAAAGCATTATTGTGGTTTACGCTTTCGGCATTTCTGGCCTCCTTTGTGGGGGGCGCCTTTGCGTCCTGTATTTCACAGTACGTTATGGTCGTTGCCGATAGCGGCTTCGCGGAAAAAGTGGTAGCCGTCGTCCTGCCGGTTAATGCGGTTATTGTGGTCAGTTTGCAATACGCCGTGGGCCGTCGACTTACCGCCGTCAATATTCGACCAATGATGACGACCGGCACCGTCTTTTTTATCGCCGGGCTCATCGGATTTATTTTTTCAGGCGACAATCTGTTTTTTTGGGGGCTTTCAGCGGCAGTATTCACGATTGGCGAAATTATTTATGCCCCCGGCGAATATATGTTAATTGACAACATTGCGCCTGCCGGGATGAAAGCCAGCTATTTTTCAGCGCAATCGCTGGGCTGGCTGGGTGCGGCGGTAAACCCGCTGGCCAGCGGCGTCATCCTGACGACGCTTCCCGCCTGGTCGCTTTTCGTTGTCCTGATAATCGCCATTGTGTTCGCTTGGGCACTGATGTTAAAAGGAATGCGGATTCCCCCTACGCAACAGGCTATCACCTGCTAATTATCTGCAGCCAGTGATGTGCGCCGTTTCTGGCGCACCGGGTTAACCCTATATATTGCAGGCTAATTATCTGCTGTCACTGCGATAATTCAGGAATATTCCTGGGCGCTGACGAAAATATTCTAATGCTTTACCCTTCCAGTAAAATAAATACTCAATTAAGACTTTGCTTAAGTATAAATTAGTACTATAGTCTGTACGAGGTTTTTTAAAAAAGAGGATGCACGCTAAAATAAGGAGAAACGAGATGTTAGGCAGTATTAACCTTTTTATCGTTGTATTAGGAATTATTTTATTTTCCGGATTTCTGGCCGCCTGGTTCAGTCACAAATGGGATGATTAATGAACGGAGATAATCCCTCGCAGAGCCGGCCCCTTGCTGCATCGTTGCGCAAGGGGCCGCTTTTGTCTGGATGGCAGGCAAAAAAAACCGCCGGTTCACCAGCGGTAAATGCTTGCATGGATAGATTTGTGTTTTGCTTATACGCTACCGGGCAAATTCTTGCGAGGATAACGGATCGCTAACGACTGTAGCACCGTCAATATCAATGAAGCTTAAACGATACGCAACCAGACCTGAATAAGACATTATGGGACCTTTTGTCCCCAGGGCGCTTTTACAAGACCCATGGTATCAGGCCAGCCGCGTGCCCCGTATGGCTGACCTGGAGATTGCCGGTTAGCGCGCGTTATTTTTGCAATCGGTTCACGCGAACAAGCGGTTCCTTCGCTTTCTTGTCCAGACTACCGTTAATGTTGATCATTTGATCCGGCTGAACTTCCCGCCCATCAAATACGGCGGAAGGAATTATCACGTTAATCTCGCCGGATTTATCACGAAATACATAGCGATCGTCGCCTTTATGATCAATAAGGTTGCCGCGCAGCGAAACGGTCGCGCCATCATGCAGGGTTTTTGCCTGTTCGATGGTCATTTTTTCTGCATCATCCGTACCACGATAACCATCCTCAATAGCATGAGGCGGCGGCGGTGCCACGTCTTTTTTTAATCCCCCTTGATCATCCGCTAGCGCGTAAGGCATTATCAGAAAACTTAAAAATGCAGCCACCTGTAGTTTCATGCTCTCTCCTTAATAACGTCTATTTGACGTATTAAGTCTGGCCGCTATTTTTAGTTTTTACAAACATGAATTTATCCGCAGAATATTAAGCAATAAAATCAACCCATCCGGATTAATATGCAACCGATATCAGCGCCGGTGAGCGCGAAAGCGTAACGGCGTAATAGAGAACTTGCCACATAGCTGAAGTCAGATGCATCAACGTCTGGACAGCAATTCAGAATAATCGGCTTTATTTTTTGAGGATAATGGCCTTACGCATAATCAATGACTGTCATCGCCGCAGGAAAATAATCATTCACTGACAATGTCATAAAATAAATATGCCATACTTGAGAAGAACGAACAGATTTCATTTGTCTCTGTAACGGAAAAATAAACGATGAGATTAGAACAGCACGATATTGTCACCCTTGATGAAGCCGAATCCGTCGATAGCCTGACAAAAAAACTTGGTGATTTACTGGTTAACCAGAAACTCCGTCTGACCACTGCAGAATCCTGCACTGGCGGGAAACTGGCTTCAGCATTGTGCGCAGCAGAAGATACGCCCTCATTTTACGGTGTGGGGTATGTCACCTTTACTGATGAAGCCAAAGCAAAAATCTTACGCGTACAACGCCACAGTCTTGCCGAACATACCGCCGTCAGCGAAGCGGTTGTTACTGAAATGGCACAGGGCGCTAAGGATCAGGCTGAGGTCAATATCAGCATAGCGATCAGCGGCTATGGCGGTCCGGAAGGCGGCGAAGATGGCACGCCGGCGGGCACCGTTTGGTTTGCCTGGAATATTAACAATACAACTTTTACAAGCCGACAACATTTCAACGGAGATTGTCAGGAAGTATTAGAAAAATGCGTACGCTTCGCCCTCGCTGAATTGCTTTTTCTGTTAACGAAGAAAGCATAAACAATAATTTTATCTGACCGGCCAGAATAACTCCCGGTCAGAATAAAAAATGCGAGCCTATGGCCCGCATCGTATGCGCAATATTTCAGAATATATTTACGAAATATCAGGAGTAAAATTAATTGCCGGATTTCCGTCCGCCACTGTGGCTATTCTGGCCACCTTTTTTACCCGCTTCAGATGCACGCTGTGGGTCGTTTTTAAAGTTCCCACCGCTATGCTGGCCGCCTTTACGACCTGCTTCTGAGGCTTTCTCTTTATCTTCTGCAAAATTACCGGAACCGCCGCGATGTTCTGCCATAATATAATCCTCATGATGATGTTGCGTTTTAAATATGATATGTCTTCTCATATCATGTGATACAGTTCTAAATCTAGTCGCCCTGTGCGCAGTGTCAAATTCATTTCTGCATTATTTACATAATACCACCACATGGCGGAAAATATATTTTTTGAAAACATCAACAGCGAAGCGGTAATAAATCTTTGGCAATCAAGCCACCACGAGAAAATAAGTAGAAAAATCCGAATGCACACCCTTGTTATATTCAGACAATTTAACCCCATAAATTTAACTGGCTGTCATCAGAAATGCAGGATTCATTTTCAGGCGGTTGTTCGACAGTGCCGAACAACCGTATCAGCTTAGCGATCGAGCCCACGATATTGCAACATGGGGTCAATATGCGGTTCATGTCCACGCCAGGCTGAATAAAGCGTTTCTAAATCAGTACTATTCCCCCGGGAAAGGATAGCATCACGAAAACGCTGCCCGTTTTCACGCGTCAGGCCGCCCTGCTCTACAAACCATTGATAACCGTCATCCGCTAACATTTGCGTCCAAAGATAGGCGTAGTATCCCGCTGCGTAGCCGCCGCCGAAGATATGGGCAAAATAACTACTGCGATAGCGGGGCGGCACTGCCGGTAAATCAAGATGCTCGGCGGCCAGCGCCTGCTGCTCGAACTCAGCGACAGACTGCTCTGCTACGCTCTCCTCCAGCATATGCCAGCGCATATCCAGCAATGCGGCGCCGAGCAATTCAGTCATATCGTAACCTTTATTAAATAAACTCGCCTTGCGCATTTTTTCCTGTAAATCAGCGGGCATTTTTTCACCGCTGTCGACATGACGCGCGTAGCGTTCGAACACGCGTGGATGGCTCGCCCAATGCTCATTAATCTGGGAGGGAAACTCGACAAAGTCGCGGGGCGTATTGGTACCTGAAAGCGTGGCATAGCGCTGAACGGCAAACAAACCATGTAACGTATGACCAAACTCATGGAAGAGCGTAATAACGTCGTCCCAAAGCAGTAATGCAGGCTGCCCATCAACCGGTTTCTGATAGTTACATACATTGTATATAACGGGCCGGGTTTCATTGAGTGTGGATTGCTCGACAAAATTCCCCATCCACGCGCCGCCGCTTTTCGAGTCCCGCGCGAAGAAGTCGCCATAAAATAACGCCATGCCGACACCATCGGAGTCGAAAATCTCCCACACCCGAACATCAGGGTGATACACCGGAATGTCAAAACGCTCGACGAAGGTGATGCCGAATAGCTGGTTGGCGGTCCAGAAAACCCCCTCTTGCAACACCGTATTTAAGGCAAAATAGGGCTTCAGTTGCGCTTCATCTAACGCATATTTTTCCCGCCGTACCTGTTCGGCATAGAACATCCAGTCCCAGGCCTGAACGGTGTAGCCGCCCTGCTCACCATCAATGACGTTCTGAATTTCCGCCTGTTCATTGAGTACACGCTGACGCGCTGGCGGCACAATGCCACGCATAAAGCTCAGTGCGGCTTGCGGCGTTTTCGCCATCTGATCGGCCATTTTCCATGCGGCATAATTGGGGAAACCCAGCAGTTTTGCCTGACAGCGACGAATCTCTACCAGACGCTGAACGATAGCGCGGGTATCGTGGGCATCTCCTTTTTCCGCCCGAGTCCATGACGCTGCGAATAAATTTTCGCGGGTCTGGCGATCGCGCAGCGTAGCAAGCGCAGGCTGTTGCGTCGTATTAAGGAGCGGAATGAACCAGCGCTCCTCCAGGCCTTTTTCACGCGCCGCTTCAGCAGCGACGGTCATTTCTTCCGGGCTTAATCCTGCCAGGCAATGCGCGTCATCGACCGCCAGCCCGCCCGCTTTACTTGCCGCCAGCAGACGCTGATTAAACTGACTCATTAAGGTCGCGGATTCAGTATTCAATACTTTCAGTCGCGCTTTATCCTCTTCGGCAAGCTGCGCGCCTGCCAACACAAAACGCTGATGGATCACATCGACCAACCGTAGCGACTCATCATCCAGCCCCAGTGAGTGACGCTGTTGCCAGACGGCATCCACGCGAGCGAATAACGCGCTATTCAGATAAATATCGTTGGAGAGCGCCGCCAGCTCGGCAGAAAAGGCCTCATCCAACCGCTGGAGTTCATCGTTAGTGTGTGCGGCCGTCATCGCGAAAAAAACGCTGGTGACGCGTGACAGAAGCGCCCCGCTTTGCTCCAGCGCCAGAAGCGTATTCGTAAAGTCAGGGGCCGCCGGATGATTGACGATGGCCTCGATTTCCACGCGTTTTTGCCGCACGCCCTCATCAAAAGCAGGACGATAATGGCAATCTTTGATCCGATCAAAACGCGGTGCCTGATAAGGCAACATACTCTGGTCTAACAAAGGATTCGTCGACATTTTTCCCTCCTGAAAATAGGTTGATCATAAGAGTAAGCTTCCCCCTATGCTGACCGCAACCGTGTTAACCAGGATTACCCTTTCATAAACGCCGCGTGCTATGGTAATACAACACAAAAAGCGTTGAGGAACTGTGTGATGATCGTTTTAGTAACTGGAGCAACCGCAGGGTTTGGCGAGTGCATTGCACGCCGTTTTGTTGAGAATGGACATAAAGTCATTGCCACGGGACGTCGTCATGAACGCCTGCAAGCGTTAAAAGATGAGCTTGGCGAGAACGTATTGACCGCCCAACTGGACGTGCGCAACCGCGCGGCCATCGAAGAGATGATGGCCTCTCTGCCTGCGCAGTGGCGCGATATTGATGTGCTGGTCAATAACGCCGGTCTGGCGCTGGGTCTTGAGCCGGCGCATAAAGCCAGCGTAGAAGACTGGGAAACTATGATCGATACTAATAATAAAGGCTTAATTTATATGACCCGCGCCGTGCTGCCAGGAATGGTCGAACGTAATCGCGGTCATATCATTAACATCGGTTCAACCGCCGGCAGTTGGCCTTATGCTGGTGGCAACGTCTATGGCGCGACGAAAGCCTTTGTGCGCCAGTTTAGCCTGAATTTGCGCACGGATTTACACGGCACGGCGGTTCGCGTGACCGACATTGAACCGGGTCTGGTTGGCGGTACCGAGTTTTCCAGCGTCCGTTTCAAAGGCGACGATGAGAAAGCGGGTAAAACCTACGAAAATACCACCGCGCTCACGCCAGAAGACATTACCGAAGCGGTATGGTGGGTGGCCACACTCCCCGCGCATGTGAATATTAATACCGTTGAAATGATGCCTGTTACCCAATCTTTCGCAGGGCTCAACGTCCACCGTAGCTAAGAGGTTATACCCGGTCTGCGGGCCGGGTAATCCCTGGCAAACGTATCTGCAACCAAGAACATGATCGGTATAGACCACCACGGAAAAGTGGTAGAGTATCCGGGTCAACCGCCTAAAAAGTAAGAATGAATGACCGTCGAAACGCAGCTTAACCCTACACAGCCTGTCAACCAGCAAATTTACCGTATTCTTCGGCGTGATATCGTGCATTGTCTGATCCCGCCTGGCACGCCGCTATCAGAAAAAGAGGTCTCAACCCGTTTTAACGTTTCGCGTCAACCGGTGCGCGAGGCTTTTATAAAGCTGGCGGAAAATGGGTTGATTCAGATCCGCCCTCAGCGCGGTAGTTATGTGAATAAGATTTCGCTTTCTCAGGTACAGAATGGCTGTTTTGTACGGCAGGCGATCGAATGCGCGGTGGTCCGCCGTGCGGCGGCGATGATCACCGACAACCAGTGCTATCAACTGGCGCAAAACCTGCACCTGCAACATATTGCCATCGAGCGCAAACAGATTGATGATTTTTTCCAGCTTGATGACGATTTCCACCAAAAACTGGCGCAGATCGCCGATTGCCAGTTAGCGTGGGATACCATTGAAAATATCAAAGCGACAATCGACCGGGTTCGCTATATGAGTCTGGATCATGTTTCTCCGCCGGAGATGTTGTTGCGCCAGCACCATGATATTTTCTCCGCACTGGAAAATCGTGACGGCAATGCGGTTGAGAGCGCAATGACCCAGCATTTGCAGGAAATTAGCGAATCCGTCCAGCTTATTCGTCAGGAAAACAGCGGCTGGTTTAGCGAAGAGTAACTCCCTTTAACGTCGGGGTGAGACGCCTTCTCCGCTTTCTCACCCTGCACATTCCTGCCTAAAAAGCCGTGAGCTTGATCAAAAACAAAAAAAATCCGCAACGATAAGCGTATTTATATGTCGCCCGTCATGCGGGGAAACCTGCGGGCTTTGGCAGTAAGTTTGAAAGGAGAAAACACCATGATGACATACGATCGTAACCGTAACGCAATCACTACCGGTAGCCGGGTCATGATAAGCGGCACGGGTCATACCGGGATTATCAAAGCCATTGAGAGCGAAGGTCTGGATGCAGGTCAAATTCGCCGCGGCAAAACGGTGATTGTCGAAGGTTGTGAAGGTAAATTCGCGCCGGTCGAACTGATTCGTCTTGGCATGAACTGATACCACTGGCCGCTAAGAACCGCTCCGGCCTTCCCGGTAGCATAATGCTACCGGGTCTCTGTTACGCTATTTCAACCGCTCGGCATATTTCGCCACGCTCGCTTTCGCGCCATATGTCAGTAAACTGTCATAGGCTTCTTGCACTTTTTGCGTAAACCGCGCCACCTGCGGCAAATCGTTGCCGAAAATTTCAGCCATTCCCAGCAGCGCCTTAACACGACTGGCGCCTTCTTCACTGTTTGCCACGGCGCGCTGAATAACCGGCAATAGCGGATCGCTAATGTCGATCGCCTTGCCCTGTTCATCCACGCCGCCAACGTAACGCATCCACCCCGCCACGCCCAGCGCCAGCAAATCAAAATCGCTATGATTAGCAAGATGCCAGCGAACGGAGTCCAGCATACGCTGCGGAAGTTTCTGGCTACCATCCATCGCAATCTGCCAGGTACGATGACGCAGCGCCGGATTACAGTAACGCGCAATCAACTGATCGGCATAACGCTGTAAATCTACCCCCTGGACTTTCAGCGTTGGCGCCTGCTCGCGTAACATTAACGCCTGCGCGGTCAGACGATAGTTGTCGTCAGCCATGCAGTCATTAATATGCTGATAGCCGGCAAGATACCCCAGATAAGCCAGGAATGAATGACTGCCGTTAAGCATTCGCAGTTTCATCTCTTCAAACGGAACCACGTCGGCGACCAACGTCGCGCCCGCGTTTTCCCACTGCGGACGCCCCGCCACAAACGTATCTTCTATCACCCACTGACGAAACGGCTCACAGGCGACACCCGCCGGATCGCGCACGCCGGTCAGTTGTTCGATTTTATCCAGCGTCTCCGGCGTGACCGCAGGGACAATCCGATCAACCATGGTTGACGGAAATGTCACGTTTTGCTCGATCCATATCGCCAGTTCCGCATCCACCTCCCGGGCGTAAGCCGTCACAACCTGACGCGTCACATGCCCATTTTCCGGCATGTTGTCGCAGGACATCACGGTAAATGCCGGTAAGCCTGCGGCTTTACGACGCGCTAACGCTTCGACAATAATACCCGGTGCCGTTAGCGGTTGATGCGGATTTTGCAGGTCGGCGGCAATCATGGGATGTTCCAGCAGAAGTTGGCCCGTGGCTGGCGAATGACAATACCCTTTCTCGGTAATGGTCAGAGACACAATCGCTATTTGCGGTTCGCACATCGCCGCCAGCACACGTTCCAGACCATCAACCTGAACATGCAACGCCGCTTTGACGACGCCCACCACACGCGCCGTCCAGGCATCCGCCGACATCTCCGCCACGGTATAGAGGTTATCCTGCTGCTTTAGATCGGCAATCTGCTGTTCGCCGCCAATAAGATTAACCTCATAATAGCCCCAGTCGCTATGCTGCTCCGCAGCCAGAATATCTGTATAAACCCCCTGATGCGCGCGATGAAACGCGCCAAAACCGAGATGGACCATCCGCGCCGCCAGCGCCGCGCGATCGTAATCAGGAAGCGTCGCCTTTGCCGATAAAAGCCTGTTTTGCATTTTATAACCTCTATATTCTGAAAGCGGAACAGTCGCAGAGTAACGCCTGCCCTGGTGCATTTGGATTTACGCTAATTAAACAAAAGTGACCGGACAGCATGGCCGAAACCGCATTAGCGTTCCGGCCATACCGTCGACACGATTTAACTCGTCTGGGTTGCGGAGTGGCGTAACTTCTCTGCCGCTGTCGCTTCCGCCGCATCCTCAGGCAAGCTCAGATCGCGATCTCTGACCTCCGGCATCAACAACGCAGAAATCAGACCAATACACGAGTAGAGCACCAGCATAATTAAGATGGGCAGCCAGGAATCGGTCATGTTACAAAAGATCCCTGCGAGGACGGGGCCAAAGCCAACCGCCACCAGGCCCCCTGCCTCTTTTGAAATCGCCATCCGGGTGAAGCGATTACGCGATCCGAAAATTTCCGCCATGGTGATGTTTTCCAGCGCAAATAATCCCAGCACGGCAAAGTTATGAATAACAATGAGCGCCGCCATAATTACGCCAGGGCTATACGTTTTATCTACCACAATAGACAGCATCGGCCAGGCGAGAATAATCGCGGAGATATTCAATATTATATACGGCAGCCGACGACCGTATTTATCGGACAACCACCCCAAGAGTGGGATAGTGATAAAACCAATTACGGAACTTATCATTAACGCATCGGTTGGGATAGATTTGTTAAATAATAACGTCTGAACTAAATATCCGGCAAGGAAGGTTTGAATAAGCCCCGAATTCCCCGCTTGTCCAAAACGTAAACCGGTGGCCAGCCAGAAAGATTTGCTGGTAAACATCGCGCCCAATGTATTTTCTGACGCAGGCGTTAACGCTGGCGATTTTTCGCCTTCGCTTACTTTTTCGAATACCGGACTTTCTTTCAAATTCATTCGCAGCCAGATCGCGAATATCATAACAACGACGCTCGCCAGGAAAGGAATACGCCATCCCCAGGCGATCAGTTGTTCGCGTTCAAGCGCAAAGAACATCACCGCCCAGATCGCCGTCGCGCTCAACGTACCGCAGTTGGTGCCCATCGCGACCAGCGAGGAAATGATGCCACGCTTTCCTTTCGGCGCATACTCGGCCAGCATGGTACCCGCGCCGGAAATTTCCGCCCCGGCGCCCAGCCCCTGTATAATTCGCAATGTTACCAGTAATACTGGCGCAAAAATGCCGATTTGCGCATACGTCGGCAGTACGCCAATCAGCGTGGTGCAGATCCCCATCATGGTGATAGTAATAAACAATACTTTTTTTCGTCCGATGCGGTCGCCCATTTTACCAAAAACAAAGGCGCCGATAATTCTGGCTATATAACCTGCACCATAGGTGCCCATTGCCAGAATAAGCGCCATCGCGGCAGACTGTTCTGGGAAAAATATCTCATGGAAGACCAGAGCCGCGCCTAGTGAATATAACTGAAAATCCATAAATTCAAGCGCGGTGCCTAACCAGCCAGATACGGCAGCGCGCACTAAATCCTGAGTCGATCGTTCATGCTTTATTTGTGTCATATAGGCAATCTCTAAGAGGTAAGATGCGTACCACTTACTCGCAATTATTTATATTATTTCGCAAACGTGAGTAAGACTTTGCAGCATTGACGCTGGTCTTTCTCGAAAAGCTCAATCGCGTCGGTGACATGTTGATAATCAAATGTATGCGTTATCAGCTTATCCGGATCAATAAGCCCTTTATTCAGCCAGTCAATCACGACCGGGAATTTATTGGCATTAAGACGCGATGAATAAATAGCCAGCTCTTTTCCGGTAATACCCTGCTGTACAATCTCACACGGGTCACTGGAAAATCCCATCAGGACAATGCGTGCCGCAGGCGATGCAAGGGTAATCGCCTCTTGCAGGATAGCGGGATGACAGGCGGCATCGACAATCAAGGTCGGCTTTAGCGCCTTCTGCTGTAGAAATTCCGCCAGTGAATGTTGACCATTATTGAGGGTCCAGTCAGCGCCGCTCTGCTTCGCCATCGCTAAACGCTCTTCAATGCGATCAACGACTATGACCGTTTTAACCTGATAAACCCCCTTCAGCGCCTGTACGGTCGTCAGTCCCATCGGGCCTGCGCCATAGATAAGCGCCACGTCCTGCTCGGTCGGATTCACTTGCCCCGTCACATTTGCCGCAATGGTAAACGGCTCAACCATGACGGCATGATGATCTGCGATGTTGTCCGGTATGCGATGAGCATTACGGGCCGGCGCCACCGCATACTCGCTGAAACCGCCGTCACGATGCACGCCCAGCACCACCAGCGAGGTACACACATTGGGTTTACCGACTGAACAAGGGTAACAATGCCCGCAACTGATCACCGGATCGACGGATACCCGTTCTCCTATCCGGTCGCGATTGACGTTGTCGCCTACCGCGTCGATGACACCGAAAAATTCATGGCCTATGACACGGGGATATTTTGCAAAGGGATTATGTCCCCGATAAATATGACTGTCGGAACCGCAGATACCCGCCAGTTTCACTTTAATACGAACTTCACCCGGCGCAGGCTGCGGAAGCGCGCGCGTTTCGATAGTTAATGTATTCGGTTTTTCGATTACGATGCTTTTCATTTTTCGCTCCTTACCAGTTCCACAGTGTGCCGTCTTCCAGGCGGGCCACCGGCAAATAGGCTGGATCGTACGGATATTTCGCCGCCAGTTTTTCATCGAACTCAATGCCCAGTCCTGGCTTGTCGCCCGGATGCATATAGCCGCCCTCGAACGTCCAGTTATGCGGGAAAACCTCCAGCATCTGTTCGGAGTATCCCATAAACTCCTGCACGCCAAAGTTAGGCACCCACAGGTCGAAATGTAATGCAGCGGCCATACAAACCGGCGACAGATCGGACGGCCCATGCGAACCGGTACGCACCTGGTAGAGCGAGGCAAAATCGGCAATGCGGCGCATCCCGGTAATACCACCGGCATGGGTAAGCGTGGTGCGGATATAGTCAATCAATTGCTCTTCAATGAGCTGTTTGCAATCCCAGATACTGTTAAAGACTTCGCCTACGGCAATCGGCGTGACCGTATGCTGGCGGATCAGGCGGAAGCACGCCTGATTTTCAGCCGGCGTCGGGTCTTCCATCCAGAACAAACGATAGTCTTCAATACTTTTGCCAAAGCGGGCAGCCTCAATAGGCGTCAGCCGGTGATGCATATCGTGCAGAAGATGTTCATTAAAACCGAACGTATTACGCACGGCGTCAAACAGCTTTGGCGTAAAATCGAGATACTTTTCTGTTGACCACAATTGTTCTTCCGGCCACTGGCCTTTTGTCGCGGGCTCATAGGCCAGCCCCTTGCCTTTCGCCATGCCGTAGGTGGTTTTCATCCCCGGAACGCCGCACTGCACGCGGATTGCTTTGAACCCTTGCTCTTTATGACGCGCGTAGTCTTCCAGCACATCGTCGATGGTGTGGCCTGTGGTATGGCAATACACCATGACGCCTTCACGCGAAGCGCCGCCGAGTAACTGATACAACGGCATATTGGCGGCTTTGGCTTTAATATCCCATAGCGCCATATCAACCGCGGAAATGGCGGACATGGTGACAGGGCCACGGCGCCAGTACGCGCCTTTGTAGAAGAACTGCCAGATATCTTCGATGCGGCGAGCATCCCGCCCGATGAGCTGTGGGCACAGGTGATCGGTAAGGTACGAGGCCACCGGGAGCTCGCGTCCGTTCAGGGTGGCATCCCCCAGACCGGTGATCCCGTCTTCCGTGGTTATCTTTAAGGTGACGAAGTTACGCCCTGGACACGTAACAAAAACTTCAGCCCCTACAATCTTCATTTTTATTCCTTACATCGCATTATGGGATGCAGGAAATTTACCCAACTGAGCTACTACCATACAAGTATATTGATGTAAAAAGCGCTGCCAGATCACAAAATGTTCTGGTCGCGCGGCAATGTTACGTACGTCCCCATCCGACGACGATAATCAGCATTCCACACAGCGCGATCAGCGCGCCGCACCAGTCATAAACCGTGAGCCGGACGCCATCGACAACACGTAACCACAGGAGCGCAGTACAGACATATACCCCACCGTAAGCCGCATAAACCCGCCCACTCGCCGCCGGATGCAAGGTCAAAAGCCAGACGAATAACGCGAGTGACGCGGCAGCGGGCAGAAGCCACCACACGCTGGCGCCGCGCTTAAGCCATAGCCAGGGAAGAAAACATCCAATGATTTCACAGAGGGCGGTGACAAAGAAAAGCAGAGTCGTCTTTAGCATGAGATTCATTTGGTTACGAAATGATAAGTGATAATACAACAGAATATCGTTACGGTTATCCGGCCATTCTTGTGTATATGCCAGGCATAAGGATTGGTGTAGAATTTACAGGTGGTTTACCGCTTTTTCCCCTCTAATGAAAGGATGTTGTGATGAACAATACGCTGAGCAAACGCCTGTGCCTGACGGCAATGCTTACGTTGGCGGCCGTTGTATATACTACTTCCGCATTCGCTGAAACCAGTAAACTGGTGATTGAATCGGGAGATAGCGCACAAAGTCGTCAGGAAGCGGCGATGGAAAAGGAACAATGGAACGACACTCGCAGTCTGCGTCAGAAAGTGAATACCCGCGCAGAAAAAGAGTGGGACAAAGCCGATGCCGCCTTTGATAACCGCGATAAATGCGAGCAAAGCGCCAACATCAACGCCTATTGGGAACCCAATACGCTGCGGTGTCTGGATCGTCGTACAGGTCGCGTTATTACGCCCTGATGCAGGATAACTAAAAGGAAGTGTAAGGATACAGTATGACAAGTGACTATAAGGTCAGACTGCGCCCGCTTGAGCGTGAAGATTTACGATTTGTCCACCAGCTTGATAATAATGCCAGCGTTATGCGTTACTGGTTTGAAGAGCCGTATGAGGCTTTTGTCGAACTGTCGGATCTCTACGACAAACACATCCACGACCAAAGCGAACGGCGCTTTGTCGTCGAATGCGATGGTGAAAACGCCGGGCTGGTAGAACTGGTGGAAATTAACCATGTGCATCGGCGGGCGGAATTTCAGATTATTATCTCGCCGGAGTACCAGGGAAAAGGCCTGGCGTCACGCGCGGCCAAACTGGCGATGGATTACGGATTTACCGTACTCAATCTCTATAAATTGTATTTGATCGTCGATAAAGAGAATGAAAAAGCGATTCACATCTACCGTAAACTCGGGTTTAGAGTAGAAGGCGAGCTGATTCATGAGTTCTTCATTAACGGCGAATACCGTAACACCATCCGCATGTGTATCTTCCAGCAGCAGTATCTGGATGAACATAAAACGTCCGGTTCTACGCTCCTGAAACCCACCGCGCAGTAAACGCGGCGCGGTAGTCACGGAGAGTCGCACCGCGCCCGGTTTAGTAGTAATCGATACGATTTTTAATGGTGTAATGGTGGGACACTGCCGGCTTAACGCTCTCATCGACGATAACAAGCCGGCAGTCAACAGGGTTCGCGTACGCATCATATTCGCAGCTCTGTGTGACGTTGCCGACCTGTCGATCATCCACCCGGCTGACTGCCGTATAGTCCAGCTTTTTACGCGGGTCCGCGGAGGGTTTTGCCGTTACAGAGAGCGTATTCTGCGAGTTTATGGTTGTCTTACCTAACGGATAACCTTCGCTATCATAGCGATACTCGACTTTCATCTCTTTGCCCGTCGCCGATACCACAAAACCGTTGTCGTCCGTCTCCCAGGTCACGCCCGCCGAAGGCAACGCCGCCAGCTGGCACTTCCCCTGTAACTGCACCTTTTTTTCCAGCGTCTGAGCATCCCGGTAATAATTGGCATCCAGCACGAGCGCCAGCCCCGTATTATTCTCCAGATCGTGTAACTCAAGCGTATCAAAACAGCCTTCCTGTGAAAGCGTACCGGTGACCTGCTTCGCCACTTCGCCATGCTCACTCATCAATGTCTGGCTGAAATCCTTTACCGGACCACGTAATGGATCAAAATCAAATTCGTTCGAAAAACTGGCCATTTCCGGCGTAAAAGACTCAAGGGATTTCGGGTTATCACAACCTGCCAGTATCATGCACAATAACGTCAGTAAAAGGGGTTTCTTCACACGTATCACCAGGATGAAAAGATATTTATCATCATATTAGCAAATACAGTTATTTACACGAAAAATGCTAAGCTTAGAACATCGTCATTAATCACAGGAGTTCATGATGAAAATCGCAACTGCAGTAGCCGCTCTGGCGTTAGTCAGCGCCCCCTCGCTGGTGATGGCGGCACCGGGATCGTGCGAGAGAGTAAAAAGCGATATTGAACAACGTATCATCAATAACGGCGTGCCGGCGGATAATTTTACGCTCACTATCGTTCCTAATGACCAGGCCGATCAGCCGGACTCACAGGTGGTGGGCCATTGCGCGAACGACACGCATAAAATTCTTTATACCCGCACCAACAGCGGCAATGCGCCAGCCAATACCTCTCCCGCTCAGGACGGTTCATCCGCCGAACCGCAATAACCTCCTCCTGCCCTCCGGGTCCGGAGGGTAACGCTCTTTGACATGGATTAATAATCCTTACTCCCAAAGGGGTAAACTCATTACATCATTAGCATGTTAATAATTTCGTTATAGTTATCAATATATAGCGAAATAATAACGACAATGGAGTGAGTGATGCCCGGAGGAAAGCAACAAACAGGCGTTAGCCGCAGGACGTTAGTGAAATCAGCGGCGCTTGGCTCACTGGCGCTGGCTGCCGGAGGCGTATCTTTACCGTTTGGGATGCGTACCGCGGCCGCGGCGGTGCAGCAGGCCATGCGCAACGAAGAAGATAAAATCGTCTGGGGCGCCTGTTCGGTCAACTGCGGCAGTCGCTGCGCCCTGCGTCTGCATGTAAAAGATAATGAAGTCTGGTGGGTTGAAACTGATAACACTGGCGACGATGTCTACGGCAATCATCAGGTTCGCGCCTGTCTGCGGGGCCGTTCAATCCGTCGGCGCATTAACCATCCGGATCGCCTTAACTATCCCATGAAACGCGTTGGCCGCCGCGGCGAAGGCAAATTTGAACGCATTAGCTGGCAGGAAGCACTGGACACCATTAGCGCCAGCCTGAAAAAGACCGTAGAGACCTACGGCAATGAAGCCGTTTATATCCACTATTCATCCGGCATCGTAGGCGGCAACATAACCCGCTCGTCGCCTGCCGCCTCGCCGGTGAAGCGTTTGATGAACTGCTACGGCGGTTCGTTGAATCAATACGGCTCATACAGTACCGCGCAAATTTCTTGCGCCATGCCCTACACCTATGGCTCCAACGACGGCAACAGCACATCTGATATCGAAAACAGTAAACTGGTGGTCATGTTCGGCAATAATCCGGCTGAAACACGCATGAGCGGCGGCGGCATTACCTGGTTTCTGGAGCAAGCGCGTGAACGCTCAAATGCGCGCATGATCGTGATAGATCCGCGCTATACCGATACCGCTGCCGGACGTGAAGACGAGTGGATACCGATTCGCCCCGGCACCGACGCCGCGCTGGTGGCGGGAATTGCCTGGGTATTGATTAACGAAAATCTCGTTGACCAGCCTTTTCTCGATAACTATTGCATCGGCTACGATGAAAAGACCCTTCCGGCTGACGCGCCCCCCAATGGCCATTATAAGGCTTATATTTTGGGTCAGGGCGAGGACGGTATCGCCAAAACGCCGCAGTGGGCATCGCATATTACCGGCATCCCCGCCGATCGAATTATCAAACTGGCGCGCGAGATAGGCAGCGTCAAGCCGGCCTACATCTGTCAGGGTTGGGGCCCGCAGCGTCAGGCGAACGGCGAACAAACCGCTCGCGCCATCGCCATGTTACCGATTCTGACCGGCAACGTCGGCATTCATGGCGGTAATAGCGGCGCACGCGAATCCACTTACACCATTACCATTGAACGTCTGCCGGTCCTGGAGAATCCCGTTAAAACCGCCATCTCCTGCTTTAGCTGGACGGACGCCATTGCGCGCGGCCCGGAAATGACCGCCCTGCGCGACGGCGTACGCGGCAAAGATAAGCTGGATGTCCCGATCAAATTTCTATGGAACTACGCTGGCAACACCCTGATTAATCAGCATTCGGATATTAATAAAACCCATGAAATTCTTCAGGATGAAGCAAAATGCGAAATGATTGTGGTCATCGACAATTTTATGACCTCTTCCGCGAAGTACGCCGATATTTTACTGCCGGATCTCATGACCGTCGAACAGGAAGATATCATCCCCAATGATTACGCCGGCAATATGGGATATCTGATTTTTATCCAACCGGCGACGACGCCTAAGTTTGAACGCAAGCCCATCTACTGGGTACTCAGCGAAATCGCCAGACGCCTCGGCGACGATGTGTATCAGCGGTTTACCGAAGGCCGTACCCAGGCGCAATGGCTGCAATATCTGTACGCCAAAATGCAGGCAAGAGATCCGGCATTGCCCGCGTATGACGATCTGAAAAAAATGGGCATCTATAAACGCAAAGATCCCAACGGCCACTTTGTCGCCTATAAAAAATTTCGTGAAGATCCGCAGGCCAATCCGTTAAAAACGCCGTCCGGTAAAATCGAAATCTACTCGAGCCAACTCGCTCACATCGCCAGTACCTGGGAGCTGGCGGAAGGCGACGTGATAAGCCCACTGCCGATTTATACCCCTACTTTTGAAGGATGGGACGATCCGAAACGGAGCACCTTCCCGCTACAGCTGTTTGGCTTTCACTATAAATCCCGTACCCATTCAAGCTACGGCAATATTGATGTTCTGCAGGCCGCCTGTCGCCAGGAGGTGTGGATAAATCCGCTCGATGCGCAAAAACGCGGTATCGCGAATGGCGATAAGGTTCGCGTCTTTAACGATCGTGGAGAGGTGCGTCTACCCGCCAAAGTCACGCCGCGTATTCTGCCGGGCGTCAGCGCGATGGGTCAGGGCGCATGGCATAATGCGGATATGGCTGGCGATAAAATCGACCACGGCGCCTGCATCAATACGCTCACGACGCTGCGTCCTTCCCCCCTGGCAAAAGGGAATCCTCAACATACAAATCTGGTGGAAATCGAAAAAATCTAAGCCGCCTGCTCCGGGACGTTTTTACGCGCCCGGAGCTCCCCGTTTTGCGAACACAACGACATTTAAAACTCTTTTTTGGATGAGCATAGTGAGCTGTTATGAAAATCACCAACCCTGAGGCATTAATGTCGGCCAGTATCAGCCGACGAAGCCTGGTGAAAACCTCCGCTATCGGTAGCCTTGCGCTTGCCAGTAGCGCTTTCACCCTTCCGTTCTCCCGCATCGCCCACGCCGCAGCAGACCTCGCATCTGGCAATGTGGCAGAAAAAGCGGTCTGGAGTTCATGTACCGTTAACTGCGGCAGCCGCTGCCTGCTGCGCCTGCACGTAAAAGATGACACCGTATATTGGGTTGAATCAGATACCACGGGCAACGATGAATATGGCAACCATCAGGTACGCGCCTGCCTGCGCGGTCGTT
Source organism: Salmonella sp. SAL04202 (assembly GCF_046550775.1). NCBI lineage: Bacteria > Pseudomonadati > Pseudomonadota > Gammaproteobacteria > Enterobacterales > Enterobacteriaceae > Salmonella > Salmonella sp. SAL04202. The sequence continues at coordinate 1,214,171 of NZ_JBGDXK010000001.1, read as the reverse complement.
CTATTCGTCGCCGGATGAATCATCCCGATCGCCTGAAATATCCGATGAAACGCGTTGGTAAACGAGGAGAAGGCAAATTCGAACGTATCAGTTGGGATGAAGCGTTGGATACCATCGGCGATAACCTGAAACGCATCCTCAAAGACTACGGCAACGAAGCGGTACATGTGCTTTACGGTACCGGCGTGGACGGCGGCAATATTACCAATTCTAACGTACCGTATCGCCTGATGAACGCCTGCGGCGGCTATCTCAGCCGTTACGGTAGCTACAGCACCGCCCAAATCAGCGCGGCCATGAGCTATATGTTCGGCGGCAACGACGGCAACAGTCCGGATGATATCGCCAATACAAAACTGGTGGTGATGTTTGGCAATAACCCCGCGGAAACACGTATGAGCGGCGGCGGCGTGACATACTATGTCGAACAGGCGCGCGAACGCTCCAACGCCCGGATGATCGTCATTGACCCGCGTTATAACGACACTGCCGCCGGCCGCGAAGACGAGTGGCTGCCGATTCGCCCAGGTACCGATGGCGCGCTGGCGGCGGCAATCGCCTGGGTGCTGATTACCGAAGATCTTATTGATAAACCGTTTCTGGATAAATACTGCATCGGCTACGACGAAACCACTCTGCCCGCCTCGGCCCCGCGTAACGCGCACTATAAAGCCTATATTTTGGGTCAGGGCGAAGACGGTATTGCTAAAACGCCGCAATGGGCCGCGCAGATTACCAGTATTCCGGCGGAAAAAATCATTCAACTGGCGCGGGAAATCGGCTCGGCGAAACCGGCTTACATTTGCCAGGGCTGGGGACCGCAACGCCACTCTAACGGGGAGCAGACCGCACGCGCAATCGCCATGCTGTCTGTACTCACCGGTAACGTCGGCATAAATGGCGGTAATTCCGGCGTGCGCGAAGGCACCTGGGATCTGGGCGTCGAATGGTTTTCTATGCTGGAGAACCCGGTAAAAACCCAGATTTCGGTCTTTACCTGGACCGACGCTATCGATCATGGCGCGGAAATGACCGCCACACGCGACGGCGTGCGGGGAAAAGATAAGCTCGACGTGCCGATCAAATTTTTGTGGTGCTACGCCAGTAATACGCTGATCAATCAGCATGGCGATATCTCCCACACTCACGAGGTGCTTCAGGACGACAGTAAATGTGAAATGATCGTCGGCATTGAGCACTTTATGACCGCGTCGGCAAAATATTGCGACATTCTGCTGCCTGATTTAATGCCGACCGAGCAGGAAGATCTGATTTCCCACGAATCCGCAGGCAATATGGGCTATGTCATTCTTGGTCAGCCCGCCACCTCGCCGAAATTTGAAAGAAAGCCCATTTACTGGATGCTCAGTGAAGTGGCTAAACGGCTTGGTCCGGACGTATACCAGACCTTCACAGAAGGCCGCACGCAGCATGAGTGGGTCAAATACCTGCACGCAAAAACCAAAGCGCGTAACCCGGAAATGCCGGATTACGAAGAGATGAAACAGACAGGGATTTTCAAGAAAAAATGCCCGGAGGAGCACTACGTCGCTTTCCGCTCATTCCGCGAAGACCCTGCCGCCAACCCACTGAAAACGCCGTCCGGTAAAATCGAAATCTATTCCGAGCGTCTGGCAACCCTCGCCAACACGTGGGAGCTGAAGAAAGATGAGATTATCCATCCTTTACCCGCCTATACACCAGGCTTTGACGGCTGGGACGATCCGCTTCGTCAGCGCTACCCGCTACAGCTAACCGGCTTCCACTATAAAGCGCGTACCCACTCCAGCTACGGCAATATCGACGTCCTGCAACAGGCGTGTCCGCAGGAGATCTGGATCAACCCGATTGATGCGCAAGCGCGCGGCATTCAGCACGGCGACACCGTGCGGGTCTTTAACCAGAATGGAGAGATGCTCATTCCGGCAAAAGTCACGCCGCGCATATTGCCCGGCGTCACCGCTATCGGCCAGGGCGCCTGGTTAAATGCCGACATGTTTGGCGACAAAGTCGATCGCGGCGGCTCCATTAACATTCTGACGTCGCACCGGCCTTCCCCACTGGCGAAAGGTAATCCGTCACACAGTAATCTTGTTCAGGTTGAAAAGGCGTAAGGAGTAACCGATGACAACCCAGTATGGATTTTTTATTGATTCCAGTCGTTGCACCGGTTGCAAAACCTGCGAACTGGCCTGCAAGGACTACAAAGATCTCACTTCCGACGTCAGTTTCCGCCGCATTTATGAGTATGCGGGCGGTGACTGGCAGGAAGATAACGGCGTCTGGCACCAGAACGTCTTTGCCTATTATCTCTCCATTTCATGCAACCACTGCGAAGACCCGGCCTGTACCAAAGTCTGCCCGAGCGGCGCGATGCACAAGCGCGATGACGGTTTTGTGGTGGTGAACGAAGAGGTCTGTATCGGCTGCCGCTACTGCCACATGGCCTGCCCGTACGGCGCGCCGCAGTACAACGCCGCCAAAGGTCATATGACCAAGTGCGATGGCTGTTATGATCGCGTCGCCGACGGCAAAAAGCCTATCTGCGTGGAATCCTGCCCGCTGCGGGCGCTGGATTTCGGCCCGATAGACGAGCTGCGTAAAAAACACGGTGAGCTGGCTGCCGTCGCGCCGTTGCCGCGCGCGCATTTCACGAAGCCGAATATTGTGATTAAACCCAACGCCAACAGCCGCCCGACCGGGGACACTACCGGTTATCTGGCCAATCCGAAGGAGGTATAAGATGGGAAGTGGATGGCATGAATGGCCGTTGATGATCTTCACGGTCTTTGGTCAGTGCGTGGTCGGCGCGTTAATCGTTAGCGGACTGGGCTGGCTGACGGCAAAAGACGATACCATCGCCCGTCAGCGCATCGTGCGCAGTATGTTTTTTCTGTGGCTGGTGATGGGACTGGGATTCCTCGCGTCGATTATGCATCTCGGCTCGCCGATGCGCGCGTTTAACTCGCTTAACCGCGTAGGCGCTTCCGCACTGAGTAATGAAATCGCCGCAGGATCGGTGTTCTTTGCCGTAGGCGGCATCTGGTGGCTGGTGGCGGTACTCGGTAAAATGCCCCCGGTGCTGGGTAAAGTGTGGCTGCTGGTCAGTATGGCGCTCGGCGTTGCATTCATCTGGGCAATGACGCTCGTTTATCAGATAGATACCGTGCCAACCTGGTATAATGGCTACACCACGCTGGCCTTTTTCCTCACGGCATTCCTGTGCGGCCCGGTGTTTGCGGCGTTACTGCTACGCATCGCGCGCGTCCCATTTTGCAGCGTGACGTTTGCCAGTATTAGCGGCCTGGCATTGGTGGTGTGCGTGACGGTCATCGTACTACAAGGACTGTCTCTCTCAACCATTCACAGTTCCGTGCAACAGGCCAGCCATCTCGCACCGGATTACGGTATGCTACAGGTCTGGCGCATTGTCTTGCTTGCTGCCGGATTAGGCTGCTGGCTATGTCCGCTAATCCGTCGCCGCGAACCGCATACCGTTGGTTTGCTGCTCGGTGTCGTGCTGGTGCTGGCAGGCGAAATTATTGGCCGCGGACTTTTTTATGGCCTGCATATGACCGTAGGTATGGCCGTCGCAGGTTAATTTATGCGTGCGGGGCGACCCGCACCTTTCGGGATTGTTTGAATGACCACTTTTTTACAACGTGATGATTTTTCAGTAACGGCGCGTGTTCTTGGCGCGTTGTTTTATTATTCGCCGGAAAGCCACGAAACCGCTCCTCTGGTTCAGGCGCTATTAACCGACGACTGGCAGGCGCAGTGGCCGCTTGATGCCGAGGCGCTTGCGCCTGTGGCGGCTATGTTTAAGACCCACAGCGAAGAGTCGTTGCCACAGGCCTGGCAGCGTCTGTTTATCGGCCCTTACGCTCTGCCGTCTCCGCCGTGGGGTTCCGTCTGGCTGGATCGTGAGAGCGTATTATTTGGCGATTCTACGCTGGCGCTACGTCAGTGGATGCGCGAAAACGGAATTCAGTTTGAAATGCAGCAAAACGAGCCAGAAGATCATTTTGGGTCGCTGTTGCTGCTGGCGGCCTGGCTTGCCGAGAATGACCGTCATCATGAATGCGAACAACTCCTGGCCTGGCATCTGTTTCCGTGGTCGTCCCGCTTTCTGGACGTATTTATCGATCATGCCGGGCATCCGTTTTATCAGGCGTTGGGGCAACTGGCGCGTCTGACGCTGGCGCAATGGCAAGCTCAACTCATTATTCCCGTCGCTGTAAAACCGTTATTCCGTTAATCCCCACAAAAGGCAGGATTTTACCTGCCTTTTCTCCCATTGCGGCCTATTTTTATCTACAAAAAGTGACAACGTCACACCACGCTTCTGTTTTTAAGATAATTCTTTATCGTGAATGTTCACGCTAAGCCGCATAAGGGCAAAACATAATTGTTAATAGATGTTTAACAGTGTTAAACATCACGCTCCGCTGGAATCCTTCCCAACCTGTTGCTATAGCTCAAAGTACCCTGCCGGAACATGGCATAACAACACGCGACTCTTAACGTCGCCATAACACATGCAAACAGGGAGACACACCGCAATGCACACCCTCACCCTAAAACGCGTACTTGGGTTCACTATCGTCATTTTGCTGTTACTGGCGCTGTTTATCTGGGGAATCGGTCTGGAGACGCTGAAAGCGCGTCAGGTCGATCTGCTGTATCTCGGACAACGGCATTTGATGCTGGTCTTTACGTCCATGTTTTTTGCTTTACTGGTCGGTATCCCGAGCGGGATTTTACTCAGCCGACCTGCGGCAAAAGGATTTGCTGAATATGTCATGCAAATCTTTAATGTTGGTAATACCTTGCCGCCGCTGGCCGTTCTGGCCTTAGCGATGGTGATTATCGGGATCGGCGATACGCCCGCCATTGTCGCGCTATTTCTGGCCTCCCTTCTGCCTATCGTCCGCAATACCTATGCGGGCCTCTGTTCCGTTCCCGCCTCACTGATTGAAGCGGCGAACGGGATTGGGATGACAAAATGGCAGCGGCTTCGCCAGGTAGAGCTACCTAATGCGTGGCCAGTGATGCTGTCCGGTATTCGCATCGCGACCGCCATCAATGTCGGCACCGCGCCGCTGGCCTTTCTGATTGGCGCCAGCAGCTACGGCGAGCTGATTTTCCCGGGAATTTATCTCAACGATTTTCCGACGTTGATCCTCGGCGCAACGGCCACGGCGTTATTCGCGCTGATTCTTGACACTCTGCTTGCCTGGTTTGGGCGACGCCTTAGCCCTCATACCGTCTGAACGCATAAATAACAATAAGGAGCGTTAAATGAGATTCAAAAAACACCTGTTAGGATGGCTTGCCGCAACGCTGTTGTTCAGTAACCAGACGCAGGCCGCGCCGCTGGTTCTCGCCACCAAAAGCTTTACCGAGCAGCATATTCTTTCCGCTATGACCGTTCAGTATTTGCAGAAGAAAGGCTTTCAGGTTCAGCCGCAAACCAATATCGCCGCGGTGATTTCACGTAATGCGATGGTGAATAAACAAATTGATATTACCTGGGAATACACCGGTACATCGCTGATTATTTTCAACCGTATCGATAAGCGCATGAGTCCACAGGAAACCTACGACACGGTAAAACGCCTGGATGCGAAGCTGGGCCTGGTATGGCTCAAACCGGCTGACATGAACAATACTTACGCGTTCGCGATGCAGCGCAAACGCGCCGAGTCGGAAAATATCACCACCATCTCGCAAATGGTGGCAAAAATCGAACAGGTCCGGCAGAACGATCCTGACCACAACTGGATGCTCGGCCTCGATCTGGAATTTGCCGGGCGCAGCGACGGAATGAAGCCCCTTCAGCAAGCCTACCAGATGCAGCTTGATCGCCCGCAAATACGACAGATGGACCCAGGGCTGGTCTATAACGCCGTTCGGGATGGGCTGGTTGACGCCGGGCTGGTCTATACCACCGACGGACGGGTGAAAGGGTTTGATCTGAAAGTGCTGGAAGATGATAAAGGCTTCTTTCCAAGTTACGCTGTCACGCCCGTGGTGCGTAAAGAGGTGCTGGAAGCCAATCCTGGCCTTGATGACGCCTTAAACACCCTTTCCGGCCTGCTCAATAACGATGTGATATCGACCCTAAACGCCCAGGTCGATATCGAGCATCGCACGCCGCAACAGGTAGCCCATCAATTTTTGCAGGACAAAGGTCTGCTGTAAGGAGCGCCTATGGATACGATACATTATATGCTGGATAACGCAGGCTATCTCGCCAGCCTTACCTTTCAGCATCTCTGGCTGGTCGCGCTGGCCGTCGGTCTGGCGATTATCATCGGCGTACCGTTAGGCGTTTTGATTGTACGCCACAAATGGCTGGCAACGCCGGTATTGGGCGCCGCCACGCTACTTCTTACCATTCCGTCTATCGCGCTGTTTGGATTAATGATCCCGCTCTTTTCGCTGATCGGACATGGTATTGGCGTTCTGCCCGCTGTGACGGCCGTTTTTCTCTACTCTTTACTGCCGATTGTCCGTAATACCCATACTGCGCTTGATAGTTTGCCGCCCGGTCTGCGTGAAGCGGGACGCGGCATCGGTATGACTTTCTGGCAACGGCTGCGCTGGGTCGAAATCCCAATGGCCCTACCGGTTATTTTCGGGGGTATCCGCACCGCGGTAGTGATGAATATCGGCGTGATGGCGATTGCCGCGGTGATCGGCGCCGGCGGTCTGGGGCTGCTACTGTTAAACGGCATTAGCGGCAGTGATATTCGCATGTTAATTGCCGGCGCGCTGATGATCTGTCTACTGGCAATTGTACTTGACTGGCTGTTGCATCGTCTGCAAGTCGTACTGACACCTAAGGGGATACGATAATGATAAAACTGGAAAATCTCACCAAACAATTTGTACAGAAAAAGGGTCAGCCGCTAAAAGCCGTCGACAACGTCAACCTGAACGTGCCGGAAGGCGAAATGTGCGTCTTACTCGGTCCCTCCGGCTGCGGCAAAACCACCACGTTAAAGATGATCAACCGGCTGATCGCGCCCAGCAGCGGTAATATTCTTATCAACGGCGAGAATACCAACGATATGGATACGGTAACGCTACGCCGCAATATTGGGTATGTTATCCAGCAGATCGGCCTGTTTCCTAATATGACGATTGAAGAAAATATTACCGTTGTGCCGCGCATGTTGGGTTGGGACAAAGCGCGCTGCAAGCAACGCGCCGAAGAGTTGATGGACATGGTGGCGCTGGATGCCAGAAAATTTCTGCATCGCTATCCAAAGGAGATGTCCGGGGGACAGCAACAGCGTATTGGCGTGATCCGCGCTCTGGCCGCCGATCCGCCGGTACTGCTGATGGATGAGCCCTTCGGCGCGGTGGACCCCATTAACCGCGAAGTGATCCAGAACCAGTTTCTGGATATGCAGCGTAAGCTAAAAAAGACTGTGATGCTGGTCAGCCATGATATCGACGAAGCGCTAAAACTCGGCGACCGTATCGCCGTGTTCCGTCAGGGGCGAATTGTACAGTGCGCCAGTCCTGATGAACTGCTGGCCAAACCGGCTAACGAGTTTGTCGGGTCGTTTGTCGGTCAGGACAGAACGTTAAAGCGTTTGCTACTGGTCTCCGCGGGCGATGTTACCGACCAACAGCCAACCATTACCGCGCGGCCTTCCATGCCGTTAAGCGAGGCATTCGGCATTATGGATGATCACGATATTCGCGCCATTACCGTCATTGACAACGACGGTAAGCCACTGGGATTTGTGAAGCGCCGGGAAGCGCGGAACGCCAGCGGAATCTGCGCCGATATCACCCATCCTTTCCGTATTACGGGCAAAGCGGAAGATAATCTGCGTATTGTGCTGTCCAGATTGTACGAAAGTAATACTAGCTGGATGCCGATCGTTGATGAAGACGGACGCTATAACGGTGAAATCTCTCAGGATTACATCGCCGATTATCTCAGCTCAGGCCGCACGCGTCGGGCGCTAAATATTCACGAAAACAGCTAACGCTGCCGCCGGATGGCCTCTCGCTATCCGGCAATATCATTATTGTACGCAATATTATATCGCACATAGTGCTTTTGCGTCTGACGCCATTTCCCCGCAGAATAGGCTATCCTGAAACTCCCTGTTTACCCGCTCATGCATCGTTTACACGCTTACCCGGATCTGCGCGCGATGTTTCGTCGCCTGCTGATCGCTACGCTCATCGGTATTCTCGCGGCGCTGGCTGTCGCCGCCTTCCGTCATGCGATGCAATTGCTGGAGTGGATTTTCCTGAGTAATGACACTGGCAGTCTGGTGAATGCGGCTGAGGGGCTTTCGCCCTGGCGACGGCTGATTACGCCGGCGCTTGGCGGCCTGGCCGCTGGTCTGTTGCTGTGGGGGTGGCAAAAAATGAACCAACAGCGCCCCCATGCGCCCACTGACTATATGGAAGCATTGCAAACCGACGGGCAATTTGACGTTGGCGCCAGTCTGGTGAAATCGCTGGCCTCGCTGCTGGTCGTGGTCAGCGGCAGCGCAATTGGTCGCGAAGGCGCAATGATCCTCCTCGCCGCGCTGGCGGCATCCAGCTTTGCCCGACGCTTCACGCCGCGTGAGGAATGGAAATTATGGATCGCCAGCGGCGCCGCTGCGGGCATGGCGGGCGCTTACCATGCGCCGCTGGCGGGCAGCCTGTTTATCGCGGAGATCCTGTTCGGTACCTTAATGCTGGCTTCCCTCGGCCCGGTTGTCGTTTCCGCCGTCGTCGCCCTGCTAACCACCCATGTATTAAACGGTAGCGATTCACTACTCTATACCGTACATCTGACCGTTGATCTCCACGCGCGGGAGTACGTCATGATAGTCAGTACCGGCCTGGTCGCCGGTCTGTGCGGCCCGTTGCTGATGTGGCTGATGACAGCCAGCCATAATAGTTTCTTACGTTTAAAACTGTCGCCGCCCTGGCAACTGGCGTTGGGCGGGCTTATTGTCGGATTACTGTCGTTACTCACGCCCACGGTATGGGGAAACGGCTATAGCGTCGTACAATCATTTCTGCTCTCCCCACCGCTATTCTCGCTGATTGGCGGAATTTTTGCGTGCAAAATCCTGGCGGTGCTCGCCAGCAGCGGGTCTGGCGCGCCGGGCGGCGTCTTTACGCCAACATTATTTGTCGGATTATCCATTGGAATGTTTCTGGGTCGGATATGGGGATTCTGGCTGCCAGGCTCGGATGAAATAGCGATTTTATTGGGGCTGGCGGGTATGGCGACGCTACTGGCGGCGACAACCCATGCGCCGATAATGTCCACCCTGATGATTTGTGAAATGACCGGCGAGTATCAGTTACTCCCCGGTCTGCTGATTGCCTGTGTAGTCGCGTCAGTGCTCTCGCGAACGTTACGCCATGATTCTATCTACCGCCAGCACGCTGCCGAGCATTGACAAACGAATATACTGCCCCAGCTCACGCTGCTCGGCGCGCGGCAGGTACGGTAACTCGCCAATCAGCGGCGCTGGCAGTTTTTTCCCAAGCACATCAATAATTTCAGCATAATGCGCCAGGCCAGGATTGATACGATTCGCCACCCAGCCAATTAATGGCAGTCCATCGTTAGCGACAGCTTGCGCAGTCAGTAGCGCATGATTAATGCACCCCTCCTGAATCCCTACCACCATCAATACCGGTAACTGTTCCTGTACCACCCATTCGGACAATGGACGTAAATCATTCATCAAACTACGCCAGCCGCCAGTGCCCTCCACAACCACGTGGTCCACTTTATCGCTCAGGCTCGCCAGACCGTTGGACAGCAAGGTGTAATTTATAGGACAGCTATGCGCGACGCTGCTTTCTTCTTCGCTTAACGCGATCGGATTAATCGCCTCATACGGCAACTCCAGCGAAGAGACGCTTTGCAATACCAGCGCGTCTTTGTTGCGCATCCCTTCTGCAGTCTCTTTGCTCCCTTTAGCGACAGGTTTATACCCTGCAACGCTCTTACCACCCGACGCTAACGCTTGTAGTAATGCGCGGGAAACCACCGTCTTCCCAACAGAAGTGTCTGTACCTGTAATAAAGAAACGCTTCAGCATCACTAACTCCACCGTTATGCTTCGAAAATATAAGCCAGGAAAATAATACAGTGGAGAAAGTCTAAGATATGGCAAGGGCAATCAGCTTGAGTTAGCGCAAATTTTTGTACAACAGTTAAAAAATGTTAACCCTGTAATAGACGAATCAACAAAGAGCCGTTATACATCGCGTCTTTTACCAACGCCGCCCCGGCCATCGTGCCCTGGTTGGTAAACTGCGTGCTTTCCACTACCGTATTCCTACTGTAGGCGGGCAGCGCCTGCTGACGGATACTGTCAGCAATGGCCGGAAAAAGGATATCAGCCGCTTTACTTAGCGGCGAACCAATAAGAATTTTTTGCGGATTAAATAAATTCACCATGATAGCCAGAATGCGTCCGACATGCGCGCCAACGCCGCTAATAATATCTTTTGCTAATAGATCTCCCTGCATCGCCGCCTGACACAGTGAATCTACCGTTAACGGCTGGCCGTGCAACATTGAACTCATCGACTGATTAAGCCGAAGCTGCGTAAGTTCCAGCACGCTATCGACGCTGGCGATGGTCTCCAGACAGCCATGATTACCGCAATAACAGCGCTTACCATAAGGATCGACCTGGGTATGCCCAATCTCTACCAGACTGCTACTGCCCGCATGAAGCAAATGACCGTCGGTGATAACGCCCGCCCCCACATTATGATCAATCACCACCTGGATAACGTCGCGCGCGCCGCGTGAGGCGCCAAAAAGCGCCTCTGCCATCGTCCAGGCGCTAATATCATGCTGAATGTAAACCGGTACGCCAGTGTGCCGCTCCAGCACATCTCCCAAAGGCATCTCTTTGACATCTTCGTAATACGGCATCCGGTGCACAACGCCGTTTTCGGTATCGATAATGCCCGGTAACGTAATGGCAATAGAGGTCAGACGCTCCAGTTTCTGCTGATGGCGGGTAAAAAACCGATCAACGTGCGTAATAATTCGCTCAAGCAACGGCGTGGCTTCGGTTAACGGCAGCGGCAGACACTCTTCTACCACCAGTTTGCTGCTAAGATCGCGTAGCGCAAGGAAAATTTCGCCACGGCTAATACGAATAGATAAATAGTGCCAGGCCTCCGTTTCCACCATCAGCCCGACGGCGGGACGTCCACGACTGCCCGCCTCTTTAATTTCAAGTTCCTGAACCAAATGCGCTTCCAGCATTTCGCGAACAATTTTCGTAATACTGGCAGGCGCCAACTGCGCCAGACGAGACAGGTCAATTCGCGATACCGGTCCGAGCTGATCAATCAGGCGATACACTGCGCCAGCATTGGTCTGCTTAATTTGATCGATATGCCCAGGCTGACTATCAGCAACCACCGCTCACTCCCTTTATTTTCGCGCTCCGAAATAATCTGTGTGCTATGGTGAAACACTTCAATACTCGCCGTCAACTTTTTGCTTAGCCGTGTGATTAACTGCACATTTTCACCCTTTTTAAGCGTAATTAATCCCGTCGGGCAGCCAGTAATAGCAGTTGGCAAAACCGCTGTACGGCATGACTCTGTTCATGATGCTTTGGCCATACCAGCCACATTTCAGATACGGCGTCCTCTTCTGCCAGGGGAACCCAGCGCATCTCGCTCATCTGTACACGCTTAAAGGATGCCGGCAGAATCGAGACGCCCAGTCCCGCCGCCACCAGACCGATAATAGTCATTGCCTCGCCAACCTCCTGCGTGATGGTCGGCGACAGGTTATAGCGCCGCATCAGGCCGAGAATATCGTCGTAGAGGCCCGTCCCGACATGTGGATCGAAAAAGACGAAAGGTTCTTCCGCCAGTTCTGTCAGACTGACGACCGGCTTTTGCGCCAGCCGATGTTCGCGCGGGATCATGGCCATAAGCGGCTCATGCAAAATCACCTCGCGATTAAGTGTGTCGGGCAACGGCGTATTCCGCAGTAAGCCAATATCCAGTACGCCTTCGTTGAGCGGCGCGATTTGCTCACGCGTATTCATTTCACGCGTTTGCATATGCACCCCCGGATAGGACTGGCGGAACAGCGAAAAGGTATGCGATACCGCCCGAATAAAAGGCGCTGAAGACGTAAAGCCAATACGGATTTCACCCGCTTCGCCCTGATGCAGCCGCTCGGCGCGAGCGGCGGCGTCGTTTACCAGACTCAGGATGTGTCGGCTGTCCACCAGAAACTGTCGCCCGGCGGCCGTTAACGCTACGCTGCGGTTGGTCCGCGCCAGTAATCGCGCGCCGACCTGCTGCTCCAGAATTTGTATCTGCTGACTCAGCGGCGGCTGCGAGATATTGAGGCGCGCGGCGGCGCGACCAAAATGCAGCTCTTCTGCTACCGCCACAAAGTAACGTAAATGACGTAATTCGATATTCATATTTTTAACGTCTTATTTGAGACAATTAATATATTAGACAGAATATTTTGCTTTTTCTATGCTTTACATGTCGGTTATACCCGTCTCCTGTTGACGGAGATGTAAAGCAAGGATTTAACGTGAGTCGTACAACTATTCTCGATGACGCCACGGCGAGCGATATCGATGAACAACGCCATTCTCAGCCGGTTCAATTTATTAAACGCGGTACAGCGCCTTTCATGCGCGTCACGCTGGCCCTTTTTTCCGCGGGCCTGGCGACTTTCGCGCTCCTTTATTGCGTTCAGCCTATACTACCGGTACTTTCCCAGGAGTTTGGCGTCTCCCCCGCCAGCAGCAGCGTTTCACTTTCTATTTCTACCGCCATGCTGGCTATCGGCTTACTTTTTACCGGCCCGCTTTCTGATGCGATAGGCCGTAAACCGGTGATGGTCACCGCCTTGTTATTAGCCTCCTGCTGCACATTGTTATCAACCATGATGACCAGCTGGCATGGTATTCTGATTATGCGCGCGCTGATCGGTCTGTCGTTAAGCGGCGTCGCCGCGGTGGGAATGACCTACCTGAGCGAAGAAATCCATCCCAGCTTTGTCGCTTTCTCTATGGGGCTTTATATTAGCGGTAATTCCATCGGCGGGATGAGCGGGCGTTTATTAAGCGGCGTCATGACCGACTTTTTTAACTGGCGCATCGCGCTGGCGGCCATCGGATGCTTTGCGCTGGCGTCCGCGCTGATGTTCTGGAAGATTTTACCCGCCTCGCAACATTTCCGTCCCACGTCGCTACGGCCTAAAACGCTATTTATTAATTTTCGTCTCCACTGGCGCGATCGAGGGTTACCTCTGCTGTTTGCGGAAGGCTTTTTACTGATGGGCGCGTTCGTCACCCTGTTTAACTACATTGGCTATCGCCTGATGCTCTCCCCCTGGGAATTAAGCCAGGCCGTGGTCGGACTGTTATCCGTAGCCTATCTCACCGGCACATGGAGCTCGCCGAAAGCTGGCGCAATGACCTCACGCTATGGCCGGGGGCCGGTGATGCTGTTCTCTACCGCAGTAATGCTGGGTGGGCTTTTACTGACGCTTTTTACCTCGCTTTGGCTGATTTTTGCCGGGATGCTGCTTTTTTCCGCCGGCTTTTTCGCCGCGCACTCCGTGGCCAGTAGTTGGATTGGCCCGCGTGCGCGCCGGGCGAAGGGACAGGCCTCGTCACTTTATCTTTTCAGCTATTATCTGGGGTCCAGTATCGCCGGGACGCTAGGCGGCGTATTCTGGCATAGTTACGGCTGGAACGGCGTAGGCGGTTTTATCGCGCTAATGCTGGTGCTGGCCATCCTGGTCGGGACGCGGTTACATCACCGTCTTCACGCCTGAAAAGAAATAATCCGGCGATAGCAACGTGCGCTATCGCCGGGCTGGTTTCACGCCACGACTCACTGTTCACCACAGACCTGTCAGGCTTGATACGCCCATAACTTCTCTGATTGCATCCAGCGCCAGAAGCGTAAATACCACCCAGATTATCGGATTCATATACGGTGTGCCTGTTATTCTGGAGGGCGGATATTACCGACTCTGCGACCAAAAATAACGACCGGTAACGTAAAGCTACCTATTATGGTGGGGGGCTGACATCGCGTTACCGGGGGATTGTACATAGCGTTACATGCCGAAACCAATCACTCACGGAAGCCTTTTGATAACAGCGATATAGTCATTTCACCGGCCCCGCAGTGGGGTTGAATGAAAACCAAATCGAGGGTATCAAAATGAAAAAAGTATTAGCTCTGGTTGTTGCCGCTGCAATGGGTCTCTCTTCCGCAGCATTCGCGGCTGAGACTGCAACGCCTGCGAAAACCGCAACGCCTGCCAAAACAACCCAGAACACCCAGCACCACAAAAAACAGCATAAAAAAACCGTTGAGCAAAAAGCGCAGGCGGCTAAAAAGCACCAGAAAAAAGGTGGTAAAGCGCCAGCCAAAACCCCGTCAAAACCAACTACTCAACCGGCTGCGTAAGTCGTAACATGCTGCGGCGCGCCCCCGCGCCCGTTTTTACGGCGCTAAATTGTTCTGGTTTAGCGCCGCCTTCCGGGAGGGCAAAAAAGTGTCTCGCTACCGCTTTGAGCTCATTCTTATCGTGCTTATTTTATGCGCCGCTATTGCCACGCATTTCTATCTTTCCTGAGTGTAGTTATCTGATTTTACTCCCACTTTCTTACCGTCACGTCTATAGTAGTACTGAGGGTTTGTTGTTAATAATCATAATTACCCACCAGAGTGTGATATGCATAAAACCATTGCTGTATTACTGGGCATAGTGTGTTTTTTACCGGTTATGGCGAAAGCCAGGGGGGCTGAAACAGACGCCACGGATGCCAGCGACGTTAAAACGCTTTTTTTTAACCATGACGATCGGGTGCCCGTCGCCGATCCTACCCAATCGCCGTGGGATGCCATCGGGCAACTAGAGACCGCCAGCGGTAATTTGTGTACGGCAACGCTTATCTCCCCGCATATCGCCCTGACAGCAGGTCACTGCCTGCTAACGCCACCGAAAGGAAAACCAGATAAGGCGGTTGCGCTGCGTTTTGTGGCGCGAAAAGGAGTATGGCGCTATGAAATCCACGGCATTGAAGGCCGCGTTGAACCGTCGCTGGGCCGACGCCTGAAAGCGGATGGCGATGGCTGGATTGTGCCGCCTGCCGCGGCAAGCTGGGATTTTGGTCTGGTAATATTGCGCTACCCACCTTCCGGTATCACGCCAGTGCCTTTATTTACCGGCGATAAAGCGGCGCTCACTGCGGCGTTGAAAGCCGCAGACCGAAAAGTCACGCAGTCTGGTTATCCGGAAGATCATCTGAATGCGCTCTATTCCCATCAGGATTGCGTCGTGACCGGCTGGGCGCAGAATGCCGTACTCTCACACCAGTGCGACACGTTACCGGGCGACAGCGGCTCGCCGCTCTTATTGCACACGGATAGCGGATGGCAGCTTATTGGCGTACAAAGCTCCGCCCCTGCGGCTAAAGATCGCTGGCGCGCCGATAACCGCGCTATATCCGTCACCGGCTTTCGCGATAAGCTGAAAGCTCTGGCGCAGGATTAATGCGGGAATCGCTGCCTGAACCGACAGGCAGCGATCGTCTCAGGCAAATTTGATCATGACCATTCCGGCGAGCAGCAATATCACGCCAACCCAGCCTTTGGGGTTTAAGCGCTGGCCGAAGAGCACCCAGCCCGCCGCCAGCGTGGCGGCAATACCAAAACCGCCCCATAACGCATACGCCACCGACAGGTCTATCCCTTTTACCGCCTGGGAAAGCGCGCTGAAGGCGGCCAGAACAGCGGCAAGCGATAAGATGCCATAGCATTTACGGCGAAAGCCGTCCGAAAATTTCAACAGTACGTTAGCCGCGATTTCCAGCATTATTGCCAACCCAAGCCAGGCGCCGTGTATCCATTCAAATTGTTGCACGAGTCGCCTCCTTCACCGGTTTGCCGGGTTTACGCGTCCCTGATTTGATCAATACGATGCCGGCGACCAGCGTCAGCAAGCCGGCAATCTTCATGGTTGATAATGCTTCATCAAATAGCAGCACGCTAAAAATGGTAATAAATAAAATGCCGATCCCTTCCCATAAGGCATACGCCACACCCAGGGCAATCTTTTTTACCGCAAAAGAAAGAAATATATATGACAGCGTGATCATCACCAGCATTAAAATAAAACCCGCATTGCCATTACCCACGCTAGCCCATTTCATTGAGAGCGTGCCGGTAATTTCAGTCGCGATAGCCAGAGCTAATAAAATCCAGTAAAACATGACACTTCTCCTGCATGAGAATATACTCTTTCGAGTCTGCTGCACGCAGCAAACTAAAAAATAAAATCAGTTAGCACAGCGCATTGCGCCAGCTCAGGCAGAAGTGAGAGACTAAAGTGCGTTACGCCAGTGCTGCTCGCCGATAAGCAGGAAAAAGGAGGTAGAGTGAAGATGCGTTTGCGTGGAGAAAAAAGCGCTGAACATATTGTCCATAATATTACAATTATCCGCAGTGTTGCTTCTCGTCATCGCGGATGATAATTGTCCTCGGTAGTTGAACACGCCTGATTTGTATCATAAGCCAGGAATTAACTCAAAATATTTTCACTTCTTTACCTGAAGTGTTTGATTTTAACCAGAACAGGTCGACCGACATCACATTATTATTCGTGTCGGCATCAGAAAACAGGGACTGATATGGCAAAACCGATCATCACGCTCAATGGTCTAAAAATCGTCATTATGCTGGGAATGCTGGTGGTTATTCTGAGCGGTATCCGCTTCGCCGCAGATATCATTGTTCCCTTTATTTTGGCGTTATTTATTGCAGTCGTTCTCAATCCCGTTGTGCAACGGATGACCCGATGCCGAATTCCGCGCGTTATCGCCGTATCATTGCTCATTGTGATTATTGTTATGTTAATGGTACTGCTACTGGCCTATTTGGGGACATCATTAAATGAACTGGCTCGTACCCTACCGCAATATCGCTCCTCATTGGTGATACCGTTGCAACGTATTGAACCGTGGTTACAGCGAGCAGGCATTGGCGTGTCGGTTGATGAGCTGGCGAAATATATCGATCCAAACGCCGCCATGACTCTGGTAACGAACCTGCTCACCCAGCTGTCCAATGCCATGTCGTCCATCTTTTTATTGTTATTGACCGTGGTATTTATGCTGCTGGAGGTTCCACAATTGCCTGAAAAACTGCAGCAGATGATGAGCCGTCCGGTGGAAGGCATGGCGGCAATTCAACGCGCGCTTGATAGCGTTTCCCATTATCTGGTGTTAAAAACAGCGATCAGTATCGTGACGGGGCTGGTCGCATGGGGCATGCTGGCCGCGCTGGATGTCCGCTTCGCCTTTGTCTGGGGTCTACTGGCCTTCGCGCTGAACTATATTCCTAATATTGGATCGGTGCTCGCTGCCCTGCCACCCATTATTCAGGTGCTGGTATTTAACGGGTTTTATGATGCGCTGCTGGTGCTGGCAGGCTATCTGCTGATTAATCTGGTCTTCGGCAATATCCTTGAGCCACGAATCATGGGACGTGGTTTAGGTCTTTCAACCTTAGTGGTATTTTTGTCGTTAATTTTCTGGGGCTGGCTATTAGGTCCGGTGGGCATGTTGCTCTCCGTTCCGTTAACCATCATTGTCAAAATCGCCCTCGAACAGACCACCGGCGGGCAGAGTATCGCCGTTCTGCTTAGCGATTTAAACAAAAGATAAAATGCAATATATACACAAAATCATTCAAGATGCCTCGCGGCGGCAAGGGAAGAAATCCCCGGGAGCATAGATAACGATGTGACCGGGTTTTCTGAGCGCAGCCAACAAAGAGGCAGCTTAAAGGATGAAGTGTATAAAAACGGCCTCCGAAGAGGCCGCCGCACGTTTAAAAGATTAAAGCGCTTTCAGAATTGCATCCACGCTGGCTTTGGCATCGCCAAACAGCATTTGCGTATTCTCTTTAAAGAACAGCGGGTTCTGCACACCAGCATAACCAGTATTCATTGAACGCTTAAAGACCACGACATTCTGTGCTTTCCACACTTCGAGAACCGGCATACCGGCGATCGGGCTGCGGGGATCGTCTTGCGCCGCCGGGTTCACCGTATCGTTCGCGCCAATCACCAGCACGGTATCGGTATCGGCGAAATCATCATTGATTTCGTCCATTTCCAGCACGATGTCATAAGGCACTTTCGCCTCCGCCAACAGCACGTTCATATGCCCCGGCAGGCGACCCGCCACCGGATGAATGCCGAAACGCACGTTGATACCGCGTGCACGCAGTTTTTCGGTGATTTCCGCCACCGGATACTGCGCCTGCGCCACCGCCATCCCGTACCCCGGCGTAATAATGACGGAGTGGGAGTTTTTCAGCATCTCAGCGGTCTCTTCCGCCGTAATTTCGCGATGTTCGCCAGCTTCCTGATCGTCGCCCGTTGAGGAGCCGTCAGTACCGAACCCACCGGCAATAACGCTGATGAAAGAGCGGTTCATCGCTTTACACATAATGTAAGACAGGATCGCGCCTGACGAACCGACCAGCGCGCCGGTCACAATCAGCAAATCGTTGCTCAACATGAAGCCAGCCGCCGCGGCAGCCCAACCGGAATAGGAGTTCAGCATTGAAACAACCACCGGCATGTCCGCCCCGCCGATAGAAGCGACCAGATGCCAACCAAACGCCAGCGCGATAATGGTCATCAGCAGTAGCGCCAGAACCTGTAGACCCACGCTTTCGGTACGAACAAAAACCAGCAGCAACAGGAAAGAAACAACCAGCGCCGCCAGGTTCATTTTGTGACGGTTAGGCAACATCAACGGCTTAGAAGAGATTTTGCCGCGCAGTTTACCAAACGCTACGATCGATCCAGTGAAAGTGACTGCGCCAATAAAGATACCGAGGAAGACTTCGGTCAGATGGATATTCACCAGCACCGGCGCCAGACTGGCGTCATGGTACAGATAGCTGTTAAAACCAACCAGTACCGCTGCCAGACCCACGAAACTGTGCAGAATCGCGACCAGCTCCGGCATCTCGGTCATCTCAACTTTTTTCGCCATGCGGATGCCAATCGCGCCGCCAATAATCATGGCGACCAGAATCCATGCCACGTTGCCGGTATCCGGCCCGAAAATGGTCGCCAGCAACGCGATCGCCATCCCGGCAATACCGAAGTTATTCCCCTGGCGGGACGTTTCATGCTTTGAAAGCCCGGCAAGACTGAAAATAAACAGGATCGCGGCAACAATGTATGCAGCTGTAACTAATCCTCCAGACATGTGTTACCCCTTAGTTTTTCCGGAACATTTTCAGCATACGCTGAGTCACGGTGAAGCCACCGAAAATATTAATGCTGGCGATAAGCACCGCGATAAAGCTCAGGAAGCTGACCCAGCCGCCCTGACCAATTTGCAATAATGCCCCGACAACAATAATCCCTGAAATTGCGTTGGTCACCGACATTAATGGCGTATGAAGCGCATGAGACACGTTCCACACCACGTAATAACCAACCACGCAGGCGAGCGCAAACACGGTAAAATGGCCGAGGAACTCTTTTGGCGCGACATCGGCCAGCCAGCCAAAAAGAATGATCGCCAGCGCCATTAACGCATACTTCCGCCAGGGTGAAGCGGGCTTTTCCGGCTCTTTTGGCGCAGGTGCTGCTTTAGGCGCGGCCTGTGGCTGCGCGGAAACCTGGATTGGCGGCGCAGGCCAGGTAATGTCGCCGTCGCGAATCACCGTCACGCCACGGATCACGACATCGTCAAAATCCACGTCAATATTGCCGTCTTTCTCTTTGCACAGCAGCTTCAGCAGGTTAACCAGGTTGGTGCCATAAAGTTGGGATGACTGCGTCGGCAAACGCCCCGGTAGATCGGTGTAGCCAATTACTTTCACGCCATTGTCCGTCGTCACAACCTGATTGGCGACGGTATATTCGCAGTTACCGCCATTCTGCGCGGCCAGGTCGACAATCACGCTGCCGGCCTTCATAGAATCGACCATATCGCGGGTAATCAGCTTCGGCGCAGGTTTGCCCGGAATCAACGCGGTGGTAACAATGATATCGACTTCTTTGGCCTGGGCGGCAAAGAGCGCCATTTCCGCTTTGATAAACGCCTCGGACATCACTTTGGCGTAACCATCGCCGCTACCGGCTTCCTCTTTAAAATCCAGTTCGAGGAACTCAGCCCCCATACTCTGGACCTGCTCTTTGACTTCAGGACGAGTGTCAAACGCGCGGACAATCGCCCCCAGGCTGTTTGCCGCGCCGATAGCCGCAAGACCGGCTACGCCCGCGCCAATCACCATCACCTTCGCCGGCGGCACTTTCCCGGCGGCAGTGATTTGGCCGGTAAAGAAGCGCCCAAATTCATGCGCGGCCTCTACAATGGCGCGATAACCCGCGATATTCGCCATTGAGCTTAACGCGTCGAGCGACTGCGCGCGGGAAATACGCGGCACGGAGTCCATCGCCATCACCGTAACCTTACGTTCGGCAAGTTTCTCCATTAACCCAGGATTTTGCGCAGGCCAGATAAAACTGACCAGCGTAGTCCCGGGGTTCAGTAAAGCGATTTCCTCTTCTTCAGGCGCATTAACCTTGAGAATAATTTCCGACTGCCAGATAGCATTGCCGTCGACAATATCCGCGCCAGCCTGCGCAAACGCTTTGTCGTCAAAACTTGCCAGTTGACCCGCCCCGCTTTCGATAGCGACGCTAAACCCCAGCTTCAGTAGCTGCTCTACCGTTTTCGGCGTCGCAGCGACACGGGTTTCATTGGGTAACCGCTCTTTTGGTATGCCAATTCGCATAAATGTTCCCTTCCATCGTTATTTTTGATGATGGTTTGTCAGTAAGCGCGAGAAGCGTACGCCTGCCCGCGTTTGAGGTAAATGTTACCCCAGCAGAATAAAACCGTTACAAACTCTCTATAACCTACTGAAAATAACGCCTGTGATCTAGCGCCAAAAAACAGAATTTTTTATCAAATTTGCAAAACATGAACGATTCAGCCGCTAAGCAGCCATAATGCCTTGAAAATGGCCTGCGAGGGCTGATAATTCGCTCAAATTTGACAGCAAAACATCATTAAACCCCTGGCGCGATCAAGAAATTAACATTAAATTAACTTATTAAATTTATGCGCTTCATTAGCTTAGCCGCCCGGACGCCGTTTTTTTCGACATATCGGCAAATGTTATCATCAAAGATAGGATACATGACACGATGCGTGAAAAATCCCGCAGACATCCATATGGTTTAAATGCAATAATCAGCCACGTTTCTAGTCAATAACAATACCAGTACCTGGTTTGCGCAAGGCGAAGGATTATTTTTATGAAGCTTAAGAACACTCTCCTGGCGTCGGCTCTGCTTTCTGCGGCTGCTTTTTCTGTCCATGCAGCAACAGAACTGACGCCGGAGCAAGCGGCTGCACTAAAACCTTATGACCGCATCGTTATTACCGGTCGTTTTAATGCTATTGGCGATGCGGTCTCCGCCGTGTCCCGCCGCGCAGATAAAGAAGGCGCAGCCTCCTTCTATGTTGTCGACACCTCGGAGTTCGGCAACAGTGGTAACTGGCGTGTTGTGGCGGACGTGTATAAAGCCGACGCGCCGAAAGCCGACGCGCCCAAAAATCGTGTCATTAATGGCATCGTGGAATTACCGAAAGACCAGGCCGTACAATTAGAACCGTATGACACCGTCACCGTTCAGGGCTTCTACCGTAGCCAGCCGGAAGTTAACGATGCCATTACGAAAGCGGCGAAACAAAAAGGCGCATACGCTTTCTATATTGTTCGTCAGATAGATGCGAATCAGGGCGGAAACCAGCGCATCACTGCATTTATCTATAAACAAGATGCGAAAAAACGCATCGTCCAGAGCCCGGACGCTATTCCGGCAGACTCTGAAGCTGGCCGCGCCGCGCTGGCTCAGGGCGGCGAAGCTGCGAAGAAAGTCGAAATTCCAGGCGTCGCCACGTCAGCCTCGCCGAGCGCCGAAGTAGGCCGTTTCTTCGAAACGCAATCCTCCAAAGGCGGGCGTTACACTGTCACACTACCGGATGGCACAAAAGTTGAGGAGCTGAATAAAGCGACGGCTGCGATGATGGTGCCTTTCGACAGCGTTAAGTTCACCGGCAACTACGGCAATATGACAGAAATCTCCTACCAGGTCGCCAAACGCGCGGCGAAGAAAGGCGCTAAGTATTATCATATTACGCGTCAGTGGCAGGAGCGCGGCAATAACATCACCATCAGCGCCGACCTCTATAAATAAGGCGCGCGTCGCCATCAGGCTTCTCGCCGGATGGCGACATACCTGCCTTATCAGGCCTACACGATCGTTCAACGGCAGGCCTGATAAGCCGCCATCCGGCACTTTCTCGCGGGATGCCAGTTCCGTCAAATATCGCGATGAATCTCACTTTTCGCTTTTTTGGCGATAAATCTTATCCAGGCCGTTGCATGCGGTCCCTTCTCTCCGTAAAATCCCGCGCCTTAGTGGCTTTCACCATTTTTATGCGTTTTGCCATAATAATTATTCTTCCAATTTCATTTTTATAGCTGGATACCAATGGAAAAAAAACTGGGACTGAGCGCGCTGACCGCGCTGGTTTTAAGCTCAATGCTTGGCGCAGGTGTTTTCAGTCTGCCCCAGAATATGGCCGCCGTTGCCAGTCCGGCTGCGTTGTTAATTGGCTGGGCCATTACCGGCGTGGGGATACTCTTACTGGCATTCGCCATGTTAATCCTTACGCGCATTCGCTCCGAGCTTGACGGCGGCATCTTTACTTACGCCCGCGAAGGCTTCGGCGAACTGATTGGCTTTTGTTCTGCCTGGGGCTATTGGCTGTGCGCGGTCATCGCCAACGTATCCTATTTGGTTATCGTTTTTTCAGCGCTGAGTTTCTTTACCGATACGCCTGCCCTGCGTCTGTTTGGCGACGGTAATACCTGGCAGGCTATTGTCGGCGCTTCAGTCCTGCTCTGGATTGTCCATTTCCTCATCCTGCGCGGCGTACAAACGGCAGCCAGCATCAATCTGGTTGCGACTCTGGCGAAACTGTTGCCGCTCGGCGCGTTTATTGTGCTGGCTATCATGATGTTCAAACTGGATACCTTCACACTGGACTTCACCGGTGTTGAACTCGGTATTCCCGTATGGGAACAGGTCAAGAACACCATGCTTATTACGCTGTGGGTGTTTATTGGCGTTGAAGGCGCCGTCGTCGTCTCGGCCCGAGCGAAAAATAAACGCGATGTAGGCCGCGCCACGCTACTGGCAGTACTCGCAGCGCTGGGAATATATCTCCTGGTCACGCTGCTTTCTCTTGGCGTTCTTGCGCGTCCGGAACTGGCGGAGATGCGCAACCCGTCGATGGCCGGACTAATGGTAAAAATGATGGGGCCGTGGGGAGAAATTATTATTGCAGCGGGACTGATTGTGTCTGTCTGCGGGGCTTATCTAAGCTGGACTATTATGGCGGCGGAGGTGCCATTTCTGGCGGCAGCCTATAAATCCTTCCCGGGCATCTTCGCGCGACAAAATGCGCAAGGCGCGCCTTCTGCATCGTTATGGCTCACCAATATCTGTGTGCAAATCTGTCTGGTGCTGATCTGGCTGACCGGTTCGGACTACAACACGCTATTGACGATTGCGTCAGAAATGATTCTGGTGCCCTACTTTCTGGTCGGCGCATTTCTGCTGAAGATTGCAACGCGTCCCCTCCATCGGGCGGTCGGTATCGGAGCCTGTATTTATGGCTTATGGTTATTATATGCGTCGGGCCCTATGCACCTGCTGCTGTCCGTCGTACTGTACGCGCCTGGATTACTGGTTTTCCTGTATGCGCGTCGGACGCACAAGCATGACAATGTATTAAATCGTCAGGAAGTCGTGCTGATTGGTTTATTGCTGGTCGCAGCGGTTCCGGCTACGTGGATGCTGGTGGGTTAACAACCTCCCCATCGTAATATCCGTATGTATTACGATGGGGAAACCACGGTCTTTGCCAATATTAATGCCATTTAATCCAGCAAAAAATCAGCAGCCACGCGCTTAGCCCCCAGCAGACCACCGCACCGCCAAGCGCGACGGGCAGGCGCATCACGCCGCTGAAATACCATAGCGTTGCAAGATAAATGAAATAAGGAATGATCGACCACATGCTAAAGACGATGGTGGTACGCATCGCGTCGATGCCCCGCTCGCTGGCCACGATATAGTGCGCGATAAGCGCAAACGTTGGAAACAGAGGAATTAATCCGGCGATATAATAATTTTTCGTTTTTGACAGCAGACCAATCAATACGACGACCAGCGCCCCCAGGGCAGCTTTAATCACGAGTCCCATTACCTTGCCTTAACACGCTAATAACAACAGCGTGTAGCATAACGGAACCGCTCTCGTTTAGAAAAGATTTATGGAAGGGAAAACAGAGGCGGTGTATGTTGGCGTTTTCTATTCTCCATTTATAATATGAACCGCATTGTATTTGTTGAAGACGACGCTGAAGTGGGTTCTCTCATTGCCGCTTATCTGGCGAAACATGATATTGATGTCATTGTTGAGCCGCGTGGTGACCGGGCGGAGGATCTTATCCTCACCACTCAGCCCGATCTGGTTTTACTGGATATTATGCTTCCAGGTAAAGATGGCATGACGATATGCCGCGATTTACGCCACCGCTGGCAAGGCCCGATTGTCCTGCTCACCTCGCTGGACAGTGATATGAATCATATTCTGGCGCTGGAGATGGGCGCCTGCGACTACATCCTCAAAACCACGCCTCCGGCCGTTTTGCTGGCGCGTCTGCGCTTACACCTGCGGCAAAGCGAACAAACGCAACAGGCAAAAAGTCTTCAGGAGAGCGCGCTTACGCCGCATAAAGCGCTGCGTTTTGGCGCGTTAACCATCGATCCCCTTAACCGGGCGGTCCAGCTCAATGGCGATTTCATATCGCTCTCCACCGCCGATTTTGAATTGCTCTGGGAACTGGCGACACACGCCGGACAAATTATGGATCGCGACGCGTTGCTAAAAACGCTGCGCGGCGTCAATTATGATGGTCTGGATCGCAGCGTGGATGTGGCGATTTCCCGCCTGCGTAAGAAACTGCTGGATAGCGCTGCTGAGCCCTATCGTATAAAGACCATTCGCAATAAAGGCTATCTTTTTGCCCCTCATGCCTGGGACGAAACGACGGGATAAGTTAGCCGACAGATTTTACCTGCCTTTATTAAGTCATAGTGGCGATGCTCATCACCGCCACTGTTCAAAAAACAGACATTGTATACATGGATGCTATTTTTATTAGTCGGAACAGCCCCTTTATTACCGTTTTCTCTGCGTTGTGGTTCATCATTACGTCTTTTTCGCTCAAGAAAATTAAATTAAAAAAACTCGAAGCCAGTTCACAAAATTGATAACAGAATGTCTGCCCGCCGCTATATTGCCATCTTTTTTCGCAAATTGTGAAATAAAACAAATCACAACCATGAATATATAATAACAAATATATTCACCATAAATATATGCGTTTCCGATAGTAACTTTTGTATTAATTAATAACATATAAGAAAAGTTAGCATTTGCTGAAATAATATTATTCAGATTAGGATGCCTTTGATTCAACGAATCTGTAGAAGTTCAATCTTTTGCAAATAAGTTAAGTTTTTAAGGATAAAAAAATGAAAAGAAAAGTATTGGCACTTGTCATCCCGGCTCTGCTGGCTGCTGGCGCAGCACACGCCGCTGAAATTTATAACAAAGACGGCAACAAACTGGACCTTTACGGGAAAGTAGACGGCCTGCACTATTTCTCTGATGACTCTTCTAAAGATGGCGATCAGACCTATATGCGTGTCGGCTTTAAAGGCGAAACGCAGATTAACGACCAACTGACCGGTTACGGCCAGTGGGAATATAACGTTCAGGCTAACACTACCGAAGGCGAAGGCGCGAACTCCTGGACTCGTCTGGCATTCGCCGGTCTGAAATTCGGCGACTACGGCTCATTCGACTATGGTCGTAACTACGGCGTCCTGTACGACGTGGAAGGCTGGACCGATATGCTGCCTGAGTTCGGCGGCGACTCCTATACTTACGCTGACAACTACATGACCGGTCGTGCTAACGGCGTGGCCACCTACCGTAACACTGATTTCTTCGGTCTGGTAGACGGTCTGAACTTCGCGTTGCAATATCAGGGTAAAAATGAAAGCCAAAGCGCTGACGATGTAAATATCGGTACCAATAACCGTAATAATGGCGACGATATTCGTTACGATAACGGTGATGGCTTCGGTATTTCTACTACCTATGATATTGGCATGGGCTTCAGCGCAGGCGCTGCGTATACCACTTCCGATCGTACTAATGAGCAAGTCAATGCTGGCGGCACGATTGCTGGCGGCGACAAAGCGGATGCATGGACAGCTGGCTTGAAATATGATGCCAACAACATCTATTTAGCGACTATGTATTCTGAAACCCGTAATATGACGCCTTATGGTAAAACGGACAAGGGTTATGATGGCGGCGTAGCAAACAAAACGCAAAACTTCGAAGTTACAGCCCAATATCAATTTGATTTCGGTCTGCGCCCGGCGGTTTCTTTCCTGATGTCTAAAGGTAAAGATCTGACCTATAACAACGTTAATGGCGATGATAAAGACCTGGTTAAATATGCTGATGTAGGTGCTACCTACTATTTCAACAAAAACTTCTCCACCTATGTTGATTATAAAATCAACCTGCTGGATGATGACGACCAGTTCTATAAAGATGCCGGTATCAGCACTGATGATATCGTCGCGCTGGGTATGGTTTACCAGTTCTAATTATTCATTAATTCTTCTCAAGCCCGCCGTTTCGGCGGGCTTTTCTTTTTTCATCACCACCGTTCTAAAAACAGAACGCACTGTTCCCTGGGCACAGATTGAACAATTCTTGTTCGCTCTCTATGGTTTGCTTATCGCCCGACAAAAGGAACATGCTAATGATCAGTCTCGTCCCGCCTCTGCTTTCCAGAACCGCGCTTCTCTTTCTGCTCACGGCCACAGGCGCAGCCACCGCCGCCCGCCCGGCAGCGGATATTATTTTGCATAACGGTAATATCATCACTCTGAATGATGCCCAGCCGCAGGCCAGCGCGCTGGCGATTTCCGGCTCGCGGATTGTGGCGATTGGCGATGATACGGCGACAGATGAATGGCGCGGCGACCATACCCGTACCATTGATTTACAGGGTAAAACCGTGATACCCGGCCTGACCGATACCCACATTCACGCCATTCGCGGCGGACAAACCTGGACATTCGAAACCTACTGGTACGACAGCCCTTCGCTTAAAGACGCGCTGGATAAATTACGCGCCGACGCTAACCGTCGTCCCCACGATCAATGGGTAGCCGTAGTGGGATCGTGGATACCGGCGCAATTTGCAGAAAACCGGGCGCCGACGGTAGCCGAATTGAGTCACGCCCTTCCCGATCATCCGGCTTATATTCAGTATCTGTACGACTATGCGTTAGTGAATCAGCGCGGTATAGACGTACTTGGCCTTAACAACACCCCTCCTCCTGATTTAGCGGGAATCCGCGTAGAGCGCGACGCAAAAGGTAGCGCCACGGGGAAATTATTTGGTGACATCGCCGCGTTTAACCAGCTTTTTGCCAGCATAAGTAGTAACGCCGATCGTGAGGGTGGTCTGCGGCAATTTTTCGCTGATATGAACGCTCGCGGCGTGACCGGCATCATTGACCCCTCTGCCGGGCCTGCCGCCGCTTATGAGCCTTTATTTGCAATGCGAAACCAGGGGGATTTACCGCTGCGCGTGGGGTATCGCATTCCGGTACAGCCAGAAGCGAAAGGTCATGAAGCGCAGTGGTTCAGCAACCTGATGGCCTTTCGCCCGGCGCGTGCCGATGACGGGCAACTGGCTTTTCTTGGCCTGGGGGAAAGCCTGGTGGCCGGAATGAATGACGGCGTGCGGATGGCCCCAGGGTTTTCTTCCTCAGAGCAGGACAAAACCGCGCTTCGCCAGGTCGCGACATTTGCGGCAAAACGGGGAATACCGCTTGAGATCCACGCCTATACCGATGATAGCGCCGACGCGATATTGACGATTTTTGAGCAGGTAGCGCAGCAGTACGATCTGCGCCCTCTCCGTTGGTCTATTGCGCATCTGAATACCGGTTCGCCACAGACGCTTGAGCGAATGCGTAAGCTGGGTCTGGCATACACTGTGCAAATGGGGCCTTACTTTGAGGGGCTTGCCATCCGTGACGCCAATCCACCCGGCGCGACGGACAATTCGCCGCCGGTTCGACTGGCGCTGGATAAAGGGCTTGTCGTAGCTGGCGGTACCGATTCGACGCGTATTGGCATTGCCGGTGTCTGGCACGCTATCGAATATCATATCACCGGTATAGCGTCAGGCGGTTCCGTGCGTAAACCCGCCAGCGAGCGGCTCACGCGTCTGGAAGCGCTAGCGTTATATACACGTCATGCCGCCTGGCTCGCCTTTGCCGAACAACACCGGGGCCAGCTTAGCGTCGGAAAACAGGCCGATCTGGCGGTACTCAATCAGCCATTTATGACGATGCCCGAAGACAGAATTGATACCATTCGCGCTGTTTTGACGCTTGTCGATGGACGCATTGTTCACGAAAGTCCGGACCTTAACGCCGGACAATGAGGTTGTCAGTTGACGCAAAGCCTGCTTTTATAACCCACCAGCGGCGCTGACGGGAAATCTTTTCCGCCAGCGCCGCGATAGAGTTAATGTATTGATATCCGGTGGGCGTTGATGAAAAAGCTGTTTGTGCAGTTTTACCTTTTGCTGTTCGTCTGTTTTCTGGTCATGACCTTATTGGTCGGACTGGTGTACAAATTCACCGCCGAACGCGCGGGCAGACAATCGCTCGACGATCTGATGAAAAGTTCGCTCTATCTGATGCGCAGCGAACTGCGGGAAATCCCGCCGCGTGAATGGGGGAAAACGTTAAAAGAGATGGACCTGAACCTCTCTTTCGATTTACGCGTTGAACCGTTAAATCACTATAAGCTTGATGCCGCCACCACGCAGCGACTGCGTGAAGGCGATATCGTCGCGCTTGACGATCAATACACCTTTATTCAGCGTATCCCACGCAGCCATTACGTCCTGGCGGTTGGCCCGGTTCCCTACCTCTATTTCCTGCATCAAATGCGACTGCTGGATATCGCCTTAATGGCGCTCATTGCCTTTTCTCTCGCCTTTCCTGTGTTTATCTGGATGCGCCCGCACTGGCAAGAAATGCTCAGGCTCGAATCCGCCGCGCAGCGCTTTGGCGAGGGTCATTTGACTGAACGCCTGCACTTCGATAATGGCTCCAGTTTCGAACGTCTGGGCGTCGCGTTCAACCAGATGGCGGATAACATTAATGCACTGATCGCCAGTAAAAAACAGCTGATTGACGGTATCGCCCACGAGCTTCGCACGCCGCTGGTACGTTTACGCTATCGGCTTGAAATGAGTGAAAATCTGACACCGCCGGAATCACAGGCGCTCAATCGCGATATTGGTCAACTGGAAGCGCTGATTGAAGAACTGCTCACCTATGCGCGCCTTGACCGACCACAAAATGAACTGATGTTGACCGAACCCGACCTCCCCGCCTGGTTGCTCGCGCATTTGCAGGACGTGCAAAGCGTGACCCCGGAACGCGCCGTAAACCTTGTCACATGTGTAATCGGCGATTATGGCGCGCTTGATATGCGGTTAATGTCGCGAGTGCTGGATAACCTGCTGAATAATGCGTTGCGCTACAGTCGTACCACCGTTCAAGTCAGTCTGTTACTCGACGGCAGTCAGGCAACATTGATAGTCGAAGATGATGGCCCCGGCATTGAAGCGGATGCGCGTGAGCGCATATTTGAACCTTTTGTCAGACTCGACCCCAGTAGAGACCGGGCGACAGGCGGCTGCGGGCTTGGACTCGCCATCGTACACTCTATCGCCCTGGCGATGGGCGGTAGCGTCGTCTGTGACGAGAGCGAACTGGGCGGCGCAAAATTTAGCTTTCGCTGGCCGGTCTGGCACGCGATGCCCGACATGACCGCTGCCTGACGCATTTTGCACGCTGGTTGAGCGGCGGGAACTGTGCTATACAGATAGTATGTTGTAACTAAAGTGAATGATACCATGTCCCGCTACGATCTCGTTGAACGCCTGAATGGCACTTTTCGCCAGATAGAACAACACCTGGCGGCGCTGACGGATAATCTACAGCAGCATTCGCTACTTATCGCCCGTGTCTTTTCACTGCCGCAGGTGACCAAAGAGGCGGAACATGCGCCGCTGGATACTATCGAGGTAACGCAACATCTGGGGAAAGAGGCCGAAGCGCTGGCGCTACGTCACTATCGCCATTTGTTTATTCAACAGCAGTCCGAAAACCGCAGCAGTAAAGCCGCCGTCCGCCTGCCTGGCGTCTTATGCTATCAAGTGGATAATGCGACACAGTTAGATCTGGAAAATCAGATACAGCGCATTAACCAGTTGAAAACCACCTTCGAGCAGATGGTTACGGTAGAGTCCGGTCTTCCCTCAGCGGCACGTTTTGAGTGGGTGCATCGGCATCTACCCGGCTTAATTACGCTGAACGCTTACCGCACGCTGACGCTTATCAATAACCCCGCTACCATACGTTTCGGCTGGGCAAATAAACATATTATTAAAAATTTAAGCCGGGATGAGGTTCTGAGCCAGTTGAAAAAAAGCCTCGCGTCGCCGCGCAGCGTCCCGCCGTGGACGCGCGAACAATGGCAATTCAAGCTGGAACGGGAATATCAGGATATCGCTGCCTTACCGCAGCAGGCCCGACTCAAGATTAAGCGTCCGGTTAAAGTACAGCCGATCGCCCGCATCTGGTATAAAGGCCAGCAGAAACAGGTGCAACACGCCTGCCCCACGCCGATTATCGCATTAATCAACACGGACAACGGCGCTGGCGTGCCGGATATTGGCGGGCTGGAAAACTATGACGCCGATAATATTCAGCACCGTTTTAAACCACAGGCGCAGCCGCTGCGACTGATTATTCCGCGACTGCACCTGTATGTGGCGGATTAACGTCCCGGCGTCATACTGCCAACCATTAACTCCGGACGTACCCAAGCGTCGAACTCCTCGACGCTAAGGTATCCTAATGCCACGGCTGAGGCTTTGAGCGTCAGCCCTTCTTTATGCGCCTTCTTCGCAATCTCCGCCGCTTTATCGTAACCGATGTGCGTATTGAGCGCAGTGACCAGCATCAGCGACTCATTCAGCAACTGCGTAATACGCTCGCGGTTTGGCTCGATTCCTGACGCACAGTGTTGATTGAAACTCGCCATGCCATCGGCCAGCAGGCGCACCGTTTGCAGAAAATTATGAATAACCATCGGACGATAGACGTTGAGCTCAAAGTTGCCCGATGCGCCCCCCATATTGATGGCCACATCATTACCCATCACCTGGCAACATAGCATCGTTACCGCTTCACACTGGGTCGGGTTCACTTTACCAGGCATAATGGAACTGCCTGGCTCATTTTCCGGGATAGCAATCTCGCCAATGCCGCAGCGCGGGCCGGACGCCAGCCAGCGAACATCGTTGGCGATTTTCATCAGCGAGGCCGCCAGTCCTTTTAATGCGCCATGCGCCTGTACCAACGCGTCACAGGTCGCCAGCGCTTCGAATTTATTCGGGGCGGTAACAAACGGCGCCGCGGTAATCGTCGCCAGTTCCTCGGCCACGCGCCGGGCATATTCCGGGTGGGTATTAAGCCCTGTCCCTACTGCGGTTCCGCCGAGCGCCAGTTCCGCGACGTGCGGTAAACTGTGCTCAATGTGCCTGAGGTTATGTTCCAGCATGGCTACCCAACCGGAAATCTCCTGGCCTAAGGTGAGCGGCGTCGCGTCCTGCAGGTGAGTACGGCCAATTTTGACAATATCGGCGAAAGCGTGGGATTTATCGCGAAGCGTATCCGTTAATGCGGATAATTGCGGGATAAGGTGTTCGCGTAACGCCAGTAACGCCGCCACGTGCATGGCGGTTGGGAACACATCGTTTGAGCTTTGACTCTTATTGACGTCATCATTGGGATGCACCTTGCGTTCCATACCGCGAACGCCGCCCAAAATTTCACTGGCGCGGTTCGCTAACACCTCATTCATATTCATGTTGCTTTGCGTACCGGACCCGGTCTGCCAAATCGCCAGCGGAAACTCATCAGCATGTTTTCCCGCCAGCACTTCATCAGCCGCCTGGATAATCGCGCTGGCTTTTTCCGCCGCCAACAACCCTAAGTCCTGGTTGACCTTCGCAGCGGCGCGCTTGGTCAACGCCAGAGCGTGAATGAGCGAGACGGGCATTTTCTCCGTGGAAATCCGAAAATGCTCCAGCGAACGTTGAGTCTGCGCCCCCCACAGTTTATCTGCCGGGACTTCAATCGCGCCCATTGAATCTTTCTCGCGGCGTACCGTTACCATTACCTGCTCCTTACTCAAGTTGATGAGATCATGTGTCGACATTGCTCACATGTTTGCGGTCTTATGAGTATTAACGATAACAACACAACGGTGTAGACCGGATAAGGCGCTTGCGCCGTTCTCCGGCAAAATAGCGAATCATGTTACCGCCCCGCAGGGCGGCGACATTACTTAACGCAGCGTGCGCACTGCGATGACTGAATCTGCTGGAAGAAATCGTTGCCTTTATCATCCACCAGAATAAAGGCCGGAAAATCCTCCACTTCAATTTTCCAGATAGCCTCCATACCCAGTTCAGGATATTCCACGCACTCCAGGCGCTTGATACTGCCCTGCGCCAGAACGGCTGCCGGGCCGCCGATACTGCCCAGGTAGAAGCCGCCATGTTTCTTACAGGCATCGGTCACCTGCTGGCTGCGGTTGCCTTTCGCCAACATGATCATACTGCCGCCCTGCGACTGGAGCTGATCAACATAAGAGTCCATCCGTCCTGCGGTAGTCGGCCCAAGCGACCCGGAGGCGTACCCTTCCGGCGTTTTTGCCGGCCCCGCATAATAGATAGGATGATCTTTGATGTACTGCGGCAAACCTTCGCCTCTGTCCATCCGCTCTTTCAGTTTAGCGTGCGCGATATCGCGGCCCACAATAATCGTGCCGTTCAGCGACAGGCGCGTTGATACCGGATACTGCGACAATTGTTGCAGTATCTCGCTCATGGGACGGTTAAGATCAACGCGCACCGCCTCGCCCTCTCCCGCCTGGCGCAGCGCCTCAGGAATATATTTACCGGGATTGCGCTCCAGCTTCTCGATCCAGATCCCTTCCCGGTTGATCTTCGCTTTAATGTTTCGATCCGCGGAGCAGGACACGCCCATACCTACCGGACACGATGCCCCGTGACGCGGCAATCGGATGACACGAATATCGTGAGCGAAATACTTGCCGCCAAACTGCGCGCCCAAGCCAAGATTTTGCGCCTCAAGCAACAATTCTTTTTCCAGTTCAATATCGCGGAAGGCCTGCCCGTGTTCATTGCCTTCGGTCGGTAGCGCATCATAGTATTTTGCCGAGGCCAGCTTAACGGTCTTCAGGTTCGCTTCCGCCGAGGTGCCGCCAATGACAAACGCAATGTGATACGGCGGACAGGCGGCGGTGCCCAGCGTACGCATCTTATCGACGAGATAATTTTTGAGCTTACCCGGCGTCAGAAGCGCTTTTGTCTCCTGATAGAGGTAGGTTTTATTCGCCGATCCGCCGCCTTTAGCGATACAGAGGAATTTATATTCATCGCCATCGACGCTGTAGAGATCGATCTGCGCCGGCAGGTTAGTACCGGTATTGACCTCTTTGTACATATCCAGCGCCGCGTTTTGCGAATAGCGCAGGTTATCTTCGATATAGGTGTTATATACGCCGCGAGCCAGCGCCGCTTCATCACCTCCGCCAGTCCAGACGCGTTGGCCTTTTTTGCCGACAATAATGGCCGTACCGGTATCCTGGCAGGTGGGCAACACGCCCTTGGCCGCAATATCGGAGTTTCGCAGGAATTGCAGCGCGACATATTTGTCGTTTTCACTGGCCTGCGGATCGCGCAGAATATCCGCCACCTGCTGCTGATGCGCGGGACGTAACATAAAAGACGCATCGTGGAAGGCCTGACGCGCCAACAACGTTAGCGCTTCCGGCGCGACTTTCAGGATCTCTTGTCCTTCGAATTCGGCGACGGAAACATGTTCGCTGGTCAACAAGTAGTACTCGGTATCGTCCTTTTTGAGGGGAAAAGGGTCTTGATAAAAGAAGGGTTTGTTTGACATTGTGCTCTCACTTACCGCTCGGTATGGTTATTCTCTGGGCAGGTGTTCCATTGCCCGACTCAAAGCGAGTAACACTATCCTACACAATTTTTTAACAAAAACTGAGACAAGTACGACTTTTTACGCCCGGAGGTTACTTCATGCGGGTTTCTTGGTTTAATACTTCCCATTGATCTCCACATTGAAACAGGGCTTGATAATGCAAAAACTCATTAACTCAGTGCAAAACTATGCCTGGGGAAGTAAAACTGCGTTAACGGAACTTTATGGCATCGCCAATCCGCAGCAGCAGCCAATGGCTGAACTCTGGATGGGCGCGCATCCCAAAAGCAGCTCGCGAATCACCACCGCCAACGGCGAAACCGTCTCCCTGCGTGACGCCATCGAAAAGAATAAAACCGCCATGCTGGGCGAAGCGGTAGCCAACCGTTTCGGCGAACTGCCGTTTCTGTTTAAAGTACTGTGCGCCGCACAACCGCTCTCTATTCAGGTGCACCCGAATAAACGCAACTCCGAAATCGGTTTCGCGAAAGAAAATGCGGCGGGTATCCCCATGGATGCCGCAGAGCGGAACTATAAAGATCCTAACCATAAACCAGAGCTGGTTTTTGCCCTGACGCCTTTCCTGGCGATGAACGCGTTCCGCGAATTTTCTGACATTGTCTCTTTACTGCAACCTGTCGCCGGCGCGCATTCCGCTATCGCCCACTTTTTGCAGGCGCCGAACGCTGAACGTCTGAGCCAACTTTTCGCCAGCCTGTTGAATATGCAAGGCGAAGAAAAATCCCGCGCGTTAGCCGTACTCAAAGCGGCGCTTAACAGCCAGCAAGGCGAACCGTGGCAAACGATCCGCGTGATTTCAGAGTATTATCCTGACGACAGCGGGCTTTTCTCTCCTTTGTTGCTGAATGTGGTCAAACTGAATCCCGGCGAGGCGATGTTCCTGTTTGCCGAAACGCCTCACGCTTATCTGCAGGGCGTTGCGCTGGAAGTCATGGCAAACTCCGATAACGTTCTGCGCGCTGGCCTTACGCCAAAATATATCGACATCCCTGAGCTGGTCGCGAACGTGAAGTTCGAACCTAAGCCTGCCGGCGAGTTGCTGACTGCCCCGGTGAAAAGCGGCGCGGAGCTGGACTTCCCCATTCCGGTTGACGATTTTGCTTTTTCACTGCACGACCTGGCGCTTCAGGAGACGAGCATCGGCCAACACAGCGCCGCGATTCTGTTCTGCGTTGAGGGTGAGGCGGTGTTACGTAAAAATGAACAGCGTCTGGTACTGAAGCCGGGTGAATCGGCCTTTATCGGCGCGGATGAGTCTCCGGTTAACGCCAGCGGCACGGGCCGTTTAGCGCGTGTTTATAACAAGCTGTAGCAACGTACTGAATTTTTTAACAACTCTTGCTAAGCTTATAACAGACGTAAAACTCCTCCAGGCGGTTTAATCCGCCTGGTTTCATTTTTATGGACAATTGATATGAAAAAAACACTGGTAGCTGCAGGTGTAGTGATTGCACTTGGCATCGTCTGGACAGGCGGCGCCTGGTATACGGGGAAAAAGCTGGAGAACCATCTTTCAGAAATGGTGACTCAGGCCAATGAACAGCTCAAGCGTACTGCGCCGGAGGCCGGTGTCGAATTAAGTTATCAAAACTACCAGCGTGGCGTGTTCAGTAGCCATCTGCAACTGGTTGTCAAACCGGTTGCCGGCGCAGACACTACCTGGTTGAAACCCGGGCAAAGCATTGTGCTGGACGAGTCCGTTTCACATGGCCCCTTCCCGCTCGCCCAGCTCAAAACGCTCAATCTGATCCCTTCTATGGCGTCGGTAAAAACCACCCTGGTGAATAACGATGCGGCAAAACCCCTCTTTGATATCGCGAAAGGCGACGCGCCCTTTGTTATCAATACCCGCATTGGTTATGGCGGCGATACCCGCTCCGATATCTCTCTCAAGCCGTTAAACTACGAGAATGCCGGTGAAAAGGTCGCCTTTAGCGGTGGCGAGTTCCAGCTTAACGCCGATAAAGACGGTAATGTGGTTTCGCTGTCGGGCGAAGCGCAGAGCGGCCTGGTCGATGCCGTTAACGAATATAACCAGAAGGTCCAACTCACCTTTAATAATTTGAAAACCGACGGTACCAGTAAACTGGCAAGTTTTGGCGAACGTGTGGGCGACCAAAAGTTAACGCTGGATAAACTGTCCATCGCCATTGAGGGTAAAGAGATGGCGGTGCTGGAAGGGATGGAAATTGCCGGCAAGTCCGATCTCGTCAACGACGGAAAAACCATTAACAGCCAGTTGGATTACTCGCTTAACAGCCTGAAAGTGCAGAATCAGGATTTAGGCAGCGGTAAATTAACGCTGAAAGTCGGTCAAATCGACGGCGAAGCCTGGCACCAGTTTAGTCAGCAATATCATGCGCAAACGCAGGCGCTGTTGAATCAGCCGGACGTGGCGCAGAATCCTGAGCTTTATCAGCAAAAAGTCACTGAAGCGTTCTTTAGCGCTCTCCCCGTGCTGTTAAAAGGCGATCCGGTACTGACTCTGGCGCCGCTTAGCTGGAAAAACGCCAAAGGGGAAACCACGCTGAATCTGTCGCTGTTCCTCAAAGATCCGGCAATCACAACGGCACAACCGCAAACGCTGGCGCAGGAAGTCGACCGCTCCGTGAAATCGCTGGATGCGAAACTGGCAATTCCAATGGACATGGCGGTCGAGTTTATGACGCAGATAGCAAAACTGGAAGGCTATCAGCAGGATGATGCGGAAAAACTGGCAAAACAGCAGGTGCAGGGGCTGTCCGCAATGGGTCAGATGTTCCGACTGACAACGCTGAAGGATAATACTATCGCCTCCAGTTTGCAGTACGCCAATGGCCAGATCACGCTCAACGGACAAAAAATGCCGTTGGAAGACTTTGTCGGCCTGTTTGGGATGCCGGCGCTTTCCGTACCGGACGTTCCGGCGCTGCCTCAACAATAATCGCCTTGCCGGGTGTCGCGACGCTGCACCCGGTCTGCGCCGAACGACGCGCAGCCTCTACTTTTGCGTTACCAGGCGAGCGGCTATCGTTTGACTCCGCACATGGTGCTCGTCGTGAGCAATACGCTGCAATATTCGTTCGGCCAGGGTATAGCCTATTTCTCGCGCCGGCGTACTGGCCCAGATAATCGGCAGGTCGTCGAGGGCGTTCTCCGCCACATCAGCAAACGCCGCCAGCGACACCTGCTGCTCGAAATAACGATCGACACCGCTCTCGCCACTCTGTCGTCCGGCTCTCAGCAGGCCAAACCACGCCCCCATCGCAATGGTTTCGTTGAAACAAACGACAGCGCTAATGGTCGGATTGTATCGCAACAGCGCGGTAATGCTTTCTGCTGCCTGCTTCTGACTGGAAGCGCATTCCACGACCCACTCGCTGTGAAACGGTAGACCGTATTTTAACAACGTCGCGCAATAGCCGCCCACGCGCTCCGCGCGGGTTAAAGATGCGCTTTGTCCTCCCAGCCAGGCGATGCGCTGATGGCCCTGACGAATAAGGTACTCCGTCAGGAGTTGCGCCGCCTGCATGTTGTCAGGCCGAACGGTATCCGCATCATCAAGATAGCTGGCGCGTGACGCAAACACCACCGGAATTCCTTGTGCGTCGGCCTGCGCTCTCAGCGCTTCGCTACTACCCGCCGCACCGGCGATCACCATGCCATCCACGCCCTGATTAAGCAGCATGGTAAAACGCTGATTTAGCTGTTCGCCATCTTTCCCCCCGTGCAGGAGAAAAACCATACGGCCTTGCGCTTCCAGCGCTTCCGTTAACCCGGCGGTCAATTCGGCATAAAAGGGTGCCGATAAATCACGCACGATCAAACCGATAACGCCGCTTTGCCCGCCACGCAGCGCGGACGCCTGGCGGTTACGCACAAAGCCCAGTTGCTCAATTGCCGCGTTCACGCGCTCGCCGGTCGCGGCCGATATTCGCCCCTTGCCGCTCAGCACTAAGGAAACGGTGCTCACCGACACGCCAGCCGCCAGCGCAACATCGTGGATAGTGATTTTTTTGGCGATAGCCATGTCAACAAATCGCTCCAGAATCTGACAGATAAAACGTTTTACCTATCTGTTATCTTTATACGCGTTATTATCGGTCAGTAATTTGATTAATGCCGCACTAAAATTTGATAAAACGTTTTATCTTTTCGCCATCATAACCTGACACCGGCCTTTATTAACAAGGAGTCGTTAGATGACGACGAAAACCACGCCAAAAATAACGCTATGGGAATTTTTCCAGCAACTGGGCAAAACGTTTATGTTGCCCGTCGCCTTGCTCTCGTTCTGCGGCATTATGCTCGGTATCGGCAGCTCACTCAGTAGCCACGACGTTATCACCCTGCTCCCCGTGCTGGGTAATCCCTTGCTACAGGCTATCTTCACCTGGATGAGTAAAGTAGGTTCTTTTGCCTTTAGCTTCCTGCCGGTGATGTTTTGTATCGCGATTCCGCTTGGTCTGGCGCGGGAAAACAAAGGCGTCGCCGCGTTTGCCGGGTTCGTCGGTTATGCAGTCATGAACCTTGCAGTCAACTTCTGGCTCACGGCAAAAGGCATTCTGCCGACCACCGATGCGGCGGTGCTGAAAGCCAATAACGTACAAAATATTCTGGGCATCCCCTCTATCGATACCGGCATCCTCGGCGCCGTTATCGCTGGTATTATTGTCTGGATGCTGCATGAACGGTTTCATACCATTCGTTTGCCGGATGCGCTGGCTTTTTTCGGCGGTACGCGTTTTGTGCCTATCGTTTCCGCCGTTGTGATGGGGCTTGTCGGCCTGGTTATCCCGCTCGTCTGGCCGGTTTTTGCGATGGGAATTAGTGGACTGGGTCATATCATCAATAGCGCCGGCGACTTCGGACCGATGATTTTCGGCACCGGCGAGCGCCTGCTGTTGCCTTTTGGTCTGCACCATATTCTGGTAGCGCTGATTCGCTTCACCGAGGCGGGGGGTACGCAAGAGGTATGCGGGCATACCGTGAGCGGCGCATTGACTATTTTCCAGGCCCAACTCAGTTGCCCAACGACGCACGGCTTCTCTGAAAGCGCCACTCGCTTCTTATCGCAAGGCAAAATGCCGGCGTTTCTCGGTGGGTTGCCGGGCGCCGCGCTGGCAATGTACCACTGTGCCCGCCCAGAAAACCGCCCTAAAATTAAAGGATTATTGATTTCCGGTTTAATCGCCTGCGTTGTCGGCGGTACAACGGAGCCGCTGGAATTCCTGTTCCTGTTCGTAGCGCCGGTGCTGTACGTTATTCATGCTCTGCTGACCGGGCTGGGCTTTACCATCATGGCTATTCTCGGCGTCACTATCGGCAATACGGATGGCAATATTATTGACTTTGTGGTGTTTGGCATCCTGCATGGTCTGTCAACAAAATGGTATCTGGTACCGGTAGTGGCGGCAATTTGGTTTGCGGTTTACTACCTCATTTTCCGCTTCGCCATTACACGCTTTAACCTCAAAACACCGGGGCGCGAAGCAGAGATCGCCACCAGCATTGAAAAAGCGATCGCTGGCGCGCCAGGAAAGTCCGGCTACAACGTGCCTGCTATCCTGGCGGCAT
Source organism: Salmonella sp. SAL04202 (assembly GCF_046550775.1). Taxonomy (NCBI): domain Bacteria; kingdom Pseudomonadati; phylum Pseudomonadota; class Gammaproteobacteria; order Enterobacterales; family Enterobacteriaceae; genus Salmonella; species Salmonella sp. SAL04202. The sequence goes on along the minus strand of NZ_JBGDXK010000001.1, from coordinate 1,174,186 downwards.
TAGGCGGCACGGAAAACATCGTGAGTCTGGACAACTGCATCACCCGCCTACGTCTGTCCGTGAAAGATATGTCGCTTGTCGATGTCCAGGCATTGAAGGACAATCGTGCGATAGGCGTCGTACAGCTCAATCAGCATAATTTGCAGGTGGTTATCGGCCCGCAGGTTCAGTCGGTAAAAGATGAAATGGTTGGTCTGATGAATACCGTTCAGGCATAAGGAAGAGATATGTTCGATTTTTCACAGGAAGTTGACCGTCGCGGGACATGGTGTACGCAGTGGGATTATGTCGCCGATCGTTTTGGCGAAGCCGATCTGCTCCCCTTTACGATCTCGGATATGGATTTTGCCACCGCGCCGTGTATCCTGGAGGCGCTAAACCAGCGCCTTTCCCACGGTGTGCTGGGCTATAGCCGCTGGAAAAATGAGGCGTTTTTAGGGGCGATTACCCACTGGTTTGCGACACGCCATCAGACCACGATAGATGCCCACTCCCTCGTATACGGCCCCTCCGTTATCTATATGGCGTCCGAGCTTATCCGCCAGTGGTCCGACGAAGGCGATGGCGTGGTAGTTCATACCCCCGCTTACGATGCTTTTTATAAAGCGATTGAAGGCAACCATCGCATCGTCACTCCCGTCCCGCTGGAGAAAGAAGGCAACGCCTGGTATTGCGATATGGCCAAACTGGAGGCGGCGCTGGCGCGTCCGGAAAGCAAAATCCTGCTGCTGTGCAGTCCGCAAAATCCCACCGGTAAAGTGTGGACGCGTGACGAGCTGGAAACGATGTCAACGCTGTGCGAGCGCCATGGCGTACGGGTGATTTCCGATGAAATTCACATGGATATGGTATGGGGAAACCAGCCGCATATTCCCTGGAGCAATGTCGCGCGCGGAGACTGGGCGCTGCTCTCCTCCGGCTCGAAAAGCTTCAACATTCCGGCATTAACCGGCGCTTATGGAATCATTGAAAATAGTGAAAGCCGTGAACGCTACCTGGCAGCCTTAAAAGGGCGCGACGGCCTCTCTTCGCCAGCGGTGCTCTCACTCACGGCGCATATTGCCGCGTATCAGCACGGCGCGCCGTGGCTGGATGCGTTACGCGCCTCGCTGGCGGCTAATATGCGCTATATTGAGCAGGCGCTGAATGGCGCCTTTCCGACGTTGAACTGGCAAGCGCCGCCATCGACCTATCTGGCCTGGATTGATCTCCGTCCACTCGGCATTGACGATCAAAAATTACAGCACACGCTCATTCATCAGGAGAAAGTCGCCATTATGCCCGGCGATACCTATGGCGCAGAAGGCCGGGGATTTGTACGTCTGAATGCCGGATGCCCTCGTCTGAAACTTGAAAAAGGCGTCAACGGATTGATTAACGCTATCCGCACCGTTCGCTGATACCGTCTACAAGCGGGGGGTTGACCCTTTATCCTAAGATGCGATAACAGAGACGCCACCCGTGAGCTGACCGGGGGCGCGTTAAAGAGAATGATACAAAATTTCTCCCGCGCTCTCGCGAAGTTGCAACGTAATGACTCCGTTTTTGCAAAATTTCCAGAGCATTATCAATCTGTAGTATAATGGTGCGCACTTTTATTAAAAATTGAGTGCGCCCATGATTGATATTACGCTTCCTTTGACTGACATCCACCGCCACCTTGATGGCAACATTCGCGCCCAAACAATTCTGGATCTTGGTCGGCAGTTCAACATCGCCCTTCCCGCCCAAACGCTGGAAACGCTGATTCCGCATGTCCAGGTCACCTCAACCGAACCCGATTTAGTAAGCTTTCTCACTAAGCTCGATTGGGGGGTAAAAGTCCTGGCATCGCTTGACGCCTGCCGCCGTGTGGCCTTTGAAAATATTGAAGATGCCTCACGTAACGGCCTGCATTACGTCGAGCTTCGCTTTTCGCCCGGCTATATGGCGATGGCGCATCAGTTACCGATCGCAGGCGTGGTTGAAGCCGTTATCGACGGAGTACGCGACGGCTGTAACACGTTTGGCGTCGAGGCGCGACTCATTGGCATTATGAGCCGTACCTTCGGCGAGGCGGCATGTTTACAGGAGCTTGATGCGCTGTTGGCGCACAGAGAGAAAATCACCGCGCTGGATTTAGCCGGTGATGAGCTGGGCTTTCCCGGCAGTCTGTTTTTGTCGCACTTTAATCGGGCGCGCGATGCGGGCTGGCATATTACCGTTCACGCTGGCGAAGCCGCAGGGCCGGAAAGTATCTGGCAGGCGATTCGCGAACTGGGGGCCGAACGTATCGGACATGGCGTAAAAGCTGTCGAAGATCGCGCGTTAATGGATTTTCTTGCACAGCAGCGTATCGGTATTGAATCCTGTCTGACCTCGAATATTCAGACCAGTACCGTCGCATCGCTGGCGGATCATCCACTCAAAACCTTCCTTGAGCATGGCGTTCTCGCCAGTCTTAATACGGACGATCCGGCTGTTCAGGGCGTAGATATTATCCATGAATATCACGTCGCCGCGCCAGCGGCAGGATTGAGCCGCGAACAGATTCGCCAGGCGCAGATTAACGGTCTGGAAATCGCCTTTCTGAGCGATAGCGAAAAACGTGCGCTGCGCGAAAAAGTGGCCGCGGCGTAAGATTGCTTTATTGACACTAACGCTCTTCTCCGCCTGCGGTTTAATGCTATCCCAGGCGGAGAAATGCGACATCTCAGGCAAGACACAGCGTCGCGCGATGTTTTGCCGATTCCATGCCCAGTTCAATCAACTCCATAATTTGAATCGCCTGACTTGCCGGCACGGGATTTTCACCGTTACCGTTTAACGCATCGCGGATGGCGGCATAATATGCCGGATAGTTACCCGGCAACGTAAGCCAGTTCTCTTCTTTGCGCGTCTCTCCCTCAACCAGGGTCAATACGCCGTCACGCATGTCATATCCCCAGTCTTCCTGCGGTAAACGCTCGCCGTTTTTTAACCGTTCTTCCTGGGGATCGAGGCCATATTTTACATAGCTACCGCGCGAACCATGAACGATGTATCGCGCGGATTCCGCCGCGGCCAGCATCGTACCGTGCAAAATCACGCGGCGCTGGGGGTAGGATAAAATCGCGTGGAAATAATCTGTAGATTGCGCGCCCGGACGCAGTTGCGCTAAATCCACCGTCATGCTGACCGGCAGGCCAAAAAGTTGAATGGCCTGATCCAACAAGTGCGGCGCCAGATCGTACCAGATACCACTTCCTGGCCCGCCTTGCTCGCGCCAGCGGTCGCGCACCTGGGGACGGAAACGATCAAAGTGGGATTCAAACAAGGACACCTCGCCGAGCACGCCATCCGCCAGTAAGGCCTTCAGCGTCAAAAAATCGCTGTCCCAGCGTCGGTTGTGGAAGACGGAAAGTACCCGACCAGTGCTCCGCGCAAGCGCATCCAATTCTCGCGCCTGTGACAGTGTCACGGTAAAGGGTTTATCAACCACCACATGCTTACCGGCTTCCAGCGCAGCTTTCGCCAGCGGGAAATGGGTATCGTTGGGCGTCGGGATCACGATCAGGTCGATATGCGGATCGTTAAATAAATGTCGGGGCTCAGAGACCACGGAAACCGCCGGCCAATCTGCTTTCACTTTTGTTTCATCGCTGCTGGATACCGCCGCAAGCTCTAGCCCTGGCGTTCCCATAATTAAGGGCGCATGAAAGGTTTTACTGGCGTAGCCATAACCGATTAACCCAACGCGGATTTTATCATTCATCTCACTGCCTCCGGTTTTAGATATCGCTATTCCACACCATCGTGCGATTAGCCGCAATAGCGTCCTGACCATCAACGTAGCATCAAATGATTAACTTGTTACAGAACAGAGGCTGAAAACGTTTCCCTCCCTCTTGCCGACCGTTCGCCAGGAAAGTAACATTTACCCCCTGTGTTTATGGATAAATCAAAGCAAATGTCGTCAATAATGAATCGTCTTATTGAATTAACTGGGTGGATAGTTCTCGTTATCTCAGTCATTCTTTTAGGTATTGCCAACCATATTGACAATTACCAACCACCAGAGCCCACGGCTTCCGTTCAGAAGAAGTAAGCGTCAGATAATGTAAAGGCATTTTCGCGTGGTACGGTCAGCGGCGCCCCGGGGGGGGGTGCAAAGAAAAGTCAAAAACCGGCAAAAAAAACGAAATATGTCCTATCTGGTCTGACGTTTATTGCCTGTTGTAGGAAAGCGCGTTAACCTTTCGCCCCAGGCGCCATGTGGCGCCTGACTCTTTACCGGTAAGAATATTCCCTTTTTACCTGCACCCCTGACCTCTCACTGGTGCGGTTTTGTTTATTTTTTATCAGTGACTACTCCGTTGGCATTATATTTAATATGGATCAACTTTATATGACTGTTCAGGATTATCTATTAAAATTCCGCAAAATTAGTTCGCTCGAAAGTCTGGAAAAACTGTTCGACCACCTTAACTATACCCTTACTGATGACATGGACATTGTTAATATGTATCGCGCTGCAGATCACCGCCGTGCCGAACTGGTTTCCGGAGGACGCCTGTTTGATGTAGGTCAGGTTCCGCAATCCGTCTGGCGCTATGTGCAATAAAGAAAGTAGCGTTTAACATCAAAAACCTTATAATATTTGCCCCAAAATGAGCGGCATGACCGTTAACGCGCGTAACCCCGGAGAAGATATGACTACAACACCGCCACAACGAATTGGAGGCTGGCTTCTTGGCCCGTTAGCCTGGCTGTTAGTCGCGTTGTTGAGCGCCTCGCTGGCGTTATTACTCTACGTTATGGCGCTTGCCACACCGCAAACGTTCAAGACGCTTAGCGGACAGGAAACCGGTAATTTACTGCTATGGGGCATTTCATTTATTACCGCTATCGCCATGTGGTACTATACCCTGTGGTTGACAATCGCATTCTTCAAACGCAGACGCTGCGTGCCGAAGCATTACATTATCTGGCTGCTGGTGTCGGTGTTACTGGCGGTTAAAGCATTTGCCTTTTCGCCCGTCTCAGATGCCTTTGCCGTGCGTCAGTTACTCTTCCCACTGTTGGCGACGGCGCTCATTGTGCCTTATCTCAAACGTTCAGCGCGCGTTAAAACAACGTTTGTTAATCCGTAATAACCCTACAGTTAACCTGTTGTCGCCTGTGGTAGTTTGACAGATAATAGGCGGCTTTTTTATTTCAGGCCGAAACATGACTGATTACCTGCTGCTCTTTGTCGGAACTGTACTGGTCAATAACTTTGTACTGGTCAAATTCCTGGGCCTTTGTCCCTTTATGGGCGTATCCAAAAAACTGGAAACCGCCATGGGGATGGGCCTCGCGACGACCTTTGTCATGACGCTGGCGTCGATATGCGCCTGGCTTATCGACACCTGGATACTTATTCCGCTGGATCTGATTTATCTGCGGACGCTGGCCTTTATCCTCGTCATTGCTGTGGTCGTGCAATTTACCGAAATGGTTGTGCGGAAAACCAGCCCGGCGTTATACCGCTTGTTAGGCATCTTCTTACCACTGATTACCACTAACTGTGCGGTTCTGGGCGTAGCGTTACTGAATATTAATCTCGGTCATCACTTTCTTCAGTCGGCGCTGTACGGATTTTCCGCCGCCGTCGGCTTTTCATTAGTGATGGTTCTGTTTGCCGCCATCCGCGAACGCCTTGCCGTGGCGGATGTGCCCGCCCCTTTTCGTGGTAACGCGATAGCATTGATTACCGCAGGATTAATGTCTTTGGCCTTTATGGGCTTTAGTGGTTTGGTGAAGTTGTAATGAATACTATCTGGATTGCCGTTGGCGCCCTGACCCTTCTGGGTCTGGTGTTCGGCGCCATTCTGGGTTATGCCTCCCGCCGATTCGCGGTTGAAGATGATCCGGTTGTTGAAAAAATCGATGCGATTTTGCCGCAGAGTCAGTGTGGTCAGTGCGGCTATCCCGGCTGTCGCCCCTACGCCGAAGCCGTGGGTCTCCAGGGCGAGAAAATCAATCGTTGCGCGCCCGGCGGCGAAGCCGTCATGCTGAAAATGGCAGAGTTGCTAAACGTAGAGCCGCAGCCATGCGATGGTGAAGAACAGCAGGCTGCGCCAGTACGTATGCTGGCAGTTATTGATGAAAATAACTGCATTGGCTGCACAAAATGCATTCAGGCCTGCCCGGTTGACGCCATCGTTGGCGCAACGCGCGCCATGCACACGGTCATGAGCGATCTCTGTACTGGCTGTAATCTGTGCGTCGATCCGTGTCCGACGCACTGCATCGAATTACGTCCGGTGAATGAGACGCCCGACAGTTGGAAATGGGATTTGAACACCATTCCCGTTCGCATCATTCCCGTGGAACAACATGCTTAAACTATTTTCCGCTTTCAGAAAAGATAAAATCTGGGATTTCGACGGTGGTATTCATCCGCCCGAAATGAAGTCCCAGTCAAACGGCACGCCGCTGCGCCAAGTGCCTTTAGCGCCGCGCTTTGTTATCCCTTTAAAACAGCACATTGGCGCTGAGGGCGAGCTGTGCGTTAGCGTCGGCGATCGCGTGCTACGCGGCCAGGCGCTTACCCGTGGACGTGGGAGAATGCTGCCGGTACACGCGCCCACCTCCGGGACGGTTATCGCTATTGCCCCCCACTCGACGGCACATCCTTCGGCGCTGGCGGAGTTAAGCGTCATCATTGATGCCGACGGCGAGGACCGCTGGATTGAACGCGAGGGCTGGTCTGATTACCGCGCCCACAGCCGTGAAGCGCTCATTGAACGCATTCATCAGTATGGCGTTGCCGGGCTTGGCGGCGCAGGGTTTCCCACCGGCGTTAAATTGCAGGGCGGCGGCGATAAAATCACCACGCTTATTATCAATGCCGCAGAGTGCGAACCTTACATTACGGCGGACGATCGTCTGATGCAGGACTGCGCCGCGCAGATTGTGGAAGGTATTCGCATCCTGGCGCATATTCTGCAACCGCGTGAGGTATTAATCGGCATTGAAGATAACAAACCGCAGGCTATTTCCATGCTGCGCGCCGTACTGGCTGACGCCCACGATATTTCGTTACGTGTGATCCCAACCAAATACCCTTCCGGCGGCGCAAAACAGCTCACCCAAATACTGACGGGAAAACAGGTTCCCCACGGCGGGCGCTCCTCTGATATTGGCGTGCTGATGCAAAACGTCGGTACGGCGTATGCCGTTAAACGCGCCGTGATTGACGGCGAACCGATCACAGAACGCGTTGTCACCTTAACGGGTGAAGCGGTAAGCCGTCCGGGTAACGTCTGGGCGCGGCTCGGCACTCCCGTTCGTCATTTGCTTAACGATGCCGGGTTCTGCCCTTCCGCTGACCAGATGGTCATCATGGGCGGCCCGTTGATGGGATTCACCCTTCCCTGGCTTGACGTACCGGTCGTAAAAATCACCAACTGCCTGCTGGCGCCATCCGTGACTGAAATGGGGGCGCCTCAGGAAGAGAAAAGCTGTATTCGTTGCAGCGCTTGCGCTGACGCTTGCCCTGCCGACCTTTTACCGCAGCAGCTTTATTGGTTCAGCAAAGGGCAGCAGCATGACAAGGCTACCGCTCACCATATTGCTGATTGTATAGAATGCGGCGCCTGCGCCTGGGTCTGCCCGAGTAATATTCCGCTCGTCCAATATTTCCGTCAGGAAAAAGCGGAGATTAATGCGATCAGGCTTGAAGAAAAACGCGCCGCCGAAGCCAAAGCACGTTTTGAGGCTCGTCAGGCAAGACTGGAGCGCGAAAAAGCCGCCCGCCTTGCACGTCATAAGAGCGCAGCGGTACAACCAGCGGCAAAAGATCAGGATGCCATTGCCGCTGCGCTGGCGCGGGTAAAAGAGAAACAGGCGCAGGCCACGCAACCGGTGGTTATTCAGGCGGGTAGTCTGCCAGACAATAGCGCCGTCATCGCGGCCCGTGAAGCGCGTAAAGCGCAAGCGCGCGCTAAACAAGCCGCTCATCCGGTGGCTGACAGCGCGATATCCGGCGGCGACCCGCGTAAAGCCGCATTGGAGGCGGCTATCGCTCGCGCCAAAGCCCGCAAACAGGAGCAGCAGGCCGGAAGCGAACCTGCCGAACCGGTCGATCCGCGCAAAGCCGCGGTGGAGGCGGCCATCGCCCGCGCCAAAGCCCGCAAACAGGAGCAGCAGGCCGGAAGCGAACCTGCCGAAGCGGTCGACCCGCGCAAAGCCGCGGTGGAAGCGGCTATCGCCCGCGCCAAAGCCCGCAAGCAGGAGCAGCAGGCCGGAGGCGAACCTGCCGAAGCGGTCGATCCGCGAAAAGCCGCGGTGGAAGCGGCTATCGCCCGCGCCAAAGCCCGTAAGCAGGAGCAGCAGGCCGGAAGCGAACCTGCCGAACCGGTCGATCCGCGTAAAGCCGCGGTGGAAGCGGCCATCGCCCGCGCCAAAGCTCGTAAACAGGAGCAGCAGGCCGGAAGCGAACCTGCCGAACCGGCCGACCCGCGTAAAGCCGCGGTTGCTGCGGCTATCGCCCGCGTTCAGGCAAAAAAAGCAGCACAGCAGCAGGTTGTTAACGAGGATTAAATGGTATTCAGAATCGCAAGCTCGCCTTATACCCATAACCAGCGCCAGACATCGCGAATCATGTTGCTGGTAGTAATCGCCGCTCTGCCGGGGATTGCCGCGCAGACGTGGTTTTTTGGTTGGGGAACGCTTTTCCAGATCGTTCTGGCTGCTATCACGGCGCTCGTCGCAGAAGCCATTGTCCTCAGGCTGCGCAAACAATCGGTCGCCAGTCACCTGCAGGATTATTCCGCGTTATTGACGGGGCTTTTGCTGGCGGTCAGCATCCCTCCGCTTGCGCCCTGGTGGATGGTCGTGCTGGGAACCGGATTCGCCATTATTATCGCTAAACAGTTATATGGCGGGCTGGGACAAAACCCCTTTAATCCGGCCATGATCGGTTACGTGGTGCTATTAATTTCCTTTCCGGTGCAAATGACAAGCTGGTTGCCGCCTTATGAAATAGCCGCAATAACGCCCGATATGCTGGACACGTTGCGGATGATTTTTACCGGGCATACCGCCAGCGGCGGCGATATGACGCTGCTACGTATCGGTATTGACGGTATCAGCCAGGCAACGCCGCTGGATACATTTAAAACGTCCTTGCGCGCCGGGCACTCCGTTGAGCAAATCATGCAGTACCCGATATACAGCGGCGCGCTGGCTGGCGTGGGCTGGCAGTGGGTTAACCTCGCCTGGCTTGTCGGCGGCGTATTCCTGCTGTGGCAAAAAGCTATCCGCTGGCATATCCCGGTCAGTTTTCTGCTGACGCTGGCGTTATGCGCCGCGTTAGGCTGGCTTTTCTCGCCCGCTACGCTGGCCTCGCCGCAGCTTCATCTGCTGTCAGGCGCCACCATGCTGGGCGCATTTTTTATCTTGACGGATCCGGTTACCGCCTCCACGACCAACCGTGGACGTTTAATTTTCGGCGCGCTGGCTGGGGTATTAGTGTGGCTGATTCGTAGCTTCGGCGGCTATCCGGACGGCGTTGCTTTTGCTGTCCTGTTGGCGAATATCACGGTTCCTCTGATCGACTACTACACGCGCCCCCGCGTCTATGGACATCGCAAAGGATAAACCATGCTGAAAACGATTCGTAAACACGGTATTACGCTGGCGCTTTTTGCCGCAGGTTCTACGGGATTGACCGCGGTGATTAATCAGATGACAAAATCAACCATCCACGAACAAGCGCTGCAACAACAGCATGCCCTGTTCGATCAGGTATTGCCGCCAGATCGTTACAATAATAATCTGCAAGAGAGCTGTTATCTGGTCGATGCGCCCGCCCTCGGCAAAGGCACACACCGTGTTTTTATCGCTCGCAAGGATGATAAACCCGTAGCGGCCATCATTGAGGCCACCGCCCCAGATGGCTATTCCGGCGCTATCCAGCTTATTGTTGGCGCAGATTTCAACGGTACCGTCCTGGGGACGCGTGTGACGGAACATCATGAGACGCCAGGGTTAGGTGATAAAATTGAGCGCCGTTTGTCTGACTGGATTACCCACTTTAGCGGTAAAACCATCAGTGGTGAAAATGATACGCACTGGGCGGTGAAAAAAGATGGCGGTGATTTTGATCAATTTACCGGGGCGACAATAACGCCGCGCGCCGTGGTGAATGCGGTTAAACGCGCCGGGCTGTACGCCGAATCACTGCCCGCTCAGCTCCCCCATTTAACCGCCTGTGGAGAATAACCATGAGCGAAATAAAAGACATTGTTGTTCAGGGGTTATGGAAAAATAACTCTGCTCTGGTGCAGCTACTTGGCCTGTGCCCTTTACTGGCGGTGACGTCTACGGCAACCAACGCTCTGGGGCTGGGTCTGGCCACAACGCTGGTATTAACGCTGACCAACCTTACGGTGTCCGCACTACGTCGCTGGACGCCGGCAGAAATCCGTATCCCGATTTACGTCATGATCATTGCCTCGGTGGTAAGCGCAGTACAGATGCTGATCAATGCGTATGCGTTCGGTTTGTATCAGTCTTTAGGGATTTTTATTCCTCTGATTGTAACGAACTGCATTGTTGTTGGTCGCGCCGAAGCGTTTGCCGCGAAAAAAGGACCGTGGCTTTCCGCGTTGGACGGTTTTTCCATCGGCATGGGCGCGACAGGCGCGATGTTCGTGCTGGGTTCGCTGCGCGAGATCCTCGGGAATGGTACGCTTTTCGATGGCGCGGATAGCCTGCTGGGAGGCTGGGCAAAAGTATTACGGGTCGAGATATTTCACACCGACTCGCCTTTCCTGCTGGCGATGCTGCCGCCAGGCGCGTTTATCGGCCTGGGACTCATGCTGGCGGTAAAATATCTTATTGATGAAAAAATGAAGAAACGCCGCGCCGAAACCGCGCCTTCCGCAGTTCCGGCAGGTGAAACAGGGAAAGTCTGATGAACAAAGCAAAAAGGCTGGAAATTCTGACGCGCCTGCGCGACAACAATCCGCACCCCACAACGGAACTCAATTTCACGTCGCCGTTTGAGTTGCTGATTGCCGTGTTGCTTTCCGCGCAGGCAACCGACGTCAGCGTGAACAAGGCTACCGCCAAACTTTACCCGGTCGCCAATACGCCAGCCGCGATGCTGGAACTGGGCGTAGAAGGCGTGAAATCCTATATCAAAACCATCGGTTTATTTAACAGTAAAGCGGAAAACGTGATTAAGACCTGCCGTATTTTACTGGACAAGCATAATGGCGAAGTGCCGGAGGATCGGGCGGCGCTGGAAGCGCTTCCCGGCGTGGGGCGTAAAACCGCTAACGTAGTACTAAATACCGCCTTCGGCTGGCCGACCATCGCCGTTGATACGCATATATTTCGTGTATGCAACCGAACACAGTTCGCGCCGGGTAAAAATGTCGAGCAGGTAGAAGAGAAGTTGCTGAAAGTGGTGCCGAATGAGTTCAAAGTGGACTGCCATCACTGGTTAATTTTGCATGGCCGCTATACCTGTATCGCCCGAAAACCCCGCTGCGGCTCCTGCCTCATTGAAGATCTTTGCGAATACAAAGAAAAAGTCGATATTTGATATGGTCGGAGTGCGTCCGTCACGCCAGCGCGCTCCCACCTTCGGCCTGGATCTATTTTAGCCATCAATCATTCCAGTCTCTGTCCTTTTTCTGATGTAATGTGCTTTCGTTTTCACTCCACGTCAGGTTAATCATTTTTTTAATCGCAAAAATTTCTATCTATCCGTGATCAGGATCACTTTGATAACTTCATGTAAAATTTAATGACACCTAAGGTTACATTTACAACCGGATAGACTGACGCCCCGTTTTCACTACAAAACATTACTCTGCCATTTTTTCAGATAATGGCCTATATCACTGCTTTTCACCTTAAATAGCAGAAGATATCGCCTTTCACCCAAGCTAATGGCCTTTTTGCAGTGTAAAAATCTGCCATTCTTCAAATGAAGAAATTTAACGCTGGATAACATTTCTGACATCGGACGATTCAACCAGAAGAGTTATATGTAACAGATTATTACAAAGCTCTTGTCTGGAGAGGAAAGATAGTGAACATTACCTGCCGTTTCCCCTCCAATATAACAATCGGACGGATGAGTCTGACTCATCACGCGCCAGACAATCCCTGTTAATACGGGGCGTAAAAAAGAGGTAAAAGTGTCTACTGCAAACAAAAAACCAACTGAAAGCGTCAGTTTGAACGCTTTCAAACAACCGAAGGCGTTCTATCTCATCTTCTCGATAGAGTTATGGGAGCGTTTTGGTTATTACGGCCTGCAAGGCATTATGGCCGTCTACCTGGTAAAACAACTGGGTATGTCAGAAGCGGATTCCATCACCCTTTTCTCTTCCTTCAGTGCGCTGGTGTACGGCCTGGTCGCCATTGGCGGTTGGTTAGGTGATAAAATTCTGGGCACCAAACGCGTTATTATGCTGGGTGCCGTGGTGCTTGCTATCGGTTATGCGCTGGTCGCATGGTCTGGTCATGACGCTGGCATCGTCTATATGGGCATGGCGGCTATCGCTGTGGGTAACGGTCTGTTTAAAGCTAACCCGTCTTCCCTGCTGTCTACCTGTTACGCGAAGGACGATCCGCGTCTCGACGGCGCATTTACGATGTATTATATGTCCGTCAACATCGGCTCCTTCTTCTCTATGCTGGCGACGCCGTGGCTGGCGGCGCGTTATGGCTGGAGCACCGCGTTTGCGCTTAGCGTCGTCGGTATGCTGATAACCGTCGTTAACTTTGCTTTCTGCCAGCGCTGGGTGAAAAGCTACGGTTCCAAACCCGACTTTGAACCGATCAACTTCCGTAATCTGCTGCTGACAATCGTGGGTATTGTCGTTCTGATTGCGGTCGCCACCTGGCTGCTGCACAACCAGGATATCGCGCGTATGGTGCTGGGCGTAATCGCTCTTGGCATCGTCATTATCTTCGGTAAAGAAGCGTTTTCCATGCACGGCGCGGCTCGCCGTAAAATGATCGTCGCCTTTATTTTGATGCTGCAGGCGATTATCTTCTTCGTACTGTACAGCCAGATGCCGACGTCGCTGAACTTCTTTGCCATTCGTAACGTCGAGCACTCTATTCTCGGTATCGCGTTCGAACCGGAACAGTATCAGGCGCTGAACCCATTCTGGATCATTATCGGCAGCCCGATTCTGGCCGCTATCTATAACAGGATGGGCGATACGCTGCCGATGCCGATGAAATTCGCCATTGGTATGGTGCTGTGTTCCGGCGCGTTCCTGATTCTGCCGCTGGGCGCCAAATTTGCGAACGATGCCGGCATCGTATCCGTAAACTGGCTGATCGCAAGCTACGGCCTGCAAAGTATCGGTGAGCTGATGATCTCCGGTCTGGGACTGGCAATGGTCGCACAGTTGGTTCCGCAGCGTCTGATGGGTTTCATCATGGGTAGCTGGTTCCTGACAACGGCAGGCGCTAACATCATCGGCGGTTATGTCGCCAACCTGATGGCTGTGCCGAGCGACGTGACTGACCCACTGATGTCCCTGGAAGTCTATGGTCGCGTATTTATGCAGATTGGCATAGCAACCGCCGTTATCGCCGTCCTGATGCTGCTGACAGCGCCTAAGCTGAACCGTATGACCCAGGACGATGATACCGCTGAAAAAGGCTCTAAAGCCGCTACAGTTTAATTTTCCGGGAAACAACATTCAGGCCGCTAACTGTGCGTTAGCGGCTTTTTTTTTGCTCGTCCCCGCACTACCATACTTTAAACCTCAGCAAAAAGGAGTTACCGATGAAACTGTTCTACAAACCGGGTGCCTGCTCTCTTGCTTCCCATATTACCCTGCGCGAAATTGGCAAAGACTTTACGCTTGATGGCGTCGATCTCGCAAAAAAACGCCTGGAAAACGGTGATGATTACCTGGCAGTCAACCCTAAAGGACAGGTTCCGGCTCTGCTGCTGGATGACGGCACACTGTTGACTGAAGGCGTCGCCATTATGCAGTACCTCGCCGACAGCGTTCCCGACCGCCAGCTTCTGGCGCCGGTAAGTAGTCTTGCTCGCTATCATACGCTGGAATGGCTCAACTATATTGCAACGGAACTGCATAAAGGCTTTACCCCGCTGTTCCGCCCTGACACGCCGGAAACACTCAAACCCGCCGTTCGCGCCGGTCTGGAAAAGAAATTGCAGTATGTGGATGAGTCGCTTTCAGACGACCAGTGGATTTGCGGCCAGCGTTTTACCATTGCAGACGCTTATCTGTTTACCGTATTGCGTTGGGCCTATGGCGTAAAACTGAATATGGACGGGTTAACGCATATTGAAAGTTATATGCAGCGTGTCGCAAAAAGACCGACCGTTGCGGCAGCGCTTAAAGCGGAAGGACTGAATTAATGTCATGTTGCCGGATAGCTCGCTGTACCGCCATCCGGCCTCTTTTTAGCAGCAATAATTACAGCCGCGTTGCGCTGAAGTAATGTTCAGGGTTAGCGATCCTGTCCTGGGCCGCCACGACCTGCAGTTCGTACTCCTGCATCGTTTTGGTGGCGATCATAATCTCATAGACTGCCGCCGTAACGTGCTCCAGCGCCTGCTGCAACGTCGCGCCCTGCAAAAGTTTGACCAGCAATAAACCACTGGTGACATCGCCAACGCCAACCGGCTGACGTGAGCCGAAATCCACCAGCGGACGGCTAATATGCCAGGCTTCCTGCGCTGTCACCAGCAGCATTTCAAAGCGTTCTGAACTGTAACCGGCGCGGGCGAGATGTTTTACCAGTACAATTTCTGGCCCCTGAGCAATCAGTTCGCGCGCCGCCTGCACGGCGTCATCCACATTATTCACGCTATGTTTGCTGAGAATTTCCAGTTCAATCAGGTTAGGCGCGATAATATCGCTGGCGGGTAGCGCATAACGCACATGGAACTCTGCGACGCCAGGCGCCACGATACAGCCCTTTTCCGGATGCCCCATCACGGGATCGCAGAAATATTTTGCCTGCGGATTTGCTGCTTTAACCTGGCGCACAATACCGAGAATGTGTTCTCCCTGTTCGGCAGATCCCAGGTAACCGCTAAGTACGGCGTCGCAGTGCGCTAACTGGCCAATGTCCGCAATCCCCTGGACAATCTCAGTCAGATGGCTGGGCGGCATGACACAGCCGGTCCATTTACCATATTGCGTGTGGTTAGAAAACTGAACGGTATTCAGCGGCCAAACATTCGCGCCAAGACGGCGCATGGGAAATTCGGCGGCGCTGTTGCCCGCATGTCCGAAAACAACATGGGACTGGATAGCGAGGATATTCTTCATTTTTTTACCTGAACATCAAAAATAAGGGAGTGATTTCTCACTCCCTGTTACTTAATGCCTTATTTCCAGCAAATCAGACAATAGTTCTTTTTGCCGCGACGTAATAAGGTATAGCGGCCAAACAGACGGTCCTCATCGTTAAAGATGTATTCAGGATCGGATTGTTTTTCACCATTGATAGTGACAGCGTTGGAGGCGATAGTCTTACGCGCCTGACCACGCGACGGCTGGAGTTCGGCGTCTACCAGCGCCTGCATCAGGTCGGCGCCTTTTTCCATTTCAACCATCGGTACGCCGTCCTGCGCCAACTGCTCAAAGTCAGCTTCGCTCAGCGCGCTCAGTGAACCGCTGAACAGGCATTCAGTGATCCGTTTCGCCGCAACCAGCCCCTCTTCACCATGAACCAGGCGCGTCACCTGCTCGGCCAGCACATACTGCGCGCGCGGCGCTTTACCGCTGTTTTTATCTTCTTCTTCCAGGGCATTGATCTCTTCAATGTCCATAAAAGTGAAGAATTTCAGGAAGCGATAAACATCGGCATCTGCGGTGTTAATCCAGAACTGGTAGAATTTGTACGGACTGGTTTTCTTCGGATCCAGCCAGACAGCGCCGCCTTCGGTTTTACCGAATTTCGTGCCGTCAGCTTTGGTGATCAGCGGAACGGTCAAACCAAATACCTGATTCTGGTGCAGGCGACGGGTCAGGTCGATACCGGAAGTGATGTTCCCCCACTGGTCAGAACCGCCAATCTGTAAGGCAACGCCGTGCAGTTTATTCAGACAAGCGAAGTCGTACCCCTGTAGCAGGTTATAAGAGAACTCCGTGAAAGAGATACCCTGATCGTCACGGTTCAGACGCTGCTTCACCGCTTCTTTGTTGATCATCTGATTAACGGAAAAATGTTTACCGATATCGCGCAGGAAAGTCAGCACATTCATGCTGCCGAACCAGTCATAGTTATTGGCCGCGATGGCGGAGTTTTCGCCGCAATCAAAGTCCAGGAATGGGGCAACCTGTTTACGAATTTTCGCCACCCACTCCTGAACGGTCTCTTCAGTGTTCAGTTTACGCTCGGCGGCTTTGAAGCTCGGGTCGCCAATCAGACCGGTCGCGCCGCCTACCAGCGCAACAGGTTTGTGCCCTGCCTGCTGGAAGCGTTTCAGGCATAACAATGGAACCAGATGCCCCAAATGCAAGCTGTCAGCGGTAGGATCGAAGCCGCAATAGAGCGCGATCGGGCCTTGCGCCAGTCGCTCTGCCAACGCGTCTTCGTCCGTCACCTGGGCTACCAGCCCCCGCTCTTGCAATTGTTTAATCAAGTTACTGCTTGCCATCAAAATCTCCATGTATAAAACGACTGCACCTTTGCCGGTACACGACTTTTCGCCAGACGCGAAAGAGACATAGCATAAAACGGCGGATTCATCCGCACCAGTGCTTAAAACAAGATTTTTGCATCTTTAGGGCGCAAGACGGTCGATTTTCCATGCGCCGTCGTCGCGTTGGTACAAAAAGCGATCGTGCAGACGATGTTCGCCGCCCTGCCAGAACTCCATCTGTTCGATACTCACGCGAAAACCGCCCCAGAAGCTGGGTAACGGCACTTCGCCCTGTTGAAATTTCTGCTTGAGCTCCAGGAATTTGCTTTCGAGGATACCGCGCGCGGAAATGCGGCTGGATTGTTTAGAGACCCATGCGCCAATCTGGCTGTCGCGCGGACGGCTGTGGAAATACCTCACCACCTCAAGTGTGGAGAGACGCTCGGCTTTGCCTGTCACCATCACCTGGCGTTCAAGCATATGCCAGGGAAATAACAGACTGATACGCGGATTGTGCTCAATTTGATGCGCCTTGCGGCTTCCCAGGTTGGTATAAAAGACCAGGCCTTTTTCATCATAATGCTTGAGCAATACAATACGCTGGTACGGTTGCCCCTTGTCATCTACGGTCGCCACGACCATTGCCGTCGGATCGGCCAGTCTGGCGTCGCACGCTTGCCCAAGCCAGCGCTCAAATAAGGTTAACGGTTCAGCGGGTAAATCGCGGCGACGCAAGCCGCCTTTCGTGTATTCACGGCGCAGATGCGCGATCTGCTGCAATTGGTCGTTATCAGACATGGCGTTGATCAGAAATAATCAGTGGGTGGCGCTATTGTGCGCCCCCATACTGAAAATCTCAACGCTTCGGATTTTGTAACTGACAGTTATTAAGCACAATTCTGTCTCGTTTATAGACCGTGGCGCTCTCGCCTTGCGACCAGAAAACATAAATCCCGTCGGTATAACGCGCGCCCGAGGCCGAGATTCCTTGCTTCAGGGTCAGCAGCTTATTGTCATAGACAAAACTGACCTCTTCACGCGGGTTATTGACTTTAACGGTAAGCGGCTTCTCATCACACTGGTATTCCAGCGTATCCGTTTGCATACGTTCAACAAATTGTTGATAAACGCTACAGCCGGTCAGCAGCACAGGTAAACACATTATTGCGATCTTTTTCATAGGCATATCCCGAAAGCTCTCCTGCTTCTGGAAGGGCAAACGCCCCTTCCTGACCTTGCTAGTTTACCGATATAGGGTCCGGGAAAAATTCAGTTAACTCTGAGTTATTGGGTTAGCCGGGTAAATAGCGCCTAAAACACTGGCTTCTGTAGCCCCCGTCACGGAAGGTAAATTTCCCGGCAGGCCCGCGAGCGTTCGCCAGGCAAGCCATGCAAAGGCCAGCGCTTCCATATCATCGCCGCTGATCCCCGCCTTATCGGTGGTCGAAACCTCGATACCGGGCAACAGCGCCGCCAGACGGGCCATCACTAACGGATTCCGGCTTCCGCCGCCACAGACCATCAGCCGCTCGCAGCCGCCATTGAGCAGCACCTGTTGGGCGATGGAGACCGCCGTCAGCTCCGCCAGCGTGGCCTGTACATCGCGCGCGTCTGCGCCAGGGAAAGCCGTAAGATGACGCTCTAACCAGCCATAGTTGAAATATTCGCGTCCTGTACTTTTGGGCGCCGACGCAGCAAAGTACGGATCGCGCAACATCTTTTGCAGCAATGGAAGAATAACCTGACCTTCTTTCGCCCATGCCGCGTCTTTGTCGTAGGGCTGCGCGCATTGTCGCCAAATCCACGCATCCATCAACATATTACCCGGCCCCGTGTCGTACCCGCGCACCGCCTGTCCCGGGAAAAGCAGAGATAAATTGGCGATGCCGCCGATATTCAGGACCATACGTTTTTCCGTCGGATGTCCCAACAGCGCGTGATGGAAAGCAGGCACCAGCGGCGCGCCTTGTCCGCCCAGCGCAATATCCCGCCGCCGAAAATCGCCGACCACTGTAATCCCCGTATGGGCGACGATGTGATTATTATCGCCAATTTGCAGCGTATGCGGGGCCTCGCCGGTCGGCTCATGCCAGACCGTTTGCCCATGACAACCAATGGCGACGATATCCCGCGGCTGCAAACGTTGTTGCGCTAACAGCGCATTAACCGCCTGTGCAAAAAGCCGGCCTAACTGGGTATCCAGCTGGCCGAGTTGCGAGAGCGTAAGCGGTTGTCCCTGGCAAATATCGAGAATGCCTTTTTTCAGATGAACGGGAATGGGCCAGGTGAGACTTGCCTGTTGCGCAACCATGGTTTCATCAATTGCCGCCAGTACAACATCCACGCCATCAAGGCTGGTTCCGGACATAACGCCAATAAAACGGCCCGATTTCATACCTCTTCCTTATTAAGCTGGGTTAAGCCTTAACACTCGGCATAACGTATTTTGCAATGCGATGCCCGCGTCACGTTTTTTGCCGTGCCGTCCACGGATATCAATAACCTATCTTTTCTTGCTTCCCACTTCGTTTAAGATTAGTTAATTAACTTCTGATTATGATTTTTACATTCTTTCGGCAGAAGATATGACCTTAACTGCATAAATGCCATATAATTTAGCTATAGGGATGCTGAAATAGCGTTTCGTGAAGAACAGGAGATGGGTAAATGATTAAACGTGTACTGGCCGTTTCACTGATGGGGTTATCCTTAGCTGGGTGTGTTAACAATGATAGCCTTTCGGGTGATGTTTATACCGCATCCGAGGCTAAACAAGTTCAGAATGTAACGTACGGTACTATCGTTAACGTTCGTCCGGTTCAAATTCAGGGCGGTGATGATTCTAACGTGATTGGCGCTATCGGCGGCGCGGTGTTGGGCGGATTCCTCGGCAACACTATCGGCGGCGGTACGGGTCGTTCACTGGCGACCGCGGCAGGCGCGGTGGCTGGTGGCGTAGCGGGCCAGGGCGTCCAGAGCGCAATGAATAAAACCCAGGGTGTGGAACTGGAAATTCGTAAAGACGATGGCAACACCATTATGGTTGTGCAGAAACAAGGAAATACGCGTTTCTCGGCAGGTCAGCGTGTCGTGCTGGCCAGCAACGGCAGCCAGGTTACTGTCTCTCCACGCTAAACCAGGCTTTACGTGTGGTCACATGGCCACACGTATGCCCCTGCACCTCAATCGTGAGAGTGCAATTCCATAATGTTGTGTTCAAGTTTAGCGACAAGTTTAATCAGAAGCTCAATCTCCTCTGAAGAAATCCCAGCCAAAATTTCACCGCGCGTTTTATGAATGACCTCTTCCATCTCAGCGATCAGCGGCTCCGCTTTTTCGGTCAGTTTAATCCGCTTAGCGCGACGATCGCTGGCGCAGGTTTGCCGCGAAATTAGCCCCTTATCTTCAAGTTGATCCAACGTGCGTACCAGCGATGGCTGCTCAATGCCTATCGCTTTAGCCAATTGAATCTGCGACTGGTCAGGCGGCAATTGATGAATATTGTGCAACGTGACCCAATGTGTCTGCGTCAATTCCAGAGGCTTGAGGCGATGGTCAATCAGAGCACGCCAAATGCGCACCAACCGTGCCAGATCAGAACCTAGTGGCGATTCCAATTTCATCTCCTTATAATTAGCTTGCTAAGTTATTATGCTGATTTTAGAATAGTGTGCAGTATTTGTATTCTCAAAACAAATGTATTGCTAAATTTGCTTACCAATAGACATTTTTTCAGACATAGTGCGCACCTGGCACCTGTAGCTTCGGTTTTGGCTAAAACTAAAGCATCGATGTCTGACGCAAAGGAACATTGCTTGTGAAGTGTATACTCAACGCCACAGGATTGCCCTTACAAGATCTCATGTTGGGAGCATCTGTTTACTTTCCGCCATTCTTTAAAGCCTTTGCGCTTGGGTTCGTTATCTGGTTGTTTATTCACCGACTCCTGCGTGACCGGATATACTCTGATGAAATCTGGCATCCCCTGTTAATGGATCTCTCCCTCTTTACGCTGTGCGTATGTCTGGGCCTCGTTTTACTGATCGCGTGGTAAATATGTCGTTAAAAACAATAAAATATTTTTCTACTCTCATTGTCGCCGTCGTCGCCGTTCTGGCCGCGTGGTGGTTATGGAATTACTATATGCAGTCACCGTGGACGCGCGATGGTAAAATCCGCGCGGAACAGGTCAGCGTAACGCCACAGGTTTCTGGCAGCATTACCCAACTCAATATCAAAGATAATCAGTTCGTCAACGCCGGGGACGTTCTCTTTGTCATTGATAAAACGCCCTTCCATATTGCAGAACTTAACGCGCAGGCGCAGTTGGCCAAAGCGCAGTCCGATCTGGCAAAAGCGAATAATGAAGCCGATCGACGTCGACATTTATCGCGTAACTACATCTCTGCTGAAGATCTGGATAGCGCCAATCTGAATGTTAAAGCGATGCAGGCCAACGTAGATGTCGCACTGGCAACGTTAAAACAGGCGCAGTGGCAGCTTAGCCAGACGGAAGTAAAAGCGCCGGTATCCGGCTGGGTGACCAACCTTTCCACGCGTACCGGTGATTATGCCAGCACCGGTAAGCCACTTTTCGCCCTGGTAGATAGCCACTCATTTTATGTAATGGGATATTTCGAAGAAACCAAACTACGCCATATCCGCGAAGGTGAGCCTGCATTAATAACACTGTATAGTGGCAATATTAAGTTACAGGGTCACGTTGGCAGTATCGGGCGCGCTATTTACGACCAAAGCGTGGAAAGTGACTCTGGTTTAGTGCCCGATATCAAACCCAACGTACCGTGGGTACGTCTGGCGCAACGCGTACCGGTACGTATCGAATTTGACGCTTTGCCGCAGGATATCACGCTCGTCTCCGGCACTACCTGCAGCGTAGCCATTGGACAGCGGTAATGAAACTCTCCCTGCCGGCCCTGCGAAATACGCCCTGGTTTAAAGCGACCTCCGGCCAGTGGCGTTACGCGTTGCGCAATACCATTGCCATGTGTCTCGCGCTGACATTCGCTTATTATCTCAATCTGGATGAGCCCTACTGGGCGATGACTTCGGCCGCAGTGGTGAGCTTTCCGACCGTAGGCGGCGTAATCAGTAAAAGTCTGGGGCGTATTGCCGGGAGTTTACTCGGCGCGACCGCCGCGTTGATTATTGCCGGCCATACGCTGAATGAACCCTGGTTGTTCTTATTTAGCATGGCCGCCTGGATCGGTTTTTGTACCTGGGCCTGCGCGCATTTTACCAATAATGTCGCTTATGCTTTCCAGTTGTCCGGCTACACGGCGGCGATCATCGCGTTCCCGATGGTTAATATTGTAGAAATCACGCAGTTGTGGGATATCGCCCAGGCACGTGTATGTGAAGTTATCGTCGGCATCCTCTGTGGCGGCATGATGATGATGATCCTACCCAGCACATCGGATGGCACTGCCCTGCTCACCGCGTTGAAAAACATGCATGCGCGCTTGCTGGAACATGCCAGTCTACTGTGGCAGCCGGAGACTACCGACGCTATCCGCTCCGCGCATGAGGGCGTGATTGGGCAAATCCTGACCATGAACCTGCTGCGTATTCAGGCCTTCTGGAGTCACTACCGTTTTCGCCGCCAGAATGCATTGCTAAATGCATTGTTACACCAGCAATTACGGCTAACCAGCGTGATCTCCAGTCTGCGTAGAATGCTTTTAAACTGGCCGACGCCGCCGGAAAACAGCCGCGAAGTTATTGAACAACTCTTAGCCGCGCTAGCGAAACCGCGCGCGGACAGCTACACCGTGGCGCGGATTATTGCGCCGCTACGCCCGCAGGATGAACAGGATTATCGTCACCTCGCGTTCTGGCAGCGATTACGCTATTTTTGCCACTTATATCTGCGCAGCAGCCGTCAGTTATATCTGATCGAAAGCGGCGCGCCGGTGGATCAAATCCATATCCGCCGCACTCCCGGCCTTGCGCGGCATACGGATAACGCAGAGGCCATCTGGAGCGGCGTGCGTACCTTTTGCACGCTCACGGTAATTGGCGCCTGGAGTATTGGTGCGCAATGGGAATCCGGGCCCGGCGCATTAACCCTGGCGGCGATCAGTTGCGTCCTCTACTCCATCGTCGCCACGCCGTTTAAGTCGCTCACCTTATTGATGCGTACTTTAGTGCTGCTGTCCTTATTCAGCTTCGTGGTGAAATTTGGCCTGATGGTGCAAATCACCGATCTGTGGCAATTCTTGCTTTTCCTTTTTCCGCTGTTCGTCACGATGCAACTGCTTAAACTGCAGATGCCTAAGCTGGCGGGACTGTGGGGGCAGCTTATCGTTTTTATGGGCTCATTCATCGCCGTGACCAATCCGCCGGTGTACGACTTCGCCGACTTCCTTAACGATAATACCGCCAAGATCGTCGGCGTCGCGATTTCCTGGCTGGCGTTTGCGATTTTGCGCCCCGGTTCCGATGCCGTAAAAAGCCGCCGCCATATCCGCGCGCTACGCCGGGATTTCGTCGATCAGCTTAGCCGTCACCCTTCCCATAGCGAAAGCGAGTTTGAGTCGCTGACCTATCATCACGTCAGTCAGCTCAGCAATAGCCAGGATGCGCTGGCGCGCCGGTGGTTATTACGTTGGGGAGTGGTACTGCTGAACTGCTCGCATGTGGTGTGGCAGCTGCGCGCCTGGGAGTCGCGTTCCGATCCGCTTTCCCGGGTGCGGGATATTTGTATATCCCTGCTGCGCGATGTGATGAGCGAGCGCGGCGTGCAGCAACGCCCGCTTGCCGTCACGCTACAGGAACTACAGCGTATCTGCGACACGCTCGCACATCATCATCAACCCGCCGCGCATGAGCTGGCGGCGATTATCTGGCGTTTACACTGTTCGCTGTCGCAGCTGGAACAGGCTCCAGCACAGGGAACGCTGGCTCCAGGTTATTTAATGACGCCGCAGGCGTAACGCATTCCGCCGCCGCCGAGCGGTTTCGGCTGATCGGACATGTTATCGCCGCCCACATGGATCATGAGCGCTTTATCTTTCACTTCATCAAGAGACTTCAGACGCGGCGCAGTAACCGGTTCGGTGGCGATACCATCATTATTAACGACTAACACCGGGAGGTCGCCCAGATGCCCCTGGCCTTCCGGTCCTTCATGCTTGCCGGTATTTTGTGGGTCCAGATGACCACCAGCGGCTTCTGCGGCAACCGCTTTGCCGTCTTTAATCGCGGGCTGGCAGCTACCGTTGGCATGAATGTGAAAACCATGCTCGCCCGGCGGCAACGCTTTAAGGTGTGGGGTAAATTTTAAGCCGCCTTCGGTTTCATCGATGACGACGGTGCCGATAGACTGTCCTACGCCTTGCGCCGTCACCAGGTTCATCTCTACTTTCTCGCTGGCGGCCTGCGCACCCGCACAGGCCAACAGCGTTACTATCGCTAAACTTAATCGCTTCATAAAACCTCCGTTACATGTGGTCGCCTGTTAAGTGTAAACCACTGGCGAAAACATGAACGGAAAGTCAACGAGTTGGCGATTACGGCACGTCATAACCCAGTGCCGCCTTGCGGATTCGGAACCACTGTTGACGCGACAATGACAGCATTTCCGCTTCTAGTGCGGCGCGTACGCGTTCGATTTTACCCGAGCCAATAATCGGCAGCGGCTGCGACGGCAAACGTAAAATCCAGGCATAGACCACCTGTTCAATAGAACTGGCGTTGAGTTCTTGCGCGATAACGGAAAGTTCCTGGCGCAACGGCTGATAAGCCTCATCATTAAACAGCCGACCGCCGCCAAGACATGACCAGGCCATCGGACGAATACGCAGTTGCTGTAATTGATCTAATGTGCCGTCCAGCAACAAAGGCTGATGAACCGGCGAGATCTCCACCTGGTTGGTCGCAAGGGTGAACGGCAGGCGCGATTGCAGCAACGTAAATTGCGCTGGCGTAAAATTAGAAACGCCAAAATGGCGCACTTTGCCGCTTTGGTGCAGATGTTGAAACGCCTCGGCGACGTCATCCGCATCCATTAACGGATCGGGACGGTGAATTAACAACATATCCAGATAATCTGTCGCCAGATTTTTTAATGACTGTTCGGCGCTCAGAATAATATGGCGGCGATCGGTAATATAATGACCGAGCCTATTTTCCGCTCTGGCGGTGGTCGCAATACCGCATTTGGTAACGATTTGCAGTTTTTCCCGCAAATGCGGCGCCAGCGTTAGCGCCTCGCCAAACGCCGCTTCGCACTGATAACCGCTATAAATGTCCGCATGGTCAACGGTAGTGACGCCCAAATCCAGATGTTCTTCGATAAAACTCACTAACTGACGCGCGGACATATTCCAGTCCATCAAACGCCAGTAACCCATGACAAAACGCGAAAACTCCGGGCCTTGTGGAGCGATGGTGACACGCTGAACCATAACAGATTCCTCATAGAGAATAATGAGGTTGAGTATACGCAATTCCGCGTTTAAAAGAGTGAAGGTTGTTGAGGATCTTCCGATGGGAGAGGCTTATTTGCGCGTATTTTACGCAAGAAACGCTGGCGACAAAGCCGCAGTACATTTTGTTTCTCGGCATCGCTCATTTTTTGCCAGTTAAACCGTTCGTCGCGGCTGCGCATACAGCCCCGACAAAAGCCACGCTCATCAGACTGGCAGATACCGCGACATGGGCTTGCTACAGGAAAAAACTCCAACTGCTCGGCCACATCCCCTCCTCAACGTTTGACGCTTATGACTATTGAAGACGCTAACTGACATTATGGCAACTCTGCTTGCAGTAGACCGACTGGTCTACTATACTGCCTGCTATGAATAAGCAAACCGAACATGATACCCGCGAACATCTGCTGGCCACCGGCGAGCAGCTTTGTATGCAACGGGGTTTTACCGGCATGGGGCTTAGCGAATTGCTCAAAACCGCCCAGGTGCCTAAAGGGTCGTTTTATCACTACTTTCGCTCGAAAGAAGCCTTCGGCGTCGCCATGCTTGAGCGACATTACGCCTGCTATCATCAGCGTCTTACGGCGCACTTCACCTCCGGTCCCGGTAATCATCGCGATCGTCTTCTCGCCTGGTATCAGGAAACGTTAAAGCAGTTTTGCCAGCAAGGCGCCATTAGCGGTTGCCTGACGGTGAAACTGTCAGCGGAGGTCTGCGATCTGTCGGAGGATATGCGCTCTACGATGGATAAAGGGGCGCAGGAGATCATGGCACTGCTTGCACGCGCGCTGGAAGATGGCCGTAATAGCCACTGTTTACATTTCACCGGCCAGCCGTTGCCACAGGCGCAGGTACTTTATGCCCTGTGGCTGGGCGCCAATTTGCAGGCCAAAATATCCCGTAGCGCCGCGCCGCTGGAAAATGCGTTGGCGCATGTTAAGACCATCATTGCAACGCCTGAGCAGTAACAGGCGTTTTTATTTCCTTTATTACAAGACGACCGGTCTACTTATATCAGGAGCCACTATGTCATCAGCAAAACTGTTTACCCCCCTCAAGGTGGGTGCCATCACGGCGACAAATCGCGTATTTATGGCGCCTTTGACGCGTTTGCGGAGTATTGAACCGGGCGACATTCCTACGCCGTTAATGGCGGAATATTACCGTCAACGCGCCAGCGCCGGATTGATCATCAGCGAAGCCACACAAATCTCCGCACAGGCGAAAGGCTATGCCGGCGCACCGGGATTACACAGCGATGAGCAGATCGCCGCCTGGAAAAAAATCACTCAGGGAGTTCATGCTCAGGGCGGCCATATGGCGGTGCAACTGTGGCATACGGGCCGTATTTCACACGCCAGCCTGCAACCAGGCGGACAAGCGCCCGTTGCGCCATCCGCTATCAATGCGGGAACTCGCACCTCTTTGCGTGACGAAAACGGCCAGGCCATCCGCGTAGAAACTTCCACGCCGCGCGCGCTGGATACTCACGAGATCCCCGGGATCGTCAACGATTTCCGCCAGGCTATCGCCAATGCCCGAGAGGCAGGCTTCGACCTGGTGGAGCTGCACTCCGCGCACGGTTATCTGCTGCACCAGTTCCTCTCTCCGTCTTCTAATCACCGTACCGATCGGTACGGCGGCAGCGTAGAGAATCGCGCCCGTCTGGTGCTGGAGGTGGTTGATGCCGGCATTAAGGAATGGGGCGCCGACCGTATCGGCATCCGCCTTTCTCCTGTCGGCACTTTCCAGAATGTCGATAACGGCCCGAATGAAGAAGCTGACGCCCTTTATCTGATTGAAGCGTTAGGCAAACGCGGCATTGCTTATCTGCATATGTCTGAACCAGACTGGGCGGGCGGAGAACCGTACAGCGACGCATTCCGTGAAAAAGTGCGCGCGCGTTTCCACGGTCCCATCATCGGCGCTGGCGCCTATACGCCAGAAAAAGCGGAAGATCTGATCGAAAAAGGGCTGATTGACGCCGTGGCGTTTGGTCGCGATTACATCGCTAACCCGGATCTGGTAGCGCGTCTGCAACGTAAAGCGGAACTTAATCCACAGCGTCCCGAAAGCTTTTATGGCGGCGGCGCGGAAGGCTACACTGACTACCCTACTCTGTAATTTCATTGATAGCGGCCTCACATCGCCGCTATACTTTGAATATCTTGACTATTTTAAGGACAACGAAAATGCGTTTATTGCATACTATGCTGCGCGTCGGCGATTTGCAGCGTTCCATCGCTTTTTACACTAACGTTCTGGGCATGAAATTGCTGCGTACCAGTGAGAATCCGGAATACAAATACTCGCTGGCCTTTGTGGGATATGGTCCGGAAACGGAAGAAGCGGTCATCGAACTAACCTATAACTGGGGCGTTGAGAGCTACGACATGGGCAATGCGTATGGGCACATCGCGCTGAGCGTTGACAATGCTGCTGAAGCCTGTGAACGCATTCGTCAGAACGGCGGCAACGTGACCCGTGAAGCGGGGCCGGTAAAAGGCGGTTCGACCATCATCGCCTTCGTTGAAGATCCGGATGGCTATAAAATCGAATTGATTGAAGCTAAAGACGCAGGCCGCGGTCTGGGTAACTGATCCCCCGCCGGGCGCAGGTCACTGCGCCCGTTGTTTTACTGCATCCCGGCGTAAAATTTGCCATAATACGCGCTGCATTTTTTCGTATTAAGAGACTCAGATGTCCGATAACGCTCAACTTTCCGGTCTGTGCGACCGTTTTCGTGGTTTTTATCCTGTCGTCATCGACGTTGAAACTGCAGGATTTAACGCTAAAACCGATGCGCTGCTCGAAATCGCCGCCATCACGCTGAAAATGGATGAACAAGGCTGGCTGATGCCGGACACGACGCTGCATTTCCATGTGGAGCCGTTCGCTGGAGCCAACTTACAGCCGGAAGCGCTTGCGTTTAACGGTATCGATCCCTCTAACCCGCTACGCGGCGCGGTGAGTGAATATGAGGCGCTACACGCTATTTTCAAAATGGTGCGTAAAGGTATCAAAGACAGCGGTTGTAGCCGCGCCATTATGGTCGCGCATAACGCCACTTTTGATCACAGTTTTATGATGGCCGCCGCAGAGCGCGCCTCGCTGAAACGTAACCCGTTTCATCCGTTCGTCACCTTTGATACTGCGGCATTGAGCGGACTGGCGCTGGGACAAACGGTGTTATCAAAAGCGTGCCTGGCGGCAGGTATGGAGTTTGACGGTGAAAAGGCCCACTCCGCTTTGTATGATACCGAGCGGACAGCGGTGCTGTTTTGTGAAATTGTCAATCGCTGGAAGCGCCTGGGCGGCTGGCCGTTACCTTTGTCGACGGACAAATAACGAGGCTAACAACGCCGCTCTTGCTTTCTATGGCAGTAAAAAAGCGACCTTTACAGGTCGCTTTCCCCTTTCACAGATTACTCTGCGTCCGGCTCCTGAGTTTTATATTTTGCCGCAGTTTCTTTAATAAGCTGCTGCAGCTCACCACGCTGATACATTTCAATCACAATATCACACCCGCCGACCAGCTCGCCGTCCACCCACAGTTGTGGGAATGTCGGCCAGTTGGCGTATTTCGGTAATTCAGCGCGAATATCCGGGTTTTGCAGGATATCAACATAGGCAAAACGTTCCCCGCAGGCTGAAAGCGCCTGAACGGCCTGCGCAGAGAAACCACAGCTTGGCAGTTTCGGTGAACCCTTCATATACAGGAGAATCGGGTTTTCAGCGATCTGGCGCTGAATTTTTTCGATAGTGGTGCTCATTGTCTCGCTTCCTTAAACTACTTTTACGACCGAAGCCTGTCATTGTAACGGGTCAGGCTGGCAACGGAAAATAACATTTTCATCATGCCTTATTATTTTACCGTCTGCGGGAATAAGTTGTATACAAAATATCTTTTAAGCGGGTTGCCGCGCAGTGATTTGTAGATAACGCGTTCGTGTTTAGCATTAATTGCTATTTTTTTACATCTGTTAACGAAACACAGCTTCAGAAACCAAAAGCAATTACCAATCTGTGCTTTTGTAGATTAGAATTATCAGGTTTTGTAAATCATACGCAGGCATGAATCGCCTGCCTTTAACAGAGGATTGCTCAGTGGCGCGGATAAACAAAATCTCGATCACGCTCTGTGCTTTACTTTTTACTACTCTCCCCTTTACGCCAATGGCCCATGCTTCCAGGCAAGCCAAAGCGACGCCTGCTGTTTCTCATGTCACGAAAACGGCAGATAAAAAGAAAAGCACAACGAAAAAGATCAGTAAAACCAGCAAAAAAAACGTAAAAAAAAACTCAAAAACCAGCCGTTCTTCTTCCGCTTCTACGCCAAAACGTACCACCGCCTCCACAAAATCTCGTCATACGACGCATCGTCGTAACAGAACCGCGCCCACGTCAATCGCCGCCCTCGACGTAACGGAAAAATGCACGACGCGTAAAGGCCGTAAGCCGCACTGCGTGAAGGGGAAAGGAACATTGCCGGTCTCTATTGCCGATGCGCATCGTGCAAAAGTACAAAAAGCGACGAAAACCGCGATGTCCAAACTCATGAACCAGATTGGTAAACCGTATCACTGGGGAGGCGCGTCGCCGCGCACCGGTTTTGATTGCAGCGGTCTGGTTTATTATGCCTATAAAGATTTAGTGAAGATCCGTATCCCCCGAACGGCGAATGAGATGTATCACCTGCGTGACGCGGCGCCCATTGAGCGTAGCGAGTTGAAAAACGGCGATCTGGTGTTCTTCCGTACGCAGGGGCGCGGCACCGCCGATCACGTTGGCGTCTATGTCGGCAACGGTAAGTTTATTCAGTCCCCGCGCAGCGGTCAGGAAATTCAGATCACCTCACTGAACGAAGAATACTGGCAACGTCATTATGTCGGCGCCCGCCGGGTGATGACGCCTAAAACAATTCGCTAATATTTTATCCTGTCGTTTAACGACAGGATAACTTCTTCTTTTGCGCCACCTCTCAATTTGCTACCCTATCCTTACGCGCACCAGGGTTATTGTGCGTGCGCAATATTAATAATAAGGAGAGAAGCAATGTCGTTCGAATTACCTGCATTACCGTATGCCAAAGATGCTCTGGCGCCGCATATTTCTGCTGAGACGCTGGAATATCACTATGGCAAACATCATCAGACTTACGTGACCAATCTTAACAATTTGATCAAAGGCACGGCATTTGAAGGCAAATCGCTGGAAGAGATCGTGCGCGCCTCCGAAGGCGGCATCTTTAATAACGCCGCTCAGGTGTGGAACCACACCTTCTACTGGAACTGCCTGGCGCCAAACGCTGGCGGCGAACCGACCGGGAAACTGGCTGATGCTATCGCGGCATCTTTTGGCAGCTTCGCGGAATTTAAAGCGCAGTTCACCGATGCCGCTATCAAAAACTTTGGTTCCGGATGGACATGGCTGGTAAAAAGCGCTGATGGCAAACTGGCTATCGTTTCTACCTCAAATGCCGGTACGCCGCTGACTACGGATGCAACGCCGTTGCTGACGGTTGATGTGTGGGAACACGCGTATTACATCGACTACCGCAACGCCCGTCCAAACTATCTGGAGCATTTCTGGGCGCTGGTTAACTGGGAATTTGTTGCGAAAAATCTCGCCGCATAAGTCTGAGTACGCAGAAGGTACGCCTTCTGCGTTTTAGAGAGGGATAGAATAGAGGAGACGCCCACCCTCAGAAGAGAGGAAATCAGTGCAGAGCGGCCGTTAATCCACCTGCGACAATCACGCCCAGAACAATCAGCGTAGTAATCAACGAAAATTTCAGGTCGGTACTCATCAAGTTTTCTCCTTTTTATTCCCACACAAAAAGTGATATAGCGCATTTTTGCACATTCCCGCCCAAAAATCTCTCATGTTTTATATTGATAACTGTTTTTAACGCTTCCCCTTTTCCTCAAGATCAGACAAAATTCCAGGCTTACTGAATTAGCGTAACGGCCATTGACCCCTTCCTGACGTTCCGTGTCGTTTTTCCGGCGTGCCGCAACCCTGATGTTGCGATTAGGGTGTGTGTAGGCAAACGTTTACCTGGCGTTTCTCAGGAGCTTAGCGAGGGTCTGGAGTGAAATGTAATGGCAACAATTAAAGATGTAGCGAAACGAGCAAACGTTTCCACTACAACTGTATCACACGTAATCAACAAAACGCGTTTTGTCGCTGAAGAAACGCGTAACGCGGTCTGGGCGGCAATTAAAGAGCTGCACTACTCTCCCAGCGCCGTCGCGCGTAGCCTGAAGGTTAACCATACCAAGTCGATAGGCTTACTGGCGACCAGCAGCGAAGCGGCCTATTTTGCCGAAATTATCGAGGCAGTTGAAAAAAACTGTTTCCAGAAAGGCTATACGCTGATTTTAGGCAACGCCTGGAATAACCTGGAAAAACAGCGCGCCTACCTGTCCATGATGGCGCAAAAGCGCGTGGATGGCCTGCTGGTGATGTGTTCTGAGTATCCAGAACCTCTGCTTTCCATGCTGGAAGAGTATCGCCATATTCCGATGGTGGTGATGGACTGGGGTGAGGCGAAGGCCGATTTTACCGACACGGTGATTGATAACGCCTTTGCAGGCGGCTATATGGCGGGTCGTTATCTGGTTGAACGCGGCCACCGGGATATCGGCGTTATTCCCGGCCCGCTGGAGCGCAACACCGGCGCGGGCCGGCTGGCAGGCTTTATGAAAGCCATGGAGGAGGCGCTGATCAACGTGCCGGACAACTGGATTGTTCAGGGCGACTTCGAGCCGGAATCCGGTTACCACGCGATGCAGCAAATTTTATCGCAGTCACATCGCCCTACCGCCGTTTTCTGCGGCGGCGATATTATGGCGATGGGCGCGCTTTGCGCGGCTGACGAAATGGGGCTTCGCGTACCGCAGGACGTTTCGGTGATCGGTTATGACAATGTGCGTAACGCCCGTTTCTTTACCCCGGCGCTGACGACGATTCACCAGCCCAAAGACTCTTTAGGTGAAACCGCATTTAATATGCTATTGGATCGCATCGTCAATAAGCGTGAAGAGTCACAGTCTATTGAAGTTCATCCACGCCTGGTTGAGCGTCGCTCGGTCGCTGACGGCCCGTTCCGCGACTATCGGCGTTAATCCCCGCTGTCGGGAGCCTCTTCTGGCTCCCGCAGCCACTCCCGATTCAACGTTTCGCTATCGCCCAAATAGTCCAGCAGCCATGCCAGCGCGGGCGAGGCTTCGTTTTGCTGCCACGTCACGCAACAGGCCGCATCGGGAAACGGATTCTCTAACGTCAGCGCCACCCATTTTCCGCTGTCTATCCACTGTCGGGCAAAATGCGTCGGCACCATTCCCACGCATAGTCCTGCCGACAGGCAGGTTGCCGATGACTCCCAGTCCGGTACGACGACCCTTTTTTGGTTATCCAGCAGCCAGGTAATCCGTTTCGGTAAGGTTCGCGAAGTGTCTTCCCTGACCAGCGACGGCCAGTTGCGCAGGGTATCATCGCTTAACGGCCCAGGCATCGACGCCAGCGGGTGATCGCTTGCCACTACGCAGCTCCAGCTCAGGGTCCCCATATCCCGAAAAGCGTAACGCCCCCCTACCGGAATCGCCTGCGTCGCCCCAATCGCCAGTTCGACACGCCCGTCGGAGAGCGCGTCCCAGACGCCGTTAAACACCTCCTGAAAAACCAGCAGTTCCACATCGTCAAAATGGCGATAGAAATCGACGATCATCTGCCGGGTACGTTCTGGTCTCACGATATTGTCCACCGCAATAGCTAACTGCCCGCGCCAGCCATTAGCAATTTGCTGACACTGTTGGCGAGTGATCTGCATTTTTTTGATAACAGAACGCCCTTCTTTTAAAAACCAGACGCCAGCAGGCGTCAGTTCAACATCACGGTGACGTCGTACAAAAAGCGGTACGGCCAGCCACTCCTCTAACTGACGAACGGTGTAACTGACTGCTGAAGGCACACGGTGCAGTTCCTGCGCCGCCGCGCTAAAACTGCCATTGCGCGCCACGGCGTCAACCACTTCAAGCGAGTATTCCGACCACATAATTTGCCTACAAAAATTTTGAATTCACTGGACAAATATTAACGTTTCACAACCGTAATTTCACTCCCTACACTCTGCGACAATGTCTGTCTGATAAGAAAGAGAAACAAATATGCAACCTGGAAAAGGTTTTTTAGTCTGGTTAGCCGGCCTTAGCGTGCTGGGATTTCTGGCTACGGACATGTACCTGCCCGCGTTTGCCGCCATACAGGCGGATTTACAAACGCCTGCCGCCGCGGTCAGCGCCAGCCTCAGCCTGTTTTTAGCTGGCTTTGCCGTCGCGCAACTCCTCTGGGGACCGCTATCGGATCGTTATGGCCGTAAACCGATTTTACTGCTGGGGTTATCTATCTTTGCACTCGGAAGTCTGGGGATGCTGTGGGTAGAAAGCGCGGCAGCACTGCTGACGCTGCGCTTTGTGCAGGCCGTCGGCGTTTGTGCGGCAACGGTAATTTGGCAAGCGCTGGTGACCGATTATTATCCTTCGCAAAAAATTAATCGTATCTTCGCCACTATCATGCCACTGGTGGGATTATCCCCGGCGCTTGCGCCCTTACTGGGAAGCTGGATACTGACGCATTTCTCATGGCAGGCGATTTTCGCCACCCTGTTCGTGATTACGTTGTTGCTGATGTTGCCGGCGTTGCGCTTAAAACCATCGTTAAAAGCGCGTACCGAGGGACAGGATAAACTCACTTTCGCGACGTTGTTACGCTCTAAAACCTATCGCGGTAATGTGCTGATTTATGCCGCCTGTTCCGCCAGCTTTTTTGCGTGGCTAACAGGGTCGCCGTTTATTCTCAGCGCGATGGGTTACAGCCCGGCAGTGATTGGCCTGAGCTATGTTCCGCAAACCATCGCTTTTCTGATTGGCGGATATGGTTGCCGCGCGGCGCTACAAAAATGGCAGGGCTACCAATTGCTTCCGTGGCTGTTAGGGCTGTACGCGCTGAGCGTTATCGCCACCTGGGGAGCGGGCCTTCTGAATAATGCCTCACTGGTGGAGATCCTGATTCCTTTCTGCGTAATGGCGATTGCTAATGGCGCAATTTACCCTATCGTCGTCGCGCAAGCGTTACGCCCTTTCCCTCAAGCCACGGGACGCGCTGCGGCGCTACAAAATACGCTGCAGCTGGGGTTATGTTTCCTGGCAAGCCTGGTGGTTTCATGGCTCATCAGCACGCCGCTGCTGACCACCACCAGCGTAATGCTCTCTACCGTTGTTCTGGCGGCGTTAGGCTACAAAATGCAGTCTCATGCAGATTGCGCTGAGACCGGGTTTCCTCATGCCAATGTCGCCCACGACAAGTCTCACTAAAAGCTTGTTAACCGCTGGTAATTAGCACGCTAACAATTTTCGGTTGAATCATCAAAAATTGCGGCCTATACTGATTCACGGTTGTTTATATTACGATAATTATTAGGCATTAACGGGAACCGGAGCGTTCCCGATTCACCATGGATGGCCTTTTCGGCAAGGGTTCCTCCCTTCCTCTGTTCTACGTCGGATAACTGGCTCACGGAATTGTCCGTGGGATTTCTCACAAAGCCAAAAAAGCGTCTACGCTGTTTTAAGGTTCTGATCACCGTCCAGTGATGGAGAAACTATGAGTTCATCGTGTATAGAAGAAGTCAGCGTACCGGATGATAACTGGTACCGAATCGCCAACGAATTGTTAAGTCGCGCGGATATTACAATTAATGGTTCCGCCCCGTCTGACATTCGTGTTAAGAATCCCGATTTTTTTAAACGCGTCCTTCAGGAAGGATCGTTGGGGTTAGGTGAGAGTTACATGGATGGCTGGTGGGAATGCGAGCGTCTGGATATTTTCTTCAGCAAAGTCTTACGTGCCGGTCTTGAAAATCAACTCCCCCACCATGTTAAAGATACGCTCCGTATCCTCGGCGCGCGTCTGATTAATCTACAAAGTAAAAAACGCGCCTGGATTGTCGGCAAGGAACATTACGATCTTGGTAATGACCTTTTTTCCCGTATGCTCGATCCCTATATGCAATATTCTTGCGCCTACTGGAAAGATGCCGATACGCTGGAAGCGGCACAGCAAGCCAAGCTGAAATTAATTTGCGAAAAGCTACAGCTACAACCGGGGATGCGTGTGCTGGATATCGGCTGCGGCTGGGGCGGCCTGTCGCAATATATGGCGACCCATTATGGCGTTAGCGTGGTGGGCGTAACGATCTCCGCTGAACAACAAAAAATGGCGCAGACGCGTTGCGAAGGTCTGGATGTTTCCATTCTCCTCGAAGATTATCGCGACCTTAACGATCAGTTTGACCGAATCGTCTCTGTCGGCATGTTCGAACATGTCGGGCCAAAAAACTACAACACCTATTTTGAGGTCGTTGACAGGAATTTAAAACCGGATGGTCTTTTCCTGCTCCATACTATTGGTTCTAAAAAAACCGATCATAATGTCGATCCGTGGATCAATAAGTATATTTTCCCCAACGGTTGTTTGCCATCTGTTCGTCAAATCGCCGAGGCCAGCGAATCACACTTTGTAATGGAAGACTGGCATAACTTTGGCGCCGACTATGACACGACTCTGATGGCGTGGCATGAGCGCTTTATCAATGCCTGGCCAGAGATTGCGGGCAATTATAACGAGCGCTTTAAACGTATGTTCAGCTATTATCTCAACGCCTGCGCGGGTGCGTTTCGCGCGCGTGATATCCAGCTTTGGCAGGTGGTATTTACGCGCGGCGTTGAAAACGGACTGCGCGTTCCTCGCTAATCATCTCCCCCGCATTTCATGCGGGGGAATCTTATTTTCCGTTAGCCAATGTCGGCCTGATTTCTGACCGCATTTTCTCGCGCAGCCATTACGCGTTCTACGGTATCGACAACCGCCTGCGTTTGCGGATCGATCTCGATATTCACACGCTCACCCAGTTTTTTTCTGCCAAGCGTAGTACGTTCCAGCGTTTCCGGAATGAGATGCACGCAGAAGCGCGTTGGCGTTACCTCGCCGACGGTCAAACTGATGCCGTCGACGCCGATAAAGCCTTTGTACAGGATATACTTCATCAGGGACGCATCCTGCACTTTAAACCACACCTGATGGTTATTTTCGGAGGTCAGGATTTTCGCGATCTCCGCCGTCGTAATAATATGCCCCGACATCAGATGTCCACCGATTTCATCGCTGAATTTGGCGGCGCGCTCTACGTTGACCTCATCACCTACCCTCAACGCGCCCAGATTGGTGATGCGCAACGTTTCTTTCATCAGATCAAAACTGATCTGGTTGCCGTTTATTTCAGTCACCGTCAAACAGCATCCGTTATGCGCTACCGACGCCCCCGTCTCCAGCCCCTCCAGCATGTAGTCCGGTAACGTCACCACATGGGTGCGAAAGTTGGGTTTTTCATCAATCGATACCAGTTTCGCGGTACCCTGTACGATCCCCGTAAACATATCTTCAACTCCTGAAATAAATAAAAGCAGAACTGTTCAGCACAATAGCAGGTGGAAAAACAGCTTGCCAGCAATGCGCCGTTAACAACTGTTTTTTCGCTGGAGAAATAGTAATACCCCGCTACAATAGACTGAAATTTCCCCTGCTATTTCTTTTGGCTGCCACTACGGCGGCTTTTTAGTCTTTCATATAACAACAAAATAAAAGGTGAATACGTGCAGAAGTATACCAGTGAAGCGCGTCAGTTATTAGCGTTAGCGATACCGGTGATCCTTGCGCAAGTGGCACAGACCGCAATGGGATTCGTCGATACCGTCATGGCGGGAGGCTATAGCGCTACGGACATGGCTGCCGTCGCTATCGGCACCTCTATCTGGCTTCCCGCCATTTTGTTTGGTCACGGCTTACTGCTGGCCTTGACGCCTGTGATTGCGCAACTCAATGGCTCCGGCCGCCGTGAGCGTATCGCGCATCAGGTTCGACAAGGGTTCTGGCTGGCAGGCTTTGTCTCCGTGCTGGTGATGATCGTCCTGTGGAATGCCGGATACATTATCCGCTCCATGCATAATATTGATCCGGCGCTGGCCGATAAAGCCGTGGGTTATCTTCGCGCGCTGCTGTGGGGCGCGCCAGGATACCTTTTCTTTCAGGTAGCGCGAAACCAGTGCGAAGGTCTGGCCAAAACCAAACCGGGTATGGTGATGGGATTTTTGGGCCTGCTGGTGAATATTCCGGTGAACTATATTTTTATCTATGGCCATTTTGGTATGCCGGAACTCGGCGGTATCGGCTGCGGCGTTGCGACCGCGGCGGTCTATTGGGTGATGTTTATCGCCATGCTTTCTTACATTAAACACGCGCGTTCAATGCGTGATATTCGTAATGAAACAGGCTTTGGCAAACCCGATAGCGTCGTCATGAAGCGCCTGATTCAACTGGGGTTGCCGATTGCGCTGGCGCTGTTCTTTGAAGTGACGTTGTTTGCGGTCGTTGCGCTGCTGGTTTCGCCATTAGGTATTGTGGATGTCGCGGGTCATCAGATTGCGCTTAACTTTAGCTCGCTGATGTTCGTGCTGCCGATGTCGCTGGCTGCGGCGGTAACAATTCGAGTGGGTTATCGTCTGGGCCAGGGCTCAACGCTGGATGCGCAAACCGCAGCGCGTACCGGTTTAGGCGTCGGCATTTGTATGGCTGTGGTTACCGCGATCTTTACCGTGACTCTGCGTAAGCATATTGCTTTGCTCTACAATGACAACCCCGAGGTCGTGGCGCTTGCCGCACAATTAATGCTGCTCGCTGCGGTTTACCAGATTTCCGACTCTATACAGGTTATCGGCAGCGGTATTCTGCGCGGTTATAAAGATACGCGTTCCATCTTTTTTATCACCTTTACCGCCTACTGGGTGTTAGGTTTACCCAGCGGTTATATCCTGGCGTTAACGGATCTGGTGGTGGATCGTATGGGACCGGCAGGCTTCTGGATGGGGTTCATCATCGGCCTGACCTCGGCGGCGGTGTTAATGATGCTACGGATGCGCTATCTACAACGTCAGCCGTCCGCCATCATTTTGCAGCGCGCTGCGCGATAATACGACGATAGCCGTCGCATGGCGGCTATTTTCTCGACATGTTGCATATTTCCACCGCAATCAGGTGATTTCAGGAAGAAAATTGCGATTTCCCTCTTGCCTCATTGCGGTTGTGACGCTAATATTCGTCCCCGTTGTCACCTACAACGTTGCGTTCATAGCTCAGTTGGTTAGAGCACCACCTTGACATGGTGGGGGTCGTTGGTTCGAGTCCAATTGAACGCACCATCATTTTAATGCGTCTGTAGCTCAGTTGGTTAGAGCACCACCTTGACATGGTGGGGGTCGATGGTTCGAGTCCATTCAGACGCACCAATCCATTATCTTGTTTAAGTTTATAATACGCTATCTGGTGCTTGTGTCAGCCTAAAAGCGATTATTTTCAGTCTCTCATCTTTATCGTCAAGCGCTGCTCTATACGCTATTACCCCTCTTAACCTTCGCAGTGTCTTGAAGAAGCATACCAAAGGCATTTATGGTGTTTCGGTAGAATGCGCATAATCTATCTTCATCACCATACGTAACAAGGCTGCAACGGGTTCAAATAACGTTTCAGGAATTTTATCTCCGCGTTCCACTTCAAAAAATAATGAGCGGGCCAGCTCAACATTTTCAACAACGGGAATGCAGTTGCGTTCAGCGATGTTAACGATATAGTTAGCTTGAGCATCTCTGCCTTTTTCCAGAACGCGTGGTATTGGCATATCGGTGGGATGATAGCCGAGACAAACCGCAATATGCGTTGGATTACGCACTACCGCAACAGATTGTTTAACAGATTGAGCTAAACTCCCACTCTGTATTTCACTCTGCATTTCCCGACGCCGTGTCTTCATTTGAGGATCGCCCTCCAGATCTTTATGCTCCTGTTTTACGTCATCTTTACTCATTTTTAGATCTTTTCTAATCTTATAATATTGAAAAGAATAGTCCAGTATGCCAACGACGATATAAAAAGCCATTACCCCTACCCATAACCATTTTATTAAAGAAGAAACCACAAGCAGACCACAGACTAACCCACAGTACGGTAGCGCCCGAAAAGTACTGGCATAATAATAAAAGAAAAAGGCAAAGATAAGAGATAACATGATAACTTTCAGGCTGGATTTACATAATTCTACTACGCTATGTAAAGAGAATATCTGCTTAAAATTACTTACCGGATTTATGTGCTCGCTTTTAAAACCAATGGCCTTGCTGGCAATAACCACCCCCACCTGAAGAAACACGCTACCCACAGTAGCAACTATTACCCCAGCGCCCAGAAACAGCAGTGCAGAAGTCAATGACTCTATTAAAGCATGACTCAATTGCGTTAATGCATAAGAAAATGGTTTATTTACTAATTGTAATGTGAAAGTTATTGACTCAATCAGTATCAAAATCATCTTTTCAGTAAAGAAATGAAAATACAAATAAAGCGCAATCAGCTGAAATAATGATGTTATTTCGATACTTTTGACGACCTGCCCTTCCTTACGACCATCACGTAATTTCTTTTCTGTAGGCTGTTCTGTTTTCTCGCTCATACAGATGGGAACCAGTCTTTCAGATAAATATAAAACTTATCACTTTCAACCAAATAGTGATGAAGAGCATAAGGGAATGAGATCAGGAGCGTGAGTAGAACTAATATACTTTTGAGCGGCATTGAGAAAAAAAACACATTCAGTTGTTGTGCCGACCGATTTAAAAGACCTAAAGCCAGATCGGCTAATACCATACATATTATGGCAGGAACAGAGAAACTGACACATAATTGATAAAGCGTTCTCCACTCTGCCTGGATATATTTTAAAAATTGCCGGTCAAATAATAAAGTACGCCCTGGTGGTAAATATTGATATGACTCATACAGAATATTTAATATAAACTCCATGCCGCCGCTTATAAAGAAAATAACACACAAAAACTGGCTGAAAAGCAAGCCAAAAAGTGAGGTTTCAGCTTCCATTGTAGAATTGAATATCGTACCCATTGTCGCGCCACGTAAAGTATCAAGCAGAAACCCCGCCATATCAACGGCCCAAAAAGGAACCGCCGCACAAAACCCAATTAAAAAACCAATAATCACCTCTCCAGTGACTAACCCTAACCAACTGTAATCTTTACCAATATGCATCATAATCTTCTGCTGGTAAATGATTGGTAATATCGGAAAGGTAAGTGACATAAGCACGCCATTACGTAAAAGTGCGGCCCCTAAACTGCCACTTTTTAATAAGGGAAGTAATAAAGAAAGGCTCAATGGTCGAATAAAAGCCACAGCCAATGCAATAAGCCACTCATTTACCTGTTGTGCCATTCAACCATGCTCTCCAATTCGTAACATTATCTGCCGGGTATAATTCAACAGGATACCGCTAAGCCATGGGTAGCTGACCATTAAGGTTATTGCAATTGCCAATAATTTAATCATAAACTGTAGCGTTTGGTCCTGTATTTGAGTCAAGGCCTGAACAAGGCTTACGATGACACCAACTACCGATGCCACCAACACTACCGGCATAGACGTAAAAAGGACGATCCATAAAAGTTGCGTTACAAATTGCGTCAATTCAGAATCATTCATGAAAAGCTCTGTACCAATTGCGCCAGTGTCAGATCCCAACCGCCTGCCAGTAAAAATATTAGCAGCTTAAACGGTAATGAAATGGTCATCGGCGACACCATCATCATCCCCATAGCCAGCAGTATATTTGAAATAAGCAGGTCAATAGCCAGAAAGGGAAGATAAATAAGTAATCCAATCCGAAACGCCTGCGTTAACTGACTCACCGTAAATGCCGGAATTAATATGAGCAAAGAATCAGGTTTTATCTTTCTTTTTATGTCTTCAGGCCAGGTTCGTTTTATCAAATTCCGAAAATAATTGGCTTCCTTCTCTTCAGAGTTTTTTTGCAAAAACTGTCGATAAGGCGCTAATGCTTTACTGTCCCACTCAGACGTCCAGAAAGGAGCGCCAGCAACCTGAACCGGATGCCAGCGCTCTTTTACAGCTAATAACGTCGGTCCCATAATGAATAAGGAAAGTACAAGCGCAAGGCCATACAGTGCGATATTTGGGGGAACTTGTTGAATACCCAGAGCATTTCGTAAAATCGAAAATACCACCGCCAGTTTAAGGAAAGAAGTTCCCATGACGATAATGAGAGGCAGTATTGAAAGCAGAAACAATATACCAATCAGTTGCAAAGGCGAATCGGGTAAAGACATACTGTATCTCTCATGACACGACCTGGAACGCTATTATATTGTTCGCATATTATTTTTGTTATCAGGTTTACGCTGTATTTTTGGAAAGATACCAACGTGTAATACGCACCATAAATTCATTACCACAGGCAATCAACTCACCTTGCCCAATAATACGGTCATTTACTCTTATCGTCACCTCTGGCGCAAAACATCCCCCTACAGGCAAAACGTCCCCCGTTTTAAGTTGTCGTAATTGTCCAATTTCCAGACTCGCACGTCCGACCTCAAAGAGCACCTGTTGTGGTATCTGCTCAAGTTCGACTGAAGACGTTCCGTCACTCTTTGACATTGGGCTCCCTGACGCAAGTAGCGTTTCGATATCCTGGACTAATTCGTCAAATTTCATCGTGTTATCCTCTGTCAGCAACACCCTTGCGTAGATTCCCCCAGGTAGTTGAATAGCAAAAAAACCGAGTCTGATGTCGCCGAAGCAATGAATCCGAACGCCCATGCCGATTTCGATAGACTCAAGTTCAATTAATGTAAGCTGGCACCAGCCTGAATATACAGGGACTACCACAGGAGGGGCAGGATAAATCTGTTGACGCTCAGCAGAAAGCTCTCCGACTATATTGCGCAGAAAACCCGTTGGCCATGTAAAAATAATGCTATGGAACTCATGTTCTTCAACTGTCCATTTAATATGCAACGCTAGCTGATGTGGTAGATTACTGCAGGATGTTGGCGGTTCGTTCTGACAGAGGGTGGCATCACTGGCTTGCAATAACGGCGCCAGCCCCCATTCAGCTATTCCGTATAGCAATTCAGGATCGATAACCGATCGATTAGCGGTGCCAATTAACCCTTCACACCAGCGCTGCCAGCATTGTTCTGCAATCCACACCCTACCCAGCTCATTATGATAATGTATGGTAAATAATGTCCCTTGCTGTACTGGATATTGTTGCATACTCAATGTCAGCTCACCAATGGTAGCGCCTTGCGTTGGAAGCATCTCCATCCACGGACGCTCTTCATTCGCTATTCTTAACATAGAATATCTCCAGGGAAATTATATACCCCATATGCAGCAACTGAGACTCCAGCCACTGCTTTAGCGCTTTCATCGAACGGTAAATTTCATGATGAGGGACATTGATTTTTAGCTGGATTAGCCCCCCTGATTCACATACTTCACACTCTACACCGTCAAGATAACCGCCACTAACACGATAACGCTGCGTGAAAACCACGTTCTTATTCAATGCTGCAGGAGAATTATTCTCACCAATGGGTAATGCCTGGTGCATGAGTTGTTCAAAGTCCATACGTTCCGCCTCCGCCTCGTTATCATCCTGATAAGACTGGCATGGCAACCCTAGACTTCCTTCAACTTTGGTAATACGCATCGCTTAATACCATAGTAATTTTTTCTTTCTTTTTCATAAGCGCATTAAAATTCTTCTGTAATTCGCTTCGCCGGGAGACAAGCTGCTGATACTGATTCTCTAACTGCTGCCGTTGCGTCAAAAAGCTCTGCGCCTGAGTGAATAACCCGGCCATTTGTTGTTTCTTATCCAACAATAAATGACAAGATAACGTACCTTGCCAGCCCATTAATTCTTTCAGTCTGGTAGACACTGCTAAAGCGCGCGTCTGGCAAATCTGCTGTTCAGTAATAATCGCCTGTTGCTGCTGATCAAGTACGGTAAGTTTGCCGCGTAATTGCTTTTCACGCCGCGCGATTATCTCCAGCAAAGTTTCCATGATCACTCGGTGAGTATTTGGTGTAATTTTTCTATGAGTAGCTCGGGTCCGCATACTTCATCCTTACTTTGTCGCAAAAATGTGCAAATATCCGGATAGGTATCAATGGCTTTGTCAGTATCTGTATCAACTCCTCGCTGGTATTCCCCAATGCGTATTAATAGTTCAACCTCCTGGTAAAGCGCCAGGCACCGTCGCAAAATCGCCGCCAGTTGACGATGCTCATGGCTGGTAACGACTG
This sequence comes from Salmonella sp. SAL04202, assembly GCF_046550775.1. Lineage (NCBI taxonomy): Bacteria > Pseudomonadati > Pseudomonadota > Gammaproteobacteria > Enterobacterales > Enterobacteriaceae > Salmonella > Salmonella sp. SAL04202. Next base: position 1,130,821 of record NZ_JBGDXK010000001.1, on the reverse strand, counting down.
GAAAAACGCGGCTGAGCGTTGCCAACACGTCAATGGCAGGATAATGCCCCCTCTCTGCAAGCCGTCGGGATAGCACAATATGTCCGTCAAGCAGTGAACGGACTTCATCCGCCAACGGCTCATTCATATCATCGCCTTCCACCAGTACCGTATAAAATGCGGTAATACTGCCTTTTTCTCCCATTCCTGTACGTTCTAAAAGTCGTGGCAATGCACTAAATACGCCTGGCGGATATTCTCCAGAAACCGCGGTCTCTCCGGCGGCCAGAGCGATTTCCCGTGCGGCCCTGGCATAACGCGTCAGTGAGTCGGCAAGCAAGACGACTCGCTTTCCATTATCGCGAAAAAATTCTGCTATCGTGGTGGCCACAAACAGCGCCCTCACGCGCTCTAAGGCGGGTCTGTCAGAGGTTGCGACAACAATGACACAACGTTTTCGGGTCTCTTCAGACAGTGTAAAATCGATGAACTCGCGGACTTCTCGTCCACGTTCACCAATTAACACCAGAACATTGCAGTCTGCGTCTGGCGCATTACACAGCATCGCCAGAAGCGTGCTTTTCCCCACGCCAGGAGCAGAAAAAATACCCACTCGTTGCCCTTCACCACAGGTCGCAACGCTATCAATAGCGCGAATCCCCGTCATTAATGGTTGAGTGATAGGCTGTCGAACCATTGCGGGAGGAGGCATTGCATCATAGTCTTTCCAGCAGACGTCGGGCAGTTCGCGGCCATCAAGGGGACGACCAAAACCATCAATGACTCGCCCTAATAACGCTTCGCCCACAGGAACCTGATGGCGTCGCCTTAAGGCCATCACTTGCTGCCCGCAGTGAAGCCCGATAGTACTCGTAAAAGGAGATAGCAAAGCTTTGCTGCCATTAATCCCCACGACTTCAGCAAGTTCTTCTCCAGGCTTTATACAGCACAACTCACCCATAAATACCCCAGGTAACCACGCATTTAACAACGTTGCGCTGACATCCTGAATTCGGCCCCATCGACAATAACCATCGGGGGGCGGATATTTCAGCCTCAGACGTTGCATCAATTCATTCTTCATTGTCCGCCAACTCCTCTTCGCTAAGGTCAATACTTTCTACCACTTGTATAAGGCTCTCCTCTCCTAATTCCTGCCATGACAAAATCGGTACGTCGAACAAGGTGGCTTCTGTAATTTTTCGCAAGAAACGTCGGGTGTCGACAGAAGTGACAATGAATAATTTGGCTGACTGCTTCAGCGCCTGCTCGATAAGTTGCAGGATCTGCGTCTTATGACGAGACGACAGCGCAGTATAGGTCCCCATTGCCGTCTGGCGAATGGATTCACGCACGAGGTTCTCAATACCTTCGCCGATCCGCAAAATCGGCAGCGGTTTTCCTTCCGGATTAAGACGACGCAGAATATGACGGCGAAGCGCGATACGGACATATTCTGTCAACATCAGGACATCTTTTTCACGTGGCGCCCAGTCAATTAAGGTGCCGAAAATAAGACGTAAATCTCTAATAGAAACCCGTTCTGATACAAGCCGTTGCAAAGTTTCAGCGATTTTATTAATGGGTAACTGGCGCTGAAGCTCTTTCACCAGCTCAGAGTAGTTTTTTTCCATCGCATTCATTAGATAACGCGTTTCCTGAACACCAATAAACTCTCCCATATGGCGAAGCAGGACACATTTTAATAAGGCAGAGATACGTTGGCTGCCCGCGAAAACGTCCAGTCCAAAACCTTGCGCCTTATGGGCCATGTCTTTTGTAAGCCAACAGATCTGTCCCATCCCGTTCGGTAACGTCTGGCTGTCACCCACCACACTAGCGTCCGCGCCTATCAATAAATAATCCGCCTGGGCGGGAATAGATAAACTAAATACGGGTTCCTGATATAGCAGTACCGTCAATTTTTCGGTGGGTTCAGGCAAAACCTCAATATTCACCTCAGGGAGAGGGACGCCGGTATCCTCAAATAAAAACCATCGCATGGCGTCAATATCACGAATCAGGTCGGCAGAATGTAACGTCGGGGTAAGACGTAAGATTAGAGGACATGCGCCGGGAACCATACTATCTTTTTCCGGCGCTTCGACGCCATTTGCGGAAACCACAGACTTTTTGCGGCGAATGAGGATAATTGGCAATGCTAACAACGCTGAAAAGAAAGCGAGAGTGATAAAAGGAAAGCCAGGAATTAAAGCGAGGAGCATTAAAACCACAGCGGTTAATATGAGCGACTGAGGTTGTCTGGCAATTTGAGAACTCAACTCTGTCGCCAGGTTCTGGCGTTTCTCACCCGGCACACGGGTGACAATAATTCCCGCGCTAAGGGAAATCAGCAGCGATGGAATTTGCCCACATAAACCATCTCCGATTGAAAGTACGCTATAAGTGTGAACAGCCTCACTCATCGACATATCATATTGCACGATAGCGATAATGATACCGCCGATAATGTTCACCAGAACAACAATAATACCGGCAATCGTATCGCCTTTAACAAATTTCATCGCACCGTCCATCGCACCGAGAAAGCGGCTTTCCTGCTGGACGTGCTGTCTTAATGTACGGGCATGGTCTGCATCGATAACTCCGGCACGCAAATCGCCATCGATACTCATTTGTTTGCCTGGCATCCCATCAAGCGAGAAACGTGCGCTAACTTCCGCCACCCTCTCGATACCTTTTGTAATGACAATAAACTGCACGATAGTAATGATGGTAAATACGACCAACCCAACGGTGAGATTTCCTCCTACGACAAACTTACCGAAGGCATCCACAATATTACCGGCATTATGTTGTAACAGTACCAGCCGTGATGTGCTGATTGTGAGTGACAAACGATATAATGTAGTAATAAGTAATAAAGACGGAAATACCGATAAATCGAGAGGGTCACTAAGATAAATAGCAATTAAGAGCAGGATCACTGAAAACATAAGGTTGATAGTAATCAGGATATCAACCATCCAGGTCGGTAAAGGTAACAGCATCATCACAATAGCGATTAATAACACCGTCGCCAGAACCATATCCTGCCGACCCGCGCATACACTGAGCCACTGTTGCGCCCTGATTCCCTCACCTAACCATGAACGCATTGCGACTCCAGAAATTTTATTTGTCGATGATGTAATCGTAACCAGAGCTCGGCGGAGCTGGAAAGAGGAGGAGAACAGCTCATTGCAAGCCCATCGCGCAACAAAAATAATCGCTGCGGAATACCCTGGAACGCTGCAGGTTTCCAGTGAGTTAAGGCTTTAAAAAGCAGATCTTCGTCTAAGAAGGTTTGCTTGAGTATCTGACATAAGTGAATACGACCGTTATGATAGTTTAGATAGGTTTCATATTGTCCTTGCCGCCAGAACATATTGGTTGCTAAAGGCCGTTCAGCTAATCCTGCTAATTGAATAAAAAGCTGAATATTACGTTCAGTAATGAGATCCCAATCCATCCTGACGCCTCATGATGAGCCAGAAAGCCAATTTACCTAAATATTGAAAGCCAGGTATCAGAATAAAACCTGATTTATCTTTACTTCACGAAGCGTTTCGAGAATTTGTTCACGTTGATCTTCGTCGTTAAAACAGTTATCGGGTATCAGCATAAACTGCGCATCAAGTTGTTGGAGTAACCGATTGAACATCTTCGATGAAGAAACTATAGCGGTAAGTCTATCAAGCAACCAATCACTGAAAAGCCAGCGCTCACAAATAATATCGAGTAGTAGTGGCAGTAATGTATTAGGCGGCAACTGGCAAATCCACTCCTCACGCTGGCACTCTTTTTCAAGGCCAAGGAATAACAACAAACGACGCAAACGTACTAATGCTGCGGCCAAACGACTTTGCTCCGAAGGTTCGATGCATATGCTAAGTTCAAAGGCTATTGCTCTTAGCAAAATACGGACCCGTTCACAGCGATCCGGCCAGTCTGCCACGCGTCTGAACCACTGCGATAAGGGCATTTCATCGTTGTCTATCGCCTGTTGCATAAAACGCTTCAGCGAGGACAGCGTAGCGGTATCCACTTCGCCAAGTTCCAGTAAACTAAAAACGGCAAGTTCCCATCCCTCCTCCGCTGTAAGCGTATCCAGTTGCGATTGCAAATCGCGTTTTTTCTTTTTTGACAACCCGCCGGCAGTAAGCGCCATTGCAAGAGCGATAATTTGATACGCATTCTGTAAATCAGGATCACTATTCTCTTCGGTAAGCGGACGCAACGTTGCCCCATTATCCTCCTGTATTTGTTTTATCAAACGCAGCAAAGCCTGCTGTCTGCGCTCCAGTTTCTCAGCATCCGTGAATTTATAACTTTCGCGCAGTTTACCACTCAGCGCCATTCCTATTTCTTCCATCGTCTCATAGAGCGCTGCCCCCGTCGTTTCCTGTAACTCCTGGAGAGCTAACATTGAAGGCGAAATAACCTCTTGTTCCTCTATAACCTGACCAGGGGTAAATGCTGTAGGGGGCGTCATTTTTATCTCATTAATTTTAATATTCATCGCTACCTCTTTTATCTTCACCATTACGTAACCATTTCAGTAACGCGTTGAAATGACGAGAAAGTGAAAATTCAACGGCATATCGTGTTGAGGAAAGTTCAGCCTGATCGGGAGAGAAACCAGGCTCGATAATCAACGTAAACCGCTTGCCAAAAGTTTCACGCATCAATGCCTCTTTTTCAGGATGAATACGCAAATAAAGCGCTCCCTCTTCCGCCATAGCCGTGGCCTGGCGTGCCAGACGATGGCACATAACATTGTCTACCGACTGTTGGTCGAACCAGGCCAACAGAACCTGTTCTATACTATTCTTAATATGATGCGCTGCGTGATCGACCAATGAACGAAATTGATTTTCATCGTCTTGTAAATGTTTTACATGCTGTTCCAGCCATTCCACTTCCATTTTTTCCAGCGTATTTTTACGCAAGCACGCTAGTTCTTGTTGCTGCTCAACTTTCTGTTCACGCTGATAACGATAGGCGTCTCGGATGATTTTTTCAGCCTTACGGTAAGCGGAGCTCACAATAGCATGTGAAACTCTCTTAGCTTGTTGCTCTTGTGCAAATAAAGTTAATTGTAATGTTATCCACGGTGACTCAATAATATTTCGAGCGGGTAGCTTATGGTTAATTTCCGTCAGAGGAAGTGAAGTAAAACTCATAGCAAATGCTCCATGAAGATAATCTCGGTAAGAGAAGTCTTCGGCCAAAGTATACGCTGCGGAGGGGGTAATAATACTAATAGCGCATGTAAAACCGCATCATCATGCGCTTCCCGATTAAGAATGGCGGTACCGATCTGCAATGCAGTTTGTTGCATCACTTGCGGAGGAAGTAATTTGCCATCTCTTTGCCCCAACCAACCATATAGCTGCCAGATCTCATCCTCGCTAAACCACTGTAGAAGCAATTGCCGATACTCTGGTAGCATAAAATAGTCACTACACCTGAGTTTGAATAATCCCAGCCCAAAGGCAAATGCCGATATACGCGGCGCAAGACGAACCTGCCGTATTTGCCTGTCATTTAAACAGGCTGGAATAACAGAGCTTCCTCTTAGTCTATTTAACGCTCTGTCAAGAAGACGATCCAACTCGGGCCGATCGCCATAACGCCAGCAGTTTGAAGGATGAAAACCCAGCTTATCCAGCCATTCCGGTACAGCGTAACGAGCAGGTTGCCAGAAATAACGATAAAGTTGCAACACCTCGGGATCAGGTCGGCTCAAAAACGGCGTCTCAGGCAAAAATAGCCGATCAGGATGCCCACTCCTAATAACAGTCCTGTCAACGATAACATCAACTGATAAGGGTATTTCATCAACCACTTCTCCACCTTCCCTTTATTGGCGTTGATCACGTCCATAATCCAGAATGTTTGTCTCGCGGGTACATCAGGTACCATTCTGAATTCAGCAGGCTGCATCAAGATACTAATCTTACTGTATTGCAACCCAGGGATTGACATCTCTATTAAATCTTTAATTTTTACCCGAAAGGCCTCCATATTGACCTGAGGTGAATATTTTATAAATACGGCAACTGAGCTCGGAGAAGCGTTACTTCCCTCATCATAAGTCGGTAGCGCAATGGTCACTTTTGCATTAATCACGCCCTCCATCTGACTCAGCATTCCTTCAATTCTTTGTTCTTTTAAAAAATTAATCTTCTGCTGTTCTTCCTGGGGTGATACCACTAACTGATTAGCCGGAAACATCTTATCCGCCGTTGTAAACTGACGATGCGGATAACCGTTAAGTCTAAGTAGCTCAACCGCATTAATAAACTGCGACTGCTCGACACGTAAGGTAACACCGTCCTCTTCCTGTTTTTTTTCCGCATCGATATGATGCTGCATAAGTAATGCCAGCATTTGATTCGCCTCATCCTCTGGCAATGAGCGATAAAGATCCACATCACATGCCGTAAGAAAGAACGTAAGGACAGTAAGAAATACTATACGATGAACCTTCATGTCATGCTATCCAGCTTATTAAGCGCTTGCGATGCTGCGCCTGATATTCTGGCAAGATAATCGACGCCTACCGTTAACTGCATATAATCCATTTGTCTGGTCAACATAACCTGCGGTAATAAAGCACTGGCGTTACTGGTGGATGCATCATCTTTCAGCAATTGTTCAAAAAAATTAATTTGCTCCTGGCTCGGTTCTGCAGAGGACTTTACATAAGATTGAGTGCTTACAGGCACTACGCTCATATCAGAAATATTCAATTTTCAAACCCCTCATTTGGTGCAGGAAATAACAGACGCAGCGCCATAGCCTCTGGCAAATCAATATCCGATAAAATTTTCGCGGCTTTTAGCGGCTCATTTAAACCCGCCAATAATAATGCCAGACATACCAACTGTAATTTTTTATCCGGAACAATAACCGTTAGCGCTGGTAACATCGCATGTACCTGGGAAATCAAGCTATGGTTAACGCCCGCAAACATGATTTCCAGCAGCAACCTTCGAACATCGTCGCTAATAACTTCAGATTTTAGCAATGATTCCACTAAGCATATCCTTGATCATTTTGATCATTGAACTTTCGTAATTAATAAATGTAGAATACTGCTGTAAGGCAAATTGCACTTTAATCATCGATTCTGGGTTTAGCAAATCATTACCATTCATTTTGTCATTAATGGCCTGACCTGCCTGGTGCGCCATATGGGAGAGCATATCCACTAATTGTGCAATATCCATAATGCTTTTCCTTAAAATAAATACATCGTAAGGATACTGGCAACATAGCAAAATTTTGAAAGCAATGAACATCCGGTATATACCTGAAAACGATTACTCCGGCGCACGTTGTTCTGGCGTCACCTGAGCCAGCAAACGATATAATGGGCTGCTGACCTGCATACCGGTCATTGCCATCCCATCCATACCGAAGCGAGTAAAACTCATTAGTCCATAGGTAATATCATTAAGACGCTCTAATAAATGAGGCTGTAATCCCAAACTACCACTCCAGTATGAATGCGTCATTACCGTCGCGGTTAAGGCTAATCTACCGCCCAGGGAGACGGCTTTAGCAATCGCCATACTTTTGCGTTGATTGGCGAAACAATTAGCAATATAAAAAACGGCATTGCCTATACTGTCGTGAGCCATAGGCAAATGATGTTTATGATGGTAGATAAGACAGGCGACATCCGCGATGGCAATAGCAAGGCCAATCCCTGCCAGGGCTACGAGCGGCGCGCCTCCACCACTTAGCACTGTTAATGCTATTCCAGCGGAACAGCATAAAATCTGTCCGCCCAAAATAACCGTTTGCCAACTAAAAATTTCTTTTGGAAAACACTCTATCACTCGTTTCGCAAGTCCGGCCAATAACCGCTCTTTTCCTTGTTGAGGACCTATTCTACCACTCTCCATATTGGTTTCCGGATGTGGCAATGAAGGACATGGAGGTGATTCCTCAGGCGCGTTAACAGGACGTTGCCCTGCTACCTGAGCATTTGGGCTAACAGGTTTCATGGTTCTCCCCGAGATGTATGACCAGAACTGTCCATTAATGCAGGTGCAGTAGCAGATTGACAGAGCGCTGCCATTTGTTCTGCCAATAACACACTGGGATCGGTATGAAGTTCATCAACAGAATTTTCCTGATCGTCGCCAGAGGGGCGGGCAAGGCAATAATCCAGTACCGCACCTATCGCCGTCAGGCTAACGGAGGTAATTACACTCCCCATGTCCAAAGAGGCCGCAATATTTTCAGCGGCGGGCAGCGGAAACTGTAGGTGTATAACCAACGAAGAAATAGCGATTCCTGAACGTATTAATAAAGAAAGACAATTAGCAAGGGTGTTAGCGCAGTTAAGACTTGCCCCACATTTTAAGGCCAGCGCACTGACCACAAGAGCAACGCTATCACTGGCGGTTTGTAACGGCTCCTTTTGCTGACATATCAATTGATAATTATGATACGCACAGCAAGCATCCCCAATAGCAATCACGAGCGCCGCCCCCGCAAGAATAGCAATGGGTAATCCTGCCCCGCCAGAAATTACCGCTGCAGCAACCGATAATCCAAACACGACAGTCGCGCCCAGCGCACGAATAGTGTATTGCATAAAATGTATAGCATAATCCCTCTGCTGCCTTATTTGTTCAGGCGTAAGCAGCACAGGGGCTGCGGGGGTGCCAGGGGCTGGAATTTCAGGGGGAGGAAACGATGCCTCCTTCGCTTGTATATCGGAAGGAGGACTATTACCATCGACTATATTGCTTGCCGCTGACGGAATATGAATTTTCATATTTCGTTCTGTTATTTAAGCAATAAGAGTATCAACCATTATTTGCGCATTCTGGCGAATCTCACTCCATGAGGCATCCGCATAACTCATCTTGATTGCGGTTTGAAAAGCCTCTCTCGCCAACCCGGGTTCCCCCATCATTTTGAGACAGACGCCCGTTTGGTAAACCGGTTCTGGATGGCTGGCATCCAGCATCAAGGCATGTCCATAGAAATTAATGGCTGTCGTGTATTCTTTAAGCATCATCCAGGTGCCAGCCAATGCAATATGGGCACGCCAACTCCATGGCTGGGCCATCACCAGCCAACTAAAATCGATTACGGCGCGCGAATAATCCCCCTCCTGCCATGAGGCGTAACCACTGGCATAAACGGTTTCGGGATCAACGGATAATAGCTGTTTCAGAATGTCTTCGGGTATTTTATTTTTCTGATCTTCTTTCATCATCATACCTATTGATTGTTATTTTCACGTGATAATGATTTACGTCAGGAAGGTTATTTAAAAACGTCGCTGGATAAGATGCTCGGCGGATAAAACTGTCCAGTTATCGCCATCAAGCTGTGTAAAGGTCGCTCCCATTACTGTCAGGATGCGCAATAATTTCCTGCGTAGCATGGCTTTTTTTTCATCCAGAACGTCGGTGATTATCAACATCTTTAAACATGTTAACTGCGGGTGATGCACAAATATCCCGCGTAAAAGTCCCAGTAAGCGAAACAATTGCTGTGGTCGAGGTTGCCCGGGCGTCAGGCGCCTGAACTCACAAATAATCATTTCTTTTGCCTCAATACGATAGATCACCAGGTAAGGCGATAATATAAACTGTTGCCCAAGTAATATGGCGGTCTCCCCTAAATATGCAGGCTCAGTAAACACCTGATGCCGACGCAACCATTGCTCTATTTCTTGCACCATGTTTACCTCGTTAATGCCCGGAGTATTTCAGCAAGAACCGCGACCAGTGACGACCCCACGCCCATGATTTGTTGCATAATTTCAGTTGCTTTCTCCATAATTTCCGTCAGGGATTTATTATAAGATTGGGCCCCATTTTGTTGCAGGTCGGCAATCGCTTTATCCTGATCACTTTGACGTTGCGCTACACCAGCCCCCAGGCCCATGACGCCCCCAGCTGTGTGGCCTACGGCTTGACCCGCTATAAGACCGGTTTCCCCGCCTACAGCCCCTAATCCTATCGTCAGCACGCCCGACAATATTGCACCGCCCGCATTAATCATTGATGCTCTAAACGCTTCATCAATTGTTTTCATTTGCGTCTGTAAAACATTGACCTGTAGTCCCCAGGCCAGCTGTTGTTTTACTACGTTATAGTCGCGCATGATATTGCGCAGCTTTTTGGCAAGCTCCATTAGCTTCATCCAGATATCATCAAATAACAGAAGCATTGATTCAGTACCCATTCCCTCCCCGGAGGGAGATTGACTGGAAGAAGACGTTAACCAGGAAGGCGCTGGTAATACCAGTGCTACGTTACTCGCTTCCATATTTTTATCCTCAGATTAAGCGCGACAGCCAGCTATTCTCGACTGAACGCTACTATAGTGATCAATGGTATCTAATACATCTCTAAGCGCGGCACCGCTACTCTTATAAAGCTCCTCTAAGCGTTTTTGTTCTAACTTTTTTTGGTCTTCCGTTTGTTGCATTATGAAATCCAGAAACCGTTGCTGAGTTATTAATTGCTCTATTTTCTTTTCGAGCTTCGCTTTATCTGCGTTAACCATGCCAGTATTCATCTGATTGGCACCCTCGGTTGCACATCTGATAGCCTGTAAGCCTTTAAATGAACAATCACTCAGTAAGGCATACAGGATTTTTTTGAACATATTCCAGAGAACTTTATTACGAAAATTTTTTAACAGAAACTTTCCCCCTTCCTGCGCATATTTTTCCAGGGCTTCTTTTGCCGCTTCTTTTGCCATGGCTTTCACCCCCGCTTTCGTAAAACTTTTTCCCGCATTTTTTGTCATATTTTTTTCTACGTTACGAGAAAATTCGGCAGACTCCTCTTCCATCTCACCCGGCGAAACCATTTCACGTTCAATCGCCTCAAATTGTTTGGAAAAATTTTCGCTCACCTCTTCGCCAAACTTTTCAGCCAACTCCTCTATTTCTGCTTCCCCTGCACCTACCATACGCTCAACCATTTCTTCGCCTAAGCCGGAGTCAAGCACTTTTTCAGCTGCGCCAGATAAGCCTCTCGTCGCCATAAAAGCACGACCAATCTGGAAAACATCCAGTGCCATCGCGACGACTTCACAACCAACTTGAATTTTACTTGCCACGTCAATAATCGCCTGACAGGTATCGTGGTCAGCACCGCACATCATTGCCGTTTCAGCTCCGGCTTTAACCATTCCTGCACAACCTGCGGCTATATAAGCTACGCCGCTAGCCATTTCTGCGGGATTACCGGACAGAAAACCTTCCACAACTTTTAAGGCGCCAATCACGGTTTCAAATATGCCGGTAAGCCAGTCAAAAATAGCGCCAAAAATGCCCGCTTTACGCGCTTTATCCTCCTGCTCTATCGCTTTCTGGATCTGCTCCTGATACTCCTTTACCTGCTTATCACGTAATGCATTTTGCACCTCAGTTGCCCGCTCAAGCTGTTGGCATAACGATTGAGCGTTATTACCAAAGACGTTGAGTATTAATGACGTCATCATCATTGATAAAACAGTGGGATTGATATGCAAAAAGTCAGGCAATGATGGACGCTTATGATCTCCGGGTACGGCATCAAGCAGTTGCTTCAACGCATTGCTTGCCTCCTGAAGACTAATTTTCCCTGATAACAGGCACGCGGCGTTGCCATCGCCAAAAGTAGAATTCACACGATGCTGGCGCTTTCCCAGCGAACCCGAGGAAACGCAACTGACATTGCTTAAGTGATGATGTGTTAAGGCGGTTACTCCTGCAGCGCTGTCGCTATTACTGTGAATTCGATTCATTTTTAGCTCCTGTCAGAAAGTTGCTGTAACATCTTTTCTGCACGCAGTCGGAGAATTTGATGTTCACTGACCTCGCCACAAATACGCACCACGGCCTTTAACGCTTTTATTGCATAACAGACGTTATCACACGCGAGGTAGCATTCCGCTGCGGCCCATGGCGCCTGCGGCGCATCAATCTTAATTTGCGCCGCGCGTCCATAAGCGTATATCGCTTCCCCCCAATGTTTTTGAGCCTGGCAGCATTCCCCTAACCGAAACCAGTAGTCAAATGACCAGGCATCATATATCGTCAGCAATTGAAAAAGTCGCGCTGCGCCGGCGAACTCTTTTACCTCCATAAGCTGCATGGCATAGCGATACAGAGTATTAAGCGGCTGTGTAACATCGTCATCCAACAACATACGCAGCGAGCCGCCACGCCGGAAAAATCGCATCGTGTCATGAGCCTGTTGTAGGGTCGGGTCTTTTTTCATGAGTACGTTTTCTGCGCTATCATACTGGAAATCTCCCCCCACTTACTGATAAGCCCTGTCAGTTGGGTAAGGACAGCGTTAAGCTCCTGAGACATTTTTTGAATTGTTATCTGCCCCTGACTCATAAGATCGGTATTCCGGTTGGCGTCATTATCCAAAGCCGCTTTGACCGCCTGTAGACCACCTTTATCCAGCTTCCCATGATCACCATATTTAGCCATATATTCATCAATGGTCAGACCATCGATGAGAATACCATTATCACGCATGTATTTAATTACATCCTCAGGTACCTCCTCTTTGGTTTTAGCATCCCCTTTGGCTGCTTTAGCAATCACCTCATCCATCTCATTTGATTTTTCCTGGGTATTTCTGGCACGTTCAGCGTTCTGCTGGACTTCAATAAATTTATCGTTTGCGATAGCCTGAATAACCATAAGGAGAATAAGCAAAACACCATACCCTTCGGCAAACGGATTTTGCTGGGATAAGTCATCCTGCCCCCCGGTATCAGTGTTACTGACGCCGAAGCTATTTTTAAACACAATAGGGTTTTGATTTCCCCATAAGATGTTTCCTGAAGACATTATGCTTTACCTTTTTGTTTTTCCTGACGGTATCTCCACCGGGGCTTGAGCATTAAGTTGTTTCAGTCGTACTTCAAGTTGTTTAAACAAACTTACTATTTTCTTTAAATCCTTCTCGGCCTCCTGGTTAACCCCGGCAACGCCTTGTGGAAATAGGTTATGAAGAATACTCTCTGTCTCTCTGCTCTTTTTGGGGCTCTCTGCCCTTTCAGCAAGCTGTTGACTCACCTTAGCCCGGATTTGGTGAAATTTTTTAAGACAGTGATTTAGCTGCATGTAACTTTGCTCTAAATCACGATATTCACTAAACGCAGCCTTTTTCTTTATCATCATTCCCCTCCATATACACGATAGATAATTAACGTGCTAACTAAGAGCCTATCCCATTAGGGCTATTTTACTTGCCATTTTGGACCTGGGCAGTGCTCGCCAAAACGCGTTAGCGTTTTGAACGCCGCTAGCGGCGGCCCGAAGGGCGAGCGTAGCGAGTCAAACCTCACGTACTACGTGTACGCTCCGGTTTTTGCGCGCTGTCCGTGTCCAGGCTGGCTGCGCCAATTAACGCCTGGTGGGATAGGCTCTAAGATATTTTTACTTTACTCTTGCTCACTCACTACAAGTGCGCTGTTATGGTAACGATAATAAATAATGTTGATGATATTTTCGGCCTGCTCGATCGCTTCAAGCAATAAGGTGTTTTGCTGATATTGCTGCGGATCCTGTAACCTACCGTTGTTCTCTTCTAACTGTTTCCGGGCAGCCCTTAATTGTAAAATTATGCCTTTGGCCTCTTCACGCGAATGAAGCAGCAAATCTTCTAACCGGGTCAGAGTTGTCATTTTCCACTCACTTAAAATCTAATGGATAGTTAATCAAAGTATCATTATGTTTAATCGTTACCACATCGGCACTCAGATGGACAATTTCTCCCCCATTGGGTAACAATGCCCCTACACGTAAACGCTCTTTATTCGTCAGTAATAAGTAATTACCATGGCGACTCTGTACAAAGCCAGCCACTGGCGCAGGCAGATACTTGCTTTCATCATGAGAAGGCGCAATATCCTGATAAATTAAAGAAAGAGCGGGGTCCTTTTTCTTTAATGCTGCTAACGTTTCTTGCAAAATGCGTTGATGAGATTCATCCAGTACACCACTGATAACAAAAGAGCGCCGCATTGGCGTAACATTGACAAGCCCCACTAAACCGTTCTCTATTATCGCAGAAATAATATCATCCCCCTGAGACTGATGAGAATGGCTAATCTGCCAGTGCAATAACCCGGGAATATCTGCAAGTAATGGTTGAACCTTACGCCATTGCTGATCCATTTGTATATCATCATGAATTAACACGCTTCCCGGCCCTTCGCTGGATACTTCAGCATGCGGGTAACCCATTTTTATCAAAACATCCTGCACTTCTCGTATCAATAAGTCATCACAGATTACACCATCCCGATACATGACCCCCCATGATTCGAGAGTCGCTCTCACCTTTTGCATCTGTTCGCTTGACGAGCAATAACCGGACAACTGCAGGCTTCCATCTTCTTTCCATTGCGCCCGCACATAATGAATATTGCTTTTGTCTAATAAAAACTTAACCCGCAAAGGTAAATCATTTACCGTTTCAGGCTGACCGCCAATACTTAACAGGACACCCATTCCACCGATGAAAATCAAGAATACGCCAGCCAACCACCAGTACCCTGATCTGGAAACGGGTATTTGATAATCAGCAAGTTCACAATCCTGTTTACCAAACGCGATAGCCACTCCCGCAACCTGCAAAACCCCACTGGATGGTAGCGGCTTATTTGGATTAAATCTGCGGCCATTAACTCTAACTCTGGCTTTCCCGGCATCAACAAATAAACTATCTGCCTGTTCTCTCAGAATAATTTTTTCATTTATAGTAAGCGGAATACAAATATCGCATCCTTTCTCCCCCAGTGACAGGTTACCTTCATTCAGCCATACTTCCCGGCCTTGTAAAACGTGACCTAAAAAACGTATTTTCCAGGAGCTCTTTGGATTAACCATGAGATATGCCATTATTTACTACTGAGGCTTTAATCAAAAACAGCCTGATTACACTATGTACTTGAGTCGTATCATTGCGAAACAAATGGCCTACGACAGGAATATCGCCCAATAAAGGGATTTTGTTTTGCGAGTGGATTTGTTTACCTTGTTTAAATCCTCCCAGCAATAGACTCTGTCCGGCTAATAATGTGGCTTGCGAAGCAATTTCAGAATTTTGCACTTCGGGTAGCGGATCTGTTTCGCTTTGCGTATCACTTTGTTGTCCATCCTGAATATTAAGATTAAGCATTATTTTTTGCGTGCCATTGTCATTTAACAAGCGAGGTGTAACGCGCAACAAAGAACCCGTAGTGATGGATTCAAGTTTAGCCACTTTTTCTCCCTGCAGTTTGGTATAGAAAGTAATATTTTTATCCAGCACAGCCTGGATATTATTTAAAGTCACCACAGATGGCTGGGAAAGTACATAAGCCTGAGAGCTTTTTTCCAGGGCATTCAAACGCACCATAAAGTTTGAGGTATCGCTGATTACCGTTGAAAAACCGCTAGCACCGCCGTCATTCAAACCTGTATTGAACGCAATTTTCTTGCCACCCAGCGACACTGCCGTTCCCCAGTCGATACCTAACTGGTTAATATCTCCAGCATTAACATCGATAATTTTCACCGAAATCTCTATCATCTGCTGGCGTTGATCTAATTCTGTGATGAGTTTCCGATACCCGGCCATATTGGCCGCATAATCACGAACGATCACTGCATTCTGGCGTGGGTCGGCAGCAAACATGGGCAATGCCTGTGTAGCGGGTGAACCATTGGTCGTCGATGACGCCGGTACGCTGGTTTTACTCATCTCACGCAATACACTCACGACCCCTGGAACCACGACGGACTGATCGCGATATTGGTATTGGGTATCCATCGCAGTGGCATACTTAAGCGTGTATATACTTACACTTACCGCACTGTCTTTTCGTTTGATTAACGCATTATCCAGCACTGAAGCTAATTGACTAATACGAGTCAGACAGCTGGGAACACCGCTCACCTCCACAGCTCTGGTACCGGTAATTTCTTTAACCTCGCATCCCGGTGATGAAAGGATATTCTGGCTGCGTAAGTAATGAATGAACCGCCCAGTAGATAAAATATTGAAAGTGATAACCTGATGTTTTAATAACGATGCAGGATATACATATAACATGCTGCCATCAAACCAGGTAAGCAAATCATATTGTGCTGCCAGGTTATTCAAAATATCGACCGGTGGTCCAGGCGGAATTTTTCCACTAAATGTAGCTGTTATCAATGGGCTAATAGTAATAGCCGTATCATAGTTCTCTGAGAGCAGATGTAAAACCTCTGCTAATGGCATTTGTCTGGCATAAAGGGTGAAGTCATTACCTTTCCATGATAACTCATCACTCTTTGCTGTATTGAGTATAAATAGTAAAATTAAGATTAAACGTTTATTTACTACCATTTTATACCCCACCCGAATAAAGTTTATGGTGATTGCGTATTACATTTTTTAAAATGCATGTTAAAGCCAGGTGTTTTTCTATCTCAATAGCAATAAGCTCAGAGCTACTACTTGTGGTATAATAACCGTTTAACCATCCCCCATCCGCTGTGAGCTGTATAGCATAATCATGGACGTCCGGGTGTGCTGCAAGCAGTAGTGTCACATAGGCAAGACAAGGCTTAGGTAAGCTTTCCAGGTCATTTAAGAACAAAGAAATAGAAAATGCTTCTGAGAAAATTTCTCCTCTGGCAGGATGCCCATCAATAGTCATTATCCAGGATCGGCTATTACCTTCGGCCTTGATATCCTGAATTAATGGAATGCCTTTTAAAACTGCCAGCATGAATCCCTCCTCAGACATAAATGGGAGTTTCTATCAAATTCGCTCACAACCACATCCGTAAAAAGCCTGATTCACATTTATTTCGACTATACTCTTCTTGTACAATATCAGGATGCTGTCTACATATACCTTGTCACAGGCGATTCTATCATTCGGATTTTCCGATAAATTCACAATTACACTTTCAGCATTGACATAAAAAATTACAATTTGAAAAATTATTTATTAAATAAACTGTTACGATGTTTTTACATCGCCACCTTATTAAAAAGTAATTGTAGTCATCGACTGGGTTATATATGAAGAAATTTATCTTCCTAATGATAACACCATCGATTAATCTTCTGATGAAACTATATGTACTGCGATAGTGATCAAGTGCCAAAGATTTTGCAACAGGCAACTGGAGGAAAGCATTATGAATTTGCTCAATCTCAAGAATACGCTGCAAACATCTTTAGTAATCAGGCTAACTTTTTTATTTTTATTAACAACAATAATTATTTGGCTGCTATCTGTGCTTACCGCAGCTTATATATCAATGGTTCAGAAACGGCAGCATATAATAGAGGATTTATCCGTTCTATCCGAGATGAATATTGTACTAAGCAATCAACGGTTTGAAGAAGCTGAACGTGACGCTAAAAATTTAATGTATCAATGCTCATTAGCGACTGAGATTCATCATAACGATATTTTCCCTGAGGTGAGCCGGCATCTTTCTGTCGGTCCTTCAAATTGCACGCCGACGCTAAACGGAGAGAAGCACCGTCTCTTTCTGCAGTCCTCTGATATCGATGAAAAAAGCTTTCGTCGCGATAGTTTTATTCTTAACCATAAAAATGAGATTTCGTTATTATCTACTGATAACCCTTCAGATTATTCAACTCTACAGCCTTTAACGCGAAAAAGCTTTCCTTTATACCCAACCCATGCCGGGTTTTACTGGAGTGAACCAGAATACATAAACGGCAAAGGATGGCACGCTTCCGTTGCGGTTGCCGATCAGCAAGGCGTATTTTTTGGGGTGACGGTTAAACTTCCCGATCTCATTACTAAGAGCCACCTACCATTAGATGATAGTATTCGAGTATGGCTGGATCAAAACAACCACTTATTGCCGTTTTCATACATCCCGCAAAAAATACGTACACAGTTAGAGAATGTAACGCTGCATGATGGATGGCAGCAAATTCCCGGATTTCTGATATTACGCACAACCTTGCATGGCCCCGGATGGAGTCTGGTTACGCTGTACCCATACGGTAATCTACATAATCGCATCTTAAAAATTATCCTTCAACAAATCCCCTTTACATTAACAGCATTGGTGTTGATGACGTCGGCTTTTTGCTGGTTACTACATCGCTCACTGGCCAAACCGTTATGGCGTTTTGTCGATGTCATTAATAAAACCGCAACTGCACCGCTGAGCACACGTTTACCAGCACAACGACTGGATGAATTAGATAGTATTGCCGGTGCTTTTAACCAACTGCTTGATACTCTACAAGTCCAATACGACAATCTGGAAAACAAAGTCGCAGAGCGCACCCAGGCGCTAAATGAAGCAAAAAAACGCGCTGAGCAAGCTAACAAACGTAAAAGCATTCATCTTACGGTAATAAGTCATGAGTTACGTACTCCGATGAATGGCGTACTCGGTGCGATTGAATTATTACAAACCACCCCTTTAAACATAGAGCAGCAAGGATTAGCTGATACCGCCAGGAATTGTACACTGTCTTTGTTAGCTATTATTAATAATCTGCTGGATTTTTCACGCATCGAGTCTGGTCATTTCACATTACATATGGAAGAAACAGCGTTACTGCCGTTACTGGACCAGGCAATGCAAACCATCCAGGGGCCGGCGCAAAGCAAAAAACTGTCATTACGTACTTTTGTCGGTCAACATGTCCCTCTCTATTTTCATACCGACAGTATCCGTTTACGGCAAATTTTGGTTAATTTACTCGGGAACGCGGTAAAATTTACCGAAACCGGAGGGATACGTCTGACGGTCAAGCGTCATGAGGAACAATTAATATTTCTGGTTAGCGATAGCGGTAAAGGGATTGAAATACAGCAGCAGTCTCAAATCTTTACTGCTTTTTATCAAGCAGACACAAATTCGCAAGGTACAGGAATTGGACTGACTATTGCGTCAAGCCTGGCTAAAATGATGGGCGGTAATCTGACACTAAAAAGTGTCCCCGGGGTTGGAACCTGTGTCTCGCTAGTATTACCCTTACAAGAATACCAGCCGCCTCAACCAATTAAAGGGACGCTGTCAGCGCCGTTCTGCCTGCATCGGCAACTGGCTTGCTGGGGAATACGCGGTGAACCACCCCACCAGCAAAATGCGCTTCTCAACGCAGAGCTTTTGTATTTCCCCGGAAAACTCTACGACCTGGCGCAACAGTTAATATTGTGTACACCAAATATGCCAGTAATAAATAATTTGTTACCACCCTGGCAGTTGCAGATTCTTTTGGTTGATGATGCCGATATTAATCGGGATATCATCGGCAAAATGCTTGTCAGCCTGGGCCAACACGTCACTATTGCCGCCAGTAGTAACGAGGCTCTGACTTTATCACAACAGCAACGATTCGATTTAGTACTGATTGACATTAGAATGCCAGAAATAGATGGTATTGAATGTGTACAATTATGGCACGATGAGCCGAATAATTTAGATCCTGACTGCATGTTTGTGGCGCTATCCGCTAGCGTAGCGACAGAAGATATTCATCGTTGTAAAAAAAATGGGATTCATCATTACATTACCAAACCAGTGACGTTGGCTACCTTAGCTCGCTATATCAGTATTGCCGCAGAATACCAACTTTTACGAAATATAGAGCTACAGGAGCAGGATCCAAGTCGCTGCTCAGCGCTACTGGCGACAGATGATATGGTCATTAATAGCAAGATTTTCCAATCACTGGACCTCTTGCTGGCTGATATTGAAAATGCCGTATCGGCTGGACAAAAAATCGATCAGTTAATTCACACATTAAAAGGCTGTTTAGGTCAAATAGGGCAGACTGAATTGGTATGCTATGTCATAGACATTGAGAATCGCGTAAAAATGGGGAAAATCATCGCGCTGGAGGAACTAACCGACTTACGCCAGAAAATACGTATGATCTTCAAAAACTACACCATTACTTAATATTATCTTAATTTTCGCGAGGGCAGCAAAATGAAAGAATATAAGATCTTATTAGTAGACGATCATGAAATCATCATTAACGGCATTATGAATGCCTTATTACCCTGGCCTCATTTTAAAATTGTAGAGCATGTTAAAAATGGTCTTGAGGTTTATAATGCCTGTTGCGCATACGAGCCTGACATACTTATCCTTGATCTTAGCTTACCTGGCATCAATGGCCTGGATATCATTCCTCAATTACATCAGCGTTGGCCAGCAATGAATATTCTGGTTTACACAGCATACCAACAAGAGTATATGACCATTAAAACTTTAGCCGCAGGTGCTAATGGCTATGTTTTAAAAAGCAGTAGTCAGCAAGTTCTGTTAGCGGCATTGCAAACAGTCGCAGTAAACAAGCGTTACATTGACCCGACGTTGAATCGGGAAGCTATCCTGGCTGAATTAAAGGCTGACACGACCAATCATCAACTGCTTACTTTGCGCGAGCGTCAGGTTCTTAAACTTATTGACGAGGGGTATACCAATCATGGGATCAGCGAAAAGCTACATATCAGTATAAAAACCGTCGAAACACATCGGATGAATATGATGAGAAAGCTACAGGTTCATAAAGTGACAGAGTTACTTAACTGCGCCCGAAGAATGAGGTTAATAGAGTATTAACCAGGGGCATCCGATGGTATTAAGCATTGGTCATATTTTGATGAGCCTTACGCCACGCAGTATTGCTCATCATCGACAAAATCCATACGGATGCCCTGGTATGCCGCACCATTTATCACTACCTTAGTCTTCATTTAATCATGATATAGTAGAATCCCCTTATTTAACGGGCTTTACCATGTCGTATTCTATCGGCGAATTTGCCAGACTATGCGGTATCAATGCCGCCACGCTAAGGGCATGGCAGCGACGCTATGGTTTATTGAAACCGCAGCGTACTGATGGCGGGCATCGCTTATACAGCGATGACGATATTCGACAAGCGCTTAGCATCCTCGACTGGGTGAGAAAAGGCGTACCGATAAGCCAGGTCAAACCCTTACTGTCGCGTCCGGTCATTCGCCTGGGCGATAACTGGATAACGATCCAGGAGACGATGCTTCAACATCTCCACGAAGGGCGAATTGACGCGCTGCGGCAGTTGATTTATGACTGTGGCCGGGAATATCCCCGCGCAGAACTGGTGACCCATTTATTGCGTCCGTTGCGCAGCAAAGTGTCCGCGCATCTTCCCGCCGTGATGACGCTGCGCGAAATACTGGATGGCATCATTATTGCCTACACCTCTTTTTGCCTTGAAGGCGACAGAAAAGCGCCTGGCAACAATGCCTTTATTAGCGGATGGCATCTCTCGGATCACTGTGAAATCTGGCTGGAAGCGTTGACTCGTACCGGACAAGAGCTGCGGCTCAATGTGCTTCCCTCTCCACCAGCCGTGCTGGCGCCCGAGCTGTTCGCCCAGAGAAAATGGTTCCTGGTGACCACCGGCAAGCTCACTGCCGGGCAGAAAAAACAGCTTGCCCAGTGGCGCAACGTGGTCGCTTCGCTGGAGGTTATCACACTATAAGCGCTGAAATAGATTTCTTCCCCTCATTCTATCTTATTGATATTTAACCACATCAAAAAAATCTCTGCGAAAACTTAGACAAAAAAACAAAGTTGTGTAAGTTTTAAATCAGCGTGAGATAACATTTTGCGCCATTGGCGTCAGTCGTCGTACTTTTAATAAGGGGGAATCATGAATAACAAACCCGTAGTCGGCATTAGCGGATGTCTGACTGGCGCCGCGGTACGCTTTGATGGCGGACATAAGCGTATGGATTTCGTCATGAACTCTCTGGCACCGTGGGTGGCCTACAAACCGATCTGTCCGGAGGTGGCGATCGGCCTGCCCGTGCCTCGCCCTGCGCTGCGTCTTATCCAGACGACCTGTGGCGACATTCGGATGCGCTATAGCCATGCCCCGCACGATGACGTCACCGAGCGAATGAATGCCTTTGCCGATCGGTTTCTGCCAACAATAGGCGAACTGGCGGGGTTTATTGTGTGTGCAAAATCGCCCAGTTGCGGAATGGAGCGCGTTCGCCTGTATGATGAAAAGGGTAACAGGGGCCGCAAAGCTGGCACGGGGCTGTTTACCGCCGCGATGATGGACAAATATCCCTGGCTGCCGATAGAGGAAGATGGTCGCCTGCACGATCCGGTACTACGCGAAAATTTCATCGCACGTATTTTCGCGCTACATGAATTAAATGCGCTACGCGCGCTGGGCTTGAGTCGTCACAGTTTGCTCGCGTTTCATAGCCGATATAAACTTCAGCTTCTCGCCCACCACCAGGCCGGCTACCGCGAAATTGGCCCTTTCGTCGCGCGTCTGCATGAGTGGGACGATCTGGATGCCTTCTTTGTCCGATACAGAGAAAAACTGATGGCTATCCTGCGCCACCCCGCTTCACGTAAAAATCACACCAATGTGCTGATGCATATCCAGGGCTATTTTCACCGCGCGTTGAACAGCAGGCAACGCGCGGAATTACGCGAGGTGATTCTCGGCTACCGGGCGGGCCGACTACCTATCCTGGCACCGTTAACGCTGCTGAAGCACTATCTGGCGGAACATCCGGATGACTATCTACGCAGCCAGAATTATTTTGAGCCGTACCCTGATACATTAGGGCTGCGCTTAGCCATCACCTGATAACCCTGCGCATCGCTAACGGCGGGCAACCCGCCCGCCATGGTGACAATCGCGACGATTCAAAGGCGATTTCGTTATTGCCACCCTGATAGCGGCTATGACCGCGCCAGAGCGTTAATCACGGTTTCCATAGCCTGTTTTTCTAACGCGCTACGTTGGATGCGTTGATTCGCCAGCGCGGTTCTTAACACGCCCGCAATAACAATATATTTAGGCTCCTGCCCCAGATCGCGCATTTCCAGCACGACCTTGCCCACCACCCGGCACATCTCGCGGTACAGTTCGTCATCTTTTGTCGGTTTTGTCATACGTTTTACTCGTCGCCAGCTCAAACCAACAGAATATAACAGTCTTCTCAATTAAACAAAATTTGATGCAAATCAAAGAAATAACGCAGTTTATTATTCATGGCTCATACGTTGTTCGTATTCTGGTCTCTGGCGAGGCCATTTTTTCGAAACGCCTAATCAGTTCCGCCAGGCTACCGGCCTGCATTTTTTCCATGACTCTGGCGCGGTGCACCTCTACGGTACGCACCGCGATATTCATCGCTTCCGCAATTTCACGGTTCATAAATCCTTTTGCCACCAGGCTGGCCAGCTCACGCTCTTTCGGCGTCAACTGCTGGTAACACAGTATAATCTCACGACGCGCCACCGCTGCCGATGAAACCGTCAGCGCACGCTCCAGCGCCGCCTGTAGCGGTTTTACCGATACCGGTTTTTGCAGAAAATCGACGGCGCCGCGTTTCATCTGCTCCACGGCCATCGGTACATCGCCATGCCCGGTAAGAAAAACAACCGCCAGGGTACTTCCGCACTGGCGCAACGCATCATGAACGCCCTGCCCATCCAGTACCGGCATTCGCATATCCAGTAATACGACCCCGGCCTGATACAGACTGGCCTGCGCCAAAAAATCCGCCCCCTGCGTCCAGCATTTTACGTCATATCCCAGACTTTCCAGTAAAAACGCGCACGCGTTAGTGACCGCCGTATCATCATCCAGTAGATGAATTGTCGCCATCCCTGCCCCCATTTTCATGTAAGAAATGTATCGTGACCTCCGTTCCCGACAGACCGTCCGGCGCGGTCTGGGTCCTGATACTGATATCGCCCCGCCCATACCGCACCAGCCGCTGGCAAATCGCCAACCCTAAGCCCATCCCCTCTTTGCGGGTGGTCATAAACGGCTGAAACGCCTGACGTAATAGCGCCTCATCGATTCCCCCGGCGTTATCCTGTAAAGCGATACTGATGCCGTTTTCAGTGCGTTCAGCAACGACCCATAAATGGGTGGCGCCCGCCTGAGCCGCATTAAGAATGATATTCGCCAGCACCTGTTCCAGCAGCACTGACGGCAGCGTTACGCGCAGCGCAGCGCTAACCTCGGTATGCAGAGTCACTGTCGGAAACTGTTGCGCCATACGCAACAATTGCCAGACATGATCAATCGCCTCGCGAATGGCTATGGCCTTCCACGCTTCGGTTAGCACCGGGTTGCCCTGCGCCTGGCTGACCCAGTGACGCAGGTTACGCAGAGTATCCGCACCGCGTTGCGCCTGCTGGTCAATCTGCTCCAGCGCCGGCAGCAAGGGATGCTGTTCATCTGCAGCGCGCAGTCGAATCAGGCACCCCTGGGCATAATGTCGAATCGCGGAAAGCGGCTGATTAAGCTCATGGGCAAACCCGGAGGTCATTTCACCCAACACGCTCATTTGCCGGGCGGTTTCCAGCGCCCGCTCATGCTGATGAAGGACTACGCTATTACGTTCCAGTTGCTTTCCACGTCGACGCACCAGCAGCATGACCCAAATATAATTGAGCGTGAGCAACAGGAACGCCAGAATCACGCCGCCGACCATTAGCTGGTGCTGGATTAACCAACTTTTGACATCCAGCCACAGTCGACGCTGCTGAGGGTGCTGACGAACATCGCGCAGCAACGCTTCCACCTGACTGGTCGACGCTGGCGCGCCCCAGTGAAATGACGCGGCGGCGGGCGCGTTGAATAGCGCTCGCGTTACGCGATCCGCCAGCGCATCGCTTACCGCAGGTAGCGCCGCGAACGACCAGTCAGGATATAACGGCGTACTGGTTAAGCAAGGCAGGGGCGTCGGTCGGGAAAGCAGCGCGATAAAGTCCTTTTTATTAATCAAGCCTTCCTGATCCATATTTTCTAACAGGCACACTGGCACAATTGCCGCCTGCACCGCTTTTTCGCGCAGCATATAGACTAAAGCATCGCCAGGAAATCCGGTAAAACGGAGATGAAAATCGCGCTCCGGGCGTAAGCCCGCGTCGCTGAGCGCTTTATAGCCTAATAAATAGCCGCCAAACGCCTGAGCATCAATCGCGCCGACGGTCTTACCGATGAGATCATGCGCCGTGGTGATGCCGCTATCGCGTCGGGTCAAAATCACGCTGCCAATAACATTACTCACCGCTTTCCCATCGCGCGTGGAGCGCAGGGAAGCTAACCAGCGCAGCGGCGCATGGCTGTTCAGTTGGACAAATTGCGCCGGGTTGGTTATCACAAACTGCACGGTTCCCTGGTTAACGGCCTCCTGCATTTGATGCAGATCCAGCGGCTGGATGTGAAAGGTTTCGCCTGGAAGCTGTTGGCTTAATGTCTTTGCCAACGGTTGCCAGTGGCTACGCGTAGACGCCTCGCCGCGCATGGCCAAAATACCGATATTCCACGTCCCTGCCCACGCGCCATGACAAAGTAGCCCTACTGCCGCCAACACCGCCAGGCGCCTTACGGTTTTACCTCTCACCCCAATATCCCTGTCAATTATGTTGTTTTAGATCAACAACAAGCCGGGTATGTGGTTAACCACAATAGAGCGCACCCCGTCTCGATTTTTACACTGTAAATCATCAACATTTTTTATTCATTACACATGAACCAACATCGTGACAAATGTTTCATTGTTGGCAATGTGGACGGGAGTCAATATGGACAGCAGTAAACGGCAATTTCTCCAGCAGCTCGGCGTCCTGACCGCTGGCGCCTCGCTGGTTCCGCTGGCTGAAGCGAAATTTCCTTTTTCGCCGGAGCGGCATGAAGGCTCTCCCCGACACCGTTACGCCATGCTTATCGACCTGCGGCGTTGTATCGGCTGTCAGTCCTGTACCGTAAGTTGCACTATTGAAAACCAAACGCCGCAGGGCGCGTTTCGTACGACCGTGAACCAATACCAGGTCCAGCGTGAAGGTAGTCAGGAAGTCACGAATGTGCTGTTGCCGCGTCTGTGCAACCATTGCGATAACCCCCCCTGTGTGCCGGTCTGCCCGGTACAAGCCACCTTTCAGCGGGAAGATGGCATTGTGGTGGTGGATAACAAACGCTGCGTCGGCTGCGCCTATTGTGTCCAGGCGTGTCCTTACGACGCCCGATTTATCAATCATGAAACGCAAACTGCCGATAAATGCACGTTTTGCGTCCATCGTCTGGAAGCCGGGCTGTTACCCGCTTGCGTAGAGTCCTGCGTCGGCGGCGCGCGTATTATTGGCGATATCAAAGATCCCCATAGCCGCATCTCCACCATGCTTCATCAACATCGCGACGCTATCAAGGTATTAAAGCCGGAAAACGGCACGTCGCCCCATGTTTTCTACCTGGGTCTGGACGACGCCTTTGTCACCCCATTAATGGGCCGTGCGCAGCCCGCGCTTTGGCAGGAGGTCTGAATGACGCATTCACTCATCATTGAAGAAGTGCTGGCTCACCCGCAGGACATTAGCTGGCTGCCGTGGGCGGTACAATATTTCTTTTTTATTGGTATTGCCGCCTGCGCCGCACTGTTTGCCTGTTATCTTCACTGGCGGAAAAAAGACGCCGCAACAGAAGAAAATCGGGCATTACTGATTGCTATTACCTGTGCGATTACCGCACCGTTGGCGCTGACGGCGGATCTGCACCAGACCGCCCGCGTCTGGCATTTCTATGCCTGGCCGACGCCCTGGTCGTGGATGCCCTGGGGAGCGTTATTCCTGCCGCTGTTTACCGGGTTTCTCGCTCTGTGGTTCCTGGCGCAGCAAATAAAACGATTATTCAATAAAAGTTACAACGTCACTAAATGGTTGGCGTTAGCCAGCGCGCTTTGCGCGGTGGGCCTGTTGATTTATACCGGCCGCGAAGTCTCCGTTGTGCTGGCGCGCCCAATCTGGTTTAGCTACGCCTTCCCCGTGGCGATGTTTCTTAGCGCCTTACAGGCGTTCTTCGCGCTGATGATTGTCGCCGCCCGACGCGACTCGGTAAGGCTGCCAAAAATATTGTGGGGACAACTCTGGACGCTGGCGGCGCTGGGGCTGGTGGTGGCCATGTGGGTGAGCGGCGATACGCTTTCCGGCACGGCAATCCGTCAGTGGATTTCCGTCGCCCTGTCAGCCAAATATTACGCTGTCGGCTGGCTAGCGCTGTGGGTATTCACGCTGCTGTTCTGTAGCCTGGCGCTACGTCATCCGTTATCGCAGCTAAGACGCGTCCTGCTGGTTCTGAGCGCGCTGGCGCTATGTTGGCTGATGCGCTGGACATTGTTGATTCAGGTACAAACCGTACCCAAGTTCAACGCGCAATTTAACCCTTACTCGTTACCAGGCGGAACGGATGGCTGGCTGGCTATTCTCGGCACCTTCGGCCTGTGGATAGCGCTACTGATTATTATTCGTGAAACGCTGAACGGACTCACCAGGAGATTACAACATGGCTAATTTAACCCGTCGTCAGTGGCTAAAAGTCGGTCTCGCCGTCGGTGGGATGGTCACTTTTGGTCTGAGCTACCGTGATGTGGCGAAACGCGCAATTGATGGCCTGTTAAACGGGACGTCCGGCAAGGTAACGCGCGACCGCATCTTTGGCAATGCGTTAATTCCGGAGGCGCAGGCGCAAACGCACTGGCAGCAAAATCCACAACAAACCATCGCCATGACACAATGCTTCGGCTGTTGGACACAGTGCGGTATCCGCGCCAGGGTAAATGCCGATGGCAAAGTGATACGCATCGCCGGCAATCCCTATCACCCCTTGTCGCAGGAACACCCTATTGACTCGTCCGTCCCTTTTAGCGAAGCCATGGAGCAACTGGCGGGAGAAAGCGGTCTTGACGCCCGCTCAACCGCCTGCGCGCGCGGCGCCACGCTGCTGGAAAGCCTGTACAGTCCGCTACGACTGCTTGAACCGATGAAACGCGTGGGTAAACGCGGCGAAGGGAAATGGCAGCGCATCAGCTTTGAGCAACTTATTGAAGAAGTCGTGGAAGGCGGCGATCTGTTTGGCGAAGGTCATGTGGACGGACTGCGCGCGATTCATGCGCCGGATACGCCAATTGACGCAAAGCACCCCAGTTTCGGGCCCAAAACCAATCAGTTACTGGTCACGAATACCAGCGACGAAGGCCGCGATGCGTTTCTGCGTCGTTTTGCGCTAAATAGCTTCGGCAGCAAGAATTTCGGCGCGCATGGCGCCTACTGTGGACTGGCTTACCGGGCCGGCTCCGGGGCATTGATGGGCGATCTGGATAAAAACCCGCATGTCAAACCCGACTGGGAAAACGTGGAGTTTGCGCTCTTTATGGGCACCTCCCCGGCACAGTCCGGCAATCCGTTTAAACGCCAGGCACGTCAGTTGGCGAGCGCCCGACTGCGTGAGAATTTTCAATACGTCGTGGTCGCCCCCGCCCTCCCCTTATCAACGGTGCTCGCCGATCCTCGCGGTCGCTGGCAACCGGTCATGCCCGGCAGCGATTCGGCGCTGGCAATGGGGATGATCCGCTGGATCATGGATAATCAACGTTATAATGCTGATTATCTGGCGATTCCCGGCGTACAGGCGATGCAGCAGGCCGGCGAGCAAAGTTGGACCAACGCCACGCACCTGGTCATTGCGGATGAACTGCCGACGCTTGCCGGACAACACCTGACGCTGCGCCATCTTACGCCCGATGGCGAAGAGACCCCTGTCGTACTGAATACCGACGGCGAGTTGGTCGATGCGTCCACTTGCCGACAGGCACGGCTTTTCGTGACGCAGTACGTTACGCTCGCCGACGGCCAACGGGTCACGGTGAAGAGCGGGTTGCAACGCCTGAAAGAGGCGGCAGAAAAGCTCTCGTTGGCGCAATACAGCGAACAGTGCGGCGTGCCGGAAGCGCAAATTATCGCGCTGGCGGAAACCTTTACCAGTCACGGACGTAAAGCTGCGGTCATCAGTCACGGCGGCATGATGGCCGGCAATGGGTTTTATAACGCCTGGTCGGTCATGATGCTTAACGCGCTGATCGGCAACCTCAGCTTGTCCGGCGGCGTCTTTGTCGGCGGCGGCAAATTCAACGGCGTTAGCGACGGCCCCCGCTACAACATGAACAGTTTTGCCGGAAAAGTGAAACCGTCCGGGTTAAGTATTGCCCGTAGCAAAACCGCTTATGAAGCATCGGAAGAATACCGCGACAAAATTGCCGGCGGGCAATCCCCTTATCCAGCCAAAGCGCCGTGGTATCCCTTTGTGGCAGGCCAGCTTACCGAACTGTTGACCTCCGCGCTCGAAGGCTATCCTTATCCGCTTAAAGCCTGGATTTCCAATATGAGCAACCCGTTTTACGGTGTTCCCGGTCTACGCGCCGTGGCGGAAGAAAAGCTAAAAGACCCTCGCCGACTGCCGCTCTTTATCGCGATTGACGCCTTTATGAATGAAACGACGGCGCTGGCGGATTACATTGTGCCGGATACGCACAATTTTGAGAGCTGGGGCTTTACGGCACCCTGGGGCGGCGTAGCCAGTAAAGCCACTACCGCCCGCTGGCCGGTTGTCGCCCCCGCCACTCACCGAACGGCGGACGGGCAACCTGTCTCAATGGAAGCATTTTGTATTGCGGTAGCAAAACGGCTCCGTCTGCCCGGCTTCGGCGACCGGGCGATAACCGATCCGCAGGGCAATACTTTTCCACTGAACCGGGCGGAAGATTTCTATCTGCGCGTAGCCGCTAATATCGCCTTTATGGGCAAGACGCCGGTCGCGCCGGCAAATCAGGAAGATATTTCGCTTACCGGCGTCAGCCGCATTCTGCCAGCAATTCAGCACACGCTTAAAGCTGATGAGATCGGTCGCGTGGCGTTTATCTACTCGCGTGGCGGCCGGTTTGCGCCCGAGGATAGCGGCTATACGGAGCAACGGTTAGGTAACGCGTGGAAAAAACCCTTACAGATCTGGAATGCAGATGTCGCCGCCCACCGTCACGCCATCACCGGGGAGCGTTTCAGCGGTTGCCCGGTCTGGTATCCGGCGCGTTTGTCAGATGGTCGTGCGATTGACGACCAGTTTCCCATTGGGCAATGGCCGCTGAAACTGATTTCATTTAAATCAAATACCATGTCCAGCTCAACTGCCGTCATCCCGCGCTTACACCATGTGAAGCCAGCAAACCTGGTGGCGCTGAATCCGCAAGACGGCGAGCGTTATGGACTGCAACATGGCGATCGGGTACGGATCATTACGCCGGGCGGTCAGGTCGTGGCGCAAATCAGTTTGTTAAATGGCGTGATGCCAGGCGTCATCGCCATCGAACACGGATATGGCCACCGCGAGATGGGCGCAACGCAGCACTCTCTGGATGGCGTGCCTATGCCGTATGATCCACAAATCAGGGCAGGCATAAATCTTAACGATCTGGGCTTTGCCGATCCGACAAGAACCATTACCAACACCTGGCTCGACTGGGTTTCCGGTGCGGCAGTACGGCAGGGGCTGCCGGCAAAAATCGAGCGTATATAACCCCAGGGCCGGAGAGCGATATCGTCTTATTTCGTCGAGGGTAGCGACTGATAAGCGAACGCTGTCCGGCTGCATATACTCACTGAATCGTGCAAGCCCAACTATTTTACGTTCACCTCGTCATATTACATAGAAAATATATGACAACACTCACAAAACTATTTTCCCCTTCTGTAAGCAATTAATATTTAACACATTGACTGCGCTTCTGATTATTGACATTCATTTGGGGTTACTTCCGGTTGACCGCATAATCTGTGATTGAATTCACCGCATGACAACATTGCCATAAATACAATTCAACTCACTACCCGGAGGCAATATGTTTAAAGAAGAAAGACGTCATGCCATCATTAATTTACTGATAAAGGATAATAGTGTTAGCGTCAGTAAACTTTCAGACCTTTATAAGGTTAGCCAAGAGACTATTCGTTCCGATCTACGCTATTTCCAGAAATCAGGTATGCTTCAGCGTTGCTATGGCGGAGGGATTTTAAACCGTGACGCGCTGAGTAAGCTTATCACTGAAAATAAGATTGATATCTCCAGCACTATCGCCACGCCAATCCATCAGGATGCAAAACTGCGCCGGGAAAACACAAAAAAAGCAGGCAAGGTGTGTGTTTTAGGCTCCTTCAATATTGATGTTTCAGCAACCGTGCCGTGGTTTCCACAAAGCGGAGAATCCATTCTGGCCAGTCAATTTGGATTCTATCCTGGCGGTAAAGGAGCCAACCAGGCTTTAGCGGCAAACAATGCTGGTGCTGCGGCGCATTTTATTTTTAAAGTGGGCAAAGATCAGTTCAGCGCATTTGCTATGAATCATATTATTCAATCAGGCATCACCTCATACAGCGCGTATCAAACAGATAAAGCGCCCACCGGTAGCGCATTGATCTATGTCTCCGCCGTAGATGGCGATAATATTATCGCCATCTACCCTGGCGCCAATATGATGCTCACCACGCAAGAGATTAACGAGCAACACCGTTATATCGCCGAGTCTGACGTTATGTTAATGCAGCTCGAAACGAACATTGAAGCGTTGACTGAATTTATTCGCCTGGGCAAACAAGAAAATAAAATGATCATGCTGAATCCTGCCCCCTATACGAAACAGGTGACGCATTTATTATCTGATATTGACATCATCACGCCGAATGAAACTGAAGCCTCTTTTTTATCCGGCGTAACCATTACTGATATTAATGATGCGAAAAAAGCCGGAAATATTATTCTGCAATCCGGGGTGAAAAAAGTCATTATTACCCTTGGCGCCCGTGGTTCTCTGCTCTGTGAGCACGCCCGCACGTTGTATATTCCTGCGTGGAGCGCCGTGGTAAAAGATGCCGCTGGGGCCGGTGACGCTTTTAATGGCGCCTTAGCCGCCGCGCTGGCGCGACAAGCAGATATGGTCGCAGCCATTCAATATGCCTCCGCTTTCGCTTCTCTGGCGGTGGAACAAGTCGGTGCGTCGAGTATGCCTCAGCACTTGCAGGTTTTACATCGAATGCGTACCCAATCTAATAAAGTCATTAACATTAATTAACAGGTGACATAATGAAAATTTTATTTATTGGCGAATCCTGGCACATTCATATGATTCACTCTAAAGGTTTTGATAGCTTTACATCGAGCAAATATGAAGAAGGCGCAGACTATTTATTATCCTGCTTACGCCAGGGTAATATCGATGTGGACTACATGCCTGCCCATATTGTGCAAACTCGTTTTCCACAAACCGCCGAAGCATTAGCCTGCTATGATGCGATCGTCATCAGTGATATCGGTAGCAATACGTTCCTGCTACAAAACAGAACGTTTTATAATATGGACATTATTCCTGATGCATTACAACTTATCGCCGATTATGTTGCTGAGGGCGGCGGTCTGTTGATGATCGGCGGGTATTTATCCTTTACGGGAATAGAAGCAAAAGCCAATTATAAAAATACGGTTCTGGCGGAGGTATTGCCGGTTGATATGCTGGATGTAGATGACCGCGTAGAACTACCGCAAGGATGTAAAGCAGTAAATACTGCGGTAGAGCATGTTATTACCCAGCCATTTAGCGAATGGCCGCCGCTATTGGGCTATAACAAGCTTATCGCCAAAGAAAATAGTCAGGTCCTTGCTGAAATTAATGGCGATCCACTGTTAGTTATGGGTACTTACCATAAAGGGAAAGTATGTTGCTTTGCCAGTGATTGTTCACCGCACTGGGGAAGCCCGCAGTTTCTGCAATGGGAACATTACGCCACCTTCTGGTGTAATGTTTTACACACAATAAAAAAATAATATTACCCAGGCGAATATAAACTTCGCCTGCCCTGCCACACACTGAGTCATTAAGAATATGAATGATACTTATCTCTATGGCGAAATGTTTTCTGAAAACATATTGACAAGCTATCGGATTTATGGAGACAGAAAATCATTACTCACGCCGCTCATTATCCTTCACGGCGGCCCTTCTGGCGGCTTTGATTATTTATTAAATTATCGCCATCTGGCTGATGACGGGCGCATGGTAATATTTTACGATCAATATGGCTGCGGTCGTTCAACGCATTTTCCTCATGCCGACGCGTCTTTCTGGACTATTGCGCGTTATCTCCGTCAATTAACCCAATTAATTAATCACCTGGGTATCGGACAAGGGTATTCGATACTGGGACATTCCTGGGGCGGAATGCTTGCCGCAGAGCACGCCTGCTTACAGCCTGCCGGGCTTCGCGGGACGATACTGGCCAGTTCGCCGGCCAGTATCGCCCTGTGGCAACAGGAAGCCATACGGCTCTTTAACGCTCTGACGCCAATGTCCGATGACGATATCAAAAACGTCATTATGCCCGCCGTCATTTATCAAAACCCACCGGAACAGCTGGTCGCTTACTATGCCAGGCACGTTTATACCCTCGCGGAAGAAGCCGTTCATGTTCAGCGATCTAATGCGCAGTTCGCCGCCGACCCTACGGGTTATCACATTTTATGGGGAACCAATGAACTGGCGGCAAATGGCAAACTTGCCGACTGGGATATTACGCCCCATTTGTGCCAGATACGCTGTCCTGTTCTGGTACTACGCGGCGAAAACGATCAGGCAACCGAGCGCGTCGTCTCTCCGCTGCTCTCTCACATTTCAGACTGCCGCGCGGTCACTATTCCTGGCAGCAGCCATAACCCGCATGAAGAAAATATCGCGCCCTGCCTCGCAGCGGTAAGCGCGTTTTTACGCGATCTGGCATAAAAAGCCATTAAGGTATTTATCATGAAAAAAGTCAAAAAATTGTCTCTTACCGATTTAGTGCTTTATGGTCTGGTGTTTATGGTGCCTATCGCGCCAGTCTCTCTTTATGGCGTCGTTTATAATCTTTCGCACGGTATGGTTGCGCTGGTTTATATTATTGGCGCTATCGCGATGTTTTTTACCGCGTACAGCTACTCTACCTTATCGCAGCATATCTCCTCGTCGGGTTCGGCCTATGCGTATGCTGGCGTATGCATTAATCCCGCCGTAGGGTTTCTGACCGGATGGATATTACTGCTGGATTATCTTTTGTTCCCTACGCTCGTAGCGGTGCTGGGCGGCGTCGCGGTCCACGCTATTTTACCGCAAATTCCGGTCTGGGTCTGGCCGTTGATTTATGTGGCTATTGGCACCGGAGTCAACTATCTCGGGATACAGCAAACGGCGAAATTCGATAAGTTACTGGTCTTTATTCAACTCGGTATTCTGGCGATTTTCGTGCTACTCATTGTCCGTCTGTTGATGCTGGACAGTAGTCAGATAACGCTTTCCTTCCGGCCTTTTTTCGATTCACAGTGGTTCACTCCTGGGCTCATCGCGACGGCGATTTCGGTGGCTGCGCTGAATTTTCTCGGCTTTGACGCTATCAGTACATTAAGTGAAGAAAGCGAAGGCGGGGGACGCGCCGTCAGTAAAGCAACGCTGTTGGCGTTAGTTTTGGCGACGGTACTGTTTATTATCGTTGTGGCGTTTGCGGCGTTCGCCACCGGTAATGTCGACCGCTTCGCGGAAGGTAATGCGACGAATGAAGCATTTTTCACCATTGCCGGCAACGTTGGCGGTATCTGGCTCAAAGTGGCGTTTTCCATCATTGTGGCGTTTGTGTGCGCCGTCGGCAACATTATTACCGCGCAAACGGCGGTGTCCAGAGTGCTATTTTCAATGGGGCGCGACCGAATGTTGCCCGCCTTCCTCGCTCACGTCCATACCACGCGTAA
This sequence comes from Salmonella sp. SAL04202, assembly GCF_046550775.1. Taxonomy (NCBI): domain Bacteria; kingdom Pseudomonadati; phylum Pseudomonadota; class Gammaproteobacteria; order Enterobacterales; family Enterobacteriaceae; genus Salmonella; species Salmonella sp. SAL04202. Next base: position 1,096,175 of record NZ_JBGDXK010000001.1, on the reverse strand, counting down.
AACGCCGGATTATGCCATTCTGTTTACCGGCGGCGTCACCCTGCTGCTCAGCTACCTGTTTTCCGGCAAGATTGAATCTATCTCCACGCTGGTGAACTTTGGCGCGCTTTTCGCTTTTTTTGTCGTGAACCTGTGTGTGTTTATCCTGTTCAATTTCCGGATGAAAGCCCAGCGGCGCATTTTCGCCCATGTCATTTCGCCGATCATGGGGATGATCGTCATCGGCTACGTCTGTTTAAACATGAACATTCACGCTCTGATACTCGGAATTAGCTGGGCGGCGATCGGGATAGCGATACTGTGCTACCGAAAAGCACACAACCAAAACATCGCCATCGACCTGGAAGGCAAAAAGTTGCTCGATTGACATTATGCGCAACAACACCCGCTGTTGCGCAACGCCGCCCCTGTTCGGGCGGCGTCATCGCCAGCGACATCGTAAACGGCGTAATAACAAACCGTTGTGGATCTGCACAGATGTCTTTTGAAACAGGGTTTTCATTTTCCTTTTTTGTAAATTTCAGCGTATAATGCGCGCCAATTGTCTCTTGAATGGTTTCAGCGCATTGGACTGTAAAACTCAACGACTAAAATTATCCCCTTCCCGTTGGGCTGAAACGCGAGCACACATTCCTCTGCACGCTCTTTCGATGTCACCTATCCTTAGAGCGAGGCATCATCACTTTAGCAACACAGGCTTAGCTTCCGGGCCGTGCGCGCCCGAAGCCAGATTTCCATATCCTCCTCAACTTAAAGACTAAGACTGTCATGAAAAAGACGAAAATTGTTTGTACTATCGGTCCGAAAACCGAATCCGAAGAGATGTTAAGCAAAATGCTGGACGCGGGCATGAACGTGATGCGTCTGAACTTCTCTCATGGCGATTATGCAGAACACGGTCAGCGTATCCAGAACTTGCGCAACGTGATGAGCAAAACTGGTAAAAAAGCCGCTATTCTGCTTGATACTAAAGGACCAGAAATCCGCACCATTAAACTGGAAGGCGGTAACGACGTTTCGCTGAAAGCGGGTCAAACCTTCACTTTTACCACCGACAAATCCGTGGTCGGTAATAATGAAATCGTTGCCGTCACCTATGAAGGCTTCACCAGCGACCTGAGCGTTGGCAACACCGTCCTGGTTGACGATGGTCTGATCGGTATGGAAGTGACCGCCATCGAAGGCAATAAAGTCATTTGTAAGGTGCTGAACAACGGCGATCTGGGCGAGAACAAAGGCGTTAACCTGCCGGGCGTTTCTATTGCTCTGCCGGCGCTGGCTGAAAAAGACAAACAGGACCTGATCTTCGGTTGCGAACAGGGCGTTGACTTTGTTGCTGCGTCCTTTATCCGTAAACGTTCTGACGTTGTCGAAATTCGCGAGCATCTGAAAGCCCACGGCGGCGAAAACATCCAGATTATCTCTAAGATCGAAAACCAGGAAGGCCTGAACAACTTCGATGAAATTCTCGAAGCTTCCGACGGCATCATGGTTGCGCGTGGCGACCTGGGCGTAGAAATCCCGGTTGAAGAAGTGATTTTTGCGCAGAAAATGATGATCGAAAAATGTATCCGCGCACGTAAAGTCGTGATCACCGCGACTCAGATGCTGGATTCTATGATCAAAAACCCGCGTCCGACCCGCGCAGAAGCAGGCGACGTAGCGAACGCCATCCTCGACGGTACGGATGCGGTTATGCTGTCCGGCGAATCCGCCAAAGGGAAATACCCGCTGGAAGCCGTTTCTATCATGGCGACCATCTGCGAACGTACCGACCGCGTCATGAACAGCCGTCTGGACTACAACAACGACAGCCGTAAACTGCGCATTACGGAAGCGGTATGCCGCGGTGCGGTAGAAACCGCCGAAAAACTGGAAGCGCCGCTGATCGTGGTAGCGACCCAGGGCGGTAAATCCGCTCGCGCCGTGCGTAAATACTTCCCGGACGCCACCATCCTGGCATTGACCACCAATGAAGTGACCGCCCGTCAGTTAGTACTGAGCAAAGGCGTGGTATCGCAGCTGGTGAAAGAAATCAATTCTACTGATGATTTCTACCGTCTGGGCAAAGATGTCGCCCTGCAAAGCGGCCTCGCCCAGAAAGGCGACGTCGTAGTGATGGTCTCCGGCGCGCTGGTTCCAAGCGGCACCACTAACACCGCCTCTGTTCACGTACTGTAATAATTGTTGTGTGAATTAATTTGTTTAAAAAAGCGCCCTTCCGGCGCTTTTTTTATTTAATCGATAGCCACTATTAATAAAAAAATCAAATCGGATTTTACTATCTAATTGCGGATTATCTAAGAAGAATCCGATGGAAGCCCCCTGTTTTCTTTCGGTTTTTTAGGGACTTTCATGCATTTCGATGCTTCTTTGAGCGAACGATCAAAAATAAGTGCATTCCCATCAAAAAAATATTCTCAACATAAAAAAGTTTGTGTAATACTTGTAACGCTACATGGAGATTAACTCAATCTAGAGGGTATTAATAATGAATCGTACTAAACTGGTACTGGGCGCGGTAATCCTGGGTTCTACTCTGCTGGCTGGTTGCTCCAGCAACGCTAAAATCGATCAGCTGTCTTCTGACGTTCAGACTCTGAACGCTAAAGTTGACCAGCTGAGCAACGACGTGAACGCAATGCGTTCCGACGTTCAGGCTGCTAAAGACGACGCAGCTCGCGCTAACCAGCGTCTGGACAACCAGGCTACTAAATACCGTAAGTAATAGTACCTGCGTAATAAAAATGGCGCACATCGTGCGCCATTTTTTTTACCCACATAACCACGCAAAGTATAATGTTATTGTTATGAACCGTACTAACAAGCTGATCTTAGGTGCAGTAGTTCTGGGTTCCACGTTACTGGCAGGTTGTTCAAGCAACGCTAAAATCGATCAGTTGTCTTCCGATGTACAGACGCTGAGCGCTAAAGTTGAGCAACTGAGTAATGACGTAAATGCAATGCGTTCCGACGTTCAGGCTGCTAAAGACGATGCTGCTCGCGCGAACCAGCGTCTGGACAACAAAGTAGTATCCCACGTCCGTAAGTAATTTGACGCACGATATAAAATGGCGCACATCGTGCGCCATTTTTTTGTCCGTCGTTTGCTGCGAAGACTACTGCGTGACGCGCGTTTGCCCCTCTTCTCCGACAAAACCGTTCTGAGCGGATTCGACTGCGGTCGTATTTACCGCTGGCGTCTGCCCGGCGCTCACGCTGACTGGATACCCGGCTCGCCGGTATAGCGCCTTATCGACCAGGCGACTATCCACCCCTTGCGCGTTTCTGAACGCGGTAAATTCCGCAGGCAACACGTAGGGCATCGTCTGCACGTTTTGCTCTTCTTCCGGCGATAGCGGCCTGTGTACCTCTACATAACGAATGCCATTCGGCTCGACAGAGAATTTCACCGGCTGGTTAATCACTTTTACCGGCGTCCCCGTTCTGACCTGCGCAAATAACGCTTTGATGTCCGGCGCGTTCATGCGAATACAACCGGAACTCACACGCAGACCCACGCTATCCGGCGCGCTGGTGCCATGAATGAGATATTCCCCATTACCGTGCGCCAGACGCAGCGCATAGCGTCCCAGCGGGTTATTTGGCCCGGCAGGGATCACCGGCGGCAGCGTGATCCCCCGCTCAAGCGAACGTTGGCGTATGCCCGCCGTCGGCGTCCACGTCGGGTTGGGGATCTTTTGCCCTATCCGGGTGTCCATGACGGGAGTTTCCAGCCCCTGCAAACCGATGCCGATGGGATACACCTGAACGCGGTTTTCTCCCGGCGGGTAATAATACAACCGTAGCTCCGCGAGGTTGACGATAACGCCTTCCCTGGGCGCATCCGGCAATAGCATCTGCGAGGGAATGGTAATTAGCGTACCGGGCTTAGGCACCGGCGCAATCGTATTGTTCGCTTCAAGAATGAGCATCGCCGCCGTATCAAAACGCCGGGCGATAGCCTGCAGGTTTTTATCACCTTCCTGTACGGTATAGGTTTGATTCTGACCAATAAGACGGCTGCCTTCGGGCGGTAATGGATAATCAACCGCCCAGGCTGCCTGTAACGCGCTATACGCGCCGATAATAGTTAGCGTAATGAAAGACGCACGTTTCATACCAAACCTCCTGTATTCCTGGTGATGCCCTCTGCGACGACTGGTAGCGCTTCGCTTATCAGAACAACAAAATATACGCTCTGTCCACTCTGGATAAAGCGACGTCGCCGTCCGACAAAGGATTTGACATCAGGTAGAACGCTGTCTGTACAGTTTAGCTAAGAGTGGCGGCCTTAGCGCGAATTGCGCGAATCATTGCTTCCAGCCCCTGAGAACGAGAAGGCGTGAGGTGCTGCGTAAGCGCCATTTTTTCGAACCATGGCCGGACATCAAAATGCACAATATCCTGCGCCGTCATTTGGTGGTACAAAATAAATACCACCGCCATAAGGCCTTTAACGATCGCCGCGTCGCTGTCGCCCTGCAATTCGATAATGCCGTTGGCGTTTCGCCGCATCACGATCCACACCTGGCTCTGACAGCCATGAATCGTATTTTGCGGATTGCGATCCTGCGGATTTAACTCCGCCAGGCACTGCCCCAACTCAATAATATATAAATATTTCTCTTCCCAATTAGCGCAACGCGTAAAGTTACGCAGCAATTTTTCTTTATCCGGTAGCGCAGCCATAAAACCTCACTGTTATCCCAATAAGCGGTGGATACGCGTTAATCCTGCCACCAGTCGGTCCACTTCTTCATGGGTGTTATACATCGCCAGCGAAGCCCGGCACATTGCCGGCACGCCATACCAGGCCATGAGCGGCATCGCGCAGTGATGCCCCGTTCGTACCGCGATACCGTAGTTATCAAGAAAGCTGCCGACGTCGTAAGCATGGTGTTTACCCAGATTGAACGCGATGACGCCCAACCGCTGCGCCGGACCATACAGCGTGATATCAGGCACCTGCGCCAGTTGCTCCAGCGCATAGCGCATCAGCATCTGCTCATAATCGCCAATCTTATCCAGTCCCAGCGACGTCACATAGTCAATTGCCGCGCCGAGACCGATGATGCCGCCAGTATTCGGCGTTCCCGCCTCAAAACGCCAGGGCGCTTTCGCCCATGTCGTTCCCTGCGTCAGGCTGACGGTCGAGATCATCGACCCGCCCCCTTCCCACGGCGGCATTTCTTGCAGCAACGCCTCTTTAACATACAGAATACCGATGCCGGTCGGCCCGTAAAGTTTATGGCCGGAGAAAACGTAAAAATCGCAGTCCAGCGCCTGGACGTCAACAACATGGTGCATCACGGCCTGGGCGCCATCCACCAGCACTTTCGCCCCATGCTGGCGCGCCAGCGCAATCATGTCCGGCAGTGGGTTTTCCGTCCCCAGCACATTGGAAACATGGGTAATGGCCAGCAGTCGGGTCCGGTCATCGAACAGCGTAGCTAAGGTCTCCAGCCGCAGCGTACCGTCAGGATGCAATGGGATCACGCGCAGTTCAGCGCCTTTGCGCTCGCACAGCATCTGCCAGGGAACGATGTTGGCGTGATGCTCCATCTCGCTGATGATAATGTTATCCCCGGCGCGAATATTTTCCGTTCCCCAACTGTTGGCGACAAGGTTAATGCCCTCCGTCGTACCGCGCACGAACACCAGTTCTTCTGCGGAGCGGGCGTTAATAAACCGCGACGCCTGCTTACGCACATTCTCCATGCTTTCGGTCGCCTGCGCGCTTAACGTATGGATACCCCGATGTACCGCAGCATAGCCGTGACGGTAGAAGGCAGATTCAGCATCAATCACCTGATTAGGTTTTTGAGCGCTGGCTGCGCTGTCCAGGTAAGCCAGCGGCAGGCCGTTAACTTCACGCTGCAGTATGGGAAAATCCGCCCGTACTTTTTCTACAGGAAATGTCATACCAGGCCTCCGGGCAGTCGCTGGCCGATTCGCGCCAGCACCTGCTGTTTAAGGGCGCTATCATAGATAGCTTCCGTTAACTCTGCGGCAAACGCGTAAAGAATCATGTGCCGCGCCTCCTGCTGCCTGATGCCGCGTGATTGCAGATAAAACATCTGCTCATCGTCAATACGCCCGATCGTCGCGCCGTGGCTGCACTTCACGTCATCGGCATAGATCTCTAATTGCGGTTTGGTATCGACTTCAGCCAGTTTCCCCAACAACAGGTTATTATTGGTCATCTGGCCGTCGGTTTTAATGGCGTGTTGCGCCACGTTAATCAGGCCATTAAAGACCGCGCGTCCTTTGTCGCTGACGATGGTCTTGTGCGACTGGCGGCTGTTACAGTAGCCTTTGTTATGTTCCAGCCATGTCCGCGTATCGCAGACTTCATTTTTCACCGGCATCGCCAGACTATTCAGTCGAAGCGTCGCGTTTTCACCATTCAGTTGTGAGCTGCTGTGGTGACGTAGTACTGCGGCGCCCAGCAGAAAACTGTGGCTAAACGCCGAGGCGTCTGTCGCCAGCAGAAGATCGTTATGCGCAAAGTGATAGCTGGACGCATTTTCAAACGCCAGTTTGATATGATGCAGTTGCGCATTGTCTGCAACGTTCATCGTCAGACGCGCGCCGGTAAAATGTTTTGCCGCTGTAAGGCTGACATAATGCTCAATAACCGTCGCTTCCGCGCCTTCCGCCAGCGCCAGATGGTGGCGATAATGCGCGGTGTTCAGCTCGTCGCCATCCACGCCCTGCGTGATATGCATTAACAGTAGCGGCCTGGTCGGACGCTGATTTCGCCGTACCTGTATATACGTGACACATTGCGCCAGGCTTTCCGTCAGATGCAGAAAAACCTCAGGATGTACCGGCGCGGCAAGCGTCTGGCGCTCATCCCTGACGCTAACGTCAAATCCGCTGTTTTGCGTGCTATCACTGAGCTCTGGCATAAACCGACCATCGACAAACACCAGCCGCACGGCATCGATTTGCAGCGCCAGCGCATCACGCTGTGCGGCGCTGATAGTCGCACACTGCTGGATAAACTGGCTATGGGTTAAGCCCTCCAGCGGCGTGTATTTCCAGTCTTCATGTTTACGCGTCGGCAATCCCAGACGTAACATCTGTTGTAAATGTTGTCTTGCTTGCTCAGTTCGACTTTCTCCTTTTTCTTCAAAGAGATGTTGCCATTGCTGTAGCGCTTTACTGCTGTTCGGTAAGCCAGCCATAACCCTGCTCCTCCAGTTGTTTGACCAGAGTAAAATCGCCGGAACGGACAATTCGCCCCTGATAGAGGACGTGGACGTAATCGGGCTTGATGTAGTCCAGTATGCGCTGATAGTGGGTCACGATAATAAAAGCGCGTTTATCGTCGCGTAACGCGTTGACGCCTCCCGCCACAATTTTCAACGCATCGATATCCAGTCCGGAGTCCGACTCATCAAGGATGCACAGTTCCGGCTCCAGCACCGCCATTTGCAAAATATCATTGCGCTTTTTCTCCCCGCCGGAAAAACCGACGTTTACCGAACGGATCAGCAAATCTTCCGGCATTTTCAGCAATGCGATCTTCTCTTCCATCAGATCCTGAAAATCAAAGCGATCCAACGACGCCTGCCCGCGGTAGGCGCGCACGGCATTCAGCGCGGTTTGCAGGAAAAACTGGTTACTGACGCCGGGGATTTCTACCGGGTACTGGAAGGCCATAAAAATCCCTTCGCCCGCCCGTTCCTCCGGCGACAGTTCAAGCAGATCTTTACCTTTGAACGTAACCGAGCCGCCGGTGACCTCATAATCTTCACGTCCCGCCAGAGTGGCGGAGAGCGTGCTTTTCCCGGAACCGTTCGGCCCCATAATGGCATGAACTTCGCCGGGGCGAATCTCCAGATTCAGGCCACGCAAAATCGCTTTTTCTTCCACACTGACCTGTAAATCTTTAATGCTTAACATGGGTTTTCCTTCATCATTAACCGACGCTGTGCTCAAGGCTAATCGCCAGCAGTTTTTGCGCTTCAACGGCGAACTCCAGCGGTAGTTCCGAGAAAACGTCTTTGCAGAAACCGTTGACGATCATCGAAATAGCGTCTTCTTCGCTGATACCGCGTTGCAGACAATAGAAAAGCTGATCTTCACCGATGCGTGATGTTGTCGCCTCGTGCTCCAGCTGCGCGCTGTTATTGCGGCATTCAACATACGGGAACGTATGCGCGCCGCAGTCCGCGCCAATCAACATGGAGTCGCATTGGGTGAAATTTCGGGCGTTGGTTGCCGTCGGCATAATTTTTACCAGCCCACGGTAGCTGTTCTGGCTGTGGCCGGCAGAAATGCCTTTTGAGATAATGGTTGAGCGCGTGTTTTTACCGATATGGATCATTTTGGTACCGGTGTCAGCCTGCTGATGTCCACTGGTCAGCGCAACGGAATAGAACTCGCCGATAGAATTATCACCGCGCAGGATACAGCTCGGGTATTTCCAGGTAATCGCCGAACCGGTTTCCGACTGGGTCCACGACATCTTGCTGTTTTCCCCTTCGCACAACGCCCGCTTGGTCACAAAGTTCAGAATGCCGCCCGTGTTGTTGTCGCCCGGGAACCAGTTTTGTACGGTGGAATATTTTACTTCAGCATCTTTATGGATGATGACTTCCACTACCGCGGCGTGGAGCTGATAACTGTCGCGTACGGGCGCGGAGCAGCCTTCGATATAACTCACATAGCTGCCTTCATCCGCCACCAGAATCGTGCGCTCAAACTGACCGGTTTTCTCGGCGTTAATGCGAAAATAGGTGGATAACTCCATTGGGCAACGCACGCCTTTGGGAACATAGATAAATGTCCCATCGGAAGCGACTGCCGCATTCAGCGCGGCAAAAAAGTTATCGTTCCCCGGCACGACGGTGCCAAGATATTTCCTGACCAGGTCAGGGTGATCGTGTATCGCTTCGCCAAAAGAACAGAAAATAATGCCCTGTTCCGCCAGTTTTTCACGGTATGTGGTCGCTACGGAGACCGAGTCAAAAATCGCATCGACGGCGACCTCTTTCCCTTCGCGAACCGGAACGCCAAGTTGCTCGAAGGCGTCTTCAACCTCTTTACTCAAAAAGGTATTCGCGCCCGTTTGCTGTACGGCTCCCGGCTGGGAAACGCAGCTATCGTCGCAGTTTCCGCATGATGGCGCAGAGTAATAGCTGTAGTCCTGATAGTTCAGTTTATCGTAGTGCGCTTTCAGCCAGTGCGGTTCATCCATGTCCAGCCAGGCTCTATAGGCATTGAGACGAAATTCCAGCATCCACTCAGGTTCGTTACGCTTTGCGGAAATCGCGCGCACCACCTCTTCGCTGATGCCTTTTGCCAGTTCATCAGTGGGTAATTGCGTGAAAAATCCTTCTTTGTAATTAAGGCGTCCGCCTGTCCAGATGCCGACCTCTTCCGTTGCTTCAGTATTACGAGACATAGTACCGCCTATACCCCAAAACTTTCGCCGCAGCCGCATTCATTCTGGGCTTTGGGGTTATGAAATTTAAATAACTGGTTCAGCCCTTCCTGTACGTAATCCACTTCTGTTCCGTCAATAAAAGGCATCGCCTGTAACGGTGCGAAAAGCTTTGCGCCTTCGGCTTCAAAAACCAGATCGTCTTTATCCGGCTCCCGAACGGTATCCAGAACATAGCCGAATCCGGCACATCCCGTCTGTTTTACGCTTAACCGCACGCCCAACATGCCCGGCTGCTTTGCTGCCAGTTCACGTATGTGCGCAGCCGCCGCTGGCGTTAACGTCAGCCCTTGCCAGGGGAAGTCCTCCGGGTTAAACGTGCCTGAATGCAATTCCATAGAGTTACCTCGCGTTCTAAATCACCAGGATATAACAGCATGTTAGTGATAATGATTATCACTTCAACCCCTTAACCGCAGGGGCTTTCCAACAAATGGTTATATTGAGCGCCTTTTATTAAGCATAGACCCTGTCCGCCAGGTCATACGACAGACAAAAAATCGCTTAACATTTTGATAATTAATGATTTATAAGACATTAACCGTTCTGGCAGGTCAAAAACGAAAAGATGTATAGAAAATGACTATTTAATTAATAGGCTGTCGACATTGCCGGGCTGCGAGGTCAGAACCCCATTTTTTGTATGGATACCTGGCGTTGCGCTCTTTATAATCCGCTGCGGTTCTATAACTCAGTTTGAGCTATAGGTTTATGTAAACTCTTTCCGGCATTTCAGGTGCTGAATGAGGCAAGAGGCTTAAAATATGGTTGTTACGCTCGCGTATATCGCACTTTTTTTGGTTTTCTCGTGGGTCATCTTGAGAATTAATCAAAAAAGCGATTCCCTGTCGAAAAGCGTTTTTATCGCTATCTTTTTAGGGGCTGTTATTGGTTTATCCCTGCATTTTATTTCAGCAAATCACACTAAAACCATTATCGAATGGTACAGCATCGTCGGCAATGGTTACGTCCATCTGTTGAAACTGGTCGCTATGCCGCTGATTTTTATTTCTATTCTTTCCGCCATCAATAAACTGGAAAATAGTGCCGGCATCGGAAAAATGTCGCTGACGATCGTCGGATGCATGTTATGTCTGGTGATGGTTGCCGGTTTTATCGGATTACTGACCGCTCATATACTGGGGCTTGACGCCAGCGCTTTTGTGCACATGCCGTCAATGTTAACTACAGAAGAAGTCAATAAGACGGCCGCGGTGTCGATTCCCCAGTTAGTGACATCGCTGATTCCGACTAATATTTTTCTTGATCTTACGGGGGCCAGAAGTGTTTCCGTTATCGGCATCGTTATCTTCACGCTAATAGCGGGGATCGCCCTGTTAAAGGTCAAAAAAGAGGCGCCGGAAGAAGGTCAGAAATTAAGCGCAGGCATTAACGCTATCCAGATCTGGGTCATGAAGATGGTACGTATCGTTATTGCATTAACGCCCTATGGCGTCATGGCATTAATGACTACCGTATTTTCATCATACCACTTTGAACAATTCGCCAGCTTACTTGGTTTTATCGGCGCCTGTTATATCGCGATTTTCATGATGTTTATCGTGCATGCCATCTTGCTGATCCTCAGCGGTAATAATCCAGCGCGTTATTTCAGAATGGTGTGGCCCGTCTTAACCTTTGCGTTTGTTTCCCGCAGCAGCGCAGCCTCTATCCCGCTGGCCATTTCCGCCCAGGAAAAATTTGGCGTACAAAGCACCATTGCCAATATTTCCGCCTCGTTTGGCTCCAGTATGGGGCAAAATGGCTGCGCCGGGATTTATCCGGCTATTATGGTAGCGATGATTGCGCCCACCATCGGCATTGATCCGCTCTCGCTGCATTTTCTGGCCGCGATGTTGCCTGCCATTGCGCTAGGGTCTATTGGCGTAGCCGGCGTCGGCGGCGGCGGTACGTTCGCGGCGCTGATTGTCCTGTCGACGTTGAATTTTCCCGTTGCGCTGGTCGGTATTTTTATTGCCATCGAACCTATCGTTGATATGGCCCGCACGGCTCTGAACGTTAACGGATCGATGATGTCAGGTGTGCTGGCTAACCGTATTTTGAATAATCATACGGCTGACGACATGCCAGCGGTTATTGACAGACCTTAGTTTTTTACGCGCCCGGAAAAGAAAAACCCTTAAGTCTGTTCAATACAGGCTTAAGGGTTCCGGCCCCATCCGGCGCTTATCTCCGGCACTCTTAATGGCTTAGCTCTTGAAGGGGCATAAGAATAATCTCATAAAGAGCGCGCGCCTTTTTAGCACAAATGGCGATCTGTATTTTTTTTAAACAAAATCAAGGGGGTTATCTATTACCTGGGGACAGTGTCTGGTGAGATTGCCTGGTAACATAGCCGGATGGCGGCTAACGCCTTATCCGGCCTACACAGACTTTATTAATGCACGCCCAACCGCCAAGCGAAATAGATCTCTTCTTTCAGTTCGGTTGCAGAGAGGGTGAGGAGATCGGCAAACTCTAACTCCAGCTGTTTTAAACGCTTCAAATACTGCGCGGGAGAAAGTTCGGTTTTATCACGGCGTAAAAATTCAATCGCCAGTTGGGTTGGGTCTAAATCAGTAGACATATCATCCTCGCTTATGTGTAAACGTGCACAGTATATCACCTTTTTCTGCGCACATTTTGACCAAAAGCAATATGCATCACACTTTTATGGTGACAACGTCACACAATCGCCGTAGTAAGGCGCGAAGAACAGCACAGACGTCCCTGTTCATCAAAGATCTCTATCTGCCAGACCTGATGGCGAGCCCCGGTATGCAACGCTTTACAGACGCCTCGTACGCGCCCCTGACGCGCCGACCGTACATGGTTGGCATTCACCTCCAGCCCCACCACCTTTTGCTCCCCCTGCGTACACAGATAGCCTGCGACCGAGCCGATACTTTCCGCCAGCACCACAGACGCTCCGCCATGCAGCAAGCCGAACGGCTGTTTGGTGCGATGATCGACGGGCATTGTCGCTTCCAGCGTATCGTCCCCAATACGCTCAAAGCGGATATCAAGCAGGCCAACCATATTCCCTTCCCCCATCGCATTAAGCGCATCGAGGGTCACTTCACGTTTCCAGATCAACCTATAATCTCCAGTAATGCCTGCAACGGGTGACGCACGCCCGTACCTTCAATGCGTTTAACCTGGCTTCGGCAGGAATAGCCGGTTGCCAGGCAGCGGTTTCGCGGTAGACGTTGCATCGCCTGATGCCAGGATAGCTCATAAATTCCCAGCGAATTTTTATGATTGGTGAGTTCATGTCCATAAGTGCCCGCCATACCGCAGCAGCCTACGCTGACATTTTCCAGCTTCGCGCCAAAATGGGCAAAGATGGCGGCCCACTGCGCAGGCGCGCCGGGTAAAGCCGTGACTTCCGTACAATGACCAAAAAAGTACCACGGTTCGCCGCTCATCTCGACGGACAGTCTTGCATTTATTTCCTGCGCCAGCCATTCATTCACCAGCAACACATGAAAATCGCCGCGCTGTTCGCCCAGCGCCAGTTTGTATTCGTCGCGATAACACAGAACCAGCGCCGGATCGACGCCCACCATCGGCATCCCCAACGCGGCGATCCGATTAAGGAACTCAGAGGTTTTTTTCGCCGTTTTCGCAAAGCGATTAAGAAAACCTTTAATATGCTGCGCCTTACCATTCGGCGAGAACGGTAACAATACCGGCCTCCTGCCCAGCTTTTCCGCCAGGCGGATAAAGTCCGCCACGACCCGGGCGTCGTAGTAGCTGGTAAACGGATCCTGAACCACCAGTACCGTTTTCGCTTTTTGCTCGGCGCTCATGCGCTCCAGTTGCTCAAGCGTCATATTAGCGGACGGATGGCCCACCAGTTGCTGTTGCAACGAAGGGGCAGAAAGCAGAGGTAAATCCACCATACCGATATGTTTTTTCGCCAGATTGCGAACCATCGGTTGGTTAATAAAAAAGTTAAAGGTCTTTGGCGCACGCGCCATCAGCGGCGCGTAGGTCTCGACCGTCGCCACCAGATGATCGCGTACCGGACGCAGATAACGCGTATGGTAAAGCTGTAAGAAACGTGAACGAAACTCCGGAACATCGATTTTAATCGGACACTGGGTCGTACAGGCTTTACACGCCAGACAGCCGGACATGGCCTCTTTAACTTCATGGGAAAAGTCATACTCGCCTTTGCGTTTGTGCCAACTATTCCGGGTGCGGGCAATCAGCGTGCGTAAGCTGGCGCGTTTTTCCGGCAGCTCCTTTTCCAGCTTCAACGGATCGACGCCGCGATCGGCCAATAGACGGAGCCATTCCCGCACCAGTGTCGCCCGCCCTTTCGGCGAGTGGATCCGGTTAAGGCTAATTTTCATCGACGGGCACATCGGGCTTTTCGCATCGAAATTAAAGCACAGGCCGTTACCATTACACTCCATAGCGCCGCGCCAGGTCTGCCGTACCGCCAGCGGGATTTGCCGATCCCAGGTGCCGCGTTTTACCGCATCCACCTTCATCATCGGCGCCTCTATCCCCTGCGGCGGACAGATTTTACCCGGGTTAAGTCGATTATGCGGATCAAAAGCCGCTTTTATTTTGCGCAGCTCGCCATACAGGACTTCGCCGAAAAAGGCCGGGCTGTATTCCGCGCGAAAACCTTTTCCATGCTCGCCCCACAACAGCCCGCCGTATCTGGCGGTCAGCGCGACGACCTCATCGGAGATCTGTTTCATCAACAGTTCCTGCTGCGGATCGCACATATCCAGCGCCGGACGCACATGCAGCACCCCGGCATCCACGTGGCCGAACATGCCGTAACTTAAGCCATGACCATCCAGCAGGGCGCGAAATTCGGCGATGTAATCGGCCAGATGTTCAGGCGGCACGCAGGTATCTTCCGCAAAAGGAATCGGTTTGGCAGCACCTTTCGCATTACCCAGCAGCCCTACCGCTTTTTTACGCATCGCGTAAATACGCTCAATACCCGTCAAATCGGTACAAAGTTGCCAGCCGATCACGCCCGCTTCCGCACGCGCCATCAGGCCATCCAGCCGGTGGCACAGCGCCTCGACCTGTCCGTCAATAAGCGCTTCATCGTCACCCGCGAATTCCACGATATTCAGGCCAAGCATCTCTTTATCCGGCACATCGGTAATCAATTCGCTAACGGAGTGCCAGACAATATCTTCCCGCGCAAGGTTAAGGACTTTGGAATCGACCGTCTCGACGGATAAGGCGCGCGCGTCAACCATAAAAGGGGCGTTACGCAGCGCGGAATCAAAGGAGTCGTATTTTACATTCACCAGACGGCGAACTTTGGGTATCGGGGTAATATCCAGCCGGGCTTCAGTAATAAACGCCAGCGTCCCTTCCGACCCCGTTAAGATGCGGGTAAGATCGAAGCGGGTCATGTCATCGTTAAAGACGTGGCGTAAATCGTAGCCTGTCAGGAAGCGATTGAGCTTTGGAAAGCTATCGAGGATAAGTTGACGGTTTTCCAGGCAGGACTGATAGACGGTCTGATAGATGCGGCCTGGCATCGTCGTGTTTTCACCCAGCGTCCGGGCAAGCTCTACGGGCATTGATTGCGTGTCAAGGATATCGCCCCCCAACAATACGGCCCGTATGCCTAAGACGTGATCTGACGTTTTCCCATAGACCAGCGAACCCTGACCAGAGGCATCGGTATTAATCATACCGCCAAGCGTGGCGCGATTACTGGTGGAAAGTTCCGGCGCAAAAAAATAGCCATACGGCTTTAACGCCTGATTAAGCTGATCTTTTATCACTCCCGCCTCTACCCGCACCCATCCCTCTTCAGGATTAATTTCAATAATGCGGTTCATATAGCGGGACATATCAACAATAATGCCCTGGTTTAGCGCCTGGCCATTCGTGCCAGTACCGCCGCCTCGCGGGGTAAATATCAGCGACGTAAAGCGCGGCTCCGCCGCCAGACGGGCAAGAAGCGCGACATCCGCCGTAGAACGGGGAAACACAACAGCATCGGGAAGAAGCTGGTAGATACTGTTATCGGTCGACATTGTCAGACGGTCGGCATAGCTGGTTGCCGTATCGCCCGTAAACCCTTGCTGCTCCAGCGCCTGCAAAAAATTGAGCACCAGCTGAACGACGCCGGGTGCCTGAGAAATTTGTGGAATCATTATATTGACCTTTTCCTGCGGTCTATGTTGTGAACGGTGGCGCCCAACCCGGCGAGCGCGAGCGGTCTACGCACAGGAAGGGATGCTTAATCGTTTGCGTGTTGCGTTATTTGTTGTATCACATTTTTTTCCTGTGCGCCCAACAGAATTACATGCAGAATCGGCCTGTTAAAAACCGCTGAAATTGCTCATCATTATAGGGTGTGGTTTGCATGTTCACGTCGCGCCAACGTTCTGGCGCAAAGACAAAGGTGAAAAGTATTTATGGTAAATGTTCGTCAGCCCAGGGATATTGCGCAAGTGCTGCTATCGGTGCTGTTTTTAGCCATCATGATTGTGGCCTGTTTGTGGATAGTACAGCCTTTTATTTTGGGGTTTGCATGGGCAGGTACGATTGTTATCGCGACCTGGCCCGTTTTGCTGAAATTACAAAAAATATTGTGGGGCCGCCGCTCGCTTGCCGTACTGGTCATGACGCTGCTGTTAGTGCTGCTCTTCGTTATTCCCGTCGCCTTGCTGGTGAACAGCATTGTCGATGGTAGCGGCCCGCTCATCCATGCAGTGACCGGCGGCGATATGACGCTACCCGATCTGGCATGGTTAAATAATATTCCGTTGGTTGGCGCCAAACTGTATGCCGGATGGCATAGCCTGCTGGATATGGGCGGTAGCGCTATTATGGCGAAAGTGCGGCCTTATATCGGCACAACCACGACCTGGTTTGTCGGTCAGGCGGCGCATATCGGACGCTTTATGATGCACTGCGCCCTGATGCTGTTGTTTAGCGCCCTGCTTTACTGGCGCGGCGAACAAGTGGCGATGGGTATACGCCATTTTGCCTGTCGTCTCGCGGCTAAACGCGGCGATGCGGCGGTTCTGCTGGCTGCCCAGGCGATCCGCGCCGTGGCGCTTGGCGTGGTGGTCACCGCGCTGGTACAGGCGGTACTTGGCGGCGTCGGGCTGGCGATTTCCGGCGTGCCTTACGCTACTCTGTTGACGGTAGTGATGATCCTTTCGTGTCTGGTTCAGTTGGGGCCGTTGCCGGTATTGATTCCAGCCATTATCTGGCTTTACTGGACAGGCGACACCACCTGGGGCACCGTGCTGCTGGTTTGGAGCGCCGTCGTCGGCACTCTGGATAACGTGATTCGCCCGGTACTCATCCGCATGGGCGCCGATTTACCGCTGCTTCTGATCCTTTCCGGGGTAATCGGCGGCCTGATTGCATTCGGTATGATTGGTCTGTTTATTGGACCGGTGCTTCTGGCCGTGACCTGGCGTTTGTTCTCCGCATGGGTACATGAAGTTCCGGCGCCGACGAATGAACCAGAGGAGATCCTTGAAGAGCTGGATGACATCGAGGAAGCCAACAAGCAGTCATAATCCCGTCGGGCGGCATTGCCGCCCGATGCTTTAGCGACGTTTATCAATTCAACGCACACCCCATTTTGATTCGCCCGTCTGTTCCCCGCCGCATCTCATTTCTGTCGCAAATCCGTTACAGTTTTTAAACTATTGAGACGAATCTGATCGACGCAAAAAGTGCTCATGCCTACTATTAGCACACGGTTATAAATCAACACATTGATTTATAAGCATGGAAATCCCCTGAGTGAAACAACGAATTGCTGTGTGTAGTCTTTGCCCGTCTCCTACGATGGGCTTTTTTTTTAACTTTTTTCGCTGCATTGTTACATAAGCCAGCTCCCGTTTCCCTTCAACACCGCGATATCTGCAACGAACAAATAATATTGCACAAAATAGTGTGATTCTGTTCAAGTCGAAACGGTGTCGGTGGTGCTATTTATAGCATCACTTTTTTCATATAAAAGCCTAAAAAATGATGAACGCGTTAGAACTACAAGCACTACGGCGTATTTTTGATATGACGATTGAAGAATGCACAATCTATATCACCCAGGATAATAATTCGGCAACCTGGCAACGATGGGAAGCTGGCGACATACCCATCTCTCCAGAAATCATTGCCAGGCTGAAGGAAATGAAAGCCAAGAGACAGCGACGAATTAACGCCATTGTTGACAAAATAAATAACCGCATCGGCAATAATACAATGCGTTACTTCCCTGATTTATCTTCTTTTCAGTCCATTTATACAGAGGGGGATTTTATCGAGTGGAAAATTTATCAATCTGTTGCTGCCGAACTTTTCGCACATGATCTGGAGCGGCTGTGTTAGACGTAAACTTTATCGCCGCATCGTATTGATACCGGATAGAAAACCACACAATCACGACATTGACTTGTCACCCTATCCAATATGCTTCCTGCCTGTGTATACCACTGTAACGTTCAGGCGGCATCTCTGAGTCAGATAATATGAAAAATCGTTATTTCCCTACCGCTGTAGGGTTGTATTTTAATTACTTTGTACATGGCATGGGGGTTATCCTGATGAGCCTGAACATGTCATCGCTTGAACAGCAATGGCATACCAGTGCCGCAGGCGTATCTATTGTGATCTCTTCGCTTGGTATTGGCCGGCTAAGCGTTTTGTTAATCGCCGGTATGCTTTCCGATCGCTTTGGTCGCCGTCCTTTTATCATTCTGGGGACCGCCTGTTACCTGATTTTTTTCATTGGCATTCTTTATGCTCAGACGATTTTTGTCGCTTATGCCTGTGGCTTTTTAGCGGGTATGGCCAACAGTTTTTTAGATGCAGGTACCTATCCCAGTTTGATGGAAGCCTTCCCTCGCTCCCCCAGTACGGCAAATATTCTGATCAAAGCATTTGTCTCTGGCGGGCAATTCTTGTTGCCCATTATTATCAGTTTATTAGTCTGGGCTAATATGTGGTTTGGCTGGTCCTTCCTGCTTGCCGGGGCGATCATGCTTATTAATGCTCTGTTTTTATTACGCTGCCCTTTTCCACCCTATCCTGGTCGGATATTGAAACCCAAAATCTCGCAAGCGCCTGTTGCAGGCGTACATCATTGCTCCCTCATCGATCTTATCAGCTACACCCTTTATGGCTATATCTCGATGGCAACCTTTTACCTTATCAGCCAGTGGCTGGCGCAGTATGGACAGTTCGTCGCAGGAATGTCGTATACCCAATCCATCAAACTGTTAAGTATTTATACCTGCGGATCGCTACTGTGCGTTTTTATTACTGCCCCGCTGGTCAGAAAAACAATTCGCTCTACCACATTATTGATGTTTTATACCTTTATCTCTTTTATTGCGCTTCTGACGGTCTGCCTGCATCCTCAGGCCTATGTTGTTATGATCTTCGCATTCGTCATTGGATTCTCTTCCGCCGGTGGCGTAGTACAAATCGGCCTGACGCTGATGGCGGCCCGTTTTCCACAGGAGAAAGGTAAAGCGACCGGCATTTATTACAGCGCCGGCAGTATCGCGACGTTCACTATTCCGTTGATCACAGCGCGGATTTCAGAAATGAGCATTGCACATATTATGTGGTTTGATACCGGTATCGCCGCAGTGGGATTTCTCCTCGCACTGTTCATCGGTTACCGAAGTCGGGCTGAATCACAACATCACGCTGAAGCAGCGTCAACTGCGCAATAAATGTTAGCGTGCCAACTGCAATATTATTGCCTTGCTATGCAAAATAAAACGTTAGCCATTATCACCGGGAAACAAAAAATGTAATTTTCGTGTTAATTATTATTCATTATCTTCACACTTATCAGAAAAATTGCGATGAGCATCACGAGTTATATGTATTAAACAACAAATTCGCAGCAATTTTTATATTTCCCGGCTAACAAATGAAATGCTATCAATGCAATAAACCTGGCATTTTAAACGCCATGTTATGTACATATAACGACAGTACCGACTTATAGTGTTACTGAACAATCGCTGCATGTAGTAATAGCAGTAATAAGAGCCTATCCCAGTAGGCGTTATTGGCGCAGCCAGTTTGGACACGGACAGCGCGCAAAAACCGGAGCGTACACGTAGTACGTGAGGATTTTGAGCACTGCCCAGGACCAAAATGGCAAGTAAAATAGCCCTAATGGGATAGGCTCTAAGCAGGACATTGAATCAAACCATCAGCAAGGAGCTGTGAACAAATGTCTCAGAACAAGGCTCGCAACATGCCATATTTGCTGGCTGTTATCTGCATTTATTTTAGTTACTTTCTCCACGGCATGAGTGTTATTACACTAGCCCAGAACATGACCTCCCTTGCACAGAAATTCTCCACGGATAGTGCCGGTATCGCCTATTTAATCTCTGGCATTGGTCTTGGTCGTCTGGTCAGTATTTTATTCTTTGGCGTACTGTCCGATAAATTTGGCCGTCGGGCAATAATACTGCTTGGCGCCGTACTATATATGCTATTTTTCTTCGGTATTCCCGCCAGTCCTAACCTGATGATCGCTTTCATATTAGCGGTGTGTGTCGGCGTGGCGAACTCCGCGCTGGATACCGGCGGATACCCTGCATTAATGGAGTGTTTTCCCAAAGCATCGGGCTCGGCAGTTATTCTGGTTAAAGCGATGGTCTCTTTTGGGCAAATGATTTATCCCCTTATCGTCAGCGCCTTGTTAGTCAACCATATCTGGTACGGCTACGCGGTGGTAATCCCCGGTATCCTTTTCGTCCTCATCACGTTGATGCTGTTGAAAAGCCGTTTTCCCAGCCAACTTGTCGATGCCAGTATTGCGAAAGAATTACCCCAGATGAACAGTACTCCCCTCGTCTGGCTGGAAGGCGTAGCTTCCGTTTTATTTGGCGTCGCCGCGTTCTCAACCTTCTATGTGATTGTGGTCTGGATGCCTAAATATGCGATGGCCTTCGCCGGAATGGCGGAATCCGACGCGCTGAAAACCATCTCTTATTACAGTATGGGATCGTTGGTTTGCGTGTTTATTTTTGCCGCATTGCTGAAAAAAATGGTTCGCCCCATCTGGGCCAATGTTTTCAATGCCGGGCTGGCGACACTCACCGCTGCGGCAATTTACCTGTATCCCTCTCCACTGATCTGTAATGCTGGCGCCTTCGTGATTGGTTTTTCCGCTGCTGGAGGTATTTTACAATTAGGCGTATCGGTAATGTCGGAATTTTTCCCTAAGAGTAAAGCTAAAGTCACCAGTATATATATGATGATGGGGGGCGTAGCTAACTTTCTTATCCCACTGATTACCGGTTATCTCTCTACTATTGGCCTACAATATATCATTTTGTTAGATTTTGCCTTTGCACTACTGACATTTATCACCGCCATTATTGTATTTATTCGCTATTATCGCGTATTTAAGATCCCGCAAAACGATGTCCGATTTGGCGAGCGTTATTTCCAGTAAAAATGTTAACTATGCGCAACAGGCATGCGCCCTGCTCTGCACTGTCCACTTATTAAGGAGTATAAAATGGATGTTACCGCAAAATATGAATTAATTGGTCTTATGGCGTATCCTATCCGTCATAGCTTATCGCCCGAAATGCAAAACAAAGCGTTAGAAAAAGCGGGGCTACCGTATACCTATATGGCTTTCGAAGTGGATAACACGACGTTTGCCAGCGCCATTGAAGGACTGAAAGCATTAAAAATGCGCGGTACGGGCGTCTCCATGCCAAACAAACAGCTCGCGTGTGAGTATGTCGATGAATTAACGCCAGCAGCAAAACTGGTTGGCGCTATCAACACCATTGTTAACGATGACGGCTATCTACGCGGCTACAACACGGATGGTACGGGCCATATTCGGGCAATTAAAGAAAGCGGTTTCGATATTCGGGGAAAAACCATGGTGCTGCTCGGCGCGGGAGGCGCGGCTACCGCCATTGGCGCCCAGGCAGCCATTGAAGGCATTAAGGAAATTAAACTGTTTAACCGTAAAGATGACTTTTTCGAAAAAGCGGTTGCCTTTGCGAAGCGGGTGAATGAAAACACCGATTGCGTCGTTACCGTCACCGATCTTGCCGATCAGCACGCTTTTACTGAAGCGCTTGCCAGAGCAGATATTCTGACGAACGGCACCAAAGTTGGCATGAAACCATTGGAGAACGAATCCCTGATCGGTGATGTTTCCCTGCTCCGCCCTGAATTGCTGGTCACCGAATGTGTTTATAATCCGCATATGACAAAGTTATTGCAGCAGGCGCAACAAGCTGGTTGCAAAACAATTGATGGTTACGGCATGTTGTTATGGCAAGGAGCCGAACAGTTTGAACTGTGGACAGGAAAAGCATTTCCATTGGACTATGTGAAGCAGGTGATGGGATTCACAGCCTGACCGGTAAAATTATAATTGCGACGAATGACAATGAAGGGTACCAAATGAAAACCGTAACTGTAAGAGATCTCGTGGTTGGCGAAGGCGCGCCAAAGATCATTGTGTCGCTAATGGGAAAAACCATTACCGATGTGAAATCGGAAGCACTCGCCTACCGTGAAGCGGATTTCGATATTCTGGAGTGGCGCGTTGACCATTTTGCCAACGTGACAACGGCGGAAAGCGTACTTGAGGCCGCCGGCGCCATCCGGGAGATTATCACCGATAAACCCTTGCTATTTACCTTCCGCAGCGCGAAAGAAGGCGGCGAACAGGCACTAACCACCGAACAGTATATCGCTCTGAATCGTGCAGCGGTTGACAGCGGTCTGGTCGATATGATCGATCTTGAGCTTTTTACCGGCGACGATGAGGTGAAAGCCACCGTCGGCTATGCTCATCAACACAATGTTGCGGTGATCATGTCTAACCATGATTTTCATAAAACGCCCGCAGCGGAAGAGATTGTTCAGCGTCTGCGTAAAATGCAGGAACTGGGCGCCGATATTCCGAAGATCGCCGTCATGCCGCAGACTAAAGCCGATGTCCTGACCTTACTTACCGCCACTGTAGAAATGCAGGAGCGCTATGCGGATCGTCCGATTATTACCATGTCGATGTCGAAAACCGGGGTAATATCTCGTCTTGCCGGCGAAGTGTTCGGTTCTGCAGCAACGTTTGGCGCGGTGAAAAAAGCATCTGCGCCGGGACAAATATCGGTAGCCGATCTGCGTACCGTATTAACTATATTGCACCAGGCGTAATACTTTATCGTGTGGCAGAATATTCTCTTTCTGCCACAATAAAAATAAATAGTTATCTGACATGAATATGTTCCATATTCATTGAAAGCCGCTGTCTTTATTACCTTAACACGGTTATATCGATATTGCTTTCAGGGATAATAGTGGAGTAAATATGAAACTCAATAAGCCATCACGCATTAATGGCCGCGTTCCCGTGCTCTCTGCACAAGAAGCAGTAAATTATATTCCAGACGAGGCCACTTTATGTATTCTGGGCGCAGGCGGCGGTATTCTCGAAGCGACAACATTAATTACCGCACTGGCAGATAAATATCAAGCAACCCAGTCACCACGAGATTTATCTATTATTAGCCCTACCGGATTAGGTGACCGCGCCGATCGCGGCATCAGCCCGCTGGCGCAGGAGGGACTGGTAAAATGGGCGCTATGCGGACATTGGGGGCAATCTCCCCGTATTTCTGAACTGGCTGAACAAAATAAAATCGCCGCCTATAACTACCCACAAGGCGTATTAACCCAGACGCTGCGCGCCAGCGCCGCACACCAGCCGGGTATTCTGAGCGATATCGGTATTGGTACCTTTGTCGACCCTCGCCAACAGGGCGGAAAATTAAACGACGTGACTAAAGAAGATCTCATTAAGCTGGTAGAGATCGATAATAAAGAATATCTCTATTATAAAGCGATAGCGCCTAATGTGGCTTTTATCCGCGCCACCACCTGCGACAGCGAAGGCTATGCATCATTTGAAGATGAGGTGATGTATCTTGATGCGCTGGTGATCGCCCAGGCCGTTCACAATAATGGCGGTATTGTAATGATGCAGGTACAGAAAATGGTAAAAAAAGCCACGCTGCATCCAAAATCCGTGCGTATTCCCGGCTATCTGGTGGATATTGTGGTTGTCGACGCCGACCAGACGCAACTCTATGGCGGCGCGCCGGTGAACCGATTTATCTCCGGGGATTTTACTCTTGATGATAGTACCCAGCTTACCCTGCCCCTTAATCAGCGCAAGCTGGTAGCCCGACGCGCGCTGTTTGAAATGCGTAAAGGCGCGGTAGGCAATGTGGGCGTAGGCATTGCCGACGGTATTGGTCTGGTCGCTCGCGAGGAAGGCTGCGCCGATGACTTCGTGCTGACCGTAGAAACTGGCCCGGTGGGCGGTATTACCTCTCAGGGCGTGGCCTTCGGCGCCAATGTCAATACCCGAGCGATCCTCGATATGACCTCACAATTTGATTTTTATCACGGCGGTGGGCTCGATGTCTGCTATTTAAGTTTTGCCGAAGTGGATCAACACGGTAATGTCGGTGTACATAAATTCAACGGCAAAATTATGGGCACCGGCGGGTTTATCGATATTAGCGCAACGTCGCAAAAAATTATTTTCTGCGGAACTCTGACGGCCGGAAGTTTAAAAACTGAAATTACCGATGGCAAATTAAATATTCTGCAGGAAGGTCGCGTGAAAAAATTCGTCAGCGAACTGCCGGAAATTACGTTCAGTGGAAAAATTGCGCTTGAGCGCGGGTTAGACGTGCGTTACATCACTGAACGTGCGGTTTTCACTCTCAAACAAGATGGCCTGCATTTAATTGAAATTGCGCCTGGCGTCGATCTGCAACGGGATATTCTTGACAAGATGGATTTTTCACCGGTTATCTCACCAGATTTAAAACTGATGGACACAAGATTATTTACCGATAGCACTATGGGATTCACGCTTCCTGACGCAACACATTAAAAGGAGTACAAATATGGATTTTTCATTAACTGAAGAACAAGAACTATTACTGGCCAGTATTCGCGAGTTAATCACCAGCAATTTTCCGGAAGAGTATTTCCGTACCTGCGATCAAACGGGCACCTATCCCAAAGAATTTATGCAGGCGCTGGCGGAAAACGGTATTTCGATGCTGGGCGTCCCGGAAGAATTCGGCGGCATTCCGGCTGACTATGTAACGCAAATGCTGGCGCTGATGGAAATCTCAAAATGCGGCGCTCCGGCCTTTTTGATTACCAACGGCCAATGCATTCACAGCATGCGCCGTTTTGGTTCCGCAGAACAACTGCGTAAAACAGCAGAAAGTACTCTGGCCACCGGCGATCCAGCATATGCGCTAGCCTTAACAGAACCTGGCGCGGGCTCTGATAATAATAGCGCCACAACAACCTGGACGCGTAAAAACGGCAAGGTTTATCTTAACGGCCAAAAAACATTTATCACCGGTGCAAAAGAATATCCTTACATGCTGGTTCTGGCGCGCGATACGGAGCCAAAAGATCCTAAAAAAGCGTTCACGCTTTGGTGGGTGGACTCAAATAAACCGGGCATAAAGATTAATCCGCTGCACAAAATTGGCTGGCACATGTTGAGTACATGCGAAGTTTATCTCGATAATGTCGAGGTGGACGAAAGCGACCGGGTCGGTGAAGAAGGCATGGGTTTCCTCAATGTCATGTACAATTTTGAGATGGAGCGTTTGATTAATGCGGCGCGCAGTACAGGTTTCGCCGAATGCGCATTTGAAGATGCCGCCCGTTACGCCAACCAGCGTATCGCCTTTGGTAAACCCATCGGCCATAACCAGATGATCCAGGAAAAGCTGGCGTTAATGGCCATCAAAATCGAAAACATGCGCAATATGGTGTTGAAAGTCGCCTGGCAGGCCGATCGGGAAGAGTCACTGCGTACCAGCGCCGCGCTGGCTAAGCTGTACTGCGCACGCACAGCGATGGAAGTGATTGACGATGCGATTCAGATTATGGGTGGACTTGGCTATACCGACGAAGCCCGTGTCTCCCGCTTCTGGCGCGATGTTCGCTGCGAACGTATCGGTGGCGGCACGGATGAAATTATGATCTATGTGGCAGGACGCCAGATTCTGAAAGACTATCAGAACAAGTAAGGATCGTACCGGAACGTCTTATTCGGCCTGACTGCTTTACGGCATCAGGCCGAATAAATCAGATATATTTCGCCGTCAGGTATTTGGCAGCAAATACGCCTGCTCAACCAGACTATTTTTAAATTGCTTACGATAATCGTTGGGAGAACATCCTACATGCCGCATAAACAATTTGGCAAAATGGTCCACATTTTCATATCCTACCCGCCATGAAATTTCTGCCAGTGGCGACTCAGTGTTTGTCAGCGCAAACTTGGCCTCGGTCATACGTCGTTGAATAACATAGTTGATAGGGGATATATGATATTCTTTGGCAAATTCATGGCATATATAACTGACGCTGGCACGAAATTTTTTCGATAGCTGGTCAAGCGTGATTTTTTCACGATAATTATTATTGAGATAAACAAGCACATCCTTAATTAATACATCTTTTTTAATGTAGCCTTGTTCAGAACGATAGGCATTTTTAAAATTTTCATAGTAAAGTGCGGTCAGAGTGTAAGCAAATGCATCGTATACAGAGGAAGCCAATACGTTTTTCCCCTGCGGAAGTAACACGCTTAATTCATTAAAGATACTTTTAATGACCTCTTTTCCCTGAACCACGGAAACCACCGGACAGGAATGACTCTGCAATAGTTGGTTTTCTTCCCAACCTGGAAAACAAAACCCATACAGCGCACAGGTATAGGTGGTAGCCGGCGAATTGCTGTCGGATGCTACAGCGTGTAGCCGCCCCCGCTCAACGACGACAATATCGTCCGCATGCGCGACGTAGAGTGAAGAGTCAATAATTAACCTGGCTATCCCTTTTTTGACGTAAATAAGCTCTGTTTCATTATCATGCATATGATGGCCAGACTCCCAGTTTGGATCATCGCTAATGACAAAACGTGAAAATCGAGGGGTCTTGTCCTGTTCAAAAATCGTCTCCGCGGCGGAGTCAAAACAGCGCTGATACATAATAACCTCTGTCAGGTTTAAAAAGATAACCAGGATAAAATAAAGCGAGCGTCAGTGTTGTACAACCGTGGAGATTACCAGCAAAACAAGATTATTCGTTCCGAATGCAAGATATTATGTTCTTTTGCAGACAGCTCAGATTACCTGTCGATAGCGTATTACCAGACAAAAATACATAGCCGACATATCTTTGATGTTTTCTTTTAACCTCACAGAAACAACATCGCACGTTTCATGTTAAAAAATGATGATATGCTTCGCACTTATTATTCTCACTACCGTATTTATATTTTTATGACGCCCTTTTCAGATGGTTGCTAACGATTCTCTGTTCGCAGATTTTTCGTGCAAGATTGTTGGCAAGGAAAACAGATTGACCCATCGAAAACCTCTTCAGACTGCCGCAGACTATTTTCAGTCAGATTTACGTTACTTATCCGCACGCGACTCACTGGAGATGCAATGAAAATAATAACCTGCTTTAAGTTGGTGCCTGAAGAACAGGACATTACCGTGACCCCGGAGCATTCGCTCAATTTTGATCGTGCCGAGGCCAAAATCAGCCAGTTTGATTTAAATGCAATTGAGGCCGCCGCGCAGTTAGCTGGCGATGGCGACGAGATCGCCGCGCTCACCGTCGGCGGCTCTCTGTTACAAAATTCAAAAGTCCGCAAAGATGTGTTATCCCGCGGGCCGGATGCGCTTTTTATGGTTCAGGATGCGCAACTGGAGCACGCCCTGCCCAAAGAAACCGCGCTGGCGCTAGCATCCGCGGCGGAGAAAATCGGCTTTGACCTGCTGCTCTTTGGAGAGGGCTCCGGCGATATTTATGCCCAACAGGTGGGCCTGCTGACTGGCGAACTCCTGAAACTCCCCGTCATCAACGCAGTAAGCCATATTCAACGCGACGGCGACAAAATCATCGTTGAACGCACACTGGAAGAAGACGTTGAAATTATCGAGCTCACGCTGCCCGCGGTACTTTGCGTGACCTCAGATATTAACGTTCCACGCATCCCGTCAATGAAAGCCATTCTCGGCGCCGGGAAAAAAGCCGTTACGTCGTGGCTGGCGAGCGATATCCACTGGACCCCAACCACGCCACTGGCGGAACTGGTCGCCATCTCGGTACCGCCGCAGACAGAACGCAAGCATATCATTCTCGATAACGATTCGCCGGAAGCCATTACCGCACTGGCCGACCATTTGAAAAAATCCCTGAACTAAACCCAACGGAGAAAAATTATCATGAATCATTTAGCTAACGTATGGGTATTTAGCGATAACGTAGAGCGTTATGCCGAATTAATGACCGGCGCGCGGCAGTGGGGAGAAAAAGTTTACGCCATCGTGCAAGGAAACACGGAGATCGACTACGTGAAAGCGCTTGGCGCTGATGAGATAGTCATTCTTGAATCGCATACGAATTTGCAGCGCGTGGAAAACTATGCCGAAACGCTGGCCTCGTTATTAGGCGACAAAAATGGGCTACTGCTCATGGCGGCGACCAAGCGCTGTAAAGCGCTGGGCGCCCGGTTGAGCATCCAGCTTGACGCCGTGATGGTGAACGACGCGACGTCTATTGACCTCCTCGACGGGACGCTACACGCAGAGCATCGCATGTACGGCGGACTTGCTTTCGGCAAAGAGAAATTAAACAGCCCGCAGGCGATTATTACGCTGGCACCCGGCGTGCTGGAACCCGCCGCCCCTCTCCCCGGTCATACTTGCCCGCAGACCACGCTGGCATATATTGCCCCACGCCACGAGGTATTGTGCCAGCAGCGGCGCGCAAAATCGTTAAGCAGCGTCGATTTGAGCAAAGCCAAACGGGTCATCGGCGTAGGACGAGGCCTGGCGGCGCAAAGCGATCTGGATATGGTGCATAAACTGGCGACCGTCCTCGGCGCAGAAGTGGGCTGTTCCCGCCCCATTGCGGAAGGTGAAAACTGGATGGAACGCGAGCGTTATATTGGCGTATCCGGCGTTCTGTTGAAATCCGATCTCTATCTGACGCTGGGCATTTCCGGCCAAATTCAACATATGGTGGGTGGAAACGGCGCAAAAATTATTGTCGCAATTAACAAAGATAAAAACGCGCCCATTTTCAATTATGCCGATTATGGTCTGGTGGGCGATATCTACAAGGTTGTTCCTGCCCTCATCGACCAGTTAAGCCGCTAATTCCTTTTTCAACGCACATCTCCCGTCGTCGATACGGCGGGAAAGGAGCATAAAGCATGTCGGATGATAAATTTGACGCTATTGTGGTGGGCGCAGGCGTAGCAGGAACGGTCGCTGCGTATGTGATGGCAAAAGCGGGACTGGATGTACTGGTTATTGAACGCGGAAACAGCGCGGGCAGCAAAAATATGACCGGTGGGCGGCTCTACGCTCACAGTATCGAAAGTATTATGCCGGGATTCGCAACGTCCGCCCCCATCGAACGCGTCGTTACCCGTGAAAAAATCTCCTTTTTAACCGAAGAAAGCGCCGTCACACTTGATTTTCACCGCGCGCCCCCTACTCCGCCCCTTACGTCATATACCGTACTGCGCAACAAACTGGACCCGTGGCTAATGGCGCAGGCGGAGCAGGCTGGCGCGCAGTTCATCCCAGGTGTACGGGTCGACGCTCTGGTACGTGAAGGCAATCGCGTCACTGGCGTTCAGGCCGGGGATGATATTCTTGATGCGAATATTGTAATTCTCGCGGACGGCGTGAATTCCATGCTGGGCCGTTCGCTGGACATGGTGCCTGTCTCTTCTGCGCATCACTATGCCGTCGGCGTAAAAGAGTTGATTGGGCTCTCTCCGGCACTTATTGAAGAGCGCTTTAATCTGGCGTCCCATGAAGGCGCCGCCTGGTTATTCGCTGGCGCGCCCTCCAACGGGCTCATGGGCGGCGGGTTTCTTTATACCAACCGCGATTCGGTTTCTCTGGGGCTGGTATGTGGCCTGGGCGACATTGCTCACGCGACCAAAAGCGTACCGCAAATGCTGGAAGATTTTAAACAGCATCCGGCAATACGCCCTTTGATTCAGGGGGGAACGCTGCTTGAATACTCCGCTCATATGGTGCCCGAAGGCGGCATAGCAATGATGCCGGAGCTGGCAAATGACGGCGTGATGATTGTCGGCGACGCCGCCGGTCTTTGCCTGAATCTCGGTTATACCGTCCGCGGCATGGATTTAGCCATCGCGTCCGCGCAAGCGGCCGCTCAAACCGCCATTGACGCTAAAGCGCGGCAAGATTTTTCCGCCGCGAGTCTTGCCGGTTACAAACGCGCGCTGGAGAAAAACGGCGTGTTACGCGATATGCGGCATTTCCGCAAACTCCCCGGATTAATGGAAAACCCACGGCTTTTTACCGAGTACCCGCGAATGGCGGCAAACATTGTGGGCGATCTGTTCACCGTTGATGGCGGTCCAGTCCCACCGTTGCGTAAAACTATCCTGTCACATGCGAAAAAAATTGGACTGGTGAATCTATTAAAAGACGGCATAAAAGGGGCTACGGCATTATGAGTTCGGACAATAAGGTGAATGTTGACGTCAAATTGGGCGTAAATAAATTTTACGTAGATGAAGGACACCCACATATCATTTTGCGCTCCTCGCCTGACATGCAGGAGTTTAATAAATTAATAAAAGCCTGCCCTGCCGGACTCTATAAGCTGGACGATGCGGGAAATATTCATTTTGACTCCGCGGGCTGCCTGGAATGCGGGACCTGCAGGGTTCTCTGCGGCAATACTCTTCTCGAAAAATGGGAATACCCGGCGGGAACGTTCGGCGTTGAGTTTCGCTACGGCTGACGCTCTGAAACACCGGATAACGACGCTACGGCGTCTTATTCGGCTTGCCCCCGGAGATTACGTCATTTGTATTAATAGAGAACAAGTCAATGAGTGTTACATTAACGTTTGACGCCGCAAGGCGGAAAACCTATCGCGAGTCCGGCTACTGGGGCGATGCTTCACTGGGCGACTACTGGCGGCAAACCGCACGCGCCGTACCCGATAAAATCGCCGTGGTCGATAATCATGGCGCGTCCTGGACCTACGCCGCGCTCGACTGCGCGGCAAGCCGCCTGGCAAACTGGTTACTGTCTCAGGGGATTCAACCGGGCGATCGCGTGGCCTTTCAGCTTCCGGGCTGGTGTGAGTTTACCCTCATTTATCTGGCCTGCCTGAAAACGGGCGCGGTATCTGTCCCGCTACTTCCCGCCTGGCGAGAAGCAGAGCTGGTTTGGGTGCTGAACAAATGTCAGGCTAAAATATTCTTCGCCCCCACCGTGTTCAAACAGAATCGACCGGTCGATCTTATCCTTCCGCTACAAAATCAACTGCGCCATCTGACGCATATTGTCGGCGTGGATAAACTGGCGCCTGCCACCACAGCGCTTGCGCTTAGTCAAATCATCGACCGCAGCGAACCGTTGCAGTCAGACATTAACATTCACGGTGATGAACTGGCGGCAGTGCTGTTTACCTCCGGCACAGAAGGAATGCCGAAAGGGGTAATGTTGACCCACAATAATATTCTTGCCAGCGAACGGGCGTATTGCGCGCGGTTGAATTTAACCTGGCAAGATGTGTTCCTGATGCCTGCGCCACTTGGCCACGCCACCGGATTTTTACACGGCGTCACCGCGCCCTTTTTAATCGGGGCGCGTAGCGTATTGCTGGACATCTTTACCCCAGAAGCCTGCCTTACCTTATTAGCGCAGCAACGCTGTACCTGTATGTCAGGCGCGACGCCGTTTATTTACGATCTGCTTTGTGCCGTTGAGCAACAGCCTGCCGACCTCTCCTCACTGCGATTCTTCTTATGCGGCGGCACGACTATTCCCAAAAAGGTTGCCCGCGACTGCCAGCAGCGCGGTATCAAATTATTGAGTATTTACGGTTCTACAGAAAGTTCTCCACACTCGATGGTTAATCTGGGTGATTCGACTTCACGCATGATGAACACCGATGGTTATGCCGCCACCGGTGTAGAAATTAAAATCGTGGATGAAGATCGCAATACGCTTCCAGCAGGCCACGAAGGCGAAGAAGCCTCGCGCGGGCCGAACGTTTTTATGGGATACCTGGACGAGCCGGAACTTACCGCCCGCGCACTGGATAATGAGGGCTGGTATTACAGCGGCGACCTCTGCCGCATGGATGAAGACGGTTATATCAAAATTACCGGGCGCAAAAAGGATATTATTATACGTGGAGGTGAAAATATCAGCAGTCGCGAGGTGGAGGATATTTTATTGCAACACCCCCGCATACACGATGCTTGCGTCGTTGCTATGCCTGATGAACGCTTAGGCGAACGTTCATGCGCGTATGTAGTCTTAAAACCGCCGCACCTTTCGCTGACGCTGGAAGAGGTGATCGCTTTTTTCAGTCGAAAACGGGTAGCGAAGTATAAATATCCGGAACGGATCGTCATCGTAGAAAAACTGCCCAGAACCGCCTCTGGCAAAGTGCAGAAGTTTCTGTTGCGGCAGGATATTATTGAGCGGCTGCGCCAGGAGCACACTGCGGTATAAATTGCCGGATGGCGACGTTAACGCCGCCATCCGGTATTACACTACTTCTTCAGTTCCGCCAGACTCAGCCAGGTCTGAACCACGGTGTCCGGGTTCAGCGACAGGCTGTCGATCCCCTCTTCCATCAGCCAGGCGGCAAAGTCTTCATGGTCGGACGGACCCTGACCGCAAATTCCAACATATTTGCCCTGTTTTTTCGCCGCGCGGATCGCCATCGACAGCAGCGCTTTCACCGCGTCGTTACGCTCGTCAAACAGTTCAGACACCACGCCGGAATCGCGATCCAGCCCCAGCGCCAGCTGCGTCATGTCGTTAGAACCAATCGAGAAGCCATCAAAATACTCGAGGAACTGTTCAGCCAGCAAGGCATTGGACGGGATCTCGCACATCATGATGATCTTCAGCCCGTTCTCGCCGCGTTTAAGCCCCTGGCGCGCCAGCTCTTCGATGACCGCTTTCGCCTGGTCGACCGTCCGCACGAACGGGATCATGATTTCGACGTTGGTAAGGCCCATATCGTTGCGCACGCGTTTCACCGCTTCGCATTCCAGCGCAAAACAATCGCGGAAACTTTCTGCGACGTAACGACCCGCGCCGCGGAAGCCCAGCATCGGGTTTTCTTCATGCGGCTCATAGCGTTCGCCGCCGACCAGGTTGGCGTATTCGTTGGACTTAAAGTCAGACAGGCGAACGATGACGCGTTTCGGGTAGAAGGCGGCGCCTAACGTCGCGATCCCTTCCGTCAGTCGACCAACGTAAAATTCACGCGGCGAGTCAAACCCTTTCATCATCTCACGAATGTCGTTTTGCAGCGCGGCATCCTGGTCGTCAAACTCCAGCAGCGCGCGTGGGTGAACGCCAATCATACGGTTAATGATGAATTCCAGTCGCGCCAGACCTACGCCTTCATTCGGCAGGCAGGCAAAGTCAAATGCCCTGTCCGGGTTGCCGACATTCATCATGACCTTCAGCGGTAGCTCTGGCATGGTGTCTACGCTGGAGCTTTTTACGCTGAAATCCAGCATGTCGGCATAAACATAACCGGTATCACCTTCTGCGCAGGAGACGGTTACTTTTTCGCCATCTTTCATGCGTTCGGTGGCGTCGCCGCAGCCGACTACCGCCGGAATGCCCAATTCGCGGGCGATAATCGCCGCGTGACAGGTGCGCCCGCCACGGTTAGTGACAATCGCCGCCGCTTTTTTCATGATCGGTTCCCAGTCCGGGTCGGTCATATCGGTGACAAGCACATCGCCAGGCTCAATACGGTTCATTTCGCCGATATCGTGAATAACTTTTACCGTACCTGCGCCGATACGATGCCCAATGGCGCGACCTTCGGCAATGATTTTCCCCTGCGCATGTAGCGTATAACGCTCCATCACCTGGCCACGGGAGCGCACGGTTTCCGGACGTGCCTGCACAATAAAGAGCTTACCGGTATGGCCGTCTTTCGCCCATTCGATATCCATCGGACGACCATAGTGCTGCTCAATCTGCACCGCTTGTTTCGCCAGTTCCTGCACTTCTTCGTTGGTGAGCGAGAAAATGTCGCGCTGTTCCTGCGGCACATCTTCAATCTTCACTTGCTTGCCGTGCTCCTGGGTGGCGGCGTAAACCATGCGGATTTTTTTCGACCCCATGGTGCGGCGTACGATGGCCGGACGGCCTGCCGCCAGGGTTGGCTTATGGACATAAAATTCATCCGGGTTAACCGCGCCCTGCACCACCATTTCACCCAGTCCCCATGCCGAGGTGATAAAGACCACCTGGTCAAAGCCGGATTCGGTATCGATAGAGAACATCACCCCTGACGAGGCGAGATCGGAGTGAACCATCCGCTGCACGCCAGCGGAAAGCGCTACGCCGCGATGATCATATCCCTGGTGAACGCGATAAGAGATGGCGCGATCGTTAAACAGAGAAGCAAATACGTGTTTCACTGCCACCAGTACCGCATCGAAGCCCTGAACGTTAAGAAACGTTTCCTGTTGGCCCGCAAACGAAGCATCTGGCATATCTTCCGCCGTGGCGGAGGAACGCACGGCAAAAGAGGCATTTTCATCATCCGACGAAAGCTGCGCATAGGCATCGCGGATGGCGTTTTCCAGCGCCGGCTGGAAAGGAGTGTCGATAATCCACTGGCGGATCTGCGCGCCCGCTTTCGCCAGCTGGGAGACATCATCAATATCTGTCTTATCCAGCAGCTCATAAATGCGCTGGTTTACGCCGCTTTGATCCAAAAACTGGTTAAACGCATCGGCAGTGGTTGCAAAACCATTCGGAACGGATACGCCCATGCCGGAAAGGTTAGTAATCATTTCACCCAGGGAGGCATTTTTGCCCCCAACTCTGTCTACATCATTCATGCCGAGTTGGTTATACCAAAGCACCAGCGGTGACGAGCCATTGTTGGACATCGAACAATCCTTTTGTGATAAATGAACGAGTTTAAGAAACACATAGTTGCGTATTTATCCTGGCATACTTAAACCCGCGAAAAAAACGGTGAATCGTTCAAGCAAATTTATTTTTTCATTTTTTCAGATTGTTTACGTAGTTGCGCAAACCCGCGCATAGCACGGCATTCCCTGAATAACCCCCGGTATAAACTGCGTTTCCAGGAAATGAAACACACTTTTCATTAATTATAAAAAGCGCCTGTCATTTTATAAAATAAGCGACAAGTTATACGTTTCCCGTTACTTTTAATTTATGCTTTCAGATAATTATGTTTACTCTTCAGGATGAACAGAATGGATAATGTTGTTGATCGCCATGTTTTCTATATTTCTGATGGTACCGCCATCACCGCCGAGGTCCTGGGTCACGCGGTCATGTCGCAGTTTCCGGTGACGATCAGCAGCATCACGCTGCCATTCGTGGAAAACGAAAGTCGCGCCCGCGCCGTCAAAGACCAAATTGACGCCATTTATCAGCAAACCGGCGTTCGCCCGCTGGTATTTTACTCGATTGTTTTACCTGAAATTCGCGCCATCATCTTACAGAGCGAAGGTTTCTGCCAGGATATCGTCCAGGCGCTGGTGGCGCCGCTTCAGCAGGAGATGAAACTGGATCCGACGCCGATCGCTCATCGTACTCATGGGCTTAATCCGGGTAACCTGAACAAGTATGACGCCCGTATTGCCGCTATCGATTATACCCTGGCGCATGATGATGGCATTTCATTGCGTAACCTCGATCAGGCCCAGGTCATTTTACTTGGCGTTTCGCGCTGTGGAAAAACGCCCACCAGCCTCTATCTGGCAATGCAATTCGGTATTCGTGCGGCTAACTACCCTTTCATCGCCGATGATATGGATAATTTGACGCTGCCCACATCGTTAAAACCGCTACAACATAAACTGTTCGGCCTGACAATTGACCCTGAACGCCTGGCGGCAATTCGCGAAGAACGCCGTGAAAACAGTCGCTATGCCTCGTTGCGTCAGTGCCGCATGGAAGTGGCGGAGGTCGAAGCGCTGTATCGTAAGAATCAGATCCCCTGCCTGAACAGCACCAATTATTCCGTTGAAGAGATAGCCACCAAAATTCTCGACATTATGGGGCTTAACCGCAGGATGTACTAGCAAACTAGTTTAATGGGTTGGTTTTTGTTATCATGCCGTTCTGCCTGCGAGGTGTGACACGCCTCGCACTTGAAATCAGCAGGGATTGGTTTATCGTGATGCCCATCACTTCCCGGTAGTCCTGCCGTTGAAGCAACAAATTTCTGAGACTTGTAATGAACAGAACCGACGAACTCCGTACTGCGCGTATCGACAGCCTGGCAACACCGACCGAACTCGCGCAGCGGTATCCTGTATCGTCCTCCGTCGCCAGTCACGTTACCGACTCCCGACGCCGGATAGAAAAGATTTTAAATGGTGAAGATCCACGGCTACTGGTCGTCATTGGCCCCTGTTCGATTCACGATCTGAATGCTGCCATGGAATACGCGACGCAGCTCCAGGCACAACGCCAAAAGCATCAGGCGCGTCTGGAAATCGTCATGCGCACCTATTTTGAAAAACCGCGCACCGTTGTGGGATGGAAAGGCCTGATTTCCGATCCTGACTTGAATGGAAGTTACCGCGTCAATTATGGGCTTGAACTGGCGCGTCGCTTGCTATTGCAGGTGAACGAACTGGGAGTACCGACCGCCACAGAGTTTCTTGATATGGTCACCGGCCAGTTTATTGCCGATCTGATCAGTTGGGGAGCGATTGGCGCGCGTACCACCGAAAGCCAAATCCATCGGGAAATGGCTTCCGCACTCTCTTGTCCGGTCGGCTTTAAAAATGGTACGGATGGCAATACTCGCATTGCCGTTGACGCTATTCGCGCCTCCCGCGCCAGCCATATGTTTCTCTCGCCGGATAAAGACGGACAGATGACCATCTACCAGACGAGTGGCAACCCGTATGGGCACATCATCATGCGCGGCGGTAAAAAACCGAACTACCACGCTGAAGATATTGCCGCCGCCTGCGACACGTTGCATGAATTTGATCTGCCGGAGCATCTGGTCGTCGACTTCAGCCACGGCAACTGTCAAAAACAGCATCGCCGCCAGTTGGAGGTATGTGATGATATTTGCCAGCAGATTCGTAATGGCTCCACGGCAATTGCCGGGATTATGGCCGAGAGTTTTTTACGGGAAGGCACGCAAAAAATTATCAGCGGTCAACCGTTAATCTATGGTCAATCCATTACCGATCCCTGCCTGAACTGGGAAGATACGGAAGTTCTGTTGGAAAAACTTGCCGCGGCGGTAGACAGCCGCTTTTAATAGCTCGCCCATCCTGCCGGGATGGGCGTTTCTTCGATGCGTTACCCACCCTTTTCTCTCCGCGCGCGTATATCACTCCACAGAATTAGCACTTGCTGTTATCGCATTAATTATTGATAATAATAATCATTGTGAGTTTGATTATTAATAAATAACATGTCGCGTATGGATAACACCGAGCTGCCTCACCCTAAGGAAATAGACAATGAAACGCTTCTCCCTGCCGCTGAACGGCGCGTCAACAGTCAGGCGCTATTAGGTCCGGACGGCAAAGTCATTATCGATCACAACGGTCAGGAGTATCTGTTGCGTAAAACTCAGGCTGGTAAGCTACTGTTAACCAAATAACGCTCCGCCAGCAGACGATGCTGCTGGCGTCAGGCTAACTTGAACAACTGACCTCCAGCCGCTTTCCCCACTCCGGCGGTCGGCTGGCATAGTCATCATCTCGATCGGTAAAAGGTTGACGTAAAACTTCATGCAACCGATGCAGTTCCGCCATGTCTCCTTGTTCAGCCGCATCTATCGCGCGTTGCGCCAGCCAGTTGCGCAACACAATCGCAGGATTCACGCGTTGCATCTGCTGCTGGCGCAGCGCGTCATCCACCGCCTCTGTGCGCAATCGCGCCCGGTAGTGGTCGAACCAGGCATCGAACGCCGCGCGATCGATAAACGTATCCCGCAACGGCGAGGAAGCGCTCTGTTGCTCCGTATGGCTTAACATCCGAAATGTACGGGTATAATCACTCCCTTCGCGCGCCATCAGACTAAACAATTCATTCAGTAAAGCGTTATCGTCTTTTTGCTCGGTAAAGAAACCCAGCTTCTGGCGCATTCGCTGCCCATAGTGCGTTAACAACGCGTCCTGGTAACGATCCAGCGCTCTGTTTAACGCGTCGATCTCAATAAAAGGGGTTAACGTCTGCGCCAGACGTTGTAAATTCCACAGCGCCACCGACGGTTGATTATCGAAGCGGTAACGTCCCTGATGATCGGAATGGTTACCAATGAAGCCGGGATCGTAGTCATCGAGAAAACCAAAGGGGCCATAGTCGATGGTCAGCCCCAGAATCGACATGTTATCCGTATTCATAACGCCGTGCGAAAAACCGACGGTTTGCCACTCGGCGATGAGTCTTCCGGTACGCGCCGCCACCTCTTCAAACCACAAAGCATATTTTTCCGGGACATCCTGCCATTGCGGCCAGTAATGACGAATAGCGAAATCAGCCAGTTGCTGAACTTTTTCCGGCTCACGGCGGTAGTAGAAATGTTCGAAATGACCAAAACGCATATGACTTTGTGCCAGACGCATTAACATCGCGCCCGTTTCCTGCGTCTCTCGCTGAACCGGCGTATCGCTGGCTACGATAGATAACGCGCGCGTAGTGGGAATACCCAGATAATGCATGGCTTCGCTGGCAAGACTTTCTCGTATGGTTGAACGCAGGACGGCGCGTCCATCCCCCATTCGCGAATAGGGTGTTAATCCGGCGCCTTTCAGATGCCAGTCGAGCGTCGAGCCATCCGCCAGGAGCTGTTCGCCCAGCAAAATACCGCGTCCGTCGCCGAGTTGCCCCGCCCAGACGCCGAACTGATGCCCGCTATATACCTGCGCGACAGGCGACATACCGGGTAATAAGGTTTCGCCGCCCCAAACGCCAGCGCCATTGGTAGCGTCAAATAACGAAGCGGGAATGGCTAACTGCTGCGCCAGTTCGTCGTTATACCAAATCAGTCGCGCATTTTTTAACGGTGTGGGTAAAAGCGCGGTATACGTTGCTGGCAATTCATCGCGCCAACGGGCAGTAAAAGACAGGGTCATAGGGCCTCCTGTCTCCAGTGTAGACGGTTAATCACCGGTTAAACACCGGCCAACAGAAAGGTTATCGCTGAACGAGTTTAATGAGCTGGCTTACCGGCACCGAAGGCCATAGTCCGCCCTGGAATGCGCTAAACCCCAATGGCGCTGCGCGCGCAAACATCGCCTCAGTATCAATACCGGCAATCATCAGCGACTCGCAGCTGGAGGAGATCTGGGCAACAATAGCGTGCATGAATGGTTCGAATGAGATCATTTCAGCTCGCTGCTGAATAAAATTTTTATCCAACATGACTCGTTTGAAAAGCCCATCGAAAATAGCTTTAGTCGACGCCTCGCCTGCGCCAAAATTTGCCAGCATTAATGGGAAATGCATTGCCAGATTAGCTAACGTTTCATTGTTTTTGCCCTGGTTTAACCCAGGATAATTCTCATTTATAGCTAATTCAAGAAACGGAAAGCGCGCTGCCCGGGAAAAAAGTTCGCTATCTAATAATAATAAGTCACTAATTGCAGGCGGTAAATTAAGCCATGCAATAAGTTTATGCTGAATAAAAAAGTGCTGACAGGTTTCTAACAACGCCAGTTTTTCAACAAACAGACAGTATTGTTCCTCCACCGAAAGGCGAGGCGCTACCAACTCAGTCGGCATCCGCACGGCGCCGTCTTCAGCGGCAAACGTTGCAATAATCTCCAAACCAACAAGCCGAGCGTTTTCATCCATGACGGGAAGGAAAAAGAGTTCGGAATGGTAAAGCTCATCAAGTGAAGCAATCATTACGCCAGTCCCATGGTTAGGGCGCTATTCGCCATCCAGTCACTACGGACGGAAACAGACGTAACTTCAGATACTAATTGAAGCGTCATCATTTTTCTTGTTTACCGGTGAACCGGTTCCTTTTTTTAACTTACTCTGATTATAAACCAATATTCAATCTTGTACTTTTAACAGGGCGTGAACACGCCCGTTTTTAATAAAAGTACGTTTGTAAATGCTACGGTTATATCATTATATATGATGACAACAGATGTCATAAGTTCAACCGGCGATATGTTAAAAATAGACTATAAAATTTATATCGTCTGCGAGGTTAAATTCGCCGTGCCTGCCAGAAGTTTTTTCGCCAGTACACATTATCCAGCGATGAACGCATCACGCCACGACTGGTAGAGGCATGAATAAACTCATTATTTGTATCGTAAATACCAACATGTAAACCACTTTCGCCCGAACCGGTTTTAAAGAAAACCAAATCTCCGGGCAGCAATTCATCTTTATCGATTCTGGTGCCGATTTTTGATTGTTCACGCGTATCACGAGGCAACTGCAAATCAAACTTGTCGCGCATAGTGACTACCACAAAGCCGGAACAGTCCACGCCTCTGCGACTCATGCCGCCGTAACGGTATGGCGTACCGCGCCAGGACTGCAACTGATCGTTCAGACCCGCAATGACGGTAATGGAGTCTGATAATCTGGCATTTGGCGCCGGTGCCCGATGAGTACTGCATCCTGCCAGGAACAATGCTGTGATAACAAGAAGCCAAAAACGCATGCCGCAACAATCCTCTGTTTTTATTTTGGTATTAATTTAGCGTCGAAATTACCTGCTTTTCAAGAAACGATTTTACTTAAGTGGCCGAAATGAGCATTGGATGCCCCTCGACGTCGAGTCGTCGAAAGCGCAGACCGTAGGCTTGCGCCAGATAAGAGGGGGTGAGCACCTCTTCCCGGCGGCCGCAGGCAATGAGTTTACCGCGCTTTAGTAACCAGGCTTTATGCGCATGGCGCAGCGTGTGGTTCAGATCGTGGCTACTCATCACAATCGCAATTCCTGCCTGACATAAATGATGTAATACCCGATCCAGAGCGTTTTGTTGCGCAACATCGAGACTGTTCATCGGCTCATCAAGCAGCAATAATTGACCGACCGGATTAGCGTCGGGATGAATTTGTAGTACAACGGCAGCAAGGCGAACACGCTGCCACTCGCCACCGGAAAGCTGATTCACGCTTCGCCCCAGTTTGTCGCCCAATCCAAGCATATCGGCCACCTCGTTAAGCTGCCCGGTTCGCGTTTTATCAGGTTGATGCAATGTCAGGTAATGCCAGACCGGCATGGCGAACGGCGGATTTTGCTGTTGCGCAAGATAAGCGCGGTGTTGGGCAAGCGTTGCCGTCGCCCATGCCTCCAGCGGCGCTCCGCCAAACCTGATGCTCCCCTCGCCGGAGGTTAACCCCGCCATACGCGCCAGTAGCGTGCTTTTCCCGGCACCGTTCGGCCCGACAAGATGAAGGATCTCTCCTGCGCTTACTTCGCCGGAAAGCGGCCCCAGGCGGGTGCTCTCGGCGACATCCTTTAATTGCATCAATTGAGACATTATTTTGCCAACGCGATTTTTATGCTTTCCATCACAATAGGATCTTCAGGCGTCATATCCGGCGAAAAACGCTGTACCACCTGACCATCCCGGCCTACCAAAAATTTTTCAAAATTCCACAGAATATCATCCGGATAGAGTGGCGTACGCCCTTTGCTTACCATCCGTTCGTAAAAGCCGCTCTTCTCCGGCGCGACTGCCGTTGGCGCAGCGGCTATCAGTTTTTGATACAGCGGATGGCGCGTGTCGCCATTCACATCAATTTTGCTGAACATCGGGAACGTGACGCCCCAGGTGCTGGCGCAATAGGTTTTAATCTCCTCTTCGCTGCCTGGCTCCTGCCCCATAAACTGGTTGCAGGGAAAACCCAACACGACAAACCCCTGATCTGCCCACGCCTTCTGGATATTTTCCAACTGTTCATATTGCGGCGTCAGGCCACATCTGGAGGCGACGTTTACAATGAGCAGCACTTTTCCGGCGTATTTTTCAAGTGTAGTAACCTCTCCATCAATCGTCGTAACGTGAGTATTAAGAAGCGAGTTTTGCATGGTGTCTCCCTGATGTCGGTAGAATAGCGGGTTTCATCGTTAGCCTTTAATCATAGACTGCGAATGATGAAAGCAGTTGTTTACCGATGCGCTAACGCGCGGATTTGAGTAGCAGCCAGATAAACACTGGTGCCCCCAATGTGGCGGTGACCACCCCGATAGGCAGTTCAGCCGACGCCAGCGCCAGTCGGGCGACCACATCAGCCAATAGCAGGGCGATAGCCCCGGCCAGCGCGCAGCCGGGAAGTAAAACCCGGTGATCGGTTAAACCACATAAGCGCAGGATGTGCGGAATAACCAGACCGATAAAACCAATCGCCCCCGCCATCGCCACGCTGACGCCCACCATCCAGCCGGTGGCGATGACCAACAAATTGCGCCAGAACCACAGCGGCAGGCCAAGCTGCCGCGCCGAGGTTTCCCCTAGCGCCAGCATATTCAGCGGTTGCGACTGGCAACATATCCAGATCAGTACCGGGATGAGCGCAATCATTAGCCAGCTCTGCTGCCAGTCAACGCCGCCAAATCCTCCCATCATCCAGTACATTAATTGCCGCAGATCGAAAGAGGTGGAAAAATAGATAGCCCACGTCATCAGCGCGCTACAGATAATGCCTAGCGCGACGCCCGCCAACAACAAGCGGCTGGTAGAAAGATGGCGACGCGCAAAACGCAGCAGGATTAACGTAATAATGAGCGCGCCGGCTATAGCGCACAGCCCCAGCGCCCATCCTGGCAGTTGCCCCTGCCCCAGTAAGACGGCGGCAATAAGCCCAACACCGGCCCCATTCGAAACGCCGAGCAGGCCCGGTTCAGCAAGTGGATTTTCAAACAGCGCCTGCATCACGGCGCCAGATAGCGCCAGCGCAGCGCCAACCAGCAATACCGCAAGCGTGCGGGGAAGGCGAATTTGCCAGACAAACAGTTCCCCCCGGGCGCTTAACCAGTCACCGGGGGCAATCCACTGTTCGCCTGCGCATAAGCTCAGAAGTGTAGCCAGTAGCACCAGC
Organism: Salmonella sp. SAL04202; assembly: GCF_046550775.1. NCBI lineage: Bacteria > Pseudomonadati > Pseudomonadota > Gammaproteobacteria > Enterobacterales > Enterobacteriaceae > Salmonella > Salmonella sp. SAL04202. The sequence goes on along the minus strand of NZ_JBGDXK010000001.1, from coordinate 1,053,548 downwards.
AGTGACAGGCTCAGAAGCCAGCGAACGTTTCGTCGCTGTTGTTGGCGGGCAAAAGTCAGCATGTTATCCATTCAGCTGAAAAGAGGTAGCGTGATTTTACGGTGGGTATCCTTTACTTGAAAGAAAAAAGGCCGCAATGCGGCCTTTTTAGTTATACGGGTCATCTTTCAGGCTGACAGATACGCTGTCATCCCGCTGATCTACTTTCGGGATGGCAGCGTATCTGCCGCAATACACCCTGATGGATGTTATGCCTGGATCTGATTACTCTTCTTTGGGCGAAGCGTTTTCGACCCGGCTCTTTAACTTCTGCCCGGGTCTGAAGGTCACCACGCGCCGTGCTGTAATAGGAATATCTTCACCCGTTTTCGGGTTACGCCCCGGACGTTGATTTTTATCACGCAGATCGAAGTTACCAAAACCAGAGAGTTTCACCTGCTCACCGTTTTCCAGAGCACGACGGATCTCTTCGAAAAACAGTTCAACCAGTTCTTTGGCATCCCGCTTGCTAAGCCCAAGCTTATCAAACAGATATTCTGACATTTCAGCTTTTGTAAGCGCCATAGGTTCAATCCCTCAATGATGCCTGGAATCGCTCTTTTAATGCCTCTACACATTTGGCGACGGTAGCGGCAATCTCCTCTTCTTCGAGTGTACGGTTGGTATCCTGAAGGATCAGGCTGATAGCGAGGCTCTTATAACCCTCCGCAACACCCTTACCGCGGTACACGTCAAATAAGTTTACGCCAACTACCTGATTTACGCCAACTTTCTTACATTCGGATAAAATATCCGCTGCGGGAACGTTTTCTGCAACAACAACCGCAATATCGCGACGGTTGGCCGGGAAGCGTGAAATCTCCCGCGCCTGCGGCACGATACGGTCTGCGAGCTTATTCCATTCCAGTTCAAACACCAGCGTACGACCATTCAGATCCAGTTTACGTTCCAGTTCAGGGTGAACAACCCCAATAAAACCAATATGTTCATCTTTCAGATAAATCGCCGCAGACTGTCCCGGATGCAGAGCCGGATTCATCTCCGCCTTAAACTGGATATCACCCAGTTTGCCGGTTAAATCCAGTACTGCTTCCAGATCGCCTTTCAAATCATAGAAATCAACGGTCTCTTTTGCCAGGTTCCAGTGCTCATCATAGCGGTTACCGCAAATCACGCCAGCCAGCATCAGATCCTGTCGAATACCCAGATTGGCTTGTGTATCCGGAACGAAACGTAAACCGGTTTCAAAAATACGCACGCGATTCTGCTGACGGTTTTGGTTATAGACCACCGTCGCCAACAATCCGCTCCACAGAGACAGACGCATCGCCGACATCTCAACGGAGATAGGGTTTGGCAGCAGCAGCGCTTCTGCGCCTGGATGGATGAGCTGTTGTACTTTAGGATCGACAAAGCTATAGGTAATCACTTCCTGATAGCCTTTGTCGTTCAGCATGGTTTTAACCCGCTTCAACGACAGATCGGCTTCACGGTGCGTCCCCATGATTAAACCGGCCTGGATTGGCTCGTCCGGAATATTGTTATAGCCGTAAACGCGGGCCACCTCTTCCACCAGATCTTCTTCAATTTCCATATCGAAACGCCAGGTCGGCGCTACGGCTTTCCACTCGTCCTGCCCTTCGGTCACTTCACAGCCCAGACGACGCAGAATATCACTGACCTGCTCATCCGCAATATGATGCCCGATCAGGCGATCCAGTTTACTGCGACGCAGCGTAATGGTGGCGCGTTTCGGCAACGTTGCTTCGTTGCTCACATCAATTATCGGACCCGCATCACCGCCACAGATATCAAGAAGCAGACGAGTAGCGCGCTCTATCGCTTTATATTGCAGCGCCGGGTCCACCCCGCGCTCGTAGCGGTGAGACGCATCGGTATGCAGACCGTGGCGGCGAGCGCGACCGGTGATAGACAGCGGATTAAAGTACGCACACTCCAGCAGCACATTTTGCGTTTCGCCGTTCACGCCGGAATGTTCGCCGCCAAAAATACCGGCTATCCCCAGCGCCTTATGGTGATCGGCGATCACCAGCGTGTCCGCATTTAACGTCGCTTCGCTACCGTCCAGCAGGACGACGGTTTCACCCTCTTTTGCCATCCGCACGACAATACCGCCATCAATGCGATCTTTATCGAAAGCATGCATTGGCTGACCCAGTTCGAGCAGCACATAGTTCGTGACGTCAACCACCGCATCGATGGAGCGAATACCGCAGCGACGCAGTTTCTCTTTCATCCACAGCGGCGTCGGCGCGTTAACATTGATGCCTTTTACCACCCGGCCCAGATAGCGTGGACACGCATCAGCGGCCTCTACTGTAATCGGCAGCGTATCGCTGATAGTTGCCGTAACCGGCGCCATTTCAGGCTCCTGGAGCGGCGCTTTGTTCAGTACCGCCACATCACGCGCAACGCCGATGATACCTAAGCAATCCGCACGGTTCGGCGTGACGCTAATTTCGATGGTATTGTCGTCAAGCTTCAGGTATTCACGGATATCGGTACCCAGCGGCGCATCCGCCGGCAGTTCGATAATGCCGCTGTGATCGTCGGAAATCCCCAGTTCGGAGAAGGAGCACAGCATCCCTTCAGACGGTTCGCCGCGCAGTTTCGCCGCTTTAATTTTGAAATCGCCCGGCAGAATAGCGCCAATGGTGGCCACCGCTACTTTCAGCCCCTGACGACAGTTTGGCGCGCCGCAGACGATATCCAACAGGCGTTCTCCGCCAACGTTGACTTTCGTTACACGCAATTTGTCAGCGTTCGGATGCTGGGCGCACTCAACCACTTCCCCAACCACAACGCCATTGAAGCTTCCCGCGACCGGCTCAACGCCGTCTACTTCCAGGCCAGCCATCGTAATCTGGTTAGCCAACGCATCGCTATCAATTGCCGGGTTAACCCACTCGCGTAACCACAGTTCGCTGAATTTCATTGTTTTATCCTGCCTTTATTTAAACTGTTTAAGGAAACGCAGATCGTTTTCGAAGAATGAACGCAGGTCGGTGACGCCGTAACGCAACATGGTCAGGCGTTCCATCCCCATACCAAAAGCGAAGCCAGAATAGATTTCCGGATCGATACCGACATTACGCAGCACATTCGGATGCACCATCCCGCAGCCCAGCACCTCCAGCCATTTACCGTTTTTACCCATCACATCCACTTCCGCAGAAGGTTCGGTAAACGGAAAATAAGAAGGACGGAAGCGAATCTGCAGATCCTCCTCAAAGAAATTACGCAGGAAGTCGTGCAGCGTACCTTTGAGGTTGGTGAAGCTGATGTTGGTATCAACAATCAGACCTTCCATCTGATGGAACATCGGAGTATGCGTCTGGTCGTAGTCATTACGGTATACACGGCCCGGCGCAATAATACGGATCGGCGGTTGCTGCGCTTTCATCGTCCGGATCTGGACGCCAGACGTCTGGGTCCGCAGCAGACGGGTCGCGTCAAACCAGAAGGTATCATGATCGGCGCGGGCCGGATGATGACCCGGAATGTTTAACGCATCGAAGTTATGGTAGTCATCTTCGATTTCCGGGCCAGTAGCCACGGTAAAACCAAGCTCGCCGAAGAAACTTTCAATACGGTCAATGGTACGCGTGACCGGATGCAGACCGCCGTTCTCAATACGGCGCCCCGGCAGGGAGATATCGATGGTTTCAGCGGCCAGACGGGCGTTAAGCGCTGCGCTTTCCAGCTCGGCTTTACGCCCGTTAAGAGCCTGTTGTACCTGCTCTTTCGCGGCGTTAATGACTGCCCCGGCTGCCGGACGCTCTTCCGGCGGCAGATCGCGTAGGGTCGTCATCTGAAGGGTTAAATGCCCTTTCTTGCCCAAATATTCGACGCGTACATTGTCTAACGCGGCAACATCTGACGCCTGGTTAATGGCGGCCGCTGCATTGGCAACCAGCTCTGCGAGATGTGACATGGTTTTCCTCATTGTGTCGGTGAAGACACCGGTTCATTGGACGTAATCTCTCGATTTCAGATACAAAAAAAGCCTCCATCAGGAGGCTTTTTTGCGCTGTTTTTCGTTTCGTTTTTCACGCGCTAGCCTCCTGGGATCAGGTGCTAAAGTAAAAAAAGAAACGGAAAATAGCAGCGTTCATGCTTGCGTTACCTTATGTGGTAAAACCGAATATCCTTTATTGAAAAGGGTTACAGGTCAATTGTCAACTCACTGAACAGTAAATAAAAGAGAGGGAGCCAGGCTCCCTCTTTTCACTGGCTTATGCCAGAGCTGCTTTCGCTTTTTCAACCAGCGCGGTGAACGCGACTTTGTCGAATACGGCGATATCAGCCAGGATCTTACGGTCGATTTCAACAGAGGCTTTTTTCAGGCCGTTGATGAATTTGCTGTAAGAAATACCGTTCTGACGTGCTGCTGCGTTGATACGCGCAATCCACAGTTGACGGAACTGACGCTTACGTTGACGACGGTCACGGTAAGCATACTGACCAGCTTTGATAACTGCCTGGAAGGCAACGCGGTATACGCGAGAACGCGCACCGTAGTAGCCTTTGGCTTGTTTCAAAATTTTCTTGTGACGTGCGCGTGCAATTACACCACGTTTTACGCGAGCCATATGTGCTCTCCTGTATCTATTCTAATTAAAAAGTTAAAAACGTTAACGGCTTATGCGTACGGCAGGCACGCGATAACCAGGCCCAGATCGCCTTTAGAAACCATGGCTTTCGGACGCAGGTGACGTTTACGTTTAGTCGCTTTTTTGGTCAGAATGTGACGCAGGTTAGCGTGCTTGTGCTTAAAACCACCTTTACCGGTTTTTTTGAAGCGCTTAGCAGCACCGCGTACGGTCTTAATTTTTGGCATTTTAATAACTTCCACTTCGCATTGTTAATAAACGAAACATAGGCGAACAAAACCTGTGAAGCCCGAAGGCTTCACAGAATTGTTACTTGAAGGCCTTACTGTTTCTTCTTAGGAGCAAGCACCATGATCATCTGACGGCCTTCGATCTTCGTTGGGAAGGATTCGACCACTGCCAGTTCTTGCAAATCGTCTTTCACGCGATTAAGCACTTCCATACCGATTTGCTGGTGGGCCATTTCACGACCGCGGAAACGCAGCGTGATTTTGGCCTTATCGCCCTCTTCGAGAAAGCGAATCAGGCTGCGGAGTTTTACCTGATAGTCGCCTTCATCTGTCCCAGGACGGAATTTAATTTCCTTCACCTGGATAACTTTTTGCTTTTTCTTCTGTTCCTTAGAAGACTTACTCTTTTCATAGAGGAATTTGCCGTAATCCATTATACGACAAACCGGCGGCTCGGCGTTAGGGCTGATTTCGACTAAGTCTACTCCGGCTTCTTCAGCTTTTTCCAGAGCTTCTCTCAGACTCACAATACCAAGCTGCTCGCCTTCCAGACCTGTTAAGCGAACTTCTTGCGCGCGAATTTCGCTATTAATACGATTCGGACGCGCCGTTTGAACTCGTTTTCCGCCTTTAATACTTTATTCCTCCAGTTGTTGAAGACTGCGGCTGCGAATCTCTTGTTGCAGCTTCTCAATCACGTCATTTACGTCCAGACTGCCCAGGTCTTTACCGCGGCGGGTGCGAACGGCAACTTTGCCTGCTTCCACCTCTTTATCACCACAGACCAACATATAAGGGACACGACGTAAAGTGTGCTCGCGGATTTTAAAGCCAATCTTCTCATTTCTCAAGTCTGCTTTTACACGAATGCCCGCATTTTGTAGTTTCTGCGTCAATTCGTTAACGTATTCAGACTGCGAATCGGTAATATTCATCACGACTACCTGAACAGGCGCGAGCCATGTCGGGAAGAAACCAGCGAACTCTTCGGTCAGGATACCGATGAAGCGTTCCATCGACCCAAGAATCGCACGGTGAATCATTACCGGCACCTTACGCTCGTTGTCTTCGCCTACATAGGAGGCGCTCAGACGAGACGGTAAGGAGAAGTCCAGCTGTACTGTACCGCACTGCCATGCACGATCGAGGCAGTCATATAAGGTAAATTCAATTTTCGGACCGTAGAATGCGCCTTCACCCAGTTGATACTCAAACGGGATATTATTTTCTTCCAGCGCAACCGCCAGATCCGCCTCAGCACGATCCCACATCTCATCGCTGCCGATACGCTTGTCAGGACGAGTGGAAAGCTTGACGACGATCTTCTCGAAGCCAAAGGTGCTGTACATATCGTAGACCATACGAATACAAGCGTTAACTTCATCGCGGATCTGCTCTTCGGTGCAGAAGATATGCGCATCATCCTGCGTAAAGCCGCGTACGCGCATCAGACCATGCAGCGCGCCTGATGGCTCGTTACGGTGGCAGCTACCGAATTCCGCCATACGCAGCGGCAAATCACGATAGGATTTCAGACCCTGGTTAAAGATCTGAACGTGGCCCGGGCAGTTCATCGGCTTGATGCAATATTCGCGGTTTTCTGAGGATGTGGTGAACATCGCATCTTTATAGTTGTCCCAGTGCCCGGTTTTTTCCCACAGCACACGGTCCATCATGAACGGGCCTTTAACTTCTTGATACTGGTACTCTTTGAGTTTAGAACGAACAAAGACCTCCAGCTCGCGGAAGATAGTCCAGCCGTCGTTATGCCAGAACACCATGCCCGGCGCTTCTTCCTGCATATGATACAGGTCGAGCTGCTTACCAATTTTACGGTGGTCGCGTTTTGCGGCCTCTTCCAGGCGCTGCAGATAAGCGTTCAGGGCTTTTTTATCTGCCCATGCCGTACCGTAAATACGCTGCAACATCTTATTATTGCTGTCACCGCGCCAGTATGCGCCGGCAGTTTTCATCAGTTTAAAGTGATGGCAGAAACGCATATTCGGCACGTGCGGACCACGACACATGTCGACATATTCTTCATGATGGTACAAGCCTGGCTTGTCATCATGAGCAATGTTTTCATCAAGAATGGAAACTTTGTAGCTTTCACCACGCTTCACGAAGGTTTCACGCGCTTCGTGCCAGCTGACTTTCTTCTTGATAACGTCGTAATTTTTCTCGGCGAGCTCATGCATCCGCTTTTCGAGCGCTTCGACATCTTCCTGAGTTAGCGTGCGGTCAAGATCAACGTCATAGTAAAAACCGTTGTCGACAACCGGGCCGATCGCCATTTTCGTGTGCGGCCAAAGTTGCTTGATAGCGTGACCTAACAGATGCGCGCAAGAGTGACGAATGATCTCCAGACCCTCTTCATCTTTTGCGGTGATGATGGAAAGCGTCGCATCATTTTCAATCAGATCGGAAGCATCAACCAGCTCGCCATTCACACGGCCCGCAATGGTGGCTTTCGCCAGGCCAGGACCAATGTCCAGAGCAACATCCATCGGGCTTACAGGGTGGTCATAATGGCGTTGGCTGCCATCAGGAAGAGTAATAACAGGCATGTAATATCCTTATTTGCAGTGGTGACCCATACGCAAGATCACATACAAAGAGAAAATGAATTTATTGACAGTGAGTTGTGTATCCATCTAGCCAACCATTGCTAAATTGGCGCACAACCTTCGACACAGACGAAAATCGCTATTTTCGTCCGGCATGACGATGGTAACACTAAAAAAAGGGAGATTGCATCACTCTGTAGCAAATCAAGGCCCTTGACAGAGTTTCTCCATTATCTTTCCACGCGCCGTATAGCGCTTCTCATCGACAACCTAACTTCTGCGCCAGACTCCCCTTTGTCGTTTTCACCTCGCTGGCTACCGCTTCAGGCAAGGCAGACCACAGCGTCAGCACTGGCTTCGTTTTATGTTCGATAGCCTCCACGGTAACCTGATAGTCGCAAAAATTCGCCGAACGAGGCGTATTCTGATCCATAATAAACGCAGCGTAATTTCCTTCACTTTTTGACGGCGCCGTTCCGGTGAATAAAACCTTCCAGTACCCGCTGGGAATTTCTACCGTCGCATCTTCTGGCAATGTGGCGATATGCCGCTCAAAAAGGGGGCCGGTCACTACGTGCACTACAGATACATCAGCCTGTTTGGCAAGTTCGCGCACCCGGTTTTCCAGTGCAGCCCATGCTCCCTGGTTCAGGGCGGATTTCTGCGGCGTAATATTCGATAAATAATTTAACGACGGCCAGTCCGAAACGCCGCCCAATCCTGCCAACGGCGCCTGGTGTCCCCTGTCGACTTTTAATAGCGTATGGGCATTTTTATAGGCCGAAGGGGCCAACGTATCCGAGGGCGGTAAATCGGGGTCCTGCGCCCAGTTCCGCGGGCGACCGCTTGCCTGGCTGGTCTTTGTCACGCTATAGGCAACCCAGTTGGCAAATTTCGTGGCGCTATTATTATTGAGCGTATAGACATGGCGATAGATTGTTTGTTGACTTCCTCCTTGAGGACAGCCAACGCTACAGTTATCAGGTTGTTGAACGAGTACGTTACGATGGGGTAACTCGGGTGCCGATGTTGTATCCTGGGGAGGATACGATGTAGTACATGCGCTTAATAATACTACGGGCAGTAATTTTAGCAGATTAATGGTCTTATTCACTTTTTCTTCCTTAATAATAACTGCCCTAATAATTCAGATAGTAATAATTTGGTTATATTACCCTACCAGCCGTTAGATACTCTCATCATTAAAGACAACACTATCACGGTAAAAATTAATAACAGATAAACATCGAAGCCATCAAAGAAAATGAGCTCAAAAGAATACAACGTGATATCCATATTGATACCAAAAAACATCGTATTATATGCATAATCGTGAAGCCAATAATTTCTCGCACTCAGATAGCGAATGAAAAATGGATATTCAATAATATCTGGCGCATGTTTTTTAACACCATTTTTCAACATTAAGGCAACGTATCCTCTCAATGACTCGCTGCTGGCAGGAGTTTAGTTATATTTAAAGGTTTAATAAGCACTGCGCATCATGCTGCTGTGCTTATTACTTTGTAAAAATAAGAGTATTCACTTTCATATTCAGGGGTAAAAAGTGAACAAATACAGCTATTGCGCAACGATGATTGCCGCCATACTCAGTACGACCACAATGGCCAATGCCAGTAGCCTTGCTATTTCAGTGGCGAATGATGATGCAGGTATATTTCAACCATCCTTAAATGCCCTTTATGGGCACAAGGCTGCAGACCGGGGTGATTATACTGCCGGGCTCTTTTTAGGCTACAGCCACGATCTCACTGACGCCAGTCAACTCTCTTTTCATATCGCGCAAGATATTTATTCTCCATCAGGCGCCAATAAGAGAAAGCCTGAAGCCGTCAAAGGCGACCGCGCGTTCAGCGCCTTTCTTCATACCGGACTGGAGTGGAATTCATTAGCCACCAATTGGTTACGTTATCGTTTAGGTACCGATATTGGCGTTATTGGTCCTGACGCAGGCGGTCAGGAGGTTCAGAATCGGGCGCATCGAATAATAGGCGCAGAAAAATACCCTGCCTGGCAGGATCAAATTGAAAACCGTTATGGTTACACGGCAAAAGGAATGGTCTCCCTTACGCCAGCTATTGATATTCTGGGTGTCAATGTGGGCTTCTATCCAGAAGTCTCTGCTGTCGGCGGCAATCTCTTCCAGTATTTGGGGTACGGCGCAACCGTTGCGCTGGGAAATGATAAGACCTTCAACTCTGATAATGGGTTTGGGTTACTGTCCCGCCGAGGGTTAATACACACTCAAAAAGAGGGATTGATCTATAAAGTATTTGCTGGCGTTGAGCGCAGGGAAGTTGATAAAAACTACACATTACAGGGGAAAACGCTGCAAACAAAAATGGAAACGGTGGATATTAATAAAACCGTGGATGAATATCGCGTCGGTGCCACCATCGGCTATTCTCCCGTCGCATTTTCTCTTTCTTTAAACAAAGTCACGTCGGAATTTCGCACCGGAGACGACTATTCTTATATCAACGGCGACATCACCTTCTTCTTCTGAGGCGTCACCACGGAATAACCGGGTTACGTAACGTAACCCGGCGCAATATTACATCTTATAGCCCAGCGTTACCGTAGTGCGGCGATCGGTATGTTCAGGCGCTGATTCAGGCGGCTGCGAGTTCCACGTTAAATTATACCCCACCTTTAGACCAAAATGTTCGTTAATGGCGACATTGAGGGCTGTTTCCGAATTTAGTGTGGTGTCTTCTGCGCCAAATACTGACACCCCCTGTGTAAACTTAGCATTGTCAGTTAACTGCCAGGCATAGCTGCCGGAAGCATAACCCAACGGCTGCGTTTCAGTAGTATCGTCCGTATGTTCGTCATAGCGAACCCCAGGACCGAATTCAAAACGGAAGCTGTGCACTGGGCCATTAAGGAACTGCCGCCCGTAACCGGCGGTCAGTACGTCGCGCTGACGATAACCGTTGAAACGGTCTGTCAGCCAACTGGCCTGGCCAAAGGTATAATCATAATCCGTCATATTAAAACGGTTACGCGCGCCTATCGCATATTTTTCTGAAGAGCGCTCATCATTAGAGGAGGTATTGCTGGCATTGCCCCATAATGACCAGGCGGTACGTTGTCCATACCAGGTCATCGCCGTGTCAGCCGTTAAGGAAGAACTTTTAGTATTGCCTGACTGAGCAAGGTAGCCCGCATTCAGATTACCTTCAAAAGGTTTTTTCGCGGTGGAGGGATCATCCATGACAGTAAAAACGGAATCATCGGCGGCGGCATACAGAGACGCGAACACGCCACCCGCCAGCATAACTACAGCGGGTACTGCCTTCAAAAGCTTCATTTATATAGAGTCCGTACAACTAAAAAAGAGACCACGACGGTCCCGGAAACTTTCATAGGGATCAATGACAAACGCCCCTGGAAAGGTAGCGAATTATAAGAAGCCCCGAATAACATAGCAATCAATTACTATTTCATTTTTTGAATAAGAACCCTCCCGAAGCATTCATTTATTTATATAACTTTACATCGTACTTCTTTAAATAAAGATCCGGAAAATCATATTGTTAATTCCTTCACTTTCCGGGGATTAAGTGCCAGACTGAAATCAGCCTAACAGGAGGTAACGATGGTACGTATCTATACGTTGACGCTTGCGCCCTCTCTCGATAGCGCAACAATCACGCCGCAAATTTATCCCGAAGGTAAACTGCGGTGCTCCGCGCCGGTATTCGAACCCGGCGGCGGGGGTATTAATGTCGCTCGCGCCATTGCGCATCTTGGCGGCACCGCGACCGCAATTTTCCCGGCTGGCGGCGCTACCGGCGAACATCTGGTCGCACTACTGGCTGACGAAAATGTCCCCGTGTCTACCGTCGATGCGAAGGACTGGACGCGTCAGAACCTGCACGTCCACGTCGAGTCCAGCGGCGAACAGTATCGTTTTGTTATGCCCGGCGCCACGCTGGACGATGACGAATTTCGCCAGCTTGAAGAACAGGTACTGGAAATTGAATCCGGGGCAATTCTGGTTATCAGCGGCAGCCTTCCGCCCGGCGTTAAGGTCGAGAAACTCACGCAACTGATTTCCGCCGCGCAGAAGCAAGGCATTCGCTGCATTATTGATAGCTCTGGCGACGCGCTCACCGCCGCGCTGGCGCTTGGCGATATCGAACTGGTGAAACCGAACCTGAAAGAATTGAGCGCGTTGGTTAATCGTGATCTGACGCAGCCTGATGATGTGCGTAAAGCGGCCCAGGAATTAGTGCAAAGCGGCAAGGCTCGCCGGGTAGTGGTCTCTCTGGGGCCGCAAGGGGCGCTGGGTATAGACAGTGAGAATTGCATCCAGGTTGTTCCTCCCCCGGTGAAAAGTCAAAGTACTGTTGGCGCAGGCGACAGTATGGTAGGCGCGATGACGTTAAAACTGGCGCAAGACGCGTCGCTGGAAGAGATGGTGCGCTTCGGTGTGGCGGCAGGCAGCGCTGCTACGCTCAATCAAGGTACGCGTCTGTGTTCTCGTGACGATACCCAAAAAATATACGCCTATCTTTCCGCGCAATAATCGTTTCCCCCTCGCCGAGGGGGATAACGGAAAATCGGTTAACGGGCGGCGCATCCGCCGCTGTTAAAAACACAGTTGCTCCCAACGAGGTGAACGATGGCCAGTGGCGATATTACCCGTTATGTTATTACCGTAACCTTCCATGAAGATTCCCTGACCGAGATTAACGAACTCAATAACCATCTGACGCGTAGCGGTTTTTTGCTGACATTAACGGACGATGAAGGGAATGTGCATGAGCTCGGCACCAATACGTTTGGCTTTGTTAGCGCTCAGAGCGCTGATGAAATCAAAGCGCTTGTCGCCGGACTTGCGAAAAGCGCGTTAGATAAGGATGTCGACATTACCGTGGCGACCTGGGAGGCGTGGAGTAAAAACGCACAATAAGTGCCATTCCCGCCGCGGCGCGTCCGCGATGTGCGTTAGTTCGTATTTTTCAACCGCATTTTTGCGCTAACCTTATGATCTGGCAGACAACGTGGGGAGAGACATTATGTGGCAAGCTATCAGTCGTCTTTTAAGCGAGCAAGTCGGTGAAGGCGAAATCGAACTGCGTAATGAACTGCCAGGCGGAGAAGTTCATGCCGCATGGCATTTACGTTATGCAGGCCATGATTTTTTCGTAAAGTGCGATGAACGAGAAATGCTTCGCGGTTTTACCGCTGAAGCCGATCAGCTGGAGCTGCTCTCCCGCAGTAAAACCGTTGTTGTGCCTAAGGTATGGGCGGTAGGTTCGGATCGGGATTACAGCTTTTTAGTCATGGACTACCTCTCGCCCCGCCCGCTGGATGCCCATAATGCGTTTATTCTTGGGCAACAGCTGGCGCGCCTGCACCAATGGAGCGACCAACCTCAATTCGGCCTCGATTTTGATAACGCGCTCTCTACCACGCCGCAGCCGAATACCTGGCAACGCCGTTGGTCGACTTTTTTCGCCGAACAGCGCATTGGCTGGCAGCTTGAACTCGCTGCGGAAAAAGGCATTACCTTTGGTAATATTGACGCCATTGTTGAACATGTTCAGCAACGTCTGGCGTCGCATCAACCGCAGCCTTCTCTTTTGCATGGCGATCTATGGTCGGCGAACTGCGCGCTTGGCCCTGACGGCCCCTATATCTTCGATCCAGCCTGCTATTGGGGCGACAGAGAATGCGATCTGGCGATGCTGCCGCTGCATACCGATCAGCCACCGCAGATTTATGATGGCTATCAGTCCGTTTCGCCGCTACCGCTGGATTTTCTCGACAGGCAGCCGATTTACCAGCTCTACACCCTGCTTAATCGGGCAAGGCTGTTTGGCGGTCAGCACCTGGCTACTGCGCAAAAAGCGATGGATCGGCTGCTTGCGGTATAGGTCCAGCCCATGCCGGATACGGACTATCCGGCATTTTTCAGTTTACATGAAGCCTAACAAGGAAAAGAAAAAGTAGCCGAGCACGATAATAATGACCGGCAAAATATAGAGCGGGAAAAACTGTAAAAAGATGGTATGGTGCGGCACCACGATACGTGACTCTATCTGCTCACGCGTTAGCCCTTCCGCGCCTTTTGCTTTTTCCAGGATCAACTGATCTTCCACGCCTTCACGCAAAAAACGTGACTGACGGCTCATTCTGGCGCCGGAATCCTGCATCGCCAGCCCGACAAAAATCAGAATAAAAATGAGCCAGAAACCGATATTCAGGCTTCCCTGAAAATTCGGCGTCGGCGAGTTGTACCAAAAAACATTCAGAAACGGCGTATTCACGCGCATCATGTCTATCATTACGTGGGTAAAATCCAGCATTACCGCATTTATCCCCTCCTGCTTTTCACTGTGCGCATACATAAATTTAAGGACTGAGATGAGCGTGGAAAGCAGTGCCGGAATAAAAATAACCCACCCAACAACTCTTTTTAGGATTGCAATGCGTCCAGCTTGTTGATACGTCATGAGTTCCCCTTGATAAAGACGCGTCGTTTTGGCCTAAGTCTACCTGTTGATTCCCGTTTTCGCCTGATCTTTAAGGGCGATATACTAAGAACATGGTCATAATGAACGCTTAATTCGTTATTTTTTAATCTCAACAGGAGAGGTTGTGATGTCAACCCCACGTCAAATTCTTGCTGCAATTTTCGATATGGATGGACTACTGATCGATTCCGAACCGCTCTGGGATCGCGCTGAACTGGACGTGATGGCAAGTTTAGGCGTAGATATTACTCGGCGCCATGAACTGCCAGACACGCTTGGGCTACGCATTGATATGGTTGTCGATCTCTGGTTTGCGCAGCAACCGTGGAACGGCCCCGATCGCCAGGAAGTGACAAACCGTGTTATTGCCCGCGCGATTACGCTTATCGAAGAGACGCGCCCTCTTTTACCGGGTGTGCGTGAGGCCGTGGCGCTATGTAAAGCGCAGGGGCTATTAGTGGGGCTTGCCTCGGCATCGCCGCTGCATATGCTGGAAAAAGTGCTCACCATGTTCGAACTGCGCGACAGTTTTGACGCGCTGACTTCTGCAGAAAAATTGCCCTACAGCAAACCGCACCCGCAGGTCTATCTGGATTGTGCGGCCAAACTAGGCGTTGATCCATTAACCTGCGTGGCGCTGGAGGATTCGGTGAATGGTTTAATTGCGGCAAAGGCGGCGCGAATGCGCGCCATTGTGGTGCCAGCAGAAGAAAACCAGCATGATCCGCGCTTTGCGCTGGCGAATGTCAAACTTAACTCACTGACAGAGCTGACGGCGGCGCATCTACTCGGTTAAGATGTTTCCGAAACAAAGTCAACGGGCAATTAGCCGCTGAGCCAGACGGCAAGCGGCTTTGACAGAGACAAAGAGTTACAACGTCACCACTTCCGCCTACTGTATAAAAACCCTATACTGTATGAATTGACAGTTTAATGGGTTTTATCATGACGGCGGAAGGACATCTTCTTTTTTCTATAGCCAGCGCGGTTTTCGCCAAGAATGCCGAGTTAACGCCCGTCCTTGCGCACGGCGACTGGTGGCATATTATTCCTTCGGCTATTTTGACCTGTCTGCTGCCGGATATCGACCACCCCAAATCTTTTCTTGGTCAGCGCCTGAAATGGGTATCAAAACCAATCGCCCGCGCGTTCGGTCACCGGGGGTTTACCCATAGTCTGCTGGCGGTCTTTGCCCTACTGGCGACCTTTTATCTCAAGGTACCGGATACGTGGATTATCCCGGCGGATGCGCTGCAAGGCATGGTACTTGGCTATTTAAGCCATATCGTCGCGGATATGCTCACCCCCGCAGGCGTTCCCTTACTGTGGCCGTGCCGCTGGCGTTTCCGCCTGCCTATTCTGGCGCCGCGCAAAGGCAATCAGCTGGAGCGATTTTTATGTATGGCGTTGTTTGCCTGGGCGGTGTGGATGCCGCAGTCCATGCCGGAAAACAACGTCATACGCTGGTCTTCGCAGATGATCACTATCCTGCAAATGCAGTTCAATCGTTTTATAAATCACCAGATTGATTAGTAAATCAACGCCAAAGTCATTTTTGGTATAAACCATTCCATTTGAATATAAGAGCCAGCTCACAGTTCTGCTAATCTTGCGCGAACAGAATCGCTAAAACACAGCGCTTCATAATAAAAAAATTAGGAGAACGGGGATGAATTTTCCATTAATTGCGAACATTGCGGTGTTCGTCATTCTGCTGTTTGTACTGGCGCAGGCCCGTCATAAACAGTGGAGTCTGGCTAAAAAAGTGCTTGTCGGCCTTGTGATGGGCGTGGTCTTTGGTCTGGCCCTGCACACCATTTATGGCGCTGACAGTCAGGTGTTAAAAGACTCCATTCAGTGGTTCAATATTGTCGGCAACGGTTATGTGCAATTGCTACAAATGATTGTGATGCCGCTGGTATTCGCCTCTATTTTAAGCGCCGTGGCACGACTGCATAACGCCTCTCAATTGGGGAAAATCAGTTTTCTGACTATCGGCACGCTGCTGTTTACTACCCTTATCGCAGCGCTGGTGGGCGTGCTGGTCACCAATCTGTTCGGACTGACGGCGGAAGGTCTGGTTCAGGGCGGCGCGGAAACCGCGCGTCTGAATGCCATTGAGACGAGCTATGTCGGCAAAGTGGCCGATCTCAGCGTGCCGCAACTGGTGCTGTCTTTTGTACCGAAAAATCCGTTTGCGGATCTGACTGGCGCAAATCCTACGTCTATTATCAGCGTGGTGATTTTCGCCGCATTCCTGGGCGTGGCCGCGCTTAAACTGCTGAAAGATGATGCGCCAAAAGGCGAGCGTGTGCTTGTTGCTATCGATACCCTGCAAAGCTGGGTGATGAAGCTGGTGCGTCTGGTGATGCAACTTACGCCTTATGGCGTACTGGCGCTGATGACGAAAGTGGTTGCCGGCTCTAATCTGCAGGACATCATTAAGCTTGGAAGCTTCGTGGTAGCGTCATATCTTGGTCTGGCGATAATGTTTGTGGTTCACGGCATACTATTGGGCGTGAACGGGATTAGCCCGCTGAAATATTTCCGCAAGGTGTGGCCGGTGCTGACATTTGCCTTTACCAGCCGCTCCAGCGCCGCCTCCATTCCACTTAATGTCGAAGCGCAAACCCGCCGCCTGGGCGTGCCGGAGTCCATCGCCAGCTTTGCTGCCTCTTTTGGCGCGACCATCGGCCAAAACGGTTGTGCCGGTCTTTATCCTGCAATGTTAGCGGTAATGGTTGCGCCGACGGTCGGCATCAACCCCTTAGACCCCGTATGGATAGCCACGCTGGTGGGTATCGTTACCGTAAGTTCGGCGGGTGTTGCCGGCGTTGGCGGCGGCGCGACCTTCGCCGCGCTGATTGTGCTGCCTGCCATGGGCTTACCGGTCACGCTGGTCGCGCTGTTAATCTCCGTCGAACCGTTGATTGATATGGGCCGTACCGCACTGAACGTGAGTGGCTCAATGACCGCGGGTACGCTGACCAGCCAGTGGCTGAAGCAGACCGATAAAACCATTCTCGATAGCGAAGAAGACGCTGAACTGGCGCATCGATAATACATTATCGGGAGTTCACATCGTCTGAGACACGACGATCGGCAACTCAAAATGTCTGTCACTAAAAACGCCGGTCTCCAGTACCGGCGTTTTGTTTTTTCTTAGTCAGCGATTTCGTTTTCCTGGCGAACCTGATTCGCCCAACGTTGCGCCGATTCTGGCACGCTAAAGGCGGGCGACCGTTGAAATGACTCCCCCGTCAGAACAAAGGCAACATATTTACCGCGCAGTATCCAGACGTCGCGAAACGTATCCATTTTTATCGCATGTTCCGGCGGCGCGGGTTCAACACGCGGAATATAGCTAATAATCTGGCGATTTTGCTGGCGAAGAGGTTTCATCATTAATGCTTCACTAAAAGAGGCTAAGAGCCTATCCCATTAGGGCTATTTTACTTGCCATTTTGGTCCTGGGCAGTGCTCAAAATCCTCACGTACTACGTGTACGCTCCGGTTTTTGCGCGCTGTCCGTGTCCAAACTGGCTGCGCCAATAACGCCTACTGGGATAGGCTCTAAGGCTAAAAATCAGAAAAACACTATTTTAGCCGATCTTCGCCCCCGACGTCCTGTTCCGCGCGTGCGATTTCCCTATTGAGCCTTGTCTGCCGTTCCGCTCTCCCCCGGCATAATTGCTGAAATGTTCTATAGTTAGAGTGATTTTGACTACTACCACGCCCATTTCAGTGATGAAAGCAGGAGACGAGTTCAATGTCGCATAATGAGAAATCCCCCCATCAGTCCCCCGTGCATGATACCCGTGAATCACAGCCCGGCCTGGACTCCCTGGCACCGTCAGACGGTTCACATCGCCCCACGCCAGAACCGACGCCGCCGGGCGCGCAACCAACGGCCCCCGGCAGCTTAAAAGCGCCCGAGACCGCGAATGATAAGCTCACCGCCCTCGACGCCTTTCGTAAAGGCAGCGAAAATTATGCGCTGACCACCAATCAGGGCGTGCGCATCGCCGACGATCAAAATTCTCTTCGCGCCGGCAGCCGTGGCCCTACGCTGTTGGAAGATTTTATCCTGCGCGAGAAAATTACCCACTTTGACCATGAGCGTATCCCGGAGAGGATCGTTCACGCCCGCGGATCAGCAGCGCACGGCTATTTCCAGCCATATAAAGACCTGAGCGACATCACGAAAGCCGCGTTTCTGTGCGATCCACAGAAAATTACCCCGGTCTTTGTTCGCTTTTCGACAGTACAGGGCGGCGCGGGATCTGCTGATACCGTACGTGATATCCGCGGTTTTGCGACCAAATTTTATACCGAAGAGGGAATTTTCGATCTCGTCGGTAATAACACGCCGATCTTTTTTATCCAGGATGCGCATAAGTTTCCGGATTTTGTGCACGCCGTTAAGCCCGAACCACATTGGGCTATTCCGCAAGGACAGAGCGCGCACGACACCTTCTGGGACTATGTTTCCTTACAGCCTGAGACGCTGCACAACGTCATGTGGGCAATGTCGGATCGCGGTATTCCACGCAGTTATCGGACGATGGAAGGGTTCGGCATTCACACCTTCCGTCTGATCAATGCACAAGGGAAAGCGACCTTTGTCCGTTTCCACTGGAAACCGTTGGCAGGTAAAGCCTCGCTGGTGTGGGATGAGTCACAAAAACTGACCGGTCGCGATCCGGATTTTCACCGCCGGGATCTGTGGGAGGCCATCGAAGCGGGCGATTTCCCGGAATACGAGCTGGGCCTACAACTCATTGCCGAAGAGGATGAATTTAAATTCGATTTTGATCTGCTCGATCCGACCAAACTGATTCCGGAAGAGTTGGTGCCAGTACAACGCGTCGGCAAAATGGTGTTAAACCGTAATCCGGATAACTTTTTCGCTGAAAACGAACAGGCGGCATTTCATCCAGGACATATTGTTCCCGGCATTGATTTTACCAACGATCCGCTGTTACAGGGGCGTCTGTTCTCTTATACCGACACGCAAATCAGTCGCCTGGGCGGGCCAAACTTCCACGAAATTCCGATTAACCGCCCTACCTGCCCCTACCATAACTTCCAGCGTGACGGTATGCACCGGATGGATATCGACACCAATCCGGCGAACTATGAACCGAACTCCATTAATGACAACTGGCCGCGCGAAACGCCGCCAGCGCCAAAACGCGGCGGCTTCGAATCATACCAGGAACGCGTGGATGGCAATAAAATCCGCGAACGCAGCCCCTCTTTCGGTGAATATTACTCGCATCCTCGCCTGTTCTGGCTCAGTCAGACGCCGATAGAACAGCAGCATATTATTGACGCGTTCAGCTTTGAACTGGGTAAAGTCGCCCGCGCGTATATTCGGGAGCGGGTGGTCGATCAGTTAGCGCATATTGATGTCACGCTGGCTCAGGGCGTCGCGCATAATCTCGGTTTTGCACTCACCCATGAGCAAACGCAAATTGCCCCGCCTCCTGATGTCAACGGTCTGAAAAAAGATCCGGCGCTCAGCCTGTATGCGGTGCCGGACGGCGATGTTAAAGGCCGCGTGGTCGCTATCCTGCTGAACGATAAGGTTAACGCCGCCGATCTGCTGACCATTTTGCAGGCTTTAAAAGCCAAAGGCGTCCACGCAAAACTGCTCTATTCACGGATGGGTGAAGTAACGGCTGATGACGGTTCAACATTAACTATTGCGGCAACCTTTGCCGGCGCGCCGTCGCTAACGGTCGATGCGGTAATAGTACCGTGCGGCAATATTGCCGATATCGAGAGTTGCGGCGATGCCCGTTACTACCTTCTGGAAGCCTACAAACATCTGAAGCCCATCGCACTGGCAGGCGACGCCCGACGGTTTAAGGCGCTTTTAAACATTGATAGCCAGGGGGAAGAAGGACTTGTTGAGGCAGATAACGTTGACCACCACTTTATGGACACTCTGCTGACGCTGATGGCGGCACACCGTGTCTGGTCGCGTGCGGGGAAAATTAACGCGATTCCTGCATAAACGGCAAAAAATGCGGCGCATTCTTGCGCCGCAAACTCAGGAGCTAAATATCAAGAAAACTGCCAGGACGATATCCACGTTCCGCAATCGCTGCCTTGAGTGACGCAGACGTCAACACTTCCAGTTCAGTTAAGCGGGGGTAACAATAGGCGCTCTGGCGAATAATGTTGTCCACAAACGCCGGATGACACATCACCTCCAGAGAGGCCTCTCCTCGATGCGCAGAGGCATCCAGAATGCGTAAAAAGCACGCTTCGGTGATCTCCTCGCCGTAAAATTCACTACTAAATCCTTGAGTGCTGCGCAAATCCGACGGCAGATCGTCGGCGTTCAACACCGTCTGGCGGTCAATACGTAACGCAATCCCGCGCTGCGCCGCAAAGCGGGCGACGATGGGGAAAATTTGCGGGAACATATGCACATGATGGTGACTGTCGAGATGCGTTGGCTCGCGGCCAAATACGTCGATGAAACGCTGATACTGACACGCCAGTTCATGCGCAATTTCATCCAGCGGAAGCGTATCCTCCTCCGCCATTTGCCAGATCCATTTCCCCAACAGGCCGTCTCGCGTCAGGCCCGGCATCTCTGACACCGGTTTGCCTAACGTCAAAACAAAATGCATTCCCACCCCAAGCGCAGGCAGCTCGCGGCTAAGCTGCGCCGCATGGTCAATAGCCTCGCCATTGACCAGCGCCGTCGTGGAGGTCACAACGCCGTTGCGATATGCTTCAACAATGCCGTAATTTTGCCCTTTACTCAGGCCAAAATCATCGGCATTCACAATCAACACGCGTTCCATAGCCTACCTCTGTCAGTGGTGCTTACCTTTAAGCGCTTCGATGCAAGCGGCAAAATTAGGCAGCCATTTTTCATGCGCCAGAATGAGTTCACGCGCCAGGACTTCTGCGTCGCGGTCGGAATGCACCAGCGGACTCAGGTTAAGCGCCAGCAGCACATCATTAAAGTTTCCGCTCAGCGCCGCATTGCTGGCCGCGACCTCAAATCCTTTAATCGTGTGGATAAGCCCCAGCACTTTTTCGTCAAAACGGGTGATACGCGGGTGCGGCGTCGCGCCATTGCGTCCCAGAATGCAGGTCATTTCCACCGCCCAGTCCGCCGGGATATTCTCGACATGCCCATGATGTGGAATATTAACGTAATGCTCAGTCTGCTTGTCATTATAAATAGCGTTAATGACTTCACAAGCGGCATCGGAATAATAAGCGCCGCCGCGTTGCTCAAGCTCTTTCGGCTTCACGTTTAGCTCAGGATCTTTGTACAAGTCGAAGAGTTGTTTCTCCACTTTCTGTACGACCTGAGCGCGCGCGCCGCCTTTGTAATATTCGCCCATTTCAATCGCCAACATCTCTTTTTGCTTGAAGTAATACAACAAATAAGAGCACGGCAGCATGTTCAGCGAACGAATCAATCCTTCACTAAACGGCAGATCAAAGATATTTTTTACGGTTGACGCTTTCAACTGACCGGACGCCACGCCATCCAGTAATTCTGCGAACCGTGAGGTGCCATTCACCAGCACGTCTTTAATAAAGACCATATGGTTTAGACCAAACAGGTCAATGGAGAGATCGTCATTCTCATTCAGCGCCAGCACGTCATGAATAAACATTTTCATGCCGACAGGAATATTACATACGCCAATGAACTTTTTAAAGTTGGTATGACGATAAACCGCTTCCGTCACCATCCCCGCCGGATTAGTAAAGTTAATGACCCACGCATTCGGACATAATTCTTCAACATCTTTAATGATGTCAAAAATAACCGGAATGGTACGTAACCCTTTAAATAAACCGCCAGCGCCGTTGGTTTCTTGCCCCAGATAGCCGTGGCTAAGCGGGATACGCTCGTCCAGCTCACGGGCTTTGAGTTGACCAACGCGTAGCTGGGTAGTGACAAAATTAGCGTCTTTCAGCGCTTCCCGGCGATCCAGCGTTTTATACAATTTTAGCGGAACGCCTGCTTTATCAATCATTCGCTGGCAGAGATCATAAATAATGCCCAGCTTCTCTTTCCCGTCTTCAACGTCAACCAGCCATAATTCGGTGACAGGTAATTCATGGTAGCGCTTAATAAAGCCTTCAAGTAATTCAGGGGTGTAGCTGCTCCCGCCACCAATAGTGACGACTTTTAATTTCTGGCTCATAATATCTCCCTTCAGTGTATGACACTGATATGTATTACGCTATGCCCGCTCGTAAGAAATAGCGTGACGTTCCCCGCGCTATTGGGGCAAGCGTGAAATGTAATTAATCGAGCAATGCAAACCGTTACTCATTAATTTCCGTCAATCGCTTCCGATAACTATTCGGCGTAAATGAGGTCATCTTCTTAAACGTTTTAATAAACAGACTTGGACTGCTATACCCGGCTTCATAAGCAATATCCGTAACCGAATAGTTGGTCATTTCCAACTGTTTCTTGGCAAAATTAATGCGAATCTCATTAATGATTTGCATCGGCGTTTTGCTGTAATAACGTCGGGTGGCGCGCGTCAGATACTCCTGGGATTTTGCCGACAGGCGCACCATATTTTCCAGCGCATGTTCGCCAAACTGCGTTTTATCATGCATTATCTCCACGGTTGCTTTCAGCCATTGTGGAATATCATCATAAACCTGCTCTTCGCGGTAATGGCGTAAGCGGTTTATAATATAAAATGTCACCACTTCGATAAATTCGTCGAGCCCATTGCCGCGAAAATTCAACGACGCAATCACCGTTTCAATATAGGTAAGGAAGGTGCTATTCGCCCTGTATACCTGCGATGCCACAAAACAAAACGGCAGTAACGGAAGATAATGCTGTTCAAAAAAACGTTTACTAATTCCTACGTTCAGAATACGTGTTGCGCCAAACTCATAGAAACTTTGGTGATTCGACCCCACCGGGATAAAAACAAAATCTCCACGTTCCAGCAGCACACGCTTCCCGTTAATCTCCTGGTAATAACGTCCGGTTAATACCAGGGTAAATTCATAGTAGTCGTGCTGATGCAGCCCGGTGACGCTTTCCGTCTTGTTATAGATAAACACATGGAAATTTTTGCCATTGAAGAGCTGCTGCTCATAAACCGTTTTGATTTCCGTTGCGTTAACCTGTAGCTGCATCATCCGCCCCCTGTTATTTCAGTTTCTCATGGAGCTCAATCAACTCAGCGATCAGTTCACGAGCCAACATTGAGGTCATCAAATGATCCTGAGCGTGAACCAGGACCAGACTGACTTTCATTTTACCTTCGCCCTGATCGCCTTCGATGAGTTTTGTCTGCACAAGATGCGCTTCATTGAGCGCTATGCGCGACTGGTCCATCATCGCTTTCGCCGCCTCAAAATCGCCTTCTTTCGCTTTTCTGAGCGCGCCATATGCCAGGCTGCGCGCCTGACCAGAATTGATGATAAGCCCCATAACGACTTCTTCGAGTTCCTCAGCCGCTGTCTGGTTATCTACAACATTTTCAAGATCAAACATAGTCTTTCCTCTGATTCAGCCCGGCATGGCATCCCATGCCGGCGCGGAGTTTAGAATTTCAGTGCGTTAGCGATATCTTCTTCGCTTTCTTCCTGCTCGATGGCGTTCTGCGCTTTGTTAGCCACCACCACGAAGGGGAGATAAATCAGGGTAGCGACTGCCAGGTTAAATAGCGCAACCAGCAACGCGGCGACACTGCCGTTGGTGTTAAAGAACGCCCCCAACCCGGTTGGCATGGTCCACGGCGCAATATTGGTAATCGGCGGAATAATACCCAAATAGTAAGCCACCAGCGTAATCGCCGCCAGAATCGGCTGAACCAGAATGAAGGGGATAAACATCACCGGGTTCATAATAATCGGCAGGCCAAACAGGATGGGTTCGTTAATCTGGAAGATACCTGATGGCAGCGCCAGTTTTGCCACCTGGCGATAGTCCGCGCGACGGGATGCCAGGAAGATAGCGATGATCAGACCCAGCGTTGCGCCGCTACCACCGAGGAAGATATAAGAATCCAGCATCGGTTTCGCCCAGATATGGAACGTTTTACCGGCTTCCAGTGCCGCATCGACGGAGCCATACTGCTGGTAAATAGAGATGTTTTCCAGCGCCCAGGGCGTCATGATGCCGCTATCCAGCGCGGTCAGCGCCAGCGAACCATGAATACCAAAGAACCACAGCAGCGGTACAAAAATGACATATGCCCACCCTACCACGCTACCCAGCGATGCCAGCGGCGTAGAGATAGTGTCCATAATAATCTGATGGAAGTTAGAACCGTAATTAGACAGCGCCCAGGCAATAATCCCCATAATAGAGAGAATAATAAAGCCGGGAATTAATGCTGAGAATGAACGAGACACCGAAGCCGGTACGCTGTCCGGTAGCTTAATCACCCAGTTGCGCCGGACAATAAATGTAAACATCTCCGCGACCACCAGGCCAATAATAATACCGGAGATAATATTTGCACCACCCAGCCAGTTAGCGCCTACGGCATAGGCCTCGCCGACACTATACGGCGTTACGGTCATAAATGCCGCCACGGAAAGCAATCCGGCGGCCAGCGCATCAACCTTGCGCTCTTCCGCCAGCGCCATGCCGATAAAAAATGGCGCCATGAGCGACATAATGCCCAATGTGCCGTTATAGACGTTCCCGCCGATGCCTTTCAATCCATTAAGTGTTTCAATGGTTGAGGCATCAAGCCGAATGCCCATGGAATAAAAAAACGACCCCTCCCCAAAGCTCAGGAAAACGTTATTAATTAATACAAACATCGCCCCCGCAAGGGTTAATGGCATTAAACGAATAAAGCCGTTCTTGATTGCATTAACGTGTGGCTGCTTTCCTATTTTTACAGCAAAAGGAAGGAGTACCTTTTCAAGTGAAGCAATAACGTTACTCATAGAAAAATACCCTTAAATACCGCAATAAAATATTGCGGTTAGTGTATGAAATAACTCTTTGACGGGAAAAATTAAAAAATAATTAATTCGCGGCGGCTTTTTTAATTGCCGCTACCGCAGCTTTAAGCACGCCTAAGCCATCTACCTTGCCGTACAACATTGAATCAATGACTTCTACCGGTTTACCGGGTAATAAACGCTGAATTTCGGGGAGCATATAAGCAATTTGCGGGCCTAATAACACGACGTCCGCTGCCGGGCCTTTTTCACCGGCCAGGGTTTCAGGGAATGCTTCAATAATCACCGGCACTTCATATTTTTCAGCCTGAGCGCGCATTTTTGATACCAGTAACGATGTTGACATGCCCGCAGAACAAAACAGATAAATGTGTTTCTTTTCCATAAAAACCTTCCTCATGTGCGATTATCTGTCAACCAGATACGCCGCAAGCCTCAACCTGCATCCATACTCTGGGCGACTTGCGTAACCGGATTTACTTTTTTAGGTGGCTGAAATGAGTATACGGGATCGGACCGCCGGATGGTATTTCCTTGACCCACTAAATTGTCTCTCATTGACCTGGCGTTATGACCCCCCTCACATTTCGGGCAAATAATTCGCGATAATAAATAAGGTTATGGCAGGCACAAAAAAACCGGCTCGCAGGCCGGTTTCCTTGAATGTTCAGGCAATGTACAGTTGTTACTGCTTCGGCGCCTGTGGGTCAGTGTCGTACTCCGCACAGGTCTGGTAGCCGGAGTTAATCACGTGCCCGGTATCATCCAGCGCAACAAAGTAGGTTTCCGCTTTACCATCACGTTGACCCAGGATGTAGGTCTGACAAGTACCGCGCGCATGAATCATGCTCACTTCAGATGACGGTTTGCCCGCAATCTGCGCAACCTGCGCCCTGCTCATTCCTTTTTTAACATCTTTAACGACAGGCTCAACAAATTGGTCTTTTGTACGATCATACGCCGTACAGCCTGCCAGCATAGTCATTACCGCCGCTGCGCTTAAAATTCCTGCTACGTTCTTGTTCATTTTCCGTCCTCTTGTTTATCAGCGTGTTATGTAAGCCTGGAATACATCAGAACATTTTTCAAGCCGCGCCTCGCCACAAAAAGTCTTTCGGAAAATTCTCTAACGCAGCGATATGTTGTTTTAAACACCGCTTAGCCCGCCAAACCTTGTCGTTTCAGCGGCGAAGGGTTAGCTTTAACAGGGTAAAGATTCATTTTTTTAATGTCGAAGGGGGTTAAATGACTCTGCAGCAAGAGATAATCCAGGCGCTTGGCGCGAAACCGCATATCAACCCTGAAGAAGAAATTCGCCGCAGCGTGGATTTTCTTAAAGCGTACCTGAAAACCTATCCCTTTTTGAAATCGCTGGTGTTAGGCATCAGCGGCGGGCAGGATTCGACGCTGGCCGGGAAACTTAGCCAGATGGCTATCGCCGAATTGCGGGAAGAGACTGGTGATAATGCGCTGCAGTTTATCGCCGTTCGTCTGCCTTATGGCGTACAGGCCGATGAACAGGATTGCCAGGACGCCATCGCTTTTATTCAGCCGGACAGAGTACTCACCGTCAATATTAAAGGCGCCGTCCTCGCCAGCGAACAGGCGCTGCGCGAAGCGGGAATTGAGCTGAGCGATTTTGTTCGCGGCAATGAAAAAGCGCGTGAGCGAATGAAAGCGCAATATAGCATCGCCGGTATGACTCACGGCGTCGTGGTGGGCACCGACCATGCGGCGGAAGCGATAACCGGGTTCTTCACCAAATATGGCGATGGCGGTACCGATATTAACCCGCTTCATCGCCTTAACAAACGCCAGGGCAAACAGCTTCTCGCAGCGCTGGGCTGTCCTGAGCATCTGTATAAAAAAGTCCCCACCGCCGATTTGGAAGACGACCGCCCTTCACTGCCTGATGAAGCCGCGCTGGGCGTAACGTATGACAATATTGACGATTACCTGGAAGGCAAAACGCTGGACTCCGCCATCACTAAAACTATCGAAGGCTGGTATGTAAAAACTGAACATAAGCGCCGTTTGCCGATTACGGTATTCGACGACTTTTGGAAAAAGTAAGCGTACTTCTACTGTTGTGCCGGATATCGCTCGTCTATCCGGCCTCCTCTCTTCCCAGCCTCTTTTTTAATCACCCATCCGCTGTTATACTGGATGAATAACCAGTTAACGGAGATCACTGTGGTACGGCGTCAATCAGCCCCCCGCCTTGAGTTTGAAGCAGCGGCCATTTACGAATATCCAGAACATTTACGTCCTTTCCTCAGCGAAGCGCCAGCCTTACCGGGCGTCTATATATTTCATAGCGAAAGCGAGACGCTGCCGCTTTATATCGGTAAAAGCGTAAATATTCGCAGCCGGGTGCTCTCACATCTGCGAACGCCTGACGAGGCCGCTATGCTGCGACAGGCGCGGCGGATAAGCTGGATCTGCACCGCTGGGGAAATGGGCGCGTTGCTGCTGGAGGCGCGACTGATCAAAGAACAACAGCCGCTGTTTAACAAGCGGTTACGTCGTAATCGCCAGCTTTGCTCTCTACAGTTGAGCGAACAAAAGATTGAGGTCGTTTCCGCCCGCAGCGTCGATTTTTCCCATGAGCCGAACCTGTTTGGGCTCTTCGCCAACCGTCGGGCAGCGCTGCAAAGCTTACAGAACCTCGCCGATGAACAAAAATTGTGTTATGGCCTGCTGGGGCTTGAACCGGTAAGCCGTGGGCGCGCCTGTTTTCGTTTCGCGCTGAAGCGCTGCGCTGGCGCGTGTTGTGGGCAAGAAACCCCGCAGGCGCATTTTCTTCGCCTGCAGGCCTCACTGGAACGGTTACGTGTGGTTTGCTGGCCCTGGAAAGGCGCTATCGCGTTAAAAGAGAGCCGCCCACAAATGACCCAGTTCCACATTATCAACAACTGGTTATGGCTGGGGGCGGTACCCTCGCTGGATGAGGCCGCCACCCTGGTGCGCACCCCTGCGGGCTTTGATCAGGATGGCTATAAAATTCTCTGTAAGCCACTAATGTCAGGTCAATATGAGATCATTGAACTGCACACCGACTGTCGTCAGTCATAAAGAAAACCGCCGATCCTGTCCACCTCAACGATTGTGTTGTCGACAAGACCGGCGGTCTTAAATTATGCGGAAAGTTATTCTGCCGCAGCAGGCATTTTACCTTCTTGCGCCGGGCGTTCTGTCAGACGCTTCTCAAAATTAGCGTTATATTGCTTTTTCTGCTCCGGCGTCAGAACGTTATAAATTTTATTCTGGGTTTCCATATGCGCCAGCATATTGGCCTTGCGCTGCGCTTCCATTTTCGTAATTTGCGCTTCGGCTTTGGCTTTATCGAAGGTATCGCTGGCAATAATATCATGCATGGCGCGACGCTCTTCCAGCGGCGGACGTTTCATTTGCTCGCGCTGCGCTCTCATAATGTCGCGAATTTGTTGCTTCTGCGCGTCCGTCAGGTTCAGGTTTTTAAACATCATATCGTGATGTGGGCCAAATTTACCTTTATGCTGCATCATTGGCTTCGCATCCGCTGGCGCGGCGGTGGTAGTCTCAGCGGCATGAGCCAGATTCGCAGCACCCATCGCCAGGGTAGAGGCAACAAATAGAGCAGTCAGTTTACGCATATTTCCATCCTTCCTTTCAGTTATTTTTACGGCATATTTAAAACAGCGCCGTGTTGTCGTGATTAACTTTAACCGTCTTAGCGTCAATTAGTCATAACAACGGTAAAACAATGAAAGTATAAAAAACACTTTTTCGCCAATTGTGAAGAAAAAAAGAATAAATTGCGCAGAGTTGAAAGAGAAATATACAACAGCATGATATAGCAGAAATTATGCAGAACTATAACTCAGCAACGCTTATTAATAAAGCAATTCTCCAGGAATAATCCGTAATAGCATGAAACTGTATCCCAAATCATCCCTGTAATCCTAACGTGAGCTTACAGGGACGTTTATCAGGGCAGTCTTTCCAGCATTAATCCAGCCCGCAATCCGCAGGCGACAGAGGGATTAGGAAAGAGAACATATTCAACGTCATGCGTCACCGTTACGCGCTTATCCCCCTCCTCGGCCAGCAACGTTCCCTTCGCAAAGGCAGTAAAATTCAGCGTTTGCGCATCCATATAAAGCGCGAACTTATCGCTGTGACGCGTGATTTGCGACACCACCCGATAGCGTAGCGGCGGCGAAAACGAGGTTGACGTTTCGACACCGCTCAGCAACGCCGACAACGCCTGCGAGGTTACGCTGAACTGCGTCAGATCGTTTTGCCCAAACGGCAACGCCTTTCCCAACTCCAGCGTACAGGAAAGCGCGCCGAAATGTTCAGAGCTAAAGTGCGTAAACGTACCGCCTGGCGCCTGATGAAATACCAACGCCTCCAGTCCTGCCGCGCCCAGCCACGCCAGAAAATCCGCCTCCCACGGGCGGTCGCGCTGCGGCAATACGCCAAAACGCAAATGATGCGAGCCACGAATGGCGGTATGCAGATCCAGATGCCAGCGTACCTGCGCCTGACCAGAGGAAAAGAAGGTCTCCAGACTTAGCTCCAGCTCACGCGCCCGCCGCGTTTCATCGCTTTCGGCAAAGGACTGCCAACGCCCGCCAAACATACGGTTCATATCGCTGTGACAGTAGCGTATTCCCGCCGCCAGCGCCTGCGGATTGCCGAGTACCACCAGCACTCGCCACGTTAACGTCAAGCTGCCTGAATACAGCGCCGACAGCAGCTTATCCAGCATCTCTACCGGCGCGGTTTCATTGCCGTGTATCCCCGCAGAAAGAATTAACGCGCGGTCGACCGGCGCATCGGGCGTGAGTTCAAGCAGACCATGGCCTAACCAGCGCCAGCGAAAACCCGCGCCCTTCCCCTGCGTCACCCGTGGTGTCGTGCCGCTTAGCGTCAACGCCAGAAAGTTATCCATCAGCCGCCCCCGTTTGCTGGAAAGGATAAACCGACCCCAAATCCAGCAGACGCGTTAACACATCCAGCGCCTCCCGGCCTTCTCGCAATAATAACGGATCGGCCAGATCGGCAGCGGTCAGGCGATCGCGATAATAACGATCCGCCCACGCGTTAAGGGCCGTAAACAGAGCGTCATTCATCATTACCGCTGGATTCACCGCCCGTCGTTCTTCTTCTGTTAACACCACGCGTAATCGCAGACAGGCCGGGCCGCCGCCGTTGGCCATACTTTCTCGCAAATCAAACACCTGCATCGCGCTGATGGGGTTATCCTCCGCCACCAGCTTATTCAGATAGCGCCAGACGCCGGCATGGTCCTGACATTCCCGCGGCAACACTAACAGCATTGAGCCGTCGTCACGGCTTAACAACTGACTATTAAACAGGTAGGTCGCCACAGCATCTGATACAGAAACCTCTCCGGCGGGCACCTCTATCGCCATAAAACCGTCAACGCGCGTACGCAACTGATTAATGAGCACTTTCTGCCGGGCAAACGCCGCTTCGTGACAAAACAATACCTGTCGATTCGAAACGGCGATGACATCATTATGGAATACGCCTTGATCGATGACCTCCGGGTTCTGCTGAGCGAAGATAACCTGTTGCGGATTCACCTGATTAAGACGCGCCACGGCCTCGCTGGCTTCGCGGCTCTGGCGCGCCGGATAACGAGCGGGTCGTATTTCATTCTCCTCTTCGCGCCCATAGACAAAAAGCTGCACGCCTGCCGAACCATACTCGCCGCCAAGACGGTTATGATTCGCCGCGCCTTCATCTCCCAATAATGCGACCTGCGGTAACGCGCTATGCACTGAAAACTGACTTTCATCGCGAAATATGGCGCGTAGCAGCGCTTCGGTAACAGGCGCCTCAAGAGCGCGATGAAATTTATTGTTTAAATTCGCCACCGTCAGGTGAACTTTCCCGTCCAGCGCATCTGCCGATGGGCAAACCGTCGCCGCATTCGCAACCCACATTGGCGACGCGGAACTCACGCTAGAAAGCCAGCGTGGCGCCTGACGCGCAACCTTATCCAGAATCTGCTCATCGCTACCCGTGAAGCCGAGCTGACGCAACGCCGGAATAAAAGGCCGCTCATGCGGCGGGATCACCGCCTGGGGAAAGCCGGCATCCGCCAAAGCCTTCATCTTTAGCAGCCCCTGCTTTACTGCCAGACGAGGATTCGACACCTGAAAACGGTGGCGGGTCGATGCCTCATTGCCGAAGGATAGCCCGGCATAATGGTGCGTAAGCCCCACCAGCCCGTCAAAATTAACTTCATGCGCCGTCATACCGCCTCCCTGCGAGAAAAGTCGAGGCCAGGGCTTAATGTCGCAGGCAACGTCAGTTCGGGAGATTCCAGACTGGCCATCGGCCAGGCGCAATAATCGGCGGCATACCAGGCGCTGGGCCGATGGTTGCCAGACGCGCCGACACCACCAAACGGCGCAGTACTCGCTGCCCCGGTGAGCGGTTTATTCCAGTTAACGATCCCTGCCCGCGCCTCCAGCAAGAGCTGTTCGAACTGCGCGCGATCCGTCGACACCAGCCCACACGACAGACCAAAACGGGTATTATTCGCCAGACGAATCGCCTCATCGAAATGCGCATAACGCCAGACGTTCAGCAGCGGACCAAACACCTCTTCATCCGGCACATCCGCGACGCCGGTCAGCTCAATGATGCCAGGCGTCAGCAGAGAGGTTCCCTCTTTGACCTTCCGCGGCGCCAGTAGCGTGCGACCGCCTAATGCCTCTCGT
Source organism: Salmonella sp. SAL04202 (assembly GCF_046550775.1). NCBI lineage: Bacteria > Pseudomonadati > Pseudomonadota > Gammaproteobacteria > Enterobacterales > Enterobacteriaceae > Salmonella > Salmonella sp. SAL04202. The sequence goes on along the minus strand of NZ_JBGDXK010000001.1, from coordinate 1,021,921 downwards.
TGACGCCAGGCCTCCATCACATGCTGTGCCGCCTGCGCTGAAATCAGTCCGCCGATAAACGGCTGCGGATCGTCGTCCCATCTGCCGGGCTGCAGACGTCCGGCGACGTCAACCAGCCGCGCCAGAAATGCATCTCCCTGCGCACCCTGTTTTACCAGAAGGCGTCGCGCGCAGGTACAGCGCTGTCCGGCGGTAATAAACGCCGATTGCAGCGTCAGATGTACCGCCGCATCTATATTTGCCGCATCCTCAATAATGAGCGGATTGTTTCCGCCCATTTCAAGGGCCAGGATTTTTTCCGGCTGGCCGGATAGCTGGCGATGAAGCTGATATCCGGTACTGGCGCTGCCGGTAAACAGCAGTCCGTCGAGATCGTCGAGCGAACTTAGCGCTTGTCCGGTCTCCCGGCCGCCCTGCACCAGATTAAGAACGCCTGCCGGTAGCCCTGCCCGTTCCCAGAGTTTTATTACCGTTTCCCCGGTCCATGGCGTTAGCTCGCTAGGTTTGAAGATCAGCGTATTGCCTGCCAGCAACGCGGGCACAATATGACCATTCGGTAAATGGCCGGGAAAGTTATAAGGGCCGAATACCGCCAGCACACCGTGAGGACGATGGCGCAACGTCGCGGCGCCATCGACAAGTTCGCTTTTTTGTTCGCCTGTTCTGGCGTGGTAAGCCTTAATCGAGATGGCAATCTTATTGATCATCGCCGTCACTTCCGTTGCCGCCTCCCAGCGCGGTTTACCGGTTTCACGCGCGATGACTTCCGTGAGCTCGGCTTTATGCGCCTCCAGCAGGGCGGCAAATTTCTCTACGATAGCCTGTCGTGCCGCAAAAGGCTGTCTGGCCCAACGAGGAAACGCCGCGCGCGCCGCCTGACAGGCCTCGGCGACCTGTGCCGCATTAGCGTCATTCCCCTGCCAAATTATCTCCGCGCTCACCGGGTTCGTTTTGCGGCGGCGTTCGCCCTGACCGGTTATCCAGTCGCCGTTTATCCATAGCGTCATACGGTTTTCTCCTCTGCACAAAGGCGTACCAGCCGAACGTGGTCGCCCGCGCGACATTTCAGCGCATCCAACTGCGCTGCGGTAAGTACAAGTCGTGAAGTCTGCGGATCGGCACGCACCAGCGCGGCCCGAAAGTGGTGATAGTTTTCATTGGCGACCAGACATGCCGGATAGTCGCCAGGCGCGGGTTGCCCTTCCGCGACTTCCACCAGTCGGCTTTTACGAATAGCCCGCACGCGGTCAATATCACACTCCAGCGTCGGCCCACCGTCGAAGATGTCGATATAGTGGCGATAGCGAAAGCCTTCCTTTTCCAGCACCGCGCGGGCTGGCGCCGTTTGCGGGTGGACTTCGCCAATCACGGCCTGTGCCTCTTCAGATAAGAAGTGGGTATAAATAGGATGTTTGGGCATCAGCTCGGCGATAAACGCTTTTTGCCCGGTACCGCATAAAAAATCCGCCCGGCTGAAATCCATAGAAAAAAAGCGTTTGCCGAGACTTTGCCAGAAGGGAGAATAACCGTGCTCGTCAATGACGCCGCGCATTTCCGCCACCACTTTCTCATTGAATTTATCGCGAAACGCGGCCATAAACATAAAGCGCGATTTTGACAACAAGTAGCCGTTACCCTCTTTACGCCATTCGGGATCGAGAAACAGCGTGCAAAGCTCACTGCTGCCAGTGTGATCATTACTCAGGAATAATGTTGGCAACGCGTTATATACATTCAGCTCTTTGGAGGCATGAACCAGCGTACCGACACGATAGTTATACCAGGGGTCGTTAAGGCCGACCGCGACCTCAATGGCGCAGATCCCGCCGACCTCACCCGTTTCACTATCCTCGAGAACGAATACATATCCTTGTTCGCCTTTTGGCAGCTCGCCGGACCAGGTTTTTAGCGCGCGTTCAATGCGGGCCGCCAGCGTCGCTTCATTTGCCGGTAGCGAGGTTAAGCCGCCGCCCGTTTTGCCTGCAAGCTGCATCAGCGCGGCGATATCCGCATGTTCGACAGGACGAATCACCCGCATGGTGCGCCTCCCGTCTGAAGGCGTTCGCACGCCAGGGCAAAACGATCAAGCCCGGTGGCTATCTCCTCGTCGCTCACATTTAACGCTGGCGCAAAACGCACCACGTCGCCACCGGCAATGAGCACCATCACGCCTGCTTTTGCCGCTTCCTGAGCGATGAGTTTGGCTTTTCCGGCAAACTCCGTCTGTAGCACACAGCCAAGCAGTAGCCCCAGCCCGCGAATTTCACTGAACATGCCAAAACGTACATTAATGGTATTTAGACGTTCAATAAACGCATCGTGGCGCTGTCTGACGCCGTTTTGCATCTCCGGCGTATTGATGGTATCCAGTACTTTTCCGGCAACTGCCGTTGCCAGCGGATTACCGCCGTAGGTGGTGCCATGCGTGCCTGGCGTCATGACGCTGGCATAGTCTTGCGTGGTCAGCATCGCGCCGATCGGGAAGCCGCCGCCCAACGCTTTAGCGGTCGTCAGGATATCGGGCGTAACGCCATAATGCATATATGCATACAGTTCGCCGGTACGTCCGACGCCCGTCTGCACCTCATCAAAAATCAGTAACGCCTGATGCCGGTCGCACAATTCACGCAGCCCCTGCAAAAAAGCTTTCGTGGCGGGGATCACGCCGCCCTCGCCCTGCACAGGTTCTACGATCACGGCGCAGGTATTGTCATCAATTAGCGCGCTGGCGGAGTTCAGATCGTTATAGGCTGCATGACGAATATCCGGCGGCAGCGGCGCAAAGTCCTGTGAATAGGTGGGTTGACCGCCAGCGCTGACGGTAAAGAGCGTGCGGCCATGGAACGCGTTTTTAAAGGCCACAATGCCGCTTTTATGATTGCCGACACGATCGTGGGCATATTTGCGCGCCAGTTTTAATGCTGCTTCATTTGCTTCAGCGCCTGAATTACAAAAGAAAACGCGTTCGGCGAAGGTCGCGTCGATCAGTTTTTTCGCCAGTCGCAGCGCCGGCTCATTGGTGTAACCGTTCCCGGTATGCCAGAAGCGATTCGCCTGTTCATTTAACGCCTCGCGCAGCGCCGGATGCGCATGTCCCAAGGCGTTGACCGCGATCCCGCCAGCAAAATCAATGTACTCCTTCCCCTGCTGATCCCACAAGCGTGAGCCTTCTCCGCGTACAGGAATAAAAGGCGCGGGAACATACACCGGCACCATCCATTCATCAAAGTTTTCGCGCGTAACTGACAGAGACATAGCGACCTCTTTTGGTAAAAATAAAGTTATTTATATGTTAATTAATATGAGTGTTTGCGCTGTAAATGTAGATTGCAGCATTCGTGCCAGCCAGCGTTAACATTGCATAAACAGAGGTGATAAACGGTAAATCAATGAGTTACAGCGTAGCGATATTCACTTTTACTGCATGAAAAGTGAATATTTCCGCATAATCGGTGGCTAAAAAGAGGAAAAAGCGAAATATTATTCAGTTGCCAAATATAATTCTGGAATTGTGATCTTATACGAAATTTACTGGAAATTACCGCCCCGTTCTGGCGCATCTGCACGCAAACTGTGCCATTTTCGCGCTATAGAAAACACCATACGCTTCCATTGGCCGAATCTGACGATGAGTGGCAGTCACCCGGTAAAATTTCTGCTACCATCCCAACACGATTCACCTTGCAAAGTGGCAGTGACTATGAAATTTGTCTCTTTTAATATCAACGGCCTGCGCGCCCGTCCCCATCAGCTTGAAGCGATTGTCGAAAAACACCAGCCCGATGTGATCGGTCTACAGGAGACAAAAGTCCACGACGAAATGTTCCCGCTCGAAGAGGTCGCGAAGCTGGGCTATAACGTTTTCTATCATGGACAAAAGGGCCATTACGGCGTCGCGCTGCTAACAAAAGCCACGCCCATTTCCGTCAGACGCGGTTTCCCGGATGATGGCGAAGAGGCGCAACGCCGCATTATCATGGCGGAAATCCCCTCACCGCTGGGTAATATCACCGTCATTAACGGCTATTTCCCGCAGGGGGAAAGCCGGGATCATCCGTTGAAGTTCCCCGCGAAAGCGCAGTTTTACCAGAACTTGCAAAACTATCTTGAAACGGAACTCAAGTGTGATAATCCGGTATTAATTATGGGCGACATGAATATCAGCCCGACCGATCTGGATATTGGCATCGGCGAAGAGAACCGCAAACGCTGGCTGCGTACCGGTAAATGCTCCTTCCTGCCGGAGGAGCGTGAATGGATGTCACGGTTACTGAAGTGGGGATTAGTGGACACGTTCCGTGAGGCGAATCCGCAAACGATGGATAAATTTTCGTGGTTTGATTACCGCTCAAAAGGTTTCGTGGATAATCGCGGACTGCGCATCGATCTCTTGCTGGCAAGCGCTCCGCTGGCGGAACGTTGCGCAGAAACCGGTATAGACTACGACATTCGCAGTATGGAAAAACCCTCCGACCATGCGCCGGTCTGGGCGACGTTTCGTGTTTGATTCCGCTTTCTGATTAACCGTAAGGCCGGGATAGCGCGACGCTTCCCGGCAGGAATAACGACCTTAACGACAATGATAAAAAAACTCGATGTTGTTGCCGCCATCATTGAACGCGACGGCAAAATTCTGCTGGCCCAGCGCCCAGCTCATGCGGATCAAGCCGGTTTATGGGAGTTTGCCGGCGGTAAAGTCGAACCCGGCGAAACCCAGCCGCAGGCGCTTATCCGCGAGCTACGCGAAGAGTTAGGGATTGACGCCACGCCCGGCGTCTATATCGCCAGCCATCAACGCGACGTGTCTGGCCGACGAATTCATTTGCACGCCTGGCATGTGCCTGCGTTTAACGGTCTGATACGTGCGCTGGAACATCAGGCATTAGCCTGGTGTACGCCGGAAGAGGCGCTGGAGTACCCCCTCGCCCCGGCGGATATTCCGCTATTGCAGGCGTTTATGGCTTTACGCGACGCCAGACTAACGGATTCGTGCTGATGGTTTTTTCGTCACGCTGGCACTGGAGCAAGACGCCTTCCACTTTTATTACCGCGCCTTCGGAGTAATTCTGATCCTGGTAAACGCAGCACTGAATGCAGGGCTGGGACGACTGACCGCGCGTGCTGAAAACTTCCGGCGGGACATTCACCTGAATATCAGGACGACTGTTCTGGTTTGCCAGCCCGACCATTGGCATTATCGCCATCACGGCGACCACGAGGCTTCGGCGCATAGGATTTCCTTATTTTTCTAAGTATATTCTCAGTATAACGGTAAGCCGCCGTGAAAACTTTAATCCTCTTTTGTCATCGCTTTTAGTTATGACCCTCGCCCCGTTATGAATTTACTTAGCAGCGTCATTTTTTTCTTGCTTACCGTCACATTGCTGATGGTATAGTCGAAAACTGCAAATACATATTCTGATAAAACGCAAATACAACCACATTAATATATAAGAGGTTTTTATATCTATGGATCAGACATGTTCTCTGGAATCGTTCCTCAACCATGTACAAAAGCGCGACCCGCATCAAACCGAGTTCGCGCAAGCCGTCCGTGAAGTCATGACCACCCTGTGGCCGTTTCTTGAACAAAACCCCCGTTACCGCCACATGTCTTTACTGGAACGTTTGGTTGAACCAGAGCGCGTAATTCAGTTTCGCGTAGTGTGGCTGGACGACAAAAACCAGGTGCAGGTAAATCGCGCCTGGCGCGTGCAGTTCAACTCTGCTATCGGCCCCTATAAAGGCGGTATGCGCTTCCATCCTTCGGTAAACCTTTCCATCCTTAAGTTCCTCGGCTTTGAGCAAACCTTTAAAAATGCCCTCACCACGTTGCCGATGGGCGGCGGTAAAGGCGGCAGCGATTTCGATCCGAAAGGGAAAAGCGAAGGCGAAGTGATGCGTTTCTGCCAGGCGCTGATGACTGAACTGTATCGCCATTTAGGGCCGGATACCGACGTGCCTGCCGGGGATATCGGCGTGGGCGGGCGCGAAGTGGGCTTTATGGCGGGAATGATGCGCAAGCTTTCCAATAACAGCGCCTGCGTCTTCACCGGCAAAGGGCTTTCCTTCGGCGGCAGCCTGATTCGCCCGGAGGCGACGGGCTATGGCCTGGTCTACTTCACCGAAGCAATGCTTAAACGTCATGGTCTCGGTTTCGAAGGGATGCGCGTCGCCGTGTCCGGCTCCGGCAACGTAGCGCAATACGCCATTGAGAAAGCGATGGCCTTTGGCGCGCGCGTGGTTACCGCGTCGGATTCGAGCGGGACGGTGGTCGATGAAAGTGGCTTCACGCCAGAGAAGCTGGCGCGTCTGTGTGAAATTAAAGCCAGCCGTGACGGTCGCGTCGCTGACTACGCCCGTGAGTTTGGCTTAACCTATCTGGAAGGCCAGCAGCCCTGGAGCGTACCGGTGGATATCGCCCTGCCATGCGCGACGCAGAACGAACTGGACGTTGACGCCGCGCGCGTACTGATTGCCAATGGCGTAAAAGCCGTGGCGGAAGGGGCAAATATGCCAACCACGATTGAAGCGACCGATCTCTTCCTTGAGGCGGGCGTACTGTTTGCGCCGGGTAAAGCCGCCAACGCGGGCGGCGTGGCGACATCAGGGCTGGAAATGGCGCAGAACGCCGCGCGGTTGAGCTGGAAAGCCGAGAAAGTGGACGCCCGTCTGCATCACATTATGCTGGATATCCACCACGCCTGTGTCGAGTACGGCGGCGATAATAAGCATACCAACTACGTTCAGGGCGCCAACATCGCCGGTTTCGTGAAAGTCGCCGACGCCATGCTGGCGCAGGGCGTCATTTAATCCCGTCGTCAGGCCAGATAGCTTTACGCTTATTCGGTCTGACGGCCTGTCTCCTCAGCAGGCGGGCTTTTTTTGCCCGCTCGCTTACGCGGCGCGCTCTTTTTCTTGTCTCCACCGCCTGGCGCGACTATCCCTCTGAAGCGCTTCACCGGCGTGCGCTTAGCCTGCTCGATCAGCTGATATAACGTGCCGACCAGCGGTTGCATAAAATCCTGGTAACGGCACTGCTTTTCGCTGATTTGCGTCAAAACAGATTCCCAGTGCGCGGTCATATCTGGACGGGCCGCCATTTCCGGCAGCGAATGTATTAACGCTTTGCCAGCATCGGTAGAATGAATATAGCGCCCTTTTTTGGTCAGAAAGCTACGTTTGAACAGCAGTTCGATAATCCCGGCGCGCGTGGCTTCCGTCCCCAGCCCATCGGTCGCGCGCAGGATCTTTTTCAGATCTTTATCCTGCACGAAGCGGGCAATTCCGGTCATCGCGGAAAGCAATGTCGCATCGGTGAAATGACGCGGCGGCTGGGTTTGGCGCTCGACCACTTCCCCCTTTTCACACAGCAACTCATCACCTTTGGCGACAACCGGCAGCGGCGTACCGTCGTTTTCCTCGTCGCGCTCTTTACTGCCCAGTAACGTCCGCCAACCGGCCTCCGCCAGAAAACGCGCTTTGGCGACAAATTTTCCTTTGGCGATTTCCAGTTCAATAACGCATTTACGAAACACCGCGTCCGGGCAGAACTGCATCAGATACTGACGCGCAATCAGGGTGTACACTTTCGCTTCGTTTTCCGTCAGATGGACAGAAGAACTGCGCGCCGTCGGGATAATCGCGTGGTGCGCATCCACTTTTTTGTCATCCCAGCAGCGATTGCGCGTATCAGGGTTAACCACAGGCTGCGGCAGTAAATCCGGGGCGTGGACGCTAATCGCATTCATGACCGCCTGCCGTCCGGCAAAGTGTTCTTCCGGCAGATAACGGCAGTCGGAACGCGGATAGGTAATCAGTTTGTGGGTTTCATAGAGCTTCTGACAAATATCAAGCACGTTTTGCGCGCTCAGGCCAAAGCGTTTAGCGGCTTCAATCTGTAGCGTCGAGAGCGAAAACGGCAGCGGCGCGGATTCTGATTCCCGTTTATCATTATAACTGGTTACCAGCGCGGGCTGACCGTTGATTCGGTTCACTACATGCTCCGCCAGCGGACGATGCAGCAAGCGCCCCTCTTCATCCTGATAAGGTTCGCACGCCTCGCTCGGCTGCCAGATAGCGGTAAAACGCTCGTCGGCAGGCGTAACGATGTGCGCCTTCACTTCAAAGAAGTCTTTGGCGACGAAGTTCTCAATCTCTTCGTCTCGCCGCACCACCAGCCCCAGTACCGGCGTCTGCACGCGTCCCACGGATAACACGCCCTGATAGCCGGCATTACGGCCCAGGATCGTGTAAGCGCGGGTCATATTAATGCCATACAGCCAGTCCGCTCGCGCTCGCGCCAGCGCGGAGACGCACAGCGGCACGAAGTCGCTGTTCGCCCGCAGCCTGTCGATAGCACGCTCGACCGCCTGCGGGTTAAGGTCGTTTATCAGACAACGCCGCACCTGCTGGCGCTTTTCGGCAGGAAGCTGGAGATAATCCAGCACTTCATCAACCAGAAGCTGCCCTTCGCGATCCGGGTCGCCGGCGTGAATAATTTCACCGGCTTGATGCAAAAAGCGCTTAATCACATTGAGCTGTTTGGTGACGGAAGGACGAGGCTGAAGCTGCCATTTTTCCGGCACGATAGGCAGGTCAGCCAGATTCCAGCGCGCATAACGGCTGTCATACGCATCCGGCTGCGCCTGTTCCAGCAAATGACCAATACACCAGGTGACGACCTGCCCGTTTCCGCACTCAATAAAACCATCGCCTTTACGGTGCGGTTTTGGCAGCACATCCGCAATGGCGCGCCCCAGACTCGGTTTTTCGGCAATAAACAACCGCATCAGGTTAACGAATCTCAACCATAGCGCGACCGCCGCGGGCCTCGACCAGTTCGCCAATCGCGGTCAGATCGATACCAAATTCCGCCGCGGTGGCTTTAACATCGTCTTCGGCGTCCGGCGTTACCGCCAACAACAGACCGCCTGACGTTTGCGGATCGCACAGCAGGCTACGAACTTCACGCGACATGTCGCCCATCAAATGACCATAGCTGGCGAAGTTGCGCTCTGTGCCGCCCGGTACGGCGCCCAGAGCAATATACTCTTCCACGCCCGGCAGTTTAGGGATGTCCTGATAGCAAAGCAGCGCCTGCACGCCTGCGCCCTGGCACATCTCGCTCAGGTGCCCCAGCAGGCCAAAACCGGTAACGTCAGTCATAGCTTTTACGCCGTCGATATTGGCAAACGCCGCGCCAGCAATGTTCATCCGACACATGACTTCCGTCGCCAGCCCCTGATGTTCAGGCTTAAGCAGCGATTTTTTCTCGGCGGTGGTCAACACGCCAATCCCCAACGGTTTGGTCAGAAAGAGTTTGCATCCCGCCTGCGCGGTACTGTTTTTCTTCACCCGTTCGGTCGGCACTATGCCTGTGACCGCGAGACCAAAGATCGGCTCCGGGGCGTCAATAGAGTGTCCGCCCGCCAGCGCGATACCGGCCTGACGGCAGGCAAAACGCCCCCCCTCGGTCACTTCACGCGCAATATCGGGCGACAGGGTATTAATCGGCCAGCCAAGGATCGCGATCGCCATAATCGGTTTGCCGCCCATCGCAAAAATATCGCTGATGGCGTTTGTTGCCGCAATGCGGCCAAAATCAAACGGGTTGTCGACTATCGGCATAAAGAAGTCGGTGGTGCTGATAATACTGGTGCCATTACCCAGATCGTAAACCGCCGCATCATCGCGGGTTTCATTACCCACCAGCAGGTTCGGGTCGACGAACTTCGCCTGCTCGCTATGCAGGATAGTCTCCAGCACTTTAGGGGAAATTTTACAACCGCAACCAGCGCCGTGGCTGTATTGCGTTAAACGAATGGCTTGCTCGCTCATGGACATCTCCTGTCATTGCATTCGCGCTATGGTAGCGCTCATTCCCTGATGTGGTAAGTATCACTGTCTGAATTACCGCGCCTTTGCTCAGAATCCAGACAGTTTTATCCCTCAGCGTCAGAAATAACGCACAAACGGCGTGGGGTCGGGGGTACTGATCGTCGTTGACGCTTTGAGCTGCGGCGTGCCGAGATAGAGAAAACCAACAATTTTATCCTGCGGGCGGCACTCAAAGGCTTCCCGCACGATAGCGCTCTCCGTTAATGCGCCGCTACGCCAGATACCATTAAACCCTTGCGCAATCGCCGCCATTTGCATCGCCATCACCGCGCATCCGGCAGACATCTCCTGCTCCCACACTGGAACCTTATGGTTTTCTTCGCATTTCGCCACCACGGTAATGATCAGCGGTGCGCGAAACGGCGCATTACGCGCTTTTTCGATCGCTTTCTCATCGCCCCCGGCAGCGACAGCGCCTTGTTCAAGCACGGCGCTGAAGCGGTCGCGCCCCTCTCCTTCAATCACAAAAAAACGCCACGGCTGTAGAGATTTATGATCGGGAACACGCATTCCCGCCCGCAGAATGTTCTGTAATTGCTCTCCGACAGGCGCCGGTTCTGCGAGACGAGAGGCGCTACGACGGTTGACCAGCAGTTCTAGTGCATCCATTTGATTAACTCCAGCAATGATATTTATTCACAAAATTAACACGGGAGCGGATTTTGTTACAGCGCAGGCAGTGATTCCTGCTGACAACTGCCTGATGGGTCATTACGATAGCCACATCTTAATGCTTTATCCTCACCAAGGTATAAGCGTTGTTACTCAGATAGGGAGAATACATGCGAACCCTGTGGCGATTTATTGCCGGATTTTTTAAATGGACGTGGCGAGTGTTGAACTTCGTCCGTGAAATGGTACTCAACCTGTTCTTTATTTTTCTGGTTCTGGTGGGCGTTGGGATCTGGATGCAGATCGGTAACGGCAGCAACAGTGAGCAAACGGCGCGCGGCGCTCTGCTGCTGGATATTTCCGGCGTCATTGTGGATAAACCCTCCACCAATCACCGTCTGGGCGCGCTGGGACGCCAGTTATTTGGCGCCAGCTCCGACCGTCTGCAGGAAAACTCCCTGTTTGACATCGTCAACGCTATTCGTCAGGCGAAAGATGACCGTAACATCACGGGTATCGTTCTGGATCTGAAAAACTTCACCGGCGCCGATCAGCCGTCAATGCGCTATATCGGTAAAGCGCTGCGCGAATTCCGCGACAGCGGCAAACCGGTTTTTGCCGTGGGTGAAAACTACAGCCAGGGTCAGTATTACCTCGCCAGTTTCGCCAATAAAATTTGGCTTTCCCCACAGGGTCAGGTAGATCTTCACGGCTTCGCTACGAATGGCCTGTACTACAAAACGCTGCTGGATAAACTGAAAGTCTCTACCCACGTTTTCCGGGTCGGCACCTATAAATCCGCCGTCGAGCCGTTTATCCGCGACGATATGTCGCCCGCCGCCCGCGAGGCCGACAGCCGCTGGATAGGCGAACTGTGGCAGAACTACCTGCATACCGTTTCTGCCAATCGCCAGATTTCGCCGCAACAACTCTTCCCCGGCGCGCAGGCTATTATCGACGGGTTAACCAGCGTGGGCGGCGACACCGCCAAATATGCGCTCGACCATAAACTGGTGGACGCCCTCGCCTCCAGCGCAGATGTTGAAAAAGCGCTGACGAAGCAGTTTGGCTGGAGTAAAACCGAAAATAACTATCGCGCGATCAGCTATTACGATTATTCGCTGAAAACGCCTGCGGATACCGGCGGTACTATTGCGGTTATTTTCGCCAATGGCACGATTATGGATGGCGAAGAAACGCCAGGGAATGTCGGCGGCGACACTACGGCATCGCAGATCCGCGACGCACGCCTTGATCCTAAAGTGAAAGCGATTGTGCTGCGCGTCAATAGCCCAGGCGGTAGCGTCAACGCCTCCGAAGTTATCCGCGCCGAACTGGCGGCAGCAAGAGCGGCTGGCAAACCGGTGGTGGTCTCAATGGGCGGCATGGCGGCCTCCGGCGGTTACTGGATCTCTACGCCGGCAAACTATATCGTGGCCAGCCCCAGCACGCTGACGGGTTCAATTGGCATCTTCGGCGTCATCAATACGGTGGAAAACAGCCTGTCGTCGATTGGCGTACACAGCGACGGCGTTTCCACCTCGCCGCTGGCGGATATTTCGATGACCAAAGCGCTGTCACCGGAAGTGCAGCAGATGATGCAACTCAGTATTGAGTACGGCTACAAACGCTTTATCACGCTGGTGGCAGACGCGCGTAAGCGTACGCCGGAGCAGATTGATAAAATCGCACAAGGCCATGTCTGGACCGGAGAAGACGCGAAAGCCAATGGTCTGGTGGACAGTCTCGGCGACTTTGACGACGCCGTCGCCAAAGCGGCGGAGCTGGCGAAACTGAAACAGTGGCATCTTGATTACTATCAGGACGAACCGACGGTCCTTGATATGGTCATGGACAGTATGACCGGATCAGTACGCGCCATGCTGCCGGAGGCCATTCAGGCGATGCTCCCGGCGCCGCTCGTTTCCGCCGCCAACACGGTGAAGGCCGAGGGGGATAAACTGGCGGCATTTAACGATCCGCAAAACCGTTATGCGTTCTGTTTGACTTGCGCGAACGTTCGCTAATGCTTCATCAATAGCCATACCGGATGGCGGCGTCTGCTCATAGCCGCCATCCGATAATCATTAATACGTCCTTCGCGACACGACTGAACATTATCATGCAAAAGAAATCAATTTACGTTGCCTATACCGGCGGTACTATCGGTATGCAGCGCTCAGATAAAGGGTATATCCCGGTGTCCGGGCACCTTCAGCGGCAGCTGGCGCTGATGCCGGAATTCCACCGCCCGGAGATGCCGGATTTTACCATCCATGAATATGCCCCGCTGATGGATTCATCAGATATGACGCCGGAAGACTGGCAGCATATCGCTGCAGATATCAAAGCGCACTACGATGAGTATGACGGTTTTGTTATTCTGCACGGCACCGACACGATGGCGTATACCGCATCGGCGCTCTCTTTCATGCTGGAAAATCTGGGTAAACCAGTTATTGTGACAGGGTCACAAATTCCGCTGGCTGAGCTGCGCTCCGACGGGCAAATTAATTTGCTGAATGCGCTTTATGTCGCCGCCAACTACCCTGTTAATGAAGTAACGCTGTTTTTTAATAATCGTCTGTTCCGCGGTAATCGCACGACCAAAGCCCATGCGGATGGGTTTGACGCTTTTGCCTCTCCCAATCTGCCGCCCTTGCTGGAAGCAGGAATTCACATTCGCCGTTTAAATACGCCTCCCGCGCCCTACGGTTCTGGTGAATTAATCGTTCACCCTATTACGCCGCAGCCGATAGGCGTAGTAACGATTTATCCGGGGATTTCCGCCGAGGTAGTACGTAACTTTCTGCGTCAGCCGGTAAAAGCGCTGATTCTGCGCTCTTATGGCGTAGGCAACGCGCCGCAAAATAAAGCGTTTTTACAGGAGCTGAAAGAGGCCAGTTCGCGCGGCATCGTGGTGGTTAACCTGACGCAATGCATGTCAGGGCGAGTCAATATGGGCGGGTACGCTACCGGTAATGCGCTGGCGCACGCTGGCGTGATTGGCGGTGCCGATATGACCGTCGAAGCTACCTTAACCAAACTGCATTATTTGTTAAGCCAGGGTCTGGACACTCAGGCGATTCGTAGCGCGATGGCGCAAAACTTGCGTGGTGAATTGACGCCGGATGATTAAAAAATCCCGACGACAAGGAGAAGATAATGACAAACCGGGCCTTATTACTGGTCGACTTGCAAAATGACTTTTGCGCCGGCGGCGCGCTGGCTGTAGCGGAAGGCGACAGCACCATCGACATCGCCAACGCTCTTATTGACTGGTGCCAGCCCCGGCAGATTCCGGTGCTGGCCAGCCAGGACTGGCATCCCGCGCAGCATGGCAGCTTCGCCAGCCAGCATCAGGCGGAACCCTATAGTCAGGGAGAGCTGGACGGGCTGCCGCAAACGCTCTGGCCGGATCACTGCGTTCAACATACCGACGGCGCGGTGTTACATCCCCTGCTTAACCAACATGCGATTGACGCCTGCATCTATAAGGGTGAAAACCCGCTGATTGATAGCTACAGCGCGTTTTTTGACAACGAACATCGGCAGAAAACTACCCTTGATACCTGGCTTCGCGAACATGACGTTACCGAGCTTATCGTGATGGGGTTGGCGACCGATTACTGCGTAAAATTTACGGTGCTGGATGCGCTAGAGTTGGGCTATGCCGTTAACGTTATCACCGATGGCTGTCGCGGCGTGAATATTCACCCGCAGGATAGCGCACACGCGTTTATGGAGATGGCGGCGGCAGGCGCGACGCTGTATACGCTGGCAGACTGGGAAGAGACGCAGGGCCAGGCTGTCGCCAGGTAGCGGAGCAGGTATCGTATCCGGTCAATACATCACGCAACGGTGAGACCATTGCATAGATCTTTGGGCCGGATACGTCACGTCAGCGCCGCTACCAGGCAAAGCTCAACGCAGGCTGGAGAGCGCTTCTAACGAAACTCTTCTCGTTTCAATGCCAAAACAAAATAATATCAGCGCGCACGCCGCCAGCAGCATACCCAGCACAACAAAAACGGTGACAGATCCATAGCGGGTCAATAAAACCGCCACGCCGTAGGGGGTAAAGACAGCGACGATCCGCCCTACCGCATTCACAAAACCCGATCCACGTAGTCTAAGGTGCGTAGGCCATAATTCGGGAACGTAAACCGCCGAGGCGAAGCAGACGTACATATACAGAAAGGAAATCATGACTAGTCCATAAACCAGAATGGCCCATTCCTCAGTCTGTATTGAGTAAAAATATCCTACTACCGCAATAACGATAAGCAACAGCGAACCAAATAACCGTCTGGGGAAATGATCAATAATGAGCGCGGCGATAAATATGCCCACCGGCGCGCCAATCATAATGATGGCGGTCATGAAAATGGATTTTGTAACATCAATTCCTGAATTAACAAAAATTGTCGGGATCCATACCGTAATGGTATAAAGCGAAATGTTCATCGCAATCAATACAGTGATCGCCACTAACGTGCGCCGCAGCATTTGTCCTTTGAATAAGAGCCAGAATGTACCGTTTTCAAAGCGCGATTCCGTGGATTTATTGCTTTCCTGATGCGGCGGCAAAACAATACTTTTTTCTTTTTCTATTTGCGATTCAATCATGAGAAGCTGCTGTTCAGCCTCGCGTTGCCGCCCTTTACCTGCTAACCACCTGGGCGATTCGATAAAGTACTTCCCCGAAAGAGACCACGCCAGCAGCATCCCTATCCCGCCAAGAAGAAACATCATCCGCCAGCTTAAAAACGCAATGACCACTACGCCAATCCCCGCAGACAGCATCGGTGACCAGTTCCCTACAAAAGAGAGACGCGCGGACCATTTTCCTCGTACAACGGGAGGGATAAACTCGGTAAAAGAAGCATACCCAACCATAATCAATGCTCCCATGCCTGTCCCCATCAGACAACGAAAGAAAATCAGCCAGTACATATTGGGAACAAATGCGGCAGCCGTTGCGGAGATGCCCACAAGCAACAAATTAATGCGAAACGCTTTTCGACGCCCCAAGTAATCCCCAATAAAACCGCCGGTAAGCGAACCAATAAAATAGCCAAGCATCAGTGCCGATGTGAACGCGGCATTAAGATAATTATTCGACCAACCATTGTTTATCAATTTGGCCAGAACCACATTTCCTGAGTAACTCAAAAACCCCGTTAATAGCAGGCCAAAACTAATTATTCCAAAAATACGAAAATGAAACCGGGATAAAGGTAAGCGGTCTAGTCTGGCGCCGATATGATCATTGTCTTCCATCTGGATGGCCTCTAACGCAGCAAAATAATAAATTATTGTCTCGCGGCAAAGGGGTATTTGCCGCACTTGCTATCATCTGCCGTTTTTTTTGGCATAGTCCAGGCGAAAACAATCCAGGCAAGGATAATCTATCGATTAATAGACAAGCTGGATATTATTTTTATCGCAAAATGCGATCCATTCATCACCTGGCGTTTTATTCGTTATCAGGTAATGGATATGACTAAAATCGACCAACCGCACGAACGCTTTACGATCAAATTTTGAGTGGTCCACCAATAACGCCACCTCTGTGGCCTGGCGAATCATCGTTTTTTTGATTTCAGCTTCCGCCTCGTTAGAATCAAGCGCCCCGCTCGCCATATCCAGCCCTTTACAACTCATTACCATAATATCAACATGATAACGGCTGATTATTTCTTTAGTGATACGCCCCTGCAGCGACAGCGTATTTTTATTTAACTCACCGCCCGTAGAAACAAGATTAATGTCCGATTGCGCCAGTTCATGGAAAGCTTCCGCTGAGTTAGTTAACAAAGTAAGATCGTTTCGGTCTTTCAGGAGTTTTAGCAATTCCATTACCGTACTGCTGGAGTCGGCGGCCATCGTTGTTTTGTTTTTAATAAACGGAAGCGTATTACGGGCTATAATTTGCTTCTCTTCATAGAACGATTTTGCACGCTTATAAAAATGGATATTGTCAGCCAGCACCGCCGAATTTAATACCGCACCGCCATAAGTTCGAGTCAAAAAGCCTTCATCTTCGAGTTTTTCCAGATCGCGTCGAATTGTCTCTTCGGTTACCTGAAAAATTGAACTCAAGTTAGAGACTGTTACTTTTTTATCATTAGCGACCATTTGTTTGATCGCCTGAATCCTGTCTTTCGCCGCCACGATTACACCTCTGTTTTCGACGTCATGATAAACGTTGAGTATCTCACAGACTATGTTTACTTTCAAAATAAGCCGTTTGAATAACAGATTTTATCTGCATTTCGCCAAAAAAGAGGTGTAATGTATTGCTTATGGATTGTCCAGCGCTTCCGCCATTTGTCTCATCAATAACGCATCGTCATCCGTTAAGGTGATGGACAGCGCAGCGATATTCTCTCGTACCTGCTCCGGCGACGTGGCGCCGCTCAGTATCGAAATCAGTTCGCTTTGTCGCAATATCCACGCCAGCGCCAGCGTCGGGACGGCGCAATGGTATTTGTCGCACAGTGGCTGCCATTGCTCCAGCATATCAATAACCCGCAACATATTCTCACGCTGGAACCAGAGTTTATTCGCGCGCGCCCCGCCGGGAACATAGTCACGGGTAATGGTGCCGGTTAACAATCCCTGCTCCAGTGGCGAATAAACCTGTACCACGATGCCGTGCTCGCGGCATAGCGGCAGCAGCTCCGTTTCCAGCGCCCGGTCAAGAATGCTGTATTTCGCCTGTATGATGTCCAGCTCGCCATGTTTAAGGTATTCGCGGATATGGCTGACATCTACATTCGCCGCCCCGATAGAACGGATTTTCCCCTCTGCTTTCAGCTCATTGAGCACGCCAACGGTTTCCGCAATCGGCGTAAAAAACGGCGGTACCGACTGCCAGTGGGTCATATAGATATCAATATAATCAATCCCTAGTCGCTGGAGACTGGCATCAACTTCTTTACGAATAGAGTCCGGAGAAAGATTTTTATAAAGCTGGCGATCGCCGACTTTATTGAACAGGCTCCCTTCCCGCTCCCAGACGATCCCGCATTTGGTCTCCACCACCATCTCGTTACGCGGTAATTTTTTCAGCGCCTGGCCGACAATCACTTCGCTATTGCCAAAGTTATAGCCCGGCGCCGTATCAATCAGGTTAATACCGCAACGGTGCGCCTCAACGATAGTATCGATGCAAACCTGCATATCGAGGTTGCCATTCCATGCCGGACCGCCGCCGATAGCCCAGGTGCCGAGTCCCATACGGGAAAGCGCTATATCTGTATTACCTAAAGGTATCATTTTCATCTGCCGCTATTACCCTTCGTATTCATTCAGGAGTTGTTCCACTAGCATTCTGTTTTTCACGCCCGTTGTGGCGCCCACGCTGAGTACCGATATCGCGGCCGTCGCATTGGCGAACCGTGCGCATTCACGCAGCGTTTTTCCCTCCAGCAGCGCGGCGATAAATCCCGATGCAAAATTATCGCCGGCGCCAATAGTGTCGATGGCGGTAATGCCTGCCACCGCAGGCACCTCCATTTTTATATCGGCGCTTTTGATAAAGCAGCCTTTCTTGCCAGTTTTAATCACCACCGTTTTTACGCCACATTGCAAAAAACAATCGGCAATATCATCCAGCGTCTCTTTCCCGGTCAGCTTTTTGGCTTCATCAATATTAGGAAACAGATAATCGACAAAACTTAGCGCTTCGCGAATATCGTCCAGAGTTTCATTCAGCCGCGGTTTGATCATGTCAGCGCAGATAACCAGTTGATGCGCTTTCGCCTGCGTAAAAATAGCCGTTAATGCTTTGCCATCCAGCAGCGGGCTGTTAAAGATACTTGCCAGTGATAACAGCCTGACCTGAGAAAAACGGTCAAAATCGACATCGTTAATATTTAGCTTCCACAGACTGCCGTTACGGTTAGTGACAAAGGTGCGCTCACCATCATCAGTCACCAGCCCAACATTAATTGAGGTATCAATATCAGCATCCTGCTTCAGGCTCTGAATATCGATATTCTCCTTCCGACAGTGGTCGAGAATAAAATATCCTGCCGCATCGTCGCCAACGCGACTCATTAGCGCAGTGCGATGCCCGAGACGCGAAATAATCGTGGCTTCATTAATCGCATCTCCCCCTGTGGTCATGGCAATTCGTTCTAATGGATACGAATCGACATCAAAGATATTTTTACTAACCGGTTGCAAAGGAATGTCGACAATGGCCGCCCCTATGCAAAGAACTTCGATTTCGTCCATATCATCATTCCGCTTTACCATCTGAACCAAACAGTTTGATTTTTTCCAGTGCACGGGCTTTTA
The DNA here is from genome assembly GCF_046550775.1 of Salmonella sp. SAL04202. Classification (NCBI taxonomy): domain Bacteria; kingdom Pseudomonadati; phylum Pseudomonadota; class Gammaproteobacteria; order Enterobacterales; family Enterobacteriaceae; genus Salmonella; species Salmonella sp. SAL04202. Next base: position 1,003,099 of record NZ_JBGDXK010000001.1, on the reverse strand, counting down.
CCGCTTTGCGTACTTCGCGTTCCAGATGCAGGAACGGCTGATCCTGATTCTCTTTTACAGCTACCATCGCGGCCTGACACAGTTCGGTGTGGATATTGATTTTCGAGATGCCCAGCGAAATGGCTTTTTTGATATCCGCGTCGCTAATACCGGAAGCGCCGTGTAACACTAGCGGTACGGAAACTGCCTGGCGCACGCGCTCCACGACCTCAAAATTCAGTTTTGGTTCAGAGGTGTACACGCCATGCTGGTTGCCAATGGCGACCGCCAGCGAGTCACAACCGGTGCGCGCTACAAATTCCGCCGCCTGATCCGGGTCGGTATAGTGATACCCCGCCAACGCCTCTTCATACACCGTTTCGTTCCCTACGTGCCCTAACTCCGCCTCTACCGGAATACCCAGCGGATGAAAGAAATCAACGGCTTCTTTGGTCAGGCGAATATTTTCTTCAAAATCAAAGGATGAAGCGTCACGCATCAGCGAGTTCATGCCGTGCGCCCAGGCATTATGGATAATGTCCATGCTACGTCCATGATCCCAGTGGGTAATTACCGGCACAGAGGCTTTTTTAGCCATGGAAACCATCATATGAGAGAAGTCTTCAAATGAAGTATTGCCCACAAATCCGGTACCAAAGGAGATAATAACCGGCGAATTTGCCTCTTCCGCCGCATCAATCACTCCCATCAACATTTCCGCATTCCACACGTTAAAGTGCGCAATCGCGTAATGTTTATTTTGTGCATCATTTTCCCAATATTTTATATCTGCCAACATCGCTGTTTCTCCCGTTTTTTATTAATCGCAAACTTTAATAACGCCTTTAATAATGTCGCGTTTGTTATTCACCGATTCTTCAAATGCACGTTGCACGTCTTTGTAATCGTAAATATGCGTCACCATTGATTTCACATCGAAACGCCCGGAGGAGATGGCATCAATAGTCACCGGATAGCGGTTGGCATAGCGGAATACCGTCTGGATGGAGACTTCACGGTTAATTTTGAGGAAATTAATCGCTGAATCTCCCGCGACAGTGCCAACAATCATGATCTTCCCGCCGCGCATGACCAGATACGGCGCTTGCTGAGTTGTGACGGCGGAACCGGCGGTTTCAAACACAATATCGGCGCCCATATCGTCGGTGAACTGCTGGCAGCGCGCGACAGTATCTTCTTTCGCCCCATTGATAACGGTTGTCGCGCCCAGTCGTTCAGCCATTGCCAGCCGTTTTTCCAGCACATCCACTACCGCGATATTGGTCGCCCCCAGACACTTACACGCTTGCAGGGTCATTAAACCAATGCAGCCCGCGCCGAGAATGACGATTTTCTTACCCGGTTTAACATCCGCCAGCATTGCCGCGTGCATTCCAACCGCAGCGGGTTCCACCAGCGCACCTTCCATAGTGTCCATATTGTCCGGAAGCTTGTACGTAAAACTTTCCGGATGGCACAGATAGTGAGTTAAGGCCCCGCGATAATTCGGCTGCGTCGCCATAAAATCAACATCCGGACAAATATTGTATTTTCCTTCCAGACAATAGCGGCAGTGGCCGCACGGCACGCCCGGCTCGATATTAACCCGATCGCCTGGCTTAAATTTGCTTACCCGATTGCCGACCGCAATGACCGTTCCGGCACACTCATGCCCCAGGCCAATTTCCTGATTTGGATCCTTCGGCGGAATGAATGGCCCGGATTCAAAACCGTGAACATCTGAACCGCAAATACCGACATATTCCACTTTGATCAGCACTTCGTTATCTTTTGGCACCGGAATATCCGCTGCGATAATTTTCATGGTGCCCGGCGTTTTTAATATCGCTTTTGAATTTTTCATTTTTATTCCTTTATTTACTCGTGACCTTATCAATGCCCAGACTTTCGACCGAAACACCCTTGGTCTCGATTCCGATAGTCGCTATTGCGACGGCGACGATAATCGAGACAGCGCCCAGCAGGACGAAAACGCCCGTCACGCCATAACCGTTGAGTAATACCGCCACCGCATAGGGGGCAGCGATACCGCTGATTCTGCCGACAGCGTTCGCCAGGCCGGAACCGCGAAGTTTCGCTTCTGTTGGCCAGATCTCCGGCACATAGACCGCCGAGGCATAACAGACATACATATAGACAAAGGTAATCAGGAAAAAGCCAATTAAGGTGATGAGCAACATGCTGGTTTGCAGCGAATAAATATATCCCAGCACGGCAATCAGAATTAATAAACCGACACCCATGGTTTTGCGCGGAATTTTATCCATTACCAGCATAGCGATAAATATGCCAAACGGTGCGCCGAACATACTCATGGTATTTAAAACGATCGAATCTTTGAGGTTGATGCCCTGTGTCATAAAGATGGTGGGCAGCCAGTTAATTAACGTGTATTGCACAACGTTCATGGCAATCAGCACGCAGGAACCCAAAATAACGCGTTTCAGTAATACGCCAGTGAGCAACGCTGAATACGGTACGGAACGCGGCGGCTTGCCGCTGCTTTCAATAACAACCGGCGGCAGCGGTTTTCCTGTCTGACGTTCGATGCCTGCTTCAATGGCCTGCATAACCTTTTCGGCTTCCTGATAACGCCCGCGCGATTCCAGCCAGCGGGGAGATTCAGGGAAGTATCGCCAGGCAAGCGCGGTAGCAATCAGCGACAGCACAGCCGGGATCAGTAACTGCACGCGCCAGTTCCATTCCGCGCTAATTAGCGGCGTCAGCCCCATTGCAATCAGGGAACACAATGGATATGACCAGTTGCCAATAAACGAAACACGACTCGACCAGGTGCCGCGATTTCTGCCGGGCATGTACTCAGTAAATCCGGCGAACAGCGTGACCAGTAGTGCCCCTAATCCCACGCCCATCACAAAACGACAGGCAATCAGGAACATCATATTCGGTGAAAATGCGCCCACGACCATCGAGGCAATGTGAATCGCTTCATAAAGAATAAAGGCGTTCCTGCGTCCGGTTTTATCGCCGATAATGCCGCCCACCAGCGCGCCGAGAAACATCCCCGCCGTGGTAATGGCGGAGAAGGTGGCTGTCGTGGAATTATCGGTCCAGCCTAACTCCTTGAGCTGGGCAAGAATTAATCCGCCGACGGCATTACTCCAGCAAACAAGCAGACCAAAGGCGACGACGGCAAACATTGATGAATGCCAGCGGCAATCCGGCAGGCGATCCAGCCGGGCGCCGCAGTGCGGTTTTGTTATCTGTTCCATGCGATAACGTTCCTTTAGCAGAAGGGTTATTCATCAAAGTCGTAGGTCATGATCACTTTAATGGCTGTCTTATCGACCATTGCGTCAAAGCCTTCGCGCCACTGAGAAAGACCGATACGATGGGTGATCATTGGTTTTACTTTGATAGCGCCGCTGGCAAGCAGGCGAATCGCATTGCGCCAGGATGTGGAGTCATAGGCCATATGCCCAATGATGCTTTTGTTCCAGGAAGTAATGTCGTTAATGGAGAAATCGAGCGGCTTAAATCCCATACCGACGCGAACCACTTCACCATTTGGCCGCAGCATGTCGATGGCCTGTTTAAGCGCAATGTTGGCACCGGAGCATTCGATCACCAGACCGAGGTTGTCTTTGCCGCAAATCTCCTGGCAGCGTGCGACGACATCTTCCGTGGAGCCGTTAACAAACGCCGTCGCGCCGAGTTCTTTGGCCACAGGGAAACGGACAGGAACATCCTCATCCAGGCCAACCACCACGATATTTACCGCCCCCATAATGCGGGCCATTTGGACCGAAAACAGACCTAACGGACCGGTGCCGATGACTACCACGTCCTGGCCGGGTAAAAATTTGGATTGCTGGGCGATAGATTTATAGGCGTTGCAGATAGGGTCCAGTACTGCGGCTTCCTCGTAATCCACGCCTTCCGGGATCTCCCACAGGGCATGGCGATGGATTTTCAGGATTTCTCCCGGAACCAGGCAGTATTTGGAAAATCCACCGCCCCAGGTGTTGTTATCCAGACCCAGATTCACTTTTTCTGTACAACACAGAAAATCACCTTGTTCACAGGCAGGGCAAACGCCGCAAACGTGTCCGCTGTTGTCAGAAACCACGCGCTGGCCGACTTTCCAGTCTTTCACTTTTTCGCCCACCCGCGCGATACGTCCGGCGAATTCATGACCGCGAACGGAGTTAAATTCGTCGGACCCGCTGTCAACGTTATAGTGCTTCATATCCGCGCCGCAGATCGCCGCCGCTTTGATTTCGATAATCACGTCTTCCGGACCGCATACCGGCTCCGGGACATCAATCATTTTGTAGCCGCCAAAGGCCTTGCCAAATCTCGCCAGTGCTTTCATTGCATCTTCCTTTGTGTTTGGTGTGCATCAATGCTCATCATACTTAACCATAAAATCTTTAAGGTCAACGATAAATCTTTAAAACACAGATAATGATCTGTATTTACCAACCAAGATCACAAACTCAACGAAACAAACGGCGATAAAACCAAAAAGATGGAAGCCGTATCGCGAAAGACGGCGTGAACGCCTGCGCAGGTTTCCATGGATGAAGACGCTAATCTGCTGCGGTTATTTTTTCGTCACTCCATTCTGTGGCGTGTTTCTGTTTTAGATGTCGAAGAGGATCGTTAAAGAAGCCCGCGCGGTGTTTATTAAACCGGCGCAGAAGATTGTCGACAAATATGGTCTCGATGGGATCGATCTTGACTGGGAATATTCGTTTAACGTCGCATTTAAAAGCGCTTCGTCAGCTAATAGGCCCCAAAAACGGGTCACCCTCGCCGTCGGCGCGAATGCGGAAAGTCCGAAAAGCTGGCTGGACGTGAAAGCTATAGCCCCGTAGCTCGACTTTATCAATTTGATGACTTACGACATGGCCTACGGCACGCAGTATTTCAACGCCAATCCGTATGACTCAAACGCCTGGCCTGCTGCTGTCAGTGAAGTCTGCCGGGGGAAAGCGCTGTTTGCCCTCCCTTATGAAAATCCGCGCTCGGTGGCGATCAACGCGGACCAGATTAAAAAGCGCGGGCTGGCTGGCGCAAGTTCTGGGAATAGGCCGCCGATGACAATAATCAGTTAGCGACACAGTTGGCGGACTCGCTGGACATTAAGCGTTATTCGTAAAAATATGGCGGGCCTGTGCCTGGCAGCAATGAGCAGGCCCGGTAAGCACAACGCATTGGCAATGAAACCGCCGGATGGCGGCTACCTCTTATCCGGCTGCCGTTACTGCATTTTCAATGTCGCAATCGGCTTTGACGTAATACCGAAATCCGCTTTGAGCTGCTGCTTGCTTTTCATCACCATCTGACCGTGAGTATCGATCGTCATATGTTGCGCTTCGGTATTGTGCCGCGCCTGCCATAGCATCACCAGTTGCAGGCTGTTTTCTTTCTGTTCCGGCGTCAACGCCACGCCATCCGGCCACTTACCCAGCTCAACGGCGGTGGATAAACGTTGATACACTTCCGGCGTCATGCTGTTAATGATCTCATCAAGATTCATGATGTGTCCGCTCCTGTGGAATAATTTGCTGAATCGTTTTTTCAGCCTTTCAATTGATCGCCGTTTTTCTCGTCAGAAAAGGCCAGCGAGGCCGAGTTAACGCAATAGCGCTCACCGGTTGGCTGCGGCCCGTCCGGGAAAACGTGTCCGAGATGCGCATCGCAGTTACCGCAACGAATTTCGACACGCTGCATGCCATGAGAAAAATCGTCTATGTAACGAATCGCCTCTTCGCTGACAGGCTGGTAAAAGCTAGGCCAGCCGCAGCCTGAATCGTATTTGGTGTGGGAGTGAAAAAGCGGCGTATCACAGACCAGGCAGTGATAAACCCCATCGCGTTTATTATGTAGCAGGCGTCCGGTAAATGGCGGTTCTGTGCCACGATCCTGCGTCACGTAGAATTGCATTTCGGACAATTTTTTCTTGAGTTCTTCTGCTGAAGGTTGGTTAGCCATTTGCTCACATCTCACTTTAAACGTGCTCACATTGCCTGACCGATTCTAACAAAACATTAACACCTCAGTACCAACTTTTGTTCTAAACTTGATCATTGCGAAATGGCGGCTCACGAATCGTGACTGATGTCACATTATTATCTCGGTTGCCCTTTAAAATTCGGGGCGGCGCCCCCATGTGGTTTCAAGCCGAAAGGAAGAGTGAGGCGAATCAGCCGCGCAAAGGTTGTGCAGAGGATTGATTTGTCGCAATGATTGACACGATTCCGCTTGACGCTGCGTAAGGTTTTTGTAATTTTACAGGCAACCTTTTATTCACTAACAAATAGCTGGTGGAATATATGACTATCAAAGTAGGTATCAACGGTTTTGGCCGTATCGGTCGCATTGTTTTCCGTGCTGCTCAGAAACGTTCTGACATCGAGATCGTTGCAATCAACGACCTGTTAGACGCAGAGTACATGGCATACATGCTGAAATATGACTCCACTCACGGCCGTTTCGACGGTACTGTTGAAGTGAAAGACGGTCATCTGATCGTTAACGGTAAAAAAATCCGTGTTACCGCTGAACGCGATCCGGCTAACCTGAAATGGGACGAAGTTGGTGTTGACGTAGTGGCTGAAGCTACCGGTATCTTCCTGACTGACGAAACCGCGCGTAAACACATCACCGCTGGCGCGAAAAAAGTGGTTCTGACGGGTCCGTCTAAAGACAACACCCCAATGTTTGTTAAAGGCGCTAACTTTGACAAATACGAAGGCCAGGACATCGTTTCCAACGCTTCCTGCACCACCAACTGCCTGGCGCCGCTGGCTAAAGTTATCAACGACAACTTCGGCATCATCGAAGGTCTGATGACTACTGTTCACGCGACTACCGCAACCCAGAAAACCGTTGACGGCCCGTCTCACAAAGACTGGCGCGGCGGCCGCGGCGCATCTCAGAACATCATCCCGTCCTCTACTGGCGCTGCTAAAGCGGTAGGTAAAGTACTGCCTGAACTGAATGGCAAACTGACCGGTATGGCGTTCCGTGTTCCTACTCCGAACGTATCCGTTGTTGACCTGACCGTTCGTCTGGAAAAAGCGGCTACCTACGAGCAGATCAAAGCTGCTGTTAAAGCTGCTGCCGAAGGCGAAATGAAAGGCGTTCTGGGTTACACCGAAGACGACGTTGTATCTACCGATTTCAACGGCGAAGTATGCACTTCCGTGTTCGATGCTAAAGCAGGCATCGCGCTGAACGACAACTTCGTGAAACTGGTCTCCTGGTACGATAACGAAACCGGTTACTCCAACAAAGTACTGGACCTGATTGCTCACATCTCCAAATAAGTTGAGATGACACAGTCATTGGTAAGAGCGACTCAGGTCGCTCTTTTTTTTGCTTAAAGATATACCCGTCATACTTCAAGTTGCAGGTGTGTTGGCTATGCTTTCTCACCCGAATCACTGACGGAAGTCGAACTTATCGGGATGAATCAGGGATGTCCCTGGCCGGAGATGACCTACGGTTGTTCAAGTTCGTTCCCGATGAATTTGTCGTTCACTTGCCGCGTTACTCGGCCTGCGGCCTCGTCTCTACGGGCCAGCGCAAGCACTGGTCAAGGCACAAGCGCCTTGTCATGCAACTCGAATTATTTAGGGTTAAGAGGATTGCGTAATGATTAATAAAATTTTTGCCCTCCCGGTTATCGAACAGCTTACCCCTGTCCTTTCCCGTCGTCAGCTTGATGACCTGGATCTGATCGTCGTTGACCATCCGCAGGTTAAAGCCTCTTTTGCATTACAGGGCGCGCACCTTCTCTCCTGGAAACCCGTTGGCGAGGAAGAGGTATTGTGGCTCAGTAATAATACGCCTTTCAAAACCGGCGTGGCGCTACGCGGCGGCGTACCGATCTGCTGGCCCTGGTTTGGACCTGCGGCTCAACAGGGTCTGCCGTCACACGGCTTTGCGCGTAATCTACCGTGGGCGCTAAAAGCGCATAATGAAGATGATAATGGCGTAATGCTGACATTTGAGCTGCAAAGCAGTGAGGCCACCCGGAAATACTGGCCGCACGATTTCACGCTGCTGGCACGTTTTAAAGTGGGCAAAACCTGTGAAATTGAACTGGAAGCGCATGGCGAGTTTGCAACCACATCCGCGCTCCACAGCTATTTTAACGTTGGCGACATCGCCAACGTTAAGGTCAGCGGACTCGGCGATCGGTTTATTGATAAAGTTAACGACGCTAAAGAAGATGTCCTGGCCGACGGTATACAAACCTTTCCGGACCGTACCGATCGCGTTTACCTCAATCCTGAAGCATGTAGCGTGATCCACGATGCGACATTAAACCGCACGATTGATGTAGTTCACCACCATCACCTTAACGTCGTAGGCTGGAACCCTGGCCCGGCGTTGTCCGTCAGCATGGGCGACATGCCGGATGACGGCTATAAAACGTTTGTCTGCGTTGAAACGGTTTACGCTACTGCGCCGCAACAAGCCACAGAAGAAAAACCCTCTCGTCTGGCGCAGACTATCTGCGTCGCTAAACGCTAAAAGTGAATGGATAACGGCGTTGCTATAGACTCTGGAAGGCGTCAGCCGCCATCAGGCATGACTTGCCGGATGGCGGCGCTTACACATTTTATCCGGCGTCACACCATATCCAACGCGGTTTTCCCTTTTGGCGCAGGCCAGGCGTTGTCCAGTAAGGCAAGTTCGTTTGCTGACAAGGCGATCTCAAGCGCCGCCGCATTTTGCTTCACGTGTTCTGTACTTCCGGCTTTCGGGATCGCCATCACGCCCGGATGCGCAATCACCCACGTCAGTAAGATTTGCGCCGCCGTTGCGTTATGCGCTTGCGCAATTTCATTCACCACCGGATGATTCAGTAAACCGCTACGTAACCGGCCAGCCTGAGCCAGCGGGCTATAGGCCATCACTGGCATTCGCTGTTGTTGACACCACGGCAATAAATCATACTCAATACCGCGTGACGCCAGATGATAGAGCACCTGATTTGTCGCGCATTGCTGTCCCCCGGGGATGCGCCACAGCGCCTGCATATCGTCATAATCAAGATTAGAGACTCCCCAACGGCGAATTTTTCCCTGCGCGATTAGCCGCTCCATACCTTCAACGGTCTCTTCGAATGAAAAGCTTCCGGCCCAGTGCAATAGATAGAGATCGAGGTAATCTGTTTTCAGACGACGCAGGCTTTCCTCACAGGCGGCAACTATCTTCTGGCCGCCAGCGTTCCACGGGTACACTTTTGACACCAGAAATGCCTCATCGCGTCGCCCTGCTAACGCCTCGCCCACGACCTTTTCCGCCCCGCCGTCGGCATACATTTCCGCCGTATCAATAAGGCGTAACCCCAAATCCAGCCCCGCGCGCAGCGCCGAAACCTCGCGCTGACGTTGATCCGCGCGCTCGCCCATATACCATGTTCCCTGTCCGATGGCAGGAAGCGTCACCTGCCCGCAAAACGTTACGTTTTTCACTGATTTCATTTCCTTTTCAATGTCACTCGACGGTAAAACAATACAGGACTCTTAGACCCTACGGTAATGTCCGGCATCATACCGCGCAAGGGGGCGATTTTCTTGTCACTGACGAACGTCATCCGCAATCATGTCGACGATGCGGGTAATATGCGCGGCGGGTCGCTGATTCAGTAATAATTGACGCATCACATTCATATAGGGCGTCACATGTTGAAAGAACTCCAGATATCCTTTACAGAGATAATTTTGCCGTTCGCCGCCGTCCATACAAATTCGATGTTTCGGACAACCGCCGTGACAGGCAAAGCGCCACGTACAGTTCTGGCAGCGTGAGGAAAGGTTTGCTTTAGCCGCGCCAAACTGCTGCTGAAAAGGAGAGGCCGCCATTTCTTCTAAAGAGTGTTGCTGCAGATTGCCCAGTTTATAGGCGGGAAAAACAAAATGGTCACAGCTAAACACGTCGCCATTCTGCTCCACCAGCAAACTTTGCCCGCAGGTCGACTGCATCGTACAAAGCGTGGCGGGCTCCCCCATCCAGACGCCAAGTAAGTTGTCAAAAAGCTGTACGAATATGCGTCCGACATCGTGACGTATCCATTGATCAAAAACATCGCACATAAAGGCGCCCCACCCTTCAGGCGTGACGGAAAAGGGCATCAACGAAGGCGAATCTTCATTGTCAGATAACGTCAAAGAACGCTGCGCTTTTTGCGCGAGCGGCTCAACAATGGGAATAAATTGCAGGTGTTTACTTTCCAGTTCCTGCGTCAAAAAATGATAAATAGCGTTGCCATGACGGCATGACGCATCATTCACGACAGTGAGCGTGTTGAACTCGACATCATTTGCCTGCAGAAGGCGGATAGCATTAACGACTCGGGAAAAAGACGCCCGCCCTGACGGTGTTTTCCGGTAATTATCATGAACGACTTGCGGCCCATCAATCGATATACCAATCAGGAACTGATGCTGCGCAAAGAATGCCGCCCACTCTTCATTGATTAATACGCCATTGGTTTGCAGACTGTTGTAGATAGTTTTGCCGTTGGCATAGCGTTGCTGCAAGCGCACCACTTTTTGGTAAAAAGAAAGACCGCATAGCGTCGGCTCTCCCCCCTGCCAGCAAAACGAGACCTCTGAGGATGGCGTATCATCAATTACCCGACGGATATACGTCTCCAGCACATCGTCAGACATGACGCGCTGGCCCCGGGGTTTATCAAGATAGAAACAGTACTTGCAGGATAAGTTACACAGACTGCCGCTGGGCTTGGCTACGGTATTGAATACTATGCTCATTCGTCTTACTCGCTGTGAAGAATGGGTATAGCATAAGCGGGACGTGACAGGGCGATATCAGCCAGCATTGCAACAATTATTACGCTAATTGTTAGCGCAGTTGTAATCACCTGGATTTTTCATATAAAAGGCTAGTTTTTTAAATTGATGTAACAAAGTATAAATCACGTAAGGCTGCGCCATCCCCGGTCAACAGCGCATTTATGCAAGCCGCCATGTTCGCGTTTCAGTTAGCACAAAGCCTGCATAACGCAGGCTTTGTCATGGTTTTTCCGGCAAATTCAATCAATCAGAATCTATAGGTCACGCCAGTAGAAAGGATACCGGTCCAGGATTTATCCACCATCGGGCTGTCGGTAATTTCATCCGACAGGCGGGTATAGCGCGCAGTACCATATACGCTCCAGTTACCGGCGAAATTATAGTTAGCGCTAAGTTCAAGATACGGGTTCCAGCTATCGTTCGGGTTATAGCCGCGCAGGCCGCTACGCGAAGATTCTTTACGTGATACGCCGTAATAGTAATCGTTCTGGTTCTCGCTATTCCATTCAACCCCGATACCTGGCGTTAAGGTCAGCCCGCCATTGGTATACCGATACAGCCAGGCCAGATCCCAGACAATACCGTTACTGTTATCCAACGTATCCCCTGCCAGTGAGGTACGCAGGAATCCATACTGGGTGTGATGCGCGTAAGAAACGCCCGCCATCATAGTACTTTTACGCCTGTCCAGACGACGCAACTGATGGTCATCGCTGTCGCCCGGTTTGAAGTACATCGGGGACCAGTATGCCATGATTGACAACTTATCGGCATTGTCATTCCACAAGTAGTACCCGCCGCCCAGACCACGGAACCAGAAGTTTTCGCTTTCATAAGCGATGACCGGTATCGGATAAACGTCGCTATCGTAATCTTTATAAGGGTGTTCAACCACACCAACGCCTGCGCCCAACGTCAGGTTGCTTTCAGCGTGCGCGACGCTGGCGGATGTTGCAATAAACACGCCAAGAGCCAGAAGTTTAAGTTTGGTCACAATCCATAATTCCTTATTCAAATGTTCTGCGGCAAAAGTGTAACCGCCAATACCTGTAAGCCCAACTATTTTACACAATGTAACCGTTTAATATCACCACAACCGATTATTTTCAGATGATCGGCTGATGATCGTTATGTGACCGGGAACGCTTTTTCTGATATCCACCAGCCTTTTCTACCTGATGAGTTATTGATATGTCATCGAAATCCACTGACGCGTACAGGCAAGTTTTGCAAATGCCATCTACGCTTAATGTTAAGAAGGTGTATCACCGGACACGTTGATCTTCTGACCAATAAAATGGCATGAGAGTTGCTTTTTTTTCCTTAGCAGAGACGGCGTTCAGTCTACCTCTTCCGGGAGCCTCTACTATTCATATGAACGGCTCTTAACATGTGCGAAAAAACGAAAGGATGGCATATCATGAATATATTCGATCACTATCGCCAGCGTTACGAAGCTGCCAAGGACGAAGAGTTCACACTGCAGGATTTTCTTACCATTTGTCGGCAAGATCGCAGTGCTTATGCCAACGCGGCAGAGCGGCTATTAATGGCTATCGGCGAGCCTAATATGGTCGACACTGCCCAGGAACCCCGACTTTCCCGACTCTTCTCCAACCGGGTTATTGCTCGCTATCCTGCGTTTGAAGAGTTTTACGGCATGGAAGACGCGATTGAACAGATTGTCTCTTATCTGAAACATGCGGCGCAAGGGCTGGAAGAGAAGAAGCAAATTCTCTATTTGCTGGGACCTGTGGGGGGTGGCAAATCATCGCTCGCTGAACGGCTGAAATCGCTAATGCAGCGCGTGCCAATTTATGTTTTAAGCGCCAACGGCGAGCGTAGTCCGGTCAACGATCATCCATTATGCCTGTTTAATCCGCAGGAAGACGCGCAGATTCTGGAAAAAGAGTACGGTATTCCGCGCCGCTATCTAGGTACGATTATGTCCCCGTGGGCGGCCAAACGCCTGCATGAGTTTGGCGGCGATATTACTAAATTCCGCGTGGTGAAAGTCTGGCCCTCCATTCTGGAGCAGATTGCCATCGCCAAAACGGAACCCGGCGATGAAAACAACCAGGATATTTCGGCGCTGGTCGGCAAGGTGGATATTCGTAAACTCGAACACCACGCCCAGAACGATCCGGATGCGTATGGTTACTCTGGCGCGCTGTGCCGCGCTAACCAGGGGATCATGGAGTTCGTCGAGATGTTTAAAGCGCCTATTAAGGTGCTGCACCCCTTGCTGACCGCAACTCAGGAAGGTAACTACAATGGTACGGAAGGTATTTCCGCCCTGCCCTTTAATGGCATCATACTTGCCCACTCAAACGAATCTGAATGGGTGACTTTCCGTAACAATAAAAATAACGAAGCGTTCCTCGACCGTGTCTATATTGTGAAGGTGCCTTATTGCCTGCGAATCTCCGAAGAGATCAAAATCTACGAGAAACTACTTAATCATAGCGAGCTGGCTCATGCGCCCTGCGCGCCGGGCACATTGGAAACGCTTTCGCGCTTCTCGATTCTTTCCCGCCTGAAAGAGCCGGAAAATTCCAGTATTTACTCGAAAATGCGCGTTTATGACGGTGAAAGCCTGAAAGATACCGACCCCAAAGCTAAATCGTACCAGGAGTATCGCGACTATGCGGGTGTGGACGAAGGGATGAACGGTCTCTCCACCCGATTCGCCTTTAAGATCCTCTCCCGCGTATTCAACTTCGACCATGCGGAAGTGGCGGCAAACCCGGTACATCTGTTCTACGTTCTGGAACAACAAATCGAGCGCGAGCAGTTCCCGCAGGAGCAAGCTGAGCGTTATCTGGAGTTCCTGAAAGGCTACCTGATCCCGAAATACGCCGAATTTATCGGCAAGGAGATCCAGACGGCCTATCTCGAATCTTATTCTGAGTACGGGCAGAACATTTTTGATCGTTACGTGACTTATGCGGATTTCTGGATTCAGGATCAGGAGTATCGCGACCCAGATACCGGTCAACTGTTCGATCGCGAGTCGCTGAACGCCGAACTGGAAAAAATTGAAAAACCAGCGGGTATCAGTAACCCGAAAGATTTCCGTAATGAGATAGTAAACTTTGTCCTGCGCGCCAGAGCCAACAATAGCGGCCGTAATCCAAACTGGACCAGTTACGAGAAGCTGCGCACGGTGATTGAGAAAAAAATGTTCTCTAATACTGAAGAGCTGTTGCCGGTCATTTCTTTTAACGCCAAAACGTCGACTGACGAGCAGAAAAAGCATGACGACTTTGTCGATCGGATGATGGAAAAAGGGTATACCCGTAAGCAGGTTCGTTTGCTGTGCGAGTGGTACCTGCGCGTGCGTAAATCGTCGTGATGTTAATGCCCGGTGGCGCTTGCGCTTACCGGGCCTACAAAGTAATGTTCTGTAGACTGGCTAAGCGTTAGCGCTATCCGGCACTAACAGAACAGGCGCTCAGTTGGCAGTACGGGGGGCATATGACCTGGTTCATAGACCGACGTCTTAACGGCAAAAATAAAAGCACGGTGAATCGCCAGCGCTTTTTGCGTCGTTATAAAGCACAAATTAAGCAGTCGATTTCCGAAGCGATTAATAAACGCTCTGTGACCGATGTCGACAGCGGAGAGTCCGTCTCTATTCCAACCGATGATATTAGCGAACCGATGTTTCATCAGGGGCGCGGCGGTCTGCGCCATCGCGTCCATCCGGGTAACGATCACTTTATCCAGAATGATCGCATTGAGCGTCCGCAAGGCGGTGGCGGCGGTTCCGGCAGCGGTCAAGGTCAGGCCAGCCAGGACGGCGAAGGCCAGGATGAGTTTGTTTTTCAGATTTCAAAAGATGAGTATCTGGATCTGCTCTTTGAAGATTTAGCGCTGCCTAATCTGAAAAAAAACCAGCATCGCCAGCTTAACGAGTATAAAACTCACCGCGCCGGTTTCACCTCAAACGGCGTGCCGGCCAATATCAGCGTGGTACGTTCGCTACAAAACTCTCTGGCGCGCCGTACAGCAATGACGGCAGGAAAACGCCGCGAACTGCACGCGCTGGAAACGGAACTGGAGACCATCAGCCACAGCGAACCAGCTCAACTGCTTGAAGAGGAGCGGTTACGTCGGGAGATTGCCGAACTACGGGCTAAAATCGAGCGAGTGCCGTTTATCGACACCTTTGATTTACGCTATAAAAATTATGAAAAACGGCCTGAGCCCTCCAGCCAGGCGGTGATGTTCTGTCTGATGGACGTCTCGGGTTCGATGGACCAGGCAACCAAAGATATGGCCAAGCGTTTTTACATTCTGCTTTATCTGTTTTTGAGCCGAACGTATAAGAACGTAGAAGTGGTTTATATCCGCCACCATACCCAGGCGAAGGAAGTGGACGAACATGAGTTCTTTTATTCGCAAGAGACCGGGGGGACGATTGTCTCCAGCGCGCTTAAACTCATGGATGAAGTGGTTAAAGAGCGCTACGACCCGGGGCAATGGAACATCTATGCGGCGCAAGCGTCAGACGGTGATAACTGGGCCGACGATTCACCGCTGTGTCATGAGATTCTGGCGAAAAAGCTGCTGCCGGTAGTGCGCTATTACAGCTATATTGAGATTACCCGCCGCGCCCACCAGACCTTATGGCGCGAGTATGAACATCTACAGGCGACGTTCGATAACTTCGCCATGCAGCATATTCGCGATCAGGAGGATATTTATCCGGTATTCCGCGAATTGTTTCAGAAACAGAGCGCCAATCAAAGTGCATAACCCTAAATCAGCCCGTAATGCGTCACGGGCTGATTTATCACTAACAAGGCGATTATACATACCGCCACTACAATAGCCGTAAACCTGTATATCAACTGACTGGATTTACCCTACATGCTCTTACTTACCACTGAAAGCCTATGGATTTATTAATGCCAGCAATGCTCACCAGAAGGTGGCGGGAATTGCAGAGAATCAGGTTTTGCAGCTTACAAAAAAGTCATAAAAACCATTTGATTTTCGTTAGTGTTAAATCGATGCCGTTAATTAACAATTTACTTTTTGCGACAATAGTTACGACTGAAAATATCAACATCACATATTATTGAATTTATTAAATCGAGAATGATTTTTATTTCATAACATCAACACGTTTTATTTTTAAACAGTCTATTAGAGGAATTCTCATCGCTATGGTAAACTAACGCATCCGACTTTCAGGGCTGTAGTTCATCATGAATTTGCATCATAAAGCGCTCAGGCACTTTATCTCAGCAAGCGTCATCGTTTTGACATCGTCCTTCCTGATTTACGAACTTATTGCCAGCGACAGGGCAATGAATGCCTATATGCGTTATATCATGGAGAGAGCCGATTCGTCGTTTTTGTACGATAAGTACCAGAATCAAAGCATCGCCGCACATTTGATGCGAACTTTTGAAGCGCCGGGAGATCCCGTCACTGCAGAAAAACGCCGCGCGTTTTGCGACGCCTTTGAGGCTATTAACGGTACGCACGGTGTCAACCTGACCCGGCATAATTATCCGGCGCTACATGGCACCCTGCAAACCGCCGCTACACAATGTACCGATAATCTTGATGACGCCCTTTTACTGCCTGCATTTGATCAGGCGGTAAGCATCAACCGTTCGCAGGACGACCACAGTCACGGGCTGGGCACACTGGAGCTTAAATTCCGTTATTACGTTGATTTAAATAAATATTATGTCTATTTCTATGATTTAATCAACTCACGGCGCTTCGCCATGCATCGTTGGACTTTTTTACAAAAAGGCACAATGGGTATTAACAGAAAAGATATAGATAAACTTTTTACCGGCCGTACGGTTATTTCAAGTATTTACATGGATGATATTACCCAGGAAAACGTCATGAGCTTTTTAACGCCAGTCTATCTGGCGGGAACGTTAAAAGGTATCGTGATGGTGGATGTTAACCAGGATAATTTAAAAAATATTTTTTATACTCAGGACCGTCCGCTGGTTTGGCGTTATCTTAACGTAACACTAAAGGACATGGACTCCGGAAAAGAAATTCTTATTAATCAAAGCAAAAATAATCTGTTTCAATATGTGAATTATAGCCATGATATCCCTGGTGGACTGCGCGTTTCGTTGTCCCTTGATTTAACCTATTTCCTTGTCTCGTCCTGGAAAGCGCTGGCCTTTTACTTACTGGCAACGGCGCTCCTGCTTAATATGGTACGGATGCACTTTCGGCTTTATCGCAACGTCACACGCGAAAATATTAGCGATGCCATGACCGGGCTTTACAACCGTAAAATATTAACACCGGTGCTGGAACAGCGACTGCAACGCCTGGTCAATACCGGGACGCCGGTGACATTTGTCGCTATTGATTGCGATAGGTTAAAACTGATCAACGATACCCAGGGGCACCAGGAAGGCGACCGAATTATAACCCTGTTGGCGAAAGCGATTAAAACATCGATTCGTAAAAGCGATTACGCCATTCGCCTCGGCGGCGATGAGTTCTGTATTATTCTTGTTGATTACGCGGCGGATTTGGCTATCCATCTGCCGGAGCGTATTATTCGTAACCTGCAAATTATCGCACCGGATAAGACAGTCCATTTTTCTGCCGGGATTTATAATATGCAGCCCAATGATACGATTAATGATGCCTACCAGGCTTCCGATGCGCAGCTCTATCTGAACAAACAACAAAAACAACATCGTTCATCATAGTGCTTCGCAGTAAATGTTCATATTGCACCAGGAGTGAGAAATGGCCGAAATGACTGAAGTCGCGAAGGGTGTCGCTACACACCAACGTTTAGTGGCTTTATTAACCCAGGAGAACGCGCGCTATCGTGTGGTGAACCATGAAGCGGTAGGGAAATGCGAAGCGGTATCTGAAATACGCGGTACTGCGCTGGGCCAGGGCGCAAAAGCGCTGGTCTGTAAAGTCAAAGGCAACGGCGTCAACCAGCACGTTCTTGCTATTCTGGCGGCCGATCAGCAAGCCGACCTCTCTCAGCTTGCTTCACATCTGGGCGGCTTACGCGCTTCCCTTGCCAGCCCGGCGGAAGTCGATATGCTGACCGGCTGCGTTTTTGGCGCGATCCCGCCTTTCAGTTTTCACCCTAATCTGAAACTGGTCGCCGATCCGCTCCTGTTTGAGCGTTTCGATGAAATTGCCTTTAATGCCGGCCTGCTGGAAAAATCAGTCATTATGAATACACAGGACTATCTGCGCATCGCCCGACCAGAACTGGCAGTTTTCCGCCGCTTTCAGTCATCGCCAACGGCTTAGAGCCTATCCCACCAGGCGTTATTGGCGCAGCCAGTTTGGACACGGACAGCGCGCAAAAACCGGAGCGTACACGTAGTACGTGAGGATTTTGAGCACTGCCCAGGTCCAAAATGGCAAGTAAAATAGCCCTAATGGGATAGGCTCTTAGTCCCCTTCCCCTTCAAGGAGCAATACCGACACAACGATAATGATAAAAATGGCGAAAAACGACGCCGTAATCATCAGCGCTTCAAGAAACGGTGGATCGTACATAATTGTATCCTCAGGAAGACAACAATGACGGTTCACCTGTTAGCAATACGCGGCGTTGATGGCAATTTAATGACAACGCCGTTTTTCACGTAGAGATTGTCTTTCAGGCAGTTGCCTGAAATCCGCATCAATCGTTAAAAAGGCCTGTGCGCTTTGCCGTTTGGGCGTAAAGTAGTCAGGCTTACTTTTTGGCAAGGAAACCATAATGTTTGATGTCACTCTGCTGATCCTGCTCGGACTGGCAGCTCTGGGATTTATCAGCCACAACACCACTGTCGCCGTCTCAATTCTGGTGCTGATTATTGTCCGCGTAACCCCGTTGAATACCTTTTTTCCCTGGATTGAAAAACAGGGACTCACCGTCGGGATTATCATTCTGACCATCGGCGTGATGGCTCCCATCGCCAGCGGAACCCTACCGCCCTCCACATTGATCCACTCTTTTGTGAACTGGAAATCGCTGGTCGCGATTGCCGTCGGCGTTTTCGTCTCCTGGCTGGGCGGCCGCGGCATTACGCTGATGGGAAACCAACCGCAGCTCGTCGCCGGGCTGCTGGTCGGTACGGTACTTGGCGTCGCGCTGTTTCGCGGCGTGCCGGTCGGCCCACTGATTGCGGCGGGGTTGGTCTCTTTAATTGTGGGGAAACAGTAACTCGCCCGTCAGATACTGGCCTGGCGTCTGCCCCAGGCCTTTTTTAAACATGGTAATGAATGCCGTGGTGGAATCATAACCCAGCATTTGCGCCGTCTGCTGTACATTACGCCCCGCGATCAGCGCTTGTAGCGCCAGAATTAATTGCAACTGATGACGCCAGCGACGAAAGCTTAGTCCCGTCTCTTTGACGACCAGCCGGGCAAGGTTACGCTCGCTCATCGCGAATACGCTGGCCCACTGCCCTAACGTATTCCATCGCGCGGGCTCCTGCGCCATTGTCTCAACCATTTGGCGAATTTTCGGATGCCCCGATACCGGTAATTGCAATTGTTCCTGCGGCTGCTGCGGCAGTTCATCAAACAACACCTGAATAAGGCGCTGCGTTGGCATTTGCGCTCTTTCGGGATCGGTTCTGCGCGCCAGCGATAAAATCAACTCCCGGCATAACGGCGAAATTTTCAGCGTGCAGCAACGCTCCGGCATGACGACCGCTGCAGGTTCAATAAATAAAAAGCACAGCTCCGCCCCTGCGGTCACATGATTACTGTGCGGCAGCGAGCCGGGGAGCCAGACGGCATACTGGGGCGGAACCATCCACATCGCATTTTCCACCTCACAGGTGATCGCGCCGTGCAGAGCGAGGATCAACTGTCCCTTGCGATGCTGATGGCGAGGGCTAAACAGTTCATCATCCCTGGCGCGAATACAAAAGGCCACAGCGGCATCGTGGTGAAGGTCGGGATCGTAACCGTCCAGTCTCAGACCAATCATTATATTGTCCGATTTTAGCGATAAATTGTCATTTTAGCTTGATTCATCCAAACAGTAAAAACTGTTAAGGTATCGCCTCGCCTGACGAGATGAGAAAACGATGACGACAGCCCTTTCACCACGCGGCAAACAGGGCGCTTTACTGATTGCCGGTATTTTGATGATAGCCACTACGCTACGTGTAACATTTACCGGCGCTGCGCCGTTGCTGGAGACAATCCGTTCGGATTACGGTCTTTCCACCGCCCAGACGGGCCTGCTAACAACCTTGCCGCTTCTGGCGTTTGCGCTGGTTTCGCCGCTGGCGGCCGGTATTGCCCGCCGGTTTGGGATGGAACGCAGTCTGTTTGCCGCAATGCTGCTGATTTGCGCGGGTATTGCCCTCCGCTCCCTGCCCTCCGCTGCATTGTTGTTTGCCGGAACTGCCATTATTGGGTGCGGGATAGCGCTGGGTAATGTGCTGCTACCAGGATTGATTAAGCGCGATTTTTCACAACATGTCGCCAGGCTGACGGGCGCGTACTCATTGACGATGGGCGCCGCCGCCGCGTTGGGGTCTGCGCTGGTGGTTCCGCTGGCGTTGCACGGTTTTGGCTGGCGCGGCGCGCTGTTAATGCTGATGCTGTTTCCGCTGTTGGCGTTTCTTATCTGGTTGCCGCAGTGGCGCACTACCCGCTCAGCTAACCTGAGTAGCTCCCGGGCATTACATGAACGCGGTATCTGGCGTTCGCCTTTAGCCTGGCAAGTTACGTTGTTTCTGGGACTTAACTCACTGATTTATTATGTGATTATCGGCTGGTTACCAACAATACTCATCAGCCACGGTTACAGCGAAGCACAGGCAGGATCGCTACATGGCCTGCTGCAACTGGCGACCGCGGCGCCTGGGTTAGCTATTCCGCTTATTTTGCATCGCTTTAACGATCAACGCTGGATTGCCGCGCTGGTCTCACTCTTGTGCGCAGTGGGCGCGGCGGGGCTTTGGTTTGTGCCGGGCCAGGCTGTCATCTGGACGCTACTGTTCGGCTTCGGTTCAGGCGCGACGATGATCCTCGGCCTGACGTTTATCGGCCTGCGCGCCAGTTCGGCGCATCAGGCGGCGGCGCTTTCCGGCATGGCGCAGTCGGTCGGGTATTTACTGGCGGCATGTGGGCCGCCCGTCATGGGAAAACTTCATGATGCCAGCGGTAGCTGGTATCTGCCGCTATCGGGCGTAACGGTTCTGGCTATCATCATGGCGATTTTCGGCCTCTACGCCGGACGCGATCGAGAGATAGCGTCATAAATAAACCTGATACCCACTTGAATGCCTGATGACGCTTCGTTTATCAGGCCTGATCCATTAAAATCATTACCGCTATCCGACAAAAGTACCGTAAGCGACACCAACACAGGAGGGAAAAATGCGAATCCAGTGTAAGCGCGTCTATTTCCCGGCGGAAAAAGACGATGGTTATCGGGTATTGGTTGACAGGCTATGGCCGCGCGGCATTAAAAAAGCAGCGCTGGTCTATGATGAATGGAATAAGGCCATTACGCCCTCCACCGAATTGCGCAAAGCCTTTCATAGCGAACTGATTGATTTTAACCACTTCGCGCAGCAATACCGGGCAGAACTTGCGCAACAGCATCAAGAAGGCAAACGGCTGGCGGATATTGCCCGACACCAGCCGCTAACGTTGCTATACGCCGCTAAAGATACTCGCCAGAACCATGCCATTGTGCTGGCAGAGTGGCTACGAGAGCTGTGATTGTCGTGCCGCCGCCTGGCCTGGTTGTCTGTCCGGGGACAACGGCATCAAATGTTCTGCCCGCACCCAGGCAAAACCGTGCTGACCATCGGCGGAGGCTACATCGCCCGTGACCAGCCACAGCGCCCGAGGCGCTTCTTTCGGCAGTAAGGTGACGTGTCCATTTACCGGGTTAATGAATTCATCTCCGGGTTGACACAGGCAAAATAGCTCAACCGATTTACCAATATTCTGCCGTCCGGCGGGTGTTTTAGCGCCAATAACTATTGCCAACGCGCCCGGCTTTAACTGAAACATATTTTCTTGCGCCGCATGAAACTCATTATCAGATTGTTCTTAATCATATCCCGTCGGACCGCAGGTTGTCACTTTTTCGTATCAGGGTGCTCTCTGCGCCATAATGTCCACTCATCAATGATTTCGCCATTGGGCAATTTGCAATCGGAACGCACGCCTTGTGGGGTCTGCACCGGCATCAGCGTACCGCCCTGTTGCTCACAGTAGACGGCTGCCGGATTAGGCATCCCAATACGCGGCGGCCTGGGGGCGTTGGGTTGCGACGATGAACAAGCGCTCAGCAGCAATACGCCTGGCAACGCAATCCACGTAAATTTCATAACGACTCCTTAAAGCGATATTTTGTCCAGGATAACCTGGCGGGTACGCTATTTCCATACTTTCTGTCAGCGCTTTAGTGGGTGTTTATCCCGGGTTAAGTCAGTAATAACCACGCCCTGTCACAAAGCAACCGACCTTTTGTCGCTGAGAAAACCCTGCTATTCTGGCGCCCCCTGAACAGTGAAGGTAATAGCATGAGAGTGGGTATCCTCTTCCCTGTCGTCATTTTCATTACGGCAATATTATTTTTGGCATGGTTTTTTATTGGCGGTTACGCCGCGCCGGGAGCATAACCATGAGGAAAACAACGATGGTGTTGATGGGCATCGCGCTAATTGCGGTGGCGGGTACCGAACTGGGCTGGTGGTAAATTCATTTTGAATAATAAAGGCTACCTGTCGTAGCCTTTATTATCTCTGAAAGTTCTGCGTTTAGCTTTTGATTTTTCTGTAGATTAACAGCACGACAATCGCGCCGATCACCGCGACTGCAAAGCTGCCGAAGTTGAAACCATCCACTTTGCCAAAGCCAAAGAACGTACTGATCCATCCTCCGACTACCGCACCAACGATCCCCAGAATGATCGTCATAAAGAATCCGCCGCCATCTTTACCTGGCATGATCCACTTAGCCAAAATACCCGCAATAAGTCCAAAAATAATCCATGAAAGAATGCCCATTTTTTCCTCACTTATGTCTTAACGTTAGCGGTTTATTTGCCGTTAAAAAGAATAGCACATCGTCAGGAAAGTGAAGTTTGTGATATCCATCACCTTTTAGCGCCGTGGATAAAAGCGCATAAATATCAGGGTTGCAATCATTAATGATAACGATTATCTTTATCAACACCGAGTAGTTGAGTTTATAACCCACCTGTTCGGTACGACATTGCTCACATTGCTTCCAGTATTATTTGCCCGCCTCACCGAGTGCGGGCTTTTTTTGCTAACCGCTATCTATCCCATGTCGAATTCATGGTCTTTTTCAGCCGCGCTATTTTGCGTGATACGGGGTCATCTCCAGCGCCGTACATTCATCCTGCTTGTCCTGCTGCATAAACACCACGGTCACCATAAACAAACCGATCATAAATGGCACTTCATAAAGCTCTTCAATCAAATCTGTGTAACGAGCGTTATGCAGGAATATCGGCGACAACCACCGATGATGCTCGACAGTGTCGGAAATCAGATATGAACATGCCGTCACGGTAAACAGCCACAATGGCAGAGGAGCGTCCCGTAGGCGACGAACAATCTCCTTACGGAGCCCGGCAGAAAACAGGACTGGCAAGACTAACGCAGCAATTAATAGCACTGAAATCGTTCTGAACAGCATACGCGGCTCGTCAGGGAAATAGTCACGCCCCCAACTGGTGCTTCTACCCAATAGCACCACCCACCAGACAACAGCCCATAGCCAAAACTGCTTTGCCCCTTCGGGACGGGAAAGTGGCCGTATATACCAGGCGGTAAATAGCGCCCCAAACAGTAACCATAACGCTTGTCCGTTTTCAATCCATCGGACCACCACGCCGTTAAGCAAAGGCAATTGCCAGTCCGCCGTAAACGGGATGACCACAGCGGCAAGCGCAAGAGTAAGTGCTGACGAAGTTAATCGGGTATCGAGTTTCATGATTATAAGACTCTTCTGGTTTTTAATACCCAATCATAAGTTTTATGAATACGCTCTCATTAGCAAACAATGCGATATTCTTAATGTTTTCTTAATGTTTCTTTTCAACCCATGTCTGATGTAAATAAACAGCGCTTTTCAATACGCAAAAACCGCATCACGCTGGCGACGCGCGATGCGGCTTCTGATTTAAAAAATCACTTTATATCAAATAGATACTACAAGATCCTTACCAACCGCAAACGTCGTGTTCGTTTTCGGTATCGTAGGAACGCACGGTATTGACCAAATCCTTCACAACTTCTGCTGCAACTTCAGGTACCAGCAACGTCATCGGTGCTTCCGTTTCATAGTCCACAGAGACGCCGTTGCTATTATTCGTGACCGTGACGGTATAAGTGGCTTTTCCCATTATTATTCTCTCCCGGCATGAATGACTTTTCGTGAGGTCGCCCCTTCCATCAGTACTTCCGGCGCGACAAAAAAGTCGATGTTAAAATAGGTATCATCCGTCATGACCTCAATATTGTGCCACTTTTCCGGAGGAAACACGCCAAACTCGCCGGCATTGATCACCATGATCTCTTCCGGCTCAGAGCAATGTTCATCAGCGTATCCGAGATATTTGACCGCCCCCTGCATCACCGAGAGGCGAGGATAAACGCCGGGTCGCGTTCCCTTATCAAGGTGGCGTTCGAAAATTCCGGCAGGCGCCGTCTCTTTGTTCCAGAAGGGCGTGGAACGTGTATGGATATGATTTTGTGGAATTTGCCGCATTTGCTTCCCTCTTCACGCAGGTTACTCAGCGATAATCTCATCGCTGTCGTAAAAAGGTTACGCTCCAAAAACAGTATTTTAAATACCATTTATTGGTTACTATTTTGCTGTTTTCCACGCAATAAAACCGAAAGGAGAGCAATGACCCGCCGTTGACGACGGGTCCGGGAGGGTTAAGACTGGAGCGTTGCCAGGCGGGCGGCAAACCCGACGAAAAGAAGGCCAATCAAAGAATTGCCCACTTTTGCCAGTTTCTTTTTGGTACCAATATAGTGGGTTACAAAAGCGCCAGAAAGAATTAAAAAGCTCAGATAGCAAAAACTGACGATTTCAAGGGTGGTGGCCAAAATAAAAAATGACACCCCAGTATGCGGCGCAGTAACATCAATAAATTGCACAAAAAAGGAAACATAAAAAAGTATGGCTTTAGGATTCGTCAGGCTAAGAATTAAAGCACGCTTAAAAATAGCGCCAAAAGGAACTACCGTTTCCGTCGCCGCACGCCCTTTTGAGGTCAGAGTGGCGTAAAGGATTT
Organism: Salmonella sp. SAL04202; assembly: GCF_046550775.1. Classification (NCBI taxonomy): domain Bacteria; kingdom Pseudomonadati; phylum Pseudomonadota; class Gammaproteobacteria; order Enterobacterales; family Enterobacteriaceae; genus Salmonella; species Salmonella sp. SAL04202. The sequence continues at coordinate 978,025 of NZ_JBGDXK010000001.1, read as the reverse complement.
TTGCGCCAAGGTAGAGCAGATAAAACGCGCCGAGATAGCGAACAATGTTAAACAGAACCGGCGTTGTTTTGATCAGCGTCGCCACGCCCGCATACGCCAGAAACATTAATATCGCATCGCCGATAAACACGCCGCATGCGGCAAGATATCCTCCTTTAACCCCGCGTCCCACGCTATTTTTAAGCACAAAAAGCGTATTCGGCCCCGGTACCAGAACGATAAAAATCGCCCCGACCAGGTACGTCCAATAATTCAGAACACCATACTCCGCGAACACATTAACCTCTTCCTGAAAACATTTACGCTTAGCTGCGAAACAGTATGCTAACGAATGCACCGGAAGATGGGAAGCGAAACCACGTCTCTCCAGCCGCTATTCCGCCACGCTTATATCCCCATCACCCAAAAACGTTCTTTTATCGCGCCCCCGCAGGCAATCACCCGGTATTGGCCCACGTTTCCTCATGGGGGATTAACGCGCGCGTCGCACCAAAGATAGGGCTGCCAACACATCACTGATATCGCTCTCATTCAGATTCGGCGCATTAAAGTGCGTTCTCAGCCACACCATATCCTCATGGCTGAAAGCGCCGATCATCAGGCGCTGGCTGATAATGATCAACATTTGATTATCAAGTTGTCGAATACGTTGCCGGGTGACCGACAAGGTTTGTATCGGAAAGGAGGGTTCTGAGCCGGTTCGCCACTGCGCTAAATAGCGGTACTGTATCGCTTTACTGGCATCCATTAGCGAACGAATAAAAGGGGTTATCGAATGCGGGTCCAGACCGTTATTTTTCGCTTCTTCTTCAGCCTCGGCAAAAACATTTTGTTCACGTGTGAAATCCTCTATCGGCAGATGGTGCTTCATTTTATAAGCAGCCACATCTTTCATTAATAACATGCGTTCATTGAGCGCGGTTAAGAGCGCGCCAAGCGATACCGACGTTACCGAATCGGCAAAAGTGGTGCTGCACATCAATAAAGAACAAAGAAAAATGGCGATATGACGAATCATTAATCAACCTCCTTTTACGGAGGCCTGACAGTAATTTACCTTTATTAAGATAACATTAAGTAATTATTACAGATGGGTATTAATGCTTATTCGTTTAAACTGGAGTGATAAAAAGAACAGGCCGTTGATTCTACGGAATCTTCACCTTCACTTAAAGTGTATAAAATATACAACAAATCACACAAATGTGATGCACATCACGTTTTTATGATTTTTTATTACGGTTTTATGATATAGGTCTAATTTTAATAGGTCACTAATTTCTCTCCCCCGCTCAGGGAGATCGGCTTCAATTTACATCGAATATGGTGAAATATGACTACCATTACACTAGTCAACGAACAAAATAGTACTGGCAATCCTTTTTCTGCACATATGTTATGTGAACAGCGAGCTATTCAGGAAATTACTTACGAACTATTGCAATCGCAGCAGCATGTCTCAAATAAGGATATCATCGCCAAACTTATTGAAAAACTGGAAACAGAAAAAGACGTAGTGCAGCTTGATATTTACCGTAATGCCTTAGAAGCCGTTTTGTTTCAGACACCTGACGACATCTAATATATACCCAAAATAATGCGAGTTGCTTAAAGGCGGCAAGGGAGTGAGTCCCCAGGAGCATAGATAACTATGTGACTGGGGTGAACGACAAATCTGCCGGGAGCAGATTTGAACGTCGCGTGCGACGGCCCGTCAGGGCGAGGCCCATGGATGGGCCGAGTAATCCGTAGCCAACACATAAGCAACTTGAAGTATGAAGGGTATAAACAAGGGAGGGGGTTACTCCTCCCCTGTTCGTTAATAATGCAGATGCCTCAACGTGCGGTGCCTGATTTTTCGTAGCCGTTTGCATGGATTTGCGGTGCAACATGCTGCATGCTTTCTGGCATCTCATGCTGCCGATATACGGCTGGCAGTAATGTTAAGCCTGAGCCATTTTTCACATGAAGACTAAATTTACCCGATTCTTTTAAAGCCTGAATAAGATTTTCCTGCGCGGGAGTTAATGTCTCATCATGCCACAAAACAATATGCTCGAAAGACGTTGATAAAAGATCGGGCATCGGCGCCTGCCAGGGGATGACTTCAACTCGCATACCTTCACTACAATATTTAATCGTTTCCAGCCATAGCTCAATGGGGTCGTTCAGCGAAAACGCAGCAATAAGCATTGTGCCTGCTGGCGCCTTTCGTACGCTACTTAGCTGGAACGTGGCGTATTCAATAATCGCAGTATCCAGTAATGCCTTTTCAAATCGGCGTGCATCATCATCGCCTGCGGACAACCACAGCCGTAAAGGACGCAGTATTGACTCAATTACGATACACGGCGGAATTTCCCGACCATAACGCCAGAGTAATTTTCGCAATTTGGCGGGTTCGAATTTTCTACACTGCGCTAAAATCTCTTCCTGGTAGAATAACCATCCCGAGCGGCAATGCGTTTCTTCACCATAGAGGGCAGGTTTAATCTCTTTTAATGAAAAGCCTTTGCTTAACGCGTCGATAATATGCTGTATTCTGATAGCATCTTCTATGCAATAAAAACGATTGCCAGCTTCATCTTTGGTAGGTTGAAGCAGGCCATAGCGTTCCCAGGACCTGATATTTGCTGTTGTGACACCACACTGCGCCGCCATTGCGCTAATACTAAAAGTAGCCATGCCTGTCTGGCCTCATGATGATGTAAGAAAGCATAGTGAACCTAAACGCCATCAGAAGCAAATCATTATTAAGCAATGACCTTACTATTTACACGGGAAATTACATTATCAACATTATTTATTGTAAGCCAGTGCGTAAAGGCTTTAGAAACGGACAGTATTTGATAATCCAGAACTGTTCTACAACCTAATTTAGTCAGAACATGGTAGCGTACTGAGTAAATAGTTTTTAAATGTACATTCAGCTCACAGCTTATTTGTCGGATATCCATTCCTTTAACAAGCATCGCCAAAACATTTCTTTCATTCGCCGTTAATCTGACTTTCTCTGACCTGGGAAAAAATTGACCAGCAGCGGCCAAAATCAGTAACTCACGCCACTCAGCAATAGAGGCATCGACCTTTATTCGATATATAGCATGATGTTCATCAATAAAGTTATATTCATTATGGGTAACAATTCCAATGAGTACCGTTTTAAATGTGGAAGTAATATACTGCTGTACGGTGTAGTAATCGTCGATATCAAAAATAATATAATTTACGTTGCCAGCTATTATTGCGACGTCCTTAAATAAGGACTCCAGACCATAATTAAGAAACAGGTTTTCGCTCAATAGTCTTGTATCTGTCTTTAAAACAGATGATGCGGAACCAGTCATATCCACCTCAACAAAACGAGAGCCATGTGGGAATATCCATTCGATGGCCGCATAAGATCATCTGCTTACTTCAGCGATGAGAACCTATTAAGTAGTAGTTGAGGAACGCCGTTTGCGCAACCTGACAGACGTCCTGGGGCATCTTATGTGAACTGCGTGGGGATGTGCGCTTTGGCAAAATCCACAAAGCGTACGACCGCAGGCAGCAAAATATGCCAGTCCTGTTGCTCCAGACCTAAATATTCACGCTGCGCCGCACGCAACGTGGCAGCATAATCTTCTGGCAACTGAGGTAACAGCCAGTCAGCCGCCGCATCCTTAGAGGTAAATCTCCCGGTAGAAAGGGTATACCAGATACGCGCCAGGGTTAAAACGATATGATACTCATCTCCCTGCACATCTGCCGTGGATTGCCAAAGGTCGAGGGGATAACGCAAGGCCTTCAGCAACTGCGCCGCAGGGGCTGGCGTGAACAGCCGTTCCGCGCGTTCTCCCTTTAGCGGTATACTGGTTTCCAGAATTTGGGTTATCAGTAACACAATGTCCCAGTCCTGTTGCGCTGGTTCATAAATCCCCTGGCAAATGTCCTCTCTTAGCCACTCGCCAAATTGCATTTCCCGGGCAGGTGGAAAACACCAGGGAACCAGCTGCGAATAAAGCACGACCGTGGCCTCCAGAGCGCGTTTTTCTGCTGACGCCTCCGGCGGCGATGAAAGCGCCAGCAATTCCTGCATCAGCGTTGCGCGTTGGGCCTCCGTCAGCGGCTGGCATATTGTCACCAGCAGATCAATGTCGCTGTTTGGCTTCAGACCGCCCGCGACAGCGGAACCATATAAATGAATAGCACGCAACGTATCGCCTGTGACACGAGTAATCAGGCGACACGCCGCTTCCGTTTGGCATTGAATCGAGGGCGGTATGGACAGCGTCATCGTTGCTCCGGGGGCACAGGTATTTTTTATATTGATTGCCAGAAATATGGCATAACGGCAGAAAAAAGCTCGCTATTCATAGCGAGCTTTTAACATTGCATCAGACTTAATGATGTAGCATTTCGTCAACGACCTCATTCGCCTTTAACTGATAAGGATAATAGGTAGGCCAGTTTTCCATCTCTTGCAACAATGCCTGCTGCGAGGTATTTCCCATAAAGATATGGAAGTGCGCCGATTTGCGCGGGGCAATGATATGATCACTAAACTGAACATATTTAGGCGCTTTGCTATTCGCATCTTTACATTCGAACAGGTAGCGCACCCCTTTTTTACCCGATGCGTAAGTCAGAATTTTATAGCCGGCATAATTGTATTTACAGGATGCAACGTTATTGTCGCGATGGAATTCTATAACGCCATTTTCAATGCCGATCGTCTCAACATTCGTCGCGTATCCTTTGCGATAATACGCTTTAATATCCTCAAACGTTTTCTCCGGGTCTTTCTTCGCCTTTTGTCTGAAGACAGGGTCCAGCTCGCCGCTGACCAGATAAGGATAGACGGATTGCCACATACCATCCCAGTCGGTGAGCGCGCGATCGCGTACATTAGCGTCATCAAACACACCCGCTGCCGCTTTTTGCTCAACCTCCGTCATCGGCGCGCCATGAGCATGATGACCATGCGCGAAGGCAGGACTATTTACCAACAGCATTCCCAGAAGCATTGTCAGTTTTTTTAAATGAATCACCAAAACGTTACCCTCATCTTTCTTAGAAAGATGATTGTTATATTATAACATTGCATTTATTTCAACAGAAACTCAGCGGCCACCGCGCAGGTGGCCTTTTTTGATATCAACTGGTCCGCCATCGAGGAATTGAACCCCGAACCTTAGAGGTAGAAGCTCTATGCTCTATCCGGTTGAGCTAATGGCGGAAGAAAAATTACGCGGCCATTTTAAGGCAGGCGTCTGCGCATTGGCTGCATGCCCGCGCGCAATTCTGGCAATGGTCGTGATCGTGCCTTGCACACTCTTCGGCGCAGGCTTTGCAGATATCCGCGCACAGGCGACATAATTTTTGTGAGTACTCGCTTTCCAATGCCATAAATTGCGCCGCCAGGCGACAAATGGCCGCACATTGCATATCTAACTGGATGCAGTGCTTCATCATTTCGACGTTATCTTCACGCAGACAAGAAGAGGCGCAGATATCACACGCCGCCGCGCATTCATAACACTGCTCAATACACTCACGATGTTCTTGTTGCATAAATGACTCCTTATTTTATTAAGAGGAGTAGATAAGTCTGCACAGAAACGCCGGGATAGCCAAACGGCTACCCCTCTTTTTCATACTTTTTGAACAAAAGTGCTGAATAAAACAGCAATAGTAAAGCCGGAAATCGGCCTCCGTGATGTGACGTCTATACTGTAATGTTCATCTGCTTTTCATCGGAGGTAAAATGGAGTATTTAGCACGACTAAATATCGTTGCGATGCTGATGTCAACGACGTTCTGGATCAATCTGGCGGTCGTTTTTTTCGTCACCCTCATTACTTACTGGCTCATCAACTGGCTACTTAATGTGGTCTATAAAGCGCTACAACGCCCGGATAAAAAGGATGATGCTCATGGGCGGCTGCGGCCTATTGTTTTCGAGATGCTGAAAAAGACCAGTAAGATGCTAATCTTTTTTGCCGCATTTCTCTTTAGCCTGCGCTTTGTCGCCCTGCCCGACCGGTTATTCTCTACCCTCTCTCACGCCTGGTTTTTAGTGGTTGCGATTCAAATGGCGATTTGGCTTGATCAGGGCGTACAGTCATGGATGCGTCATTTACTGTATGCCCCAGGCTCCAATAAAAACCCGGTGACGTTAGTCATTCTTGGTATGATTTTGCGCGTGCTCGTCTGGTCTATGATGTTGCTCTCCATCCTGGCGAACGTCGGCGTGGATATTACCGCACTGGTAGCCAGCCTCGGCGTGGGCGGTATTGCTATTGCCCTGGCGGTACAAACCGTTCTGAGCGATGTCTTCGCTTCGCTGTCGATTGGTTTCGATAAGCCCTTCGAGATCGGCGATTTCGTCGTCTTTAATGATGTAGCCGGTACGATTGAACATATCGGTTTGAAAACCACTCGCATCCGTAGCCTCAGCGGCGAACAGATCGTTTGTGCGAACGCGCAGTTGTTGCAGCAAACCATACACAACTATAAGCGGATGCAAACGCGTCGTATCGTGTTTACTTTTGGCGTCGCCACTGCGACACCGCCGGAAAAGTTACGCCTCATCGGCGATATGGTGAAAAAGATTATTACCGATGTCGGCGAAACACAATTCGACCGCGCCCATCTACTGGCCTTTGGTCAGGATCGGCTGACCTATGAGGTGGTGCATATCGTCAATACCGCGGATTACAATAAATACATGGATATTCAGCAAGAGATAAATATCCGTATTATTGAAAAACTCATTGAGAATGATATCGAACTGGCGCTGCCAAGTCTGGTTGTCAGAGCCCCTGTACAGGTTGAAGAGACCAGGGACTACAGTAATACCGCTGATGCAAAAAACGCAGATAAACGCGTCATGCAGTAAAATCTCTGCCGACAATACCGGGAACCCATGGGTTCCCGGTGCGTTAACGGCGACACGGCAATGCGGAGAAACGACTTGCGGCTATTCCACCTGTAAATGGCGGGTACAGACTTGATCAAGTAGCGCAGACTGATGACTAATCACCAACATTCCTAATGAACGGCTGCGGCACACCTCAAGCACGTATACCCATATCGCTTTTTGAATAGACGGATCGAGTTGCGCCGTCATTTCGTCGGCAATCAGAAAACGCGTTCGCGGGTCAAGCGCGCGCAGTATCGCAATACGCGCCAACTCCCCGCCTGAGAGCTGCATTGGCCGACGCGTCAGCCACTCGGGCTGCACATGCAAACGCCTCATCGTTTCCGGGTCAGGCTGCCAGGCATCACGTACAGCGTCTCCGGCGCTTCGCCAGGGATTAAACGTCAGTTCAGGATGCTGGGGGACAAGCTGTACCGGACAATACTGATGCAGGGGTAACGGGCTGCCGTCCAGCAGAACATCGCCCGCCGTCGGCTTTTGCCATCCGGCCAGGACGCGCCCCAACGTTGTTTTCCCCGTTCCGCTTGGCGCATGAATTCCTACCCGTTCACCGGCAGAAATCGTAAACGTCAGGTTCTGCCATAAGACTTTCCCGCCCTGACGAATAACGAGGTCGCGGCAGCTTAGCATTCTATTCCCTCTCCGGTCGGCATAAATAACGGGTTTAGTTCAGGCAATGCTTGCCATTGCCGTTTTAACGGCTCACTCATCTCTTCCGGCTGTAACTGCTCGCAGCGGATATTGTCCGTGATATAACCCTGATGCAGCGCCACAATGCGATCGGCATACCGCGCCGCCAGCAGCAGGTCATGAGTCACCCACAGCACGCCGCATCCCCGCTTGCAAAGACCTCGCAAGTGCTCGAGCAACTGGTTTGCCAGTGCGGTATCAAGCCAGGCGGTGATCTCATCCGCGAGAATATAACGTGCCTGGCTAAGCGAGGCGTGGCACGCCAGAATTCGTTTAGCCATCCCGCCGGAGAGCTGGCGGGGAAAGCGTTCCAGAACTGTCGGTTCGAGATCGCTTTGCTGCAATAGCTGTACCATCTGCGTCTCATCCCAGGCGCGTCCGGTCAGATGACATGCTCTGTTCAAATGTTTTCTGATATTCAGCATGGGATTAAGCGCCTGTACCCCCTGCGGCACGTAGCTAAACGTATTGCCCCTAAGCTGCCTGATGGTATGTCTGTCCAGCCGGTTGCCATCAAGCGTAATCTCCCCCCGAAAGCGTAAATTTTCCGGCAGCAGATCGAGCAGGCATTGCAGCAGCAGACTTTTGCCCTCCCCGCTGCCGCCAACCAATGCCACCATTTCGCCGGGCGCGATATCAAAAGAGACATTCTGTAATAACGGCGACCAGCGTCTCGCGCCATACCAGCGATAACGCGCGCTTTCCAGCGTAACCTGTTGTAAACTCAGCATACGTCACTCCTTAGCCACAGCCGCTGAATGGCGCGCGCAAACTGATCGAAGAGCATCACCAGCGTGAATAACATTAGGCCGGGAAACAGCACCAGCCACCAGTTTCCATGGCTAATAAACCGTAACGCATCCGCCAGCAACAGCCCCAGCGAAGGCTCATGCGGCGCCAGCCCAAACCCCAGAAAACTTAACGCCGCGCTGTGCAATACCGCATGAGGAAACATCAATAACGTTCCCGTCAACCATTGCGGCAATAGCGCCGGAAAATAGTGATATCGCCAGCAATAAAGGTGTCCATGCCCCAGACGATAGGTCAATGTCAGGTAGTCACTCTGCGCTACCCGCTCCGCGTCGGCGCGCAGAATCAGCGCCAGACGGGGCCAGTGCGTTAACGCTACGGCCGCAATGACGCCGCTTTTACCGCCGCCGAGCGTAAAACAGATAAGGATCAGCAAAAGTAAATGCGGCATGGCGAGCATGGCATCGGTTATCAGCCGCATCAGGAGGTCCAGCCGGGGATGAATGCGCGCCACTGCCGCCATCACTAGCGCGATAACGCCGCTGCACAGCGCGGCGCCAACACCAATTTGTAAACTGGTGAAGGCCCCCTGAAAGCAACGAAGCCATACATCGCGCCCCAGATTATCGGTGCCAAACCAGTGCTGGATATCAGGCGACAGATGCCGGGCAAGCAGATTAACCTCTGGCGGCTGGCTCAACGTGGCATAACCGTATCCGGCAATAAACAGCAGACAGGTAACGGAGAGGATCAGACGAAACAACGTCGGGGCAGGATTATAGAGCATCGGGACGCTCCAGCGATCGATTAAGCACCACCACAAGCCAGGCTGAAATCGTATTTCCGGCAAACACTAATAGCGTACAGAATAAAACGATCCCCATGAGTAGCGGGACATCGCCACGCAGGCCGGCATCGATAGTGGCCTGTCCCAGCCCCGGATACGCAAAGACTTTTTCTGCCAGTAACGCTCCCCCCATCAGTTCTCCCAGAGAAGCAAACTGTAAACAGAGTGCTGGGGTAATCGCATGACGTAACACCTGGTGACGTAACAGCGACCATCCTTTATCCCCCTGAGCGCGCGCAAAACGAATAAATTCGCTCTTCATTACACTGGCTATTTTTTCTCGCGTATGCAGCGCAATTTGCCCCATGCCCAACAGACTTAACGCACATACCGGCAACACAAGATGGCGTAAGCGTTCCGATAAAAGAGCTGTTCCTGCATTATTTCCGGGGTCCCAGGCGCAACAAACAGGTAATACCGGCCAGCGGACGGCAAACAGCGCCAGCAACAGCATTGCTATCCAGAAAGTGGGCAACGATGACAATAAGTAGCTGATACGGCAAATCATCTTATCCGGCCAGCGGTAGAGAAAACGTCCGGCCAGAAAACCCAATGTCACGCCCAACACACCAGACAATAGCCAGGCGCCTGCCAGCAGCGCGAATGACGTTGCAAAACGTTCCCGGATCACGTTGGCGACAGGCATGTTGAACAGCATGGAATACCCCATGTCTCCCTGGAGCAAACGCCAAAACCAGTGACCGAAACGCTCCCACAGCGGCTGGTCGAGCCCCCAGCGCGCCGCAATCCGCGCATATTGTTCTGGCGGAACATGGAGCAGATCGTTGCCAATATAAGCACGGATAGGATCAACGGGCGAAAAGCTAAGCAAAATGAAGGTGCCGGCAGCCACCAGCACCAACAGAATAATCAGCCGCAAAAAATGACTGAAGAACAATTTCATCACCGACAGGTCCAGGTCCAGTCATCAAGATTGTTTAACACCGACCAGCTACCGTGGATTTCTGGCGCGCCTTTTCCCAGATCAATACAGGGGTTGGCCAGATAGGTATGCTGAATATTAAGCAGCCATGCCCATGCCGCATCGCCCTGGACGCCCGCGCCCTGCTTCCCATCCCACTCAACCTGCTGCCAGAAAGGAATCGCCTTTTGCCAGTCAGGCGCATCTATAGCCTGTTTCAGATGTGCTTCTACCGCAGGGTTGCTGTAATAGCCCGGGTTATAATATTCCACACCAGCGGCTTTCCCACTGTAGTGATGGAAGAGTTCCATCGGGTCCAGACTTCCCCAGCCAAACAGCGTAGGGTTAGCGTGCATATGGCGCTCTACAGTTTCCCAGCTTCCCGATTGCAACGAGACGACAATGCCTAAAGGCTGCAACATGGCGCGCACCGCCTCGGCCAGATCCCGTCGGGTGCTGTCGCCACTGGCATACCATAAGGTCAGACGCGCTTCTTTACCTGCTTTTTCACGCACGCCCGCACTGTTTATCTTCCAGCCAGCCTCTTCCAGGATGGCGCGCGCTTTTGCAATATCGCCATCGCTGAATATCACTGAAGGATTTTGCCACGGCAATCCCTGCACCGCGCTATAGGCGGGTATCGCATGGCCTTCCATCACCTGTTCCGCCAATTGCTTACGATTAATGGCATAGTTAATTGCGCGTCTGATAGCGACATCAGCGGTCACATCGTTGCCGACAGGATAACCGTTAGCATCCTTTTTACCGGCAGGCACCATCGGGAAGACAATGCCCCGGTTTTCAACGCTATCGCGTACCCAGAGTTTAAGATTATCCTGCTGCGGGGCCACCGCCATAGAAGGGGCAATGCGCACCAGTCCCAACTGTCCGCTGCGCGCGGCAGCATAAGCATTATCTTCATCCAGAAAGACAAAAACCAGTCGGTTAAAGTCATTCTTTTTACCCGCATACCAGGGATTAGCTTCAACGATCAGTTGCTGACCCGGCTGAAAGCTGACCAGTCGGTATGGACCGGCGCCTATCGGTTCACGGGCGAACGTTTTTTCATCATAACGGCTGGCCGGAACAATCCCTAACGATCCTAATACATTCACAAAGGTGCTCTGCGGATGGCTCAGCGTCATCTCAATTCGGCGCGCATCCAGCGCTCGCGCATGACTAAAGTTGCCCATGTCAATTTTACCGCCGCTCTTCGCCGCTTTGTTATATGTAAAAACGACATCTTCGGCAGTTAATGGCGAGCCATCGGAGAATTTCAGATCGGGTTTTAAGGTCAGTATCCAGGTTTTACCATCGGGGCTGGTGTCCACTTTTTCCGTCAGTAAATTACCCCAACTCATATCGGCGTTTTGCTTGAGCAACGGCGCATGAAGCAATAAGTAGCTGCCGTGGCTCCAGCCCAGCATAGGATCAAAGCCTTCCGTTGGCTCAGGGCCAATGGCCAACTTCAGGGTACGACCGTCTGCCGTGTCCGACGCGGCGAAAAGCGACGAAGTGAATACCAGAGTCAGTGCGCACGTCACGAGCGCCAGTTTGCCTTTAATCATCAATTTGTCCCAGATTATGCGTTGTTTTTGTTTCTCCCGGCGCAGCATAAACGTCGGGAGACCTCCTGAGGACGGCATTATGGCGAGCATTTGTAATGAAAAAATTGACGCAGAACAGAAAGTATGACGATCTTTTAAAAACATCATACGCACAAACGTCGGGAGCGCCAACGTGGGCTAAAGGCCGCTTTTGACGGGGATAAAACGCAAGGGAAATGACGCAAGGAATACCGGGTTAATTAACGCCATCTTATTCTCTTATTTCCTTTCTATTCTGTATTACGTCTTCCCATCCGACGCTGTTCATTTTCTCAACGTTATTAGTCAGTACTGAAACGTAAGAAGGTATCGTAATTAGCGCTTCCTGGCTTTAAACCTAAACCAATATTAAACGAACCGGGCGTTAATGAAACTTACCAGCAGAACGCCAGTCATATGGCAACCCGATGAAATGACATGCTATGGAGTCCAACCGAAAAATGTTAACGCCGCCAGGGCTCGTGATGATTTTTTTAGCCGTAGTGTTCTCATTGCTGACAGGATGCGCAAGTTATAAAAACACGGCATGGGGAATATATCCGGCTTCAACGGATATTTGTCCATCAGGTACGACATCAACAGGAGGGTGCAAAGAGTAATATCGCATATTTAATATACACCACTTTTTAAATGACTGTCCGGACATTTTCGGACGGTAAGTTTTCTATTAATTTATAATGGACTAATCCCATGACAAATAAAAAACACATTTTTTCAATTATCTTTATTGGTTCTCTTTTAACGGGGTGTGCTACAGGACCATCACCGACAGGGATTGGCTTATATACGGATGTTAAAGGGCCAATTACTGCCACGAGTCTCCCGGCAACCAAAACCGGTAAAGCGTGTGCGCAAACGGTATTGGGTATTGTAAATACCGGCGACGCATCTATTGATTCAGCGAAAAAAGCGGGCGATATTTCTTTAGTGTCGAGTGTTGATTATGAAACTACAGGCTCATATCCGTTTTATGGTAAAACCTGTGTTGTCGTAAGAGGACAATAACAACAGTAAGCCGGCGATGCCGCCGGCTTTTTATCCCATTTTACGTGCCGCTATCTCTGTCTGTTCCTTGCGACTCAGCCCCCGCTTTAAGGTTCTGTTAAGATTTTACGCATACCCTACAAGCAGTTGTTAATAAAGGATAATAATAATGGCACATTTCTCAAGACTGCAAATAACGCTTCACTGGTTAACACTGCTCCTGACAGGCATCGCATATGCGGCTATTGAGTTACGGGGGTGGGCGCCAAAAGGCTCCAGCGTTTACCTGTTTATGAAAGACATGCACTATGACATGGGCGTTCTGGTCTGGGCGCTGATGTTTTTACGGTTATATCTTAAACACAAATACCCGGATCCGGTCATTACGCCTCCCCCTCCTCACTGGCAGCACGTAGCCGCTAAATTAATGCATATCGCGCTTTATCTCACTTTTCTCGCCTTACCGCTGCTGGGCGTCGCGATGATGGCATCAGGCGGGAAAAGCTGGAGCTTTTTTGGTTTTACTGTACCGGTATTTTTGACGCCAGATAGCACCCTAAAATCGGATATAAAGCGTATTCATGAAATGCTGGCCAATATCGGCTATTTCCTGATTGCCATGCATGCAGCAGCGGCGTTGTTTCACCATTACATACAAAAAGACGATACATTTTCAAGGATGTTACCCGGTAAATCATGACTATTTCGGCCATCCCGGCGTGAGAGAGCACGCCGGGCAAGGCATTATTATTCCAGCGCTATCGGTTTCGACTGATAGCGCCTTATACCGTTTGTAATCGACAATATACGATATTTTTCCGGTTCCACGTGTAGGTGATATGTACGACGCCGCCCTCGCTAATAATAGCGGGATAAGAATACTCACCGCGGTCACTTTCCAGGTCCAGTAGCGGTAGCCATGATTCGCCATTATCCTGGGAAGCAATCAGTGAAAGCGGATAGCGCTTTCCCCAGTTGCCGTTGACCGGATTTAACCCAAGAATCAGCGTACCGTCCTGCATACTAACCAGATCGATACCACTATTATTATTCGGTAAAGATGTCGCGCGGGCAACAGACCAGGTAGCGCCATAGTCAATTGAATCACTGCGAAAAATTGCCCCGCGTGTGCTTCGTAACAACATATGGATATGTCCCGGAGAAGACTCCCACAGCGTAGGCTGAATAACGCCATCCCAGCGCAGGAGGTTTTCCAGACAACATTCCCACAACATCCCCTTTTTTACACCATCCCACAACGCTACGTTTGTCCCGGAAATAGCGTTATCAGGCTCCAGCGGAACAAAAGAGATATTCCAGTGTTTTCCTTCGTCAGAGGATCGATCCACAAATGCCCTCCACCGTTCAGGACTTTCAATCGACCCTGGCGCAATCCAGGCGCCATTTGATGCCAGCAGGAGTTTATTTTTTACGGGACCGCGCGGCAAAATATCATCGTTAACCAACGGAGCTGGCGTACTCCAGGTAAATCCTCGATCGCTGGAGGTGATAAACCAGGTTTTCCACACGTGTACATCGCTGCCTACTTTATAAAATAACCACAATTTATCCGACGGGTAAAATAACACCGGATTCCAGTGCGCTTCCCCCTCGCGTGCCGCCACTCGCTGCGGTGTTGTCCAGATATTATGTTCATAGCGAGATAGCCAGATGGCTGTATCTTCGCTTCCTTCGCGCAACCCCGCGAACCATGCGGCCACGAGCGTACCGCACGGTAAGCGAACAAGCGTAGAGGCATGGCACTGGAAGGACTCGGTTCCGCTTTCCGGTAAAATGACCTGCCGATTGACGAGCGCTAATTTCATACCTGCCTCGATTAAATAAGGTAAAAAGCATCAGCTTTTTTATGTATGAAAGTAGTGTTAGCAGAAATAGCATCAACGCGGTGAAAACGATCAACCGCTATACGAATTTATGTTCAGATATCGCGCCCATAACAGGCAGAATGTCGAGAGTGGACAAAAATTGGACTGACCTCGCGGATAATTCCAACTTACCGCCGTCCAATGGCGACGAGGTCAGTGGCACGGGATAATATAGAGGTCAGGGCTATAATATTTAGCGATCTGTGCCTACAAGCATGACGGGATACTTTTCGCTACAGACAATGAAGGCCCGTCTAAACGGGCCTTCATTAACGCGATTATGATTTGTGTTCAATCGCCTTTGGTTTACTTTCTATGGCAATTTTTTTCGGTTTCTCGCTTTCAGGGATCTCCTGGTAAATCTCGACCAACAAGAGGCCCTGTTCCAGTTTCGCATTATTCACCTTAGCATGTTCAGGCAAAGAAAAACTCAACTGGAAATCCGCCTTACGAATACCACGATAAATCCAGTGCGTCTGATCCTCTACCGTCTCTTCAGTGTGTTTACCCGTAATATTCAGGTTGCCGCCAACCGTTTCAATTTCAAGCTCTTCCTCTTTCCAGCCAGGAACGCTCACGGTAAGCAGATAGTTATTCGCATCGCGCTTTTGCAGATCGTAAGCTGGCGTCGCAGCGACTGGCGTATCTCCTGTTAATTGACTGAAAAGTCTATCAATACGGTTGAAACGGTCAGAGAAAAGAGAATCAGCAAACACGGGAAGTGCTGACAAGGTTCTGAGTGCCATCATTAACCTCCTGAATCACTATTCAAAAGTTCAACATCAAGGCAAGCATTGCTTGTCCACTGACTACATAGGGACGGAAAAAACATTTTCAAGCCTATAAAAGCTTTTTTTAGTCACGAATTTAAGTGGTTAACGAAAAGTCTCATCCCGTTCATTGCCATTTCCGCTGTCCCTTCATCTTTACAATTTTTCTTCATCAGTAGAATTGATAATGATTATCAATTGCATTAGTGTATACAGGTTGGTTATGGCAGTGACCAACGCCCTTCTCCATTATCAAACCCAGCGCCGCTTTCGGGCGGCCTTTTGGGAGGAAATATGGTCGCCAAAAATAAAATTCACGGTCGTCGTATTCGTCAATCTCTGCAACAGTTACATCATCGTTGTCTTTTTCAGCAACTGGCGGTAAGCCCACCAGGAACAAAATATGTTTCAGTCACCGCTGAAACAAAAAACTGGCTTATTCATCTTGTGACTTCAGAGGGCCGCTAGCACGCGGTAGTGACTGTCCATGTTGTCGCTAAAATTTTAATGAAATGACTTTTATACACCTACAATTTGCGCCCGGCTACTCCGGGCGCCATACCTGAAGATATGACACCCGTTGCCAACTGACTGGAATTTTAGCTATCGTCTCCGACGTAGAAAAATTCGATATCTTTATTAAACCATTTATCAATGTTGTGCCACATCAGACAACCGGTCAGAAAACTTGCGATCAATATCCCTCCTATAAGCCACTTTTTCACATATACTCCTGAATAACCCCTGTTGATGCCATTATCTGATCGATAATAAAAAGACCATCATTTGAAGAAATAGTTTCACTGACAGATACCGTATGAAACGAGACAGTGAACAGTACCGTTTTCTTCGGTTTTTATGCCATAGTATTGAGCAGTGGTGACAATCATTTTCTATCGCACCATAATGATTTGCAGCCTATAGTTTATGATTTTAAGATTTGTCTACTCATCACATATGCCAGTAATAGATAAATTATAATACGCTTTTCTGGCGCACTTTTCGTCAGTAAACAGGAATACTACAGCATTCATCATATTGATGCCGCTTTATCTCCCGTACTCCAGGGAATTAACGACAATTTTATGCACAAAGGATACTAATGATGAAACGTAAATTGATCCCATTTACCCTCTTTCTCGCTGCGCTTAGCGCCAGTACCACCTCTATAGCAGCTTCGCAGGAGATTTCTAAATCTATATACACCTGTAATGATAACCAGGTTATGGAGGTGATTTACGTCAACACCGAGGCTGGAAACGCCTATGCGATTATCAGTCAGGTAAACGAGATGATCCCGATGCGGTTAATGAAAATGGCCTCTGGAGCAAATTACGAAGCCATAGACAAAAATTATACTTATAAACTTTATACCAAAGGCAAAACGGCTGAACTGGTGGAAGGTGATGATAAACCTGTTCTCAGTAACTGTTCCTTAGCTAACTAACCTTAAGAAATGCCTGAAGGCTCATCAGGCATTTCCACTTCAACCTTCCTGTAACGTAACGTTAAAGAATATGTGAATCACTACCGTAGTATAATGGCTAATTAGTAACCACTTTTGAACATGGTTAATCCTATTTTTAAAGAAAAGTTCGAACTGTCTGAATTGTCGTTGTTGAGTGTTTAAATGTTTTGCTTTATTAAGTGGCCCAGGTAGAATTCGCAGCGGCTGGTAACCATTCATATTCGCACTATTGAACGATCACCGGCCAACCGCGCCAGGGTCTTGCATACGCTCTGGCGCGGTTAAATCCCCAGACCATAAACGAAATCACTGGTTTCTACTATTGATCGTATCTTTCACGTTAACCTGTATTATGCTTGCCCACCTGATGTAAAAAGACACCGCTCTGAACCATAGGGTGTGAATTTCATTTTATAAAAAATTGCGGTGCCGGGTGCCTCCCGGTGAACCATACCACAGTCAATATGGTTCGCGAGGAACATTAACTATTTGACTGGACGCCCCGCCGCAAAGGGGGATTCACCGCATAAGAAAAATCTACAACTCACAAGTAATAAAAGACAATAACATTTTTGTGCATTTTTTATAAATGACTATCTTGTCACGTAATAAATGAAATTATTCTGTAACAGGATTGCAAGACAATACTTATTCAAAACTGAAGTGGTCAGTGGGAGTCGAACCCACATCATCAGCCTGACACTGAGGTAATAACATTATACGATAACCACATTGGACCGCCACCGAGGCCTCGAACCTCGCACCATCAACTTAGGAGGTTGATGCTCTATCCAGCTGAGCTAGTGGCGGCTGGGGACTTCTGCCAGGCGCAAAAAAGGTGCTCTCCTGGATAAAATACATACCTTGCTACTTTTCAGTAGTCGTTCAACGGCAGGTACAATATGCGAAGGCGGTCACAAAATCTTGATGACATTGTGATTAATTCCAGGAAAATTTTTCAGAGTGAATCTTGTGAGATCTGGCGTTATTTACACCAGATTTTCCTTCCTGCTTATCACCTACCTGAGCAACCTTGATTGCTTACCACAACCCCTTATCTGTGCTTATGCTGGTGAGATGTTATGTACAGCGTCACTATGACGAAGAGAGAAAAGACAGGCAGGTACGTGTTACTGGTAAAGAAGCCCTGTTTTGTGACTGGCGGTGCGGAAGGCGAACCTTCCGCATAGCTTATGCTTTTCAGAAACGGTATCCAACCCCGACGTTGAAGCCGTTTATTTTTGTAGAGGAGATGTTGCTTCCTTCATACCCAACATCGACGACGATATTCTCCAGCGGATTCATCTGTACACCCGCGCCCCAGGCAAATCCCGTTTTCCTTGAGGAAATTTTGTTAGAAAAAGAATCGCCATCCTGAGTGGAATGTTCTTTAAATGTCGCCTTTACCGTGCCGACACCCGCCAGCGCGTATAACGAAAAATTGTCAGACAATCGATAGGCTGGCCCAACCATTAAAGAACCGTACTTCACCTCAAACTTGTCATGGTAATGAATACCTTCAGGCTCAACAGACCCGGAAGCCTGTCTGTCTCCATATAAGTAACTTAGCGAGGAAATAAAACTTACCGGAGAGTCATCCTCATAACGGTATTTCACATTTACCCCTCGGATATTTTTGAAATCCTGAACTTTACTTTGTGCATACCCCACGGAAAAGGCGTTAGTATCGGCCTGTGCAACATTTACAACCAAAACGCTTGTAGTAATAACTAAAGTGGATAAAATAATATTTTTCATAACAACTCCTTAATACTACTTATTATTTACGGTGTGTTTAAACACCTGCAGTACCGATCCGGCATTCAGTTATCGCCACTATGCCGAATCGACAAAACCACGAATAATTCACCGCTATCGCTCCTGATGTGTTTACTTCCTGAAAGATATTTTTACTACCGAAGCACTCTATCGCTCATTTAGGTAACCGGTTCTACAATGTCATCTAACTTTTATAGATTTGAATGCTAATTTTTCTCACGCATATATATTTAACAGAAACCATAAAGTGTTTAGCCACTATAGAACAACAAATCACCCATGCAACATTTTGATATTTAAAGAGAAAATCTCACAACCACATTAAGAAACCTGACGCCGAACGGCTAAAACATGTCATTAAGCAAACTCGCCATATAACCAGAACATATCGCATTGTGCTTCACAGTCCTCACGTGACGCTCCAGCCGCAATACCGTATATGCCATCGCAGGCGCTGTAATCATATTCACGATGATGCTTAGCACGATTTATTCCCGCTCCGATTTAATCTTTTAATATGTCTATCAGTTACAACATTTCTTGTTATAAGAATAGAATCAACACCACAATTCCAACATAAATATCACCTGTGTTGAGAGAGAATTTACATTCCAGAAAAATAATAACGGACGCAAATATTGAACGCGCGATAAAAAAGTCTATTTCGCTATAAAACCCATTATTATTAAGAGTGGTTAACTCTTCGTTGAATAAAAAATGCCAATGACGTTCCATAATTCATTAGATGAACTTCACAAGTCATTACATATAACAGGAGGTGCTATGAAACATCATGCTTTTATGCTTTGGTCATTACTTATTTTTTCATTCCATGTTTTGGCCAGTTCAGGCCATTGTTCTGATTTACAACAGGCATCATGGGATATTTTTATCTACGATTTTGGTAGTAAAACCCCGCAACCACCTACAAATACCGATAAAAAGCAAGCCAGGCAGATTAGTTCACCATCCTGCCCGACGACAAAACCCATGATGTCCGCACCAACCAACGACGCCAGGAAAGGAAATACTTTCTCCAGAACATAATGTTATTTATCTACAATGGTGCCGAACGACTACTTTTAGCCATCCGGAAATCTTGATTGCCATCAAATATAGCTGGCATTATTTTTCCTGACGTGTATAGTGCGCCTCGTTATCCCCATTAAGGAATTTGTTTGTCTCGTAAAATGACAGGAATTGTCAAAACCTTTGATTGTAAGAGCGGTAAAGGTCTCATCACCCCCTCCGATGGACGCAAAGATGTTCAGGTCCACATTTCAGCATGTCGCCAACACGAAACAGAAGCGCTTATCCCCGGTATACGCGTTGAGTTTTGTCGTATTAATGGCCTCCGCGGACCTACCGCCGCCAACGTTTATCTTTCATAATTCGTCACTCGGCATTTTTTCAGAAAAATTTAGCGAGTACGTATACCTCCGCAGTTTGCTATGAGGCTTTGCCTGAAAGGCTGCAGAATGTTTTCAGTGGCGAAAATCTAAAGGATTTATTTTGCTAATGACTCCTGTGACCTCTTTTATCATATATCGGGTGCCCCCCCTTCTCACTTTGTTTAACGTGAAGAAATGTACAGCCGTTTTTCACTGTGATAGCATCTAATATTGCAAAAGTATTTAACGCTATATACCCATCGTCACAGGAGTGGCTGGCTGCGCGCATTTAACCGAAGTATTTATGTGATTCTATCGGAATTATCTCTATTGCCGCTCAATGCTACGTCATATTCAGTGGGTATAAATCGCCAATATAGTTGTAACGCTATTTATTTTTAGGGTAATAATTGAATGACTTTGCTTTCAGGAAAAACCACACTGGTTCTCTGCCTCTCCTCTATTTTATGTGGATGTACGACGAACGGCTTACCCACACCTTATAGTATTAATTTGTCGTTCCCGGTCATTACACAAAACCAGATTAATTCCGGTGGTTATTACATAAATGACGCGGAACAAATTCGGACAACTGATGGTCTGTGCCTTGATGCAGGCCCAGATCAACAGAATCGTTTGACGCTGCGGGAGTGTAAGCATGTGCAATCTCAGCTTTTCTCATTTCACCGAGACAGAATCACGCAGGGTGAGAAATGTCTGGATGCCGCAGGACAAGGTACAAAAGAAGGCACACCAATCATTCTTTATTCATGCACGGGTAATGATAACCAGCGCTGGCTCACTGATGATAACAAAATTAAGGGGAAACAGAGCCGAAAATGCCTGGGCACAAATAGCATTATTGTCAGAAAAGGCGACCCTGTTGTGTTGGCCGATTGCGATTTTAGTCGCGCCCTGGAATTTACCATCAGGTAGCAGGACACCGCTGTGAAGAGAGAGCCGCTAACCTCATGACACGACAACAGGTTAGCGACCTTTACTTCCACGTGCGGTCACGTCCGCAACGTCAGGATGACAAAACGGCGGCTAAACCTTGACACCAGTTATATACCCAGCTTAAATACTGGTCATCCAACCAGTAAAAAGGAAATGGCGATGTTCGTCGAACTCGTTTATGACAAGCGAAATGTTGAAGGTTTGCCAGGCGCACGCGAAATCATCCTCAATGAACTCACAAAACGCGTACATCAACTTTTTCCCGATGCGCAAGTGAAAGTTAAGCCAATGCAGGCGAACGCATTAAACAGTGACTGTACAAAAACCGAGAAAGAACGACTGCACCGTATGCTGGAAGAGATGTTTGAAGAGGCTGATATGTGGCTGGTCGCCGAATAACGTCCCCTCCTGCGAAAGCGACATGTCCGATCGAAAACAGCGCCCTGAGGCGCTGTCTGTGACGATATAACGCAAACGCCACCACTCAGAACATGTTGTTGTTGATATCTCAGACCGGTATGTGGAACCGACATTCATCGCTTCACTGGCCTGTCGGTATGAGTAGCCCTTATCAACAATCAGCTATGCGCATTCCAGCCTGAACTCTGAAAGTACGTTTGGTTTTTTTGTTTATTAAGAGCCTATCCCATTAGACTCTTTTATTCGCCAAACTGGCTTTAACGATTACGCCTACTGGGATAGGTTCTAAACTTATCATCAATACGTAAAATACCTATTTACGAACAAAAAGTAACAGGTAAAAATCCGAAATAAAACCAGCATAACTAAAACTTACTGCAGATATGCACACGCATTATTACTATGTTTCCAGGATAGTCTCGACCAGTCAAGACTATCTATTTTATATAAAAAAGGGAAATACTTCACATGAATAAAATACATGTTACATATAAAAATCTCTTACTTCCGATTACCTTCATCGCGGCAACTCTAATTAGCGCCTGTGATAACGATAAAGATGCCATGGCGGAAGCTGAAAAAAATCAAGAGAAATACATGCAAAAAATCCAGCAAAAAGAGCACCAGCAATCAATGTTCTTTTACGACAAAGCCGAAATGCAAAAAGCTATTGCCAATATCAACGCAAAAGGTGGAGCCAATCTTGCGATTATTGAAGTCCGTTTCTTCAAGGGCGGGTATTCATTCATTCGACAGAGCGTTAACACCCCTGCTAAAGTAGAGATGTTTAAATTTAACAACGGCTACTGGGGGGGACCTTCGCCTGTCAACTTAACCATCTTTGGCACTATAACAGAGGAGCAAAAACAAGAAGCACTAAAAGAGGCTTTATTCAAATTCGACTCGATCAATTTCAGCATTATACCAGAGCGTATTCAGGAAACAATTAAACGCGCTAACGCCAGTGGCATCATTTCCGTTACGGAAGATAGCGATATCGTTGTACGAGCAGAGATAGCTCATAATGGCGAATTCGTCTATGACATTACCATCACTGCTAAAAATACAGCACGTGCGGTAATGACCTTAAATAAGGATGGTTCTATTGCCGGATATGAGACCAAAGAACCTTTCGACCCAAAAAAAGAAGCCGAAAAAGCACAGCAACTTGTTGAACAATCGAGAAAAGACATTGAAAGTCAGCGTAAAAAAGCAGCTGAAAAGATGAACGAAATACAACAGACATTTAAAAAATAGCAGGCGATACAAACATTGATAAAAATTATAGCACGAAAGAGCGCGTGCCAGGTACTAAGGCACTGCCTGAAGACAGCGAATCGCCATTTCATTCTCTGACACTGTAATTTTTCGTACTCAAAATATTTATTTATTGAGTCTTTTTTGGATAACCAGGTGACGTTATGTGACGCCAGGAACCTGGTCCAGCGGGCGTACTTGTTGGAGCCAGTGTGAAGCCGGGCAGCGCGCAGAAACCGGAGCGTACACGTTGTACGTGAGAATTTCGAGCACTGCCCGACCTAAAAATGACGAATAAGATAGATATTTTAAAGAGGTAATATGAAGAATTTTTTCAAAATAATTACTGATTTCATCGCGAATATTTCCCTTGATCTATTTGCTATATTTTTATGCATGCTATTCGTATACAAAACAGGACCATCAATTGGTGTGATATCATTTTTTATTGCATTAATTATGTATCTCATTCTTCATTTTGTTTTTTACTCATTTCGTGAAAAAATCATAAAAAAATATTCAAATAAGTATTGAAAATTATTTTTTTGAGGTACAAGTTCAGCGCAATAAAACAGAGCAACTCAAAAACAAAAAATTAGGCGTAGCGAAGTGGTAGAGGACTGTCATGTACTGGACCGTGAGCTGGTCGGGAGAGCAATGTACGGGAAAGAGCGCAATACTGTCATTGATGGCAACAGATGATAAGCGACAAATGGAAAAATACAGGGTGTTGGTAAACCGTGTGGACACATCAAAACCTGACTGGCCTGATAGGCCTGTAAGCCAGTAATATAACATTGTGAAAAATCAGGCTGGCGTTAATAAAACACACCAGCCTGAGGTAATATTCAGTTCAGGATGAGCTGATGAAACATAATAGTCAGATATACCCTCAGTCCTGATATGGTTGATATAGTTTTCTGTAAAAAACTAACAACCACAAACATCACACCACCCCGGTGGCTTTAGCTCACCTTCTGGCCAATGGTCACACCAGCCTGGGTGAACCAATGATTCGGGGTTTGGCCAGCCACCGAAGGCGTGTTTTGTATTATCTGGTGGGGGTTTTGAATCACTGGCAGCCATCGCCGATGCCGAAAAGGCTGTAGCCGACAACACCAGAAGCAATGGGAAAAATACACGATGTCTCATAATATCACCCGTAAATATTAAGATTATCCTTGCTGTTAACTTCCCTCATTTTCAGCATAACTCATGCTTCATCATCATTGAATAAACAATTAAGTTTGTTGAACGAAAATTTACTTAAAGAAAAAATAATAAGCCTTAATATTTTTTGCAGTATTTTAATTTATAGCAGAATAAATGTACGTAGATGGCGTAAAAACCTGATGAGCAGGAATATCGATAGCCAGTAAATCACTCCTGTGGTAATGCAGGACACCTGATGACTGTTAAGGTCGCTTCATCTGTAGCGCCGGTGAATTCCAGCGATTTAAGTGAAAAGTAGCCAGCAGGCGCTTCTGCTGGTCCATATTCCTCTATTTTTCAGGCCATACTGAAGTGCCACACAGGTATCTGACAGAACGGTCCTGAGATAATAAATATAAAAGCAGTTACTGCCTACCTCAAGAAGTATGTGCTCATGATCATTTAAAGCTCTTTTAAAGAGACTGATAATAAGCTTGTCAATATAATATTATGCAGTCTCTATTAAGCGCCTGGTTTATTTGTTTTGCATAATCATATAGTTGACTTTTCGAGTAAGAATTTTCTTGCAAAGACAAATAAACGTGTTTTATATCTCTAAATAAGCATACATCACCATGAATATGAGCTTCTATATAATTCCCTTCATAGCCTGTACCATAATTAGAATGAGCTAAAAATTTTTCGCCCTTAGCCATTTTAACCAAACTCTTAAAGCAATTATAACCAAAAAAATCATTTTGACAGGATGCAATCAGGTTCTCCATATGGCAAAATGTAGATAATTTACTCGTATCCAGGCCAAATCTGTGACCGTAGATATCAAAAGGTGAGAATGTACAATTTGTTTTTACATTATCATTTAATTCAAAAAATGATTTCCCATAGGCGCTGGCACCTCCATTTTCACCGTTCAGAAAGTCCAGTGCAGCATAAATTGGTCTGCTTGTAGGGCTAAAAGTTTTACTGTTGGGAGTATATGCTACGGAAAAACCGCCTGTCTGACCATATGGGGCATAAGGTGAATCTGCAAGCTTCTCCAGTTCAAATGCTTTAGTTTCAACTGAATCACGCCCGACATTATAAGCAGGTAAATCTCCCGGTCTGCAACCTAATGCATAAGAGTTCAGATATTCTTTATTTTTTAAGAGAGAGACAAAGTCAATTTTTGCTGCATTAAAATTTATTGTCAGCCGGGCATTTTGTAAAATATCCACCATCTTATTTAGCAAGAGAGCGCAATCTATTTCGGCACCACACTCACGGCTTATCCGCCTGAGCGCTTTTTCTCTTATTATGTCAGCGTCGCGCTGACACCTGGAATGAATATGCGCAAGTACTTGTTTTCCAAAAAGGCGGCCATACACCTTTTTACGCTCTTCATTGCTGAGACCGCAAAACACTTCGTCAAAAGAAAGCCTGTACGCTGCGCTTACAGAACCGCTCACCGCTCCGCTTTCTGGAAATGGCGGAACATCTTCAACAACATTTTTAACTTGCTGAATATCTGAAGACAGAGGAGTACGTCCGACATTTTTTTCCTTATCTGTTTCCAGATATTCCGGAACCTTTACACTTCCACTATAGCAGATAGGTTTGAGCATATGTCTCCTGAATTTTTACGACTAATAGTATTCACTTTCGCTGACGTATTCTTTATCAGGCTGATATTTCAACACTTTTTAGCCGCCTTGTAGAAGTGCAAATAAAGACACTAATGATTTCATAAAATGCTTAATCTACCCACTATTGCAGGCAATAAATTATCACCTTTTATTGAAATATTATCCTGATAATAACAACAAATCTAATAAGGCACTTTCAAAAAATAGCCAAACCACACATCATAAAGAAAACCACACACAATCAAAATCGGTAACTATCAGCTTTCAACGGGGCTCAGGTTATCATGACGATCGGGGTAAAGGATGGATTACTATTGCGGTCAGAATTGAGGAAGTTTTGATAAATTTTTTTGATAAAATTTTGATAACCGTTCGAATGCTAATAATAAAAACGGGGACGTTAAGTCCCCGTTTTTGTTTTTAACAATTATCGTTATTACATATTTGCGATAATCGCGTCGCCAAACTCACTACATTTCAGCAGTTTAGCGCCTTCCATCAGGCGTTCAAAGTCATAGGTCACGGTCTTCGCGGCAATCGCGCCTTCCATACCTTTAACAATCAGATCCGCCGCTTCGAACCACTGCATGTGACGCAGCATCATCTCCGCAGACAGAATAATGGAGCCTGGGTTGACTTTATCCTGGCCCGCATATTTCGGCGCAGTCCCGTGAGTCGCTTCAAACAACGCGCATTCGTCGCCGATATTCGCACCCGGTGCAATACCGATACCGCCAACCTGAGCCGCCAGGGCATCGGAAATATAGTCACCGTTCAGGTTCATACAGGCGATAACGTCGTATTCCGCCGGACGCAACAGGATCTGTTGCAGGAACGCATCGGCGATAACGTCTTTAACCACGATCTCTTTACCCGTGTTCGGGTTCTTAATTTTCAGCCACGGACCGCCGTCAATAAGCTCACCGCCGAACTCGTCGCGCGCCAACTGGTAGCCCCAGTCTTTAAACGCGCCTTCGGTGAACTTCATGATATTGCCTTTATGTACCAGCGTAACGGAATCGCGATCGTTGGTAATAGCGTATTCAATCGCCGCGCGAACCAGACGTTTAGTGCCTTCTTCAGAACACGGTTTGATACCGATACCGCAGTGCTCCGGGAAGCGAATTTTCTTCACGCCCATCTCTTCGCGCAGGAACTTGATCACTTTCTCAGCGTCTGCAGAGTCAGCTTTCCATTCAATTCCGGCGTAGATGTCTTCAGAGTTTTCACGGAAGATGACCATATCGGTCAGCTCCGGATGTTTCACCGGACTTGGCGTGCCCTGATAGTAGCGAACGGGACGCAGACAAACGTACAGGTCAAGCTCCTGACGCAGGGCAACGTTCAGAGAGCGGATACCGCCGCCAACCGGCGTGGTCAACGGACCTTTAATCGCTACGCGGTAATCACGAATTAAATCAAGGGTTTCAGCGGGAAGCCAGACATCCTGGCCGTAAACCTGTGTGGATTTTTCTCCGGTGTAAATTTCCATCCAGGAAATTTTACGCTCGCCTTTATAGGCTTTCTCGACGGCGGCATCGACCACTTTAAGCATGGCTGGAGTGACATCAACACCGATACCATCGCCTTCAATAAACGGGATAATCGGATTCTCAGGAACGTTGAGTTTGCCGTTTTGCAGGGTGATCTTCTTACCTTCCACCGGAACAACTACTTTGCTTTCCATTCACCTCTCCTTCGAGCGCTTCTGGTTTGCTCGTCTGTCATCGCGCTGCATGTGCAATGGCGTCCTGCTGCACGACTGCGTTAGAGCAATTTTTTGTTAATGTTTTGTAATGAGCATGTCAATACTACCCTATTGTTTGCCGCCATGAAAGACACTCATTATTGCGCTATAATGCGGCAATTAATAAGTTCTGAAAACACCATGCAAAAAACTTCTTTTAGAAATCACTACGTTAAGCGATTCAGCTCACGACAAGCATCTAAATCACGGAAAGAAAACCAGCCAAAACGCGTGGTTTTGTTCAATAAACCTTACGATGTGTTGCCGCAGTTCACGGATGAAGCAGGTCGCCGCACGTTAAAAGATTTTATTCCTGTGCAAGGCGTTTATGCCGCAGGCCGCCTGGACCGCGACAGCGAAGGGCTTTTGGTGCTGACTAATGACGGCGCGCTGCAGGCGCGCCTCACGCAACCGGGCAAACGCACCGGCAAGATTTACTATGTTCAGGTAGAAGGTATCCCGGATAATGCAGCGCTGCAGGCGCTTCGTACTGGCGTCACGCTCAACGATGGCCCTACCCTGCCCGCCGGTATTGAGATTGTCGCGGAGCCTGACTGGCTGTGGCCGCGCACCCCGCCGATTCGCGAACGGAAGAATATTCCCACCAGTTGGCTAAAAGTCACCTTATATGAAGGCCGCAACCGCCAGGTAAGACGCATGACAGCGCATGTCGGTCATCCCACTCTACGATTAATTCGTTACAGCATGGGCGACTACACGCTCAACGGCCTCGATAATGGACAGTGGCGCGAGATCGCACAGGAGAAAGACAGATGAAACGGCTTCTCATTGCTTTTGCTTTATTAACACCGTTATCCGTCGATGCGGCCAGCTTCGACTGCCAGAAAGCGCAGGCTGCGGATGAAAAGGCTATCTGCGCGCACCTGACGCTGAATGATAAAGACGTGGAAATGCACACCAAATATCAGTTTCTGAAAGGGTTGTTCGCGATGGGCAGTCGCGGCGCCCTGCAGGACGCCCAGCAGAGCTGGCTTAAACAGCGTCAGCAGTGCAAGGCCGACGTCACCTGCCTGACAAAAGCTTATAACGAGCGTCTGAAACAGCTTGACGCGATCTATGACCACATTGATAAACCGCTTTAATAAGGATGCCTATGTTCAAGCCGCACGTGACCGTTGCCTGCATCGTACATGCCGAAGATAAATTTCTGGTGGTGGAAGAGACCATCAACGGTAAATCGTTATGGAATCAACCTGCCGGACACCTGGAGGCAGATGAAACGCTGGCGCAGGCCGCCGCGCGTGAACTGTGGGAAGAGACTGGCATCACGGCGCAACCACAGTATTTTATCCGTATGCATCAGTGGATTGCGCCGGATAAGACCCCGTTCCTGCGCTTTTTATTCGCTATCAAGCTTGATCATATTTGCGCGACCGAACCCCATGACAATGACATCGATTGCTGCCGTTGGGTGAACGCCGACGAGATTCTGAACGCGCCGAATTTACGTTCTCCGCTGGTGGCTGAAAGCATTCGCAGTTATCAAACGGGACAACGTTACCCCTTATCTATAGTGGGCGAATTTAACTGGCCGTTTACAGAGGGTGTCAAGTAAAGGGCTGCGTGGTAGAATACGCCGCCTTGAAGTTCAATGTCGCGAGTATTCCAATGTCAGAAAGCCCAAAAAAAGTGATCGTCGGCATGTCCGGCGGTGTCGATTCCTCCGTTTCCGCCTGGCTGTTGCAACAACAGGGTTATCAGGTAGAAGGCCTGTTCATGAAGAACTGGGAAGAGGACGATGGTGAGGAATACTGTACCGCAGCAGCCGATCTGGCTGACGCGCAGGCCGTGTGCGACAAGCTTGGCATTGAACTGCATACCGTTAATTTTGCCGCAGAATATTGGGATAACGTCTTTGAACTGTTCCTTGAAGAGTACAAAGCGGGCCGTACGCCGAACCCGGATATTCTGTGCAATAAAGAGATCAAATTTAAAGCCTTCCTTGAATTTGCCGCAGAAGATTTAGGCGCCGACTATATCGCCACCGGTCACTACGTTCGCCGCGCGGATGTAAACGGCAAAAGCCGGTTGTTGCGCGGGCTCGACGGTAACAAAGATCAGAGCTACTTCCTCTATACGCTTGGCCATGAGCAGATTGCGCAAAGTCTGTTCCCGGTTGGCGAGCTGGAAAAACCGCAGGTGCGTAAAATCGCCGAAGATCTGGGGCTGGTAACCGCCAAGAAAAAAGATTCTACCGGTATCTGCTTTATCGGCGAGCGCAAATTCCGCGACTTTTTAGGGCGCTATCTGCCTGCGCAGCCGGGGAAAATCATTACCGTTGACGGCGATGAAATCGGCGAGCATCAGGGTCTGATGTATCATACGCTCGGTCAGCGTAAAGGGCTGGGAATCGGCGGCACCAAAGACGGTAGCGAAGACCCCTGGTATGTGGTGGATAAAGACGTTGAAAACAATGTGTTAATTGTCGCCCAGGGGCATGAGCACCCACGTCTGATGTCGGTAGGCCTCATCGCCCAGCAGCTACATTGGGTCGATCGCGAACCGTTCACCGGCACCCTGCGCTGTACGGTAAAAACCCGCTACCGCCAGACCGATATTCCGTGCACGATTAACGCGCTGGATGACGATCGTATCGAGGTCATTTTTGACGAGCCGGTTGCCGCCGTTACGCCGGGCCAGTCCGCTGTCTTTTACAGCGGCGAAGTCTGCCTGGGCGGCGGCATTATCGAGCAGCGACTGCCGCTGACGGTCTGATTATTCAATACACAACACCATTCAAGTCGCCTCAAAGCGGCTTAAAAGATGAAGTGTATTTTATTTGATACAAGGAAGCAGTGATTGTGGCAAAGAATTATTATGACATCACCCTCGCGCTGTCTGGCATTTGCCAGTCGGCACGCCTGGTGCAACAACTGGCGCACCAGGGGCACTGTGATGCCGACGCGTTGCACGTTTCACTCAACAGTGTCATTGATATGAATCCCAGTTCTACTCTGGGCGTGTTCGGCGGCAGCGAAGCTAACCTGCGTCTTGGTCTGGAAACACTGCTCGGCGTGCTGAATGCCAGCAGCCGACAAGGACTTAACGCCGAACTGACGCGTTATACGCTTAGCCTGATGGTGCTGGAGCGCAAGCTGTCATCCGCCAAAGGCGCATTGAATACGTTAGGCGATCGCATTAACGGCCTGCAGCGCCAGCTTGATCATTTTGATTTACAGTCAGACACGTTAATGAGCGCCATGGCGGGCATCTACGTGGATGTGATTAGCCCATTGGGCCCGCGCATTCAGGTGACGGGCTCCCCGGCCGTTCTGCAAAGTCCGCAGGTGCAGGCCAAAGTCCGCGCCTCGCTACTGGCAGGCATCCGTGCAGCCGTGCTCTGGCATCAGGTAGGCGGTGGTCGCCTACAACTTATGTTTTCTCGTCATCGCCTGACGACTCAGGCAAAACAAATTCTTGCTCATTTAACCCCGGAGTTATGATCTATGGAATTATCCTCACTGACCGCCGTTTCCCCTGTCGATGGACGCTACGGCGATAAAGTCAGCGCGCTGCGCGGAATTTTTAGCGAATACGGTTTGCTGAAATTTCGTGTACAAGTCGAAGTACGTTGGCTGCAGAAATTAGCCGCGCACGCAGCGATCAAGGAAGTTCCTGCTTTTGCTGCCGACGCAAACGGTTACCTGGATACGCTTGTGGCAAACTTCAATGAAGAAGATGCCGCGCGCATT
The DNA here is from genome assembly GCF_046550775.1 of Salmonella sp. SAL04202. NCBI lineage: Bacteria > Pseudomonadati > Pseudomonadota > Gammaproteobacteria > Enterobacterales > Enterobacteriaceae > Salmonella > Salmonella sp. SAL04202. The sequence continues at coordinate 947,117 of NZ_JBGDXK010000001.1, read as the reverse complement.
AAAACCATTGAGCGCACCACGAATCACGATGTGAAAGCGGTTGAGTATTTTCTGAAAGAAAAAGTCGCCGCGATCCCGGCGCTACATGACGTTTCCGAATTTATCCACTTTGCCTGCACTTCTGAGGACATTAACAACCTGTCGCACGCGTTAATGCTCAAAACCGCGCGCGATGAAGTGATCCTGCCTTACTGGCGTCAGGTGATTAACGCGGTTAAAGATCTCGCCACGCAGTATCGCGATATTCCTCTGCTCTCCCGTACCCACGGTCAACCTGCCACCCCGTCTACGCTGGGCAAAGAAATGGCTAACGTGGCTTACCGTATGGAGCGTCAGTTCCGCCAGCTCAACCAGGTGGAGATCCTCGGTAAAATCAACGGCGCCGTAGGCAACTATAACGCGCATATCGCCGCCTATCCGGAAGTTGACTGGCATCAGTTCAGCGAAGAGTTCGTCACCTCGCTGGGCATCCAGTGGAACCCTTACACCACCCAGATTGAACCGCATGATTATATTGCGGAACTGTTTGACTGTATCGCGCGCTTTAACACCATCCTGATCGATTTCGATCGCGATGTATGGGGCTATATTGCGTTGAACCATTTCAAACAGAAAACCATCGCCGGGGAGATCGGTTCTTCTACCATGCCGCATAAAGTTAACCCCATTGACTTTGAAAACTCAGAAGGCAACCTCGGTCTGTCTAATGCAGTGTTGCACCATCTGGCAAACAAACTGCCGGTTTCCCGCTGGCAGCGCGATCTGACCGACTCAACCGTCCTGCGTAACCTGGGTGTCGGCATCGGCTATGCGCTTATCGCTTATCAGTCCACCCTGAAGGGCGTCAGCAAGCTGGAAGTAAACCGCGATCATCTGCTTGACGAACTGGATCACAACTGGGAAGTATTAGCCGAACCGATCCAGACCGTCATGCGCCGCTATGGTATTGAAAAACCATATGAAAAACTGAAAGAGTTGACCCGTGGCAAGCGTGTTGATGCCGAAGGAATGAAACAGTTTATTGATAGTCTGGCCCTGCCGGAAGCAGAAAAAACGCGCCTTAAAGCCATGACGCCGGCAAATTATATCGGTCGCGCTGTGACTCTGGTCGACGAACTTAAATAATGTCTGCCTCACCCTCTTTTCTTCAGAAAGAGGGTGACTATTTGTCTGGTTTATTAACTGTTTATCCCCAAAGCACCATAATCAACGCTAGACTGTTCTTATTGTTAACACAAGGGAGAAGAGATGATGCGCGTACTGGTTGTAGAGGATAATGCATTATTACGCCACCACCTGAAGGTTCAGCTCCAGGATTCAGGTCACCAGGTCGATGCCGCAGAAGATGCCAGGGAAGCTGATTACTACCTTAATGAACACCTTCCGGATATCGCTATTGTCGATTTAGGTCTGCCGGATGAAGACGGCCTTTCCTTGATACGCCGCTGGCGCAGCAGTGATGTTTCACTGCCGGTTCTGGTGTTAACCGCGCGCGAAGGCTGGCAGGATAAAGTCGAGGTTCTCAGCTCCGGGGCCGATGACTACGTAACGAAGCCATTCCACATCGAAGAGGTAATGGCTCGTATGCAGGCGTTAATGCGCCGTAATAGCGGTCTGGCCTCCCAGGTGATCAACATCCCGCCTTTCCAGGTGGATCTCTCACGTCGGGAATTATCCGTCAATGAAGAGGTCATCAAACTCACGGCGTTCGAATACACCATTATGGAAACGCTTATCCGTAACAACGGTAAAGTGGTCAGCAAAGATTCGCTGATGCTTCAACTGTATCCGGATGCGGAACTGCGGGAAAGTCATACCATTGATGTTCTCATGGGGCGTCTGCGGAAAAAAATACAGGCCCAGTATCCGCACGATGTCATTACCACCGTACGCGGACAAGGATATCTTTTTGAATTGCGCTAATGAATAAATTTGCTCGCCATTTTCTGCCGCTGTCGCTGCGGGTTCGTTTTTTGCTGGCGACAGCCGGCGTCGTGCTGGTGCTTTCTCTGGCATATGGCATAGTGGCGCTGGTCGGCTATAGCGTAAGTTTTGATAAAACCACCTTTCGTTTGCTGCGCGGCGAAAGCAACCTGTTTTATACCCTCGCCAAATGGGAAAATAATAAAATCAGCGTTGAGCTGCCTGAAAATCTGGACATGCAAAGCCCGACCATGACGCTGATTTACGATGAAACGGGCAAATTATTATGGACGCAGCGCAATATCCCCTGGCTGATTAAAAGCATTCAACCGGAATGGTTAAAAACGAACGGCTTCCATGAAATTGAAACCAACGTAGACGCCACCAGCACGCTGTTGAGCGAGGATCATTCCGCGCAGGAAAAACTCAAAGAAGTACGTGAAGATGACGATGATGCCGAGATGACCCACTCGGTAGCGGTAAATATTTATCCTGCCACGGCGCGGATGCCGCAGTTAACCATCGTGGTGGTCGATACCATTCCGATAGAACTAAAACGCTCCTATATGGTGTGGAGCTGGTTCGTATACGTGCTGGCCGCCAATTTACTGTTAGTCATTCCTTTACTGTGGATCGCCGCCTGGTGGAGCTTACGCCCTATCGAGGCGCTGGCGCGGGAAGTCCGCGAGCTTGAAGATCATCACCGCGAAATGCTCAATCCGGAGACGACGCGTGAGCTGACCAGCCTTGTGCGCAACCTTAATCAACTGCTCAAAAGCGAGCGTGAACGTTATAACAAATACCGCACGACCCTGACCGACCTGACGCACAGTTTAAAAACGCCGCTCGCGGTTTTGCAGAGTACGTTACGCTCTTTACGCAACGAAAAGATGAGCGTCAGCAAAGCTGAACCGGTGATGCTGGAACAGATCAGCCGGATTTCCCAGCAGATCGGCTATTATCTGCATCGCGCCAGTATGCGCGGTAGCGGCGTATTGTTAAGCCGCGAACTGCATCCCGTCGCGCCGTTGTTAGATAACCTGATCTCCGCGCTCAATAAAGTTTATCAGCGTAAAGGGGTGAATATCAGTATGGATATTTCACCAGAGATCAGTTTTGTCGGCGAGCAAAACGACTTTGTCGAAGTAATGGGCAACGTACTGGACAACGCTTGTAAATATTGCCTGGAGTTTGTCGAGATTTCGGCTCGCCAGACCGACGATCATTTGCATATTTTCGTCGAAGATGACGGCCCAGGCATTCCCCACAGCAAACGTTCCCTGGTGTTTGATCGCGGTCAGCGCGCCGATACCCTACGACCAGGACAAGGCGTGGGGCTGGCTGTCGCGCGCGAGATTACGGAACAATACGCCGGGCAGATCATTGCCAGCGACAGTCTGCTCGGCGGTGCCCGTATGGAGGTCGTTTTTGGCCGACAGCATCCCACACAGAAAGAGGAATAAACATTTCTGTGCGTTCTTCCACGCATCTCGTTAAGCATCCGTTATAATCGGTGTCAGATACCAGCCTGCGGATACTTAACATGGAATACCAATTAACTCTTAACTGGCCCGACTTTCTTGAACGCCACTGGCAAAAACGCCCGGTGGTCTTAAAACGTGGGTTTAGCAACTTTATCGATCCGCTCTCGCCGGATGAGCTGGCGGGGCTGGCGATGGAAAGCGAAATCGACAGCCGTCTCGTTAGCCATCAGGATGGCAAATGGCAGGTCAGCCATGGCCCTTTCGAAAGCTACGATCATCTGGGTGAGAGCAACTGGTCGCTGCTGGTACAGGCGGTAAACCACTGGCACGAACCCACCGCCGCCTTGATGCGCCCGTTCCGCGCTCTGCCGGACTGGCGTATCGACGATCTGATGATCTCCTTTTCCGTTCCCGGCGGCGGCGTTGGCCCGCATCTGGATCAGTATGATGTGTTTATTATCCAGGGAACCGGTCGCCGTCGCTGGCGCGTGGGCGAAAAGCTGCAAATGCGTCAGCACTGCCCACATCCCGACCTGTTACAAGTCGATCCGTTCGAGGCCATTATTGATGAAGAGCTGGAGCCGGGCGACATTCTGTATATTCCGCCAGGATTCCCGCATGAAGGCTATGCGCTGGAAAACGCCATGAACTATTCGGTCGGTTTTCGCGCGCCCAATAGCCGTGAGCTGATCAGCGGTTTTGCCGACTACGTCCTGCAACGGGAGTTGGGCAATACATACTACAGCGATCCGGATATGCCGTCCCGCAAGCATCCGGCGGATATCCTGCCGCAGGAGATGGATAAACTGCGTAATATGATGCTCGATTTGATCAATCAACCCGCGCATTTCCAACAGTGGCTTGGCGAGTTTCTCTCTCAGTCACGCCACGAACTGGATATTGCGCCGCCGGAGCCGCCGTATCAGCCTGATGAAATTTACGATGCCTTAAAGCAAGGCGAGGTATTAGTACGTCTCGGCGGGCTTCGCGTATTGCGTATCGGCGATGAGGTCTATGCGAATGGCGAAAAAATAGACTCTCCGCATCGCCCCGCTCTGGAGGCGCTCGCCAGTCATATTGCACTGACCGCTGAAAACTTCGGCGATGCGCTGGAAGACCCGTCCTTCCTCGCGATGCTGGCGGCACTGGTGAATAGCGGGTACTGGTTCTTCGAAGGATAAGAACATCGCAATGCCCGGCGACCGCCGGGCTGACGCAAACTATCCACAACGATCGCCGCCAGGTTTGGCGAAATCGTTATATTGCGGATCGCCCGGATAAATCGAGTGGGCCATTCGATGGCGAAATGACATTTGCCGATAGCGCCGCGCCAGTACGTTATCTCCAAGACCTTCGGCAATATTAGCCAGTTGCTGTAATCGTTCATACTGCATCTTTGCTGGATAAGCTACGGCATCAAGCGTAAAGGCGCGTTCCGCAAAGTCTTTTGCTTGTTCAAGCTGTTGATTATTCTTATAAAGCAGCGAAACACCATACAACACCATTGATACGTCAGACTGCCGACGTTTATATTCTTCCAGCAATGGGAGATAGAGGGAAGTACTGTCCAGGTCGATGTTTTCGGGCAAATAAAAGCGTAATCGTGATATTACCGTCGCCATTGGCGTTAAACGGCTCTGGTAATACGCGATAAGTTTAAGGTAGAGATCTTTCGCTTCCTTATAATGATGGCCCTGTGCATAAAAGCCAGCAAGATTATTGCTGTCAACCGTCATTTCGCCGAATTCGGCGCCATAAAGCGTTTGCTTAATTTTTAGCGCCTGACTTAGCGCATTAATCGCCTCGCTAATATGTCCTGCATTATAAGCAATATCCGCTTTCTGCTGCAAAAAAGAGGCGACGCGCTCACGATTATCCCAGGTTTTATCCCGTAAAATAACGCCCAACCACTGCCGCTCCGTTGCGTCTATCTTCGCCAAATAATAGGCTTTACGCGCACTATCACATTCGACATCCCGCTCTTCCAGCGCATCAGAATAAGCGTCGCGCATCCTGTTTAAGGTATAAACCAATGCCTCCGTCGATGCCTTTTTGTCTTTAAGACGCCACGTTAATGCCTGCTCTTGCCAGGCTATTCGCTGACGGTAATCAACCTTGATCTCGTATCGCCACTGCTCTGTAGATGAATACTCTATATGGCGATCGTCACTGTAAACATTAAAGGCCGCAAGGTGTTCAAACATATCGGCCCGATCGCCCGGATAAGTGCCCGCCGGAAATGTTTTCATGATTGCCCGCGCTCGCAGCAGCATTTGCGGCGTTAATTCAGGTTTACCCAGCCATTGATAAATATCGCTTTGTAATAGCAGGCTACGAACAAGCTGTATTGAGCGTTTGCCATATTGCCGCGAGGCCAGCCTCACCGCATCATCAATAAACGTCATGCAGGTTTCATCGCCGGTCATAAAACATGCTGCAGATTGTTGCTGGCGCTGGGACCAGGAAGGCGGATATTCGGCGCTCCAGGCAGAAAAATTGATGGCGGAAAATATCCCGCCATAAATAATAAAACGCTTCACCACAATGCGTAACATTCGCTACTGGCCGCGCTTCGCCGTCAGCTCCGCGATACGTACAATCACCTGTACCGCTTTTTCCATCCCCTCCAGCGTCACAAACTCATGTTTACCATGATAGTTATATCCGCCGGTAAAGAGATTAGGACACGGCAAGCCCATAAACGACAGTTGCGCCCCGTCTGTACCGCCGCGAATCGGTTTCATCTCCGGCGTAATATGACAGTCGCGCATGGCCTGCTGGGCGATATCGAGAATATGCGGATGCTCAACCACTTTTTCGCGCATATTGTAATAACTGTCTTCAATCACCAGTTCGATATAGCAGTCCGGATGCAGCCCCTTACCGACTTTTTTGGCAATCTCCATCATTTTGCGTTTACGCGCTTCAAACTGCTTACGGTCGAAATCGCGAATGATGTAGTGCATTTCGGCTCGGTCAACGGTGCCTTTCATGCTGGCCAGATGATAAAACCCTTCGTAACCTTCAGTGGTTTCAGGCGCTTCATCCGCCGGCACTTCCGCGTGAATCCTCGCCGCCAACGACAACGCATTGACCATCACACCTTTCGCCGTACCAGGATGCACGTTATTGCCGACGATTTTGATATTCACCGAGGCGGCATTGAAGTTTTCAAACTCCAGTTCGCCCACGCCGCCGCCGTCGACCGTATAGGCCCACTGCGCGCCAAATTCCTCAACATCGAAGTGCTTCGCGCCTTTCCCTACCTCTTCGTCAGGCGTAAACGCCACTTTAATGTCGCCGTGGGGAATAGGATTACCTTTCAGCACCGCCAGCGCGGTCATGATCTCCGCAACACCGGCTTTATCGTCCGCGCCCAGCAATGTCTTACCATCGGTAGTAATCAGCGTCTGTCCCAGTAATTGATGCAGTACCGGGAACATCACGGGTGACAACACCTCATCGCCAATCCCTAATGCTATATCGCCGCCGCGATAATTCTCGACAATCTGCGGGTTAACGTTTTTACCGCTGAAATCCGGAGAGGTATCCACATGGGAGATAAAACCAATGGCGGGAATATCCCCCTCAACATTGGCCGGGAGCGTCGCCATCAACGTCCCTTTTTCACTTAATGTAATGTTAACCAGCCCCATCTCTTCGAGCTGCTGTTTGAGCAAACGTAGTAACTTCCACTGCCCCTCAGTGCTGGGAACCTGCCGAACACCCGACTTTGATTGGGTATCCAGCGATACGTAGTGTAAAAAACGCTCAAGTAGTTTATCCATGCAGTCACCCTCACTTTTCGTGACAACATTATTAATAAGCAAGAAAAGACAAATATTGCGTCAGGTCACTTTTATCCCTGCAAACAAGAATATTTCACTTTGACACGCTTTCTGACTATAAAGCTAAGTCAGTAATTCGCAACAAGGATTGGCGATCACAGTGGTTTGCCGTAGAATGACCGCCCTCATTAAGAGTGATTAAGGTGGTTAACCACAAACCCCGCAGCGGTCAGCCATCCGTTGCGTTTACATGGGACAGAGTAAGAAATTGAATAATCAACCGCGTTCGCTTTCACCGCTGGTGCTTTTGTCGGGAATTAGCAAAAGTTTCGATGGCAAAGAGGTCATTTCACAGCTGGATTTGACCATTAACAATGGCGAATTCCTCACGCTGCTTGGCCCTTCCGGCTGTGGTAAAACAACCGTTCTTCGCCTGATTGCCGGCCTGGAAACCGTTGATGCCGGGCATATCATGTTGGATAACCAGGATATCACCCACGTTCCCGCCGAAAATCGTTATGTAAATACCGTATTTCAAAGCTACGCTTTATTTCCGCATATGACGGTGTTTGAAAATGTCGCGTTTGGCTTACGGATGCAAAAAACGCCAGCCGCCGAGATAGCGCCTCGCGTGACCGATGCGCTGCGTATGGTGCAGCTTGAAGAGTTTGCACAACGTAAACCGCACCAGCTTTCCGGCGGACAGCAGCAGCGTGTGGCTATCGCTCGCGCGGTGGTGAATAAACCTCGCCTGTTATTACTGGATGAATCGCTTTCCGCGCTGGACTATAAATTGCGCAAACAAATGCAGAACGAGCTTAAAGCATTACAGCGTAAACTCGGTATCACGTTTGTTTTTGTCACTCACGATCAGGAAGAAGCGCTCACCATGTCCGATCGTATCGTGGTAATGCGTAATGGCGTGATTGAGCAAGACGGCACGCCGCGTGAAATCTATGAAGAGCCAAAAAACCTGTTTGTCGCCGGTTTTATCGGCGAAATTAACCGCTTTGACGCAACCGTCATTGAACGGCTTGATGAACAGCGCGTCCGCGCCAGCGTAGAAGGTCGGGAGTGCAATATATACGTCAATTTCGCTGTCGAACCGGGCCAAAAACTGAACGTCCTGCTGCGACCGGAAGATCTACGCGTCGAAGAGATCAACGATGATAACCACATCGAAGGGCTTATCGGCTACGTGCGCGAGCGCAATTATAAAGGTATGACGCTGGAGTCGGTGGTTGAACTGGAAAATGGCAAAATGGTGATGGTCAGCGAATTCTTCAACGAAGACGATCCTGACTTCGACCATTCACTTGACCAAAAAATGGCCATTAGTTGGGTAGAAAGCTGGGAGGTCGTACTGGCTGATGAAGAACACAAGTAAATTCCAGAATGTAGTGATTGTCACTATCGTCGGTTGGCTTGTGTTATTCGTTTTTCTGCCCAACCTGATGATCATTGGCACCAGCTTTCTGACCCGTGACGACGCCAGTTTCGTCAAGATGGTCTTTACGCTGGATAACTACGCGCGCCTGCTCGATCCGCTCTATTTTGAAGTGCTCCTGCACTCTCTGAATATGGCGCTGATCGCCACCCTCTCCTGCCTGGTGCTGGGCTATCCTTTTGCCTGGTTTCTGGCGAAGTTACCGGAAAAGATACGTCCGTTATTGCTGTTTTTGCTGATTGTTCCTTTCTGGACCAACTCACTGATCCGCATCTATGGGCTGAAAATATTCCTGAGCACTAAAGGTTATCTCAATGAATTCCTGCTGTGGCTGGGCGTGATTGATACACCGATTCGCATCATGTTCACCCCGAGCGCCGTTATTATCGGCCTGGTTTACATTTTGCTGCCATTTATGGTCATGCCGCTCTACTCCAGCATTGAGAAGCTCGACAAACCACTACTGGAGGCCGCACGCGATCTCGGCGCCAGTAAAATGCAAACGTTCATCCGCATCATTATTCCATTAACCATGCCGGGCATTGTCGCCGGTTGCCTGCTCGTGATGCTACCGGCAATGGGCCTGTTCTACGTCTCCGATTTAATGGGTGGCGCGAAAAACCTGCTGATTGGTAACGTCATTAAGGTACAGTTTCTGAATATTCGCGACTGGCCGTTTGGCGCGGCGACCAGCATTACGCTGACCATTGTGATGGGACTCATGCTGTTGATTTACTGGCGGGCTTCCCGCTTATTGAATAAGAAGGTGAGTGATATAAGCGATTAATTGCGCAACGCTAACAAATCCACGCGCATTCAGGCATGAAGTTTATTCAAGGGTAAACTTCATGCCTCCGACATAAAAAACGCATGAAAGCAGTTTCCGCCAGCATTTCAAATCTACAGCATTATCTGCGGCAGGCCTTCTATTACTTTTACCTGTAGCGACGCTATCACAGACAGTAATGCATTTATACGTGGAGCTCTCAGGTTTTATACTGATTGCCAGTCTCTTTTAAATATTATATTACATCTGATGCGCCCGCAGTTGAGATAAAAAGGGTCGATTTAATCAATTATGTAGTCATTTTTACTCCAGTTTAAGTGAGATTATTATGCCGATTACTATAGGGAATGGTTTTTTAAAAAGCGAAATACTTATCAATCCCCCAGGGAATACGAAAGAAACATGTTGCAAAGTTTTATGGGAAAAAATTAAAGACCTCTTTTTTTCTACTGGCAAAGCAAAAGCGGACCGTTGTCTACATGAGATGTTGTTTGCCGATTGCACCCCCACACGAGAGCGGCTTACAGAGATTTTTTTTGAGTTGAAGGCATTAGCCTGCGCATCGCAAAGAGATAGATTTCAGGTTCATAATCCTCATGAAAATGATGCCATCATGATTCTTCGTATCATGGATCAAAACGAAGAGAACGAATTGTTACGTATCACTCAAAATACCGATACCTTTAGCTGTGAAGTCATGGGGAAGGTCTATTTTTTAATGAAAGATCGCCCGGATATTTTAAAATCGCATCCACAAATGGCGGCCATGATTAATAGAAGATATAGCGACATCGCAGATTACCCCCTCCCTTCGACATTATGTCTCAACCCTGCTGGCGCGCCGACATTATCGGTTCCATTAGACAACATAGAGGGGTATTTATATTCTGAATGGAGAAAAGGAAATTTAGATGAGTGGAAAACGCAAGAAAAGGTAACCTACCTGGCAGCGAAAATTCAGTCTGGGATTGAAAAGACAACGCGTATTTTACAGCATGCGAATATATCCGAAAGGACTCAGCAAAACGCATTTTTAGAAACAATGACAATGTGTGGCTTAAAACAGCTTGAAATACCACCACCACATACCCACATACCTATTGAAAAAATGGTAGAAGAGGTTTTACTGGCGGATAAGACGTTTCAGGCGTTCCTTGTAACGGATCCCAGCGCCAGTCTAAGCATGTTAGCTGAGATAATCGAAACCCTCTCTGATCAGGTTTTTCACGCCATTTTTAGAATAGACCCCCAGGCTATACAAAAAATGGCGGAAGAACAGTTAACCACGCTACACGTTCGCTCAGAACAACAAAGCGGCTGTTTATGTTGTTTTTTATAAAATCAGACGACGCTTTCTCAAACGTCACGTTCAGGGTTTACTCACGTACTCCATGTTTGCCTACAGAGTAACCTCTTGCCTGGTGCAATAATGCCGCATATGACCGGATCGGATGAGAATAGTCATTTAAATGGCCTTTTTTTCCCGCTCGTCTGGCAATTTGTTGTAAAATTCGCGGCTTCAAGCGGCAGCTTGCTTCTTCCCGGCTGCTGATAACCGCGAGACGTTTTGGAGAGATTTTGGAGAAGAGAAAAAATTGATCATTTTCAATACTCTAAAAGCACCCCATCCTCTGAATAAGAAGGTGGAACTTGAATGATCGGTCGGCTGCTCCGTGGCGGTTTCATGACTGCCATCTATGCGTATCTGTATATTCCCATCATTATTCTGATCGTGAACTCCTTCAACAGTTCGCGGTTCGGCATTAACTGGCAGGGCTTTACCACTAAATGGTACGAACTACTGGTCAATAACGACAGTCTGTTGCAGGCCGCTCAACATTCACTGACGATGGCGATTTTCTCAGCGACCTTCGCCACGTTGATTGGCTCGTTAACCGCGGTGGCGCTTTATCGCTACCGCTTTCGCGGGAAGCCATTCGTCAGCGGGATGCTGTTTGTAGTAATGATGTCGCCGGATATCGTGATGGCGATCTCCCTGCTGGTGCTGTTTATGTTACTCGGCATTCAACTGGGCTTTTGGTCGTTGCTGTTCTCGCACATCACCTTTAGCCTGCCGTTTGTGGTCGTCACGGTCTATTCGCGCCTGAAAGGCTTTGATGTCAGAATGCTGGAAGCCGCAAAAGACCTGGGGGCCAGTGAGGTAACGATTTTACGCAAAATCATTCTGCCGCTGGCGATGCCGGCGGTGGCGGCGGGCTGGTTGCTGAGCTTTACGTTGTCGATGGACGATGTAGTGGTCTCGTCGTTTGTCACCGGGCCGGGCTATGAAATTTTACCCTTAAAGATTTATTCCATGGTAAAAGTCGGCGTTTCACCAGAAGTGAACGCGCTGGCGACCGTTTTATTGGTGCTGTCTCTGGTAATGGTCATTGCCAGCCAGCTTATTGCTCGTGATAAAACCAAGGGCCGATAAGGCCCGTAATTCAGGGGACGTTAAATGAAAAAATGGTCACGCCACCTGCTCGCGGCGGGCGCCCTGGCGCTGGGTATGAGTGCCGCTCATGCCTCCGACAACGACACGCTCTATTTCTATAACTGGACTGAGTATGTACCGCCGGGCCTGCTGGAACAGTTCACTAAAGAGACCGGCATTAAGGTGATTTATTCGACCTACGAGTCGAACGAAACCATGTATGCCAAACTCAAAACCTATAAAGATGGCGCGTATGACCTGGTTGTTCCTTCTACATACTATGTCGACAAAATGCGCAAAGAAGGCATGATCCAGAAGATCGATAAGTCGAAATTAACCAATTTCCACAACCTCGATCCGGAAATGCTCAACAAACCGTTTGACCCCAACAACGATTATTCTGTTCCGTATATCTGGGGCGCAACGGCGATTGGCGTGAACAGCGATGCTATCGATCCAAAAACCATTACCAGCTGGGCTGACTTGTGGAAACCGGAATATAAAAACAGCCTGCTTTTAACCGACGATGCGCGAGAAGTCTTCCAGATGGCGCTGCGCAAGCTAGGTTATTCCGGTAACACTACCGATCCGAAAGAGATCGAAGCGGCATATGAAGAGTTGAAAAAACTGATGCCGAACGTAGCGGCTTTCAACTCCGATAATCCGGCGAATCCGTATATGGAAGGGGAAGTCAACCTGGGGATGGTGTGGAACGGTTCGGCCTTCGTTGCTCGTCAGGCTGGCACGCCGCTGGAGGTCGTCTGGCCGAAGGAAGGCGGTATTTTCTGGATGGATAGCCTGGCTATTCCGGCGAACGCGAAAAATAAAGAGGGCGCGCTGAAGCTAATCGACTTCCTGCTGCGTCCTGACGTCGCGAAAGAGGTGGCAGAAACCATCGGCTACCCTACCCCCAACCTGGCGGCGCGTAAGCTGTTAAGCCCGGAGGTCGCCAATGATAAGTCGCTCTATCCGGATGCGCAAACCATCAGCAAAGGCGAGTGGCAAAACGATGTCGGCGACGCCAGCGCCATTTATGAAGAGTATTATCAGAAGCTAAAAGCAGGACGCTAATTCAGCCAAAGCGCCTGTCGGGCCTACAGATGAACGTAACGTGAAATGTAGGCCGGATAAGGCGTTAACGGGCAAACAGCACTACAGCCCTTTCAGGAATTTATCAACAAATTCCGGCACAACCTGGCTTGCCGGGCCGTAGTGCTTCTCTTCAAACTCGCTGCCGACCTGGCTTGGCTCAAGATTCAGTTCCACCGTATGTGCGCCGTGCAGTTTTGCTTCATGCACAAACCCCGCAGCCGGATAGACATGACCGGATGTGCCAATGGCGATAAAAATATCCGCCATCGACAGCGCCATATAAATTTCATCCATGCCAAGCGGCATCTCGCCAAACCACACCACGTGCGGACGTAGCGGCGCCGGGAACTGACAGCAGTGACATTTATCTTCCGGCATCACATCGCCGTTCCATTCCAGAATCTGGCCGCTTTGCGAACAGCGCACCTTCAACAGCTCGCCATGCATATGAATGATGTTGCGATTGCCCGCGCGTTCATGCAAATTGTCGATGTTTTGCGTCACCAGCAAAAAGCGATCGCCAAGCGCTTCTTCAAGCTTCGCTAACGCCAGATGCGCCGCATTGGGTTGTATTTCCGGCTGTTGAAGCTGCTGACGGCGGGCATTATAAAATGTCTGCACCAGCCCCGGATTACGGGCGAATCCTTCCGGCGTTGCCACATCTTCAACCCGATGCTCTTCCCAAAGGCCATCCGCCGCGCGAAACGTACGAATACCAGACTCTGCAGAAATTCCTGCACCTGTAAGGACTAATACTCTTGGGTTTTCCATCATTTCCGGCACCACTCTGTCTCTGAAAAAGATCCGCTGGCGCAGACGTTCACGCAACAGACGTTTATTTTTACGAAAGCGGCTTAATCGATGAAACCGACGCGACTGCATAACAACCTCTTTTTTTGATTAGTCGGTAAGATGTAAAAAAGCAGCACCGCGCATCCCACCTGCATCCCCATGCCGCGCACGCTCAATGCGCGGCGCGCGGGCAACAGGGAGGAGATGGCGCGGCAGTCTTTCCGCCAGTTGCGTTGTTATTGCCGTAAAGTTCGATAGTCCGCCGCCGATCACCAATAAATCGGGATCGACAATCGTCAGTATATTCCCCAGACAAACCGCCAGTAAATCCAGATAGCGCTCAACATGCGCGTGTGCCCGCTCATCGCCTTGCTCCCACAACGCGATAATCTCCGGCGCCTGCAACGATTGATCATAATAATGCTGATATAGCCACGCAAACCCGCGCCCGGACAGATAATTCTCAATGCAACCCATCTGACCGCATCCACAACGGCGGAGAGGAAAATCAAACCCCATCAACGTTAGCGCGTCAACCGGCAAACGCATATGACCAAACTCGCCAGTGATATAGCTCTGACCGGTAATCGGCTTCCCGTTTAGCACCAGGCCGCCGCCGACGCCGGTGCCGAGGATAAGCCCCATAACCAAAGGGTATTGCGTGAATTCATCATCCCAGGCTTCGGACAAGGCAAAACAGTTAGCGTCATTGTCCAGACGCACATCGCGATCCAGTCTGGCGCTGAGATCGGCGCGCAACGGCTTACCGCTGGCTGCCGGGACATTCGCGGCGTACAGCGTGCCGTCTTCGGTTTCCGGCATACCGGGTATGCCAATCCCTACCGACCCTTTTACGCCAAATCGCTGGTCGGCTTCCGCGACCAGTTCGCACACAGCGTCTAAAAAGGTGCTATAGCTGGCATGAGGCGTGGGAACCCGTTTTTCCCACTGCAGCCGCCGCGTTGAGTCAAATACGCCTAACGCAATCTTTGTTCCGCCAATGTCAAACCCGTAATACATCACCGCTCCTTGTTTTTATATTCCGCGATTACTGACCGCTCAATACTCGCGCAGGGTCAATGTTGCTCGCCCGCCGCGCCGGATACCAGCTCGCCAGTAAGCTTAACAACAACGCCGTGACCAGTACGTAAACAACGTCCAGCCAATGTAATTCGGATGGCAGGAAGTCGATAAAATAGATATCGCCGGACAAAAACTGATGCCCGATCGCCTTTTCAATCCCATTAATAATGGCGGTAAGCTGAAGCGAAACGACAACGCCGATCGCCACGCCAATCAAGCTGCCCAGCAAGCCCGCCAGTAGTCCGTACCAGACGAAAATGGCACGAATCAAACCATCTTTCGCCCCCAGCGTTCTTAATACCGCAATGTCGCCGCTTTTGTCTTTTACCGCCATCACTAAGGTGGAAACGATATTAAAACAGGCCACGCCGATCACCAGAATCATCGCCAGATACATAATGGCGCGAATCATCTGGATATCGCGATACATATAGCCGTAGGTGCCGATCCAGCTCTTAATGTAGACATAGCTGTTAGTCACTTCACCCGCATCACGCACCAGTTTGTTCGCATTAAACACGTCGTGGACTTTAAGCGCGATACCGGAAACGCTGGACCCCATATCCAGATACTGCTGCGCATCCTCAAGCGGTATCATGGCGAAGCTGTGATCGAGCTGGCCGCTCAGTTGCAGAATCCCGATGACATGCAAACGCACGCGTTTGGGCTGGAGCAGCTTATGGTCGGCATTCGCATTGGGGATCATGATGGACACCCAGTCGCCCTGTTTCACGTTCAGCGCATCGGCGACGCCTTTACCGATAATGATCTGCTGCTCGCCCGCTTTGAAATGATCCCAGGCGTGATTTTGCACAAATGACGGTAACGCGCTAAGCTGCTGCTCTTGCTTAGGGTCGACGCCTTTAACCTGAATGGCGCGCAAATTCGCCCCGCTCTCTACCAGGCCGGTAAAATTGATATACGGCGCGGCGGCGGCAATGCCTGGCACCTTCTGCACTTTTGCCAGCGCTTCACGCCAGTTGGTCCACGGCTGATTGACCGCTTCAATCTCCCCGTGCGGAACCACCGCCAGAATACGGTTATTCAACTCGCGTTCGAAACCGTTCATCGCGCTTAAACCGACAATCAATACCGCCACGCCCAGCGCGATACCGATGGTAGAAATGACGGAAATGAGCGAAACCATACCGCCGCGCCGCCGTCCACGGCTGAAACGCAAGCCAATTAACAATGATAAAGGCGACGCCATTACTCCGCCCCCATCAGGCTCAGTTCCGCCGTCAGGCGGCCATCGCGCATCTCAAGCTGGCGGCTCATACGTTTCGCCAGTTGCAAATCGTGAGTCACCACCAGAAACGCGGTTCCCTGCAGACGATTTAACTCGCCCAAAAGCTCAAAAATACTGTCGGCATTACGCGCATCCAGATTACCGGTCGGCTCATCCGCCAGTACCAGACGCGGATTATTCACCAACGCGCGCGCTATCGCGACACGCTGGCGCTCACCGCCGGAAAGTTCCGAAGGTCGATGGGTTGCGCGATGCTCCAGCCCTACGGCGTGCAGCATTTCTCGCGCCCGAGCATCAATCTCCGCCGGTTTCTTTTTGCCAATCAATAATGGCATCGCCACGTTTTCCAGCGCCGTAAAATCCGGCAGGAGATGATGAAACTGATAGATAAACCCCAGTTTCTGGTTACGTAATTCCGCTTTTGCCGCAGAAGAGAGTTTGCTCATCGGCTGGCCGCTAAAAATCACATCGCCAGAGGTAGGCGTATCCAGCCCGCCTAACAGATGCAGCAACGTACTTTTACCCGAACCGGAACTGCCGACGATCGCCATCATTTCGCCTTCGCCGATACTGAAGCTGACATCGTGCAACACGTCGGTTTGTACGGTGCCTTCCTGATAGCGTTTGCACAGGTTGTCGCATTGCAACAGGATCTTATTCATAACGTAAAGCCTCAGCGGGTTGAGTGGCGGCAGCGCGCCAGGAAGGATAAAGCGTAGAAAGCAGCGCGATGGCCATTGCCACCAGAGCGATAACGATCACCTGTAACGGCTCTATCGCCACGGGCAACGCAGCGCCATCCAGAAACGCGCCGATGATCGGCATCAGGTTATTCAGTTGGCTGGCAAGCAATGCGCCCAGCGCGGCGCCCAACAGCGCGCCGATAATCCCGGCGCTGGCGCCCTGCACCATAAAGACCATCATAATTTGTCGCGGCGTCAGCCCTTGAGTTTGTAAAATCGCCACTTCGCCCTGCTTCTCCATGACCATCAGACCCAACGAAGTAATAATGTTAAAAGCCGCGACCGCCACGATGAGGCTCAGCAACAATCCCATCATGTTCTTTTCCATGCGCACAGCCTGGAACAACTCGCCTTTACGTTCGCGCCAGTCCTGCCACTTCGTGCCTTGCGGCAGCGTCTGTTGGCTGAGGGTATCGACTTGCAGCGGTTCATCCAGCCACAGACGCCAGCCGGTAATATTGCCTGCCGGATAGCGCATTAAACGCGACGCGTCCTGAATATTGACCAGCATTTCATAGCCATCGACCTCGCTATTGGCGGCAAATGTGCCAATCACCGTAAACAGACGCTGGCTGGGCAGACGTCCCATTGGCGTAAACTGGCTGGCAGATGGCACCATTAGCCGAATCTGATCGCCGCGGTTGACCCCTAACTGTCCGGCGAGCTGCTCGCCGAGGATGACATTATACTTACCCGGCTGTAATTCGCTTTGCTTCACATTGACCAGATACGGCGTTAACGGATCTTTTTGCGCCGGATCGATACCCAACATCACGCCAACCGCAACGCTACGCGCGCTTTGCAGTACGACATCGCCCGTCGTCAGCGGCGCAATACGGTTAACGCCTTGCAGATTCACCGCTTTTTCCGGCATCTGATTCGGGTTAAGAGAGCCATGTTCAGCAGAGAGGATGGCCTGAGGCATCAAACCAAGAATTTTATTTTGCAGTTCGCGCTCAAAACCGTTCATCACCGACAATACCGTGACCAGCGCCATCACCCCCAGGGTAATGCCGATAGTGGAAAGCCAGGAAACGAAGCGACCGAAGCGATCTGCTGCACGCCCGCGCATGTAACGCAGGCCAATGAATAGAGCGACAGGTTGATACATGTAATCCGTCTGGTTGCTGTTAGCAAAGTCCCGAGTATATAAGCGAAAGCGGAATGCGTAAATGTCTGAACCGTAAGAGTTCGTCAGCGTTATTCTGAAAAAGGCCGACAAATCAAGTCACTTACATGTTCATACTTTACCTGTTCGGCGCGTTATCCGGCGGATTCAATTTGCTAATAAACAACGATCGCGGATAATAAAGAACATTGCTTATCAGTCATATGCCCCTGAATACCTGAGTCCTTCATGCTGTCCCGGCGCGCAGCCAACCATGAAGCAGCCTGAAGGGTGACGCGTAGAGTGCGGCGTAAAACAAAAAGAGATACTGACAACCGTTATGCCTGAAAAACAACGTTACACGCTGCCGACAAAAGCGGGCGATCAGCGCCAGTTGGGCGAACTTACCGGTGCCGCCTGCGCTACGCTGGTGGCGGAGATAGCCGAACGCCATGCCGGTCCGGTGGTACTCATAGCGCCTGACATGCAAAATGCTCTGCGATTGCATGATGAAATCCGCCAGTTTACCGATCAGATGGTCATGAACCTGGCGGACTGGGAAACGCTACCGTATGACAGCTTCTCCCCGCATCAGGAAATTATCTCTTCGCGCCTGTCCACGCTCTACCAGTTGCCGTCGATGCAGCGCGGCGTCTTGATTGTACCGGTAAACACCCTGATGCAGCGCGTTTGTCCGCATAGCTATCTGCATGGTCATGCGCTGGTGATGAAAAAAGGCCAGCGGCTGTCCCGCGACGCTCTGCGCACGCAGCTTGACAGCGCCGGTTATCGGCATGTCGATCAGGTGATGGAGCATGGCGAATACGCGACGCGCGGCGCGCTGTTGGATCTCTTTCCGATGGGCAGCGAACAGCCTTATCGCCTCGACTTTTTTGATGATGAAATCGACAGCCTGCGTCTGTTTGACGCGGATACCCAGCGTACGCTGGAGGAGGTCGAGGCCATCAATTTGTTGCCCGCGCACGAATTTCCTACCGACAAAGCCGCTATTGAGCTTTTCCGTAGCCAGTGGCGCGATACCTTTGAGGTAAAACGCGACGCCGAGCACATCTATCAGCAGGTCAGCAAAGGCACCCTGCCCGCCGGGATCGAATACTGGCAGCCGCTCTTTTTCAGCGAACCGTTACCGCCATTATTTAGCTATTTCCCCGCCAATACTCTGGTGGTGAATACCGGCTCGCTGGAAACCAGCGCCGAACGCTTTCAGGCCGATACGCTGGCGCGTTTTGAAAATCGCGGCGTCGATCCTATGCGCCCGCTTTTGCCGCCGGAAGCCCTCTGGCTACGGGTAGATGAGCTCTTTTCCGAGCTTAAACGCTGGCCTCGTCTCCAGCTTAAAACCGACCATCTGCCGGAAAAAGCCGCCAATACCAATCTTGGTTTCCAGAAATTACCGGATTTGGCTATCCAGGCACAGCAGAAAGCGCCGCTGGACGCGCTGCGTAAATTCCTCGAATCTTTCAGC
This sequence comes from Salmonella sp. SAL04202, assembly GCF_046550775.1. Lineage (NCBI taxonomy): Bacteria > Pseudomonadati > Pseudomonadota > Gammaproteobacteria > Enterobacterales > Enterobacteriaceae > Salmonella > Salmonella sp. SAL04202. Next base: position 927,701 of record NZ_JBGDXK010000001.1, on the reverse strand, counting down.
GGTCCGGTGATTTTTTCGGTGGAAAGCGAAGGACGCCGCGAAGCTCTGGGAGAGCTCCTGGCTCGCATAAAAATCGCGCCGAAGCGAATATTACGCCTGGACGAGGCGCAGGATGCGGGACGCTATCTGATGATTGGCGCCGCAGAACATGGCTTTATCGACACCCAACGCAATCTGGCGCTGATTTGTGAAAGCGATCTCTTGGGTGAGCGGGTGGCGCGTCGCCGCCTGGATTCCCGTCGTACGATCAACCCGGACACGTTGATTCGTAACCTGGCGGAGCTCCACGTCGGTCAACCGGTAGTGCATCTGGAGCACGGCGTCGGACGCTATGCCGGCATGACCACTCTGGAGGCTGGCGGCATCAAGGGTGAGTATCTGATGCTCACCTACGCCAATGACGCCAAACTGTATGTGCCGGTCTCCTCATTGCATCTGATTAGCCGCTATGCCGGCGGCGCGGAAGAAAGTGCGCCGCTGCATAAACTGGGCGGCGACGCCTGGTCGCGCGCCCGGCAGAAAGCGGCGGAAAAAGTGCGCGATGTCGCAGCGGAACTGTTGGATATTTATGCGCAACGGGCGGCAAAAGAGGGGTTTGCCTTTAAGCATGATCGTGAGCAGTATCAGTTATTCTGCGACAGCTTCCCGTTTGAAACGACGCCCGATCAGGCACAGGCGATTAACGCCGTATTGAGCGATATGTGCCAACCGCTGGCGATGGACAGGCTGGTGTGCGGCGACGTCGGCTTCGGCAAAACCGAAGTGGCGATGCGCGCTGCGTTCCTGGCAGTGGAAAACCATAAACAGGTGGCGGTACTGGTGCCGACTACGCTGCTGGCGCAGCAACACTATGACAACTTCCGCGACCGTTTCGCCAACTGGCCGGTACGCATTGAGATGCTGTCTCGCTTTCGCAGTGCCAAAGAGCAGACGCAAATCCTGGCGGAAGCCGCCGAGGGTAAGATCGATATTCTGATCGGTACGCATAAACTGCTACAAAGCGATGTGAAGCTGCGCGACCTCGGCCTGCTGATTGTCGATGAAGAGCACCGTTTCGGCGTGCGCCACAAAGAGCGAATTAAGGCGATGCGCGCCGATGTCGATATTCTGACGCTCACGGCGACGCCGATCCCGCGGACGCTGAATATGGCGATGAGTGGTATGCGCGATCTCTCCATTATCGCCACCCCCCCTGCCCGTCGTCTGGCGGTAAAAACCTTTGTCCGTGAGTATGATAGCCTGGTGGTAAGGGAAGCGATTCTGCGTGAAATCCTGCGCGGCGGTCAGGTTTACTATTTGTACAATGACGTCGAAAATATTCAGAAAGCCGCAGAGCGGCTGGCGGAACTGGTGCCGGAAGCGCGAATCGCTATAGGCCACGGGCAGATGCGCGAACGTGAGCTGGAACGGGTCATGAATGATTTCCACCATCAACGTTTTAACGTGCTGGTGTGTACTACCATTATCGAAACGGGGATCGACATTCCCACCGCTAACACGATCATCATTGAACGCGCGGATCATTTCGGCCTCGCGCAGTTGCACCAGCTGCGTGGCCGCGTTGGGCGCTCGCACCACCAGGCCTACGCCTGGCTGTTGACGCCACATCCTAAGGCCATGACCACCGATGCGCAAAAACGGCTGGAGGCGATTGCGTCGCTGGAGGATTTAGGCGCCGGGTTTGCGCTGGCGACTCACGATCTGGAGATCCGCGGCGCGGGCGAACTGCTTGGCGAAGAGCAAAGCGGCTCAATGGAAACCATCGGCTTCTCACTCTACATGGAATTGCTGGAAAACGCCGTCGATGCGCTGAAAGCAGGCCGCGAACCCTCGCTGGAAGATCTCACCAGTCAGCAAACGGAAGTCGAGCTGCGAATGCCGTCGTTACTGCCGGATGATTTTATTCCGGATGTTAATACCCGGCTGTCATTCTATAAACGCATTGCCAGCGCGAAGAACGAAAACGAGCTGGAAGAGATCAAAGTGGAATTGATCGACCGCTTCGGCCTGCTGCCCGATCCGGCGCGTAATCTGCTGGATATCGCACGCCTGCGCCAACAGGCGCAAAAGCTCGGCATCCGAAAACTGGAGGGTAACGAGAAAGGCGGAACGATTGAGTTCGCCGAGAAAAACCACGTTGACCCCGCCTGGCTTATCGGGTTGCTGCAAAAACAGCCGCAGCATTTCCGTCTGGATGGTCCGACGCGCCTCAAGTTTATTCAGGATTTAAGCGAACGTAAAACGCGTATAGACTGGGTACGCCAGTTCATGCAGCAACTGGAAGAAAACGCTATTGCATAAGCGTCAGGCCGGGCGTCATTACTCTGCGTCCGGCCTAATCTTTACAAATTCTTTGCACTTCCCTGCAGTTCCAGACACAGCCAGCCGCCATAATTCTTATTTCCTCTTTTATAAAAATAACCATATAATAATCATGGGTTTATTATAATGTTCAACAATACGCGACTCTCTCGCTGGTGGGCGTTGCTTGCGCTTACCGCGACCATCATGCTTGCCCTTCCCGCGCAGGCGAATACGTGGCCTCTTCCGCCCCCCGGCAGTCGACTGGTGGGAGAAAATAAATTCCATGTCGTTGAAGACGACGGCGGCTCGCTGGAGGCGATCGCCAAAAAATATAACGTGGGCTTTTTAGCCCTGTTACAGGCCAACCCTGGCATTGATCCTTACGTGCCACGCGCAGGCAGCGTGCTGACGATTCCGCTGCAAACGCTGCTACCGGACGCGCCACGTGAAGGTATCGTCATTAACCTCGCGGAATTACGGCTTTACTATTATCAACCGGGGAAAAATACGGTCACGGTCTACCCTATCGGGATTGGCCAACTGGGCGGCGATACCCTGACGCCAACGATGGTGACGACCATTTCGGATAAACGCGCCAATCCAACCTGGACGCCGACCGCCAATATTCGCGCCCGTTATAAAGCGCAAGGCATCGATCTCCCCGCCGTGGTGCCTGCCGGTCCCGATAACCCAATGGGGCATCACGCGATTCGTTTAGCGGCCTACGGCGGCGTCTATCTGTTACATGGCACGAATGCCGATTTTGGCATTGGTATGCGCGTCAGTTCCGGCTGTATCCGTCTGCGCGACGGTGATATAGAGACATTGTTCCGTCAGGTCACGCCGGGAACCAAAGTGAATATTATCAATACGCCGATTAAAGCCTCGGTGGAGCCAGGCGGCGTGCGACTGGTGGAAGTTCATCAGCCGCTGTCTAAAAATATAGGCGACGATCCGCAGGTGTTGCCGATTGTGCTGAATGGCCCGATGCAGACCTTTAAGGACGCGCCGCAGACCGACGCCGCGGTGATGGAACATGTTATGGAAGTGCGCTCCGGAATGCCGGTGGATGTAACCCGTCAAGCAGAGGCGAAACCGCAGTCGCTGTAAGCGTGAATAGCTGACCGACAAAAAAGCCTCGCGATGCATCGCGAGGCTTTCTCTTTTTATTGTGGCAATCGCAGCGGCATTAATGAGGGTTAATGCTTACTTATAGATTACCGCCGTACCGTGGAGGGTATTCGGGCCGGTAACAGAGGTAATACGGAAAGACTTCGCCCCCATCTCCTCCGCTTTTTGCGCCAGCTGATCTTCCAGCGAGCCCAGATTCGTGCCGCCATTCGCGGAAATGGTGCCGAACTTCTGTTGACCTTCTGGCGTTGCCTGAACTTCAACGGCGGCGAAGCTGGCGAATGAGAGCGAACTCAGTACCGCAGCAGCGATGAGGGTTTTTACGTTTTTCATAGTGATGACCTTTAGCAGATGAATGGGTGTCGTAAGCATTAACTTAACGATCGATAAGTTAATCATAGGTGTGATCTACATCACACGTCAACCTCTTTTTATAATGATCGTTATATAATTTATAAAGATGTTATTTTTCATGTGAATAGAATTGATTTATTTTTCTAATGAATACTCTGGAGCCAGAAGTGGTTTGTTTTTATAATAGAGAGACCGCTCTTTAAACAGGTACAACGGCATCATGACAACGGATACCACGAGTTGCGCGAAGAAAAGCCGTGGCCGACCAAAAGTGTTCGACAGGGAAGCTGCGCTTGATAAGGCCATGACTCTCTTCTGGCAGCACGGCTATGAAGCAACTTCGCTTGCCGATCTCGTAGAGGCTACCGGGGCGAAAGCGCCTACTCTCTATGCGGAATTCACTAACAAAGAAGGATTATTTCGCGCTGTCCTGGATCGCTACATCACTCGCTTTGCCTCAAAGCACGAAGCCCAGCTCTTTTGTGAAGAGAAAAGCGTGGAATCGGCGCTGGAAGATTACTTCACAGAAATTGCCGCCTGCTTTACCAGTACAGACACGCCGGCTGGCTGCTTTATGATTAATACGTCCGCCACCCTGGCCGCCTCCTCGCGCGATATCGCCCGCACGGTAAAATCACGCCACGCCATGCAGGAACAGACGCTCATCCAGTTTCTGCGCCAACGTCAGGAGCGCGGTGAAATTCCGGCGCACTGTAACCCGCAGGCGCTCGCGGAATATATAAACTGTATTTTACAGGGAATGTCGATCAGCGCCCGCGAGGGAGCCACCTTCGAACAACTGATGCAAATTACGCGTACGACTCTGCGCATCTGGCCTGAACTGCTCAAGTCCTGAACGACGCGGCTTCGGATAAAAAAAAGCCCCTCAGCCTGAGCGAATGAGGGGCTAACTTGCAGAGTACAGCTTTTTTATGCTTTGTTATTCAGAACCAGTTGGCCATTGCCGTCGAGGGGAATTTGCGTTCCGGGGTCTTTATCCATGCGGATTTTGCCCTGCTGATCGCCAATTTTGTAGGTCACGTCGTAGCCAAGCATCTTTTCAGATTTGTCATACACCGTCTTACAGCGTTGCTGCGTGGTAGTGTAAGTATCACTTTCCTGCATTGATCCCTGGATTTGATTGCCAGCATAACCGCCGCCCAGCGCCCCGACGACCGTCGCCACATCTTTACCACGACCGCCGCCAAATTGATGTCCAATCACGCCGCCTGCTACTGCGCCAAGCACCGAGCCGGCAATACGGTTTTCGTCCTGAACCGGTCTGCGATGCGTGACCGTGACATTACGGCACTCCTGACGCGGCGTTTTTACCGTCTCTTTAATCGGTTTAGCCGATATCACCTGCGCATATTGCGGACCACGATCAAATACGTTGAGACTGGCCACTGCCGCCACACCCAGCGCAGCCGCTACGCCAATCCCTATACCCGCCAACATTGATTTATTCACGGGAGTTCCTCCTTCGTTGCTATTGGTAACAATTTTGCAACCAGTATGCGAACAAAGCCAATCGGAATGAGGATGAAAAATGCGGGATGAGGCGGTAAAGCTGAAGGATTCGGACAACTCCGAAGCAAGAGATGGTGAAGCGCTCACCGGCGCGAGCAGCCGGTGAGGCGCAGAGAAATTAATGCAGTTTCAGGCGCGGACGAATGACGCGGTTAATACTGCCCACCAGCATCATCAGGCCGGTTTTAAAGTATCCATGCAGCGCTATCTGGTGCATACGGTATAGCGAGATATACACGAAGCGGGCGATACGTCCTTCAATCATCATTGAACCGCGGGTCAGGTTCCCCATCAGACTACCCACGGTAGAGAAGTTGGACAGAGAGACCAGCGATCCATGATCTTTATACTGGTAAGCTTTCAGCGGTTTGCCATTCATCTGCGCCAGAATGTTATTCATCGCGCAGGTAGCCATCTGATGCGCCGCCTGAGCGCGAGGCGGCACAAAACCTCCCTCCGGACGTGCGCAGGAAGCGCAGTCGCCAATCGCATAAATATCAGGATCGCGCGTGGTTTGCAGCGTCGGTTCCACCACCAGTTGGTTAATGCGGTTCGTTTCCAGACCACCAATCTCTTTCATAAAATCTGGCGCTTTGATACCCGCCGCCCACACCATCAGATCGGCCTGAATATATTCACCTTCTTTCGTATGCAGACCGCCTTCGTCGGCGCTGGTGACCATAGTTTGCGTCAGCACGCGAACGCCCAGTTTGGTCAATTCATTATGCGCGGCGCTGGAGATACGCGGCGGCAACGCAGGCAGAATACGCTCGCCAGCCTCAACCAACGTCACGTTCAGCGCGTCGTTGGTCAGCCCCTTATAACCATAGCTATGCAGCTGTTTTACCGCATTATGCAGTTCAGCCGACAGCTCAACCCCCGTCGCACCGCCGCCAACGATGGCGATATTGACCTTACCGTTCGCGCCCAGGTTAGCCGAATACTTGAGGAACAGGTTCAGCATCTCCTGGTGAAAACGGCGCGCCTGATGCGGGTTATCGAGGAAGATACAGTGCTCTTTTACGCCCGGCGTGTTGAAATCATTAGAGGTGCTGCCCAGCGCCATCACCAGCGTGTCATACGCGATTTTGCGCTCCGGCACCAGCAGTTCGCCCTTTTCATCACGCAACTCGGCAATAGTGATGGTTTTCGCTTCGCGATCGATATCCATCACCGACCCCAGTTGGAACTGGAAACCATGATTACGCGCATGAGCCAGATAGCTCAGCGCATCCACGCCTTCGTCCAGAGAGCCAGTCGCCACTTCGTGCAGCAATGGTTTCCACAGATGGCTGTGATTTCTGTCTACCAGCGTGATTTTCGCTTTTTTCTTGCGCCCCAGTTTATGGCCTAACTGCGTCGCCATTTCCAGCCCGCCAGCGCCGCCGCCGACAATCACGATCTTTTTTAATGGTGTAGTCAACGTGACCCCCTTAAATTTATTAACCAATTGTTAATTAAAAGTTATTAGCATAGCCTTTAATTAACAACAAGTTACGTTAATGAGAATAAGCTTCTGATATGAGAATAGCATGAACGGTGCATTGGTCATACCAAAATTGATGTGCATCAAGTTTTCATGCTGAAAAGATAGACAGTTTGCGAGAATTGAGCATAAAAAAACCAGCCGCAAGGCTGGTTATCCGGTCACTGATAACGCCATATTGCCGGGGGCGTTACCCCAGCGTTTTAAACGCTTTGATACGTTGCAAATGCGGCGAAATATTTTTGAATTTGTGAGTCTGTTCCTCATCCCACACAATTTCATAAAACGGGTGAAGCGCTTGCGCTGAGCGTTGGCTGTCCAGCGCTTCGTCATGACGCGAGAGGATCACCAGACAACGATCGCGATTTTTTTCGCGAAAGTTGGTCACGCACTTTGTAGCGATGTCCGCATATTCTTCCGGGCGATCGATTTTCCCCTCCATGTTTTCATAGGGGAACAGGTTCGGGTTAAAAACCACCTGACGGATATCGCACAAAAAGCCAATCCGCTCCGCCCAGTAACCGCCCAGCCCCACGCCACAGATTAAAGGGCGCTCGTCCACATTCAACTGCAACATTTTGTCCACTTCTTTCAGCAGATGCTGCATATCGTGCTTAGGATGCCGCGTACTGTAGCTTACCAGCCGAACATCCGGGTCGATAAACTGTAATTGCAACACTTTTTCATGGTTGCCCGGACTATTTGAATCAAAACCGTGTAAATAAATAATCATCTGGCACCCTCACGAAAACTCGAGTTAATGACCTGCTTTTTCTTCCTGCCAGCGTTCATGTAACTGGTTGAGCTGGGCGCTGGCTGTTTTCCAGCGTGCTGAGTCCATGAGCTCCCGGCGTGAAAATGAACCTTTATGATACAAACGTGTAACACGTTCTGCTTTGATCGGCGACAGATTATCCAGCACGCTGACTGCGCCTTTACGATTATTGCAGACCAGAATCATATCGCAACCCGCATCCAGCGACGCCTGAGCGCGCTCAGCATAGCTGCCCATAATCGCCGCGCCCTCCATAGACAGATCGTCGGAGAAAATGACGCCGTCAAAGCCTAGCTCCTGACGCAACACCGTTTTCAGCCAGTACGGCGAACCGCTTGCCGGACGCGGATCGATAGCGCGGTAGATCACGTGGGCAGGCATAATCGCATCCAGTTTATTCTCGCTAATCAGCGTGCGGAACACCGACATATCTTTGCCACGGATGTCCGTTTCAGGACGTGGATCGCACGGCGTCTCTTTGTGGGAGTCCGCCGTGACTGCGCCGTGGCCGGGGAAATGCTTACCGGTCGTTTTCATCCCGGCGTCATGCATGCCGTCAATAAAGCGCGTTGCCATTGCCAACGCTTTTGCGGGATCGGCATGATAGGAGCGCTCGCCAATTGCCGCGCTGATATGCCCGACGTCCAGCACTGGCGCAAAACTGATATCAATATCCATCGCGATCATTTCGCTGGCCATCAGCCACCCTGCCTCCTGCGCCAGTCGCCCCCCCTCTTCCAGCCCATGCAGCGCAAAAAAAGATTGCGCCGCGGGCAGGCGGGTAAACCCTTCACGGAAACGCTGTACGCGCCCGCCTTCCTGATCGACGGCCACCACCAGATGGTTACGCGATGCCGCCCGAATCTGGCGCACTAATTCGCGCAGCTGTTCCGGGTCATGGTAATTACGCGTGAACAGAATAAGCCCGCCAACCAGCGGATGCGCCAGTATCTCGCGCTCCTCCGCATCCAGCTCACATCCTTCGACATTCAACATTACTGGGCCCACACTGCTCTCCTTATCCTTTCATACGTAGCTGGCGCCAGGTTTCATCGGCCAGCCTGATAAATTGTTGCTCGCCGGTTTGTCGCCAGCGGTATTCGAACCACCCTGCTTTTAGCATAATGACCCAGGGGTGCCATAATCGTATCTGTCGCCATAGCTGCCGGGCGTCGATTCGCGCGCGCGCTGCATAAGCGTCTGCCAGTTGTCGGTGCTGGCGTTCATCCTCAACCCATACTGCCGCCAGCTCCAACGCAATATCGCCGTCGCCGGCATACTCCCAGTCAATCAGTTTCAACCCGGCGGACGTTAATACTATATTGTCGCCATGGACATCCATATGCAAAGGCGCGAGCCGCAGCGGGCGAGGTTCACCGTTTTTTTGCAACTGTTTGAGCCGCCGCAACCAAAACGGCGTACGCCTTGCCGGATCGCAACACGACCAGTACTGCGCCAATAGTGGCGATAGCGCGATACGCCAGCCAAAACGCGGCTGTTGATGCAAATGATACAGTAAGGCCGCCAGTTCGTCGGCATCTGGCAGAGCGGAATTTACCACACCATGCAGATATTCTACCGCCATCCAGCCCGGCGTATAAAAAAGCGCTCGCGGCGCCAGACTGGCCGGCAATTGGGATAAGGCGCGGTGATGACGTAAAAAATGGGCTGGTGGAGCGTCGGGGTCGTGATGACGGCGCAGCACGATACGGTGAGTATCGTGGGCAATAATACAGCTCCCGCCGCTTAGCCCCTGCGATGCGGCGACGGCGGGACGATACTGGGGAAAATAGCGCGACAGGATCTCGTCGCGCGTTAAGGGATTATTGTTGTTGGACCGCACCTTTACCTGACCAGATTATCTCGCCAGTTTGCACCAGCATTAACTGCATCTGTAATGCAGGCGCGTTAACGTTACCGGATGCGCTGGAGTAAAGTACATATTGCGCCCCGACATTGCGCGCAATGCCAATAGCTTTACTGCGCGTTCCCAGACTATCCTGCGGAGACAACCCTAACTGTTGTTTTGCCATCGCGAGTTGCTGTACGGAGACCAGCGTAAATTTACCGTTGTTCGCCAGCGCATTACGTAACGTTTCCGTTGCCTCGTTCGCATTTAACGACCCATTCGTCCGGTTATTCACGCTGTCGACAAGCAATACGCTTCCGGCCGTCACGCCATCAGACTGCAACATTTTGCTGACCAGCGGTTGCATCGCGCCGTTCCAGTCATAGTGGCGCACCTTAGGCGCTGGCTGGCCCGTTTGATCTTCATGTTCGATCGGCCCCGGTTGCTGTGGAATGGTTGGCACAGACGGCACAACAGGAGGCTGTGGTGGCTGCGCGGGTTGTTCTGGCGCTGGTTTTACCTCTTCAACTGGCGCAGGTTGACGTTGCGCCATACACCCGGAGAGAAATATCGCCAGCGCAGCAATGGCAGCGTAGCGATGCATTTTTGTCATCAAAATTCACTCCTCACAAATAAAGATAAAGCCTGACCTTATGCGCCCCCAGATAATTGGCGCTGCCAAATAGCGTTACCGACGAACGCGCGGGTATGGTTACGCTACGCGGCGCCTCCAGCGGATGCATCTCCAGCCCCCGCGCGTCATACCAGTAAAACCGATAATGAACGGTTATGGGCTCTTGCCTTTCGTTATAGACGCGGGAAGAGGCTGATGGCTGGATATCAGACGCCGTCAGTTCAGGCGGCTCTGCGGTGACGCCCGCCGCCAGAACCGTGGACTCCATCACCAGCGACTGCGCGTCGCTTACCGGAATTTCAGGGTGTGACCGGCAGCCGGTAAGCAGCAGCAAGCCCAGAGAAACCGCGATGCATCCTTTGATCATACTTACAAGCCTTTATGCGCCAGCATCGGGCCTAGCGGGCGGCCGCCCAGTAGGTGCATATGGATATGATAAACCTCCTGGCCCCCATGACGGTTGGTATTCATGATTAAACGATACCCATCTTCGGCAATGCCTTCCTGTTCGGCGATTTTCGCCGCCACGGTGATCATCCGACCTAACGCCTGTTCATGTTCCGCCGTCACGTCATTGACGGTTGGGATCAGGATATTGGGAATAATCAAGATATGCGTCGGCGCCTGCGGTGAAATATCACGAAAGGCGGTGACCAGCTCATCCTGATAAACGATATCCGAAGGGATTTCACGACGAATAATTTTGCTGAATATAGTTTCTTCTGCCACGACGTTTTCCTTTTTCATAATAGCCCTTGCAGCGCACATGCTACGCCGAGCCATACTGCGAGTATAGAGTATGAGCGAGTTACCGACGCTCTTTCAACTTTAACCCACGATTTATTAAGCGAAAAATGACTACATGCTGGACTTACCGCCATATCCCCCTGCCATGACGCCTTTGTACGCTTAAAAAATATTTCTAGTTTCCCTGGTTATACCGTTTTACACATTTAATACAAATGCGTATATTTCTCATTTGCATTTTTATGCGCATTAACTAGCAAAGAATGAAAAGGTTCAACGTCATACGTCCTGAACTTACCCCAATAACAAGCAAGGATTTTCAGATGTCTTTCATTCAATACCGCCGGGACAAACACCTTCAGTCCACCGCCGCACCGTCGCTGTTAGCTATGGGTATGGCGATGGCATTTATGCCTGCCGCCTTCGCGGCTGAGGATACCGTTATTGTCGAAGGCGCGACGACCGCTGACGCCGTAAACCGTGAAGAACAGGATTACAGCGTGAAAACGACCGCAGCGGGCACCAAAATGCCGATGACTCAGCGCGATATCCCGCAGTCGGTCAGTATTGTCAGCCAGCAGCGTATGGAAGACCAGCAGTTGCAAACCCTGGGCGAGGTGATGACCAATACGCTGGGGATCAGCGGAAGCCAGGCTGACTCCGATCGCATCAGCTATTACTCGCGCGGGTTTGAAATTGACAACTATATGGTTGACGGTATTCCAACGTATTTTGAGTCCCGCTGGAATCTGGGCGATGCGCTAACGGATACCGCGCTGTATGAGCGCGTGGAGGTGGTTCGCGGCGCGAATGGGCTGATGACCGGAACCGGCAATCCTTCTGCCTCAATTAATATGATCCGTAAACACGCCACCAGTCGGGAGTTCAAAGGTAACGTCTCCACAGAATACGGTAGCTGGAATAAGCAGCGTTACGTCATGGATCTGCAAAGTCCGCTCACCGCAGACGGCAATGTCCGTGGGCGCATCGTGGCGGGTTATCAGAATAATGATTCCTGGCTGGACCGCTATAACAGTGAGAAAGCGTTCTTTTCCGGAATTGTCGATGCCGATCTCGGTGCAACCACCAGCCTTTCAGCTGGTTATGAATATCAAAAAATTGATGTCAACAGCCCAACCTGGGGCGGTCTGCCGCGCTGGAACACCGATGGCAGCAAAAATAGCTATGACCGCGCGCGTAGTACCGCCCCGGACTGGGCTTATAACAACAAAGAGATAAATAAATTCTTCGTCACGTTTAAACAGCGTTTTGCCGAAAGCTGGCAGGCGACCCTGAATGCGACCCATACTGAGGTCAAATTCGACAGTAAAATGATGTATATCGATGCTTTAGTCGATAAAGAGACAGGTACGCTGGTGAGTCCTTATGGCGCAAGCTACCCCGTGGTCGGCGGTACGGGCTGGAACAGCGGCAAGCGCAAAGTAGATGCCATAGATCTCTTTGCCGATGGCGCTTATGAGCTGTTTGGCCGTCAGCACAATATGATGTTTGGCGGCAGTTATAGTAAGCAGAATAACCGCTATTTTAGCGCCTGGGCGAACGTCTTTCCGGACGACATTGGCAACTTCAGCGCCTTTAACGGTAATTTCCCCCAAACCCACTGGGCGCCACAAAATCTGGCGCAGGACGATACCACGCATATGAAATCGCTGTATGCCGCTACGCGCATTTCGCTGGCCGACCCGCTGCATCTGATTCTTGGCGCTCGTTATACCAACTGGCGTGTTGATACACTGACCTACAGCATGGAGAAAAACCATACCACGCCGTATGCCGGGCTGATTTATGATATCAACGACAACTGGTCCGCTTATGCCAGTTATACCTCTATCTTTCAGCCGCAGAATAAACGCGACAAAGCGGGTCAATATCTGGCTCCGATTACCGGTAATAACTATGAAGCGGGTCTGAAGTCCGACTGGATGAACAGTCGCCTCACCACCACGTTGTCCGTGTTCCGCATTGAGCAGAATAACGTCGCTCAGGCAACCACTATTCCCATCCCTGGCAGTAATGGGGAGTTTGCCTGGAAGTCTACTGACGGAACGGTGAGCAAAGGCGTCGAATTCGAAGTGAACGGCGCAATTACCGATAACTGGCAGATGACTTTCGGGGCTACCCGGTATGTTGCCGAGGACAATGAAGGTAACGCCGTGAACCCTAATCTCCCGCGCACCAGCGTGAAGTTATTCACCCGCTATCGTCTGCCGGCGATACCGGAGCTGACGGTCGGCGGCGGCGTGAACTGGCAGAATCGGGTTTACAAAGATACCACGACGCCGTACGGCACTTTCCGCGCCGAACAGGGCAGCTATGCGCTGGTCGATCTGTTTACCCGCTATCAGGTGACGAAAAATTTTTCCGTACAGGGAAACATCAACAACCTGTTCGATAAAACCTACGACACCAATATTGATGGTTCCATTGTTTACGGCGCGCCGCGTAACGTCAGCCTCACCGCCAATTATCAGTTCTGATAAACTGTCGGAGAGCGGCATGTAAAGCGCCATTAAAAAAAGGCAGCCGAATGGCTGCCTTAATTCTCCCCAACATCATTACTGCTTAGCTGTTACGGATGTACTCATCCATTTCCGTTTTCAGGTTATCGGATTTCGTACCGAAAATAGCCTGAACGCCGGAACCCGCGACGACAACGCCTGCCGCGCCCAGTTTCTTCAGGCCAGCCTGATCCACTTTCGCTACATCGGCTACGCTCACGCGCAGACGCGTGATACAGGCATCCAGGTTAGTAATGTTCTCTTTACCGCCAAACGCCGCAACCAAAGCCGGCGCCATTTCGCTGGTCGCGCCCGCTTTTGCGTCATCAGTAGTGTCTTCACGACCCGGCGTTTTCAGATCCAGCGCTTTGATCAGCACGCGGAACACGGTGTAGTACACAATCGCATAACCGGCGCCAACAATCGGGAACAGCCACAATTTGCTGCTGTTACCGGACAGCACGATAAAGTCGATCAGACCGTGGGAGAACGACGTACCGTCACGCATCCCCAGCAGGATACAGATCGGGAATGCCAGACCTGCCAGAATCGCGTGAATGATGTACAGGATCGGCGCCACGAACATGAAGGAGAACTCGATAGGCTCGGTAATACCCGTCAAAAACGAGGTCAGCGCGGCGGAAATCATGATACCGCCCACTTTTGCGCGGTTTTCCGGTTTAGCAGAGTGCCAGATAGCAATGGCCGCAGCCGGCAGACCGTACATTTTGAACAGGAAGCCGCCAGACAACATACCTGCCGTCGGGTCGCCCGCCATATAGCGCGGAATGTCGCCGTGGAATACCTGACCCGCTGCGTTGGTGTATTCGCCGATCTGCATCTGGAAAGGAACGTTCCAGATATGATGCAGACCAAACGGCACCAGGCAACGCTCGATAAAACCGTAAATACCAAACGCGACAACCGGGTTCTGATAAGCCGCCCACTGCGAGAACGCCTGGATAGCCGTACCGATTGGCGGCCATACGAAAGACAGCACCACACCGGTAAAAATAGCGGCCAGACCCGAAATGATCGGCACGAAGCGTTTGCCCGCAAAGAAGCCCAGATACTCAGGCAGTTTGATACGGTAGAAGCGGTTAAACATATACGCTGCGATCGCACCGGAGATAATCCCCCCGAGAACACCCGTATCAGCAAGGTGTTTAGCGGCGATCTCTTCAGCAGGTAAATGCAGAACCAGCGGCGCAACCACAGCCATGGTTTTCACCATGATGCCATACGCTACTACCGCCGCCAGAGCCGAAACGCCGTCGTTGTTGGTAAAGCCCAACGCCACGCCGATAGCGAAAATCAGCGGCATATTGGCAAAAACAGATCCGCCCGCTTCTGCCATAACGTGCGATACAACGGCTGGCAGCCAGCTGAAGTTAGCGGAACCGACACCCAGCAGGATACCTGCGATAGGGAGTACGGATACCGGCAGCATCAGCGATTTACCGACCTTTTGCAGGTTAGCAAATGCATTCTTAAACATAATTGAGAGTGCTCCTGAGTATTTGTGCTTTTCTACGTTCTCACGCATTGGCGAGGGGGGAGAACCCCGCCGTGGACAGGACATCTAAGTGCCCTTTTATTTATTACACAGAGTAAAATAAATACGTCTGATTTTGTTTGACGGCTATCACGTTTCAGCGCCAGATAGCCTAAAAAGTATCACATTCTGCCAAAATGAGTTTCCGAATGTTTCTATAAGCTCGTTCACCGCCCCTTTTGTGGCGGTGAACTTTACGCGCTTTGCTTATTAATTACGAGCTTTAAAAAAACTCGTTTAACGGATTGATGACAGGCGAGACGCGTCAATATGGAACAGGCGAGCAAAGTTATCGGTGGTGATCTGCGCCAGTTCTTCAACGGCAACCCCTGTCAATACCGCCATATATTCTGCGACGTCGCGTACCATCGCAGGCTGGTTCTCTTTACCGCGATGCGGCACCGGTGCCAGATAAGGAGAATCGGTCTCGACTAACAACCGATCCAGCGGCACATAGCGCGCCGCATCGCGCAACTGTTCAGCGTTACGGAACGTTACGATGCCGGAAAAAGAGATATAAAACCCCAGATCCAACAATTTGCTGGCCGTTTCTCTGTCTTCTGTAAAACAGTGTAGTACGCCGCCGCAATCCGTCACTTTTTCTTCGCGCAGGATAGCCAGCGTATCGGCACGCGCGTCGCGAGTATGGACAATCACCGGTTTATGCAATTCGCGGCCAATCTGGATATGATGAATAAAAGACGCCTGCTGGCGGATTTTGGTCTCAGGCGTGTAAAAGTAATCAAGCCCGGTCTCGCCCATCGCCACCACATCGTCTTCTGCAGCAAGGAGGCGCAGTTCTTCTACGTCATATGCTTCATCCTGATTTAACGGATGCACGCCGCAGGAAAAGACCACATTATCGCGCTTGCCTACCAGCTTGCGCATATGGCGATACCCCGGCAGCGTCGTCGCCACCGCTAAACAGAACTTCACATCGCGCGCGGCGGCTTTTGCCAGCACATCGTCCACGTCCTTATGCAAAGATTGATAATCCAGACCATCAAGATGGCAGTGTGAGTCGACTAAAAACATAATGTCTCTCTCAAAGATGAGGAACAGGCAACAAGGTGCCTGGTTGCAGGTAATGCTCGATGCGGAGAATGAGATCGGTTAATACCAGTTCGCGGTTTAATCCGGTCACATGAAGTAATTGATCACGACAATGGCAAACATCGTTCAGGATTGCCTGAATACGCGCCGGGGATAGCGGCCCCGCCAGCGCGGCAACAACCGCGTCCGCATCAACGTTTGTCAGGTACGACGCGCCGTGCTGACGTTTCAGCGCGTCTACCAGCAGCGTCGCCAGCCAGTGCAGGCGCGCCGGGGCTTGCTCATGATTGAGCGCCGTTAATAACGCATACCAGTCGCCCGTATGTAAACTGTCCATCAACGCCTGACACAGCGCCTCACGCTGCGCCCAACGTTCAGACTGCAACAGCGCCAGCGCGGCGCCGGGCGACCCCGCATTCAGGCGTAGCGCCGTGAGCAATGCTTCTTGTGACGCCGTCACTTCTCGCGACAGCCATGACATCGCATACGATTCGGACGGCGGCGCCAGATGATGCAGCCGGCAGCGGCTGCGTAATGTCGCCAACAGACGAGCAGGCTCCGGGCTGGCAAGGAAAAACCAGGTTTGCTCCGGCGGCTCTTCCAGCGTTTTGAGCAACGCATTGGCAGCGGCGTCGGTTAATAGCGCCGCATCCGCAATCCACACCACCTTCGCACCGCCCAGACGGGAGTGCTCGTACAATTTCTCGCTGACCTCGCGTACCGCATCTACGCCGAGGCTGCTTTTGCCTTTATCCGGCGTCAGCGTGTAATAGTCCGGATGCGTGCCAGCCTGCATAAGCTGACAACCACGGCAATGCCCACAGCTTTTGTGGCCCTCAGGCTGCTGGCATAACAGATAACGGCTCAGCGCATAGCACAGCGCCTCGTCGCCCATGCCAGGTAAGGCCTGAATCAGTAGCGCATGGTGCCCACGTCCCGCCTGGTAACTTTCTACCAGTTTTTCATAGGCGGGCCGTAACCATGGATACCATTTCATGCCGCTTGCTCCTGCACCCACTTCGTCACCGTGGCGCGAATGTCGCGCATGACGGCATCCAGCGGCTGGGTCGCGTCAATGGTGCGGATACGCGAGTCTTGCGCCGCCAGTTCCAGATAGCGCGCGCGAGTCCGGTTAAAGAAATCAAAAGATTCCTGCTCAATGCGATCCAAATCGCCGCGCGCTCTGGCGCGTTTTAGACCGACTTCCGGCGTGACATCCAGATACAGCGTCAGGTCAGGGCGAAAATCGCCCAGCACGGCATCGCGTAGTGTCGCCAGCATGGTTTGATCAATGCCGCGCCCTCCCCCCTGATACGCCTGGGTCGAGAGATCGTGGCGATCGCCGATCACCCATATGCCTTGCGCCAGCGCGGGTTTGATTACCGTTTCGACGAGCTGTACGCGAGCGGCATAAAACATCAGCACTTCCGCTTTATCGGTAATCACTTCGTCGCCTACCGATCGGATATCCAGCACCAGACTTCGTAGTTTTTCGGCAAGTTGCGTACCGCCCGGCTCACGGGTAAAAATCATGTTACGAATACCCAGTTGCTCAAGGGTCTCCACCACCACGTCGCGCGCAGTGGTTTTTCCGGCGCCTTCCAGGCCCTCGATGACGATATAATTACTGCCCATTTTTTTCCTTAAGCACTTTCAGGTACTCCTGCACTGACCGATTATGGCTGGCAAGATTGGTGTTAAATGTGTGACCGCCTTTACCGTCGGCTACAAAATAGAGATACGGCGTTTTCGCCGGATGCGCCGCCGCCTGCAATGACGCTTCGCTGGGCGATGCAATCGGTCCTGGCGGCAACCCGGTTATGGTATACGTGTTATAAGCCGTCGGCTTTTCCAGATCCGCACGCGACAAGTTACCATTATAACTCGTCCCCATCCCGTAAATCACGGTGGGATCGGTCTGAAGGCGCATACCGATTCTCAGGCGATTAATAAAGACTGAGGCCACCTGATCGCGTTCGCTGGCGACAGCCGTCTCTTTTTCAATAATCGAGGCCATTGTCACCAGTTGGTTCTGATCTTTATAAGGCAGCCCCTCGGCCCGACCTTTCCAGACAGTATCGACAGCTTTCACCATCTTTTGATGCGCTCGCTTGAGAATAGCGACATCGCTGGTGTTGGCGGTATACATCCAGGTATCAGGCCAGAACCACCCTTCTACCCATTCCGGGTGCGCAAGCTTTAATGCCTGAGCGACAGTGGCGTAGTCATCATCCGGCAATGTATGGCGAATATACGGCGCCTCTCGTAGCTGTTTCAGGTAATCGCTAAGGCGCATCCCTTCCACAAACCGCAACGGGAATTGCGCTTCTTTGCCGCTCTCCAGCAACTCAAGCATCTCCCGTACGGTCATCCCGGGCGTAAAACGGTAAGTTCCCGCTTTAAAGTGCGATAACTCAGGCTCCACGCGCAGCAGCCACTGAAATACCCGGGGGCGATTAATGATTTTTTCATCATAAAGCTGGTCGCCAAGCGCCAGCCGCCCCGTTCCCGCCTTGAGCGTAAAAATAGTCTCGTTTTTAATAAGTAACGTGCTGTTCGCCAGATGGCGAACTTTCCACATCCCCACGCCCGCGGCAATACCCAGCACAACCAACAGCAGAAGGAAAACGCCTGACAATTTTTTCATAACTAATTCGGATGCTCACAAAATGGGGCTAAAAATTGAAACAGTGTTCGCGAAGAATACGACGTCCCGTGATAGGCGCGTATGGGAATAATCGGCATTAGCGCGTTGCAGATGATAATCTCATCCGCCTGCCTGACTGCCTCCTCTCTCGCCTGTACTTCAAGAACCTGGAAAGGAGATTGCGCCAGTTGGCGTAAACAAAATTGTCGCATAATGCCGTTCACCCCAGCCTGATCCAGACGCGGCGTAAAAACAATGTCGCCTGTACGCCAGAACAAATTAGCCGCACAGCATTCCGTAACCCATCCCTCGCTGTCAAGAACCAGCGCCTCATCGGCGTCCGTCTGCTCAAGATGAGAGCGAATCAACACCTGTTCGAGGCGGTTCAGATGTTTTAATCCGGCAAGATAAGGATTGCGCCCAAGCGGTATGGGACTAAGGGTAAGAGTGATGCCTTGCTTACGCCACTGAGAATAATAAGCGGGATAAGCAGAAACGGAGAGAATTCGGGTAGCTGCCTGACAATTCATGGCGCTGTATCCCCGGCCGCCGCTACCACGGCTAATGATCACTTTCAACACGCCTGAATCATGCCCTGTGGCCAACATTGTCATCTCTTGCCGAAGGGTCGACCAATGGCTAAAAGCGATCCGTAATTTTTCACAGGCAACCTGCAAGCGCTGAAGATGCGCTTCCAGATGGCAAATGTTGCCATCAACAATACGTGCGGTCGTAAAACTGCCATCGCCGAACTGCGTCGCCCGGTCGCTTACAGCAAGTTGATCCTGCGCATGGCCATTAATTAAAAACATAGTGGCTCCTTATCCGTCGCCTGCTAGTGTGGCAGGATGAATAACGCAGAACAAGAGGTGATATGCCTGATAAAAAAGGCCCGACAAGCGGACCTTTTTATTAATGTCTGTCTCTGGCTTAACTTAGATCTTTTTAAAGATCAAGGAACCGTTAGTTCCGCCAAAACCAAAGGAGTTACACAGAGCGTACTCCAGATCGCTGACCTGGCGTGCTTCATGCGGCACGAAGTCCAGATCGCAACCTTCATCCGGGTTATCCAGATTAATGGTTGGCGGAATGGCCTGATCGCGTAGCGCCAGAATAGAGAAAATAGACTCTACTGCGCCTGCGGCGCCCAACAGATGGCCGGTCATCGATTTGGTCGAGCTCACCATCACTCGGCTTGCGGCATCGCCAAAGACTGACTTAACCGCCTGCGTCTCAGCTTTGTCGCCGGCAGGCGTCGACGTGCCGTGCGCGTTGACGTAGCCAATCTGAGCAGGCTCAATCGCGGCATCACGCAACGCGTTAACCATCGCCAGCGCAGCGCCTGCGCCATTTTCCGGCGGCGACGTCATATGGTAAGCATCGCTGCTCATACCAAAGCCGACGATTTCAGCATAGATTTTCGCACCACGCGCTTTTGCATGTTCGTACTCTTCAAGCACCAACATACCGGCACCGTCGCCCAGTACAAAACCATCGCGTTCTTTATCCCACGGACGGCTCGCCGCCTGTGGGTTATCGTTGCGGGTCGACAGCGCGCGCGCTGCGCCAAAACCACCTACGCCCAGCGGCGTACTGGCTTTTTCTGCGCCACCTGCCACCATCGCGTCCGCATCGCCATAGGCGATGATACGCGCGGCATGGCCGATGTTATGCACGCCTGAAGTACAGGCAGTCGCAATAGAGATGCTTGGCCCACGCAGGCCATACATGATAGTCAGATGGCCTGCTACCATGTTAACAATCGTCGACGGGACAAAGAACGGGCTAATCTTACGCGGTCCGCCTTTTACCAGCGAACTGTGGTTTTCTTCGATCAGACCGAGACCACCGATACCGGAGCCGATAGCGGCGCCAATACGGCTTGCGTTCTCTTCCGTCACTTCAAGGCCAGAATCCTGCATGGCCTGTACGCCAGCGACAATTCCATATTGAATGAAGGCATCCATCTTGCGCTGTTCTTTGCGCGAGATAATGTCATCACAGTTAAAATCCTTTACTAAGCCAGCAAATTTCGTTGCATAGGCGCTAGTATCGAAATGGTCGATCAGGCTGATGCCACTCTGACCGGCAAGGAGAGCTTTCCAGGTAGACTCTACGGTATTGCCGACAGGAGACAACATGCCCAGTCCGGTCACAACTACACGACGCTTAGACACGGTTGTCCTCCAGGGAGGGAAAATGATTCTAGTGGGACAAAAAGATAAAACTCAGGCGGTCGAACGACCGCCTGGAGATGTTCACTTACGCCTGGTGGCCGTTGATGTAATCAATGGCAGCCTGAACGGTGGTGATTTTCTCAGCTTCTTCGTCCGGAATCTCAGTATCAAACTCTTCTTCCAGAGCCATTACCAGCTCAACGGTGTCAAGAGAATCTGCGCCCAGGTCTTCAACGAAAGAAGCATTGTTGGTTACTTCTTCCTGCTTAACGCCCAGCTGTTCGCCGATAATTTTCTTAACGCGTTCTTCGATAGTGCTCATACTCTTAAATTTCCTATCAAAACTCGCTTTCGCGATGGTTTTCGTAGTGTATAAAATGTTGAAAAATTTGCAACTAAATCCCGGCAGGTCTTACCACGATTTTACGTTATTTTGCGGCCTTTCGCCCTAATAACGCAAATATTTTTCAATCGTGATTAAACCATGTACATTCCGCCGTTGACGTGCAGAGTCTCACCAGTGATGTAACTCGCTTCGTCAGAGGCTAAAAATGCAACCGCGCTGGCGATTTCCTGAGCGCCGCCGAGGCGACCCGCAGGCACCTGCGCCAGGATACCCGCACGCTGATCGTCAGACAGCGCACGCGTCATGTCCGTTTCAATAAAACCCGGAGCCACAACATTGACAGTAATACCACGGGACGCAACTTCACGCGCCAGTGATTTACTGAAACCGATCAGGCCCGCTTTCGCCGCAGCGTAGTTTGCCTGACCTGCATTTCCCATGGTACCAACCACAGAACCAATAGTGATAATGCGACCACAACGCTTTTTCATCATAGCGCGCATTACCGCTTTTGACAGGCGGAAAACGGATGATAAGTTGGTTTCGATAATATCGTTCCACTCATCATCTTTCATTCGCATCAACAGATTATCACGAGTGATACCGGCATTATTAACCAGGATATCCACTTCACCAAATTCTGCGCGAATATTTTCCAGAACAGATTCAATAGATGCAGGATCGGTCACATTCAACATCAAACCTTTCCCGTTAGCACCTAAATAGTCGCTAATGTTCTTCGCACCATTTTCACTGGTCGCAGTCCCGATAACTTTCGCGCCGCGGGCAACGAGAGTCTCTGCAATTGCGCGGCCTATGCCACGGCTTGCACCAGTCACCAGCGCAATCTTTCCTTCAAAGCTCATGGTTTTCCTCTTTTATTGCGTAAGTGCCGCAGACAGCGCCGCCGGCTCGTTCAGCGCCGACGCTGTCAGGGTGTCGACAATACGTTTCGTCAGACCAGTGAGGACTTTACCTGGACCCACTTCATAAAGATGTTCAACGCCCTGCGCCGCGATAAATTCCACGCTCTTCGTCCACTGTACCGGATTGTACAACTGGCGAACCAGCGCATCGCGGATAGCGGCGGCATCGGTTTCACATTTCACGTCAACGTTGTTTACTACCGGCACCGTTGGCGCGCTAAAGGTAATTTTGGCTAATTCAACCGCCAGCTTATCTGCCGCTGGTTTCATCAGCGCGCAGTGCGACGGTACGCTCACCGGCAGCGGCAGCGCGCGTTTCGCGCCAGCGGCTTTACAGGCTGCGCCCGCGCGTTCTACCGCCTCTTTATGCCCGGCGATAACCACCTGTCCCGGCGAGTTAAAGTTAACCGGCGAAACAACCTGCCCTTCGGCAGATTCTTCACAGGCTTTAGCAATAGAGGCATCATCCAGCCCGATGATCGCAGACATGCCGCCAGTGCCTTCCGGAACCGCTTCCTGCATGAATTTACCACGCATTTCCACCAGACGAACGGCATCAGCAAAGTTGATGACGCCAGCGCAAACCAGCGCGGAGTATTCGCCCAGGCTGTGACCCGCCATTAACGCAGGCATTTTACCGCCCTGCTGCTGCCAAACGCGCCAAAGCGCGACGGAAGCGGTTAATAACGCCGGCTGCGTCTGCCAGGTTTTATTCAATTCTTCCGCTGGACCTTGCTGGGTGAGCGCCCACAGATCATATCCCAGAGCCGCAGAAGCTTCAGCAAACGTTTCTTCTACGATAGGGTAATTTGCCGCCATTTCGGCCAACATCCCAACGCTCTGAGAACCCTGACCGGGGAACACAAATGCAAATTGCGTCATGTTTAAATCCTTATACTAGAAACGAATCAGCGCGGAGCCCCAGGTGAATCCACCCCCGAAGGCTTCAAGCAATACCAGCTGACCGGCTTTAATTCGCCCGTCACGCACGGCTTCATCCAGCGCGCACGGCACAGAAGCTGCGGAGGTATTGCCGTGCCTGTCCAGCGTGACGACGACATTATCCATCGACATGCCGAGTTTTTTCGCTGTCGCGCTAATGATACGCAGGTTAGCCTGATGCGGCACCAGCCAATCGAGTTCTGAGCGATCCAGGTTATTAGCCGCCAGCGTCTCATCGACAATATGCGCCAGTTCAGTGACCGCCACTTTAAAGACTTCATTGCCCGCCATCGTCAGGTAAATCGGGTTATCCGGATTTACGCGATCGGCATTCGGCAGGGTCAGTAATTCACCGTAACGGCCATCGGCATGAAGATGAGTGGAGATAATACCCGGTTCTTCAGAAGCGCTCAGTACGGCCGCGCCTGCGCCATCGCCGAAAATAATGATCGTACCGCGATCGCCAGGATCGCAAGTGCGGGCTAATACATCGGAACCGACCACCAGCGCGTGTTTAACCGCGCCGGATTTAACGTACTGGTCGGCGATGCTTAACGCGTAGGTGAAACCTGCGCACGCTGCCGCGACATCAAACGCCGGGCAACCTTTAATACCGAGCATACTTTGAATCTGACATGCCGCGCTTGGAAATGCATGCGTTGCTGATGTGGTAGCCACCACAATCAAGCCAATTTGGTCTTTATCGATCCCCGCCATCTCAATCGCGCGATTCGCAGCGGTAAAGCCCATCGTCGCGACAGTTTCATTAGGCGCGGCGATATGGCGTTCACGAATACCTGTACGAGTGACAATCCACTCGTCAGAGGTCTCAACCATTTTTTCCAGATCGGCGTTAGTCCGCACTTGTTCGGGCAGATAGCTGCCAGTACCAATAATCTTCGTATACATGTACGCTCAGTCACTTTTCGGTTATATACCGTTACCTGTAAACGTCTGGCACGCTGGCGGCGCCGGGGAGACAGCGATATTATCTGTGCGCCCGCAGGTTTACGCCTTTGCCATCGTCCAGCGGTTCAAATCCGGCTGGGTATACAGATTCCAGGCGAGCGGCAATTCGCTGAGGAACTTGTCGCTGCACCGCCTGCACTGCCTGTTCAATCGCGACTGCAAATGCTCGCTGATTGGCCGCACCATGACTTTTTATCACCGTGCCGCGCAATCCTAACAGACAGGCGCCATTATACTGGTCGGGGTTGAGGTGACTGAATCGCCTCGTCAGGCTTTTTTGTAACCAACGTTTTAATAACAGCAGCCACCACGACCGTTTTTTCCCCTCGCCCTGTGATTTCAGCAGTGAAAGGAACATTCTGACAACCCCCTCCATCGTTTTAAGTGTGACATTGCCTGTAAAGCCGTCACACACCAGTACATCGGTTTTTCCCGTCAGTAACTCATTCGCCTCAAGGTAGCCGATGTAATTGATGGTTGGGACTGTTTTTAACATTAAAGAGGCTTCGCGAATACTGTCGAGGCCTTTGGTTTCTTCTTCCCCGATATTGAGTAGCGCCACGCGGGGATTTTTGATCCCGACGACCTCTTCCGCCAAAACGGCGCCCATCACGGCAAACTGCACCAGCATGGTACTGTCACAGTCGACGTTGGCACCCAAATCAAGCACTACCGTTTTGCCCTTTTGCTGGTGCGGTAATACCGTCACCAACGCCGGACGCTCAATCCCCTCAAGAGGCTTGAGCAATAATTTCGCCAGCCCCATCAGCGCCCCGGTATTACCGGCGCTAACGCAAGCTTCGGCTCGGCCTTCTTTCACAAGCTCCAGGGCCACACGCATGGATGTCCCGCGACTGGCGCGGATCGCCTGCGAAGGCCGGGCATCACTGGCAATAACTGACTGTGCAGGGATAATCTGCAGACGCGAACGTTGTTCAAAGTCAGCTTTGGCAAGTAATGGCGTGATAATATCGGGATTCCCGACTAAAAGAAGAGTGAGCTGCGAATTAGCGTTCAGTGCCTGCAATGCTGCAGGCACCGTCACGGAAGGACCAAAATCGCCCCCCATGACATCTAACGCCAGGGTTAGACGTGTCAAGGTATCGTCGCTGCCTGGTTCGGTGTTCTCCGCTTACGCGGAGAAATCCTCACTAAGCTTTATCACGCTTGTACTCTTCGGCTTTTACACCACAGGCACGCCTGTGATGCAAAAGGCATCGAGTATCGCGCGATTACTTAGCGATGACCTTACGGCCGCGGTAGTAACCGTCGGCAGTGATGTGGTGACGCAGGTGTTTTTCACCAGAAGTTTTGTCTACAGACAGGCTGGTGACTGCGGTCAGAGCGTCATGGGAACGACGCATGCCACGTTTGGAACGGGTTGGTTTATTCTGTTGTACGGCCATGGACCTTACTCCTCAATTACGGTTTATCCCTGCGTCCGCGGGGAAGACCTATTACTTACGCTTTAAGCTGGCTAATACGGCAAATGGGTTTGGCTTTTGCGCTTCATCAGGCAGTTCGCCAAAGACCATGTCCGCCTCGGACACTTCACAGTGTTCAGAATCATGCACCGGAACTACCGGCAAGGCGAGGATGATTTCATCTTCAACCGTCGCCAGCAGATCGATTTCGCCGAATTCGTTTACCTCAATCGGCTCATACGCTTCCGGCAGTGCTTCAGCCTGCTCGTCGGAACGGACAGGGCTAAAACAATACGTTGTGTGAACCTGATGGGTAAACGGTTTCCCGCAACGCTGGCATTCGAGCGACACCGTAACGACCGCATCGCCGGTTAAAACGGCGAGACGCTGGTTATCGATAGCGAACGACATGGAGCATTCCACATCACTGTCCACACTGACTACAGATTCGGCAACGCGCTCAACCTGATCGGGGGTATAGATACCCTGGTAATCAAGGCGTTTTTGAGCGGTACGAACCGGATCAAGAGTCAGGGGTAATTTTACCTTTTGCATAGGGCGCGCATATTAACTTCGTAACGTCATATAGTCAAAGAAAAAGGCAGCCTGCGGTTGCCTTTTGCCAATAATTCGCACACATTGCGGGTTACAGACTTATTTTCGCTCAAGACGAGTCAGTATGACAGGCTTGAAGACCGAAGAGCATAGTTTAAGATGGCTCTCATCATTACGCTATATCTGAGGGAAAAAATATGCCCCGTCTCATCCTTGCGTCTACCTCTCCCTGGCGTCGCGCGCTGCTGGAAAAGCTGACGATTCCTTTCGAATGCGCCGCGCCGGATGTTGATGAAACCCCCATACCGGGCGAAGCGCCGCGTCAGTTGGTGCTGCGGCTGGCGCAGGCGAAGGCGCAATCGCTCGCCACGCGTTTCCCGAATCATTTGATTATTGGCTCCGACCAAATTTGTGTTCTGGACGGCGAAATCACCGGCAAACCGCTGACGGAAGAAAAAGCGCGTCAGCAATTAGCCAAAGCCAGCGGAAATATTGTGACGTTTTATACCGGACTGGCACTGTATAACTCCGCCTCCGGGCAATTACAAACCGAAGTGGAGCCTTTTGACGTTCATTTTCGCCATTTAAGCGAAGCGGAAATAGACGACTATGTCCGTAAAGAGCATCCGCTGCACTGCGCGGGAAGTTTTAAAAGCGAAGGTTTAGGCATTGCATTATTTGAGCGCCTGGAGGGTCGTGATCCGAACACGCTGATCGGCTTGCCGCTTATTGCCCTGTGCCAGATGCTGCGACGGGAGGGCTTCAACCCGCTACAGCAGTAAACGGCTTACTCTGTAGGCTTTTCAAATACCGCTAAAAGCCGTTTCTGCACGTGTTGGTAGTTATCTCCCGTTTATTGGGGAGCAGTTTCGACCGCTTCCAGTTCTAACCAACTGGAAAGCGCTTGTTGTGAACAATTTAGCGCCTGCCGATCTTCACTCTCTTCGTGCGGGCCCGTTTCCTGGTCAATCCATTCACCGACCAGAAAAAAAGCATTGGCATTACGAACCGATGTACGGTGCGTTTTATCCCATAGGGTATCAACAGCGGTGTACGTGCGCGTTAATGAATTCCCCATCTCAGTTCAGTTTTGTAAAAACACATGTTCTCAATACTCGCCTGACGCGCTCTACGGCGTCAAAAGCGGCTTACAAACTTATTCTCGCGAGCAACTCTCAGGACGTTTACTGTCCTGAAACCTTCCCTTTGCGACTCGTTAAATTCCATCTCGCGATGAGTTTACGCCCCCCCCTAACATTGCTTCACCTCACGACACATTCCTTTAATTAACGCTGCCAGCATCAGCCGCATCTTGTTGACTATTTATAAATTCAACCATCTGCTGAGTAAGATGGTTTATATCATTCTGCGTAATGAAAAAATTAAATTGTTGATCCTGAAAGTGTTCTTTTGCTGCCAGGTCGGCAAAAACCGCTTTTCCATTCGTTTCAAAGCGGACTTTATTTCCCTGTTTTTGCAGAAACTCGCCCATTGCGACCAGTTGGTCGAGCCGCTTTCCGCGCAGAAAATAATAGCGAGTCATCGTCTCATCCAGCGGTGTTACGGTTTTATTCCACGCAGCGTCAAAGACAGGCTTCACATCAGAGGGGAGCTTTAAAGCAGAATATTTTTTTCTGTTTTCACTACTCACATTTTTCAACCGAAGGATAAATCGATTGTTTACGTCACGAGCCACACGTAGCTCGTTCAGGAAAACCAGATTATCACGCTCAGACTGAATAACACCGGTGATCTTATCCTCCTGGCCGGTCTCATACACCACAGCAAAGATTTGCCCGTAGGCAGCTAATAGTACATCGTAGTCATCGGCGTAATGACCAAAAGCCTGACGTTGGGCTGGCGTCAACTCACAGACGCCCACCACGGGAGACGTAATGATTTGCGTATTCAAATACTCAACGAAAGCCCGTCGTGAACTATCGCCCTTTCCTTCGCAACCGGTCAGCATCGCGATCACGAGCGGCACGATAACGTATTTTCCCCAACGCTGAGTAAATGAGCGCATCCAACTAGTATTGGCCATCTGTTCGTCCTTAAACGCGCCGAAATCCGGATCGCAAGAATAAACAGTACACAACGGTAAAAATGCGTCGGATACAGCAAAACAAAAATATTATGAGAAAAGTGAGATTCGGGCAGATAACCTGCCCGAAAGAGGAACTATTTTGCGTTACGCAGCACCTGCAGACAGCGCTTCAGGGCGCTATCCATTGGCGCTTCAATGCGCATGACGTCGCCCGTTCCCGGATGTGTGAACTTCAGCGCCGCGGCATGCAGAAAGAGACGTTTAAGACCGGTTCCCGCTTCGGTAAGCTGTTGATCAAACTCACGGTCGCCGTAGCGATCGTCGAACGCAATAGGGTGACCGGCATATTGGGTATGTACGCGAATCTGATGCGTACGGCCCGTGACCGGGCTACAGCGCACCAGCGTGGCGAAGGCATAACGCTCTTCCACCTTGAAGCGCGTTTCTGACGGTTTGCCTTCCTGGCTCACGCGGACAATGCGTTCGCCGCTTTGCAGAATGTTCTTTAATAATGGCGCCTGTACGGTTTTAACGTGCGATTGCCACTGGCCGCGCACCAGCGCCAGATAATCTTTCTGCATTCCCTTTTCGCGCAGTTGCTCATGCAGCGAACGCAGCGCGGAGCGTTTTTTCGCCACCAACAGCACGCCGGAGGTATCGCGGTCAAGACGATGCACCAGTTCCAGGAATCGCGCTTCCGGACGCAACGCCCGCAGCCCTTCGATGACGCCAAAACTTAACCCGCTCCCGCCGTGTACGGCGGTGCCGGAAGGCTTATTCAGCACCAGAATATGGTCGTCTTCATACAAAATGACGTCCGCCAACGCCGCCACTTTTTGCAAATGCGGCGACACGGCCTCTTCTTCGCGTTCAGCAACGCGAACCGGCGGAATGCGGACTTCATCGCCCGCTTCCAGTTTGTATTCCGGTTTAATGCGTTTTTTGTTCACCCGCACCTCGCCTTTACGCAAGATGCGATAAATCATACTTTTTGGTACCCCTTTCAGTTGGGTGCGCAAAAAGTTATCAATGCGTTGCCCCGCTTCGTCAGCGGCGATAGCAACAATTTTTACGGATGGCGTTTCTGTTTTCATGGGGGGCGATTCTAAATAGCCTGTGAGATTCGCGCCACACATTTTTCTATGCTTATAGAGACGTCTACGCCAGTGGATGAACATTTTTCACTGCGGTTTTGCTGGTTATTAAAGCGATTGGCTCGCGCTGGTGAAAAAACTGTGAGTAAGCGGGTGATAAATGGTAAAAGTCATCTTGCTATAACAAGGTTAGCAGTGGAATAATGATGCGGTTTCCGCACCGAAACTTGTTAAAACAAAAAGTTTAGCGGAATAACCCATTTTGTCTGACCGATCATCAACGCAGCAATGGCGTAAGACGTATTGATTTTTCAGACAGTTAGCGGGCTGCGGGTTGCAGTCCTTACCGGTAGATAGGATCTTCTCTGGAGAGTAATGCCCAGGCTGCTTCCCTGATAATTGCGCTGTGTTTCCGTATGAAATACAGGCAACCGACACTCTGCGCCTCTTTGAGCTGACGATAACCGTGAGGTTGGCGACGCGAAATAGTCACGAGGCCATCGGTTCATGCCCGGTAAGGCGTCACCATGCCCGCAGCTTAGTCGTCAACGTAAGAATAATGAGTAAGTTACGATGAAAAGAATGTTAATCAACGCGACTCAGCAGGAAGAGTTGCGCGTCGCCCTTGTAGATGGGCAGCGTCTGTACGATCTGGATATAGAAAGCCCCGGACACGAGCAGAAAAAAGCGAACATCTATAAAGGCAAAATTACCCGTATTGAACCGAGCCTGGAAGCGGCTTTTGTTGATTACGGCGCAGAACGTCACGGTTTCCTCCCGTTAAAAGAAATTGCCCGCGAATATTTCCCCGCTAACTACAGCGCTCATGGTCGCCCGAACATTAAAGACGTGTTACGCGAAGGCCAGGAAGTCATTGTTCAAATCGATAAAGAAGAGCGCGGCAACAAAGGCGCGGCGTTAACCACCTTTATCAGTCTGGCGGGCAGCTACCTGGTGCTGATGCCGAATAACCCACGCGCGGGTGGTATTTCCCGTCGCATTGAAGGCGACGATCGTACCGAGTTAAAAGAAGCGTTGGCCAGCCTGGAACTTCCTGAAGGGATGGGGCTTATCGTGCGTACCGCTGGCGTGGGTAAATCCGCCGAAGCGTTGCAGTGGGATTTAAGCTTCCGCCTGAAACACTGGGAAGCCATTCAGAAAGCCGCTGAAAGCCGTCCCGCGCCGTTCCTGATCCATCAGGAAAGCAACGTCATCGTACGCGCGTTTCGCGACTATCTGCGTCAGGATATCGGTGAAATCCTGATCGACAATCCCAAAGTGATGGAAATGGCGCGTCAGCATATCGCCGCGTTGGGCCGCCCGGATTTTAGCAGCAAAATTAAGCTGTACACCGGTGAAATCCCGTTGTTCAGCCATTACCAGATCGAATCGCAGATCGAGTCTGCGTTCCAGCGTGAAGTGCGCCTGCCCTCCGGCGGCTCCATCGTCATTGACAGTACCGAAGCGTTAACCGCCATCGATATCAACTCCGCCCGCGCGACTCGCGGCGGCGATATCGAAGAAACGGCGTTTAATACCAACCTGGAAGCGGCCGATGAGATTGCCCGCCAGTTGCGTCTGCGCGACCTGGGCGGCCTGATCGTTATCGACTTTATCGATATGACGCCGGTACGTCACCAGCGCGCGGTAGAAAACCGTCTGCGTGAAGCGGTACGTCAGGACCGGGCGCGTATTCAGATTAGCCATATTTCCCGCTTCGGCCTGCTCGAAATGTCTCGTCAGCGCCTGAGCCCGTCGCTGGGCGAATCCAGCCATCACGTGTGTCCGCGCTGTAGCGGTACCGGCACCGTGCGCGATAACGAATCTCTGTCGCTGTCCATTCTGCGCCTGATTGAAGAAGAAGCGCTGAAAGAGAATACGCAGGAAGTCCATGCCATTGTTCCTGTGCCGATCGCCTCTTATCTGCTTAACGAAAAACGGACGGCAGTGAACGCTATTGAGACGCGTCAGGATGGCGTCCGCTGTGTCATCGTCCCGAACGATCAGATGGAAACGCCGCACTATTCCGTGCTGCGCGTACGCAAA
This sequence comes from Salmonella sp. SAL04202, assembly GCF_046550775.1. Classification (NCBI taxonomy): domain Bacteria; kingdom Pseudomonadati; phylum Pseudomonadota; class Gammaproteobacteria; order Enterobacterales; family Enterobacteriaceae; genus Salmonella; species Salmonella sp. SAL04202. Next base: position 896,591 of record NZ_JBGDXK010000001.1, on the reverse strand, counting down.
GGGGAAGAAACGCCGACCCTGAGCTACATGCTGCCGAAGCTGCACGAAGAAGCGATGGCGCTGCCTTCTGAAGAAGAGTACGCCGAGCGTAAACGCCCGGAACAGCCTGCGCTGGCGACATTCGCTATGCCAGATGTGCCTCCAGCGCCGACGCCTGTCGAACCGGCGGTTAGCGTCGCCACGGCGAAAAAGGATAATGTTGCCGCCACGCAGCCTGCCCAGCCGGGTCTGTTTAGCCGCTTCCTTAACGCGCTGAAACAACTGTTCAGCGGTGAAGAAACGAAAACCGTTGAAACAGCCGCACCGAAAGCGGAAGAAAAAGCGGAGCGTCAGCAGGATCGTCGCAAGCCACGGCAGAACAACCGTCGCGATCGTAACGAACGCCGCGACACCCGTGATAACCGTGCCGGACGTGACGGCGGCGAGAGCCGCGACGATAATCGTCGTAACCGTCGCCAGGCGCAGCAGCAAAATGCAGAAACGCGCGACACCCGCCAGCAGGAAACGGCGGAAAAAGTGAAAACTGGCGATGAGCAGCAACAGACGCCGCGTCGCGAACGCAGCCGCCGCCGCAATGATGACAAGCGCCAGGCGCAGCAGGAAGTAAAAGCGCTTAACCGCGAAGAACAGCCTGTCCAGGAGACCGAGCAGGAAGAACGCGTTCAGCAGGTTCAGCCGCGCCGCAAGCAGCGTCAGCTTAATCAGAAAGTCCGCTTTACCAACAGCGCAGTGGTTGAAACGGTTGACACGCCGGTCGTCGTCGACGAACCACGCCCGGTTGAAAACGTTGAACAGCCCGTTCCAGCGCCGCGTACCGAGCTGGCGAAAGTTGATTTACCTGTCGTTGCCGATATCACGCCGGAGCAGGATGATAGCGTAGAACCTCGCGATAATACCGGTATGCCGCGTCGCTCCCGCCGTTCTCCGCGCCACCTGCGCGTAAGCGGTCAGCGTCGTCGTCGCTATCGTGACGAGCGCTACCCGACACAATCGCCGATGCCGTTAACCGTCGCCTGCGCGTCGCCGGAAATGGCGTCCGGTAAAGTCTGGATCCGCTACCCGATTGTCCGTCCTCAGGAAACGCAGGTTGTTGAAGAGCAGCGTGAAGCAGATCTGGCGCTGCCACAACCGGTTGTCGCTGAACCGCAGGTTATCGCTGCGACCGTAGCGCTCGAACCACAAGCGTCGGTACAGGCGGTAGAAAACGTTGCCGTTGAGCCGCAGACCGTCGCCGAACCACAGGCGCCGGAAGTCGTCGAGGTCGAGACAACGCATCCGGAAGTGATTGCCGCACCGGTTGATGAACAGCCGCAACTGATTGCCGAAAGCGATACGCCGGAAGCGCAAGAGGTTATTGCTGACGCCGAACCGGTAGCAGAAACCGCCGACGCGTCCATTACGGTGGCTGAAAACGTGGCTGATGTTGTCGTTGTCGAGCCAGAAGAAGAGACAAAAGCGGAAGCGGCTGTTGTGGAGCACACGGCAGAAGAAACCGTTATCGCACCGGCCCAGGTGGTGGAAAAGCCGCAGGACGTTGTCTGCGTTGACGACGATCATAACCACGCCAGCGCGCCGATGACGCGTGCGCCAGCGCCGGAATATGTGCCGGAAACCCCGCACCATAGCGACTGGCAGCGCCCTTCCTTCCACTTTGAAGGTAAAGGCGCAGCAGGCGGACACAGCGCCACACGTCACGCCAGCGCCCCGGCAACACGACCACAGCCGGTAGAATGATGTAAATGCTGATACAAAGCCGACCGCCAGGTCGGCTTTTTTATGCCCCTTACAGGGCGATGCCTCACCCCATGGCGTCTTTTAGTCACTCCAGGCGTTTATGAGATCGGGCGGGATAATACGTACGGATGGCGTCGCTACGGGCGCGACAATATGACCACTAACTCAATGACGACTAAAAAAATGCCCGCGCCGGGGTGGATGGCGCGGGCAGACAAAACATATCCAGTTTCGTGATATGTTTCAAAAAGAGGCGTTACCGGTTCAACTGGAAAAGCGACATTCCCTGCATGTCGGTAAACGTTTTATAGGACGCCTGTAATGCCGCCTGTTGCATGACGTAGGAGGAAATGACCGAGTTCCAGTCCACATCTACCAGGTTGCTCATCTGCAGCTTCTGTCCCAGCGCACGGTCGCTTCCCAGTGAATCCAGCGTACTGAGTTCGCTCAGTTGCGTTCCCAGTTCCGCACGAACGGTCAGGACGTTATTAAGCGAATTTTTTAAGCCGCGATTGGTTTTATCAATGGCGGCAGCGGCCTTTTCTTTTTCCACGTCATTGCCTTCCACCGGGGTCTTGAGTGCGGCAATTGCCGTATCGAGCATGACAAACAGATTCTTTTCGGAGTCCGAGCCATCCGGTTCCGGCACCGCATTGCTGGTGATGCTATTAAAAATTTGCGCTCCCGTATGGCCAATTACCATCGTGCGTGCGGAATCCACCTGCTGGGTAACACTTTTCTCGCCGCCATGATAACCACCTGTCGCCTGGTCGAATGGCGCCGCTTCCGTTTTATACCCGGCAAAGATATAGCGACCATTGCCGTCAGTGCTGTTTGCCAGGTTCATCAGCTGATCGCGGATCCCCTGTAAATCCGTCGCCAGCGACGCGCGGTCATCGTCGCTTAACGTGCCGTTTCCGGCATAGACGATTTTTTCCTGCGCGGTTTGAATCGCCGTCGTCACCTGACTGAGTACGCTTTCTTCCAGCGACACTTTTTGGGTGGCAAACGTACGCGCCAGGGCATACTGGCTATTCTGCGCCTGCGCCTGAGAGAGTACTACCGCCTGCGACGCGGCGATCGGATCGTCAGATGGGTTGGTAACGCGCTTACCGGTAGACATCTGCTCGCCCAGCTTCATCCATTCGGCCTGAGAATTAGTGATGCCGCTCATATTTTGTTCGTACATCATCTGGGTACTGATACGCATGTCATCCTTCTCCTTTAGCGAATATTCAATAACGCATCAAACAGCGCATTCGCGGTCTGCAATACTTGCGCATTCGCCAGATAATACTGCTGATAACGCTGCAAATTGCCGTACTCTTCGTCGAGGTTAACGCCGGAAACCGACTGTTGCTGTTTATAAAGCTGTTTAACCACATTCGCCTGCGTGGTGCTGCTGGTTTTCAGCGTTGACGTTTTGTTACCCACATCGCTGACCAACGTGGCGTAAGCATCGTTAAAAGTTTTGTTGCCGCCCACTACATTGCTGTTTTGTAAGTCCAGCAATGCCTGACCATTGCGGTTATCGCTGTCGCCGGTATCCACGTCAGGATCGAGTTTTGACTCAGACGCCATCGCAATCTCGGCTTCATTCGTCACTTTAACGTTCATGTCGACGATAGCATTGCTGACCGGCTTGAGAAGAAAACTGTCGTTTTTCTGTGCGCCAGTCCCTACCGTCACTTTCAGACCGTCAATCTCCAGTTTTCCGTCAGCATCTTTTGTCGCCGTGAAAGTGGTGTTATCCGCAGTGCGAGTAACCTGCCAGTCTGTACCGTCAAAAACAATCTTATAATCCGTCGCCTGAACCTTCGTGCTGTCGACCACCTTAGCGGTTAGCGATACCGTTTTATCGGCATTATTACTGTTGCTATATACCACCGGCGAGCCAATGCTAAAGAAGTCTTTCCCTTTATTGCCGTCGGCGTCATAACCTTTGGTATGCTGCGCGTTAAACGCATCGGCAAACGCCAACGCCAACTGGCCCAGCGTATTACGAGTCTGATCCAGATCCTGAGAACGGAACGTCAGTAACCCGCCGAGCGAACCAGTGTTCAGCAACTTTTCCGGAATTTCGATGTTACCGGCGGCCTCATCGACATAAGCGACAGTCGTTCGCGTCGGGTCGGCGCTGGAGGGAACCGCCGCCAACTGACGCGCCGTCGCCCCCTGCACCAGCGTATAGCCATTGGCCATCGTCAGGTTATAGGTGCCGCCGTCCTGTACACTCACCTCGACGCCAACGATCTTGTTAAGCTCGCTGACCAACTGATCACGCTGATCGAGCAGGTCGTTCGGCGATGCGCCCGCGCCTACGCCCGTCATACGGGAGATTTGATCGTTCAGGTTAGCTATCTGCTTCGCGTAATTGTTGATTTGCGCCACGCTGGAGCCAATCGCGATATTGACCTGTTTATCCTGATCGCGCAGATACTGATCGGTGGTTTTGAACTGGTTTACCAGCCCTTCCGCTTTACCAATCAGCGCCTGCCGCGCCGCAGGATCTTCCGCATTACTGACTAACGTTTGCAGGCTGGTAAAAAAACTCTGCAACGAACCAGACAGCGAGCTGGATTTATCAGCCAGCAGGTTGTCGATTTTCGACATTTGTTCATAGCGCGTGGTTAAGCCGCTGCTCTGGTTTTGCGCGCCGCGTAGCTGATTAGTGATAAACGCATCATATTCGCGCTGTACGCCTGAAACGTAAACGCCATTACCTATCCAGCCGCCAGCCCCTAACGTACTGTTTGCCTGCGCCAGAATAGTTGTCTGCCGGGTATAACCCGCAACGTTATAATTGTTGATGTTATTACTGACCGTATTTAACGCGGCCTGCGCGGCGTTAAGTCCGCTCATGGCGTGATTAATCAAGCTGGACATGATGGTTCCTTTTAATCCTTCAATACTCGTTGTTATCGGCAGCGACTACGTGGACTTGAGCAATTTAAAAGAGATTGTCGAGATTCGCGCTGTAGGTTTTGCTGACCTTTTCACTCATCGCTTTCAACTGCTGAATCATGCTGGTCAATTTACGCGCGTAATTCGGGTCAGTGGCGTATCCGGCGTTTTGCAGAGCCACTGCGCCCTGCTCTGCCGTGGCGGCAGTGGTCACGGCAGCGTAGCGTGGGTTACGCGTTAACAGCGCGACATAATCCGATAACGCCTCCAGATACGAGCTATAGACGCGGAATTTCGCTTTCACTTTTTTCGCTTCGCCATTTTCGTATTCAGTGGTGGTGATTTCCGTCACCGGCCCTTTCCAACTGGCGGTCGCTTTCACGCCAAATACGTTATAGCTGGGTTCGCCATTCTCCCGCAGGATTTGCCGCTGCCCCCAGCCGGACTCCAGTGCCGCCTGCGCCAGAATCAGATGATGCGGCACCCCGCTTTGTTCGCTGGCCAGCCTCGCAGGGAGCGAAAGCCGGGCCAGAAAGTCTTTACTGTCGCCGGAGAGCGGCGCATCGCTGCTGTCCGGCGTTTTCGGTATGGCTTTGCGCACCAGTTGGGTCAGCGCCTGATTTTGATAGCTGTTTACCGTCTCCAGGGAGAATTTAAGCGGTACTTGCGGCGCGTCATCCGCAGGCATCGTCTGCCCGCCCGTCATCTGTTTAACCATCATATCCGCCAGCCCCAATCCCTTACCGGCGGTCATCTGTTGGGCGATCTGCTGGTCATACATGCTGGTATACAGACGCGTCTGATCGCTGCTGAATAAGCCATCTTTGGGTAAAGCCTCGCGCATACTTTTCAGCATCATCTGCACAAACATCCCTTCCACCTGACGGGCCACAGGACGGATATTCGCCGCCGGGTCCTGGCCCGCTTTCGCTTTCAGTTCGTTCAGAGATTGCGCATCCCAGGCCGCGCTGGCCAGCAATTTACCGTCTCCGATCATCAGATGATTTCCAGTTTGGCGCGTAGACAGCCCGCGCTCTGCATGGACTGCAAAATCGACATCAGGTCCATCGGCGTCGCGCCAAGCGCATTCAGCGCACGCACTACGCTGTTCAGATTGGCGCTGGAACGCACGCTCTGTAGCGATCCGCCGCTCTGACGCAAATCTATTTGAGTCTGTGGCGTCACCACGGTCTGCCCGCCGCCAAATGGCGTATTCGGCTGGTTGACGTTGAGCTGGCGATTGACTGTCACTGACAAATTGCCCTGCGCCACAGCGCAGCTATCCAGCGTGACTTCCCGATTCATGACCACCGAACCGGTACGCGAGTTGATCACGACTTTTGCATCCTGCGGCGTCACGTTGACTTCCATATTTTGAATGTCCGCCAGAAAACGCACCTGCGAGCTGTTGCCGCTGGGCACGCGTACCTGTACCGTTCGCGCATCAAGCGCAGTGGCGCTGCCGTAACCGCGGGCGCGGTTGATGGCGTCGGTAATTTGCTGCGCCATCGTAAAATCTTCGTCGTTCAATTGCAGATTAATGGTGTTGCCAGCGCCGAACTGAGTCGGCAACTCGCGTTCGATAATCGCGCCATTAGTGATGCGCCCGCCATTAAGCTGGTTAACCTGCACGCTACTGCCGCCTGCGGAAGCGCCCGCGCCGCCGACCAGAATATTGCCCTGCGCCAGAGCATACACCTGGCTGTCCACCCCTTTTAACGGCGTCATTAATAACGTCCCGCCACGCAGACTTTTAGCGTTCCCCATTGAGGAAACGACGACATCGATCGTTTGTCCCTGTCGCGCAAAAGGCGGATACGACGCCGTCACCATCACCGCCGCCACGTTTTTCAACTGCATATTGGTGCCGGTGGGGACCGTAATCCCCAGTTGTGACAGCATGTTATTCAGCGTCTGGGTGGTAAATGGCGTCTGGGTGGTCTGGTCGCCCGTACCGTCCAGCCCGACCACCAGCCCGTAGCCGATCAGCGAGTTTTCCCGTACTCCCTGGACACTGGTCAGATCCCGGATACGCTCGGCGTGCGCCAGAGTGGCAACCAGTGCCAGAACGATTCCTGCAAGAGCTTTAAACACATACACCTCGCTTACATCGGCGACAAATTAAGGAAGAAACGTTGCAGCCAGCCCATATTTTGCGCTTCGTTAATATAGCCGTTCCCGACATATTCAATCCGCGCATCCGCCACCTGTGTCGAGGGAACGGAGTTGCTGCCGCTGATGGTGCGTGGATTTACCACGCCGGAGAAGCGGATGAATTCCGTTCCCTGATTAATCGCGATCTGTTTTTCCCCCACGACGTGTAAATTGCCATTGGCCAGAACCTGATCGACGGTCACGGTCAGCGTGCCGCTAAAGGTATTGCTGGCATTCGCGCCGCCTTTACCATTAAAAGAGTTGCCGCCGGAGGCCTCCATATCCGCGCGGGAATTACCGAATAATCCCTGCAGATAACGCGGTACCGTATCAAAACCAAAGCTGGTTTTGCCGTCGCGGCTGGCATTTGCCGACGAGCTTTTACTGGCGCTGACGTTTTCCTGTAACACAATCGTGAGCGTATCGCCGATATTACGCGGTCGACGATCTTCAAAAAGCGGCTGATAGCCATAATTAATCGGCTGCGCAGACTGAAATATGGAGCCATTCGCCACCGGTACCGGGCCAGGTATCGGCTGCGCCGTGGTCGCCCCCTGCACGAGCGGTTTAGCGGGTATCCAGGCGCATCCTGTCAGCGTCGCGACCATCAGGGCCATAACTGGGTAAGCGTGAAGCGCGTATTTTTGCATTACCTTCATCTTCAAAATCAGGGAGCCGGTGGCGTATCCCCACCGGCGGCCCCTTAGAGTTGCGTCAGTTTCTGCAGCATCTGATCGGTCGTCGATACTGCTTTACTGTTAATTTCATAGGCGCGTTGAACCTGAATCATGTTCACCAGCTCTTCCGCCACGTTAACGTTCGACGTTTCGACATACCCTTGATACAACAACCCCGCGCCGTTGAGCCCCGGCGTGCTTTCGTTCGGCGCGCCGGACGATTGCGTTTCGATATAGAGGTTCTCGCCGATGCTTTCCAGCCCGGTGTCGTTCATAAAGGTGGTCAGGTTAAGCTGCCCGACCTGAACCGGCGCGGCCTGCCCCTGCTGGGTCACGCTGACCACGCCGTCGCGGCCAATCGTGATGCTTAACGCGTTGGCCGGAATGGTGATTGCCGGCTGCACTTGAAAACCGCCCGCCGTCACCAGTTGACCATTCTGATCCACCTGGAAAGAGCCGTCGCGGGTATAGGCAGACGTACCGTCCGGCAGCATGACCTGGAAAAAGCCCTGCCCTTTAATCGCCACATCTTTACTGTTGTTGGTCTGCGACAGGTTCCCCTGACTGTGCAGACGCTCCGTGGCGACCGGACGCACGCCGGTACCGATTTGCAGCCCGGAAGGCAGCGTCGTCTGCTCGGACGACTGCGCGCCCGGCTGGCGGATGGTCTGATACAACAGATCTTCAAATACCGCGCGCTGACGCTTAAAACCATTGGTGCTGACGTTTGCCAGGTTATTGGCAATCACATCCATATTGGTTTGCTGCGCGTCCAGACCGGTTTTGGCGATCCATAATGAACTGATCATAAAATGTCCTGTATTAACTCATCGACAGCAGTTGGTTAGCTCGCCCTTCGTTCTCATCTACGCTGGTGATAACCTTCATCTGCATTTCAAAACGACGTGCGTTGGCGATCATGTCGGTCATGGCTTCAACCGGCTTGACGTTACTGCCCTCCAGCACGCCCGACATAATGCGAATTGACGGGTCGGCGGCCAGTACCGCCCCGCGTTCAGCCTGTGCCTCGGCGGTAAGGCGGAATAAACCGTCATCGCTCCGCTGCACCTCATTGCCTTCCGCTTTGACCAGCTTCAGTCGCCCAACGGGCGCCACCGTGTTTGGCGGGTCGCCGGGATTGAGCGCGGAGATCGTGCCGTCTGCCGCAATGGTGATTTCCGACCCTTCAGGAACGGTAATCGGGCCGCCTTCGCCGATAACCGGATGTCCCTGAATGGTTAACTGCCCGGTCGGACCCACCTGGATATTCCCGTTACGGGTATATCCTTCAGCGCCATCCGCCGCTTGCACTACCAGCCAGCCGTCCTGCTGTAACGCGACATCCAGCGGACGGGAGGTGTAGTCCAACTGACCCGGGGTCATATCCGCCCCGGGCGTCGACGCCGTAACCAGCGTGCGCGTTGCTAAAGAGAGGCCATCAACGGGCACCGCGCGTAGCGCGTTAAGCTGCGCGCGAAAGCCCGGCGTTGAGGCATTAGCCAGGTTGCTGGCCGTTACCGCCTGCTGGTTAAGCGTCTGGCTGGCCGCCCCCATGGCGGTATAAATTGCGTGATCCATTAAGCTATCCCGTCAGGCGCTTAGCGCAGGTTAACCAGCGTATTGAGGATCTGGTCCTGGGTTTTGATGGTCTGCGCATTCGACTGGTAGTTACGCTGCGCGACGATCATATTCACCAGCTCTTTACTCAAATCCACGTTAGAGGCTTCCAGCGCGCCGTTCGTCAGCTTACCGAAGTTGCCGGAACCGGCAGTCCCCAGCAGCGCTACCCCGGAAGCCTGCGTCGCCGCCCAGACGTTATCGCCCTGGGATGCCAGACCTTCGTTATTGGCGAAGTTAGCCAGCACAATCTGCCCCAGCACCTGCTCCTGCTCGTTGGAGTAGTTGCCAACCACGGTGCCGTCGTTGTTAATCTGGTAGCTCACCAGGTCGCCCGGCTTATAGCCGTTCTGATTGGTGGCGACGATGTTGTTCGACCCGGTGTTCTGCTGCATAGAGTTAAGGAAGCTGAGGGAGAAGGTGGCCTTAGTCGCGCCATTAATCGTACCGGTTTCGATGTCGTCGACTGTACCGCCGGATTTCAGTGTTCCGTCGGGATTAAACTCCAGCGTTGTTGCCAACGTCACTGGAGCCGTCGCTGCAGGAGCACTGCTGTCATGGGTGTACACGGCCCATTCATTATCTTTGGTAGAGCTTTTAACGAAATAGACGTTCATGTCATGGGCATTACCCTGGCTGTCATAAACGGTGACGGTGCCTTTTTTGTTATACGAATCCGCATCACTCACGCTAAAAGGTGTTTTAGACGGCGCAGGGTCCGTCGAGTTCAGGTTGATCTGCATTGATGCGGTGGTGGTCGATTTCGCCGCCATCAGCGTGTTCGGAATGGTGATCGGTGCAGGATTCGCCCCCTGCTGAATGGTCGGCGGCGTACCGGTGGCCGGATAGCCGGTCAACTGCATCCCCTGCATATTGACCAGGTTACGGTTCTCGTCCAGTTTGAACTGGCCGTTGCGGCTATAGAACACGGAACCGTTGCTGTCTACCAGGCGGAAAAAACCGTTCTGGCTAATCGCGACATCCAGCCCGCGCCCGGTGTTCGTTGTCGTACCGTCGGTAAAATCCTGGGTAATCCCCGCCACTTTTACGCCCAGCCCCACTTTGGAACCGGCAAACATATCGGCAAATGATGCCGTACCGGACTTAAAGCCATAGGTGGCGGAGTTGGCGATGTTATTACCGATAACATCAAGGTTGGTGGCCGCAGCGTTCAGGCCGCTAACCGCTTGAGAAAAAGACATGACTGACTCCTGATAAGTGTAAGGGCTTAGATTATTTGCCGAACTTCGTCGAGTGTGGTGGTGCCGTAGGTACCCAGATCCAACAGGTTGCCGTTACTGCCCTTCGTCACGCCCTGTACCAGAGCGAATTGCAGCGGCTGCGCCACCAGTTGCGTCCCGCCATTGCTGGCGGTAATCGCAATGTTGTAAGAACCATTCGGTACCGTTGTTCCGTCCGTTTGCTTACCATCCCAGGTAAAGGTGTGTACCCCGGCTCGCAACTCACCGATCTCCAGCGTCCGTACCACCCGGCCATCTTTATCGGTAATGGTTGCCGTCACTTTGTCCGCAGGCTGTTGCAATTCCACGCCAAACGGCGTCGTGGACGTCACGGCCCCTTCTTCCGCGCCTTTACCCGCCAGAATTGTGGTGCCAGGTACCATAACGCCATGTCCAATCAGCGTGGTCGCCTGTAGGGACTGACTATTATCGATTTGCCCGGAAATAGCCCCCAGCGTCGTATTCAGTTTTTCAATGCCGCTCACGGTACTGATTTGCGCCAACTGCGTCGTTAACTCATTATTTTGTAATGGGTTAGTCGGGTCCTGGTTCTTCAATTGCGCGACCAGTAAGGTCAGGAAACTGCTTTGCAGATCGGCAGCGTTGCTTCCGGTCATCGATCCGCTGCCGGTCGTCGTTTTGACGCCCGTGTTGGTCGGGTCATTCATATTTACGGCAATAGACATACGCGCCTCCTTTACTGGCCTAATGTCAGCGTTTTAAGCATCATGCTTTTTACGGTATTCAGGACTTCGATATTTGCCTGATAGCTGCGCGAGGCTGACATCGTGTTGACCATTTCGCCGACCACATCGACGTTGGGCATTTTGACGTAACCATTAGCGTCCGCCAGCGGATTGCCTGGCTCATAAACCAGCTTTTCCGGTGCCTGACTTTCAATCACGCTGGCGACCTTTACCCCGCCAGTGGCTTGACCCGGCGCGGCATCCACCTGAAAAACCACCTGTTTGGCGCGATAAGGCTGTCCGTCCGGGCCGGTGACGCTATCCGCATTCGCCAGGTTACTGGCCGCAACGTTCAACCGCTTGGACTGTGCGGCAAGCGCCGATCCGGCAATATCAAAAATGTTTAACAGCGCCACGAATTAGTTTCCTCCCTGTAGCACATTCATCATGCCTTTGAGTTGGCTACCCAGAACGGTAAGCCCCATCTGATATTTGAGACTGTTATCCGCAAACTGCGTACGTTCCCTGTCCATATCTACGGTGTTACCATCCAAAGAAGGCTGATCGGGTACGCGGTAAAGCAGATCCACTGCGGGAGAAGAGACCGCCTGAGCGGGAATATGGTGAGAGGAAGTCAACGTTAACGCGACGCCGCCGGTTTCTTCCCGTCCACGCACCATCACCTTTTTTAACTCACTGGCAAAATCAATATCGCGCGCCTGATACCCCGGCGTATCGGCATTGGCGATATTCGCCGCTAATATTTCCTGACGTTGCGCGCGCAGATTTAGCGCTTCCTGCTGAAATCGTAAGGCGGCATCGAGCCTGTCGAGCATATCTCCTCCGCAAATGGCAAAATTCAGCCGACAGCTTAAATGCCTTCACGCGCGCGTTATCGCCGGAATAAACGCAAAATGCGTCGCTATTTATTGCGTTGATGCTTGCTTCACACGGGTAGAATCCTGTCATGACATCAACCAGGGGGAAGTACCATGCAAACGTTAAAACGAGGATTCGCCGTGGCGGCTTTGCTGTTCAGCCCCCTGACAATGGCGCAGGACATCAACGCCCAGCTGACCACGTGGTTTTCCCAGCGTCTGGCTGGCTTCAGCGACGAGGTGGTTGTCACGCTCCGTTCATCGCCCAATCTGCTGCCGAGCTGCGAGCAGCCAGCCTTCAGCATGACGGGCAGCGCGAAGCTGTGGGGCAACGTCAATGTGGTGGCGCGCTGCGCCAATGAAAAACGTTATTTGCAGGTGAATGTGCAAGCGACCGGCAATTATGTCGCCGTTGCCGCGCCCGTCGCGCGCGGCGGAAAATTGACGCCGGCCAACGTCACGCTAAAACGTGGCAGGCTGGATCAGTTACCGCCGCGGACGGTACTGGATATCCGTCAGATTCAGGATGCCGTCAGTTTGCGCGATCTCGCTCCCGGGCAGCCGGTACAGCTTACGATGATACGTCAGGCCTGGCGCGTCAAAGCGGGTCAACGAGTACAGGTCATCGCCAATGGCGAGGGGTTTAGCGTCAATGCGGAAGGTCAGGCGATGAATAATGCCGCCGTCGCGCAAAATGCGCGCGTACGCATGACATCGGGTCAAATCGTGAGTGGAACCGTCGATTCTGATGGGAATATTCTTATTAACCTATAATTGTGTAAAGATTTTGTCGCGGCTGCCGATGAGATATTCAACCATGATGGTAGCTGGCCGCTACAACGTAACCCTCGATGAGGATAAATAAATGAGCATTGACCGTACCTCACCTTTGAAACCCGTTAGCACTGTCCAGACGCGCGAAACCAGCGATACGCCGGTACAAAAAACGCGTCAGGAAAAAACGTCCGCCGCGACGAGCGCCAGCGTAACGTTAAGCGACGCGCAAGCGAAGCTCATGCAGCCAGGCGTCAGCGACATTAATATGGAACGCGTCGAAGCATTAAAAACGGCTATCCGTAACGGTGAGTTAAAAATGGATACGGGAAAAATAGCAGACTCGCTCATTCGCGAGGCGCAGAGCTACTTACAGAGTAAATAAGCGTATGACTCGTTTGTCAGAAATACTTGACCAGATGACCACCGTCCTGAATGACCTGAAGACGGTGATGGACGCCGAGCAACAACAGCTTTCCGTAGGCCAGATTAACGGCAGCCAGCTACAGCGTATTACAGAAGAAAAAAGCTCGTTGCTGGCGACGCTGGATTATCTGGAACAACAGCGCCGTCTGGAGCAGAACGCGCAGCGTAGCGCAAACGATGACATTGCAGAGCGCTGGCAGGCGATTACCGAAAAAACGCAGCATCTTCGCGACCTCAACCAGCACAACGGCTGGCTGCTGGAAGGGCAAATCGAGCGTAATCAACAGGCGCTGGAGGTGCTGAAACCTCACCAGGAGCCGACCTTGTACGGGGCTGACGGTCAGACTTCCGTTTCTCACCGCGGCGGTAAAAAAATTTCTATCTAATCATTGCCGGATGGCGACGTTGCGCCTTTCCGGCCTGAATGCCTTGTAGGCCTGATAGCACAGCGCTATCAGGCACTGAATTTACGCCGTCCGGCGAACAAACTCTTTCACTTTAAAGCCCAACACGGCAAGCGCGGCGAAATAGGCCGCGATACCCGCAATCACTACCGCCATCAAACGTAGCAAACGCCATAACATCGACCCTTGCGACCACTCCGGCATAATATGCAACACGCCGAACAATACGGCAGCCATCACCAGTACGGAAATGATCAGACGCATCAGGAACCACATCCAGCCCGGTTGTGGCGTAAAGATATTCTGTTTGCGCAGTTGCCAGTACAGCAGCGACGCATTGAGACATGCCGCCAGACCAATAGAGAGCGACAGCCCGGCGTGTTTCAGCGGTCCAATAAACGCCAGGTTCATTAACTGCGTCATGATTAACGTCACTATGGCGATTTTCACCGGCGTTTTAATATCCTGGCGAGAATAGAAGCCCGGAGCCAGCACTTTTACGACGATCAAGCCAATCAGCCCCACCGAATAGGCGATTAACGCCCGCTGCGTCATTGCCGCATCAAAGGCGGTGAATTTACCGTACTGAAACAGCGAGACCGTCAGCGGCTTCGCCAGAATGCCTAACGCTACCGCGCTCGGCAACGCCAGTAAAAAGCACAAACGCAGCCCCCAGTCCATCAGGCGGCAGTACTCATCATGATTGCCGCTGGCAAAGCTTTTCGACAATGACGGCAACAGGATGGTCCCCAACGCCACGCCCAGCACGCCGGACGGGAACTCCATCAACCGATCGGCATAGTACATCCATGAGACCGAGCCGGAGGCCAGAAACGAGGCGAAAATGGTATTGATGATAAGGGAGATCTGACTGACGGAAACGCCCAAAATCGCCGGCCCCATCTGTTTGACCACCCGCATCGCCCCAGTGTCGCGAAAGTTAATGCGCGGCAGCACCAGCATACCGATCTTTTTCAAATACGGAAGTTGATACACCAGTTGCAGCACGCCGCCGACGGTGACTGCCCAGGCTAACGCCAGCACTGGCGGATTAAAGTATGGCGCGGCGAATAATGCAAAACCGATCATGCTGATATTAAGAAATGTCGGCGCAAAAGCGGGAATAGAGAAGCGATTCCAGGTGTTGAGAATGGCGCCAACCAGTGAAGCCAGCGAGATCAGCAGAATATAGGGAAACGTAATCCGCAGCAGTTGCGTCGTCAGCGCGAATTTATCCGCAGTATCGGCAAAACCCGGCGCGGTTACCATAATCACCCACGGGGCGGCCAGCATACCGGCCACCGTCACGACGGCCAATGCCAGCGTCAACAGGCCGGAAACGTAAGCGACAAAGATCCGCGTCGCTTCTTCACCCTGCTTGCTCTTATATTCCGCCAGGATAGGCACAAAGGCCTGAGAAAAAGCGCCTTCGGCAAAGATCCGGCGTAGTAGATTGGGGAGTTTAAACGCCACAAAAAAGGCGTCGGTCGCCATCCCTGCGCCAAAAATTCTGGCGACAATCGCATCACGGGCAAAGCCCAACACGCGTGAAAACATAGTCATCGAGCTGACGGCAGCCAGCGATTTCAATAAATTCATTTCTTTTGTATTCCAGACCCTGGCGTAAAACTCCTGCATGGCTGATCCATCGACCGGATAACGCAACTTCTGCCGTATCCGGCTGTATCACCGCGCCTGACGGCGACGTTAAAACGTCTTATCAGGCCTTACAGACTCCCCACGGTTTGCCATTATTCACTGTGAAAAGAGGTATTATGTAGAGTGGGCATATATACCCGCCATACTTCGAGCTGCATGTGCGTTAGCTTTTCTGCAACTCGAATTATTGAGGGTATAGTACCTGGATTACGATGAATTACTACCGCCAGATGTTACAGAGGGTTATTCGCTGATGGCGTCCCGCCACAGCGCCTCCACGACGCGCTGGGCCAAAATCGCCTGCTCCCCCGCCGTTTCCGGAACCGTCTGATTTTGTACGCAGTCAATGAAATGCCGCGCGCATCCGACAAAACCACGCTGTTCAAGCGTCGTTTGCCAACCCGGAATGGGTTTGATGAGAATACCCTGCCCGCGCTCTTCGCGCCATTCACGCATATCCGTCACGTCATACAACCCGCCGTCGGTGACGGCCTGGACCGATTCACGCTGACTTCCGGCGCGCCGGTGCATACTGGTGGTAATTTGTAGTTTGTCGGCGGAAAAATGATGTTCCGCATAGCACATTTCGCCGGACTCGCTGGTGAGCAACGTGCCGCTGGCAAGGCGCGCCTCGCCGCCCGCCAGCCACAGTGCGGTATCCACGACATGCAGATAGTCATCGAGCAAAGTAAAACGTAAGTCGTGCGGCCCGACGCTATCGGTACGATGTTTATCCATACGCAGTGACGCCGCAGTGCCGAGGCGCGTCTTCAGTTCGCGGTACAGCGGCGCGAAACGGCGATTAAAGCCAACCATCAGCGTCAATTTTTTTTGCGCCGCCAGCGCCACCAGCCGTTCGGCATCACGTAGATTTTCCGCCAGCGGTTTATCCACGCAAACATGGACGCCGGCATTGAGAAGTTCGCTGACCACGGCATAATGGCTTGCGGTACTGGAGTGGACGAAGACCGCATCGCAGCCGGACGCTAAATTCGCCAGCGAATCCACATACGGTATGCGCCAGCTTTCGCAGATACGTAAGGCTTTATCCCGCGAAGGAGACCAGGCGCCCTGTAATGTCCATCCGGCGGTGTTGGTTAATACCGGCAGCCAGGCCTTCTGCGCAATACCGCCTAATCCGACAATGCCAATCCGTAATGTTCTCACATTACTCTCCCAGGTGAGCTAACAAAGAATCCAGCCGCTGCTTTAACTCCGCCACTTCGCTTTCCAGCGCTTCGACGCGCGACTGAAGATCGCCCGACGCACTTTCCGGCGCAGACGTCTGGAGAGACAGTTCATCGACGTCGCCGCAAAAAAGGTGCATATAACGGCTTTCGCGCTTACCCGGTTCACGCGCCAGACGGACGACATACGGGCCGTCCTCACGACTGGCAAGCCGTTCCAGCGTGGATTCAACTTCCGCCATATCGCTGAATTCATGCATCCGCGACGCCCGACTACGCAACTCGCCGGGCGTTTGCGCGCCGCGCAGCAGCAGCGTAGTGACGAGCGCCACTTCCGCCGCGCTAAGTTTCAGATCGCCAAATTCGGAATTACAGAAACGCTGTTCATATTTGGTGACGCGATTGCCAAACCCGCTGACCGTACGCAAAAAGTGGCGTTTCACCAGGTTATCGAGCTGTTCTTGTACCTCCTGTTCCGTCAGGTTCATCACCGGTTCACGGTTGGTTTTCTGATTACAGGCTGTCACCACCCCGTTGACGGAAAGCGGATACTGTTCCGGCGTTGTCACCTGCTTTTCCAGCAGACAGCCAATCACTCGCGCTTCAGTGGCGGTTAATTCATATTTCATCGTTTTCTCCCTTTGCCTCTCATTCCGTAAGCCGCTCAACGCCCCGGCGTCCATAACGGCGTGGTTAACGCCGTCAGGACATGGTCGCGCCATTGTCCATCAATCAACAGGTAATCTTTCGCATAGCCTTCTTTCTCAAAGCCAAGCCGCGCCAGCAACGCGCCGCTACGTTTGTTGTGCGGCATATAGTTCGCCATGATACGGTGGATATGCTGAGTGCGCTGCATATAGCGAATCGCAGCGGTTAAGGCTTCAAACATCAGCCCCTGCCCCTGCCACTTCTGCGCAATGGAATAGCCCAGATAACAGGCATGAAAAGAACCGCGCACCACATTGGAAAAATTCGCCACGCCGATAATTTCTTTTTCTTCCGGATCAAGTAGCGCGAAATAGAAGGCGGAGCCCTGTTTGTGAAATTCACCGATCATTCCCAGACGCGCCTGCCATCCTGAAGGATAACAATGACTTTCATCACGGACCGGTTCCCAGGGTTTTAAAAAATGACGATTTTCCGCGTAATAATCGGCCAGACGCCAGGCATCACGCTCATGCACTAAACGTACCACCAGACGATCGGTGGTTAAGCGCACTTTTGGCACGTTACTACGATAGCCAAACATTCTATACCTACTCCTTCCTGTAACGTCTTCAGCACGCCAGTAACATTACTATACCTGCGCAACCAGGCTCTGTGAAAAGCGCAAATCGTCATTTTTTGAATTGCTGCCACATTTTGATGAAAACTCTCGATTAAAAAGGACTTTTGATAAAAAAATATTGTCCCGCTAACGGTAGGAAAAAACGAAACGCCGCCGCAGAATAGAAGACGCTCATCTTTTATTTCCCGGGAGGGGAAATGTCGCGCGTCTCGCAGGCGAGGAACCTGGGTAAATATTTTCTTCTCATCGATAACATGTTAGTGGTGCTGGGTTTTTTCGTCGTCTTCCCGCTCATCTCTATTCGCTTTGTCGATCAAATGGGGTGGGCTGCCGTAATGGTAGGGATCGCGCTCGGCCTGCGCCAGTTTATTCAACAAGGTCTGGGCATTTTTGGCGGCGCCATCGCCGATCGCTTTGGCGCGAAACCGATGATTGTCACCGGTATGCTGATGCGCGCCGCAGGCTTTGCCACCATGGGTATCGCGCATGAGCCCTGGCTCTTGTGGTTTTCCTGCTTTCTTTCCGGTCTCGGCGGTACGCTTTTCGACCCGCCGCGTTCAGCGCTGGTGGTCAAATTAATTCGTCCGGAGCAACGGGGCCGCTTCTTCTCTCTATTGATGATGCAGGACAGCGCGGGCGCGGTGATTGGCGCGCTGCTGGGAAGCTGGTTGCTACAATACGATTTTCGCCTGGTCTGCGCGACAGGCGCTATTTTGTTCATATTATGCGCCCTTTTCAACGCATGGCTGCTTCCGGCCTGGAAGCTATCAACGGTCAGAACGCCGGTGCGTGAAGGAATGCGCCGCGTCATGAGCGATAAAAGGTTTGTCACCTACGTGCTGACGCTGGCGGGCTACTATATGCTGGCGGTACAGGTCATGTTAATGCTGCCGATTATGGTAAACGATATCGCCGGTTCGCCTGCTGCCGTGAAATGGATGTACGCTATAGAGGCGTGTCTCTCGCTGACGTTGCTCTACCCGATTGCCCGCTGGAGCGAAAAGCGTTTTCGGCTGGAGCATCGGCTGATGGCCGGTTTGCTCGTCATGTCGCTGAGCATGCTCCCCATCGGGATGGTGGGCAATTTACAGCAGCTTTTTACGCTTATTTGCGCTTTCTACATCGGCTCGGTTATCGCCGAACCGGCGCGCGAAACGCTCAGCGCGTCGCTCGCAGACGCGAGGGCGCGGGGAAGCTATATGGGCTTTAGCCGTCTGGGATTAGCCATTGGCGGCGCGATTGGTTATATCGGCGGCGGCTGGTTGTTTGATATGGGGAAAGCGCTTGCGCAGCCTGAACTACCGTGGATGATGCTCGGTATTATCGGCTTTATCACCTTTTTGGCTTTAGGCTGGCAATTTAGTCATAAACGCACGCCGCGCCGGATGCTGGAACCCGGCGCCTGATTTGATACCTGTCGCTATCTCCTCCATACTGGTCAGATACCGACAGTCAAATGGAGGAGAAACGTGAAGCTTTATATTTACGATCATTGCCCTTTCTGCGTTAAAGCCCGCATGATTTTCGGCCTGAAGAACATCCCCGTTGAACTTAACGTGTTACAAAATGACGACGAGGCGACGCCCACCCGGATGATTGGTCAAAAGATGGTGCCCATCCTGCAAAAAGATGATAGTCGCTACCTTCCTGAAAGTATGGATATTGTACATTATGTCGACAACCTCGACGGCAAACCGCTGTTAACCGGGAAACGCAATCCAGCCATTGAAGAGTGGTTGCGCAAAGTTAACGGTTACGTTAATCAGCTACTGCTGCCGCGATTTGCAAAATCCGCTTTCGATGAATTTTCTACCCCTGCGGCGCGTCAGTATTTTATCCGCAAAAAAGAAGCCTCATCTGGCAGTTTTGACAACCATCTTGCGCACTCTGCCGGACTGATTAAAAAGATCGGCGATGATTTACGTTTGCTGGATAAACTCATCGTACAGCCTAACGCCGTTAACGGCGAATTATCGGAAGATGATATTCATCTGTTTCCGCTTCTGCGTAATCTGACGCTGGTCGCCGGTATTCACTGGCCGACAAAAGTCGCAGACTATCGCGATAATATGGCAAAGCAGACGCAAATTAATTTACTCTCCTCAATGGCTATCTAACGCCCGCCAGGCGGCAACCCTTTCTTGCCGCCTTTTTCAGCTTTTTCTAGTGGCGCCATGTCCGCTGGCGCGACATGCTGCTTTGTGTCAAGATTAGGGCACAGGCAACATGCTAAGGAACGCCATGAAAAAGTTTTTTTTTGCCGCTGCGCTGGTAGTTAGCGGCCTGTTAGTGGGTTGTAATCAACTTACGCAATACACCATTAGCGAACAAGAAATCAATCAAGCGCTTGAAAAACGGAATAATTTCTCAAAAGATATTGGTCTTCCCGGCATTGCCGACGCGCATATCGTATTGACTAATCTTGCCAGCCAGATTGGTCGGGAAGAGCCTAATAAAGTCACCCTTACTGGCGATGCCAGGCTGGATATGAATTCCCTGTTTGGCAGTCAAAAAGCGACGATGAAACTCAAGCTAAAAGCCCTGCCGGTCTTTGATAAAGAAAAAGGCGCCATCTATCTTCAGGAGATGGAAGTAGTAGACGCCACCGTGACGCCGGAGAAAATGCAATCGGTGCTACAAACGCTCCTGCCCTATTTAAATCAGTCTTTACGTAGCTACTTTAACCAGCGGCCCGCTTACGTGTTGCGTGAGGACAGCAGTAAAGGCGAAGCGTTAGCGAAGAAACTCGCGAAAGGCATTGAAGTTAAACCTGGTGAAATCGTTATTCCTTTCACCAATTGATTTCGGAGGGCGCGCTCGCGCCCTTTTTTTTACGTGCAAACGAAAACGTTTCCGCTTATCCTTTGTTTCCGGCAAAAAGACTATTCCTCAGCCGGAGCTTATTAATGACTGCACCATCCCAGGTTTTAAAGATCCGCCGCCCGGACGACTGGCACGTTCACCTTCGCGATGGCGACATGTTAAAAACGGTCGTACCCTATACCAGCGAAATTTATGGTCGCGCTATCGTGATGCCGAACCTGGCGTCCCCCATCACGACCGTTGATGCAGCGATCGCCTACCGCCAGCGTATTCTCGATGCGGTGCCCGCCGGGCATGATTTCACGCCGTTAATGACCTGCTATTTAACGGATTCGCTCGATGCCGATGAACTGGAGCGTGGTTTCCATGAAGGCGTGTTTACTGCGGCTAAGCTTTACCCGGCCAATGCCACCACTAACTCCAGTCATGGCGTAACGTCAGTCGACGCTATCATGCCGGTACTGGAGCGGATGGAAAAACTCGGAATGCCATTGCTGGTCCACGGTGAGGTGACCCATGCGGAGGTTGATATCTTCGATCGCGAAGCGCGTTTTATCGACACCGTAATGGAACCGCTACGCCAGCGTCTGACCACGCTTAAAGTGGTCTTTGAGCACATCACGACCAAAGATGCCGCGCAGTATGTACGTGACGGCAACGACTACCTGGCGGCTACCATTACGCCTCAACATTTAATGTTTAACCGTAATGATATGCTGGTCGGCGGCATTCGTCCTCACCTGTACTGTCTGCCGATTCTGAAACGCAATATTCACCAGCAGGCGTTACGCGAACTGGTCGCCAGTGGTTTTACGCGCGCCTTCCTGGGGACGGATTCAGCGCCGCATTCACGTCATCGTAAAGAGACCAGTTGCGGCTGCGCCGGTTGTTTCAACGCCCCCTCCGCCCTTGGCAGTTATGCCGCCGTGTTTGAGGAAATGAACGCGCTGGCGCACTTTGAAGCGTTCTGTTCACTGAATGGCCCGCAATTCTATGGCCTGCCGGTGAATACGGGGTGGGTGGAACTGGTTCGCGATGAACAACAGGTACCGGAAAATATCGCGCTGGCTGATGATTCGCTGGTGCCTTTTTTAGCGGGTGAAACAGTACGCTGGTCAGTAAAAAAATAAAAAATGCGCTTACCTGTTGCTATATATTGGATTTAACTGTATATATATCCAGTATATTCAACAGGGGGCCATTATGCGTATTGAAGTCACTATAGCCAAAACGTCACCTCTGCCTGCCGGTGCGATTGATGCGCTGGCGGGCGAACTCTCCCGCCGTATTAGCCATCATTTTCCGGAGAATTTGGGTAACGTCACCGTGCGTTACGCTACCGCCAACAACTTGTCCGTCATTGGCGCATCAAAAGAGGACAAAGAACGCATTAGCGAGATTCTCCAGGAGACCTGGGAGAGCGCTGATGACTGGTTCATCAATGAATAAAAAATGATATGCAGTGATGTATGTTTGCCGGGTCGCCCCGGCTTTTTTATTTGCGCAACTGATGAATATTTCACCTGACCGTCAAAATAATTGCACAACATCCTAAAAAAATATGAATGAACTGCCGCTTTATTGTTCATATAATTCTTAAAAAGAGAAATTTATCCTCCGCTCTCTTTAAAAACGCAGTGAATAGCCTTATTAATTGGTATACTGAAGTTGCTTCAGAAGAAAAACACGCATTGAACCTCGAGAACCGTTGTCTTATAACACGTACCAGGGGGGCATGATGGAAAAGAATAATGAAGTCATTCAGACCCATCCGCTTGTAGGATGGGACATCAGCACCGTCGATAGCTATGATGCGCTGATGCTGCGTTTACACTACCAGACCCCAAATCGTCCGGAACCGGAAGGGACTGAAGTTGGTCAAACGCTCTGGTTAACGACAGATGTAGCCAGGCAATTTATTTCAATATTAGAAGCCGGCATCGCCAAAATAGAATCAGGTGATTACCAGGAAAACGAGTATCGTCGCCATTAGCGTGACGCGCTCCCCCTCTCTCAGGCACCGTAAGGTGCCTCACTTATTTCTGGCTTGTATATCTCAGCGCAGTTATTTACCCTGAAATCATCGCGATAGCAGAGAGAAGCTGATGAAATACGACCTTATTATTATCGGCAGCGGTTCGGTTGGCGCCGCCGCTGGTTATTACGCCACCCGCGCCGGGCTAAAGGTCCTGATGACCGATGCGCATATGCCGCCTCATCAACAGGGCAGCCATCACGGCGATACCCGACTTATCCGCCACGCTTATGGTGAAGGCGAAAAATATGTCCCGCTGGTGCTTCGCGCCCAGGCGCTTTGGGATGAACTCTCCACACACAATGAAGAGCCTATTTTTGTCCGCTCCGGCGTCGTCAACCTCGGCCCGGCCGATTCCGCTTTCTTAGCCAACGTCGCACGAAGCGCACAACAGTGGCAATTGAACGTCGAGCGCCTGGACGCGACGGCCCTCATGACGCGCTGGCCGGAAATTCGCGTGCCCGATAATTATATCGGGCTGTTTGAAGCTGACTCCGGTTTCCTGCGCAGCGAATTAGCCATTACCACATGGCTTCGTCTGGCCCGAGAGGCAGGCTGCGCACAGCTATTTAACAGCCCGGTAAGCCATATTCACCATGATGATAACGGTGTGACGATAGAGACGAGTGAAGGCTGCTACCACGCCAGCAAGGCGCTGATTAGCGCGGGCACCTGGGTCAAAGCGCTGGTACCGGAGCTGCCCGTTCAGCCCGTACGTAAAGTTTTTGCCTGGTTTAAGGCGGATGGGCGTTACAGCACTAAAAACCGCTTTCCGGCCTTTACCGGCGAAATGCCCAACGGCGATCAATATTACGGCTTCCCGGCGGAGAACGACGAGTTAAAAATCGGCAAACACAATGGCGGACAGCTAATACAAGCTCCGGAAGAGCGCAAGCCCTTTGCCGCCGTTGCCAGCGATGGCGCGGAAGCATTTCCTTTCCTGCGTAACGTACTGCCGGGTATCGGCGGTTGTTTACATGGGGCGGCATGTACCTATGATAATTCGCCGGACGAGGATTATATTATCGATACGCTGCCTGGCCATGAGAACACGCTTGTCATCACTGGACTCAGCGGACATGGTTTTAAATTCGCCCCGGTGTTAGGAGAAATCGCTGCGGATTTTGCGTTGGGAAAAACGCCCTCCTTTGATCTGACGCCGTTCCGGCTTTCCCGTTTTAGCCAATAATTTGTCGGCCCCGTAAAGGGGCTGTTTATTAAGGTAAGCTATGCGTCGTCTCTTTCATTTTCTGATGAATAATATTCGCGAACATTTCATGCTTTACGTTATTCTTTGGTCGCTGCTGGCGGTGATGGATATTGTTTATCTCCTTTTCTTCTGATTGCTTTTCATTGACGTTAACTGACACTTCCTGAAAATTCCTCACTTTTTATTTCATAACGTTGAAGCACGGCAATAATGCCAGTTCTTGCCGTTGCGCGGTTATCAGGGGGAAATATCTCGAAACTTCTGAAGCTGAACCGCAAACAACATCAAAATTATTGAAATAAAAATAAATATCATTCAAATTCTTATTTATAAGTTGCATTCGGCGCTTTTCCACGCCATTTTCATTCTCTCGTGAAATATTCATTGGTGTGTTTATGCAATTTAAAAATACTCCACAGCGTTATGGCGTGGTTTCCGCCGCGCTCCACTGGCTGACCGCCCTGGTGGTCTATGGCATGTTTGCGTTGGGCTTATGGATGGTCACGCTCAGTTATTACGACGGCTGGTATCACCAGGCGCCGGAAATACATAAAAGTATTGGCATATTACTGATGATGGCGCTGATCGTGCGTATTATCTGGCGGCTTTATTCTCCGCCGCCCGTTGCGTTGACCAGCTATTCCCGTTTAACGCGCGCTGGCGCCGCCGCGGGTCATCTCCTCCTGTATCTCCTGCTCTTTGCGATAATCATTAGCGGCTACCTGATTTCCACCGCCGATGGTAAACCGATTAGCGTCTTTGGCTGGTTTGAGATTCCGGCCACGCTTACGGACGCGGGCGCGCAGGCTGACATCGCCGGAACGCTGCATCTGTGGTTTGCCTGGTCGCTGGTCATTATCTCGCTCTCGCATGGGGTTATGGCGCTAAAACACCATTTCATCGATAAAGACGACACACTGAAACGTATGACAGGAATGTCGTCATCTGACTATGGAGCTCAAAAATGAAAAAAAACCTGCTGGGATTCACCCTCGCATCCTTGTTATTCACGACCGGTTCCGCCGTGGCGGCGGAGTATAAAATTGATAAAGAAGGCCAACATGCGTTCGTCAATTTCCGCATCCAGCATTTGGGCTACAGCTGGCTATACGGCACCTTTAAAGATTTCGACGGCACGTTCACTTTTGACGAAAAAAATCCGTCGGCCGACAAAGTGAACGTGACCATTAACACCAATAGCGTCGACACTAACCATGCCGAACGTGACAAACACCTGCGTAGCGCGGAATTTCTTAATGTTGCGAAATTCCCGCAGGCAACCTTCACCTCTACCAGCGTGAAAAAAGAGGGCGATGAACTGGATATTACCGGCAATCTGACACTCAATGGCGTGACTAAACCGGTGACGCTGGAAGCGAAACTGATGGGCCAGGGCGACGATCCGTGGGGCGGTAAGCGCGCGGGCTTTGAGGCCGAAGGAAAAATTAAGCTGAAGGATTTCAATATAACTACCGATCTCGGCCCGGCCTCACAAGAGGTTGAGCTTATCATCTCAGTAGAAGGCGTTCAGCAGAAGTAACGCCTGGCGAAATGCCGGATAGCGGCCTTTACGCTGCTATCCGGCAAAATATTACTCAGCCGGATCGGGAATGCTCAGTTTGCTATTAAGCCGACCACGCGATTTATTAAAAATTTTGTTGCCGTTCTCGCGACCCGCGCGACGTCGGCGCTGTTCTTCCTCCGGCAAGGCCAACTCTTCACAGCATTGTTCACTACAGCAGCCGTTAAATTTACTGGCGCACTGCGGACACTGGATAAACAGCAGATGGCAACCGTCGTTTTTGCAGTTGGTATGGCTATCGCAGGGTGCGCCGCACTGATGGCAATGCGCGATAACCTCATCCGAGATTCGTTCGCCCATTCGCTCATCAAATACAAAATTTTTGCCGATAAAGCGAACGGGAAGCCCCTGCTCGCGCGCGCGACGGGCGTATTCAATGATGCCACCCTCAATATGCCAGACTTTATTGAAACCGTTGTGTTTCATCCAGGCGCTGGCTTTCTCACAACGAATACCGCCGGTACAGTACATCACTATCTTTTTATCTGCATGTTCCCGCAGCATTTCAACCGCTTTTGGCAACTGTTCACGAAACGTATCCGCCGGGATTTCCAGAGCATTTTCGAAATGGCCGACTTCATACTCATAGTGGTTGCGCATATCAATAAAGACCGCATCAGGATCGTCCAGCATCGCATTCACATCTGCCGCCTTCAGATAATCGCCGACATTACTGGCGTCAAAACTTGGATCGTCAATTCCGTCAGCGACGATACGGTCGCGAACTTTCATACGCAGCACCCAAAATGACTTTCCGTCATCCTCCAGCGCGATATTTAAACGCAGCCCGTCCAGCGCGGGATCGAACGTATAAAGCTGTTGACGAAAGGTCTCGAGCTTGCTTTGCGGCACGCTGATTTGCGCATTGATGCCTTCATGCGCCAGGTAAACGCGACCAAAAACGTCCAACGCCGTAAACACCTGATACAACGCGTCCCGCGTCTGTTGCGGAGAGGCGATAGTGAAATATTTATAAAAAGAAATTGTCGTACGCGGCTCGCTTTCCGCCAGCATTTTGGCTTTCAGCTCGTCATTAGAGATGCGGTTGTGTAACACTGGCATGGTGTACGTATCCTGCAATCAGCAAAAAATAAAGTGGGCAGGCATGATAAGGCAAGTCTCGCCAATTTACATCCACACATTTTGCGCTACATTTCCTGCTTTACACTAAATAATTAACAACAATTGTCGATTTAATCGCCACTCTCCTGCTACATATTTTTGCTCAACGCAAAAAGATGCGAGAATACGGGGAATTGTTCGTTGAAAGACAGGATAGAAATGACGAAGTTGCCTAAGTTCTCCGTGGCCTTACTGCACCCGCGCTATTGGTTAACCTGGTTGGGTATAGGCGCGCTTTGGTTGGTCGTGCAACTCCCCTACCCGGTCATCTATAAATTGGGTTGCGCATTGGGCCACCTGGCGCGACGCGTAATGAAACGCCGCGCGAAAATCGCCTATCGCAACCTTGAATTATGCTTTCCGGAAATGAGCGCGCAGGAACGCCACACCATGGTGGTCAAAAACTTTGAATCCGTCGGTATGGGCGTGATGGAAACCGGCATGGCCTGGTTCTGGCCCGATCGGCGAGTGAACCGCTGGATGGAAGCGAGCGGTCTGGAGCATATCCGTGAAGTTAAGGCGCAGGGGCTGGGGTTCATTCTGGTAGGAATACATTTTCTTACCCTTGAGTTTGGCGCCCGCATGTTTGGTATGCATAACCCGGGTATCGGAGTTTATCGCCCGAATGATAATCCGTTGCTCGACTGGTTACAGACCTGGGGACGCTTACGCTCCAATAAATCAATGTTGGATCGCAAAGATCTGAAAGGCATGGTTAAAGCATTGAAAAGCGGTGAATTGATCTGGTATGCGCCGGATCACGATTACGGCCCGCGCGCCAGCGTCTTTGTACCGTTATTCGCCGTCGACCAGGCCGCTACGACCTCCGGTACCTGGATGCTGGCGCGCATGTCTAAAGCCTGTATTATCCCCTTCGTGCCTCGCCGTAAACCCGATGGGAAAGGCTACGAACTGATCATTCTTCCAGCGGAATATTCGCCTCCGCTGGAGAGCGCAGAAGCGACTGCCGCATGGATGAATAAGATTGTTGAGCAGTGCATTATGATGGCGCCAGAGCAGTATATGTGGCTGCATCGCCGCTTTAAAACTCGCCCTGAAGGCGTACCGTCGCGCTATTGACAGGATTGCAGCCGTCAGGCTGCAATTTTTCCCCTCTTTTAGCTTTAAAAGCTCCCCACATTGCGAGGCTGGTAAGGTCGGCGCATAATTATAATTAGTACGCTCATAATTAAATTGATGATAGCGCAAAACGCGCATCATACAGTGGAACGCTATGTCACCCTCTGATGTCCCCATAAACTGGAAACGCAATCTAACCGTTACCTGGCTGGGCTGTTTTTTAACCGGCGCGGCATTCAGTCTGGTCATGCCTTTTCTCCCTCTCTACGTTGAGCAACTCGGCGTAACAGGCCATAGCGCGCTCAACATGTGGTCCGGGCTGGTCTTTAGTATTACGTTCCTCTTTTCAGCTATCGCTTCCCCTTTTTGGGGCGGTCTGGCGGATCGTAAAGGGCGTAAGATCATGCTGTTGCGTTCCGCTCTCGGCATGGCCATTGTGATGCTGTTAATGGGCATGGCGCAAAATATCTGGCAATTTCTGATCCTCCGCGCGTTATTAGGCCTGCTGGGCGGATTTATTCCCAACGCCAATGCGCTCATCGCCACTCAGGTGCCGCGCCATAAAAGCGGCTGGGCGTTAGGGACGCTCTCTACTGGCGGCGTCAGCGGCGCTCTGCTTGGCCCACTTGCGGGCGGTCTGCTCGCCGACCATTACGGCCTTCGCCCGGTCTTTTTTATTACCGCCAGCGTTTTGTTTATCTGTTTTCTGCTCACCTTCTTTTTTATTCGCGAGAATTTCCTGCCGGTGAGCAAAAAAGAGATGCTTCACGTTCGGGAAGTGGTCGCCTCGTTAAAAAATCCCCGCCTGGTGTTAAGCCTGTTTGTCACCACGCTGATTATTCAGGTGGCGACGGGGTCTATTGCGCCCATCCTGACGCTCTATGTGCGCGAACTCGCGGGAAATGTCAGTAATATTGCGTTCATTAGCGGGATGATAGCGTCCGTTCCCGGCGTGGCGGCATTACTTAGCGCCCCCCGGCTCGGCAAGCTTGGCGACAGAATTGGCCCGGAAAAGATTCTTATCGTCGCGCTGATTATT
Source organism: Salmonella sp. SAL04202 (assembly GCF_046550775.1). Lineage (NCBI taxonomy): Bacteria > Pseudomonadati > Pseudomonadota > Gammaproteobacteria > Enterobacterales > Enterobacteriaceae > Salmonella > Salmonella sp. SAL04202. The sequence goes on along the minus strand of NZ_JBGDXK010000001.1, from coordinate 868,071 downwards.
TCCGTACTGCTGCTGATTCCAATGTCTTTTGTGCAAACGCCGTGGCAGCTCGCGCTATTGCGGTTTCTGCTTGGCGCGGCGGATGGCGCGCTGCTGCCAGCCGTTCAAACTCTGCTGGTTTACAACTCTACCAACCAGATAGCCGGGCGCATATTCAGTTACAACCAATCTTTCCGCGATATCGGCAACGTCACCGGCCCTCTCATGGGCGCCGCAATTTCCGCGAGCTATGGCTTCCGCGCCGTATTCTGCGTCACGGCAGGCGTGGTGTTGTTCAATGCTATCTATTCATGGAACAGCTTACGACGGCGCAGACTGGCAATAGAATAATTTTTGCGCTTTCATACTTGCAATATTACAGAATCAGCTATTCTTTCCCTAAATACCTCATCAAATCAAAGGGAGACTCTGATGACCATGTATGCCACGCTGGAAGAAGCTATCGATGCAGCCCGGGAAGAATTTCTGGCTGACCATCCAGGCCTCGAACAAGATGAAGCGAATGTGCAGCAGTTCAACGTTCAGAAATATGTACTGCAGGATGGGGACATCATGTGGCAGGTCGAATTTTTCGCCGATGAAGGTGAAGATGGCGAATGTCTGCCGATGCTGAGTGGTGAAGCCGCGCAGAGCGTGTTTGACGGCGATTATGATGAGATAGAGATCCGCCAGGAATGGCAGGAAGAGAATACTTTGCATGAATGGGATGAAGGGGAATTCCAGCTTGAACCCCCGCTTGATACCGAGGAAGGCCGTACTGCGGCAGACGAATGGGATGAGCGTTAATTACTCATAAGGCCCGTGGTGAATATCGAGCGGCAGTAGCAGTGTATCGAAGATCAGTGAGAAGGGCAGATCGAGGATAGTGATATAGCGCCATGCGGAATCACGCATATCCCACTGCACGCCAGGGTAATACTGGTTGCCGTGTCCTTGTCCGGGGATCGTTCTGCTGATAATACTGCCGCAGCCGCTCAGGGTAATCACCATTATGCTCACCGCGAATATACGCACCTGATACCTCATTTCACTATAAAAATACCGGCATCACGCCGGTATTTTTCACCTCACTCCAGACCTGAAGACCTTATCCCGCTGACGATGTTCGTCCCTGCAACGCCTGCGGATTCAGGACGAGAGACTGATAATGGTTTACCCAGGAAGAGTATCTCTCTGGCGCATTCCAGACCCGATAGTGTAAACGCGCCATCGTCACCGGATCGCTGAGCAAAACCAAGCGCCGATCGCGGTTCAGTTTCTCCGGCGTTTCGTTTAGCGCCTGCTCCACATGACGATCGCGGGCTATTTCCAGCACCTTACTGGCGCGGTGACGCGCGGTGGCCATCGCGGTCGCCAGCGCATTAAGCGACGGGTTAAATACCGCATGCATAAAGCCATCGTCCAGAATACGGCGGCGATTCATCTCCAGATATTTATCGGTATCGACCAACACCTGAGGCGGCGAATACTCTTCCGGGATCAGGAACAGCTTCCAGCGTTTGGTGCGTAATCCTACCGTTGAACGACTGGAGATCACCGAAACAAATGGCGACAGAATCAGCGAAAAGACAATCGGCGCCAGCCAGAACAGAAAGCGTAAATCCAGCCACGCCATACCCACCGCCCAGACCAGCCCCAGCAGCAGTTGAGAGCCGTGACGCATAAAGGCTTCTCCCCACGGCGTAGAATCATCGTCGCGTTGCGGTGAGTTCCAGACCACTTCCCAGCCGAGGAACGCGCTGACCACAAACACGGTATGAAACAGCATACGCACCGGCGCCAGCAACACGGAGAACAGCACTTCCAGCAATAGCGACAGCGTAACGCGCCAGAAACCGCCATACTCTTTGGTGCCTTTACACCAGATCAGCATAATACTGAGCAGCTTCGGCAGGAACAGCAGCACCATCGTTGACGCAAACAGCGCGATTGCCAGTTCCGGACGCCACTGCGGCCAGACCGGAAAAAGCTGGCGCGGCTGAAGGAAATATTGCGGCTCTGTTAACGCATGAACGACCTGCAGCGCGGTAGAAAGCGCGAGGAACATAAACCATAACGGCGCAGACAGATATGACATTACCCCCGTCAGGAACACGGCGCGATGCACCGGGTGCATTCCTTTCACCAGGAACAGACGAAAGTTCATCAGGTTGCCGTGACACCAGCGGCGGTCGCGTTTAAGCTCATCCAGCAGGTTTGGCGGCAGCTCTTCATAGGAGCCGGGGAGATCGTAGGCAATCCAGACGCCCCACCCTGCCCGACGCATTAGCGCCGCCTCCACAAAGTCGTGGGAAAGAATCGATCCGGCGAACGAACCCTCTCCCGGCAGCGGCGCCAGAGCGCAGTGCTCGATAAACGGCTTCACGCGGATAATGGCATTGTGCCCCCAGTAGTGCGACTCCCCCAGCTGCCAGAAATGCAGCCCGGCGGTAAACAGCGGCCCATAAACACGGGTCGCGAACTGTTGGCAGCGGGCATACAGAGTATCCATTCCCGACGCTTTCGGCGAAGACTGGATAATCCCGGCGTTTGGATTCGCTTCCATCAGGCGCACCAGCCCGCTCAGACACTCGCCGCTCATCACTGAGTCCGCGTCCAGCACCACCATATAGCTGTACTGATTGCCCCAGCGGCGGCAAAAATCGTCAATATTGCCGCTTTTGCGTTTCATACGGCGGCGGCGGCGACGGTAAAAAATTTGGCCTTCGCCCTGCACTTCCGCGATAAGCTCCATCCACGCCTTTTGCTCCGCCACGCAGATATCCGGGTTATAACTGTCGCTAAGGATATAGACGTCGAAATGCGCGGCGTTGCCTGTGGCTTTAACAGACTCCCAGGTCGCGCGCAGACCGGCGAAAACGCGGCTAACGTCTTCATTACAGATAGGCATGATCAGCGCCGTCCGGTGTTCCGGATTGAGGGGCTCATCGCCAACCGTAGACGCGGAGATGCTGTACTTATCGCGCCCGATAAGCAGTTGCAGGAAGCCCATCAGCGCCGTCCAGAATCCGGCTGACACCCAGCAGAACAGCACGGCAAACAGAATCAGGATACCGGTTTGCAGCATGTAGGGCAGGAGCTGCATAAAAGAGACCCAAATATCCTGCCCCACCATATCCATAGGATTGATGAGCGCCCATCCCTGATAAGGCAGAATGGTCTTCATATACCAGGTCGCGACGACGGTTTGCGCCAGAGTCAAAATTAACAAAATATAGCGGCGTATAGTGCCGACGGTACGCCATTTTTGCTCGCTCGCCTGCTCTTCTTTTGTCAGACGAGAAACATAGCGCGGCGTTACATCCCGCCCACGCAGGCGATCCCAAAAACGGCCAACCGGGTTGGTTCGCCAGGGATCAGGAAACATCGAAGAGCGCGTCGCTTTTGGCATAGCCTGCAACTGATCGCGCCCTTCATCATCTTTAATTAACTGCCCCTTCGCCAATGAATCCGGCCAGGCGTGTTCAAGGCGGGCTTTTACGGAACCCTGCGGTGAATCGTCTTCTCGCGAGTAAGTCCGATGCTCGGCATCCAGCGCCTGATGCACGGCGCGGATGTCAGTTTTCGGCAATGCCGCTTTCTCACGATCAGAAAGCAGCAGTGCGTCAATATACTCAGTTGTTTTATTCATTGGCAGGTAACTGGTAGCTCCAGGTTTCACTTAGCGTCTGATCGGCATTCACCAATGCGGCACGCATTTCCGTGGTTTTCTTCGCGTCTTTGACTTTCACGCGCAGCATTAAACGCCAGCCTTTAGTGACTGGGTTATAGCGTACATTACTGTCAACGATTTCACCGTTATCGCCAATGCTGGTTTGCGCAGCGACAGGCGTATCCGGCGGCAGTTTTTTCATGTCGGCGCCAACGAAATCCACCACAAAGGCAATAGTGCCGTCGGGCTGGCGAATCAGATTCGACTGTTTAACGTCGCCCGTTGAGCGACGTGTTTGCAGCACCCAGGCATTATCCGGCGCATGAAGTTTATCTTCATCGCGGCTGAAGGTCAGAGTGTACTTGAAGTTCATCTCTTTACCCGGTTCCGGCAGTTGATCCGGAGTCCAGTAAGCGACGATGTTATCGTTGGTTTCATCATTGGTCGGAATTTCAACCAGTTCAACCTTACCTTTGCCCCAGTCGCCTTTCGGGGTAATCCAGGCGCTTGGACGCAGGTCGTAGCGATCGTCTAAATCTTCAAAGCGCGAGAACTCGCGACCACGCTGCAACAGGCCGAATCCCTGAGGGTTTTCCATTGCATAGCTGCTCACAGCGAGGTGTTTTGGATTGTTCAGCGGACGCCAAATCCACTCGCCATTACCCGCATGAATGGATAAGCCGTTCGAGTCATGCAGTTCCGGACGATAGTTGGTCGTCGGCGACGGCTGGTTTGGCCCAAACAGGAACATACTGGTTAATGGCGCAACGCCCAGCTTGCCCACTTTATCGCGCAGATAGACTTTTGACTGCACGTCCACCACGGTATCGCGGCCAGGAATGATCACAAAACGGTAAGCGCCGGTCGCACGCGGAGAATCCAGTAATGCATAGACGGTCAAACGCTTATCGGTGGGTTTTGGACGCTCAATCCAGAACTCGCGAAAGCGGGGAAACTCCTCACCAGATGGTAAGGCGGTATCAATCGCCAGGCCGCGCGCAGATAAGCCATATACCTGGCCTGCGCCGATAACGCGGAAATAGCTGGCGCCAAGCATACTGACGATTTCGTCGTTCTTATCTTTACTGTTGATGGGGTACAGAACTTTGAACCCGGCGAAGCCTAAATCTTTTACCGTGTCTTTATCGTGCTGAACATTGCCAAAATTGAAGTAATCCGGGCTGTATTTGATTCTTTTGACCGTCGTCGCCGTCACTTCGTTAATCTTGACCGGCGTATCGAAGTACATCCCCTGATGGTAAAATTCGAGCTTAAAAGGGGTCTTTAAGTTGTTCCAGTAGGCTTTATCGCTGTTAAACTGGATCTGCTGATAATCCGCATATTTCATGTCGCGGAAAACGGAGGGCAAGTTGCTTTTAGGCGCCTCATAGCCTTTCCCGGCTAAAGATTGAGCTTGTTTTGCCACGTCATCAATACTGAACGCCCAGCTCGATGATGCGTAGAGCGTTAACATAATAGCTGCGCCCAACCAACGCATTTTCATCATTTGTCGTTTATGTTTCATAATAAGTAAGCACTTCCCCCTTTGTGTGCTTATATCGATCCGATCCATTTTAATGGATAATCAGGCATTACGACAACTGAATCCAGGCTTTGTTCAGCGCGCTGGCTCATGGATTAAGCACCTCCCGCGCCTGTTTTCACTTTGCGTGCTTATCCTGGAGACAGGTTGTCGGAGTTGGTGTAGGGTTGCTACCGAATGTAACTATAATTCGCCTTATGGATAAGGTGAAAAATCTGAGAATACGTGACCTTATATGAGCTCTGTACCCGCGCCGCGTGAATATTTTCTTGACTCTATCCGCGCATGGTTGATGTTGTTAGGGATTCCCTTTCATATCTCGTTGATCTATTCCACTCACAGTTGGCATGTCAATAGCGCCACGCCATCGTGGTGGCTAACCCTGTTTAACGATTTTATCCACGCTTTTCGTATGCAGGTATTTTTTGTTATTTCTGGTTATTTTTCGTACATGTTGTTTTTACGTTATCCGTTAAAACGCTGGTGGAAAGTACGGGTAGAACGTGTGGGTATTCCCATGCTTACCGCAATCCCTTTGCTTACCTTGCCGCAATTTATCCTGTTGCAATATGTCAAAGAGAAAACAGAGAACTGGCCTACACTCTCTGCCTATGAAAAATATAATACGCTAGCGTGGGAACTCATTTCACATCTGTGGTTTTTACTGGTGCTGGTGATATTAACCACAGTCAGCATCGGGATTTTTACCTGGTTCCAAAAAAGGCAGGAAACAAGCAAGCCTCGTCCCGCCGCTATTTCACTGGCCAGGCTTTCGCTTATTTTTTTCCTGCTGGGGATCGCTTACGCCGCTATCAGGCGCATTATTTTCATCGTATATCCAGCAATCCTCAGTGACGGCATGTTCAATTTTATTGTGATGCAAACGCTATTTTATGTGCCGTTTTTTATTCTCGGTGCGTTGGCCTTCATTCACCCCGATCTGAAAGCGCGCTTCACCACGCCCTCACGCGGATGCACTTTAGGCGCTGCCGTTGCTTTTATCGCGTATCTGCTGAATCAACGTTATGGGAGCGGCGACGCCTGGATGTACGAAACCGAATCCGTGATTACGATGGTAATGGGGCTGTGGATGGTGAACGTGGTATTCTCACTGGGGCATCGCTTGTTAAACTTCCAGTCCGCGCGTGTCACCTATTTCGTGAATGCTTCGCTGTTTATCTATCTGGTGCATCATCCCTTAACGCTTTTCTTTGGCGCGTATATTACGCCGCATATCTCCTCCAACCTGATCGGGTTCTTGTGCGGGCTGATATTTGTTATGGGTATTGCGTTAATTCTGTATGAAATTCATTTACGCATCCCGCTTCTGAAATTTCTCTTTTCAGGTAAACCGCCGGTAAAACAAGAAAGCCGCGCCGCGATCGGGTAGTTTTCCGCGCGCGGGTTCACAGCAACCATTCCACAGGTAAAATTGCCGCCAACCGTACCAGAACTCGCTGCCAGAAACGCGTAGCGGGTTCTTTCTTTAACACCTTTTCCTCTTCTTGCTGACGATCGATCCAGTTAATTCGTCCCCAGCGATCCAGCCGCAGTTGCCAGGCCGCATCGCGTTGGCTCTGCGTAAAACGCTTATGAATAAGCGTCGCCAGCGTTTCACTTTCAATGACAAAGCCCATTTCGGTATTTAAAAGCGTTGAACGGGGATCAAAATTAAGCGACCCGATAAACACCTTACTACCATCAATACTGAACGTTTTAGCATGTAAGCTGGAACCTGAGTTCCCGGTGAGTCCGCGATCATGTACGGCGGTTTCATGTTCGCGGGTCGGTTTCAGTTCGTAGAGCTCCACGCCATAGCGCAGTAATTTCTTGCGCCAGCGCGCGTACCCTGCGTGAACGACCGCCACATCGTTGGCCGCCAGAGAGTTAGTTAAGATGGCGATCTTCACGCCTTTCCTGACCAGATTAAGCAACTGCGCCACGCCTGCGCGCGTAGGGACAAAGTAAGCGGAAATAATGTCGATACGCTCCGTCGGCGACCCCATCACGTCAAATAATCGCTGCGGAAGAAGCGAATGGCGCTGCGCCTTCCCCTCGCCTTTAGAAGGATCATCGCTAAGCAAGCGTGTTTTTGCCCAAATCAGCGGCAACGTTCCGCGATCGAGATCCGCCATAAACTGGCTGGTTTCCAGCTTATGCAGATAGCGGCGGGTGATCTCATCGTTATACCAGGATTCGGGAAGTTCGATACGTTGCGTCAGTTCCTGCTCAGAAAGGGATAATACTTGCTGCAATGTCGACACTGAACTACAGCGCCAGTAACGTTCAAAATCATTGGCGACATCATTGACCACCGGGCCAATGGCCATCACGTCCAGATCGGAAAATAGCGGCTCCTCGCCAGCGCCGAAATAGGCATCGCCGATGTTGCGCCCACCGACCAGCGTCACTACGCCGTCGGCAGTGTAACTTTTATTGTGCATCCGCCGATTCAGCCGCGCAAAATCCGTCAAATATCCCAGCGCGCGTAGCGTACGAAAAGAGAAAGGATTAAACAGACGAACTTCGATATTAGGATGGCTATCCAGCAAGCGCAACGTATCATCCAGACCAGGCGTATTGTTATCATCCAGCAGCAGACGAACATGAACGCCGCGCTTCGCCGCCGACAGCAGTACCGAAAAGAGCAGTCGCCCGGACATATCGTCTTCCCAAATATAATACTGCACATCCAGCGTCCGCGCCGCCATTTCGGTCAGGCGGTAGCGGGCGGCAAAAGCGTCCAGACTGTTATCCAGCGCGAGAATGCCGCACTCTCCGGGATGGCGCGCGCATAGCGGTTCAACGGCACGCTCCAGGCGTGTTTTATCAGGCAGGGTCGTCGCCTTGCTGAGTAAGTAATCTTGCGTAAAGCCGGGCAGTTTCTTCATCATAACAGACAAAGTATACCTGTTCAGGCAGAGCGTAACGGGTAATAAAATCTGAAACCGTCCTGACGGCGACTTCAGCGGCCTGGGCGCGTGGATAGCCATAAACGCCGGTACTGATTGCCGGAAAAGCGATGGAACGAAAGTGATTCGCCTCGGCAAGCAGCAAACAATTCCGGTATGCCTCTTCGAGTAGCTCAGCTTCCTGGTGTTCGCCGCCTCGCCAGACGGGCCCCACTGTGTGAATAACCGCCTTTGCCGAAAGCTTGCCAGCAGGCGTGATAACCGCATGTCCCGTCTGACATTCGCCCTGTTGCTGGCGGATGAGTTTACAGGCGGCCAGTAATGCCGGCCCCGCCGCGCGATGAATCGCGCCGTCTACGCCGCCGCCGCCCATTAATGATGCGTTAGCGGCATTCACAATCGCATCGACGCTAAGTTGAGTGATATCACCCTGTATGACCTGAAGACGTGATGTCATAACCCCCCCTTTGTCTCACCTTATCTGCAAAGTGTACAGCAGGGCTTTCAACAGAGTCGCTCTTTTTATATCTATGACACCGCCGTTAACGGTACTCAATATTCATCACCGCCAAGCTTTTTTGCGCATCGAGATAATGCAGCCTCACCGTCGCAATGGACTGAATATCCTGCGGTAATCCAGATGCCTGCCGAAGGTCAATCCGGTGCATTTGCTTTTTACCTTCGCGTAGGCAGGTTAAATCAATATTTTCGGCGTGAGTAGAAATATCGCACAGTGGCTCAACAATCGCGCCGCGAAAATGGATAACGCCGCCCTGTACCGTTTGTTGCCCTACCGCAGAATGGATAAAAAAAGCGCAGATACACAGGCCTATGGCAGGGATATTTTTCTTGATTACGGACATGTTAACTCCTCAATGATTAGTCATCCTCGAGGGTTCGGCGTTACCTTTTAGCGACATGCCGAGACGATGAGACGCTTTTATCGCCTCTTTATACCCAGGTCAGCCAATCCATTTCCGCCACCATCAAAAACTACTGTGCAGAAGGCGGCCATTGTTGTGATAAATGCAGTGATTGTCCGTCCGAAACAGTAACAATAATTTTAACCGAGTCCTCTGAAGATATATTTACACTAAGACGAGACAACTCAATCGGTTGATTAGCAGGTAAAGATAGCGTTTGTTTTTGCTGTGTATGGCTTTGTCCCCCGACGCCGTCGCGCACAGAGAGAATTTGCACCTGACAGACGCAGGGTTCGTTTAATGTGACCTGAGGGCTCACCGTGTAAATATCGCCTTGCTGAGTCGTGGTAAACGTAATCTGATTTGAAAGTGCGGCAAGGAGCAATAAAGTATGCATAATTTCCTCCCGAAAAAAAACAGGGCTTATGCCCTGTTTTTTTATTAGCGCAGACGCTAAATTAATACTGGTTAGCCGTGGCGTTGTTGCCAAAACCAACCTGACGCACCATTACGCTGGAATCAGATGCGGTCTGATTAACCAGCGCGGCGTTATTACCGCCGTATTGACCGACAGTAATATCGGAGTTTTTAGCGTTCCACTGGTCGATGGTGGCATTGTTTCTGAAACCATTCTGAGTCAGTTCAATAGTACTGTTATCCGCACCCTGGCCTACATCGGCGCCGTTACCATAACCGCTCTGGGTAATGGTCGTTTCAGATTTACGGGCATCGCTTTGCAGAGCAAGCGCAGCGTTAGCGGAACCGTACTGATAAATGCTCAACGTGGAATCCGGGCCGGAACTATTGCCGCCGCCGTTATGATTACCGCCGCCGCCCCATTGTGGAACGACGCCAGCCAGAGCACTGCCAGAAACTACGATTGCTGCGAATGCTGCCACTTTTAAAAGTTTCATGGTAAAACCCCCATCGGATTGATTTAAAAGTCGTAACGGTATTAGCGTTGGGTGACGCGAATAGCCATATGCGACTGTTTCTGCACTACAACTGCTGTTTTCTGCGTACCGTACTGGGTAATATTGGCCTTATTTCCAGAACCTTTCTGGATAATAGCCGCACTATTACCGTAAGCGCTTTGCGATATACTGGCATCGTTGGCATTGCCCGTTTGCTCAATATACGCAAAGTTATAATTCCCTGCCTGGTCGACTTTCGCCCGATTATTTCCTCCTTCTTGTGAAATAACGGACAATAGTTTTGATCCTTCCTGGCGTACTCTGGCACTATTATCCGTGCCGACTTGACCAATAATGGCCGCCTGATTAAATGAAGACTTGCTTAATTCATTTACCGCAAAATTATACTCTGAACGAGCCAGATCATAATTTGTCGCGGTTGCAATCCCAGGCGCACCCAGTATTGTCAACATCATAAATAACAATTTGTTTTTCATGCTGTCACCCTGGACCTGGTCGTACATAGCGAAAATTATCTATTACCTTGTTAGCGACATGCGTTTTTTGTTAACGCGTCGTTACGATGAAGAGTATGTCCGTGGAAACATTTTTAATAACTCACCCACGCGTGGTATTTTGTTATTTAAGCTCATACCAAAGTGCTAATAAAACGATAGCCATGTGATTTTTTATAATTGATTTTTGGCCATAGAAGATAGTGTATCGCGAATCCAAAAAATGAAGTGTTGGTGTGTGTTATGCCGCCATGGGGATGTTCTTATGCTTCCTATGGGGGGCAATACGCACAAGACGTGACACACTTCGTTTTTTTTGTCTTTGTGCTGTCCAGGTTAATGCCACGTCTCAAATTTTAAGAAAAAATAAAATCAAAACATGACATACAATAATTAAAACGATTAAAAATCAATGAATTATTATAATTTGTATGATTTTTTAAATCTATGCAATAACAGCGAAATGTACAACTTTACTATCAAATCTAAACTTCAAAAAAACCCAAAAACAACATTTTAATATATATTTTTACATATTGTTACAAGTTTAACACTTGCTTTAAGATTTGTAATGGCTAGATTGAAAACAGTTAAAAGTATTTTCGTAAATATTTTTCTCTTTCTGGATAATGGGCTATTTCAACCCACAGCAGTGCAACATCTGTCAGTACTTCTGGTGCCTTTATTTTATGGGGGCAGCTGTCAGATGTGCGATTAAAAAAAGTGGAGTTTCATCATGTTTAATGAAGTCCATAGTAGTCATGGTCACACACTATTGTTGATCACAAAGCCATCTCTGCAAGCTACGGCATTATTGCAACATTTAAAGCAATCGCTGGCCATAACCGGAAAACTGCATAATATTCAACGTTCTCTGGAAGATATCTCAGCCGGTTGCATTGTTTTAATGGATATGATGGAAGCGGATAAGAAGCTTATCCACTATTGGCAGGATAATTTAAGCCGCAAAAACAATAATATAAAAACATTATTGTTAAATACCCCTGACGATTATCCCTACCGTGAAATTGAAAACTGGCCTCATATTAACGGCGTGTTTTACGCCACTGAAGACCAGGAACACGTGGTCAGCGGATTACAGGGTATTCTGCGGGGCGAATGCTATTTTTCACAAAAATTAGCCAGTTACCTGATTACACACTCAGGAAATTACCGCTACAACAGCACCGAGTCCGCATTACTCACTCATCGCGAAAAAGAGATCCTCAATAAGTTACGTATTGGTGCCTCTAATAATGAAATCGCCAGGTCGCTATTTATCAGCGAGAATACGGTTAAGACACATCTTTATAATCTTTTCAAAAAGATAGCTGTCAAAAATCGCACCCAGGCAGTTTCATGGGCAAACGATAATCTCAGGCGGTAAGGCCATGAAACGCTATCTGACCTGGATTGTAGCAGCAGAGTTACTGTTCGCTACCGGAAACCTGCATGCCAATGAAGTTGAAGTCGAGGTTCCCGGATTGTTAACCGACCATACCGTCTCTTCGATAGGACATGAATTCTATCGTGCATTCAGCGACAAATGGGAAAGCGAATACACCGGCAATCTGACCATTAATGAAAGACCCAGTGCGCGTTGGGGAAGCTGGATCACCATAACGGTAAATCAGGACGTTATTTTCCAGACCTTTTTATTTCCAATGAAAAGAGACTTCGAGAAAACCGTCGTCTTCGCATTAGCGCAAACAGAGGAAGCATTAAATCGCCGACAAATAGATCAAACGCTATTAAGTACGAGTGATTTAGCGCGTGATGAATTCTAAAACATGATTTTTATCCGGAGGCTGTCATGCGTGTTAAACATGCAGTAGTGCTGCTCATGCTTTTTTCGCCATTAACCTGGGCTGGAAATATGACGTTCCAGTTCCGTAATCCTAACTTTGGTGGAAACCCCAATAACGGTTCCTTTTTATTGAATAGCGCCCAGGCGCAAAATTCATATAAAGACCCCGCTTATGATAACGATTTTGGTATCGAGACCCCCTCAGCGTTGGATAACTTTACGCAGGCTATTCAATCGCAAATTCTGGGCGGCTTGTTGACCAATATTAATACCGGAAAACCAGGACGTATGGTGACCAATGATTTTATTATCGATATCGCTAATCGCGACGGACAGCTCCAGCTCAACGTCACGGACAGAAAAACGGGAAGAACCTCGACCATCGAAGTGTCAGGTTTACAAACTCAGTCAACCGATTTTTAAGCTACAGTCACTAAAGGATATAAATCATGCCGCGCTTACTTATTTTGGTTGCCGTTTTATTGTTGAGCGGATGCTTAACTGCCCCGCCGAAACAAGCTGCGAAACCGACATTAATGCCCCGCGCACAAAGTTACAAAGATTTGACGCACTTACCTGCTCCCACCGGTAAGATCTTTGTTTCGGTATATAACATTCAGGATGAAACGGGCCAATTTAAACCTTACCCGGCAAGTAACTTTTCTACGGCTGTGCCGCAGAGCGCCACCGCTATGTTGGTTACCGCGCTGAAAGATTCGCGCTGGTTTATCCCGCTGGAACGACAAGGCTTACAGAATCTTTTGAATGAACGGAAAATTATTCGCGCAGCCCAGGAAAACGGCACCGTGGCGATGAATAACCGTATCCCGCTTCAGTCGCTGACGGCGGCAAATATTATGGTGGAAGGTTCTATTATTGGTTATGAAAGTAACGTCAAATCCGGCGGGGTCGGCGCAAGATATTTCGGTATTGGCGCCGATACGCAGTATCAGCTGGATCAGATTGCTGTCAACCTGCGCGTGGTTAACGTCAGTACGGGCGAGATCCTTTCTTCGGTGAACACCAGTAAAACGATCCTTTCCTATGAAGTACAGGCAGGCGTGTTCCGTTTTATTGATTACCAGCGCTTACTGGAAGGCGAAATCGGCTATACCTCGAACGAACCGGTGATGCTGTGTCTGATGTCAGCCATTGAAACCGGCGTTATCTTCCTCATTAATGATGGTATCGATCGCGGACTGTGGGATTTGCAGAATAAAGCGGACAGGCAAAATGATATTCTGGTGAAATACCGTGAGCTGTCAGTACCGCCAGAATCCTGATGAATACGACAAAGCGTGGGGAAGACCCCACGCTTTTTTTATTTTGTGACCGCCGTATTCGCTGAATGTTGCTCGCGGCGTGATGCCAGCCATAGCCCACTATTTTTCATGGCATAGCCAAAGATTAGCCCCAGCGCCAGCGACGGTAATACCAACCGCCAGTCACCCTGCCCTGCAAATGTCGCGCAGGCGCCGATAAATGTTCCCGGAACAAAAGAAAGCAATAGCTGCTTTGCCTGGATACACATCAGGAATGCCACGATCCCCGTCAACACGTAACTGACAATTTCCAGATGCGGCGCCAGCGCGCTACCGTGAATAATGACCAGCGCCCACACCATACCGCTTAACAGCGTACAGGCGGAAATCAACAATCCCTTAAAGCCGCCCTGCGGACAGGCGAAATAAGCCGTACAGCCTAAAAAACCGGCCCAGCTTAGTAACCCCAGGGAGACGGCCACCCATCCCCATATTCCAGAAAGGATGCCCGTCGTGATAGCAATAGAAAGAAGTATGTTCATGGCGCGCATCATAACAGAAAAGCGGCACATTAATGAGATCACGCACACATTTTATGCAATGATGTAAAACCCGTTGCAGTTAAGAGTGATTTACATCACATTATTCTTCATCTTCTTCCTGAAGTTCATCCCACATGGCCCCTATCGCATCACGCGTTAGCGGCGCCAGAGTGCGCCAGAATGGCGTAACGGCATGGGCTTCAACTTTACCGAGGAAGGTATTGCACCAGGGAAGCAGATAATCGGCAAATAAGGTTTCCAGCGCTTCACTTTCATCTTCGGCAGACTGATCTTCCAGCCAGGAGGCCGCGAGCAATAAAGTGCCAATGTGATCGGCAGGCGTATCGGCCAGCGGCATCCCTCGCGACGTTAAAAAAGCGCGCACCTCAGACTCTTCCGCGCCTTCGACCCACGCACTGCGGTATGGCGCTACCGCGCACTCTTCCCCAACAAATAACGCATTGTAATCAGTGGAAATCTGCGTGATATCGCAGCTTTTCTGTAAACGCGCCAGCATGTCATCCTGCTCCAGCGGCCAGTTTGCCGCCAGTTTACCTTCACGGATTAACGTAAACAGCGGAACCAGTAAAGGATCTTGCGGTTGGCGGTAAAACAACGATCCCAGCACACGGCACAGGATTGAAAACTCATTCATTGATATCTTCCCATAAATAACGATTAAAGTTCGGCAAATTCCGGTACAGGCGCCATACCGCGTGATTCGAGAAAGGCCAGTAAGCGCTGCGGCGAGACGTTCAGGATTCGATCTTCCGGAAAATTCACCGCATCCAGAATTTTCCGGCATTCGGTGAAATCGCCAAGCGTAAAGGCCGTATGGGAATCAGAGCCTAACGCTACCCAGCCTCCCGCATCGCGTACGGCGGCAGCGACCGCGCGGCAATTATCTTCGCTTCCTTTACGCGAATGCAGAAAAGAAGAGTTGTTGATTTCCAGCGCTACATGGTGTTTCGCCGCCGCCTGCGCGATGGCTTTAACCTCCACTGGATACTTTGGATTTCCGGGGTGACTAATTATATGCACCTTGCCGCTGGCGATGGTCGCGATCATCGCCTGGGTATTGGTTTCTTTATCATGTGGCGCAAAAACGGGCTCATGAAAGCCTGCGATAATCAGATCCAGCGAGTCGAACATCTTTCCGGAACAATCAATTTCACCGTTAATGTTCTTGATATTCGCCTCAATGCCACGCAGTATCCCCACGCCGTCAACCAGACGCGGCCAGATGCGCATGTTAATAAAATGCCAGTGATGCGGCGCATCTTCCATGTCCGGACCATGATCGGTAATCGCAAAAAGTTTAATGCCTTTGCGTTTGGCTTCCGCGATATAATCGCTCAGAGTACTGTAGGCATGAGTGCTGGCGACGGTATGCATATGCAGGTCAACGGGATACATTGCTCTCTCCTGTAGTCATTTCCGACAAGGATAGCAGGTATCGCCAGCGTTTTTTAGCGAAACCCGGCCCGCGCCGGGTTGATGTCAATATCCTCTCGCCCGATCCACCTGCCCCGTCACCGGCTCTCCCTTCTCCAGCTGGGTAATGGTGCGGCTAATATAATCGATGGCTTCCGCCGGACGGGTGACTGCCGCAATGTGCGGCGTCATGGCGACTCGCGGATGGCGCCATAATGGACTTTCCTGCGGTAACGGTTCCTGGCTAAAGACATCCAACATCGCGCCTTTTAGCTTACCGCTATCAAGCGCAGCCAGCAGATCCGCCTCCTGAACATGCACGCCGCGCGCGAGGTTCAGCACGTAAGCGCCATCCGGCAATTGATCCAACAATTCGCTATTAATAATTCCTACCGTTTGGGCCGTATTCGGCAGCAGATTAATCAGCACCCGCGTCTGGTTCAGGAAAGCGCGCAGCTCTTCACGCCCTACATAACTTTCCACGCCAGGCCAGGATTTGCGGCTACGACTCCAGCAACGTAACGGGAACCCCCACGCCTGTAGACTTTCTGCCACTTTTGCGCCCAGTACCCCTGCGCCCATGATACCGACGCTAAACTCTTCGCGGGTATATTCCGGCAACGGTTTCCATAGCGCCTGATTTTTCAGCGCCTGATAATCATCGAAACGACGGAACCAGTGTAATACCTGGCTGACGGCATACTCCTGCATTTGCAGGCCCATTCCGGTATCTTCCAGACGGAATAGAGGAATGGAGGCGTCCAGCATTTCCGGATGCGCATTTAATTTACTCAGAATTGCATCCACCCCCGCGCCCAGCGCAAAGACGGCTTTTAAGCGTCTTCCGGCCAGCATTTCAACCGGGGGCTGCCATACAAGCGCATAGTCTGCGGGGTTGTTATCACCGACCTTCCATTCACGAACGCGCGCATGTGGGAGAGCCTTCTCCAGCGCATTTACCCACCAGGCGGCGTTAAATGTCGGGTGATAAAAAATTATCTCCATGTTATCTCCTGAGCAGTATGGTGCGGAATGTGATTGCGCCTGTTATCAGCGTTTTCAACGGGATGTGCAGCATAGCAAATTTCCCGGCGCGGGCAAAAAAAGCAGTTTTCGCTTATTAAAGCCACAGATTGGTGGAAGTTTGTATAAACGCGCTTTTTTTTGAAAAAAGTTGATTGACGTAGAATGGATATTTCCCTACATTAGCGCCCGTTCCAGTAATGCTGGAGCGACAATTTGGTGAGGTGTCCGAGTGGCTGAAGGAGCACGCCTGGAAAGTGTGTATACGGCAACGTATCGGGGGTTCGAATCCCCCCCTCACCGCCATATTTAAGAAAGAGCTCGTACGAATGTACGGGCTTTTTCTTACATAAAGCCACCCTACAGGGGGGATGAGAACCACCGACCGGGGTTCGACAACTGGCGCAGCCAGTTGGACAGACGACGAGCTTGCGAGGAGACTGCCCGAAGGGCGAGCGCAGCGAGTCAATCCCCCCCTCACCGCCATATTTAAGTTGAGAGCCTGTACAGAAGTACGGGCTTTTTGCTTATATGTGACCCGTCCTGAATAGCGTTGACACGTTCCAGACTTAACTTTTTAAAATCTCCAGCAGGCAATTTCGCCGTTCAGCACAAATAGGTTCTGGCATGGTCTGGATCGGCACCAAAAAAATGTGCCATCTGAGCCATCGATAACCTGCTTTCACATACCCTACCCTGCCCATGATCACCTCGGAAGCAATGCCCCTTTTTCGCTGGACACGACTGATTTTAGCTCTCCTTCTCACTCATTCCATGTACTCACCGTCTTTTATTACCATCCGCTGATAATGATTTTCCCGTTTCTTCAGGTACTACCATCATTCAACATCTATGGGTATCTATGAGTTACATTTTTTAGCGCCCAACATTCCAGATTGAAGTCAGCAAAATCTGTTTGAGTCGTCGGTTCTCGTCTTCCAGGCCTGTGGTTTTTTAGTATCAGCCGCTTCCATCCCGCGAAATGTAGCGTTCCTGGTCTTCGGAAATATTGTTTTCACCAATAAGACTGAGAATGGCAGTGTCCAGCGTCGACACCAGCCTCCATAGCGTCATAGCGGTATGGCTTTCTACATCCGTCTCAAAGGCTATATCCGGGAAGACCCAAGCTTGAGCGTTATTGACTACGTATTCGGTAAGCGTGTGTAAATCACCTCCAATCCGTTAAATCCACAGCATTCCGCCTTAATGGCAGGATGCTGTTTTTGTCCGGAAACGGAGACAAAAAACCCGTGCCAGCAATGAGTTACGTCTGTTACGTTTCATATATGGGAGATGGCGGATGCCGGAAACTTCGGCGGTAGTGTGTCTGAAACGCCTGTCCTCCCCACTGCCACGAACGGGCCGTGGTTCCTTTTTCGCCAATGAATCCAGGATAAGGTTATGTCACAAAATGGCCTGCGTTTTACGCTGGATGTGGACGGATTAACGCCGACGGCAACCGCTGTCGTCGGCTTCCCCCTCTGGTGGTATCAACAGTTCAACAGGTGCAAGCTGGAATCAGAATGAAAGACTAAAAACACCAGATGAAGCACCTAATGATAGCATTAAATCAGGCCATGTTTGAGAAAAGATGAATGTTAAACTGGTATTATGCCGGGGCAAAGGGCTTAGAATCCAGGGGGAAATATTATGCGAGATCAAGACTTTAGTTACTTCATTGAGAAATTTGGAGAAGCTACATCTTATAGCGCTGTTCCAGAGAAAAGTATGACAAAATGGAAAGGAATTCTTCCGGATAAACTTCTTTCTTACTGGAAAACAGAGGGATGGGGAACGTATAAAAATGGATTGTTTAGTCTTGTCAATCCTGATGAGTATGAAGATGTACTGGATATATGGCTAGAAGATACTCCATTTAAAGAAATGGACGCATACCATGTCATAGCCAGGAGTGCCTTTGGCGAATTATATGTTTTTGGTGAGTCTACCGGAAGAAATATTACGATTCAGCCTTTATTTAATCAAATAATTTTTTTCGAAAATGGTTTTATGGTAAAAACAACAGATGAATTAAATAGTGAAATTGAATCTTTTCTTGCATTTTCAAGTGTTGAAGAGTTTGATTTATTTGATTGTAATGATAATTACATTTTTGACCGGGCAGTTAAACAACTAGGCGTATTAGCTGATAATGAAATGTTTAGTTTGGAACCTGCATACATTTTTGGCGGAGAAATAAAAATTGAAAATTTGAGTAAAGTGGACTGTCAAATACATTTGATGATTCTGAGAGAGTTATCTTCCCCTAATATTATAGGCTTCTAAAGGAGGGATTTATCAATTCTGGAAATGGCTTGAAATAGATGAATATTGACCTGAGGCTGGCTATGTAAAGATAACAGACTTAGACAGGAATGATATAATACATGATAAATAACCCAACTATTTTCTTGAGAATCTTTTAGATTTGTTGGATATAGTTCCCTGCATCGGAAAAAGCGCAGAAGAAGCAACTCCACCAGTAAAACAGGAAACACCGGCAGAAAAAAATGAAGGTGATGGCTGGTTAGATGGATTACAGACGGAACTTGATGTGGCTGGCCTTGTTCCAGGGCCTGGCATTTTTCCTGACCTGCTGAATGCAGGAATAAGCTTGTGCCGAGGGAGTTATGTTGAGGCTGGTTTTTCTCTTTTTGCTGCAATACCAATAGCTGGAGATGCTGCCGGGGCTGGTAAACTGGCCTAGAATGTAGTGAGACGTATAAAAAATCCGTAGCGTAATTATCTAAGGTTGATTGGTATAAATATATTAATGAGCAACTTAACCAAAATAAGCATATCATAAAATATTTAAGGAAATAATATGAATATTACTGAATGCATTAGCTTTCTAAGATTTACAACTATTCATCCACAATTTGATTTATATTTGATAACTAATGGAATAAGAAATCGCCCTCAAGATAAAGGTGGAATAGAATATTTTGATATTCCAGATGGTAGTGTTTCTCTTGGTTTTAGAATCAGATCCACTTATGAGTCTGAGAGTTTGCTTCCCATCAAGTCTGATGGGAAGTTTGTTTTTTCTGAACTTGTGGTCTATCAAAAAAACAAGGATGACTTACCATATAAATTAAATTTCAATGACCATCTACAATTCTTAAGAGAAAAGCTGGGAAGAGAGTTAAAAGATAATCAAAACGGGTTGCCAGAAAGAAGAGTTTTAACGTTTTTTCATGATTTTTTAGTTATCGTGATTTTCATGGATTCAAGTGAAAATATCAATCTTATTAAATTTATTTCCCCTGATGTTTTTCATCGAAAAAATTTAGGAATTAACATATAATATTTCTTTAAAACGAATCATTTCTTATAATATTAAATTTATCTAAGTTAAGATAGAGAATTGATATTATAGGGAATGCCGACATATCAGAAAGCATGCGTATAGCCTGACAGCAGCAACCGACTACGAGGATGCTTATCTCAAATCTTATTTATTCAACAAAGCCGTCTGGTTGGTGATTTTGGTTGTTTTGGCGATTGATCAGATCGCACAATCCGGGCTGAATTCCCTCAAAGTGATCTACTATTCTGCGTAGTTATTTAATCAGTGAGGTCGACAAATAATTAGTATGCGGCATAATAAAAAAATAATTTATGGTTTTGCTCTGATGTGTATACTTGTAACCAGCAATGTGCATTCAGAAAAATTATCCCCTGTTGCTCAGCAGGTAAAAAATATAGTTGAGAAACAAAAACTTGTTCGTGAACCACAATGTGTTGATTATGTATACATTCCGGATAGTGAGCCCAGTATAGATGTTGTTGATATTGTGGAGAAACATGGTGGAAGTTGTTCGGGCGATCCTCAAACTGCGCCCAGAATATTTAGCGTATTCGTAAACAAGAAAACGCATAAAATGGAGTCAGATATCGATATGGATGATCAGGTAAATGGTACGCGCTCAGTTTTTCCTGCAGTGAAATAAATCAAATATAGATACTGTGGCGTTTAGGTAATGAGAATGACATTAAACAATGAGTAAAATATCGCGGGTGTGGTGAAATAAAGCACCGGGTATTGGAATTGACCTGGAGGGATATATATAACCAAGCCCCTTTGTTGAAACCCCCTGGCCAGTACTACCAGAGTTGGCAGGTTCAACATCGGGGGCTATATTGACCGGGAAAGCAAATGTTAACATTGGTGGATAATGGTATCTTATGAAACTGTCAGGCAAGATTATCAAGGTGTATCATAATAATTTTTTTAGATTTTTTTTTGGCATCGTAATGTCATCGCTAATTTGTTTTTTATTGATCAGGAATATAAATAATATACATAGCATTATATTTATTAAATTTCTTGTAGCACTATCAGGATATATATTCTTTTATTATAGTGCATTTTCATTAGTAGACATTGGGATTGAGGGAATACACCACTTCCACATTAAATACAATAATAAAAACATTAATAAGCAGCCAATACTCTCATTTATGAAACATAAACATACGATAAGTTTCTCTTTAAAGATTTTTATTACTATATTTTATTTCTACATGGCCATTAAATTTATAATATTCGAATATTAGAAAAACTTTTAATATAAAATATTTAAGTTTTCTAGTTGTGATGTATTTTATGTTAAAAAATAAAATGTAGATAATCCAGAGAAATTTATTATAATGAAAGAAAGCAATAATAAACCATCCTTCCTGTGGGCAGTGACATGTAATTTTGAATACCAGAAAGAACATTTTTAGCGATGCCGTTATACATCCTCAGAAGTAACAAAATTATATTACAAGATATTACTCCCATCAGATGTAAAACCGGGCAGTATTAAACCTGAGCTAATCGCAGGAACTAATAATCTCTATGCTACTGGTTGCTATAAGACCATTTCAGAAGCAAAATCCCCCTTTACAGAACTTGATGTAGTCTATGAGCATATAAATAACGACCCATGCGCGTGAGCGTCTGGCGATCCGCAGATACAATCCGTCAACACCACTTACAGCATAGCGACCTTCCGCTTTAAGCCTGGAAACGGCTAAGGCGGACAGTTCTCTGGCTTTCTTTGGCATAATCCCCACTATTCTGCCATGCATCCTGTACTGCATAAAATGACGATTTTACGAAAAGATAGCAATACGCCAGCGAACAAAGAATAATGGCAACGCATTGTATATAAAGAAATAATTATGATTAATGCGAATGATAATGAACGTAAATATGGCAGCCCTCTCACCGCCATCTTCAAGAAGGAGCTCGTACGAAAGTACGGGCTTTTTTTCGTACTAAGTCACCTGACCGGGGATAGACAACAAAGCCCGGTCTCCCGGGCTCTGAAAGTCAATGCTATATTAGCTGTATGCGTGAAGCGTTCGCTGACAAAGCGCCGAGCGCACGCAGTCGTCTTTGTTGAAATGCACAATCCCTACCATTTCATCTTCTTCAAAGCGTTCCAACGCATCGCTCAACCCGGAACGCACGCCGCGCGGCAGGTCGCATTGCGTAATATCGCCATTGACAATGACCGTGACATTTTCGCCTAGTCGCGTCAAAAACATTTTCATTTGCGCCGCAGTCACATTTTGCGCCTCGTCGAGGATCACGACCGCATTTTCAAAAGTACGCCCCCGCATATAGGCGAACGGGGCAATTTCTACCTTACCGATTTCCGGGCGCAAACAATATTGCATAAAGGACGCGCCCAACCGTTTAAGCAGGACATCGTAGACGGGACGAAAATAAGGCGCGAATTTTTCAGCGATATCACCGGGCAAAAAACCAAGATCTTCATCAGCCTGCAATACCGGACGCGTCACAATGATCCTCTCGACGTCCTTATGAATCAATGCTTCTGCCGCCTTTGCCGCACTGATCCATGTTTTTCCACAGCCGGCTTCGCCGGTCGCAAAAATAAGCTGTTTACTGTCGATAGCGTTCAGATAATGCGCCTGTGCTTCATTTCGCGCCTTAACAGGAGAGGTATCGCGACTATCGCGCGCCATGCCAATGGCTTCTACTCCGCCCATCTGTACCAGTGACGTGACCGATTCTTCTTCACGTTGCTTATGACTACGCGAATCTCGTCTCAACACACGCTTTGCTTCACGACGAGCTTTGATCACTGCTTTTTGTCTTCCCATGGATAGCACCTTGAGTTGTAGGTATACATCACCCGCGTTCTCTTGAACGCGATTATGCGCACACACATCTGAGGGTTGGCTTCCTTGTAAGCCTTAGCTTGCTTTTTGAAACGACGCCACACACGGCTACGCGCACCACATATGACGTCATGGGTATGGACAGTAAGAGAAATGATGAGAGCTTTTAAGGTGACAAGACCACCACCGGAGAGAGAATGTCCGTACAGGGTGTTGTAACTACTGTAAACAATGTGTCCTGGTGCGGACATTACCATTCGCGATCTCCATAGTGAGTGACCATCACTGCCGGGGAACTACCGCTATTACTACTAAGTACAACACAAAACATCAATAATGCAACAATATATTCACCAAACATTAACCAAACATTATTGCGTCATTGTCAGTCTCTTACAGAAAGATTACACGATTATTTCATTGGCAGGAGACTAAAAAAGATAATCATTAGCTACTATGGGCATTAATGGTGAAACCACCCATAACCCATTGAATATTCAACATATAAAAAGTTAAAACGGAGTAATTAACGTGTCCTCTCTCCCATCGCTAAAACGGCATTATTTATGCAAAATTTTGTGCGGCATACTTACGCCAGTAACGCTGACTCGTTTTAATTTTTGTCATTACTCTCTTGCGTCAAGGCTATTGGTACCATTAACAGGCGATTTCATATATGGCCAGTTAGTGATTACTCGAGACGTATTACGGCCGCGTTAACGGCGCTCAAGGGCTAAAAATAGTTTGAGAGAGCGTCCTCATTTACCTGAACATCTTCAGTCAATCGGTCCGGGACTTATCAGAGGACCAGGCAGGCGTATAACGCCGCCTGGTAAAATATGTCCGATGGCAATAATGCTATCGGACATGTCGGTTATTCCGCCTGTAGCTTCGACGGCGGCGCGGAATGATAATGCGCGTCCGCTTTTGCAAAGCGTTCCTGCATCGCTGCTGTCGGCGCTTTGCCAAGCAGGCTAAAGATTACGATCCCCAGGCTGCCGAAAATGAAGCCAGGGATAATCTCATACAGATCCAGCCAGCCATATTGTTTCCAGACGATAACCGTCACCGCGCCAATAATCATTCCCGCCAGCGCGCCGTTACGGGTCATACGCGACCACATCACAGAAAACAGGACAACAGGTCCAAATGCCGCGCCGAATCCAGCCCAGGCGTAGCTCACCAGCCCCAGCACACGGTTATCGGGATTCGCCGCCAGCGCAATGGCGATCAGCGCTACCACCAGCACCATCACTCGCCCTACCCATACCAGCTCTTGCTGGCTGGCGCTTTTACGCAGAAAAGCCTTATATAAATCTTCCGTAATCGCGCTGGAGCATACCAGCAACTGACAGCTCAACGTCGACATCACCGCCGCCAGGATAGCAGACAGCAAAATACCGGCAATCCACGGGTTAAACAGGATCTGCGCCAGTTCAATAAATACGCGTTCTGAGTTTTGGTTCACCGCCCCGGCCAGCGCGGGGTTATTGTTAAAGTACGCAATGCCAAAGAAGCCCACCGCCACCGCGCCCGCCAGACACAGAATCATCCAGGTCATACTGATACGACGCGCATGAACAATACTGTGATGGGAATCCGCCGCCATAAAGCGCGCCAGGATATGCGGCTGACCGAAGTAACCCAGTCCCCAGCCCATCAGAGAAATAATAGCGACAAAATTCAGCCCCTTGAGCATGTCGACATTCTCGATGCTCTTTTGCTTGATCACCTCCAGCGACTCGCTAAAACCGCCTACGCCGACAATAACCATCACCGGCGTCAGGATTAACGCAAAAATCATCAGGCTGGCCTGAACGGTATCCGTCCAGCTAACGGCAAGAAACCCGCCGATAAAGGTATAAATAATGGTTGCCGCGGCCCCCGCCCACAGTGCGGTTTCATAGCTCATACCGAAGGTGCTTTCGAACAGTCGTGCCCCAGCGACAATACCTGATGCGCAATAGATAGTGAAAAACAGCAGAATGACCAGCGCGGAAATAATACGCAGGACTCGGCTCTTATCCTCAAACCGACCGGTAAAATAGTCCGGCAGCGTGAGCGCATTATTGTTAAATTCGGTATGCACGCGCAGGCGCCCGGCCACCAGCTTCCAGTTAATCCATGCGCCTAACGTCAGGCCAATGGCGATCCAGCTTTCAGAGATCCCCGACAGAAAGATAGCGCCAGGCAGCCCCATTAACAGCCAGCCGCTCATATCCGACGCGCCGGCTGATAAAGCCGTAACAAACGGCCCCAGGCTGCGACCGCCAAGAATATAGTCATCAAAGTTTTTGGTTGAGCGCCAGGCGATAAACCCAATCAATATCATGCCAAAAATATAGACACAGAATGTCACCAACATCGGTGTGCTAATAGCCATCAAGGTTCTCCAAATTTATTTATTGGCACTACCGTAGCGTGCCGTTTTGTACCCTGCCGGAACGTGGCAAGGGTGTTATGTTTACCAGGGCGACCGTATCCTGCCGGAAGCGGTGGTTATTCACAATCGATTTAACACACCATTTACATCAAATTTGATTGCAGAGGGATACTATTTTTCTCCAGGTTGCACTCTCTCACATTTTTTGCGGTTGCACCTTTTAAAAGTGTTAACTACCGCAGAGAAAATAAATCCAGATGGTTTTCCCCGTCAGACTCCCTCTTTCTTTTTTTAACAATTTATTCATTTTTAAGCTTGCAACGCAGGTCACATTTAACGCGGTTGCACAAAGTTGCAACATAGTGGATATTTTCCGCTAACTATTGGTTAGCAGATAGAGCGAATAACAGGAGTAGAGGGTATGGGAACCACCACGATGGGGGTTAAGCTGGACGACGCCACGCGCGAACGGATCAAAATGGCCGCGTCGCGTATCGATCGCACGCCGCACTGGTTAATAAAACAGGCAATCTTTAGCTATCTGGACAAGCTGGAAAATAGCGATACGCTACCGGAGCTACCTGCGCTGTTTGCCGGCGCGGCAAATGAAAGCGAGGAGCCGGTCGCGCCGCAGGATGAGCCGCATCAGCCCTTTCTGGAGTTTGCCGAACAGATTCTTCCCCAATCCGTCTCTCGCGCCGCCATCACCGCCGCCTGGCGCCGCCCGGAAACCGATGCAGTGTCAATGCTAATGGAACAGGCGCGCCTGTCGCCGCCTGTCGCTGAGCAGGCGCATAAACTGGCGTATCAACTGGCGGAGAAATTGCGCAATCAAAAATCCGCCAGCGGTCGCGCGGGTATGGTGCAAGGCCTGTTGCAGGAGTTTTCCCTCTCTTCGCAAGAAGGCGTTGCGCTGATGTGTCTGGCGGAAGCGCTGCTGCGTATTCCCGACAAAGCTACGCGCGATGCGTTAATTCGCGACAAAATCAGTAATGGCAACTGGCAGTCGCATATTGGCCGTAGCCCGTCGCTGTTTGTAAACGCCGCCACCTGGGGGCTGCTCTTTACCGGCCGACTGGTCTCAACGCATAACGAAGCCAATCTTTCGCGCTCGCTGAACCGCATTATCGGCAAGAGCGGCGAACCGTTAATCCGCAAAGGCGTCGACATGGCGATGCGTTTAATGGGCGAGCAGTTCGTGACTGGCGAAACCATTGCTCAGGCGCTGGCGAATGCCCGAAAACTGGAAGAGAAAGGGTTCCGCTATTCTTACGATATGCTGGGCGAAGCCGCGTTAACCGCCGCCGATGCGCAGGCCTATATGGTTTCTTACCAGCAAGCGATTCATGCCATCGGCAAAGCGTCTAACGGTCGCGGTATTTACGAAGGGCCAGGCATCTCGATTAAGCTGTCCGCCCTGCATCCACGCTATAGTCGCGCGCAATACGATCGGGTAATGGAGGAGCTTTATCCGCGCCTGAAATCCCTGACGCTGCTGGCGCGCCAGTATGATATCGGTCTCAATATCGACGCCGAAGAGGCGGATCGTCTGGAGATCTCGCTCGATCTGCTGGAAAAACTCTGCTTCGAACCCGAACTGGCGGGCTGGAACGGCATTGGCTTTGTGATCCAAGCTTACCAGAAACGCTGCCCGCTGGTCATTGATTATTTAGTCGATCTGGCCTCCCGTAGCCGCCGTCGGCTGATGATTCGTCTGGTGAAAGGCGCCTACTGGGATAGCGAAATCAAACGCGCGCAAATGGAAGGGCTGGAGGGCTATCCGGTTTATACCCGCAAAGTGTATACCGATGTCTCTTATCTGGCCTGCGCGAAAAAATTGCTCGCCGTCCCTAATCTGATCTACCCGCAGTTCGCGACCCATAACGCTCACACACTGGCGGCGATTTATCATCTGGCCGGGCAAAATTACTATCCGGGTCAGTACGAATTCCAGTGCCTGCACGGCATGGGAGAACCGCTGTATGAACAGGTCACCGGTAAAGTGGCGGACGGAAAACTTAACCGTCCCTGCCGTATTTACGCGCCGGTGGGAACACACGAAACCCTGCTGGCCTATCTGGTACGACGCCTGCTGGAAAACGGCGCCAACACCTCTTTTGTCAACCGCATCGCCGATGCCACCCTACCGCTCGATGAACTGGTGGCCGACCCGGTCGAGGCCGTGGAAAAACTGGCGCAGCAGGAAGGTCAGGCTGGCATACCGCATCCGAAAATTCCGCTGCCGCGCGATCTGTACGGCGAAGGTCGGATAAACTCCGCCGGACTTGATTTAGCGAATGAACATCGCCTCGCCTCGCTTTCTTCTGCCCTGTTAAGCAACGCCATGCAGAAATGGCAGGCAAAACCTGTGCTGGAACAACCGGTGGCCGACGGTGAGATGACGCCGGTTATCAACCCGGCGGAACCGAAAGATATTGTCGGCTGGGGACGCGAAGCGACAGAAAGCGAGGTTGAACAGGCATTGCAAAACGCGGTCAATCAGGCGCCGGTTTGGTTTGCGACGCCGCCGCAAGAACGCGCCGCCATTTTGCAGCGGGCGGCGGTATTGATGGAAGACCAAATGCAGCAGTTGATTGGCCTGTTGGTGCGTGAAGCGGGGAAAACGTTCAGCAACGCCATTGCCGAAGTGCGCGAAGCGGTAGACTTCCTCCATTATTATGCCGGTCAAGTGCGTGACGATTTCGATAACGAAACGCATCGCCCGTTAGGGCCGGTAGTCTGCATCAGTCCGTGGAACTTCCCGCTGGCCATTTTCACCGGCCAAATCGCCGCCGCGCTGGCGGCAGGTAACAGCGTTCTGGCGAAACCGGCAGAGCAGACATCGCTGATTGCCGCCCAGGGCATTGCCATTTTGCTGGAAGCGGGCGTACCGCCGGGCGTCGTGCAACTGTTGCCGGGACGGGGAGAAACCGTCGGCGCCCAGCTTACCGCCGATGCGCGTGTACGCGGCGTGATGTTTACCGGTTCCACGGAGGTCGCGACGTTGTTGCAGCGCAACATCGCCACGCGTCTTGACGCCCAGGGCCGCCCTATTCCGTTGATTGCGGAAACCGGCGGTATGAACGCTATGATTGTCGACTCTTCCGCGCTCACCGAGCAGGTGGTCGTGGATGTGCTGGCTTCCGCTTTCGACAGCGCCGGACAACGCTGTTCCGCGCTCCGCGTGCTGTGTTTGCAGGACGATATCGCCGAACATACGCTGAAAATGTTACGCGGCGCGATGGCGGAGTGTCGGATGGGGAATCCAGGCCGTCTGACGACCGATATCGGGCCGGTGATTGATAGCGAGGCCAAAGCCAACATCGAGCGTCATATCCAGACGATGCGCGCCAAAGGCCGCCCGGTTTTCCAGGCCGCGCGTGAAAACAACGATGACGCGCAGGAATGGCAGACCGGTACGTTTGTTATGCCCACGCTTATTGAGCTGGAAAACTTCGCAGAACTGGAAAAAGAGGTCTTCGGGCCCGTGCTGCATGTCGTGCGTTATAACCGTAACCAACTGGCGGAGCTTATCGAACAGATTAACGCTTCCGGCTACGGGCTAACACTGGGCGTACATACCCGTATTGATGAAACCATTGCGCAAGTCACCGGTTCCGCCCACGTCGGCAACCTGTACGTTAACCGTAATATGGTGGGCGCGGTCGTCGGCGTCCAGCCGTTTGGCGGCGAAGGACTGTCCGGCACCGGGCCAAAAGCGGGAGGACCGCTCTATCTCTACCGCCTGCTGGCACACCGCCCGCCCAATGCGCTCAATACGACGCTGACTCGTCAGGATGCGCGTTACCCGGTGGATGCGCAGCTTAAAACCACGCTACTCGCGCCGTTGACCGCCCTGACGCAATGGGCGGCGGATCGCCCGGCGCTACAGACGCTCTGCCGACAATTCGCCGATCTGGCGCAGGCCGGCACGCAGCGCCTGCTACCGGGACCGACCGGCGAGCGTAATACCTGGACGCTGTTGCCGCGTGAACGGGTATTATGCCTGGCTGATGACGAACAGGACGCGTTGACGCAGCTTGCCGCTGTTCTCGCCGTCGGCAGTCAGGCGCTATGGTCAGACGACGCCTTCCACCGCGATCTGGCGAAACGTCTCCCCGCCGCCGTCGCGGCGCGTGTCCAGTTTGCGAAAGCGGAAACGCTGATGGCGCAGCCGTTTGACGCGGTGATTTTCCACGGCGACTCCGACAAGCTGCGAACCGTGTGCGAAGCCGTCGCCGCCCGCGAAGGCGCGATAGTGTCGGTACAGGGGTTCGCCCGCGGCGAAAGCAATATACTGCTGGAACGGCTCTATATTGAACGTTCGCTGAGCGTAAACACTGCCGCCGCTGGCGGTAATGCCAGCCTGATGACAATTGGCTAATACTGTGGTTAATTAAGGCTCCGTCAATGGAGCCTTTTTACTCGCGTCAGAGGAGCGTATGAAACGAATTTTCCTTACCTGCGCGGCGTTGTTATTCAGCAGTCAGGCGTTGGCCGATGAGTGTGCCAGCGCCAGTACGCAGCTGGAAATGAATCGCTGCGCCGCCGCGCAATACCAGGCGGCAGATAAAAAGCTGAACGAAACCTATCAAAGCGCGATTAAGCGTGCGCAACCGCCGCAGCGCGAGCTGTTGCAAAAAGCGCAGGTGGCATGGATTGCACTGCGGGACGCCGATTGCGCTCTGATTCGCTCAGGTACGGAGGGCGGCAGCGTGCAACCCATGATCGCCAGCCAGTGCCTGACCGATAAAACGAACGAACGCGAAGCGTTTTTAGCCTCGCTGCTGCAATGTGAAGAGGGTGATTTGAGCTGCCCACTGCCGCCAGCCGGTTAACGCACGCGAATCCCTTCAATAATAATGCGCTGAACGCTTTCGACCGTTTGGTTAAAAAAGGCTTCATCGCGAAGCGTCGCGCCGGTTACCGCCTCAACCTGAGGGGCAAAATCGGCGTAATGTTGCGTGGCGGCCCAAATCATGAAGATCAAATGGTGCGGGGAGACGGGCGCCACTTTCCCGCTGTGCACCCATCCGGCAATCAGCGCGGATTTTTCATCTATCAACGCTTTTAGATCGCCGGTCAGTTCCTCCATTAAGAGCGGCGCGCCCGCCAGCATCTCCATGCAGAAGAGCCGCGACGCCTGCGGATAATCACGCGAAACTTCCAGCTTGAGACGGATATACTCTTTGATGGCCTCCAGAGGGGAAAATTCTGCGCGAAACGCCTTGAGCGGCGCCAGCCAGACATCCAGGATCTGTCGCATTACCGCGACATACAGCGCCTCTTTCGAAGGATAATAATAAAGCAGATTGGTTTTGGCGACGCCTGCCCGCTCGGCGACCTGCTCAAGACGCGCGCCATGGATACCATACTGGGAAAAAACAGCAAGCGCGGCGGTTAAGATAAGCTGCCGTTTTGCACCGGTGGCCTGCGAGCGTTTCCCGATTTTTTTCTCTGTGCGTTGCGACATGCGCCCTCTCCTTTTTGTCAGGACGCAAGCATACCAAATCCGGCTTATAAACAAAAAAACCGCCGGAAATCCGGCGGCGGTGGCGCATGACGCTTTTTAGCGCGAAACGCTCAGCGTCTTGCTGTTGTGACGCAGGCTAGCTATTACGGTTACTGCTTTTGCCCCCTTTTTTGCCTGCTTCGGATGCGCGCTGCGGGTCATTCTTAAAATTGCCCCCGCTGTGCTGACCACCTTTACGACCTGCTTCTGATGCTCTTTCGCGGTCTTCCGCAAAATTACCGGAACCGCCACGATGGTTTGCCATTACTGACCTCCGTCATAGATTAGACATCATATTGCATAGGTAATGAGGAGTATCTCCTCGCGCAGCGTATGAACGATATCATCAGTAACGCCGCGTAACATTAAGCATAGTGAAAAACGCCGTGGTAGGCCGCTTACCGAAATATTCTGCAACATCGGAAGCCGAATACGCAGAATAATAACCATAAGAAATAAATAAGTTATTCTTATATTTAGAAAAATCAAAGCGCTTAAAAATGTATCATTTTGCAACAAAGGTCGCCAAATTAATTATTGTTATAAATCAAAGAAATGGCGCTGAAATTTGCACTCTTCACAGGAGGGCATATCTTTAAATAGACGTAGCGAATCGCTACACACCTGATTAATCTGAGGAGTAGTACAAATGGCAAAGATTCTGGTGCTCTATTATTCCATGTACGGACACATTGAAACCATGGCGCACGCGGTGGCGGAAGGGGCAAAGAAAGTCGACGGCGCAGAGGTCATTATAAAGCGTGTGCCAGAAACAATGCCGCCTGAAATCTTCGCAAAAGCTGGCGGTAAAACGCAAAACGCACCGGTTGCCACCCCACAGGAGCTGGCGGATTACGATGCCATTATTTTTGGTACGCCAACCCGGTTTGGCAATATGTCAGGCCAGATGCGTACCTTCCTGGACCAAACCGGCGGACTGTGGGCATCCGGCGCGCTATACGGCAAGCTCGGCAGCGTGTTCAGTTCTACCGGAACGGGCGGCGGCCAGGAGCAGACCATCACCTCGACCTGGACTACGCTTGCCCATCATGGGATGGTGATCGTCCCGATAGGCTATGCCGCACAGGAACTCTTTGACGTCTCCCAGGTTCGCGGCGGCACGCCTTACGGCGCAACGACTATCGCCGGAGGCGACGGTTCACGTCAACCAAGCCAGGAGGAACTCTCTATCGCTCGCTATCAGGGGGAATACGTCGCCGGTCTGGCAGTCAAACTCAACGGCTAATCTTCAACAGGAGGATTCGAATGCCAACTCAAGAAGCAAAAGCGCACCGCGTCGGCGAATGGGCAAGCCTGCGTAATACGTCGCCGGAAATTGCCGAAGCCATTTTTGAAGTCGCTCACTATGACGAGAAACTGGCAGAAAAAATATGGGAAGAAGGTAGCGATGAGGTGCTGATCAAAGCCTTTGAGAAAACGGACAAAGACTCGCTCTTCTGGGGCGAACAAATCATCGAACGTAAGAACGTATAACACAAACGCCCCCGCCTGCGCGGGGGCATACGGCTATTTTGCAGCAGTGTTCATGACGTTATCGAACTTATCCAGCGGACAGAAGCCGTTCGCATCCACCGGACATCCTTTCAGTTCCAGGGTTACCCTTTGCGCGGGCGATTTGAGCGTTAACGCTTCCGCATTGCGTAACTGCCGGGCGCTCTGGTAGACATACTCGATTTTCATCAAATCCCGGTTAGCGTTGCCGTCATGCCAGCGTTGGAAGACAAGCTGACCGCCAATCGGCGTTCTCTCATACTGGTCATGGAGCTGATAGGGTTTAAAATCCAGGGCCGTCAGCAGCGACGCGATATTGGAATCATGCCCCACCAGCACGGTAACCTTTGGCGCGCTAACGCGATTGGCAACCAGCACCTTATCGATATATTTCACCAGCGGCGCAGCGACATTGCGCGCCACCGTGGGTGAGGTAAACAGGCTGTCCTGATAGCCGTTTTTCAGTTTTGACAGCACCTTCCACTGCCGATCGGTGTGGATCCCGCCCCAGGCGACCTGATCCATCGGAAACCCTTCGTAATATTGCAGGGTAAACGCATCCACCAGCGAGTTCCCTACTTTCAGCGGCCCCTGCACGCCAGGCTCTTGCTGATAGTTCGCGCTGAAGGTATCTTTCGCGTCGATTAGCGAACACTGATGCTTCTCTTTGCAGGACGGCGAGTCTTGATAATGCGTTATCTGCTCAAGCAGTTTATAACTCTCATCAAGATGTAGCTGACTACGCGCCTTTTCCATCGCCTGTACGGCCTGTTGCCGGAACGCGGCGGAATCATCGGTAATTACCGGATTGAAGGTAGGGTCCATAGTGCCCATTTTTTCCTGATGATGAACAGGAATATCACAGCCGGGGAAAGCGCCGGTAATGAAAAATTGCGCGGTGGCGACGGTGCGCTGCAAACTATTCGCATAGGCATATACCGTGTCGGGCGCCGGACATTCTCCCGACGGTATCAGCCCCTGCGCGACCAGCCATTCACGTGTGTAGTGTCCCATATAGACTTCCAGCACGCCGCCTTTCGTCGTCAGTTGCCCGCCGGGAACGTCCCACGCCGGCCAGGCGTTCGGCGTCGACTGCGCCAGTACGCTGCCATTATTCGCCAGCGGCGCCCGCAGATTATGGCGGCTCATCATCAGCACCTGTTGTAATTGATAACCCTCCGGCGTTGTCTGCGCCTGTACGGCGGATGACAACAAAACAGCCCCTGCCACAGCAACAGCGAGTAATGATTTTTTCATCCCTATGACCTCTTGTTGTTATCAAATCGTTCTGAGTGTGACAGAAATGGATCATTTTTCCGGGAACGATTTCGCAAAACGGGGGTTTTTCTTACAGTAAACGCGTTAGCGCCGGGGAACCCCGGCGCATATTCAGAACGTTTTTGCCCACCACAGCCGAAGCTTCATACCCCAATAACTGGTCCAGCCGCTGGTGGTGAACACAACCCGACCTTGTGAAACCACCACCAGCGTTGGCGTCACGCTGATTTCCCAGCCAGCGGATAAGGCGCCGTTAGCATCATTGACGACCGGGAAGTCAACGCCCTTGCGCGCCAGCCAGCGGGCAACCTCAGCGTCATCGCCGGAGCGGAGCGCAACGGTCATGACGTTTTCCCCTTCCGCCGCCAGGCGAGCGACCGCAGGCGTAGTAAAGCGGCATACCCCGCACCAGCTGGCCCAAAAATAGAGCAGTACGGGGCGTTCCTCGCTCAATGTCGCCAGAGTTGTCGACTCTCCCGTCAGCGTATGTAATGGTGTCGTGGCAAACGCCGGAGGCGCCTGCGGCGCGCGCCAGACGTCCATGACCACCATTATCGCGATGAGGAGCGCCAGAAAAACCGCGGCTTCACGCAGCCAACGCCGCAGTTTACCCGCCATTGGCAGCCGCCAGTTTTTCTTTCACCACCGCTTCCAGCGTATCCCAGGGCACTGCGCCCGGAATCAGCTCGTCGCCAATGATCGTCGCTGGCGTTCCTTGCACGCCGACCAGCCTTGCCAACTGCAAATTAGTGCGTATCGTTTCCATGCTTTTTTCATCCAGCGTCACTGGCGTAGCCCCTGCTTTCTGCTGGGCCTGTTTAATACTGTCATCCGTATGGTAACCGCGCTTTTGCATGAGTTTTTCATGTAGCGCGAGGAACTGTTGCGGATGATCGCGCCAGGTGGTCAGCGCAATACGCGCCGCCAGTACGGAGCTCTCTCCTTTGAATGGCAGCGGTTTAATAATGACCGCAACGTCAGGATATTTCTGCACAATCTTTTCCAGCATCGGATCGAGCTGTTTGCAGTACGGGCAGTTGTAATCCGTAAAGTTCACCAGCGTCAGCTTAGGGTGTTTAGCGCCTATCCGCGGGCTGGCAGGATCGTTAAACAACGCCGCATGGATCAGATTTTCAATCTGCTTTTCCTGATCCGGCGTAAAAGGAGCGGTTTCTTGCGCGATGCTCAGCGTCGAAAACAGCGCCAGCAGCAAAACAATCATGTATTTCATTGGGTTATTCCTTTCGCTTTTTTCAACGTTTGTAATACCGCATCGCGGGTCAGCAAAGTGGGCAGTGCCTCCCCTTCCGGCAAGCCGGGGCCATATACCTGATTAAACGGCACGGCGACCTGGCCGCGCGTTTTCAGAAAATCTGTAATGGCATCGGACGGCAGCGTCCAGTCTCCCCGCAGCGCCACAACATCCGGCTGTTGCAAGGCGGCCTGCACATCCTCTTTTTGCAGGACGTTGTATTTATTCACTTTACAGGTAATACACCAGTCCGCAGTGACATCGACAAATACCCGCTTATGCTGCGCCAGCGCCGACTGGATTGCCTGTTCACTCAACGGTTGCCACTGAACCGTGTCTTGCGCGCTCTTTGACGCAGTGAAGCCGAAATGCGGCAGGAGTAACGTCGCCAGCCAGATAGCCGACCCCAGCATCATCAGACCGAGGATCCTGCGCAGGACATTCATCCAACGCCCGGGGCGCGGTAAACGTAGCGCAAGCCCTGGTCGTATCGCGACCAGTAGCCACGGCGCGCTCATCCCCAGGCCTAGCGCAAGGAACAGCCCCCACAGCGTCGGCAACGACGCCGTGAGCGCCACGGCGACCGCCGTGCCCAGAAACGGCGCGCTACAAGGCGTCGCCAGCAGCGTGGCGAATGCCCCCTGCCAGAAATGTCCCGACATACCGTTACCGCCGTAAGTGGCCAGTTTCGTGGTCATAGATGAGGGAAGCCTGAACTCAAAAAGCCCGAACAGGCTGGCGCTAAACAACAACATCACCAGCGCCATAAAACCAATAAACCATGCATTCTGGAACTGGACTCCCCAGGCCAACGCATGGTTTGACAGGCGAAGGAGGGTCATAAACGCCGCCAGCGCCATAAATGACGCAATGATACCGGCGACCGAAGCCAAAAATTGTCGCCTGATGTGAGAGCGGCTTTTTTCCTCTACCAATAAAATAGAGCCAAGTTTCATGCCCAGAACCGGCAGTACGCAGGGCATTAAATTAAGAATCAGTCCGCCGATCAGCGCCATCATTACAACTTGCCAGAAAGGTAGCGCCGCATTGTCCGGCGTTTGCGCTGGCGCAGCGCCAATGGTTTGCGTGCTCTCCTGGGCGATAGCGCCATCGGCTAACACGAGGGTCAGCGATTTGTTGCGCAAATCGGGCGCCTTTTCGCCCCAACTGTCCGTCACCGGCACCGTCGCCTGTAACCTGTCGCCCTCTACGCGCAGGCGAGGCTTCGCAAAATCGACGTCATCTACGGTGTCAAGATAGAGCCCGGGCGATGAC
This sequence comes from Salmonella sp. SAL04202, assembly GCF_046550775.1. Taxonomy (NCBI): domain Bacteria; kingdom Pseudomonadati; phylum Pseudomonadota; class Gammaproteobacteria; order Enterobacterales; family Enterobacteriaceae; genus Salmonella; species Salmonella sp. SAL04202. The sequence continues at coordinate 832,191 of NZ_JBGDXK010000001.1, read as the reverse complement.
CAGCCCGCCGCTCGCGTAGCAGTGACCACCAGTTCTCCCGGGCGATAGCCGACGTCAAGCGAGTCCGTTAGCCCACTGCGGAGCGGAACTTTACCCATCGCCCGCGCATAGTCATGGGCAAAATCGGCATTCTGCACAGTGGGCTTCACGGAAAAGGGGTAATCGGTCAACAGACAAACATTGCTGCAGGTTGATAACGTCAACACGCCGCTCAAGGTCGCCGGCGGCGTACCGCGCACGATCATCGGAAAGGTCACCTCGTCGTGATATCCCTGGGTGGTGATATTCGCCACATCAAAGCGCGAGGGAGTTGGCCAGAACCAGCTTACCTCAGGCATGTCGCCTTTCCAGGCGATAGAGGGCGCCACGCCCCCTTCCCCCGGCGCGCGCCAGTAGGTTTTCCAGCCGTTTTCCAGTTTGACGTCAAGCAACAGCCGGGTCTCACCGTTAGCGGACGTATCGGCACGTAGCCGTATGCTGGCATGGTCGTTATCGGGCGAACGCAACCAGCCGCTTTCCGCCGCCCAGGAGACGGGCAGCCAAAGCCATAACAGGCAGAACAGTATCCGCCTGAACAAAATCATCATATTTTTTCTCCGTGAATGAGTAATTAACCGTTAGCAATAACCGGTCTGTCATTCACGGAAGACGCAAAATCGTAGATGTACCCGTAATGTGGGCGGCGAAATAGCCCGTGGAGGCGAAAACGGCAGGCGCATGACCCGGACAGGCGCCAGTAAGGAAAGCAGTAGACAAAGCGCAAGGATAGCGCCTTCAAAGAGTACCGGAGGCGCCGCCAGCAGCGACTTGGCGCTTAATTCGCAGGGGGTGACCGGCGAGCCGTCATCTGTCGAGGAGGGAGCGCTGACCACCGCAGCAGAGGCCGTCGCCTGCATCTGCAAGGCGTGCAGGCCCGCCATGCGTTGCGCGGTACAAACCATTACCACGACACATGCAAGGCAAAGAAACCACCAGCCCATCCGTTGTTGTTTCGCCATTGCGCCCTCACTGTTTAACGCGAGTTATCTTAGCCACTGGCGCGGTTTTGGCAACCTTTCCCCTGTAAAGTTATGTCGGCGCGCTGCGCAACCTTCTGATAGTCGAACAACGTAATTTATTCTTACTAATGATATAACTGGTGTTTTCATACGCACTTTTCAGGTTTACCCTACACTTAGTGGAGAAACCTTTTTGGGGTCCCTTCTGTATGTATTGATTTAGCGAGATGATGCTATGGAACTTAAGGATTATTACGCCATTATGGGCGTGAAACCGACGGACGATCTCAAGACGATTAAGACCGCCTATCGCCGACTGGCCCGCAAGTACCATCCAGATGTCAGCAAAGAACCCGATGCCGAAGCCCGTTTCAAAGAGGTTGCTGAAGCATGGGAAGTGCTGAGTGATGAGCAACGGCGCGCCGAGTATGACCAGTTATGGCAACACCGTAACGATCCACAATTTAATCGCCAGTTCCAGCAACACGAAGGCCAGCCGTATAACGCTGAAGATTTTGATGATATTTTCTCGTCTATTTTTGGTCAGCACGGTCGCCATTCGCACCACCGCCACGCCGCACGCGGTCATGATATCGAAATTGAAGTGGCGGTATTCCTGGAAGAAACGCTGGAAGAGCACCAGCGTACGATTAGCTATTCCGTCCCCGTTTATAACGCGTTCGGCCTGGTGGAGCGGGAAATTCCCAAAACATTGAATGTGAAAATCCCGGCTGGCGTCAGCAACGGGCAACGAATCAGACTGAAAGGCCAGGGCACGCCGGGGGAAAACGGCGGACCTAATGGCGATTTATGGCTCGTTATCCATATTGCCCCGCATCCGCTCTTTGATATCGTCAATCAGGATCTGGAAGTCGTCCTTCCGCTTGCCCCATGGGAGGCGGCGCTCGGCGCTAAGGTGTCTGTGCCAACGCTTAAAGAGCGTATTTTGCTGACCATTCCCCCCGGCAGCCAGGCAGGTCAGCGGCTGCGTATCAAAGGAAAAGGATTAGCCAGTAAAAAGCACACTGGCGATCTCTATGCCATCATCAAAATCGTTATGCCGCCGAAACCTGACGAGAAAACAGCTGCCCTGTGGCAACAACTGGCGGACGCGCAGTCGTCCTTTGACCCACGCCAGCAATGGGGGAAAGCATAATGGCTAACATCACTGTCACCTTTACCATCACCGAATTTTGTTTGCACACCGGCGTGACGGAAGAGGAGCTAAACGAAATCGTCGGACTTGGCGTAATTGAGCCTTACGAAGACGATAACGCCGACTGGCAATTCGACGATCGCGCAGCGAGCGTGGTACAACGCGCGCTACGCTTACGCGAGGAGCTGGCGCTCGACTGGCCTGGGATCGCGGTCGCGTTAACGCTGCTGGAAGAGAATTCACGGCTGCGCGAAGAAAACCGGTTACTACTGCAACGCCTTTCTCGCTTTATCTCGCATCCCTAATCCACGATAAAGGCAATAAACCGAGGGTGGGCTTTCTGCCCACCCCGGATTTACATGCACCCGGTATAATACCAGAATGCCTCTGACATACTTCCCCCAACGGAAGAAATATAGCCTTTCACCGCGCACAACCCGATCAACGAACCGCCAATGTCAGCCATTAATGCGCCATTGCGAAGATCATCGTTTAAATAAAGACCAGCCACACGTTCACATTTTTTAGATACGTCGGTTATTTTTACACGTTAGCGATCATTTATTGCCTGAAGAATATATTCTTTCACTGTTTTGTACTCTCTGGTTGATACGTACCTTCTCCCTGTCAATGCCGGGTAAAATGTACCGCTGCGCTTACAGGTTGCGGTATTTATAAATAAGAAATACAACAGTCACTTACAGTTTAATAATTGAGCGTTATAACATCCACTACCGCCCAATATTTACACCACCCCTAAAATACAAAAATGTAATAGAATGTAAACAAAATAAGAGCATAAAATAAATAACTTATTAAAAAATCAATATAAATAGAGTGGTCAATAAAAAACGATCGTTTTCAACGAGTTATGTTTCTCAGATTTTCATCTATCCTGAATAGGCTTGCGGAAAATGTAATTTACACCATTGACTATTTCACTTAAAAGGTTTCTGTAATGGAATGGAAGGTCGTTGATACAGTTATAAGTCCCTCTACCGGAGTGTCGTTTTCATGCATACATAGCCTAAAAAATCTTAGATTGACCTTATGGTATCAGGCAGATGTTTACATGCCTCCAGGTAGCATTATCATCCCCTTTAATAAGGGGGTCTTAATAAACGATAAACTTTATCCCGTTACTGTTTACAACGTTACCAGGTTTAATCCTGTTCTATGGAAATCGCTTAAAGAAAATAGCCACTGTCCTGGTAACTGCAATCCTAAACCAGAAGCCTGCAGTTATCCTTTCGAGTGTCTGGTATCCGTTTGTCCATTTGGTTTAACCAGAAATATTCAAATAGATAATAAGAAAGTTTAGGAAATAAAGTATGCATTAGCCATACTACTGATTAAGTGTATTCGCGCACGTTTGCAGTATTTTGCAGTTAAATATGTTTGATATAAAAATTGTACAGTTCGGATATTTTTTGATTCGTTTAATCTAACCTTCACTTTGGCAACGAGGAGCCGGTACAGAGGATATTACTGATGGCCGGCAGACAAAGAAACGCATTGCTTTTAACACTATATAAATTCCATCCGTGACATTCTTATTTAGTGATATTTCACCAGAGCAATCATCTTACCTTTATTGTGCATAAAAATCAGCAAGTAGTGTTTAGAAAAAATAATGTTTTAGACAAAAGCTCTGCGCGTCATGCTGATCGCCAAAAGCATAACGGGCTGACATCATGTCAGCCCGTGGGTTTACCCCTGCCCTGATACTTACGGTACGCTTATCGTCATATTGTCATGACCGACAATGACAGGGCCCGGGTAATTTTTCATGGCTTCCTGTTGCCAGACGTCATCCGCAACTGTCGCAGGCACCAGATGACTTAACACCAGTTTTTTCACGTGGGCCTCGCGAGCAATCTTACCGACATCTTCAATCGTGGTGTGATGCGACGCAATCGCTTCAGCCAGCGTTTTTCCGTTGCCAATACTATTAGCCAGTTTTGCTACCGAAGGGACATGTACCGCCTCATGTACCAGGATGTCCGCCCCCTGGGCAAACGTTGCAAGCGGCGGAAACCAGGACGTATCGCCAGAGAAGACGATTCGCTTACCCTGGGTATCAAAACGGTAAGCAAACGCTTCACCGTCCGGGAAAGGGGAATGAGGCACTTTTAGCGCGCTTATTGTGACCAGTTCATCTTTATAGATGACGCCCTGGCCAATATCGGTCGCCTTAACCAGGTTGCGCGGATCGGGTTTCCCCTCTTCCTCCATGCGTAGCGTGATATCCCTGTCAAAGACCTTCCAGCTAGCCTTCGTCATCGCCTGGGTTCCCGGCGGGCCATACACCTGTATGGTATGGTCTTTCAGACCACTTGCCCAGGCATTCATCAGCAAGGAAGGATAATCCAGTATGTGGTCGCTGTGCAGATGGGTGAGCAAAATAGTATTGATGTTGCGCAGTGGAATGCCGTTTTTCACCAGTTGCAGACTGGCGCCGTAGCCGGCATCTATCAGCCATATTTTATCGCCGATAGTGAGCGCCGTCGCTTGCGGTAGTCTGGCTGTATTGAGCAAAGAAGGCCCGCCTTTGGTGCCCAGTAAAACAATGTTGATCTCTTGAGGCGCAGGAGTACCGGCAGCAATGGCAAGGTGGCTTTGCGCCAGCATACAAACCGCCAGCATAGCGACGCTTTTTTTCATCATGTTTTTACTCTTCTTAGTTGAGAAAAGAGGGAACTTCACGTTGGCGAAACTGCGAAGGAGAACAGCCAGCAAGGCGATTAAAGAAACGGGCGAAATAAGCCGGATCTTTAAAACCTAATTGCCAGGCGATCTCGTTGACAGCATTGTCGGAAAAAAGCAGCAGTCGTTTCGCCTCGCGTAATTGCCGATCAAAAATCAGGCGTTTAGGCGGGCGATTAGCAAAACGTCGGCAAATATCGGTCAAACGAGATTCGGTAATATGCAGCTCGCAGGCATAATCGGGCACCGTCCAGTGCTGATGGAAGTGGTTGTCAATTAACAGGGTAAAGCGCTGAAAAAGTTTCAGTTCACCGCGCATCCCGGTTGCGGCGTGATCGTCCAGCTTCGCATTACGCAACAGCAAGGTAAATACCGCCTGCGCCAGTAGCACCAGGGTATGTTCGCAGCCAGCCAGTTGTTCCGTGGACTCCCGCTCAATTAGCTGCCAGTAATGTTTGAGCGCCGCCAGCTCGTTGGGTTTATCCGCCAGCGACAGACAGATTCCCGGCAGGCCGAAGGCCTCTCTGGTGCCGGGATAAAGCACTTCCAGCAGCGGCCAAACCAGCTCTTCGCGTACCGTCAGAACATGACCATCGCTATCCGATTCGGTAATAAAAGCATGCGGCACCGAGGGCGGCGTAAGCACAAATAGCGGCGCCTGCACCGAATAGCGATGATCGTCGAGCTGTAGCTCAATCTGCCCAGTATCAAGAAAGTGCATTTGAAAAAACTGGTCGTGGCGATGCGCCTGCATATCACGACCAAAGAAATCCGCCATACGAGCAAACGACTGATAATGCACATCGTTACTGCCCATGCTTTCGTCATACTCTTTGCTGATATCAATATTGGCGATCGCACGTTGGCACATAGTTTCTCCTCAAGGGGTGGCGCGCGGACGCGATGCTTTCATGGGAATGAGCCAGATAATGGCGGCGCCGACGACTAACAGAGAAGCGACAAACCAGAGTCCGCTATTGAAGCTACCGGTGATATCTTTTAGCCAGCCAATCATAAATGGGCTGAGTGCGGAGCCAATATTGCCGGTGGCATTGATGACCGCAATGCCTATCGCCCTGGCGCGTAAACTGATCGACTGATCCGGCGTGGTCCAGAAGATCGCCATCGCGCTAAAGGAACCCGTGGATGCCATCACGATCCCCAGGAGCTGGATCAAGTTATGGTCGGTCGCCGACGCCAGCAGCCAGCCCGCGGCGGCAAACAGGAACGGCAACGCCGTGTGATGTTTACGCTCCTGATGTTTGTCCGAATGGCGGCTCCAGTAAATCATGCCCAGAATAGTACAAATCTGCGGGATCGCCGCCAGCAGGCCGATGGTGATATTGCTGCTGCCTTCATTAAAACTTTTCAGGATTTGCGGCGTCCAGATACTAATGGCGCTAAGCGTATTGGTAAGGCAAAAATAGGCCAGCGTATACATCAGTACAATTGGCGTGAATACTTCGCGCCACAGACTACGCTGCTGCATGGCGTTATGGCTGATGGCCCCCTCCGGCTGAACCAGCGTCAGGCGGTCATTATCCATCATCTCCTGCAAACATTTTTTATCCTCTGCCGTCAGCCATTTGGCTTTTGCCGGGGTATCATCCAGGTAAAACCAGACCATAATGCCTAACAAAACTGACGGAAATCCTTCCAGCAGGAATAACCACTGCCATCCATGCAGATTGAATATGCCGTCCAGCGATAAAATATAGCCGGAGACAATCGACCCCAACGCGGTAGTGGCCGGCATGGCAATCATAAATAATGCGTTGGCGCGGGCGCGGAAAAATGCCGGGAACCAGTAGGTTAAATAGAGCAATATTCCTGGCAAAAAGCCCGCTTCGGTAATGCCCACCAGCATTCGCAGCACATACAGGCTTTTCGGTCCCACCGCGAACATCGTGGCGGTAGATGCAATGCCCCATAGCACCATAATGGTCGCAATCCAGCGGCGGGCGCCGACGATGCTCAACATCACGTTGCTGGGAATGCCGAAAATGACGTAGGTGGCGTAAAACAGCGTCGTGGCAAGGCCAAACATGGTGGCGCTTAACCCCAGATCCTGCCCCATCGTCAACCCGGCAAAACCGATGTTGATACGGTCTAAAAACGAGAAGATAAACAACACGAATAAAAATACGATCAGTCGGCGGAACAGTTTATTTATGACGGTTTGTTGACCCGTGCTGAGCGCGTTGTGCGAACTGACAGACTCGGGGCTTTCCGGAAGTGCAGATGATGTGTCGCTCATTTTTTTTCCTCTGATGGGAATTTTTGTAGGGTACTACGGTTGCCCGGTAGCGCTACGCTTACCGGGCCAGGCTTAATAGACGCCGGACGCACCGGACAGTTTTTTTTCTGCGCCAAAGCGCGCCGCCAGCGCCTCCGCTCCGCGCGCCAACAGCGTGGTGTCAACGCCGACGGCGACAAATAGCGCCCCCAGTTCCAGATAACGTTTCGCCAGTGCTTCATTGGCCATCAGAATCCCCGGCGCTTTCCCCGCCGCGCGTATCTGCACGATGGCGTTCTCAATCGCCGCCTGCACTTCCGGGTGCTGCGGATTGCCGGCAAAGCCCATATCGGCGCTGAGGTCCGCCGGGCCGATAAACACGCCGTCAATGCCATCCACGTCGAGAATTGACGCCAGATTGCTCATCGCCTCACGCGTTTCAATCTGCACCAGTACGCACATGGCGTCGTTGGCCTGGTGGAGATAGTCCGGAATGCGATTCCAGCGCGATGCCCGCGCCAGCGCGCTGCCCACGCCGCGAATACCGGCAGGCGGATAACGCGTAGCCGCCACGGCGTTTCGCGCTTCATCAGCATTCTGCACCATCGGTATCAGCAGCGTTTGCGCGCCGACGTCGAGCAGTTGCTTAATCTGTACCGGATCGTTCCATGACGGACGCACCACCGGCTGGCTGGGATAAGGCGCAATCGCCTGCAACTGGGTCAACACCGTCTGCACGTTGTTTGGCGCGTGTTCACCGTCAATCAGTAGCCAGTCGAAGCCGGCGCCCGCTAACAGTTCAGCGCTGTAACTGTTGGCAAGCCCCAGCCACAAACCGATTTGCGGACGCCCCGCTTTTAACGCGTCTTTGAAAGCATTTTTCATCGTTTTTTCCTTACACAAACCGGCAACTGATCGCGCCCATGTTGCCGTAATCGACATGGAAGGTGTCGCCCTTGCGCGCCGGCACCGGGCGGGTGAACGAGCCGCCGAGGATGATCTGCCCGGCTTCAAGCTGGACATCGTAGGGGGCAAGCTTGTTCGCCAGCCACGCCACGCCGTTGGCCGGATGATTCAGCACGCCTGCGGCGACGCCGGTTTCTTCGATCACGCCGTTGCGATAGAGCAGCGCGGAAATCCAGCGCAGATCCAGCTCGTCTGGTTTGATGGGACGACCACCGAGGATCACCCCGGCGTTGGCGGCGTTGTCGGAAATGGTGTCGAACACTTTGCGCGGACGCTGGGTTTCCGGGTCGATGTTGTGGCTGCGGGCGTCAATCAGTTCCAGCGCCGGAATCACATAATCCGTGGCGTTGTAGACGTCGAACAGCGTGCAGTGGGGGCCGCGCAGCGGTTTCGCCAGCACGAACGCCAGCTCCACTTCAATACGCGGGACGATAAAACGGTCGGTGGGGATATCGCCGCCGTCATGGAAGAACATATCGTCAAGCAGCGCGCCGTAATCCGGTTCGCTGATTTGCGAGCTGGCCTGCATCGCTTTTGAGGTCAGGCCGATTTTGTGGCCTTTGAGCGTGCGCCCTTCGGCGATCTTGATATTGACCCATTCACGCTGTACGGCATAGGCATCTTCAATAGTGATGTTGGGATAATCCAGCGACACTGCGCGAATCTGTTCACGCTGTTTTTCAGCCTGATTAAGTCGCTGAGCGATCAGGGTATGGGTCTGTTTATCGAGCATAGTTGCTTCCTGTTACGTCATTCGGTGCTGCTGCGCCGGGTGGCGACGCGGGTGCGTCTTACCCGGCCTACAGTTCGGTATTGCTTCGTGCATCGTTTTTTTGTAGGCCCGGTCAGCGCAGCGCCACCGGGCGAAAGAGTGTGCTATTTAAATAACGCGTGTACGTTGTTTTGTTTGTAATTGAGCGTTGGATGTAACTCGGCAATCTCAAACGACAGCGCCAGATAGCGGTTCTCCATCAGGTCGGCGAAGTGGGCTTTAATCAGCCCAAACAGCATTTCGCCGACTTCCTGACGGCTCTCCAGGCTGCGCCCGGCGCCGATTTTCAGCGTCATATGCACAAACGCGTAATCATGCTTACCGTCAGCCATCTGCCAGGTATCCAGCCAGTGGGCGCGACTGCGGATACCGCCGATGGGGAAAATCCCGCTGGCGGCCAGCGCCTCGTTTACCTTGCTGAACAGGCCGGGTAAATCAGCCTGCTCGCGAATATTTTCAGTACATTCAGCAATAAAGTGCGGCATAAACACCCCTTACGCAGGCAGCGGGAAAACAGCGTTTACCTGGCCGGTACCGGAGCTGGCGAACAGGTCGGTGATGAACTCCACCTTGCCGTCGTATTTGTCCCAACCCAGCATTCCCAGCAGCATGACCGTGTCGTGCATGTTGCCTTCGCCGTAGCAGTAGTCGGCGTACTCCGGCAACATGGTGCAAAACTCCTTGAATTTGCCTTCGCGCCACAGCTTGACCACGCGCTCGTCCATTTGATGATCGAACTCGCGGGTGTAGCTGTTCATCCCCTCTTCCGCCCGTTGGTCGTCAATAAAACGGTGCGACAGAGAACCACTGGCGAATACCGCTACGGTACCGTCATATTTCTCAATCGCCTTGAGAATGGCTTCGCCCAGTCTGCGACTGTCGGCAAAGTCATGCACAGTACAGAACGCCGAGATGGAGACCACTTTGAAGTGCTTGTCGCTGTTCATGTAGCGCATCGGCACCAGCGTGCCATACTCCAGCTTCAGGCTCGGGATGTTATGCGCTTTAGCGCGCACGCCCAGTTTGACTGCCTCGTCGGCGATCAGGTGGCCGAGCTCCGGATTACCGTCATAGTCATAGGTCATGTCGCGAATAAAGTGCGGCAATTCGTTGCTGGTATAGACGCCCTGGAAATGGTCGGCACAATTAATGTGGTAAGCGCTATTCACCAGCCAGTGGGTGTCGAATACGATAATGGTGTCAACGCCCATTTCGCGGCAACGCTTGCCAATTTCAATATGCCCATCAATGGCTGCCTGACGACAACCGTAATTTTTTCCCGGCAGTTCAGAAAGATACATCGACGGCACGTGGGTAATTTTTGCTGCTAACGCTAACTTGCCCATATCAAACTCCCCATTTTGGGATAGGATGGTCGCCCATTGAGATGCAGACGTTTTTCATTTCCGCAAACACTTCGAAGCTATATTCGCCGCCTTCGCGCCCGGTACCGGAGGCTTTCACGCCGCCGAACGGCTGGCGCAGGTCGCGGACGTTCTGGGTGTTGACGAAGACCATGCCGGCTTCAATCCCACGCGCCAGGCGCAACACTTTGCTCACGTCCTGGGTCCAGATATAAGAGGCCAGACCGTATTCCACGTCGTTCGCCAAACGTAACCCTTCCGCTTCGTCTTTGAATGGCAGCAGGCAGGCGACTGGCCCAAAGATCTCTTCCTGCGCGACGCGCATACGGTTGTCGACATCGGCCAGCACGGTTGGGCGCAGGAAGTTACCGCCTTTCAGATGCGCAGGCAGGTCAGTGGGTTTTTCCGCACCGCCCGCCAGCAGCGTTGCGCCCTCTTCAATGCCGAGGCGGATATAACCGGAGACTTTTTCCCAGTGCTGTTGGCTAATCAGCGCGCCGACCTGAGTGTTCGGGTCGGTCGGATCGCCGACACGCAGGCGATTCGCGCGTTCGGCAAAGCGCTTCACGAACTCAGGGTAAATGCTCTGCTGGATAAAGATGCGCGACCCGGCGGTGCAGCGTTCGCCGTTGATTGAGAAGATGGTGAACAGCGCGGCGTCCAGCGCGCGCTCAATGTCGGCATCTTCAAAAATCAGCACCGGCGATTTACCGCCCAGCTCCATCGAGTATTTTTTCAGGCCGGCATTTTTCATGATATTGCGACCGGTGGCAGTACCGCCGGTAAACGACACCGCACGCACGTCATGGTGGCGTACCAGCGCATCGCCCGCCGTCGCGCCGTAGCCCTGCACCACGTTCAGCACGCCTGCCGGAATTCCTGCCTCCAGCGCCAACTCGCCCAACCTGTCGGCAGTCAACGGCGACAGCTCGGACATTTTGAGCACCGCGGTGTTGCCCAGCGCCAGGCACGGCGCGACTTTCCAGGTCGCGGTCATAAACGGCACGTTCCACGGCGACACCAGCGCGCAGACGCCGACGGGCTGCACCAGCGTATAATTGAGCATTTTATCGTCAACCGGATAGGTCTTGCCGTTCATCTGCTGGCACACTTCGGCGAAGAATTCGAAGTTATGCGAGGCGCGCGGGATCAGCACGTTTTTAGTCTGGTGAATAGGCAGGCCGGTGTCGGCGGTTTCCATCGCCGCGATTTCCGGTACGTTCTGGTCAATCAGGTCACCCAGACGACGCATCAGGCGCGCGCGCTCTTTCATCGGCAGATTGGCCCATTTCGGGAACGCCTCTTTGGCCGCCGCGACAGCCTGGTTCACTTCTGCTTCACCGCCGGAGGCTACTTCCGCCAGCACGTCACCGGTCGCCGGGTTAGTGGTCTGGAAGTAGTCGTTACCTGCAACGTTTTTGCCGTTAATCCAATGATTTATTTTCTTCATTTTGCGCTCTCCTCACTGACGATTCGGTTAACCAGGCGACCCACGCCTTCTACTTCCACGACAACTTCATCCCCCGGCACCACATCGGACAGCCCTTTCGGCGTACCGGTGGCAATCATGTCGCCCGGTTGCAACGTCATAAATTCGCTCAGATAAGAAATCAGGAACGGGATGCTGAAGATCAGATCGGCGGTCGTCCCTTCCTGGCGCAGCTCACCGTTGACAAAGGTGCGTAACGTCAGGTTATGCGGATCAGAAACCGCCTCTTTATCCACAATCCACGGGCCTATCGGCGTCAGGCCGTCGCGGCTTTTTACCCGCAGATTCGGACGGTAGTAGTTTTCCAGATAGTCGCGGATCGCGTAGTCGTTGCAGACGGTGTAACCGGCCACATACTCCATAGCTTCGGCTTCGCTCACCTTACGCGCCGTTTTGCCAATCACCACGACCAGCTCGGCTTCGTAGTGCATATATTCGACGTTGTTCGGGCGCACCGACGTTTGGTGATGTTCGGTAAAGGTGTTTGGCGCTTTGATAAATACCAGCGGCTCTTTCGGCGGCGTAAATGCCAGCTCGCTGGCGTGATCGGCGTAGTTCAACCCCAGCGCAAATAACGTTCCCGTCGCTGACAGCGGCCACGTAAACGTCTGGTGGCGGGCGAATTCATCTTCTGCGACAACCGGATTTTCCAGAGCGGGTAAACCTTTCGCCAGAATACGCACCCGATCGCCGGGACGCAGCGCAACGCGATTCTGCGGTGTACCGAGTAAGATCGCATCGCCAGGGTTAAGCGTAGCGAACTCACTTAACGCGCTAAGCAGCTGTGCGGCGCTACGCTGTAAATCGGCAGTATTCCAGTGGTCCGCTTCTCGTCCGTTGATTTCCGTGATAATGGTGAGGTTATCCACATCACTCAGCGGCGCCATTTCACCCAACGGGCAAAAGCCATCGCGACATTTCGCTTTAATCGCCGGGCGATAAAAGCTCTCTTCCGGCAGGCTGACCTCGTTAGCCAGCGCATACCCGGCGATATAGTCCGCCGCCGCTTCAGGGCGTATCCGGCTGGCGGTTTTCCCCACAATGAGCGCCACTGTCGCGCCGCTCAGTACCTTTTCTCCCTGCGGATAAGGAATGGGTTCGCCGTGACGAATCACCGTATTACGCGGCTTGATGAACCACACTGCGGTTTTAGGCGGCGCATTATAGGGAGGCTGAGAGAAAGCCTCTTGCCAGGCATCAAGCTGACTGCGATGGTTTAACGCAACGGCGAAAACAGTACCCTTCATACATAAACTCCTCAGGCCGATTCAACGGGCTGTGATTTCATTAATATATTAATGATTAGATTTATGCTTTCGCTGTACATTTAGCAAGCTGAAGTAAAGTATTTGTGATGTGATTAACAATATTTTCACAAATTTATTATTAAATTCATACATATCAAAGAGTTAAATAAAACCCCTTGTTTCTGTTAAACTTTGGACATAAAACAGATGTCATAGCTCACATCGGTAAACACGATTATTCAGGTATTAATAATTCTGCAAAAGAGAAACGCTTATGCATGATTCATTAACCATCGCCTTGCTTCAGGCGCGCGAAGCGGCAATGACCTATTTCCGCCCCATCGTTAAAAGCCACAATCTGACCGACCAGCAATGGCGCATTGTGCGAATCCTGGCCGATAGCCCCTCTATGGATTTTCACGAGCTGGCCTTTCGTACCTGTATTTTGCGTCCAAGTCTGACCGGAATATTGACGCGCATGGAGCGAGACGGACTGGTGTTGCGACTCAAGCCGGTTAACGATCAGCGTAAGTTATATGTCATGTTGACGGAGCAGGGACAAACGTTGTACGCCCGTGCCCGAAGCCAGGTAGAAGAGGCTTATCGAAAAATTGAGGCCGATTTCACGCCCGAAAAAACACAGCAATTGATGCTGCTGCTGGACGATCTTATTGCTCTGGGGCGCCAGCATCCTGATAGCGAAGCGGAAGCATAGTATTCTTACCTTCCCACGCCGCCGACACGGGAATCCCCTCCCGCTTACAACGTTGACGGCGATCGCATTTTACTCTTCTTCTTCGACGTTCATCTGAAAAGTACCCGCCGTTGTCCTGAAAGTCTCTTCACAGTTTACGCTTCTGCCTATTCAATTAAACAACAAATAAGAAACATATTATTAACAAAAAATTCCGATTAACGAGGAAGAAGCCGCAATGAAACCTGAAGATTTTCGTACTGATAACAAGCGTCCGTTAACGGGCGAAGAGTATTTAAAAAGCCTGCAGGACGGGCGGGAAATTTATATTTACGGCGAACGCGTTAAAGATGTTACGACACATCCGGCATTCCGCAATGCCGCAGCCTCTGTCGCACAACTGTATGACGCATTACATAAACCGTCGATGCAAGATACCCTGTGCTGGAATACCGATACCGGCAGCGGCGGTTATACGCATAAATTTTTCCGCGTGGCGAAAAGCGCAGACGATCTGCGCCAACAGCGTGATGCTATCGCCGAGTGGTCACGCCTGAGTTACGGCTGGATGGGACGCACACCGGATTACAAAGCCGCCTTTGGTTGCGCTCTGGGCGCTAACCCAGCCTTCTACGGCCAGTTTGAGCAGAACGCCCGCAACTGGTACACCCGTATTCAGGAGACCGGCCTGTACTTTAACCATGCAATCGTCAACCCGCCCATTGACCGCCACAAACCTGCCGACGAAGTGAAAGACGTCTATATCAAGCTGGAGAAAGAGACGGACGCCGGGATTATTGTCAGCGGGGCGAAAGTCGTCGCCACTAACTCCGCCCTGACTCACTACAACATGATTGGTTTCGGCTCAGCCCAGGTGATGGGCGAAAACCCGGATTTTGCTCTGATGTTTGTCGCGCCAATGGATGCCGAAGGCGTAAAACTTATTTCGCGCGCCTCGTATGAAATGGTCGCGGGCGCGACGGGCTCGCCGTTTGATTATCCACTCTCCAGCCGCTTTGATGAAAACGATGCCATTCTGGTGATGGACAAGGTGTTGATCCCGTGGGAAAACGTGTTGATTTACCGTGATTTCGATCGTTGTCGTCGCTGGACGATGGAAGGCGGCTTTGCCCGTATGTATCCACTGCAAGCCTGTGTTCGTCTGGCGGTTAAACTTGATTTCATTACCGCGCTGCTGAAAAAATCGCTCGAATGTACGGGTACCGTAGAGTTCCGGGGCGTGCAGGCCGATCTCGGCGAAGTCGTGGCCTGGCGCAATATGTTCTGGGCATTGAGCGATTCTATGTGTTCTGAAGCAACCCCGTGGGTAAACGGCGCCTGGCTACCGGACCACGCCGCGCTGCAAACCTATCGTGTGATGGCCCCAATGGCCTACGCGAAAATTAAAAATATTATTGAACGTAACGTTACCAGCGGCCTGATTTACCTGCCTTCCAGCGCCCGCGATTTGAATAATCCGCAAATCGACCAGTACCTGGCGAAATACGTACGCGGCTCTAACGGAATGGACCATGTTGAACGTATCAAAATTCTTAAATTGATGTGGGATGCCATCGGCAGCGAGTTTGGCGGTCGCCATGAGCTGTACGAGATTAACTACTCGGGCAGCCAGGATGAAATTCGTCTGCAGTGCCTGCGTCAGGCCCAGAGCTCCGGCAATATGGATAAGATGATGGCAATGGTCGATCGCTGCCTCTCCGAATACGATCAGAATGGCTGGACGGTTTCGCATTTGCACAATAACGACGACATCAATCAACTGGATAAGCTGCTGAAATAACGCGGCAGGAGGTTCTCATGCAAGTAGATGAACAACGTCTGCGTTTTCGCGATGCGATGGCAAGTCTGGCGGCAGCGGTCAACATCGTAACCACGGCGGGTCACGCCGGACGCTGCGGTATCACCGCAACAGCGGTCTGTTCCGTCACCGATACGCCGCCCTCCGTGATGGTATGTATTAATGCCAATAGCGCCATGAACCCCGTTTTTCAGGGCAACGGCAGGCTGTGCATTAATGTACTTAACCATGAGCAGGAGCTGATGGCGCGCCACTTTGCCGGTATGACGGGGATGGCGATGGAGGAGCGTTTTCACCAGCCATGTTGGCAAAACGGGCCGCTGGGCCAGCCGGTACTTAGCGGCGCGCTGGCCGGTCTTGAAGGCGAGATCAGCGAGGTACAAACCATTGGCACGCATCTGGTGTATCTGGTGGCGATCAAAAATATTATTCTTAGCCAGGATGGGCATGGCCTGATTTATTTCAAACGCCGTTTTCATCCGGTCAGACTTGAGATGGAAGCGCCTGTTTAACCGTCACTCATGCCCACAAGCGGGATAACCACCGCTTGTGGGAGAAGAGTCGATACGCTGAAGATTTTTATTCCCGCCGCGATGTTTGCTCGCCATAAATCGCGGCGATTAATACAATCTAAGAGCCTATCCCACCAGGCGTTATTAGCGCAGCCAGTTTGGACACGGACAGCGCGCAAAAACCGGAGCGTACACGTAGTACGTGAGGTTTGACTCGCTACACTCGCCCTTCGGGCCGCCGCAAGCGGCGTTCAAAACGCTAACGCGTTTTGGCGAGCACTGCCCAGGACCAAAATAGCAAGTAAAATAGCCCTAATGGGATGGGCTCTAAATTAGCTCCCGCGATAGGTTGAATAACCATACTGACTTAATAACAGCGGCACATGATAGTGCTCATTCGTTTTGCTGATATGAAACTCGACGGGAATCTCCGGGAAAAACGTATCCAGTTTTTTACTTTCAAAATACTGGCCGGTTTTAAAAATAACGCGATAATCCCCCGGCGCGGCAGCTTTTTCGGGCCACAGTGCTTTAATTCGTCCATCCTGGTCGGTATGCCCGGTGTTTAATTGCGTCCATCCGTTATCCTTTTTCTGCTCCAGTACCACCTCCACGCCGGGCGCCGGTTTGCCTGTTTGCTGATCGAGAATATGTACGCTGAGAATATTGTTGCCAGCGGCCAGCGCCATTGCCGGGGCTGCAACAAGAGACGCTATCGCGGTAGCCAGTATATATCGTTTCATGCTTCACTCCTTTACGGTATTGATGCAGGAAAATATATCTGGCGCGTCCAGGATTAACCTTACACGGACATGACAATTATGTCATCTTGTTGGAGATTTACGGATTCGCTAACAAGCCTATGGCATACTGCGTCAATGAAGATTTTATTGATTGAAGATAACCAGAAAACCATTGAGTGGGTACGTCAGGGACTCACGGAGGCAGGCTATGTGGTTGATTATGCCTGTGATGGACGAGACGGATTACACCTGGCCCTTCAGGAACATTATTCATTGATTATTCTTGATATTATGCTGCCGGGGCTTGATGGATGGCAGGTTTTACGCGCGTTACGCACTGCGCATCAGTCCCCTGTTATTTGCCTGACGGCGCGCGACTCGGTTGAGGATCGCGTCAAAGGTCTTGAGGCGGGCGCTAATGATTACCTTGTTAAGCCTTTTTCCTTCGCCGAACTGCTGGCCCGGGTGAGAGCTCAACTCAGACAGCACGTCCCTGTCTTTACCCGACTGACGATCAATGGTCTGGACATGGATGCCACAAAGCAATCGGTGTCACGAAATGGCAAACCGATTTCCCTGACCCGCAAAGAATTCCTGCTCCTCTGGTTACTGGCGTCCCGGGCAGGAGAAATCGTGCCCCGAACCGCGATCGCCAGCGAAGTTTGGGGAATTAACTTTGATAGTGAAACCAACACCGTTGATGTCGCGATTCGTCGGCTGCGCGCCAAAGTAGACGATCCATTTGAAAAGAAGCTCATTATGACCGTCCGGGGGATGGGTTATCGATTACAGGCGGAAACGTCGCAGAATGGTTAAGTTATCAATGACGCTGCGCCTGACAATTTCTTTTATCGCCATCCTTATCCTCGCCTGTACCGGCATTAGCTGGACGCTCTATAACGCGCTGGGCAAAGAATTAACGTATCGGGATGATATGACGCTAATAAATCGGGCGGCGCAAATGCAGCAACTGTTACTGGATGGCGCCAGGCCGGAAAATCTGCCGCTCTATTTCAATCGGATGGTGGATACGAAGCAGGACATCTTATTGATCCATTCAGCAACAGGCCACAATGTTGCGATTAATCATAGCGGCATCCCCGACCAACGCTTTAACGAGATTCCGCTGGCTAAAAACATCACCCGCGAAACCTTATTTCGCCAGGCGGTGCAAGGCACGGAGCTGACCGCGGTACGAGTAAACGCCAGAAGCGGCGATGACCCGCTGACCCTTACTATTGCCAGGCTGGCGACGGAAAGGCGGCAAATGCTGGCGCAATATCGCCGTAACAGTTTGCTGATTAGCCTTATCGCGATCCTCGTCTGTTCGGCGCTCAGTCCATTAGTCATCAGAAACGGGCTGCGGGCCATTACGTCGCTCAGCCGACTCACCGCGGCGACAGATAGCGGCACACTTCGCCAGCCGCTGGCGGAACAGGCGTTACCCGTCGAGCTCAGGCCGCTTGGACAAGCGCTAAATACCATGCGCCAGAAGCTTTCCGACGATTTTGAACGCCTGAACCAATTTGCCGACGATCTGGCGCATGAGCTGCGCACGCCGGTTAATATTTTACTGGGGAAAAACCAGGTGATGCTGAGTCAGGAACGCTGCGTCGAAGAGTATCAACAAGCCCTTGTCGATAATATTGAAGAGCTGGAGGGACTGTCGCGACTGACAGAAAATATTCTCTTTCTGGCACGCGCGGAGCACCAGAATATAGCGGTAAAAAAACAGCCGGTTTCGCTCAATGCGCTGGTCGAAAATATGCTGGATTATCTTAGCCCCCTTGCCGAGGAAAAGCGTATCTGTTTTATAAATCAATGTCAGGGAACGGTATGGGCTGACGAAATATTATTACAAAGAGTGCTCTCAAACCTGCTGACGAATGCCATCCGTTATTCTGATGAAAACGCCGTGATACGTATTGAAAGCGCTTATGATGATAACGTTGCAGAAATTCGGGTCGCGAATCCGGGCAGCCACCCCGCCGATGCGGATAAGCTTTTCCGGCGTTTTTGGCGAGGAGATAATGCCCGCCACACTGCCGGTTTCGGCCTGGGGTTATCGTTAGTTAACGCGATTGCTCTATTACACGGTGGCTCGGCATCTTACCGCTATGCCGATGAACATAATATCTTTTCGGTTCGTCTGCCTGATAGCGGTGATAGCTAAGGTCAGGACAGGTTCTGTTCCCTTCCCTGCCACAGGTCTGTGGTTATCAATACAACCTCAATAAAAAGAAAATAAAGGATGCCGGCAAAGAATATTGCTGGCTCGATCACTTTCTCGGTTTCCAATCCAGGGTCAATTCATCCCATAACGCGTTATTCAGTGGGAACCTTTATGAAAAAGTATCTTGCATTCGCCGTTACGCTGCTGGGTATGGGTAAAGTCATCGCCTGTACTACCCTTTTGGTAGGCAATCAGGCTTCGGCTGACGGCTCCTTCATTATCGCGCGCAACGAGGATGGCTCGGCAAATAACGCCAAGCATAAGGTTATTCATCCCGTCGCGTTTCATCAACAAGGCGAGTATAAAGCACATCGGAACAATTTTAGCTGGCCGCTTCCGGAGACAGCGATGCGCTATACGGCAATTCATGACTTTGATACTAACGATAACGCCATGGGTGAAGCCGGTTTCAATTCGGCGGGCGTCGGAATGAGCGCAACGGAAACCATTTACAACGGCAGAGCGGCGCTGGCTGCCGATCCTTACGTGACAAAAACGGGAATCACGGAAGACGCCATTGAGTCCGTGATCCTGCCAGTGGCGCAATCGGCGCGTCAGGGCGCCAAATTACTGGGAGATATTATTGAACAAAAAGGCGCTGGCGAAGGTTTCGGCGTCGCGTTTATTGATAGCAAAGAGATATGGTATCTGGAGACGGGAAGCGGTCATCAATGGCTGGCAGTACGACTTCCGGCAGATAGCTATTTCGTTTCCGCCAATCAGGGACGTTTACGCCATTACGATCCGAATGATAATGCGAATTATATGGCGTCACCAACGTTAGTAAGCTTTGCGAAAAAGCAGGGATTATATGATCCGGCCCGCGGCGAATTCGACTTTCATCAAGCCTATTCGCAGGATAACAAAAACGATACCACCTATAATTATCCACGCGTCTGGACGCTACAACATCAGTTTAATCCGCATCTGGATACGGTCGTTAGCGAAGGGGAAACATTTCCTGTTTTTTTAACGCCAATAACGAAAATCAGCGTGGCGGCAGTAAAAAACGCGTTACGCAATCACTATCAGGGTACGTCGCACGACCCTTATGCCAGTCATAACCCACAAGAATCATGGCGACCCATATCCGTTTTTCGTACCCAGGAGTCACATATTTTACAGGTCAGACCTAAATTACCGCAGGCTATCGGCAACGTAGAATACATCGCCTATGGAATGCCATCTCTTAGCGTCTATCTCCCCTATTATCAGGGAATGCGTCATTATCAACCCGGAGATGATAAAGGAACCGATCGGGCGAGCAACGACTCTACCTACTGGACATTCCGCACGCTGCAAACGCTGGTTATGCAGGACTACAATACGTTTGCGCCAGATGTGCAACACGCCTGGAAAACATTTGAACAGCAAACAGCTAAGCAGCAGTATAAGATGGAACAGAGCTATCTGAGATTATATGCGTCGCATCCGAAAGAAGCGCAACGCTTACTGCAAAATTTTGAAGATAAAACGATGCAAAATGCGCAAACGCTCGCCCGTCGCCTGACCAATAATATTATTACGACAATGACTTACCGTACAGATATGAAATATCACTTTTCAAGTACGCAACCATAAATTCAATGACAATCTATTAGCCACTCATACACAATAAGATAAAGCGGCACCAGAATTAGCCAGATATAAAAGACAATAATTATTATGGATTCATAGAGAGGATAGTTTATGACACTCCAGGCAAATATCAGCAGAGAGACAAAAGCGGCAAAAACCCAGGAGGTATATAAGCACGTTGTTCTTTTCAAAATGGCCGCCTCCTCTCGCATAAAACGATAACTACAAC
Organism: Salmonella sp. SAL04202; assembly: GCF_046550775.1. NCBI lineage: Bacteria > Pseudomonadati > Pseudomonadota > Gammaproteobacteria > Enterobacterales > Enterobacteriaceae > Salmonella > Salmonella sp. SAL04202. Next base: position 811,449 of record NZ_JBGDXK010000001.1, on the reverse strand, counting down.
TTATGTCCCGTGTTACATAACTTTTCCCGACAGGCCTCTTTTACCCATGCTGAAAAATTCCGCGTCTTTTCAGATTTCAACGCGAATTCTATCTGTTCAAGCATGGAATAGGAAAAACGAATATTCTTCGTCACGGTCTTACTTGTCCGGGGCTTTGCTGGCATACACACACCTGTATAACATTTGATGTAACGCCGTTACTTTACGCAGGAGTAAATCGGTGAATTTGATCTGAGTCAAGAAGGTGGGTTTTCAATAAAAGTTGTGCCCTAAATTGTGAAGTTTGTAGATTTTATGAACATTTGATGTACCGATCTCCCCCATGATCGCCACTACGTATGGACGTCAGGACACCTCCCCGCCTGATCAGAAGCGTTTCCTCATTAAAAAGGACATTTTTTTAAAGTTCCTGGTGCATAAAAGTCACATCCTTTTAAAGGGTTGTTAACCCTGTTGAATGTTCCCACTCCCCTATTCAGGAATATTAAAAACGCTATGCAAATACAGAGCTTCTATCACTCAGCTTCACTAAAAACCCAGGAGGCTTTTAAAAGCCTACAAAAAACCTTATACAACGGAATGCAGATTCTCTCAGGCCAGGGCAAAGCGCCGGCTAAAGCGCCCGACGCTCGCCCGGAAATTATTGTCCTGCGAGAACCTGGCGCGACATGGGGGAATTATCTACAGCATCAGAAGACGTCTAACCACTCGCTGCATGACCTCTATAACTTACAGCGCGATCTTCTCAACGTCGCGGCAACCGTTCTGGGTAAACAAGACCCAGTCCTGGCGTCAATGGCAAACCAAATGGAGTTAGCCAAAGTTAAAGCGGACCGGCCAGCAACAAAACAAGAAGAAGCCGCGGCAAAAGCATTGAAGAAAAATCTTATCGAACTTATTGCAGCACGCACTCAGCAGCAGGATGGCTTACCTGCAAAAGAAGCTCATCGCTTTGCGGCAGTAGCGTTTAGAGACGCTCAGGTCAAGCAGCTTAATAACCAGCCCTGGCAAACCATAAAAAATACACTCACGCATAACGGGCATCACTATACCAACACGCAGCTCCCTGCCGCAGAGATGAAAATCGGCGCAAAAGATATCTTTCCCAGTGCTTATCAGGGAAAGGGCGTATGCAGTTGGGATACCAAGAATATTCATCACGCCAATAATTTGTGGATGTCCACGGTGAGTGTGCATGAGGACGGTAAAGATAAAACGCTTTTTTGCGGGATACGTCATGGCGTGCTTTCCCCCTATCATGAAAAAGATCCGCTTCTGCGTCAGGTCGGCGCTGAAAACAAAGCCAAAGAAGTATTAACTGCGGCACTTTTTAGTAAACCTGAGTTGCTTAACAGAGCCTTAGCGGGCGAAGCGGTAAGCCTGAAACTGGTATCCGTCGGGTTACTCACCGCGTCGAATATTTTCGGCAAAGAGGGAACGATGGTCGAGGATCAAATGCGCGCATGGCAATCGTTGACCCAGCCGGGAAAAATGATTCATTTAAAAATCCGCAATAAAGATGGCGATCTACAGACGGTAAAAATAAAACCAGACGTCGCCGCATTTAATATGGGTGTTAATGAGCTGACGCTCAAGCTCGGCTTTGGCCTTAAGGCATCTGATAGATATAATGCCGAAGCGCTACATCAGTTATTAGGCAATGATTTACGCCCTGAAGCCAGACCAGGTGGCTGGGTTGGCGAATGGCTGGCGCAATACCCGGATAATTATGAGGTCGTCAATACATTAGCACGCCAGATTAAGGATATCTGGAAAAATAACCAACATCATAAAGATGGCGGCGAACCCTATAAACTCGCACAACGCCTTGCCATGTTAGCCCATGAAATTGACGCGGTGCCCGCCTGGAATTGTAAAAGCGGCAAAGATCGTACAGGGATGATGGATTCAGAAATCAAGCGAGAGATCATTTCTTTCCATCAGACCCATATGTTAAATGCGCCTGGCAGCCTTCCGGATAGCGGTGGACAGAAAATTTTCCAAAAAGTATTACTGAATAGTGGCAACCTGGAGATTCAGAAACAAAATACGGGCGGGGCGGGAAACAAAGTACTGAAAAATTTATCGCCAGAGGTGCTCAATCTTTCCTATCAAAAACGAATTGGGGATGAAAATATTTGGCAGTCAGTAAAAGGCATTTCTTCATTAATCACATCTTGAGTCTTGAGGTAACTATATGGAAAGTCTATTAAATCGTTTATATGCCGCGTTAGGCCTGGATGCGCCAGAAGATGAACCACTTCTCATCATTGATGATGGAATACAGGTTTATTTTAATGAATCCGATCATACACTGGAAATGTGCTGTCCCTTTATGCCATTGCCTGACGACACTCTAACTTTGCAGCATTTTTTACGTCTTAACTACGCCAGCACCGTCACTATCGGCGCTGACGCAGACAATACTGCTTTAGTGGCGCTTTATCGCTTGCCGCAAACCAGTACCGAAGAAGAGGCGCTCACTGGTTTTGAATTATTCATTTCTAACGTGAAGCAATTAAAAGAGCGTTATGCATAATTAACACGTCACATGCTTTTTTAATGAGATAAAACGCAATACGTATGCCCTTTACAAGAGACAAGGCCAGAATCTTTGGTGGAAATGTAAGGGGCAAACGTTCCTCTCTCTCATTTTGCTCTGTTTGCGGGAGCATTTTTAGTGTGTAAGTATTCCTGCTCATCAGGTTTTTACGCCATCTACGCGCATTTATTCTGCTATAAGTTGAAATACTGCAAAAAATATTAGTGCTTATTATTTTTTCTTTAAGTAAATTTTCGTTCAACAAACTCAATTGTTTGTTCAATAATGATGAAGCGTGAGTTATGCTGGAAATGAAGGAAGCCAATAGCAAGGATAATCTGATTATTCACGGGTGATATTATGAGACATCGTATATTTTTACCATTGCTTCTGGTGTTGTCGGCTACAGCCTTTTCGGCATCGGCGATGGCTGCCAGTGATTCCCCTCCACCACCAGATAATACAAAACACGCCTCCCGTGGCTGGCCACCAGACCCCGAAGCATTGATTCGCCCACGCTGGTGTGACAACTGGCCATCAGATATAGAGAAACCAGATTTTTGGTGTGATGTATGTGGTTGTTAATTTTTTACAGAAAGCTATAACAACCATATCAGAACTGAGAGTATTTCTGATCATTATGTTTCATCAGTTCCTGATGAACTGAATATGACTTCAGGCTGGCGTGTTTTATTAACGTCAGCCTGATTTTTTACAACATCATATTACTGACTTACAGGCGCAGCTAGTGCGTTCTATACCTAAGCTGGTGATTGTAACGACCCCGACAGTACTTCTGCTTCACCGTTATGGCAGAAATCATCGCCTCTTGTCAGATGCCAGACACCTACTCATCCCCAACCAAAGCTCTAAATACAAAAATCACCTTATATCTTTTTTTATTATTCCTTGTATAAATGTGACTTGTCTCACACCTATAAGGAATCGACTCACTTCCATAAGAAGGAATCAAAATGCCAATAACTAACGCGTCCCCAGAAAGTATATTAAAATATTTGTATGCGGCCGGTACCGGTACGAAAGAAGCAATGGAAAGTGCAACTTCACCACGCGGTATACTGGAGTGGTTTGTCAATTTTTTTACCTGTGGTGGAGTAAGAAGAAGCAATGAAAGATGCTTTCGGGAGGTAATTGGAAAACTGACCACATCATTATTATATGTAAATAAAGATGCTTTCTTCGATGGTAATAACATATTTCTGGAGGATGTCAACGGGTGTACTATATGTCTGTCATGTGGAGCAGCATCCGAAAATACGGATCCCATGGTCATTATTGAAGTGAAAAAAAATGGAAAAACTGTAACGGATAACGTTGATAGCGAGAGATTTTGGAATGTATGTCGAATGTTAAAGCTGATGAGTAAACATAATATACAACAGCCTGATTCACTTATAACCGAGGATGGTTTTCTGAACCTGCGCGGAGTAAACCTGGCTTATAAAGATTTCCAGGGGGAAGATTTGTCAGAAATAGATGCTTCTGATGCAGATTTCCGTGAAACAAATCTATCTAATGTAAATTTAGTCGGTGCAAATTTGTGTTGTGCAAATCTACACGCTGTAAATCTAATGGGTTCAAACATGACTAAAGCAAACCTGACTCACGCAAACCTGACTTGCGCTAACATGTCCGGTGTAAACTTAACCGCTGCAATTCTATTCGGCTCAGACTTAACTGACACCAAATTAAATGGTGCGAAATTAGATAAGATAGCTCTAACTTTAGCGAAAGCATTAACAGGAGCCGATCTGACAGGTAGTCAACATACCCCTACTCCACTCCCGGATTACAATGATAGAACTCTTTTCCCCCATCCGATATTTTAGTCGAGATAAAGGGATTTTATAAACAAGAAGTATTCAAACAGAGGCCCCCTTGTTTTATTAAATAAACCCCGCCCCTAAGTTTCATTATAAATAACATTTTCAGCGTATTACTTGTTGGCTTTGTCTGAATCATAGCGTTATCTGTATGTGGCACATTAACTAAAAACACTATTATTGTTTAATTTAAATAATTCATAATTGTAGTCAGGAAATAAGAAGTTATGCTTCCGGTCACCTACAGATTAATACCTCAAAGCGGAGTATCCACATATGGATTAAATACCGCAGATACACCTATTTTCCCCGATATTCCCGAACATGCACCAAACCCCTCACGGCTACGCCTTGCTCATGACAGCCTTGCCATAAACAGTGAATTCCGTCTGGAGCCAGAGTGTGTGGTGGAGTACCTTATCTCAGGCGCGGGTGGAATAGACCCTGATACAGAAATTGATGACGACACTTATGACGAATGTTACGATGAACTATCCTCCGTACTTCAAAATGCGTATACCCAAAGCGAAACATTCCGCAGACTGATGAATTACACATATGAAAAAGAACTACATGATGTGGAGCAGCGCTGGCTACTGGGGGCAGGCGAAGCCTTTGAAACTACCGTGACTCAGGAACACTTCAAACTTTCAGAAGGCAGGAAAGTTATTTGTCTCAATCTGGACGATTCTGATGATTCATATACCGAACATTATGAAAGTAACGAAGGACCACAACTTTTTGACACAAAACGTTCATTTATTCATAAAGTTGTACATGCACTGACCCATCTTCAGGATAAAGAAGAAAATCATCCAAGAGGCCCTGTTGTCGAATATACCAACATTATTCTGAAAGAGATGGGGCATCCTTCACCTCCCAGAATGGTCTACATCTTCAATAAATAGACACATCAGGAAACGAAAAGAAACTAAAAACCCGCGTAGTCCGTTTTTTCGGGAAATGTTCTGGCAGTATTTTCTAACTATATTCTAAGCGCCAAAAAAACAAAGGGGTTACCTTTCGGTAACCCCTTGTTTAATCTGGCGGAAGCGCAGAGATTCGAACTCTGGAACCCTTTCGGGTCGCCGGTTTTCAAGACCGGTGCCTTCAACCGCTCGGCCACACTTCCGGAATGAGGCGCACTATAAACATCCCGGTGCGTCATGTAAAGACCGAATGTGTTCGTTTGCGTGAAAAACAGGCAAAATTTCGTTAATTGCCTGAAATAGCGGCACATTGACCATTTCTTCAACACAAAAACGGGCTTAATACGTGTTGATCGTCCCCACTGTTTTACCTCTGTGATTATCAATTTTTTATCGGTAACGCGTGGTTGGCGCTGCCGCCTGTTTTATGGCGTAGCGCCAGGCATGAGCAGACCGTTTTAACGACGGTAATCACCTGAAATCTCTTAAGGAAACTAAACGTAAACGAATGCGTAAAGATGGGTAAAACCACTGGGTGACAGTGACTGTTTTTATTATTCTCCTTTATTAATTACATCTGTCATAAGAGAGTGACTAATGGATCGTATCATTACATCATCGCGTGATCGTAGCTCGCTACTGAGTACGCACAAAGTACTGCGCAACACCTATTTTCTGTTGAGCCTCACGCTGGCTTTCTCCGCAATTACCGCGACAGCCAGTACGGTACTGATGCTGCCCTCCCCCGGCCTGATTCTGACGCTGGTCGGTATGTATGGGCTGATGTTCCTGACCTATAAAACCGCCAATAAGCCGGTCGGTATCCTGTCTGCTTTTGCGTTTACCGGCTTCCTCGGCTATATCCTGGGCCCAATTCTTAACGCCTATCTGTCAGCAGGCATGGGCGATGTCATTGGCCTGGCGCTGGGTGGGACCGCGTTAGTATTTTTCTGCTGCTCCGCTTACGTTCTGACCACCCGTAAGGATATGTCTTTCCTGGGCGGTATGTTAATGGCCGGGATCGTCGTCGTGCTGATTGGTATGGTGGCGAATATTTTCCTGCAACTGCCTGCATTGCACCTGGCGATTAGCGCGGTGTTTATCCTGATTTCCTCGGGCGCTATCCTGTATGAAACCAGTAACATCATTCACGGCGGTGAAACCAACTATATTCGTGCGACCGTCAGTCTGTACGTTTCGCTGTACAACATCTTTGTCAGCCTGCTCAGCATTCTGGGCTTCGCCAGCCGCGACTAATCGACTTTCCCCTCTTCCAGCCCTGCTTATGCAGGGCTTTATTTTTTGCTACACTGCCGTCCGTGTTGATTACGCAGTGAAACGTTATGTTGATCTTTGAAGGTAAAGAAATCAGTACTGATAGCGAAGGCTATCTGAAAGAGACGACGCAGTGGAGTGAAACGCTGGCAGTCGCTATCGCCGCCAATGAAGGCATTGAGCTCTCTGCGGAACACTGGGAAGTCGTGCGCTTCGTGCGCGAATTTTACCTGGAGTTTAATACCTCTCCCGCCATCCGAATGCTGGTAAAAGCGATGGCGAATAAGTTCGGCGAAGAAAAAGGCAACAGCCGTTATCTGTATCGTCTGTTCCCGAAAGGCCCGGCAAAGCAAGCGACCAAAATCGCCGGTCTGCCCAAACCGGTAAAGTGTATTTAATACCGAATACTGAAGCCTGTTAGCGTCTCGCGAGGGCTGTGCGGTTCAGTGAGGATTTTGTCCACACGAGCAGAGCGCGGCCCGCCCTCTTTCAGCCACTTGATGAGTTTTTCCACCTGCGCCGCGTCGCCACAGGCCACTACTTCTACGCTTCCGTCATCCATATTCTTCGCATAGCCGGTTAACCCCAGCCGCTGCGCCTCATGCTGCGTGGTATAGCGAAACCCGACTCCCTGAACGCGACCATAAACCCAGGCGATAATGCAGACGTTCGACATGATGGTTCTCCTTTCATAATCAGTGGCGGAGGCTCATACAGGACATACTTAACGTACCTGACTGGGCAGACACCCATAATGTTGGCGGAATCTGGCCGTAAACCGCGACCCCGACAGGTAACCGCACCGTAGCGCTATTTCGCCGATCGGCAGCGTCGTCGATTGCAGTTGAGAAAGCGCGCAGGACATGCGCACCTCTTCAACAATTTGTCGATAACTCTGCGATTCGCGCTGCAAACGCCGACGCAGCGTCGATGTTCCCATAGCAAGACGGCGGGCTATCTCCTGGGCTGTCCATAGCTTAGCAGGCGAGAGCATAATCAGTTGCCGCACCTGCTCCGTGAGGGTGTAACGCCGTTCAATAAGCAGCGGTCCTGCCGCGCCATCATGCAAAAGCGCTAACAGTAACCCCATCGCCTGATGTTCCTGTAGCCCAACGGGTAAACCCTGGCGCACAGCATCCAACACGTTCTCCCACATAAATGTCAGGCTACGGCTCATCGGCGTACACAGCGATGTCAGGTTTGCCGGTGGATAATCCTGAACGTACATCGTTTTAAAGCGAGCAATAATCTCCGGTGAAAGTAACAACAGGTCGGAGCGAAAACCGTTCTGCGCAGGCTGATTAATAATCTCCAGCGGCGTGTTCGCCGGAATAATAATCAACTCGCCCGACCCGGCGACAAGGCGGCTATCATCCTGAATGATGACTTTACTGCCCTGCGTAATATGGCAGATAGCGGCGGAAAAAAGCGTAACACGATGCAAACGGTGCAGATGACTGGAACGCACCTCTGCCGTCGTAAGATCCTGATGTCGAATATGCATCTCCTGCACCGTGCCGTCCTCTGTTTTATCTTCCGTATGTGGCCGTGAATTGTGCTTTCGCAATCACATGCGCGTTAAGCATAAACCCTACCAACGCGCCACTCGACTCACTGTCGAGCGGCAGTGTTGCCGTATTCAGCGCCCACACAGTAAACTGATAGCGATGAGGCTTATCGCCCGGCGGCGGACAGGCGCCGCCAAAGCCAGCATAACCGAAATCATTCCGTCCCTGCACCACTCCAGCGGGTAACGTTTTTTTATCAGCCCCCGTCGGCAGGTCGTGAATCTGCGCAGGAATATTCACCATCGTCCAGTGCCACCAGCCGCTTCCGGTGGGCGCATCAGGATCGAAGACGGTAATAGCGTAGCTTTTGGTTCCGGCAGGCGAATTGCGCCAGCTCAGCTGCGGCGAAATATTTTCTCCGCTACAACCAAATCCTTTAAAGACGTGCTGTTGCGTTAAACGAAAATCCGCCGGAATATCCGCGCTACTGAGGCTAAACGCCGACGCGGCAGATACGCTGCCACTTAATGCCATCATTGCGGCTGCGGTCAAAGAGAAGACTGTTTTCATTGTATTTCCTTCTTCATATAAAGAAATAACACTATAAAAAGCGCCCGCTGAAGAAACTGTGCCTTTACGATTCTATTTTGTGCAGAAACGCTCACCACCATACGCTGGTGATTGCCCCTCTTATCTGTGCTACCCTACGCGCCATTTCGTTTTCACGGTCCCTGGCTGGAGCTATTATCCGGCTCGCGTCACTGTTTGTGAGAGGTTACTCCGCATGACTGAATCTACATTTCCGCAATATCCCCGTTTAGTCCTCAGCAAAGGGCGAGAAAAATCTTTACTCCGCCGCCACCCATGGGTCTTTTCCGGCGCCGTCTCCCGCCTGGAAGGCAAAGCCAACCTCGGTGAAACTATCGATATCGTCGACCATCAGGGAAAGTGGTTAGCACGCGGCGCCTGGTCGCCAGCATCCCAGATCCGCGCGCGCGTCTGGACATTTGATAAAGCAGAATCCATTGATATTGCGTTTTTCACCCGCCGCCTGCGCCAAGCGCAGCAGTGGCGCGACTGGCTGGCGAAAAAAGACGGCCTGGATAGCTATCGTCTGATCGCCGGTGAGTCCGATGGCCTGCCTGGCGTCACTATCGATCGTTTTGGCCATTTTTTGGTGCTGCAACTGCTCAGCGCCGGGGCCGAATATCAACGCGCCGCATTAATTAGCGCGCTGCAAACATGCTATCCGGATTGCGCTATTTACGATCGCAGCGACGTCGCCGTGCGGAAAAAAGAAGGGATGGCGCTGACGCAAGGCCCGGTCACTGGCGAACTGCCGCCTGCGCTTCTGCCAATTGAAGAACACGGTATGAAATTGCTGGTCGATATCCAGGGCGGCCACAAAACCGGTTATTATCTTGATCAGCGCGACAGTCGTCTGGCGACGCGCCGCTACGTGGAAAATCAGCGGGTACTGAACTGCTTCTCTTATACCGGCGGTTTTGCCGTGTCGGCGTTAATGGGCGGTTGTCGCCAGGTTGTCAGCGTGGATACCTCACAGGATGCGCTGGATATCGCCAGGCAAAACGTTGAACTGAACCAACTGGACTTGAGCAAAGCCGAATTCGTGCGCGACGACGTGTTTAAGTTGCTGCGCGCTTACCGTGAACACGGCGAAAAATTCGACGTCATCATCATGGACCCGCCCAAATTCGTTGAAAATAAAAGCCAGTTAATGGGCGCCTGCCGGGGCTATAAAGACATTAACATGTTAGCGATTCAACTGCTCAATCCGGGCGGCATACTGCTGACATTCTCTTGCTCCGGACTGATGACCAGCGATTTATTTCAGAAAATCATTGCCGATGCCGCAATAGATGCCGGTCGTGATGTACAATTTATAGAGCAGTTCCGTCAGGCCGCCGATCACCCGGTGATCGCCACCTACCCGGAAGGGCTGTATCTGAAAGGGTTTGCCTGTCGCGTCATGTAACTTGAAAAGTGGAATAGTATCCTCATATAAAGGGTATCTATTTCCCGGGAGGTGACTATGATAGCCAGCAAATTCGGTATCGGCCAACAGGTCCGCCATTCCCTGTTAGGTTACCTCGGAGTGGTCGTCGATATCGACCCGGAATATTCGCTTGATGAACCGTCGCCTGATGAACTGGCGGTTAACGACGAACTTCGCGCCGCTCCGTGGTACCACGTGGTAATGGAAGATGATGATGGTCAGCCAGTGCATACTTATCTGGCCGAGGCCCAGTTGCGAAGCGAAATGCGGGACGAGCATCCAGAACAGCCATCGATGGATGAACTGGCGCGTACCATTCGCAAGCAGCTTCAGGCGCCGCGACTACGTAACTGATTGTATGTAAAAGGCCGGAGAGCGATATCCGGCCACTTAAACTTTTATTTCGCCAGCCCCAGGCGAGGGATCTCAATCGCCGGGCAGCGATCCATCACCACGGTCATGCCTGCATCCCGCGCCAGTACCGCCGCCTGTTCGTTGATCACGCCAAGCTGTAGCCACAGCGTTTTTGCGCCGATGGCGATAGCTTCCTGCGCGACGCCCCATGCAGCTTCAGAGTTGCGAAAAACATCCACCATATCGACTTTTTCGGGAATATCCGCCAGCGTGGCATACCCCTGTTGCCCCAGCAATGTCTTACCCGCGACTTTTGGCGCAACCGGAATCACATGGTAGCCCTGTTCAAGCAGGTATTTCATTACCCGATAACTTGGACGATCGGGTTTATCGCTCGCACCTACCAGCGCGATAGTGCGAGTGGACGTCAAAACATCAGCAATATCGGTCTCTTTCATCATCTTTCTCCTGGCTGTTTTGCAAAGTGTACGACAAACCTGACATAGCAACCATTCATCCCATACCGATGTATGAGAGCAAAACGCCAAAATATGTCTATATGTTAGTAAACATGATCTAAGAAAAATTTCGATACATTATTAGCCAGACGGCCTTTGGACAGGAGAACCTTATGAAAACCGGCGCGCTAGCCACCTTCCTTGCTCTCTGTTTGCCGGTGACTGTTTTTGCCACAACGCTCCGTTTGTCTAATGAGGTTGATCTGCTGGTGCTGGACGGCAAAAAGGTGTCCAGCTCTTTATTACGCGGCGCAGAGAGCATTGAACTGGAAAACGGGCCGCATCAACTCGTTTTCCGGGTGGAAAAAACCATCCGCCTGCCCGGTAATGAAGAACGGCTTTATATTTCTCCGCCGCTGGTGATAAGTTTCGATACCCAACTGATAAGTCAGGTCAATTTCCAGCTCCCGCGGCTGGAAAACGAGCGCGAAGCCTCGCATTTTAACGCGGCGCCGCGTCTGGCGCTTTTGGACGGCGACGCCATGCCCATTCCGGTAAAACTCGATATTCTGGCCATTACTTCTACGGCTAAAGTGGTCGATTATGAAATAGAGACCGAGCGTTATAATAAATCGGCGAAACGCGCCTCGCTTCCTCAGTTCGCCACGATGATGGCAGACGACAGCACATTACTTTCCGACGTCTCAGAGCTTGATACCGTACCGCCGCAATCACAAACTCTGACAGAACAGCGGCTGAAATATTGGTTCCGACTGGCCGACCCGCAGACACGCCATCATTTTCTGCAATGGGCGGAAAAACAGCCGCCCTCTTGATATGAGTTGTCCCAGCGCGCAATTTTTTTGTCTTTCTCTTGCAGCATCAAGCGCTTCCAGTAATCTGTAGACAGGTTAACTACGGAATCGAATTATGGAACTGACGACTCGCACCTTGCCGACGCGCAAACATATCGCGTTGGTTGCTCACGACCACTGCAAACAGATGTTAATGAACTGGGTGGAACGCCATCAGCCGTTGCTGGAAAAACACGTTCTTTATGCAACCGGCACCACGGGGAATCTGATCCAGCGCGCAACCGGTATGGACGTTAATGCGATGCTGAGCGGCCCGATGGGCGGCGACCAGCAGGTTGGCGCGCTCATTTCAGAAGGGAAAATCGACGTGTTGATATTCTTCTGGGACCCGCTTAACGCGGTACCGCACGACCCCGATGTCAAAGCGCTACTGCGTCTGGCCACCGTATGGAATATCCCTGTCGCCACTAACGTCTCAACGGCGGACTTTATCATCCAGTCCCCGCATTTTAATGACGCTGTAGATATTCTTATTCCGGATTATGCGCGTTATCTGGCCGAGCGCCTGAAATAACCGCTACGCGGGCGGGATGCTGTACCGCCCGCGCTTTAGGGCTTCCTCGCCACTGGCACATCCAGCTGTTTAAGCGCCTCCACAAAGCGCGAGGGATTATCTTTATTGAAAAGCAGCCAGACCCGCGCACGCGCGCGCGTCAACGCCACATATAACAAACGCCGCTCTTCAGCGTCCGGAAAATCCTCAACCTGAGGAAGAAGCGCACTTTCCATAATGGATTCTCGCGCCGGGGCGGGGAAACCGTCGTTACCCTCCTGCAATCCGACAAGAATCACGTAATCGGCCTGTTGGCCTTTGCTGGCATGGATAGTCATGAAGTCTATCTGTAACTTCGGCCAGCGAGTCGCCGCTTTTTGTAGACTCGCGGGTTTCAGATGATGATAGCGCGCCAGCACCAGGATCCGTTCATCTTCCTTCGCATAGCCGGATAATTTATCCAGTAACGCGTCCAACTGGCTTTCATCCAATAACGTCACCGCTTTTTTATCGCCTGGGGTCAGACTATTTAACGGTTTTTTAAGCTGGTGCGGATTCTGCTGTACAAAGCGATTGGCAATATCGCCAATCCGACTGTTAAAGCGGTACGTGGTGTCCAGGTGGCAATGCTCGCCCTCGCCGAACGTCTGATGAAACGCCGTCGTTAAGGAGAGCTGCGCCCCGCTAAAACGGTAAATCGCCTGCCAGTCATCGCCAACGGCAAACAGCGTAGTCTGGCTATTCTGCTTGCGCAGCGCCTCTAACAGCGCCGCCCGTTGCGGGGAAATATCCTGAAATTCATCGACCAGAATATGCTTCCACGGGCTGATAAAACGCCCTTTTTCGAGGATCACCATTGCCTGATGGATCAGCCCGGAGAAATCAACGGCATTTTCCGCTTTCAACGCGCTTTTCCAGGCCTTTAGCAGCGGCGCCATCAGCTTAATGCGTTTGCCAAACAGCTCGCGGCACTCCTCTGGCGCGCCAGCGATCATTTCTGCCTGCGCGCCGCCGTGCATACGCATCAAACTGACCCAACGATCCAGGCGAGGGGCCAGACGCCGCTGCAATGTCTCATCGTCCCAGAAATTACCTTCCGGCACTACCCACTGCATCTCCTCTTCCAGCCAATGACGCCAGCCTTTGGCCTGCGCTTTTTTCTCGCTACACTGCTGACGCCAGGTGCGCAGAAATAGCTGATGCCGCGCGGTGGCGTCACTTTCCAGCTTACTGACAACCGGCGCTTTTTTACTGCCTTGCTGAATAATATACAGCGCCAGCGAATGGAACGTACGGGCAGTAATCTCTTCCGTATGTAAGCGCTCGCGGATACGCTCATCCATCTCTTCTGCCGCCTTGCGACCAAACGCCAGTAAAAGAATTTGCCCCGCATCGGCTTGTCCGCGCGCCAACAGCCAACCCGCGCGCGCCACCAGCACCGAGGTTTTGCCGCTTCCCGCGCCCGCCAGTACCAGTAACGATGATTCCCCGTTAACCACCGCCCTGGCCTGGGAAGGATTAAGCGGAGAAGATTCTATCTGCGTAAAAAAGTCGGCATGCGCTTCCAGCATGGCATCAGCATACGCCTGATTATGCTGCTGCCGACTTCCCTCGCTATCCTGTAACCAGGCCAGACACTTACGCCATATCTCGCGACAGTGAGCAAACTCCTCCAGACGTGAGACCGGCAGCGGCAAGGCGGCAAACGTCTGGCGAATTTCGTGTTCCAGCCCCCGAACGCGTTCACGGGTAAGCCATTGGTTTTCGCCCGTTCGCTCACTAATACGCGCCCATTGCTCCTGTAATGCCTGCGCGGCGACATCACTCATCTCCTGGCTCCAGCGACGCCAGTGCGCGTCCAGATAGCGATGGAATTGCTGGGTTTCCGACCACTCGGTACCGTGCAAACGCACGACTTTATCCTCCGGCAGGACAAACTCCAGCTCGCCCCATACCAGCCCACGCTTACAGTGAATCGCCAATAACTGATTGAATGGAATAAGATATTCATGCCTGTCGCCAGACACTTTCACCCCAGCGTTGAGGATCTCGGCACGATCATACGGGTGTTGCGCCAGACGTTTTCCAAGAGAAGTTGCTTTCAGTTCCATGACTCAGCGAATCCAGACGTAAAGATGTGCTTATCAGTGTAACCGCCAGAGAAAACGTGCTCCAGTCTAAAAAAACGTTACAATTGCCCGCAGTGATAGAAAACCGGAATGAACTGAGGGTTTATGCGTACCGTTCTGAATATTTTAAACTTTGTACTGGGCGGCTTTGCCACTACGCTGGCCTGGCTGCTGGCGACGCTGGTCAGTATTGTGCTTATTTTTACCCTGCCGTTGACCCGCTCCTGCTGGGAGATAACCAAACTGTCCCTGTTCCCTTACGGTAATGAAGCCATTCACGTTGACGAACTTAATCCGGCGGCGAAAAGCGTATTAATGAATACTGGCGGTACCGTGCTGAATATTTTCTGGTTACTTTTTTTCGGCTGGTGGCTATGCCTGATGCATATTGCCTCCGGTATCGCGCAGTGTGTCACTATCATCGGGATACCTGTCGGTATTGCGAACTTTAAAATTGCCGCGATTGCGCTTTGGCCTGTCGGTCGCCGCGTCGTCTCTGTAGAAACCGCTCGCGCCGCGCGAGAAGCTAACGCGCGCCGCCGTTTTGAATGATCGGGACAAATAGCCTTTATGTTAAGTCCGTTGATTCGCCGTTATACCTGGAACAGTACCTGGCTGTATTACATCCGCATTTTTATCGCTCTGTGCGGCACCACCGCCCTGCCCTGGTGGCTGGGCGACGTCAAACTGACCATCCCGCTCACGCTCGGTATGGTTGCCGCGGCGCTAACCGATCTCGACGACCGCCTTGCCGGACGTTTGCGTAATTTAATCATTACCTTAATTTGCTTTTTTATCGCGTCGGCTTCTGTGGAGCTACTCTTTCCCTGGCCGTGGCTATTTGCGTTGGGCTTAACGTTATCCACCAGCGGGTTTATTCTGTTGGGAGGACTGGGGCAACGCTATGCCACCATCGCGTTCGGCGCGTTACTCATTGCCATCTATACGATGCTGGGTACCTCTCTATACGATCACTGGTATCAACAACCACTGCTCCTGCTGGCAGGCGCAGTATGGTATAACCTACTGACGCTAACCGGGCATCTGCTATTTCCGATCCGTCCGTTGCAGGATAATCTGGCACGCAGTTACGAACAGTTAGCGCACTATCTGGAACTGAAATCACGTCTGTTTGATCCTGATATTGAAGATGAAAGCCAGGCGCCGCTCTATGATTTAGCGTTAGCGAACGGGCAGTTAATGGCGACGCTGAACCAAACGAAAGTGTCGTTGTTGACTCGCCTGCGCGGCGATCGCGGTCAACGCGGTACGCGCCGCACCCTCCATTACTATTTTGTGGCGCAGGATATTCATGAACGCGCCAGTTCTTCGCATATTCAATACCAGACGCTGCGCGATTATTTTCGCCATAGCGACGTCATGTTCCGCTTTCAGCGTCTGATGTCGATGCAGGCGCAGGCCTGTACGCAGCTGGCGCGCTGTATCTTACTGCGTACGCCGTACCAGCATGATCCGCGTTTTGAACGCGTCTTTACCCACATTGACGCCGCGCTTGAACGTATGCGCGCCAGCGGCGCTTCTTTAGAGCTGTTAAATACGCTTGGGTTCTTATTAACCAACCTACGCGCCATTGATGCGCAACTGGCGACGATCGAGTCGGAGCAGGCCCAGGCAATGCCGCGCAATGAGTCAGAAAACCAGTTGGCTGATGATAGCCTGCACGGGTTTAGCGACATCTGGCTGCGTCTGAGCCGTAATTTTACCCCGGAGTCCGCTCTCTTTCGCCATGCGGTACGCATGTCACTGGTATTGTGCATCGGTTATGCTCTCATCCAAATTACCGGGATGCGCCACGGGTACTGGATATTGCTCACCAGCCTGTTCGTTTGTCAGCCTAACTATAACGCGACCCGCCATCGCCTTGCGCTCAGGATTATCGGTACGTTGGTAGGCGTTGCGATCGGCCTGCCGATTTTATGGTTTGTCCCTTCGCTTGAAGGACAGTTAGTTCTGCTGGTGATTACCGGCGTGCTTTTCTTCGCATTCCGTAATGTGCAGTATGCCCATGCGACGATGTTCATCACCCTGCTGGTATTACTCTGCTTTAACCTCCTGGGCGAAGGCTTTGAGGTAGCGTTACCGCGCGTCGTCGACACGTTAATTGGCTGCGCTATCGCCTGGGCTGCGGTCAGCTTTATTTGGCCGGACTGGCGCTTTCGTAACCTTCCCCGGGTACTCCAGCGCGCCACCGATGCTAATTGCCGCTACCTTGATGCGATCCTTGAGCAATATCACCAGGGACGGGATAACCGCCTGGCCTATCGCATTGCCAGACGCGACGCGCACAACCGCGATGCAGAACTGGCATCCGTGGTTTCTAATATGTCGAGCGAACCCGACGTCACGGCTGAAACCCGGGAGGCGGCGTTCAGGCTGCTTTGCCTCAATCACACTTTTACCAGCTATATCTCCGCCCTCGGCGCGCACCGCGAAAAGCTCAGTAATCCGGACGTGTTGGGGCTTCTGGATGACGCGGTCTGCTACGTTGATGATGCGCTTCATCATCAACCTGAAGACGAACAGCGCGTACACCAGGCGCTGGAGGGTTTAAAGCAGCGAGTTCAGTCACTGGAAACACGTCCGGACAGCAAAGAACCTCTGGTTGTTCAACAAATTGGTTTGCTCATTGCCTTACTGCCCGAGATTGGACGCTTGCAACGGCAAATTTCACCGCCGACTTCTACATTAATTACCCAGCCGTAAGCGAATGAGCCCAGTCGGCAAGCTCCTGGCGACGACTCGCCGGGAGCGCCGCTTCATGTACGCCGACAATTGCGCCTTCCAGGGCATACAACACTTTCACCGTCAGCAAGGGATTGCTTTGTCGCAACCTTAGCCAGCACATTTTCGCGCCCAATATGCGTAACATATTTTCGTCCTTTATCCCTGACTCATTGAGCAATGTTTCCAGATGGAAGGTCATATTGGGGAGATCTTTGAGTCTGTGCTGTAAAATACGGCTGTGTTTTTCCTTCATTGCCGCGTCAAGAGAATACTTCGATAAACGCACCAGCTGCTGCTGATCGCGCCACAGGCTTTCATCCACCCGGTAATAGTTGAGCATAACGGGACGTCCACATTTCATAAACATGAGCCAGGCGGGAGGATGCTTCACACAGTAGGGTACACTTTCTTCACAGGCGCGGAGATAAAGCTCGCCATTAGCCACCATCGCAAAGACGGTATCCTCCACGGTCAGACTATAGCTACCGAATAAAGATCGATATTGGATCGTCCCCAAAGAGGCCAAATATTCTTGCGATTTATAGATCCTGTCATAAGAGAGTGCTCTCATAAAATTCCTTTTAAATCATAAAGTAAAAGAATGATTTGCAGTAACGGATCCGTTAATGACGAAAATAGGCAACTTATACTCCGCGAGCAAGATGATTTTTATTTTTGACGCCACTAAGAATAAAAATTGCGAGACAGTTTCCGAAAATAGAGTTGATCTTTCATCGCTACAGGGGTACTGTATGAATATACAGTAACTCACAGGGCTGGATTGATTATGTACACTTCAGGTTATGCAAATCGTTCTTCGTCATTTCCTACCACTACCCACAACGCTGCGCGCACCGCTACGGAAAATGCCGCGGCAGGACTGGTCAGTGAAGTTGTCTACCACGAAGACCAGCCCATGATGGCGCAACTCCTGCTTTTGCCTTTACTCCGTCAGTTAGGCCAACAATCACGCTGGCAGCTCTGGCTCACGCCGCAGCAAAAGCTCAGCCGTGAATGGGTACAGTCTTCAGGTTTGCCATTAACGAAAGTGATGCAAATTAGCCAGCTTGCGCCTCCTCATACGCTGGAGTCGATGATCCGCGCTTTGCGTACAGGAAATTACAGCGTGGTAATTGGTTGGATGACTGAAGAACTGACAGAAGAAGAACATGCCTGCCTGGTTGAAGCAGCGAAGGTAGGTAATGCGGTAGGGTTTATCATGCGCCCTGTACGTGCGCACGCTTTACCCAGGAGACAGCATTCCGGGCTAAAAATTCACTCTAATTTGTATCATTAAGTAAAATTAGGATTTATCCTGGACTTTTTTTTACGCGAACGTATCTCCTTTGAGTGCTAACGTTTTTTTTGCGAGAACGCTTGTCAGAAGCGGTTTCCGCAATTTTTGCTGTACGATTTATCATCTGAAACTGTTAAATGATGTGTATATCCGTCATGTTTTTTTCACATGTCTGACGGAGTTCACACTTGTAAGTTTCCAACTACGTTGTAGACTTTACATCGCCAGGGGTGCTCAGCATAAGCCGTAGATATCGGTAGAGTAACTATTGAGCAGATCCCCCGGTGAAGGATTTAACCGTGTTATCTCGTTGGAGATATTCATGGCGTATTTTGGATGATAACGAGGCGCAAAAAATGAAAAAGACAGCTATCGCGATTGCAGTGGCACTGGCTGGTTTCGCTACCGTAGCGCAGGCCGCTCCGAAAGATAACACCTGGTACGCTGGTGCTAAACTGGGCTGGTCTCAGTACCATGACACCGGCTTCATTAACAATGATGGCCCGACTCATGAAAACCAACTGGGCGCAGGTGCTTTTGGTGGTTACCAGGTTAACCCGTACGTTGGCTTTGAAATGGGCTACGACTGGTTAGGCCGTATGCCGTACAAAGGCGACAACATCAATGGCGCTTATAAAGCTCAGGGCGTTCAGTTGACCGCTAAACTGGGTTATCCAATCACTGACGATCTGGACGTTTATACCCGTCTGGGTGGTATGGTATGGCGTGCAGACACCAAGTCTAACGTCCCTGGCGGCCCGTCTACTAAAGACCACGACACCGGCGTTTCCCCGGTATTCGCGGGCGGTATCGAGTATGCCATCACCCCTGAAATCGCAACCCGTCTGGAATACCAGTGGACTAACAACATCGGTGATGCCAACACCATCGGCACCCGTCCGGACAACGGCCTGCTGAGCGTAGGTGTTTCCTACCGTTTCGGCCAGCAAGAAGCTGCTCCGGTAGTCGCTCCGGCACCGGCACCGGCTCCGGAAGTACAGACCAAGCACTTCACTCTGAAGTCTGACGTACTGTTCAACTTCAACAAATCTACCCTGAAGCCGGAAGGCCAGCAGGCTCTGGATCAGCTGTACAGCCAGCTGAGCAACCTGGATCCGAAAGACGGTTCCGTTGTCGTTCTGGGCTTCACTGACCGTATCGGTTCTGACGCTTACAACCAGGGTCTGTCCGAGAAACGTGCTCAGTCTGTTGTTGATTACCTGATCTCCAAAGGTATTCCGTCTGACAAAATCTCCGCACGTGGTATGGGCGAATCTAACCCGGTTACCGGCAACACCTGTGACAACGTGAAACCTCGCGCTGCCCTGATCGATTGCCTGGCTCCGGATCGTCGCGTAGAGATCGAAGTTAAAGGCGTTAAAGACGTGGTAACTCAGCCGCAGGCTTAAGTTTCCGTCTGATAAAAAACCCCGCGTCGCGGGGTTTTTTGCTCTGGTCTGGATGACAACGCCTTTCAGCGTTACTTCTTGCCTAATAACGCCTGTAAATCCTGCTTTAACGTGGTCATTTGCGTGGCATATTTCTCTTTATGCTCCGCGTCTTCTATCAGTTGCACTATCGTTTCGGATAATGTTTTACCGCGTCGCTGCGCAAGGCCCGCCAGACGCTGCCAGACCATAAACTCTAAATCGATAGATTTTTTGCGCGTATGCTGATGTTCCGCATTGAAGTGTCGTTTGCGTCTTGCCCGAATGGTTTGTTTCATCCGATTAAGCAAGGCAGGATTCATATGCCTGTCTATCCAGACATTTACCCGCACCGGTTCATTTTCGAGGGCCAACAACAAATTGACGGCTTCCTGGGCAGCACTGGCTTCCACGTAGCGGGTGATCAACTCCCCTTCGCGATGCTTTTTCACCAGATATTTCCATTTCCAACCGCTTTCAAGATTTTCAAGTTGTTGATATTTCATTGCGATCCCAATGTTACCGTGTAACTGTTATCAGAATATCAGTTTTTTAGCCATCTGAAGAAAAGAATCTCGAACCTGTGAATGGTTACACGTCTTCATATTACTTTGCATTCGCTTTCCGCGTGTGCAGCGTGACGGGTTAGGCTATAATCCCCCCTTTTACAACAGACTAAAAAACCTCAACTTTGACCATTACGAAACTTGCATGGCGTGATCTGGTTCCGGATAGCGAAAGCTATCAGGAGATATTTGCACAGCCACACGCGACTGACGAAAACGACACCTTACTCAGTGATACTCAGCCACGACTGCAATTTGCGCTTGAGCAACTTATACAGCCGTGGGCATCATCCTCTTTTATGCTGACTAAAGCGCCTGAAGAGCAAGAGTATCTCACTTTACTTTCAGATGCCGTCCGCGCTCTGCAAACCGATGCCGGACAATTAACCGGCGGACATTATGACGTTTCCGGGCATACTGTTCATTACCGCGCCGCGCAGAATGCGCAAGACAACTTTGCCACCGTCACACAAGTCGTCAGCGCGGACTGGGTCGAAGCCGAACAGCTCTTTGGTTGCCTGCGGCAGTATAACGGCGACATTATCCTGCAGCCGGGACTGGTTCATCAGGCGAACGGCGGCGTGCTGATTATTTCCTTACGAACCCTTCTGGCGCAGCCGTTACTGTGGATGCGTCTGAAAGCCATCGTTAGCCGCGAGCGTTTTGACTGGGTGGCCTTTGACGAGTCGCGTCCATTACCGGTCTCCGTGCCATCCATGCCGCTCAAACTGAAGGTGATTCTGGTTGGCGAACGTGAATCACTGGCTGATTTTCAGGAGATGGAACCGGAGCTCGCGGAACAGGCTATCTACAGTGAATTTGAAGACAATTTACAGATAGCGGACTCAGAAGCTATGACCCTGTGGTGTCAATGGGTGACGCGTATCGCTTTACGCGATAATTTGCCCCCTCCGGCTCCGGACGCCTGGCCCGTTCTGATACGCGAGGCTGTGCGCTATACCGGCGAACAGGATACGCTGCCTCTTTGCCCACTGTGGATAGCCCGCCAGTTTAAGGAGGCGTCGCCTTTATGCGAAGGCGATACCTGCGGCGCAGAAGCGCTCAGCCTGATGCTTGCCCGACGCGAATGGCGAGAAGGCTTTCTGGCGGAGCGGATGCAGGATGAGATTCTGCAAGAGCAGATCCTGATTGAAACCGAAGGCGAACGCGTTGGACAAATCAATGCGCTTTCCGTCATTGAGTTTCCCGGGCATCCGCGCGCCTTTGGCGAACCGTCGCGAATTAGCTGTGTTGTGCATATCGGCGATGGCGAATTTAACGATATTGAGCGCAAGGCCGAACTTGGCGGGAATATCCACGCTAAGGGAATGATGATTATGCAGGCCTTCCTGATGTCGGAGTTGCAGCTGGAGCAACAAATTCCCTTCTCTGCCTCGTTAACCTTTGAGCAGTCCTACAGCGAAGTGGATGGCGATAGCGCCTCAATGGCGGAATTATGTGCGCTCATCAGCGCGCTGGCCAATGTGCCGGTGAATCAAAACATTGCGATTACCGGCTCGGTCGATCAGTTTGGTCGCGCGCAACCGGTGGGTGGGCTAAACGAAAAAATTGAAGGTTTCTTCGCCATCTGCGAGCAGCGGGAATTAAACGGTAAACAGGGCGTGATTATCCCTGCCGCCAATGTCCGCCATCTCAGTCTTAAATCTGAACTGCTGCAAGCGGTTAAAGAAGAGAAGTTCACTATCTGGGCGGTAGACGACGTGACCGACGCCTTACCGTTACTGTTAAATCTGGTGTGGGATGGCGAAGGTCAAACGACGTTGATGCAGACTATCCAGGAGCGTATCGCGCAGGCGACGCAACAGGAAGGCCGTCATCGTTTCCCGTGGCCATTACGTTGGCTGAACGCTTTTATTCCGAACTGATCGGACTTGTTCAGCGTACACGTGTTAGCTATCCTGCGTGCTTCAATAAAATAAGGTTTACATAAAACATGGTAGATAAACGCGAATCCTATACAAAAGAAGACCTTCTTGCCTCTGGTCGTGGTGAACTGTTTGGCGCTAAAGGGCCGCAACTCCCTGCGCCGAACATGCTGATGATGGACCGCGTCGTTAAGATGACCGAAACGGGCGGCAATTTCGACAAAGGCTATGTCGAAGCCGAGCTGGATATCAATCCGGATCTATGGTTCTTCGGATGCCACTTTATCGGCGATCCGGTGATGCCCGGTTGTCTGGGTCTGGATGCTATGTGGCAATTGGTGGGATTCTACCTGGGCTGGTTGGGCGGCGAAGGCAAAGGCCGCGCTCTGGGCGTGGGCGAAGTGAAATTTACCGGCCAGGTTCTGCCGACAGCCAGGAAAGTCACCTATCGCATTCATTTCAAACGTATCGTAAACCGTCGCCTGATCATGGGTCTGGCGGACGGTGAGGTTCTGGTGGATGGTCGTCTGATCTATACCGCACACGATTTGAAAGTCGGTTTGTTCCAGGATACTTCCGCGTTCTAAGTGTTGAATTGATATTCCGCGCTATCGGTATCATGCTTGCAAAACCAATAAAGGCGAAACCTCCGCACTGCGGAGGTTTCTTTTTCTAAAGAGACAGAATCAGGCCATTACCGCCCTGTCCTCCATGGCTTGTCGCCAACCTCCCAACCAGTATGACCGTTGATTCAGCGTCTGATAGGGACACATTTCTTTTGATCGTCCGGCGATGCCGGCCTGATATCCACGTTGATGTGCCCGTTCCAGGCGATCTCGTTTTTGTCTCTTCATGCCTCGTTTCCCTCATATTTGTATCTGGTGGAAAAGAAAACAGTGATTACAAAATGTGCAATCACACTACACGAATACCTCTAAATGGATCGCCCGTCAATGCGCAAAATTCACACCAATGTCATATTTGTGAGCTATACGGTAAATCATTTGTACAAAAAATGTGAGCCATAACAACTATTTTTCCGGTGTCAAAAATAAAAAAACCGCCTCAGGCGCACGACCTGAAGCGGTTAAATTTACATTACTTTTATCTCAGGGAAGGCGCTTTATCTCATCTGCGATAGCGGCTGCTTCCTGACTCCATGCGCTTGCCAGTACTTTGACCATCTCATCATAGCCATCTTTCTGCTGGCTGGCTTCGATATGGAAAGGCCGCTTAATCAGTTGTCCGTTGTGGTTTAATAGCCACTCCCCGCTGACGATAACCTTACCATCGTAACGTCCATGGAATCCGGTTACGGTAACGTTCAACGTATCCTGGGTGGTTCCCAACGGCTGGGAAGCGACGACCCAGCCAGGAAGCCGGGCGCTAAGATTCGCCACCAGCGTGTTACGTAATTGCTGGTCCAGCGGGCTGGCCCACAAATTGTTATTGGCAATCACATACTGGACATCACTGGTTTGATACACCACGCCGTTACCTGCCAGATAGTCAGGTACGAAAACCTGCTCTACCCATAAGAGACGGTTGCCCTGGCTTGCGGTGCTTTGCACACCGCTTTGCGCTATCGGGAGCTGATAATAGCTTTTATTTTCTCCGCCGGAACTACATGACGCCAGCCAGAACGCCATTATCACGACTAGCCATTTTTTCATTGTTTCGCCCTCTTAGGCTCAGGATCTTTTTTATCCTTCGCTTCAAATACCAGCGCGTTGCTCTTCTCGTTCAGAGTTTTCAACACCGGTTGTAACTCACGAAGCACCTGATCGAGACGCTGCATATCCGCCACCATTTTGTTATACGCCGCCGATCCAGGCTGGAAGCCCTGCATACTGCGGTTAAGTTCGCGTAACGTCGTTTGCATATCCGCCGGAAGCTGCTGCATCGACTGACTGGAGGTAATCTTGTTCATATTATCCAGCGTGGTTTGCAGCCGACGCATAGTACGCTGGCTTTCAGACAGCGTATTGGTCGCTTGTTCAATCATCGGATTCAGCGGCAGGTTGTTGATCTTATCCAACGTTTCCACCAGTCGCTGTTGAATTTGCGCCAGGCCGCTGCTGACGGTGGGAATAATTTCATAACCATCAAATTCGCGTAGCCCGGTGATCGGCGGCTCCTTAGGATAAAAGTCCAGATCGACATACAGCGCCCCGGTCACCAGGTTGCCGGTTTTAAGCGAAGCGCGTAAACCGCGCTTAAGCAGTTCCGTCAAATGCGCGCCAACATCCGCATTTTCTCCCAGTTGCGCTTTCAGACGCTCCGGTTCAATGCGCACCAGCACAGGAATACGGTAATCATCATTAAATACCTGGCGCATTTTAGACGCAAAGAAAGGCACTTTGCTTACCGTCCCCAGACGAATACCACGGAACTCCAGCGGCGCGCCGGGTTGTAATCCGCGCACCGAATCTTTAAAGAACATCAGGTAATCGATATGATCGGTATACAGCGAATCCTGAATACTTTTTTGATCGTCGTAGAGATTAAAAGCCGTTTTTTCGGCGACGGGTTGCCCCTGCTCAAGTCCTTCCGGCACATCAAAACTCACGCCGCCGCCAAACAACGTCGTCAACGATCCCATTTCCACGCGCATTCCCGCCGATGTCAGATCCACAGCGATACCGCTATCTTTCCAGAATCGGACATTACTGGTGACCAATCGATCGTTTGGCGCCTTAATGAACAACTGATAACTCATTGTCCGTTTTTGCGGATCGAAAGAGCTGGTTTCAACGGATCCTACCCGATAACCCCGGAACAGAACGGGATCGCCAGGACTGAGCTGACCGGCCTTTTTGCTGTCCAGAATCACACGAATACCTTTGGCATCGGGCGGCGCCAACGGCGGTGAGTCAAGAAGCTGATAGCTTTCCGGCTGACTGCCCTTACTTCCTGGTTGTAGTTCAATATACGCGCCTGATAGCAGCGTCCCAAGCCCGCTGATGCCTTCACGCCCCACCTGCGGTTTTACGACCCAAAATACCGAGTCTTTATGCAGCAACTTTTCCATACCGGAATGAAGCCGCGCTTTGATTTGTACATGGGTCAGATCGTCAGTCAGCGTCGCGCTTTCAACCACGCCGACATCCACGCTGCGACTTTTGATCGTCGTTTTTCCGCCTTCAATGCCTTCCGCATTGGTGGTAATTAAGGTAACTTCCGGTCCCTGGTGGCTGTAGTGATAAAACAGAATCCAGGCTCCGATAAGCGCAGTAACAATCGGGAATATCCAGACAGGCGACCAATTTTTCACCTTTTGTACTTTGGCTTCCCCTTTTTTAGGTTCCATGCTATCAGGACTCCTCATGGCCTGGTTCGTATTCACGATCCCACGACAGACGCGGATCAAAGGTCATCGCAGAAAACATTGTCATTATGACGACTAAAGCAAACATCAACGCACCCATCGCAGGATAAATATTCATTAACCCTCCCATACGCACCAGCGCAGAGAGTACGGCAATGACAAAGACATCAATCATTGACCAGCGCCCCACAAACTCCACTACTTCATAAATAAAATGCATCCGTTCACTGTCGCGCTTACCGTGGCCTTTCGCATCCCAACAAAGCCAGGCAATGGCGATCATTTTTAGCGTCGGCACCATAATACTGGCGAGAAAGATAACCGCCGCCACCGGATAAGACCCCTCGCTCCACAGCAAAATCACGCCAGCCAGAATGGTCGACGGCATTTTCGAGCCCAGTAAGTCAGTAATCATAATCGGCAAAATATTGGCGGGCAGATAAAGCATGATCGAGGTAAATAATAACGCCAGCGTCCACTGCAAACTGTTTTTACGCCGGACATAGCCTTTCGTATGGCAACGCGGACAGACGAGACTCTCCGCAGGCAGGATCGCCGTACAGCAGGCGCAAGAACGCAAAGACTGCCGGATACCGGTAATCCCCGGCGTTAACGGCTGCGCCAGTGCAGGCTGCGGGGCGATATCATCCCACAACCAGCGGCGATCGACACACTGGAACGCCCGCAGTTGAACGAGACAAAATAAGCACCAGGGAATAAAACTGCTGCCGATGCCGATATCGCCGTAGGCCATCAGCTTAACAAAACTGACCAACACCCCGGCGAGAAATATTTCCGCCATTCCCCACGATTTGAGGAGGAAAAAGATCCTTGCCAGCGTTTTTTTTACCGACAACGGCAGACTGGCGCGGTTGACAAGTAATAGAATGGTCACCAGGCAAAATGCCGGCACCAGTTGGACAAATAATAAAAAGAACGTGCCGAGGCTGGCGTAATCTTCAGAAAACATGACGCCGGGGATTTCCAGAAGCGTGACTTCGCTGGTGACGCCCGCGACATTCATATTCACGAAGGGAAAAAGGTTAGAAAGCAGCAACATAAATAGTGCCGCTAACGCATAGGCGGTAGGACGCTGCCGGGGCGCGTCCCACTCGGTCGTTAACGTTGCGCCGCATCGTGGACATGCTGCTTTTTGCCCATGCGAGAGGCGGGGTAAAGCCACCAGCATGTCGCATTGCGGGCACAATATGTGCTTCGCAGCATGGTGATGTTCACACATAGGCGCTCCTTTCGTTATGCCCCGTTTTTCAGGCCTTCAAGATACTCCCAACGTTCGAAGGCTTGCTCAAGTTCTTGCTCCGCCTGACTTAAATCGGCCAGAACTTTTTGCGTTTGCTCATGGGGTTGGCTAAAAAAGGCCGCATCCGCAACCTGCGCCTGTAGCGCTTCCAGCTTCGCTTCCAGGTCTTCAAGCTGACCGGGTAACTGCTCCAGCTCGCGCTGCAGTTTATAGCTTAGTTTGCTACTGCCACGTTTTACAATTTCTGCTTTAGGGGCAATAACTTCCTCATTTTTTTTCGCCATCGGCTGTTTCGTCGCCAGATGCTGCTCTTGCTGCGCGCGCGCATCATGGTAGCCGCCGATATAACGTCCGATTTTGCCGCCGCCCTCGAAAATCCAGCATTCCGTCACGGTATTATCGACAAATTGCCGATCGTGGCTGACCAGTAGTACCGTGCCCTGATAGCCATCAATTAATTCTTCTAATAGTTCCAGCGTTTCGACGTCAAGATCGTTCGTTGGTTCATCGAGAATTAAAAGATTGCTCGGCTTGAGGAACAGTCGTGCCAGCAGCAGACGGTTACGTTCGCCGCCGGAAAGCGCGCGGACGGGTGTCATCGCCCGTTTGGGGTGAAACAGGAAGTCCTGCAAATAGCCCAGTACATGGCGCGGCTTACCGTTTACCATCACCTCTTGCTTGCCTTCCGCAAGGTTATCCATCACGGTTTTTTCCGGATCCAGTTCGGCGCGATGCTGATCGAAGTAGGCGACTTCCAGCTTCGTTCCTACGTGGATGCGCCCGCTGTCAGCCTGAAGCTGTCCCAGCATCAGTTTCAGTAGCGTGGTTTTACCGCAGCCGTTCGGGCCAATTAACGCAATCTTGTCGCCGCGCTGTACCTGAGCGGAGAAATCTTTTACCAGTTGTTTTCCTTCTACCTGGTAATCGACGTTTTCCATCTCAAAAACGATTTTACCGGAGCGCGTCGCCTCTTCGACCTGCATCTTCGCCGTGCCCATCACTTCCCGGCGCTCGCTGCGTTCACGACGCATCGCTTTTAACGCCCGCACGCGCCCTTCATTACGGGTGCGGCGCGCCTTGATACCCTGGCGAATCCAGACTTCTTCCTGCGCCAGTTTGCGATCAAATTCCGCGTTTTGTAATTCTTCTACGCGCAGCGCTTCTTCTTTCTCCAGCAGGTATTGATCGTAATTTCCCGGATAGGTGACCAGTTTGCCACGATCGAGATCGACAATGCGGGTTGCCATATTGCGAATAAACGAACGATCGTGAGAGATAAAAATAATCGTTCCGTTAAAGGTTTTCAGAAACCCTTCCAGCCAGTCGATAGTTTCGATATCCAGATGGTTAGTCGGTTCATCCAGTAACAATACGCGCGGATTGCTGACCAGCGCCCGACCCAGCGCGGCTTTACGCAGCCAGCCGCCGGAGAGCGACGACAGCGCGGCATTAGGATCGAGTCCAAGCTGCTCCAGCACTTCATTAATACGGTTTTCCAGCTGCCACAGATTATGATGATCGAGCTGTTCCTGTACGCGCGCCATTTCATTGAGGTTTTTCTCGCTGGGATCGGTCATCACCAGACGGGAAATCTCATGATAGCGCTTGAGGTATTCCGCTTGTTCTTCGATACCTTCGGCGACAAAGTCATAGACGCTGCCCGCAATATTACGGGGCGGGTCCTGTTGCAGACGCGCGACGATCAGATCCTGCTCATAAATAATACGCCCATCGTCCAGACCCTGTTCGCGGTTGAGGATCTTCATCAAGGTGGATTTCCCGGCGCCGTTACGCCCCACCAGACAGACGCGTTCGTTATCTTCGATATGCAACTCTGCGTTATCGAGAAGCGGCGCGTCGCTGAACGACAGCCATGCGCCATGCATACTGATTAATGACATTTACTTTTCCTTTCAGGCGGCGCGGATCAGCCAGCAGTTATGAATCTGACGGTTACGGGCAAAATCCGGGGAAAGCGTTTTTTGCGTAATTTCTTGTGCGGTAAGCCCCAGCTCAGCCAGCCCTTCCAGATCCATACGGAATCCGCGCTTATTATTTGAGAACATGATGGTGCCGCCTTTACGCAGCAGGCGTTTTAAATCTTTCATTAACGCGACATGATCGCGCTGAACATCAAACGACTCTTCCATACGTTTTGAGTTAGAGAACGTCGGCGGATCGATAAAGATCAAATCGAACTGTTCATTCGCCTCGCGCAGCCAGCCCAGGCAGTCGGCCTGAATCAGGCGATGCGCGCGGCCGCTCAGTCCGTTCAGACGCAAATTACGTTCGGCCCACTCCAGATAGGTACGGGACATATCCACCGTTGTGGTGCTGCGCGCGCCGCCCAGACCCGCATGTACGCTGGCGCTGCCGGTATAAGAAAAGAGATTCAGGAAATCTTTGCCTTTGCTCATTTCTCCCAGCATTCTGCGGGCAATACGGTGATCGAGGAACAGACCGGTGTCGAGATAATCCGTCAGATTTACCCATAAGCGCGCATTATATTCGCTGACCTCAAGGAACTCGCCCTTCTCGCTCATTTTCTGATACTGGTTTTTTCCTTTTTGCCGTTCACGGGTTTTTAACACCAGTTTATTCGGCGGAATACCGAGCACTGACAAGGTTGCCGCAATAATATCGAACAGACGTTGCCGCGCTTTTTGCGCATCCACCGTTTTCGGCGGCGCATATTCCTGAATCACCGCCCAGTCGCCGTAACGGTCTACCGCCACGTTATATTCCGGCAGGTCGGCATCATACAAGCGATAGCATTCAATCCCTTCCTGGCGCGCCCATTTCTCCAGCTTTTTAAGATTTTTACGCAGGCGATTAGCGTAATCTTCCGCCACCGTCGCCGGCTTACTGTCCGCCGTGGTTTCCGCAATATGATAGTTTTTCTGCACACAGTCCAGCGGGCCATTCTTGGCTTTAAACTGTTTGTCGGCACGCAATTGCAGGCTGCCCAGCAGATCGGGCGAAGCGCTGAACAGCGACAGGTTCCAGCCGCCAAACTGATTTTTCATGGTACGGCCCAGCAGGCTGTGCAACGCAATCAGCGCCGGTTCGCTGTCCAGACGTTCGCCGTAAGGCGGGTTACTGATCACCGTACCATACGGGCCTTTCGGCAATGGATTACTCAGTTGCGCCACATCTTTCACTTCAAAGGTGATAAGCTCGCCGATACCGGCGCGACGGGCGTTGCTGCGCGCCCGCTCAATGACGCGCGCATCGCTGTCGGAACCGTAGAAATGAGAGGAATACTCCGCCAGCCCCTTACGCGCCCGGGTCTGCGCTTCGGCTTTCACTTCCTGCCAGATAGTTTCGTCATGCTGTGCCCAGCCGCTAAATCCCCAGTGACCACGGTGCAGGCCCGGCGCGCGATCGGTCGCCCACATCGCGGCCTCAATCAACAGTGTCCCCGAACCACACATAGGGTCGAGCAGCGGCGTACCTGGTTGCCAGCCGGAACGCATAACAATCGCTGCCGCCAGCGTCTCTTTAATTGGCGCCAGCCCGGTGCGATCGCGATAACCGCGCAGGTGCAGGCCATCACCACTGAGATCCAGCGCAATGCTGGCAGTTTCTTTATTCAGCCAGACGTTAATACGGAGGTCCGGCGATTCGCGGTCCACATTTGGACGCGGAAGATTTTTCCGCGTAAACGCATCGACAATCGCGTCTTTAACTTTCATCGCGCCATACTGACTATTACGGATGGTGTCGTTCAGGCCGCTGAAATGCACCGCAAACGTCGCGCCAGGATTAAAAATCTCTGTCCAGTTTATCGCCTGAACGCCGAGGTAAAGATCGAGATCGCTGTAGACCTTGCACTCCCCCATCGGCAGGATAATACGCGAGGCCAGGCGGCTCCACATCAGGCTCTGGTAAATAAGCCGCGTGTCGCCCTGAAAATGGACCCCACCCTGAACAACCTGACACCCTACGGCGCCCAGTTTTTCCAGTTCAGTTTTTAACAGCTCTTCCAGCCCGCGGGCCGTACTGGCAAACAGAGAATTCATATTGTCACTTTTACGCTAAGAAAATTGTTGCGCATTATAGCTAATCTCACGCCCATGTCATAAAGTTGAAGGCTTATTTTCATTTGAGGGACTGTACGGTGGCGACGTTATCACGGCTCTTTATTCATCCGGTCAAATCCATGCGCGGCATTGGCCTGACTCATGCGCTGGCAGATATCAGCGGCCTGGCTTTTGATCGCATCTTCATGGTGACCGAGCCTGACGGCACATTTATTACCGCCCGCCAGTTTCCACAAATGGTACGTTTTACCCCCTCTCCCTTACACGACGGCCTCCATTTGACCGCGCCAGACGGCAGTAGCGCGCTGGTTCGCTTTACGGATTTCACCCCGCAGGATGCGCCGACCGAGGTCTGGGGAAACCATTTTACCGCTCGCGTCGCCCCGACGGCGATTAATCAATGGTTGAGCGGCTTTTTCTCCCGCGATGTCCAGTTGCGCTGGGTTGGGCCGCAGTTGACGCGCCGGGTTAAACGACATAACGCGGTGCCGCTGGGATTTGCCGATGGCTACCCGTATTTATTGACCAACGAAGCCTCGCTGCGCGATCTGCAACAGCGTTGTCCGGCAGGCGTACAAATGGAACAATTTCGCCCAAACTTAGTGGTTTCCGGCGTAGCGGCCTGGGAGGAAGATAGCTGGAAAGTGCTTCGCATTGGCGATGTGATTTTTGACGTCGTGAAGCCCTGTAGCCGCTGTATTTTTACGACCGTCAGCCCTGAAAAGGGGCAAAAACATCCTTCCGGAGAACCGCTGGCGACACTGCAAGCTTTTCGTACCGCCCAGGACAATGGCGATGTGGATTTCGGTCAGAATCTGATTGCCCGCAATAGCGGCGTCGTTCGCGTCGGCGATGAAGTGGAGATTCTGGCGACAGCTCCGGCAAAAGCTTATGGCGCCACAACGGTCGACGACAGCGTTACGCCAGATAAACACCCGGACGCGAGTGTAACCATCGACTGGCAGGGGCAAACCTTCTGCGGGAATAATCAACAGGTACTACTGGAACAGTTGGAGAATCAGGGGATTCGTATTCCGTATTCTTGCCGGGCTGGTATCTGTGGTTGCTGCCGGATACGTTTGCTGGAAGGCGAAGTAAGTCCGCTGAAAAAATCGGCTATAGGTGACGATGGTACGATTCTGAGCTGTAGCTGCGTGCCTAAGACCGCGTTACGACTGGAAAATTAAACCGCTTGTTCAAGGCTGAAACTGTGACAGTGAACCTGCGGTTTCAGCCTGTCGTTCATAATTTTAATCGCATCGCCAAGCTGCATGGTTCGGCCTGCTATCACCACACCCGGCTGGGCCAGCAGACACAACGCGGCATTTTCTCCCGGCTCAACGACCAGCAAATTAACCTGTTCCGCCGTATCGCTTAACCAGACGCTTGCGGCATCGCCCGTTCCCGGGGTCCACATTTCGCCATGCGCTACAAAATGCCAGCTTTTTGGCATCTGCGGTTTGAGATAGCGAATCGCCACCAGCGCATTCAACACCAACTCCGCGCGTTGCTCTTTGGTTAATTCGAAATCCCGGCATTTTTCTTCAAAGGAAAAATAGAGCGCGGCATCATCCACACAAAAACCGGTCGGGCAAAACGCGTCCGGCGTAAGCATTTTACGAGAGAAGCGCGAGCGAAAAAGCATACCATTGGCGAGATCGAGCATCATACGATCGTGCTCTTCATCATAATACCAGCGCCAGTTATCGTCAGGTTTAATTCGCATTACCTCTCTCCCGCTTTTAAGCAACTCGTAACAGCATTGTCCTTTTGCCGCTTCGTTTATTACCCCAATAATAAAAGCCTAAAATGTCTAAATAAGCAACAGTGGAGAAATATAAAACAACCAGCGCCGGAAATAAAGCCCTGGTTGTCTGATAAAGGCTAAAGTTTAGATGTGCGTTACGATTTCTTTAATCAATGGCGGGCCTTTAAAAATAAAGCCGGAATAAATTTGTACCAGCGTAGCTCCTGCCGCTATCTTCTCGCGCGCGGCGATAACTGAGTCAATGCCGCCGACGCCGATAATAGGCAATTGTCCCTTTAACTCCTGGGATAAACGGCGAATAATTTCTGTGCTTTTTAATTGTAATGGCCGGCCACTTAATCCCCCCGTTTGCTGGCAATTTTTCATTCCTTGTACCAGAGAACGATCGAGGGTGGTATTTGTCGCAATCACCCCATCAATATTATGACGAAGCAGGCTATCGGCAACCTGGATCAATTCTTCTTCACAAAGATCCGGCGCGATCTTTACTGCCACCGGCACATATTTATGGTGGATCGCCTGAAGATCGTTTTGCTTATTTTTAATGGCAGTTAACAGATCGTCCAGCGCATCGCCATACTGGAGCGTACGTAGCCCTGGCGTATTCGGCGAAGAAATATTAATGGCGATATAACCCGCATAAGCATAGACTTTTTCCATACAAATCAGGTAGTCATCTTTGCCATTTTCGACAGGTGTATCTTTATTTTTACCGATGTTAATTCCCAGAATACCATCAAAATGGGCTTTTTTAACATTCTCGACCAGGTTATCGACGCCCAGATTATTAAAGCCCATCCGATTGATGAGACCTTCAGCATCCACCAGACGAAAAAGACGCGGCTTATCGTTACCCGGCTGTGGGCGCGGCGTCACGGTGCCGATTTCCAGGGAGCCAAACCCCATCGCGCCTAACGCGTCGATGCACTCCCCGTCTTTATCCAGACCGGCAGCCAACCCCAGTGGATTTTTAAAGGTAAGTCCCATGCAGGTAACCGGCTTTGTCGGTACTTTCTGGCGCACCAGCGCTTCCAGCGGCGTACCTGTAATGCGGCGTAATTGTTGAAATGTAAATTCATGAGCGCGCTCTGGATCGAGCTGGAAAAGGGCTTTACGAACGAAGGGATAGTACATGAACTCTCCTGGATTCCCGGTGTGCAAACCGGGGGCGTATTATGGGCGATAACAAGGCAAAAGGGAATTGACCTACGGCAATAAATAGCAATCGTTTTCCTTCATTCTCACTTCACGTTTCGCCAGCGAGCGTCATCGTCCGGCAAAAAAATGCCCGGCAGCGCTAACGCTTACCGGGCATGTCTTACCTCTTTATAGCGGATACTGTCAGGCTAACGCTTTAGTTATCTTCTCGTACAGATCGCCGGAAAGATTCTCCAGTCCTTTTAACTGCTCCAACGCCGCGCGCATTTTCTCCTGACGCTTATCATCATAACGTTTCAGACGAATCAGCGGTTCAATGAGGCGAGATGCTACCTGCGGGTTACGGCTATTCAGATCGGTCAGCATTTCGACCAGGAACTGGTATCCGCTACCGTCTTGCGCATGGAACGCCGCCGGGTTGCTGCCAGCAAACGCGCCAATTAATGAACGGATGCGGTTCGGGTTGCTCATACTGAAAGAACGGTGTTTGAGCAGGCTGCGTACGGTTTCCAGTACATTTTCCGCCGGGCTTGTGGATTGCAGGATAAACCATTTATCCATCACCAGGCCGTCCTGA
The DNA here is from genome assembly GCF_046550775.1 of Salmonella sp. SAL04202. Lineage (NCBI taxonomy): Bacteria > Pseudomonadati > Pseudomonadota > Gammaproteobacteria > Enterobacterales > Enterobacteriaceae > Salmonella > Salmonella sp. SAL04202. Next base: position 776,969 of record NZ_JBGDXK010000001.1, on the reverse strand, counting down.
TGCCACTTATCGTCATACTCTTGCATCAGCGTATCGCGGCACGGCAACTGCGCCGCCACCGCAGCAGACAGGGCCGCCAGCGCATCGGTCATATTATTGGCGTCGCGATACTGTTTGCTGACCAGCGTATTAGCCAGCTCCGTCTCGCCAAACGCCAGGAAGCGCAGGCAAGCATTGCGCAGCGTGCGCTTACCGATATCGCCGTGATCAACACGATACTCATCCAGATGATTGGCGTTATAGATAGCCAGGAACTCATCCGCCAGTTCTGCCGCCAGCGTACGCGTTAGCGCTTCACGAACTTGCGCAATGGCGATCGGGTCAATGACCTCAAACAGCTCCGCAATTTCATTGGCCGAAGGCAGCGTTAAAATTTCTGCGGCCAACGCCGGATCGATTTTCTCATCCAACAGTACTGCGCGGAACGCATCAGCGACATGCACCGGAAGCGATAGCGGTTGCCCCTGCTGATGACGCGCCACATTCAGTTTAATGTATGTGGCCAGCAGACTTTGCGCCGCATCCCAACGGGAGAAATCATTGCGCGCATGGCGCATCAGGAACGTCAACTGCTGATCGCTCCATTTATATTCCAGTTTCACCGGCGCTGAAAACTCGCACAGCAAGGCCGGAACAGGCTGGAAGTAAACATTATCGAAGGTAAATGTCTGCTCCGCCTGCGTGACGTTCAGCACGGCGTTGACCGGGTGACCGCCTTTTTGCAACGGAATGACGTTGCCTTCGTTATCGTACAGTTCGATGGCGAATGGAATATGCAGCGGCTGCTTCTCCGCCTGATCCGCCGTCGCCGGAGTGCGCTGGCTGATGGTCAACGTGTACTGCTCGGTTTCCGGATTATAATCATCTTTTACCGTTACAATCGGCGTGCCGGACTGACTGTACCAGCGGCGGAAATGGGACAAATCGACATTAGAAGCATCTTCCATCGCCTGTACGAAGTCATCACACGTCGCGGCGCTGCCGTCATGGCGCTCAAAATAAAGCTGCATCCCCTTCTGGAAATTTTCCTCACCCAGCAACGTGTGGATCATGCGAATGACTTCCGCACCCTTTTCATAAACGGTGAGGGTGTAGAAGTTATTCATTTCGATTACTTTATCCGGGCGGATAGGATGCGCCATCGGGCTGGCGTCTTCCGCGAATTGTAAACCGCGCATGGTACGCACGTTACTGATGCGGTTCACCGCGCGTGACCCCAAATCAGAGCTAAACTCCTGATCGCGGAACACGGTTAGCCCCTCTTTCAGGCTCAACTGGAACCAGTCGCGGCAGGTGACGCGGTTGCCGGTCCAGTTGTGGAAATACTCATGACCTATCACGCGCTCAATATCGAGATAATCTTTATCCGTCGCGGTATCGGTTCGCGCCAGCACGTATTTGGAGTTAAAGATATTGAGACCTTTATTCTCCATCGCGCCCATATTAAAGAAATCCACCGCGACAATCATATAGATGTCGAGGTCATATTCGAGCCCAAAACGCGTTTCATCCCATTTCATGGAATTTTTCAGCGAGGTCATTGCCCACGGCGCACGATCCAGATTGCCACGGTCAACGTACAGTTCTAATGCGACTTCACGCCCGGAGCGGGTGGTAAAGGTATCGCGCAGCACGTCAAAATCACCGGCCACCAGCGCAAACAGATAACACGGTTTCGGGAACGGATCTTGCCACTGAACCCAGTGACGGCCATTCTCCAGTTCACCCTGCGCAACACGGTTGCCATTGGAAAGCAGGAACGGATATTTGCTTTTATCGGCAATAATTTTGGTGGTAAATCGCGCCAGTACGTCCGGGCGGTCAAGATACCAGGTAATATGGCGGAAGCCCTCCGCTTCACACTGGGTACAGAGCGCATCGCCGGACTGGTACAATCCTTCCAGCGCCGTATTCGCCGCCGGACTTATCTCGTTGACAATGCGTAACGTAAAACGCTCTGGCAGGTCGCTGATGATAAGCGCGCCCTCTTCTTCCTTATATGCTGTCCACGGCGCATCGTTGACGTGGATAGATACCAGCGTTAAATCTTCCCCATCAAGGCGAAGAGGCGCATCAGGCGCGCCATGACGAACAGCCTGGCTTATTGCGGTGACCACGGTTTTTTCGGCATCGAGGTCAAAGGTCAAGTCAATATCAGTAATCTGGTAATCCGGCGCGCGATAGTCATGGCGGTATTTGGCTTGTGGCTGTTGTGTCATAAAAAACCTTTCGCATCTTTGTGTAGAGTGTCGACTCCAGTCTATTCCTGTTGCGCAAATCGCGCTACGCAGAATGTTCATCTTTTCAGGCACAAACGGCCTATTTGCTACATTTTTATAACATGGGGCACGAAATGCGCTCGACCCTAAAGACAGCTTATGGTGTGATCGGGGTTCAATAAATCGCTAAACAAGGTATACTCCAGCGGTTTTCTTAGTTGTTTATTGTACTAAACGCTCCCGTGAGAGGACGCAACAGCGCACCTATGACACAATTCGCTTCTCCTGTTCTGCACTCGTTGCTGGATACAGATGCTTATAAGTTGCATATGCAGCAAGCCGTTTTTCACCACTACTATGATGTGCAGGTAGCGGCTGAGTTTCGTTGCCGTGGCGACGACCTGCTGGGTATTTATGCCGATGCTATTCGCGAGCAGGTGGACGCGATGCAGCACCTGCGCCTCCAGGAGGACGAGTTCCAGTGGCTCTCCGGCCTGCCCTTTTTTAAACCGGATTATCTGAACTGGTTACGCGAGTTTCGCTATAACCCAGCTCAAGTCTGTGTCACCAACGATAACGGCAAGCTGCATATTCGCTTAACCGGCCCGTGGCGTGAAGTCATTATGTGGGAAGTGCCGCTGCTGGCCGTGATCAGTGAGCTGGTTCATCACTACCGCTCGCCAAACGCGGGCGTTGATCAGGCGCTCGACGCGCTGGAAAGTAAGCTGGTTGATTTCACTGCGTTAACCGCCAATCTCGATATGTCCCGCTTCCACCTGATGGACTTCGGCACCCGCCGCCGTTTCTCTCGTGAAGTGCAGCAGGCGATAGTTAAACGTCTCCAGCAGGAGTCATGGTTCGTCGGCACCAGCAACTATGATCTCGCGCGTCGCCTGGCGCTGACGCCGATGGGCACTCAGGCGCACGAATGGTTCCAGGCGCATCAACAAATCAGTCCGGACCTGGCGACCAGCCAGCGTGCCGCGTTGGCCGCCTGGCTTAACGAATATCCGGACCAGCTTGGTATCGCATTGACAGATTGCATTACAATGGATGCGTTTTTACGCGATTTCGGCATTGAATTCGCCAGCCGTTATCAGGGGTTACGCCACGACTCAGGAGACCCTGTCGCATGGGGCGAAAAGGCGATTGCCCATTATGAAAAGCTGGGGATTGATCCGCTGACAAAAACGCTGGTCTTTTCAGATAACCTTGATCTGCCAAAGGCGGTCGAGCTCTATCGCCATTTCGCCTCTCGCGTGCAGTTAAGCTTCGGCATCGGTACCCGCCTGACCTGCGATATCCCTCAGGTAAAACCGCTCAATATCGTGATTAAGCTCGTGGAATGTAACGGAAAGCCGGTGGCTAAACTTTCCGACAGCCCCGGTAAAACGATCTGTCATGATAAAGCGTTTGTGCGCGCGCTGCGTAAAGCGTTCGATCTCCCGCAGGTGCGTAAAGCAAGTTAACCATGCCTGTGCGAAGCGCCCGGAAAGTGGGCGCTTTGTTACTCTTCTGACCATCTTACCTGTTCTGGCCGCGATGGTTACTCTTCTTTCCCTTCACTCTTCGACATATTTACGTGCGTGATTTGCGTTGTTTTTACAGAATTAGTGTCCCGCTGTGTACGCGTTTTGAATATATTGAATTCGCTAATAAATTCTTTACGCAGCAAGAACAGAGCAATTACGTTGGGGATAACCAGAAAACCGACAGCAATATCAGCCATTAACCAGATTACCGGGATTTCCATATTAACGGCAATCAGTGGCGGCAAAAAATATAGCCATTTAATGATGCGTTCTAGCTTATCGCCAAAAATATAGTTTATCGAAGTGCGAAATTTAATATATGAACCAAGATAAGAAGTAAACAGAATCAACGCCACACCGAGACAGAGAACCTGAACAATAATCGGATGCCATGTTTCTTTTAAGGCGGCAAAGATAATCTGAATACCTTGATAACTGGCGTCTGTCCACATACCAGAAGCAAGTACAGCAAATGCGGTAAAGTTACAGGTAATCATTGAGACAAAAAAAACTTCCACTGCCCCCCACATTCCCTGACGGAAAGCATAATCCACGTTGGCAGTAGCATGTACTGTGGCCGAGGTACCCATGCCGGCTTCGTTAGTGAATATTCCGCGACTGGCTCCTTTACTGATGGCCATCATGATGGTTGACCCGACAAAGCCACCGGCTGCTGGCGCAGGGGCAAAGGCATAATAGAAAATACTTTTTATAACCTGTGGGATAGCCTCGATATTCAATACCACTACACCAGCGGCACCAATGAAATAGGCAATGGTGATCGGTGGAAGTGCAATCGTACAGAATTTACCAAGACTGGCGAGTCCTTTTAAAATAACCAACGCGCCTACGATGACAATAAATCCCCCGATGACGCTTGTTGGGATGTCAAACGTATAGTGAATGACCGCCGCCATCGTATTAGTTTGCACAAAACAGGCATCCGTAATAACCAGAATCATTAATGCAAACGCATATAATCCTGCCAGGGGATGCCATTTTTTATTGAGCCCTTTCTTAATATAATGCATTGGGCCGCCATAATATTCGCCATTCTCACCTTTACTTCGGTATTTCACCGCCAGCGTCACTTCAACCATTTTGGTCATCATACCCACGACCGCAATGATCCACATCCAGAAAATTGCCCCAGGTCCGCCAACCGCAATAGCCGCAGCAACACCTGCGATCGTTCCCGCGCCTAATGAGCCGGATAGCACAGTGGCAGCCACCTCTATTGATTTTAAGGATTTTTTAGACGCTGCCTCGCCAGTAGTGTTTTGTTTATTTTTTCCGGCAAGTGTACCAATTGTATTACGGTAAATTTCTTTTAAATTGATAATCTGGAAAAATTTGAGGCGTACTGTAAAATAAAAACCAATGCCGATGACACACAAAAATAATGGGCCACCCCATAGAAATTCAAAGAGTTGTGAAAGTTGCTCTAACATAATGACCTCGGATTTAAATTAATTCGTTCAGTCTCAGAAATAATCTTTCCAGTTCAGCGTAATCCTGAATTTTGCCAACAACACTAAACTGGAAAGTCAGCGGGTAGGAGCATCCCTTACTCACTAAATGCCGTTTTAATGGTATATTGTTATGAAGTTTTGCTTCCTGCATTAGGTTTATTATGCGTATAAAAAACGCGTTTTTTACATGCTGCCTTTATTATCTAATTTTTTAGTCGTAATGTTTAAGCACTGCGTCCGTTCCAGACTATATCTTCATAAATATCTGGGGACGTATCGCCTTCGGTGCTAATAAGCAGAACATGAGCACTGGCATCAAGCTGTAAGCGATTAGCAAGATCCTGATAATGCATATTGTTCATTAACTCATAAAGTAACCCTACGCCAATAGCTCCGGACTCGCCGGAAATAAAAGGCGTATCCGTACCTGGACGCGGCGCGGCAGAAATACGCATACCCTTAGCCGCCAGACAGTCATCAGCGGAAATAAAACAACTGGTGTTGTCCCGAATAATAGGCCAACTGATAATATTCGGCTCCCCACACGCAAGCCCGGCCATTATCGTCGCCATATCGCCAGTGACGCAGTGAGGTTGACCATCATCCATAACTGCGGATTGATAAAGACAGTTGGCCTGATGCGGCTCAACCACAATAATATTAGGGATATTTTCCTGCATTTTTTCAACAAAATAACCCATAACACTGCCAGCAAACGATCCCACCCCCGCTTGTAAAATAAGGTGGGTTGGCAACGGACTGTTTGTTTCTGCGAGCTGCTCATAAGCTTCAACCGCTAGTGTCATATAGCCTTGCATAATCCACGTTGGGATCTCTTCATACCCTGTCCAGGCTGTATCCTGCAAAAGCACCCAGCCTTTTGTTTGCGCCATTCTATGGGCCAGTCGCACTGCATCATCGTAGTTCAGATCGGTGATGGTGCATTCAGCTCCATGATGGCGAATATTCTCTGCCCGGATTAACGATGATCCTTTAGGCATATAAACGACGGCTTTTAGACCTAATTGCTCCGCTGCCCACGCCACACCACGGCCATGATTGCCATCCGTCGCGGTAACAAAAACACAATCTTTAATTTTTTCTTTAATCTCAGGAGTGTTAAGGGCAGCAAAACTTAACGAGTTAATATCACATTGCAATTTATCAGCGAGATATTTTCCTACAGCATAAGAGCCGCCCAGACCTTTAAAAGCATTCAGGCCAAAACGCCAGGACTCATCTTTAATATGGATGGACCCTAGTCCAAGCCGCCGGCTTAGATGCGCCAGATTATGTAACGGCGTAACGGCATAATTGGGTAATTTTTTATGAAATGCTAACACCTCACGCCCAACATTTCCGTTAAGCAAACTTAAGGCCGCTCCTGTACCATATTTTTTCCGACGTGTATTAAACTGGTATTTAATAAGCTCATGCATAATGATACCTTTTGTTAAAGTTTATTTATTGAAATAATATGTTTTTGGCAATTATTGAGTAGAAACAAGTAAAGAACTCGCGTTTTGTGGCTGTAGTAGTGGTTATCCTCACTTTAATAAACCGTACTGATAAAAGAGTCGCACAATATCTATTACGTCCTTTTCTTTATTCCGCTGATTATGATAGTACTATGCTTATTGCTGTTAAATGGCGCGAAAATGCCCATCGTCGTGCAATTTTCACCTTTTTTTAACGGCCTTGACGCGGCAAAATTGCGCACAGTGATAGTCATCACATTAAAGAGGTTATTTGCGATATGAAGCTTGACGCCTGGGATAAAAACATTCTGACATTATTGCAGCGCGATAATCGTCTTTCTCAGCGGGAAATCGCCGAACAGGTCAATCTTTCCCCTTCGGCAGTGAATCGTCGTATCGCGGCACTGGAGGAGGCGGGCATAATTAAAGGCAATGTCAGCCTTATTGATGCTGGCAAAGTGGGACGCCCGGTCACGATTGTGGTGCAGGTGGTGATCGAAAACGAGCGATTCAATTTACTGGAAGAGGCTCGTCAACGGTTTGTCAGTTGCCCGCAGGTGCAGCAGGTCTACTACGTAACGGGCGATTTCGACTTTTTACTGGTGCTCAATGTTCGTGACATGGCGGAATATGAAGCGCTTACCCGTGAGCTTTTCTTTTCCTCAGGCAATATTAAGTCTTTTAAAACGATTGTCGTGATGCAAAACGCCAAGCAAGAGATGCGCGTCCTGATCGAGTAACGTGCGCAAAGCTTGCAAAACCAGCCTAAATTCTCAATGGTTCGCGAGCAGGTGCGAACTTTTTACAGGTTTCTTTCTGAAAACCTGCTTCCAGATGCGATTTCTGCTTGTCTGATTGCAGATGCCAGGTAACATAGGAATACCCCCATTTCGGGTGGACAAGTGTTTATTTTTTCCGACTATTAACTAGAGAGAATATTATGAGCGTTGTGCCTGTAGCCGACGTACTCCAGGGCCGCGTAGCCGTTGACCAAGAAGTCACCGTGCGCGGATGGGTGCGTACCCGCCGAGATTCAAAAGCTGGCATCTCCTTCCTCGCCGTTTATGACGGCTCCTGCTTTGATCCTGTACAGGCTGTCATTAATAATTCTCTGCCCAATTATAATGAAGAAGTATTACACCTGACGACAGGCTGCTCCGTAGTAGTAACAGGTAAGGTTGTCGCGTCGCCGGGACAGGGGCAAAGTTTCGAAATCCAGGCCACGAAAGTAGAAGTCGCAGGCTGGGTGGAAGATCCGGATACCTACCCGATGGCGGCAAAACGCCATAGCATTGAGTATCTGCGTGAGGTCGCGCATCTGCGCCCGCGCACCAACCTGATTGGCGCGGTAGCGCGCGTCCGCCATACTCTGGCGCAGGCGCTGCATCGCTTCTTCGATGAGCAGGGTTTCTTTTGGGTCTCTACCCCGCTGATTACCGCTTCCGATACCGAAGGCGCTGGCGAAATGTTCCGCGTCTCAACGTTGGATCTGGAAAACCTGCCGCGTAACGACCAGGGCAGAGTAGATTTTGACAAAGACTTTTTTGGCAAAGAATCATTCCTGACCGTCTCCGGCCAGCTCAACGGTGAAACGTATGCCTGCGCGCTGTCCAAAATCTATACTTTTGGGCCGACCTTCCGCGCGGAAAATTCCAACACCAGCCGCCACCTGGCGGAGTTCTGGATGCTGGAGCCGGAAGTGGCGTTCGCCGATCTGGAAGACAACGCCCGTCTGGCGGAAGCCATGCTGAAATATGTCTTCAAGGCGGTTCTGGAAGAGCGTGCGGATGATATGAAGTTCTTTGCCGAACGCGTAGATAAAGACGCTATCGCTCGTCTGGAGCGTTTTGTCTCTACCGACTTCGCTCAGGTGGATTACACCGATGCGGTCGCCATTCTGGAACGCTGTGGTAAGACATTTGAAAACCCGGTGTTCTGGGGCGTCGACCTCTCTTCCGAACACGAACGCTATCTGGCGGAAGAGCATTTCAAAGCGCCGGTAGTGGTGAAAAACTATCCGAAGGAAATTAAAGCGTTTTACATGCGCCTTAACGAAGATGGCAAAACCGTGGCGGCCATGGATGTGCTGGCGCCGGGAATCGGCGAAATCATCGGTGGTTCCCAGCGTGAAGAGCGTCTGGATGTGCTGGATGCCCGTATGGCCGAAATGGGGCTGAATAAAGAGGATTACTGGTGGTATCGCGACTTGCGTCGCTACGGTACTGTACCGCATTCCGGCTTTGGCCTGGGCTTTGAACGCCTTATCGCTTACGTCACGGGTGTGCAAAACGTGCGCGATGTTATTCCGTTCCCACGGACCCCACGCAACGCCAGCTTCTGATTTTTACGTCACACTCAAGGCCAGCTATGCTGGCCTTTTTTTTCGCCTGAATGTCAGTTTTATTATCAATAAGTAAATAAATTTAATTACAACCCTATGAATTACCACATCTTGTTACTGTATATTTCACAAAAATATTTACACATAAAAATTAATCCTTAATTTTATTGCGGATTAGATTTTTCTGCTCTAATAGCACAATTTTTCACCACAATTTCGGACATTAAGACTTCTAAATGGCTATTTTTATGAAATAGCTCGCCTGCTGCTTTTTCAGGCACAACGGTTCTACAAGCCAATAATTGCAATAAAATCATAGTGATAAAAGAAAAACGATCAAATCAAAGCGAGAACTCAGGGGAAGTTTGACGTTGTTCACAAAGTTCCGCGAAAATAATATTTGTTTACATATTTTTTCCTTTTGAAACTAAATCTTTATATTTGTAGCACTTTCACGGTAGCGAAACGTTAGTTTGAATGGAAAGATGCCTGTCAGACACATAAAGACACCAAACTCTCATCAATATTTCTGTAAAGTTTTATTGACGGAATTTATTGACGGCAGTGGCAGGTGTCATATAAAAAAACCAATGAGGGTAATAAATAATGATGAAGCGCAAAATCATGGCAGCGGTGATCCCTGCCCTGCTGGCTGCTGCAACCGCAAACGCAGCAGAAATTTATAATAAAGATGGTAATAAGCTGGATCTGTACGGTAAAGCCGTGGGTCGTCACGTATGGACAACGACCGGCGATAGCAAAAATGCCGACCAGACTTATGCCCAGATTGGTTTTAAAGGGGAAACGCAGATTAACACCGATCTGACCGGTTTCGGTCAGTGGGAATACCGTACTAAAGCAGACCGCGCTGAAGGCGAACAGCAGAACTCGAATCTGGTCCGTCTGGCTTTCGCGGGTTTGAAATACGCGGAAGTGGGTTCAATCGATTATGGTCGTAACTACGGTATCGTTTACGATGTTGAATCCTATACCGATATGGCCCCCTACTTCTCCGGCGAAACCTGGGGCGGAGCCTATACCGATAACTACATGACCAGCCGTGCTGGCGGTTTGTTGACCTACCGTAACTCTGACTTCTTTGGTCTGGTGGACGGTCTCTCTTTCGGTATCCAGTATCAGGGTAAAAATCAGGACAACCACAGCATTAACTCTCAGAATGGCGATGGCGTAGGTTACACCATGGCATATGAGTTCGACGGCTTTGGCGTCACCGCAGCGTACAGCAACAGCAAGCGTACTAACGATCAGCAGGATCGCGATGGTAATGGCGATCGCGCAGAATCGTGGGCCGTTGGCGCGAAATATGATGCAAACAACGTCTACCTGGCTGCCGTATATGCTGAAACCCGCAATATGAGCATTGTTGAAAATACGGTTACCGATACCGTGGAAATGGCAAACAAAACGCAGAACCTGGAAGTGGTCGCTCAGTACCAGTTTGACTTCGGCCTGCGTCCGGCAATCTCGTATGTGCAGAGTAAAGGTAAGCAGTTGAACGGCGCCGACGGCTCGGCCGATCTGGCGAAATATATTCAGGCAGGCGCGACTTATTACTTCAACAAAAACATGAACGTATGGGTTGACTACCGTTTCAACCTGCTGGACGAAAACGACTACAGCTCCAGCTACGTTGGCACCGACGATCAGGCGGCTGTCGGTATTACTTACCAGTTCTGATCAGCAGACCCCTTTGTTTTATGCCTCAAAAACAGGACTTCGGTCCTGTTTTTTTATCTCTCTTAGAGAAAATGTGCGTCTTTCAAAAACAGGCGGGCTTTTTAGCGCTAACGGTTGGCATTTTGTAAATCTGCCGTTAACCTGATAGCGGATTTCCCTTCTGTAACTATAATGGAACCTCGTCATGTTTGAGAACATAACCGCCGCTCCTGCCGACCCGATTTTGGGCCTGACCGATCTGTTTCGCGCCGATGACCGTCCAGGGAAAATTAACCTTGGCATTGGCGTATATAAAGATGAAACCGGCAAAACACCGGTGCTCACCAGCGTTAAAAAAGCCGAGCAGTATTTACTGGAAAATGAAACGACGAAAAACTATCTCGGCATTGACGGGATTCCGGAATTTGCTCGCTGCACTCAGGAACTGCTGTTCGGCAAAGGCAGCGCGCTGATTAACGATAAGCGCGCACGCACGGCGCAAACGCCGGGCGGTACCGGCGCGTTACGCATTGCCGCCGACTTTTTGGCAAAAAATACTCCGGTAAAACGGGTGTGGGTGAGCAACCCCAGCTGGCCGAACCACAAAAGCGTGTTTAACGCTGCCGGCCTGGAAGTTCGGGAGTACGCTTACTACGATGCGGAAAATCACACGCTGGATTTTGAAGCGCTACAAGCCAGCCTGAGCGAAGCACAGGCCGGCGATGTGGTTCTGTTCCACGGTTGCTGTCATAACCCAACCGGCATTGACCCTACTCTGGAACAGTGGCAGGTTCTGGCTGAGCTTTCCGTTGAAAAAGGGTGGCTGCCGCTATTCGATTTCGCCTACCAGGGCTTTGCCCGCGGCCTGGAAGAAGATGCGGAAGGTCTGCGCGCCTTTGCCGCGCTGCATAAAGAGCTCATTGTCGCCAGCTCCTACTCCAAAAACTTCGGCTTATATAATGAGCGCGTCGGCGCCTGCACCCTCGTTGCCGCCGATGCGGAAACCGTGGATCGCGCTTTTAGCCAGATGAAATCCGCCATTCGCGCTAACTACTCCAACCCACCAGCGCACGGCGCGTCCATCGTCGCGACTATCCTGAGTAATGACGCCCTGCGCGCTATCTGGGAACAGGAACTGACGGACATGCGCCAGCGTATTCAGCGTATGCGTCAACTGTTCGTGAATACCTTGCAGGAAAAAGGCGCGAACCGTGACTTCAGCTTTATTATCAAGCAGAATGGGATGTTCTCATTCAGCGGTCTGACCAAAGATCAGGTGCTGCGTCTGCGTGAAGAGTTTGGCGTTTATGCCGTGGCTTCTGGTCGCGTAAACGTGGCGGGCATGACCCCGGATAATATGGCGCCGCTGTGCGAAGCCATTGTCGCGGTACTGTAAAAAGCTGCCGACTGGCGTGACCGATAAAAAAGCCTGCACATTGCAGGCTTTTTCATTGTCTATGGAAAACCCCCAGCTAGGCTGGGGGTTCCGGAAAGCTTTCAGCTTTAAGCCAGTTATTAAAACCCCTTTTGATTTGTTAAAACATCTTGCGGTCTGGCAACTGCAAAAGTTCAACAAGAAATCAAAAGGGGGTCCCAATGGGGGACGAAAAGAGCTTAGCGCACACCCGATGGAACTGTAAATATCACATAGTTTTCGCGCCCAAATACCGAAGACAAGCGTTCTATGGAGAGAAGCGTAGGGCAGTAGGCAGCATATTAAGAAAATTGTGTGAATGGAAAAACGTACGAATCCTGGAAGCGGAATGTTGTGCAGATCATATTCACATGCTTCTGGAGATCCCGCCGAAGATGAGTGTGTCGAGCTTCATGGGATATCTGAAGGGTAAAAGTAGTCTGATGCTTTACGAGCAGTTTGGGGATCTAAAATTCAAATACAGGAACAGGGAGTTCTGGTGCAGAGGGTACTATGTCGATACGGTGGGTAAGAACACGGCGAAGATACAGGAATACATAAAGCACCAGCTTGAAGAGGATAAAATGGGTGAGCAATTATCGATCCCTTATCCGGGCAGCCCGTTTACGGGCCGTAAGTAACGAAGTTTGATGCAAATGTCAGATCGTATGCGCCTGTTAGGGCGCGGCTGGTAAGAGAGCCTTACAGGCGCATCTGAAAAACCTCCGGCTATGCCGGAGGATATTTATTCTGCTTACCAGACCGGCATCTCATCTTGCAGGAAGGGATTATGCAGACGCTCGTACCCGAGCGTAGAGAGCGGGCCGTGGCCAGGAATAAAGGTCACATCATCGCCAAGCGGCAATAATTTACGCTTAATAGCGTCAATCAACTGGGTGTGATCGCCGCGAGGAAAATCGCTGCGCCCGACGCCACCTTTGAAAATCACATCGCCGGAGATCAGCAGTTGCGACTGTTCATCAAAGAAAACCACGTGTCCCGGCGTGTGTCCCGGACAATGTAACACCTGTAACGTCACATTCCCCACGCTGACGCGATCGCCGTCGTTCAACCAGCGATCAGGCGTCAGCGGCTGACACTCATCCAGACCAAACATGCGGCTTTGCGCCGGCAGTCCTTGCAGCCAGAACTCATCTTCTTTTTCCGGACCGATAACAGGAACGCCGTAATGCTGCGCCAGTTCACTCGCCGCGCCGACATGATCGAGATGCCCATGCGTGAGTAAAATTTGCATCAACGTCACGCCGCTGGCGTCCACTTCCTGTTTAATTTTTTCCGCGTCGCCGCCCGGATCGACCAGCGCCGCCAGCCGGGTTTGTTCGCACCAGATTAATGAACAGTTCTGGGAGAACGCGGTGACCGGAATAATACGATAGTTCATACTGCTCCTTTGATTAAGCCTCGCTGATTACCAGTGCCGCGCCGGCCCGGTATCAATATGCACAAAGTTACTACGTGGGTAATATCCTACACCACCTGCGCGCATAGATAACGCCGCTTTGCGAATATTGCTCAGCGCCACGCCTTCAATATGAAAATCCATCGCCTGCCCTTTTGTATGGTAGCTTTTTTTCGCTACGCCGCTGCTACGGGCGCGTAATTCATTATTGGTATCAAGAGAACGGTAGCCTGAGATGAGCTGCACAGGTTTACGCGTCCCTAACAGCCCCTGAAGTCGGTAAAGTTGGTCAAACAGGCGGGGATCGATTGATCGGACTTTATTCGCGCGATAGTCACGGAAAAAATGGTTTAACTTTGCTAATTCATCCTGAATGTAGGCTCTTCCATCGAAAAACTCCGCCTTGATTGACTCTCCGGTATGGAGATTGTTTAACGTCAAAATGCGCGGGCGTGGGGTCGAGAGTGTGGCAAACGCTGGCGCGGGCAGGATGGCGGCGCCGAGAGCGACACCACCAAGCGCCAGCAGCTTGCGGCGATTAGCGTCAAATTTGTCCATGATAATCAGGTCTACAGGTCAATGTTATCGTTAATACACTTCTACCTTTAAGCAGACATGATACCGGCTGGCACAGACTTCTGAACGGCCCGGTCGACTTAAAGGTTGTTGTATATGCACTTCTGGCGCACGAAAGGCACCTTAACTGCCGATAAAGCCCGCGTCAAGATGGCCCTCCCCCAGCCACAACGGGGGTCTACAGCGAAACGCCCCGTTGAAGCCAAACATTAGGACAACATATTTACCAGAACTTCTTCATTTACCTGATTAATTGTTCAACCTTTGGCACAATTTGTGCGCTGGATCGCGCTGTGAGATCGTAATTGTAAATATCTGTACGATATTGCATACGTCCATCTGCGCCGACAAACGCGGTCAGATAGTAAAGATTTACTGGAATGTTCTGCCGGATATTGACATACCGCGTGTCGCCTTGCTTCAGGGCGCCAGAGATCCGCGCATCGTTCCAGCCAGCATCCTGCAAGAGCATATTCGCCAGTTCAGAGGCCTTATTGACCCGCACGCAGCCGGAACTTAACGCCCTGGCGTCACGCTGAAAGAGAGTATGGTTAGGCGTATCGTGCAGATAGATCGCATCTGAACTCGGCATATTAAATTTATAACGCCCCAGCGAATTGTGCGCGCCTGGCGCCTGCTGGAAACGGAACGGAAGATTCGATGGCGTAATGGTGGCCCAGTCAACCTGCCACGGATCGATCGCTTCTTTGCTGTTCCAGCCGCGCATCACGGTGTAGCCATGGCGCTCCAGATAGCCTGGGTCATTCCACACCTTCGGTAAAATGTCTTTACGCGCAAGCGTGGGCGGAACGTTCCACGGCGGGTTCACCACCACATTATTCAGCGCGCTGCTCATCATCGGCGTTTTACGATCGGGACGCCCGACGATCACCCTTGAAGCCAGCACCTGGTTGCCATTCTGATAGTAGACCAGCGAATAAGCGGGAATGTTTACCATAATACCGGTAGAGAGTTCCGCTGGCAGCAGGCGTAAACGTTGGATATTCAGTGCCAGTACGCCTGCGCGTTGCGCGGGGGTCATATTAAGCCAGTTACGCGTCGCCGGGCCAATAACGCCATCCGCCCCCAGCCCTTGCCATGCCTGAAAACGCTTTACCGCCTCGACCAGCTCACGATCGTAGGCGCGTGCCGCCGGAGCCGACTTACTACGGCGGGTCGTTGGTTCGTCGACCGGCTGCGCCACCGATGTTTCGACTACCGCGGCGGAGGGGCTGACGACGGCACTATCAGCAGTGTTATCGCCGGGTAAGGCTATCTTTGGACCGCCATCCAGCATCCCCGTACGCTGTAATATTTCGCGCAGCGCAGGCACATCGTGACTCCATTGCCCCGGGCGCAGCGTCGCGGTATTGGCCAACTGCGGCCACGGGCGAGAGTCCGCCACCAGCTTCAGCAACGCGTCATGCATGGGCGCATACTGTGGATGCTGCGGCGCCAGGCTGGCGACAAACATCGGCAACTGGCCCTCTTCCAGCGCGATTTGCCACTGGTTAATCACCGAGACTGGCGGCGTCGCCAATGCGTAAGGTTTGTTGCTATATAACCAGCGCTGGCCTTTGACGGGGATATTCGCAATGAAATGGAGATAGCCCATCATGGCGTCTGACAACACAACATCGCGCGCCATACCATTTACGGCGGGATCGGTCAACAATGCCACCCAGGCGGTAAACTGCGGCTGGAATCCGGCAATCGCCACCTCCGCCAACTGTTGCTGGAAGGCTTTCACCGCATCGCGATTATCCCACATGGGCTTCATGTCGCGCGCGGCATACAGCAATGTCAGCTGGCTCATATAGACCGGCGTATAGCCGGAAGGAAGCTGCGACTGTAAATCAGCCCGGACTTTCTCGGCTGAAACGCCCTCCGGCAGCGGCTGAATCCCGGCCATAATCGCCGTCGCGGCGGATTGCTTCTGCGGCCCAGCCTGATCCGTCGCGGCAACGGCGCTATCGCCAGGTATCATTTCAGGCTCATCGGCCTGCGCATTGAACAGTGGAGCGAATGTTACGGCCAGGCATAAACTGATTGCCGACAGACAACGACCACACATCTTGTTAAGCAACATCCCTTGCCCCCTGTTTTCGTTATCATACTCCGCATGACTGTGCTGCCCGCAGCGCGGGTCAACCGCAACCAATGCTTTTGTTTAGTATGACGAGTCAGCCTGCTCACTCGTCAGGCTTAACTCCAGTATATAAAGTTCGTTACGTTTTTGCCTAACCTAATGTAAAGAAGTTTAAAGAAAATGCACTACCCGGAGAGATTTTTCAGATAAAGAAAAAGGCGGCTTTCGCCGCCCCAGGCTAATGATAAAACAGAACTTGTTGTGCCGGATGGCGGCGTAACCGACTTATCCGGCCTTGCCTGATAAGCGAGGCGCCATCAGGCACGTCATCGTTTCTGCCGTGTTTAACTCGCTTCTGAAGGCGTATCTTCCGTCTGCGTACCGGGAAGCGTTTCCGGAAGCTGCGGCGCAAAGCCACGCAGCCCGACAACATGAACATGCTCAGTATTCTGAAACACTTTACGCACCAGTTTATACGTCGTGCCCTTCTCCGGACTGATGTTTTCCGGCGCAGCGATGATGAGCTGCATCTGCAAACGTTCACATAGTTCAAACAGCGTGGCGATAGAGCGCGCATCCAGACGCGCCGCTTCATCGAGGAACAGCAGGCGACATGGCGAAATATCTTTCCCGCGCAGTCTGCGCGCTTCGTCTTCCCAGCTTTGCACCACCATCACCAGAATTGACATCCCGGTCCCGATAGCTTCCCCCGTTGATAGCGCGCCGGATTCCGCACGCAGCCAGCCGTCGGACCCACGGTTAACTTCAACTTCCATTTCCAGATAGTTACGGTAGTCCAGCAGCTCCTCGCCGATGGTCTGCGGCGTGCGTTGCCCCATATCGATCTGCGGATTCAGACGCTGGTACAGTTTCGCCAGCGCTTCGGAGAAGGTCAGACGATTGCTGTTAAACAGATCCTGGTGCTGCTCCTGCTGTTCTGAAAGCACATCCAGCAAGGTGGCATGCGTTTCACGCACGTTGACGTTTAACCGCACGCTATTCACCTGGCCAAACGAGACGCTTTGCAACCCCTGGTTCAGCATACGGATACGGTTCTGCTCACGCTGGATAGTCTTGCGGATAATGTTTGCCACGCTGCGGGAACTGATCGCCAGCTTTTGCTCACGCGATGTCAGCTCTTCCGTCAGACGGCTCAGCTCAATCTCCATTTGTTCAATGGCTTCAACCGGATCGTCGGTACGAATAATATCCTGACGAATACGTTCGCGCAGATGCTGGTAAACGGCCACAAAGAACTGGATTTTACGTTCCGGGCGTTTCGGATCTTCCGACAGACGCAATACGTCGCGCAGATGTTCGTTATCCGCGACGGCCAGGCGCAGCGCGCCCAACGCCTTATCCGACATGGAGCGCAGTTCATCCGCCGACAGATAAGCCAGCTCACGACGGTGCAGACGGCGTTCCACGCCATTGTCTTTCACCATCCGCATGACTGCGCACCAGCCGGCTTTCGCGGTCACAACCTGCTCGCGCATTTCATGATAATCGCGCTCCAGCTTGCGCAGCTTACGGGTCAGGTTCTCCATCTCCGCTTCGCAGAAGGTGAGCGCTTTCTCAAGCTGATTGCGACGCGAACGGTTATTGCTCAACTGGGCGTGCAGTTCATCGCGACGCTGGCGGGCGCGCTCTTCCGCCCCGCTGTCGGCGCGAACGCCAATATCCTGTAATTCGCGCTGCAAATCGTTAAGCAGCTCTTTTTTCGTGTCATAAGAGCTTTTTAGCGAGGCCAGAACCTGGCTGTACTGACTTAACTGCGCGGCATGGCTGCGCAACGCTTCGCGGGCGCGGGTACGCTCGGCTTCCGCCTGCTCCAGCCGCTGGCGCAGCTTTTCGTTGAGATCGCTGTTGCCGCTCAGCATTTCCGCCGAGTCGGAATAGCTGAAATGCGCCCGACGTTCGACGACTTCAGCCAGCGCAAAAGCCTGCTGGCGCGCGTCGCGCTGCATTTGCTGCGACCATGCATAGTCTTCTTTTAACTGCTCAAACTGTTCCGGATCGCTTTGCAGAACGGAAACCACCGGCTCCAGTTTGGCTAACTGGTTGCCATATTGCTGCACAAATCGCGCCGCTTCCTGCGCCTCATCCAACCGTTCCTGAATTTCATCGACCCGATCGGCCAGCGTTTCATCGGCCAATAAATTCAGCCGCGGCAGCAAACGGTTAAGCGCGGAAACGCCCTCTTTCGCCTGCTCAAACTGAAGGCGCTGCTGCTGGTTGTCGTTTTCATGCGTCGCCAGCGCGCGCTCCAGTTCGACGCGACGCCCGTTCAGTCGGCGAATTTCCGCTTCCGGATCATCCTCAAAGGCAACGGAAAGGTGGCTGCCGATAAAACGGCTGAACGCCTGGTGCAAACGCTGGGTTTTCTGCACGTCAAACGAGAGCGTGGCAAAGCGCTCGGAAAGCACTTCCCGTTCCGCATGGAGACTCTCAATACGGTTCTCGCGCGCCGCGCGGCCAAAAATAGGCAGCGATGGGAAACGCGAATAACGCCACTGACGGTCGGCAATTTTCACGACCACCGCCTTTTCCAGCTCGTCAACGCTGAATACGCTGTCATCAAAAGACTGCGGATCGCCTTCGATCAGGTACAGATCTTCCGGGCAGTCGGTCAGACCTTCAAGCTGTTCGGCTATTTGCGATAAATCCGGTACGACGATCGCATGGCGCGACGGGCCATACAGTGCGGAAAAGTACGGCGCATCTTCAAGGCTGACATCATCGTAGATTTCCGACAGCAGTACCCCGCCAAAACGCTCCGCCAGCGCATTCAAACGCTGGTCTTCCGCGCCGCCCGGCTGGCTTAAACGTTCGATCTCTTCATCAACCGCATTTTTACGCGCGCCCACTTCGTCGCGTTCGACAATGGCTTCGCGCTCACGCTCCAGTAGCTGTTGCAGGTATTCGGTCACTTCCTGGCTGGACGTAAACTCCTCGCCGCACTGTTCGCTAAGCTGGTTCAGGCTGTTTTGCGCCGCCAGCCAGACGGGCGCACGCCGCATCAGATGTTGAATACGCGACTGAAGCTGCTCCTGCTCCTGACGCAAGGCCATACGCTGTTCGCTGGCTGACGACACGCTATCAGACAAGGACGCGATGCGGGCTTCCAGCTCCTGATGCAGCGCTTCCAGTTCGTCAATATCAAAATTTTTGCCCTGTCGCTTACAGAACTCCGCCAGCAGACGTTCCGCCTCTTGCTGCTCGCGCAGCCGCTGTTCCAGTTCGCTCAGGCGCATCCGCAGCGGCTGTACCTGTTCCGCCAGATGACGCTGGTTCACACCGTCCCGTAACAGCTCGCGCGCCACGTCCCAGGCTTCGCTACGCGCCAGCGGGCCGTTGATCGCCGCTACCAGCTGATAAGCCTGCTCAAACTGGCTGTGCGCGGTTTGCGCCACGCTCATTTTTTGTTCCAACGACAGCAGTTTTTCCGTAGCTTCCTGCTCTTTTGCCTGGAAAGTATCCAGCCATTCGGCGGCGCTTTCCGGCGTTAGATCAGGCAGATGGCAAAGTTCTTTAGCGCGGGCGAGCGCTGATATCGCCTGGTTATACTGAATCGCGCGCGTTTGCTGTACATCCAGCGCCTGCTGGTAATCCGCAAGCTGGCTTTTGAGTTCATCGACTTCCAGCTCGGCGGCTTCGGCACGCGCTTCATTTTCGTCCTGCATTTCGGCGGCTTCCGCCACCACTTCATTTTGCTCTTCGAGTCGAATCTGCAGCTCTTCAAGATCCGCTTCGTAGCGTTCAATTTTTTCCTGCTGGCGCAGCGCGGTTTGCACCAGATTCAGGTGATCGCTCGCCGCCTGGTAATCCGCTTCAAGAGAACCTTCGGCGCCGTTATGTTCGCCCAACTCACGGGCCATATCGACGTGCTTGTACTGCTCCGCCGCCAGTTGTTTGCGCGATGTGTACAGTTCGCGTCGAAACGCCAACGCCTGATCAAGGTGAACCCGACGCTCATTAGCGTGACGCATATAATCCGCCGCCACATAATCGGTGGCTTCGCTGATCAAATGCTTAAACAGATCGCGATCGGATTGGGTAACACGAATCGCTTCCAGCGTGAGTCGGTTCTCGCGCAGCGCCGCTTCCATATCCTGGAATGCCTTGCGCACGCCACTGTTTTCCGGCAATAAATAATCGCGTAGCGACCGGGTAATGGCGCTGGAGATCCCGCCGTACAGCGAGGCCTCTATCAAACGATAGAATTTACTACGATCGGAGGCGGAACGCAGACGACGGGCGATAATCCCTAAGTCAAACATCAGTGAATGATAATCGGTGATGGAGTTAAACTGCTTAAACTGCACGCCTTCCATCTCGTCAAGCTTGTCTTTCAGCTCAGCAAGCGACAGTACGCGCGCCTGACGTTCATTTAATGTCTCCGTCACCAGTTGTGTCGGCTGTACCGACATCGGCAGCCCCTGGATAGCGAACGGTTTGATGTCCACTTTGCGATCGCGCCCAGCGACCTGCTGCAGACGCACGCCGACCACCACCCGCTGATGGCGGGAATTAATGGTGTCGAGCATGGAGTAACAGACGCCCGCCTTCAGCTTACCGTGCAGACCTTTATCGCGCGAACCGCTGGTGGCGCCGGCTTCCGTGGTGTTACGAAAGTGCAGTAATGTGAGATCCGGGATCAGCGCCGTGACGAACGCCGCCATCGTCGTGGATTTCCCGGCGCCGTTGCCCCCGGATAACGTCGTGACCAGTTCATCCAGGTCAAAAGTGCGGGCAAAAAAACCGTTCCAGTTAATCAGCGTTAGCGAGCGAAATTTACCGCGTTCAATCATTATTCTTCCTCTCCACTGTCCGGCTGACTCTCTTCGGTCTCATCATTAAGTTGCAGATGGTTTTCAATGGGCATCGCTTCCCCGTCGCGGATGAGACGACGCTGCGCCTCGCGAGGATCGTCGCCGGCGCGGACATCCGCGCCAAAGCGGAAGACCGATTCGGTAATGCGGAATTTGCTGCTGTCGTGGCCCATAAACCATACCATGCCCAAACGACGCAGGCGGTTTAAAGAAGAACGCACCTTTTCCTGCAGTTTCTGACGATCAACGTCAGATCCCGTCGAGCGGTTATTCACCAGCTTTAGCAGTTTGGCTTCGTCCGCAAGGGTAAGCAGCTCGTCATACAACTCTTGCTGAGTAAATATCCCTTCGTTGGCCAGACGCTCCGGGCTAAGATAGAGGTAGCAGAGAATTTTACCGACCATCATATCCAGTTCGGATAACACCGAGCGCGGGATAAGCGTGGTAGAACGCGGACGCAGGTAGAAGAACCCCTCCGGCGCGCGAATCAGCTCCACGTTATAACGCGCGTAAAACTCTTCCAGGTATTCCTGAAAATCCATCAGAAAGGCATGATTATCCAGTTCGTCCAGCCCAATGTGGCGGCCCGAACGTAATGCGCTATCCAGCGCCGGAAATAACGGATTCGCCAGCGCCTGCGCCAGCTTAACCGGCATCACTTGTTCAATATTTGTCAATGACATGCGCCTGTACCTTGGCTCCGTAATCATTAATCGGCTGCCATTTGGCTGGCAGTCCGGTGAAATCTGCTTGCGCTACGCCAAGACGTACCGCTTGATCGATAACAATACGCGCCACGTCGAAATGACGCACGCGCGGGTATTGCGCCAGATACTCGCGCACCACCAGCCCAAGATCCAGTGGCGTTTGTCTGGTTTTGTAGATAGCCAGCTGTTCTTCAATGATGGCCGCTAACTGCTCGCGGATCTCGTTAAACTCTTCATATTCCAGATCCGGCGGCAACTCCCCGGTGACTTCATCGTCACGCAACGCCATCTCTTCATCGCGCATATCCAGCAGACGATCGGCATTCGCGTAGGTTAGCGCCCACGGATCGTCAAAATAAGTCTGTACGGACTGGCGCAACCGCTGGGCGAAGACACGGTTTTTATCCATATCGATCGCGGTACGGATAAATTTATGCACGTGACGATCGTAACCGATCCATAAATCAATAGACTGCTGACCCCAACTGATAATGCGGTCGAGTTTACTTTGTAAGTCAAACACCAGCCTGTCGACAAAATGCAGATCGTCGTGCGTCATCGTGGCATCCTGAATGCGCAGCAGGTTAGCCTGCAGCTTATCGCCCGCCGCCTCCAACGTATCCTGCAACTCGCGCAGCGTACCGGACGTTTCGGAAAGCAGCAGTTCACAGCTGGAAATCGCCGCCCGCCAGTCTTTATTCAGCAGTTGTGCGATATCATCTTTCACCTGCTGCTGCTGTTCATCCATGATGCGCTGGGTGAGATCGATACTGTCGAAAATCTCCGCCACCGAATATTTCAATGGCGCGTAAACATTGCGATGCCAGTGGAACTCATCGCCACCCTCCGCTGCCGCATCCGCCGCGCGCTTCAATTCGCCGGCCACAATCGACAACTGCATAGAAAGACGCAGCGTAGAGAATTCGCGTTGACGAATGTAGTAATCGGTGATGCCAATCCCGAGCGGGGTTAATCGGTAAATCGCATTGCCTTCCGCCTGCTCGCTGGTAAAGCGGTTCAGCAGACGTTGACGCACCATATCGTTAATCGCGTTGTTCGCGCGCACGCCGATGGTTTCGCTGGTTTGCTCAAACGCATCACTCACATGGCGGAATGCATCCACCAGCTCGCCTTCACTCATCTCGCCGTCAAGGCGTTCGCCGTTCAACGTGGCGACCGCCAGCAGAAAGGAAAGCCTGTCTACCGGCAGCGAGATGGAAAAGTCGTTTTTTCTGGCCCAGGCAACCAGTTCGGGGACTGTCTGGGAAAATTCACTCATAGGTTATCCTTGCATCTGCGGCTAGCGCCGGGCTTTTAATCGCGGTGACATGAATGTAGCGCCCAAGGCTAATATACGGCTCCTGGCGGCAATAACGCGTTTCCAGTTCGACCAGGGTCTCATAACAGTCACGCTGCTGGTGTTTTTCACGCAGATAATCATGAAACACACGCACGCCGGTTTTACCGGTAATCTGCCAGCCAATCGCCTCCAGCCACTGGTACACCTGCGCGGGGTCGCGCGGGTAGTCAGGCGACAGCGTGCGCTTCTTGCGTTTAGGCATCCCCGCCTGCACGTAGTCAAAATTACCCGCCACCATATTGTGCATCAGCAAACCGTTAGCGTTATAGAACATCAACGACAGCGCGCCGCCAGGGCGCAATACTGACCAGAGCGTTTCTAATACGCCGACAGGATCGGCTACCCACTCCAGCACAGCATGAAACAATATCAGATCAACCGGGCTTTCCAAATGCGAAGCGACGTCCTGAGCCGGGCATTGTATAAAATGCATGTCTTTGCTCACACCTTTTGCCTCGGCCGCCTGCCGCGCGCGGGCGATCATTTCGCCAGACAGATCGCATAACGTCACCTGATGGCCGCGTTCCGCCATCTTAATCGCCGTTTGCCCTTCGCCGCCGCCGGCATCCAGTACCCGCAGTTTCCGCCCGCCAATCTCCTCCAGCACGCGATCCAGGTCTTGCCACAGAATGGCTTGCCGCAGTTGCCCTTTGGTCGTGCCGTAAATGTTACGGGAAAACTTTTCAGCAATGTCATCAAAATTGCGATCCTGCATCGGACTCTCCACAGGCTGGCTCAGGCGTTATCTGATAAAACCGCTATTTTGTCACAGCCGCGGCGAGAATGAACCTGTCTGGTGTAATATCACCGTTAATCCTCCGCTATATGGTTAAAAAAGGAACCAAAAAGGATGCTTTTTACGCTAAAGAAAGTGATTGGCGGTATGTTATTGCCGCTTCCGCTGATGTTGCTGATCATTGGCGTCGGCCTGGCGCTGCTCTGGTTTAGCCGCTTTCAGAAGACCGGAAAAGTATTTATCAGCGTAGGTTGGCTGGCGCTATTGCTATTAAGCCTGCAACCTGTTTCCGACCATTTGCTGCGTCCGATTGAAAACCGCTACCCTACCTGGCAGGGTCCGCAAAAGGTGGAATATATTGTGGTTCTCGGCGGCGGCTATACCTGGAACCCGCAGTGGGCGCCGAGCTCTAATTTAATTAACAACAGCTTGCCGCGGCTGGCGGAAGGCATCCGGCTGTGGCGCGCGAATCCGGGAGCAAAGCTGATTTTTACCGGCGGCGTAGCAAAAACCAATACGGTAAGCACGGCGGAAGTCGGTGCGCGGGTGGCGCAGTCGCTGGGCGTACCGCGTAGCGATATTATTACGCTGGATAAGCCAAAAGATACGGAAGAAGAAGCCGTCGCCGTTAAGCAGGCCATCGGCGACGCCCCTTTCTTGTTGGTAACCTCCGCCTCGCATTTGCCGCGTGCGATGATTTTCTTTCAGCATGCCGGGCTGAATCCGCTTCCCGCGCCGGCGAATCAGTTGGCGATCGATTCGCCGCTCAATCCCTGGGAGCGGGCAATTCCGTCCCCGGTCTGGCTGATGCACAGCGATCGCGCTGGGTATGAAACATTAGGGCGACTTTGGCAATGGCTGAAAGGCATATCAGGCAAGCCAGGGGAGTAATGATTTCGCCGCCAGATCAAAATTGGTACGGTTAAAACGTCCGGTATTGACCAATTGCGCAACCTCGTCCCACAGCACATAGAGCCAACGCCGCCAGATGAAGGACTCCGCCACTGGCGCGCGTTGCAGATAATGCCAAAGCAATCCCTCCGCCAATGGATTATCCATCAGGCGAAACAGTTCGAACTCTCTCGGCGCCCACAGCATCAGCCCGGGGCCGACCATCGCCAGAAGCTGATCGCTACGGGCGTCTTTAAGCATACTGCGCAGGCAGAAGTTGCCATGCACCAGTACGCAGTTGTCGTTAAACCCTTCAAATAACGAAGGAAGACATTCTCTGGTACGAAACAGAATGCGTCTATCCTGCATCGTCAGACCGGTATTGCTGAACTGATTTAGCGTCGTCCACAGCACCTCCACCCGCTGACGATACCAGGAAGGCCAGATATTCTCCTGAGTATGGTCTACGGCGCCAACGCAACCGCGGCTATCCTGCCGATGCCAGGCTAACAGCCCTTCGACAATCTGATCTTTTAGCTGTTCCCAGCGTTCCGGAGTGCGCGCCGGCGCCTCGACCGGCACACCGCGCAGTCGTTCCAGTAGCAGCACATCCGGACCAGGATGCTCTTCATGCGTCAATACGCCATAGATTACCGGCATCCTCACCGTACCGCTACGCGCCAGCATTGAGGTTTTCCATGCCAGTTGCTGCGCAACGCCGGGAGTGGTAAAGCTTCGCGCCATCAGCGGCATCGGATTTCCCTGGCTGTCATATAATGACCACAATGCGGAATCCGCTTTCTCATTCACGCACTCTATACGGCTAAGTTTTTCACCCAACAAATGACTGAGTTCGGCCCGCAACTGTTCCATTCCAGATTACCCCCATTAGTGCTACTGCTTTAATAATGAGCGTCGTATGGACAGATGTCACCCGTATCAGATCAAGGGAAGAAAAGAAAAATGAGGAAAATCGTAACGGTACGAGAAAGCCGCCACTGATGAGCAGACGTGAGTATTCATCTTTGCGCTATCATACCGCGCTGTTCATGACCGTCTAAGACGATCATGAACAGGATCATGTTAACGCATTTCAGCGCGTACGCGCTCCAGGTCGTCGGCGGTGTCTACGCCCGTGCCGGGCACCGCTTTGGCGACGGCGACATGAATTTTTTCGCCGTACCACAGCACACGGAGTTGCTCCAGCATTTCAATATGTTCCAGCGGGCTGGGTTGCCAGCTCACGTAACGGCGGATAAATCCCGCGCGATAGCCATAAATGCCCAGGTGACGAAGGCAAGTATCCCCTACCGTTTCCAGACTTTTTGCAAAGCGGTCGCGATCCCAGGGAATCGTCGCCCGGGAAAAGTAAAGCGCATAGCCTTCAGCATCCAGCACGACTTTTACCGCATTCGGGTTAAACGCTTCTTCGGCGCTGTGAATCGGCACCGCCAGCGTCGCCATGCCAACCTGGCGCTGCGCCAGATTTTCCGCTACCTGGCGAATAATAACCGCCGGGATCATCGGCTCATCGCCCTGAACGTTCACAATAACGGTATCGTCGCTGAATCCGCACTTCTCTACCACTTCCGCCAACCGTTCGGTGCCGGACTGGTGATCGGCGCGCGTCATGCACACTTCGCCGCCAGCCGCTTCTACCGCACGAGCCACGTCTTCATGATCGGTCGCGACAATAATGCGTTCCGCGCCAGATTCGCGCGCCCGCTCCAGGACATGAACAATCATGGGCTTACCATTAATATCCACTAATGGTTTGCCTGGCAGTCGGGTAGATGAAAAACGGGCCGGAATGATGACGACGAAACTCATGATTTACTCTCATCAGATGTCAGGGCGCGAGCTTCATTTTCCAGCAATACAGGAATGCCGTCGCGTAACGGGAAAGCGAGATTATCCAGTTTGCAAATTAATTCTTGCTGTTCCTGGTTATACCAGAGTTTGCCGTTACATACCGGGCAGGCGATGATTTCAAGCAGACGATGATCCATAGTTCCTCCAGATGGACCGGATTGTGAATCCTTCAATATTAACATAATCGGTTAGGGTGCAGGGTCTATTTCCCAGCCATGACGCATGGCGCTAAACAGGCCTGGCGGACATTGTCCCAGCGTCACGCGCGATACCCGTTGCCAGGCAGCAAACGCGCTAATCGCCTGCCAGATTCCTTTTTGCAGACTAACGCTAGGGCGAATATCGTCCTCCAGATACAGCGAGATAACCTCAAGCACCCCCGTTTTACGGTGCATTTTGGCATCCATTCGCCCGACTAAACGGCCCTGGTATAATAGCGGCAGCACAAAATAACCGTACTGGCGCTTCGCCGCAGGCGTATAACATTCCAGCCGATAGTTAAATCCGAAAAGCTGCGCTGCCCGCTTGCGATCCCATACCACAGGATCGAAAGGCGACAGCACTGCGCTATGGGTCGCCTTTAAGGCGTTATTCAGCGCCGGTTCCAGCTGCGAAAGAAGATCGGCATGAAGCCACATCCGCCCCAACGTTTCCACCTCGACCGGAATAATCTGCTGCTGTTCCGCCCGGCTCTCCCGCCATCCCTTAAGGTCAGGACGTTTCAGGCGGTAGTAATCCGCCAGCCACTGTTCACGGAAAATCCCCAGACTGCGCGCGCTATTATCCAGCATCAGGCTTTCCGCCTGCGGCTGTGACAGTCCATCGCGTTCATCATCCCAGTGCGGCATCACACGGGGCGTTAAATCATATACACGTTGAAAATTACGCCGCTCAACAACCATGACTTTTCCGGCGGTAAATAAACCCTCAAGGTGGCGTTTATGTGGTTTCCATTCCCACCAGCCGCTGACGCCTTTCCGCGCATGTTCAAAATCGGCAGAACGCACTGGACCGTGCTCCTGAATATGCCGCACTAGCTGTTCTATTTCTTCCGCGTGCTCATGCATCCATGCCGCGCGATATTTCCAGCCCATCTTTTCCGGCGACAGCATACGATGGCGGATAAGTTTAAAGTCGCGGCGTGGTAAGAAACAGGCCTCATGCGCCCAGTATTCCATTAACTCGCCGCGTCGCAGCGCCTCATCCAGCCAGGCCTGCGGGTACGAACCGAGACGGCTAAACAGCACCAGATAGGGGCTACGTGCGACAACATTGATGGTATCAATTTGCAGCAACGCCATGCGTGAGATGGCGGCAAGAACATCGCCAGGCAGCGCGTTACGGCGCGGCTTTTTCAATAGCCCCTGCGCAGCAAGGTGAAGACAACGGGCCTGGGAAAGAGAAAGGTACGGCAATGACATTCATGACTCCATAAATTCATCACTGCCGCTGCATTGGGGGACGCTAGCGAACCAGCGAGGTGATATGTTGAAGCAACTTATCAGGCTGCTCACCGGACAAACGCGCATCAACCGGTAAGAACCACCAGTTATCTTCGGCAAAAGCACGGCATTTCACCGCGTCTTTTTCCGTCATTACCAGGGTCTGCCCTTCACCGACCAACTCCTGAACGTCAGCAGGGGCGAGCGTTTGATGATCGGCCAGCGGGACGCACTTTTGCGGATGCGCGCCACAGGCTTCCAGCGTGGCGAAAAAGCGCGGCGGATGACCGATGCCCGCCATCGCCACAATATTGCTCAGTTGCGCCACATCGCAACGCGCTCCCGTACGTAAGTTCACCGCCAGTCCAGGCGCTAGCTGCATGGGGATTTCGCCCGCCCGGGCGACGCCGCCATTGACGATAGCGGCGTCTACGGTTTTCAGGCGACTGGCGCGTTCGCGCATAGGACCGGCAGGAAGCCACCAGCCGTTGCCAAAACGGCGCACGCCGTCAATCACCACAATTTCAATATCTCGCGCGAGTCGGTAATGCTGCAACCCATCGTCGGTGATAATAATCTGCACATTATGCGCCGCCAGAATCGCTTTCACCGCCGCGGCGCGTTCAGGCGCTACCGCGACAGGCGCGCCGGTCCGTTGATAAATCAATACCGGTTCATCTCCCGCTTCTGCGGTTGTCGTCTCCGGCGTCAGGAGCAGCGGATAAGCGGCAGCTTTCCCGCCGTAGCCGCGGGAAACGACCCCCACGCGCACGCCACGCTGTTGCAGCTTTTCCACCAGCCAAATGACTACGGGTGTTTTACCGTTACCGCCAGCCGTAAGATTCCCTACCACAACCACCGGTACCGGCGCTCGCCAGGCGCGTTTAAAACCAAGCTTATAGCTCAGACGAATCGCCCCGCTCACCAGGCCATACAGCCAGGAGAGCGGCAACAGTAACCGCCATAGCGGGGATTCACCCGACCAGATACGCGCAATCATTGGCCAAATTGCATCTTATGTAGCTGGGCGTAAACGCCGTGTTGCGCCAGCAGCTCGCTATGAGTGCCGCGCTCAACGATAATACCGTCTTCGACTACAACGATCTCATCCGCCTGTTCGATGGTGGAGAGACGGTGCGCAATCACCAGAGAGGTACGGTTTTTCTGCAGCTCATCCAACGCTGCCTGAATCGCACGTTCAGATTCGGTATCCAGCGCGGACGTAGCTTCATCAAGGATCAGAATCGGGCTGTCGCGCAGTAAGGCGCGGGCGATCGCGATACGCTGGCGCTGACCGCCGGAAAGCAGTACGCCGTTTTCGCCGATGATGGTATCCAGGCCATTATCCATCTTGTTGATAAAGTCCATGGCATAGGCCATGCGCGCCGCCTCTTCAATCTGCTCGCGGCTGTATTCTTCCGTCCGGGCATAAGCAATGTTATTGGCGACCGTGTCGTTAAACAGATGCACGTTTTGCGAAACCAGCGCCACCTGATTACGTAGAGAGGCCAGAGTGTATTCGCGTAGATCGTGACCATCCATCAGGATGTGTCCTTCATCAATATCGTAGAAACGGGTGATCAGACTGGCGATAGTTGATTTACCCGATCCGGAACGCCCCACCAGCGCCACGGTTTTCCCGGCAGGAATTTTCAAATTGATGTTACGCAATGCCGGCACTTCACGGCCCGGGTAAGTAAACGTCACATTGCGGAATTCGAGATCGCCGGTCGCGCGGTCAATGACACGTTTACCTTCATCTTTCTCCTGTTCGCTGTCCAGAATCGCAAACAACGTCTGACAAGCCGCCATCCCACGCTGGAACTGCGCGTTAACGTTTGTCAGCGATTTTAATGGACGCATCAGCGCGATCATGGAGGAGAACACCACGGTGATGGTCCCAGCCGTCAGGCTATCCATTACGCTTGGGAAGCTCGCAGCATAGAGGACAAACGCCAGCGCCAGCGAGGCAATGAGCTGAATGATAGGATCGGAAATTGACGAGGCAGAGACCATTTTCATGCCTTGCAGTCGCATCTTATTGCTGACTTTATCAAAGCGTTTAGTTTCGACTTCCTGACCGCCAAAAATCAGTACCTCTTTGTGTCCTTTCAGCATTTGTTCAGCGCTGGTAGTCACTTGTCCCATCGTGTTCTGCATATTTTTACTGATGCTGCGGAACCGCTTTGAGACAACGCGAATTGCAATCGACACAATCGGCGCTAAAACAACCAGGATGATCGACAGCTGCCAGCTGTAATAGAACATCATGATAAACAATCCGATGATCGATGCCCCTTCACGCACCACGGTAATCAGCGCGCCAGATGAAGAAGAGGCAACCTGTTCTGAATCGTATGTAATACGCGACAGCAGCGTACCGGTAGACTGTTTATCAAAGAAAGCGACGGGCATTCCCATCATATGGCCAAACAGGCGACGGCGCATGGTCATTACCACCTTGCCTGACACCCATGAAATACAGTAGCTGGAGATATAGCTAGTGATGCCTCGTAATATCATCAGCCCAATAACCACCAGCGGCATCCACAGCAACACTGAGCGATCCGTTTTACCGAAACCATCATCCAGTAATGGCTTGAGGAGCGATAGCATGAAGGTATCGCTGGCTGCGTTGAGAATTAACGCTATGCCCGCCACGATCAGACCTGCTTTAAAAGGCGCTATGGTTGGCCACAGTCGGCGGAAGGTCTGCCACGTAGAGAGATCTTTATCGTTATGCATTCAAAAAACCAGCATTTGTTGAAATAGCCGCATATTCTACCCGTTATCCTCGGACACGCCAAACCACTGATGATACCAGCGAGGTAAAATTTGATCCCGTAAGCCTTGTATGCGCCAGCCCTGCGGAGAAAACAGCAGCGAAATTTGCCCCTGGTGGGGTGTATCAAACCACTGATACGCCTGCTGTCGGTAGCGCTGTTTTACCTTGCGGGACGGCAGCCGCCATGCGTTATAGCGCGATGCGGACGCCAGCGCCGCTTCACCATGTACGCGCTGAATAAATGGTAGCGACGACGACGTATTACTACCATGATGCGGCACCTGGATAAACGTCGCCGCAAGATGTCGCCAGTAACGACTTAGCATTTTTTGTTCAGCGCCCGCTTCGATATCGCCCGTGAGCAGGATGCTATGTACACCGTCATCCACTTTGACCACACAAGAACGGTTATTTCCTCGATCGGCACTTTCGCGTAACGGCCAGTGCGCCTGAAACGTTAGCCCCTGCCATTGCCACTGCTCGCCGCGAAAACAGGGCAAATGCCCCTGCCAGCCTAACGAGCTGCGAATCCACATTGACGGCCAGACCTGCTGTAGCGAACGCAGCCCGCCCCGATGATCCAGATGCTCATGACTCAAAATAACGCCCTCCGGCGTCAGATTATGCCAGCGCAACCAGGGAATAATAACCTGTTGCCCGCTGTCGCCCTCCGGCCATGCCCGACCGGTATCGTAGAGTATTACTTTATCGCCCCTGACGATCGCTATCGCCAGCCCCTGACCAACATCCAGCATATGCACCTGCCATCCGCTGGCGTTTATCGGCCGCCAGAGTGGCCAGCTCATCAACAATAACCCGCATAAACAGACCGCCGGCCAGGTACGCCAGACGTTTAATCGCCACGCGATAAGCGTTAGCCAGGGTAAAAGCGTCAGCCACTGCCAACGGTTATCAATATTCACCCAGCCCTGCGGTAAAGCATTCAACAGGTAAAATAGCGCGGCTAACGCGCGATCGGTCAGGTACCATACCCACTCTTCAAGAAAAAACGGCCCGGTTAAATGCAGAATCATTCCCGCCAGGATGAGTGGAACCGTCACAAATGTGACCCAGGGTACGGCAAAAAGATTCGCCAGCATTGCGGTAACGCTTATGCCATGAAAAAGCGCCACCTGGAGAGGCAAAAGCAGAAGTGTAATGCCTGCCTGTAGGTGAAGCAGGTTAAGCAACCAGCGTAAGCCTCGTGGAAAATTTCCGTTTGGCGCAGGAAACCACTGATACCAGAATAACAGGCCGGCAACCGCAAATGCTGACAGCCAAAGACTTTGTGATATAACCGCCACAGGATCGGCGAAAATAATCGCGGCCAGACAGCAGCACCAGACTTGCCAGCCGCTCCACTGTCGTCCGCTTAATTTTAATCCTCCCCAGACGCTCAGCGCCGCCACCGTGCGCAGCGCAGGCGGTTGTAAGCCGGTAAGCCAGGCATAACATATCGCGCAAAGAATGCCGCCCAGCAATGGCGTCTGCCAACGAATCCATCTGACCGGCAAAAAGAATTGTCCGCCACGGATTAATCCGGCAGCCAATAACGCAGCAAAAGCGATATGCAGGCCGGAAATCGCCATCAAATGGGCAGTCCCCGTATCGCGCATAACGGCCTTCACCTCCTGCGACACCGCTCCCCGCTCCCCCATTCCCAACGCCAGAATAACCTGCTGCCACGGATAAGGCGCAAGCGTAGCGCGAAGCGAAGCAAGATAGCGCCCACGCAAGCTACACTCAGGGTTAATCGCTTTAGCCTGTAGGAAACGCCCGGTCAACGGTTGGTGCTGCGCTAGCGCGTAACGCTGGCTATCAAAACCGCCTTCGTTAAGCTGTCCGTGTACCGCTCTGACCTTCAGCGTCATCGCCCACTGTTGCCCGGCACACACTTCCGTGGGTAAGTACTGGCCATGCAGGACAATCCCTACAGCAGGAAAGAGCGGCTTTCCGCGCAAATGGGTGATTCGCCCATAATGAGTGGTCATATGATCGGTGGCAGTAATGACGACTGTCGCCTCCTGCGTCGCGGCGGGCAGGACGTTTCCCGCCCAGATGGCCTGCCTGGCGGCAAATATCCCCCACATGAAAAAGAGCAAAGTTAATGCCGCGTAGCGCGCATAGTGATGGGGTATGAGGCAAAGCAAACATGCCAGACAAAACAGCACCGCGAGAATCCACGTATCAGGTAATACTGGCAATATCATGAGTGGAAGTATGCCGCATACTACGCATACGCTGACCGTCGTTATCTTCATAGACACCTCCCTGTGCGGGAAAGTGTGCAGGTTCAGGACGCCATTGTCTGGAGGGGATTTTGTGCTATACGGCGCGGATTCCAGGTTTTTTACCTGATAAATGTAAGACGCAGCAAAAAATGCGAAACGTTTTCCAGTTTTCGGTCGAATAGCGTTTGCGCCTGACGGCGTATAAATGAAAAAAGCACCCTGACGGTGCTTTTTTCGGGTTCAAGTTTTGCGTTAAAACTTAACCGTAAATATTGGCGCGATCGCGCAGTTCTTTACCCGGTTTAAAGTGAGGAACGTATTTTCCTTCCAGTTCCACTTTATCGCCGGTCTTGGGGTTACGTCCGGTACGAGGCGCGCGGTAATGCAAAGAAAAACTGCCGAAACCGCGGATTTCAATACGCTCGCCCTGCGCAAGAGTCGAGGCCATATGCTCCAGCATCTCTTTTACCGCGTCTTCAACCGCCTTAGCGGGAATGTGAGATTGCTGGGTTGCAAGTCTTTCAATCAATTCTGACTTGGTCATGATTCCTCCGGTTCCTTAAAGGCAAATTGGCTGCAGCCGTGAGATTGATTAAGGGCGGCCGTAGCCGCCCTTAGTGCTTGATTACAGGCCGAAACCTGCAATCTGTCAAGTAATCTCGTTATACTTCGGACTAAAAGACCCGAAGTTTCAGAGGATTACTCGCCTTTAGCTGCTTTGAATGCTTCAGCCATTGCGTTGTTAGAGAAGTTTGCATCTTCCTGTTTGTTAACAGTTGCGATGGCATCTTTCTCATCAGCTTCGTCTTTCGCACGAACAGACAGGCTGATTGCGCGGTTTTTACGATCAACGCCGGTGAATTTAGCTTCAACGTCGTCGCCAACGCTCAGAACCAGAGTCGCATCTTCAACGCGGTCACGGGATGCTTCAGAAGCACGCAGGTAACCTTCAACGCCGTCAGCCAGTTCTACGGTTGCGCCTTTCGCGTCAACTGCAGTGACTTTACCGGTTACGATAGCGCCTTTCTTGTTCAGAGCAACCCAGTTGTTGAACGGATCTTCGGCGAGCTGTTTAACGCCCAGGGAGATACGTTCACGTTCTGCGTCAACCTGCAGAACAACTGCAGCGATTTCGTCGCCTTTTTTGTATTCACGAACTGCTTCTTCGCCTGCAACGTTCCAGGAGATGTCAGACAGGTGAACCAGGCCGTCGATGCCGCCGTCCAGGCCGATGAAGATACCGAAGTCAGTGATAGACTTGATTTTACCTTCAACGCGGTCGCCCTTGTTGTGGGTTTCTGCGAACTGCTGCCACGGGTTAGATTTGCACTGCTTCAACCCTAAGGAGATACGACGACGTTCTTCGTCGATATCCAGAACCATCACTTCCACTACGTCGCCAACGTTAACCACTTTGGACGGGTGGATGTTTTTGTTGGTCCAGTCCATTTCGGAAACGTGAACCAGGCCTTCAACGCCTTCTTCGATTTCAACGAAGCAGCCGTAGTCGGTCAGGTTGGTCACGCGACCGGTCAGTTTGGTACCTTCCGGATAACGTTTAGCGATAGCAACCCACGGATCTTCGCCCAGCTGTTTCAGGCCCAGAGATACACGGGTACGCTCGCGGTCGAATTTCAGCACTTTCACGTTGATTTCGTCGCCAACGTTCACGATTTCGCTCGGATGCTTAACGCGTTTCCAGGCCATATCAGTGATGTGCAGCAGGCCGTCAACGCCGCCCAGATCAACGAATGCACCGTAGTCAGTGAGGTTCTTAACGATACCTTTAACTTCCATGCCTTCCTGCAGGTTTTCCAGCAGCTGATCGCGTTCTGCGCTGTTTTCGGATTCGATAACGGCACGACGAGAAACCACAACGTTGTTACGTTTCTGGTCCAGCTTGATTACTTTGAATTCAAGCTCTTTGCCTTCCAGGTGCAGAGTGTCACGCACCGGACGAACGTCTACCAGAGAACCTGGCAGGAACGCGCGAATACCGTTCAGCTCAACAGTGAAGCCACCCTTAACTTTGCCGTTGATAACACCGGTAACAGTTTCAGCATCTTCGTAAGCTTTTTCCAGCGTGATCCATGCTTCGTGACGTTTAGCTTTCTCACGAGAGAGCAGAGTTTCACCGAAGCCGTCTTCTACTGCATCCAGAGCAACGTCAACTTCGTCACCAACCTGGATTTCCAGTTCGCCCTGGGCGTTTTTGAACTGCTCAGCCGGAATGGCAGACTCAGATTTCAGACCGGCGTCAACCAGTACTACGTCTTTGTCGATAGCAACAACAACACCACGAACGATGGAACCCGGGCGGGTTTCGATTTCTTTTAAGGATTCTTCAAAGAGTTGAGCAAAAGATTCAGTCATGTTTAATCTTCAGGTTTCATATTTAACGTCCACCTGGCTCCGTGCCGGATGGGGTTGTTTAACATACCCGCTGTCAATCCTTTGCAACGGGGGTACTACAAATTCGGTCGCATTTAAGCGAGAGCCAATTTTTGGCGCGCATATTGTAACGCTTTTTCAATCACTTGCTCAATGCTTAATCGGGTAGAATCCAAAACTAATGCATCAGCAGCAGGAACTAACGGCGCTACAGCGCGATTACGATCGCGATCGTCGCGTTCCTTGATCTCGGCCAAAAGGCGTTCAAAGTTAACACTAAAGCCATTCTCCTGCAACTGTAGCATACGTCGATGCGCACGTTCCTCCGAGGAGGCGTCAAGGAAAATTTTTACCGGCGCATCCGGGAAGACCACGGTCCCCATATCGCGTCCATCGGCGATTAAACCAGGCGCTTCGCGGAATGCGCGTTGGCGGCGAAGAAGCGCTTCACGCACGCGTGGGAATGCCGCCACCTGGGATGCCGCGTTCGCGACTTCCTGCGTACGAATTTCGCCGCTAACGTCCTCGCCTTCCAGGATAACTTCCAGGTTGCCGTCCGTTGAGACGAAACGCACGTCCAGATGGGACGCCAGCGGCACCAGCGCATCTTCAGAGGCAAGATCGACATGGTGGTGCAATGCCGCCAGCGCCAGTACGCGGTATATCGCGCCGGAATCCAGCAGATGCCATTGCAATGCTTCCGCCATTGCTTTGCACAAGGTGCCTTTACCTGCACCGCTTGGGCCATCAATGGTTATTACCGGGGCAATTGCCGTCATCTTTATCTCCTTAAACAGGCGTACCGTTAACGTAAACGCCGCGCATTATACGCGCCAACGCTCGCGACCGTTAACGTTGCGTGCAAAAACCAGTTTTGTCTGTAATCAGATGCGGAATAATTGCGCAATTATAGCGGGCCGGCGAGAAACCAGCCCGAAAGATGACAATGATTTACTTTTTATCTTCGGCAATTCTGTCGCGCATATGCTGCGCGCGATCGGCTGAGGCCGGGTGGGAGTCCATCAATGATTTTGCATGACCTGCGTCCATTGTGGCGAATTTATCGAATGCCGTGACTAAGCCCTGGGTGTTAATCCCGCGTTTTTTCAGCAGATCGTAAGAGAAGTCATCCGCATCCGACTCCTGACTGCGAGAAAACGCCGAATTGATGACGCCTTCCGCCAGATCGCCCAATTGAGACTGGGAAAGCTGCGCTGCGACGCCGCTGGTGGCGGAAATCGCATCGCGAGCCGCCAGCGTGGCATAGGCGGTCTGCATTGCCTTGCGGGAGTGCCCTAAAGAGACATGGCCCAGTTCATGGCCCAGTACGCCTTCAATTTCATTATCGGTCATCAGATCCATCAGGCCGGAGTATACGCGAACGCAACCGTTCGCCATCGCCCATGCGTTGATATCGCTGGTCATATAGACTTTATAGCTAACCGGCGTACCGTCAATGTTGTTACCCAGCGCTTTAGCGATTTTGCTCAGACGTTTGGTGTATTTGCTTTTCGAACCTGCCAGTTGATTCTCGCTGTCCATTTGTTTACAGGCATTATTAGATAATGCTTTAACATCCGCATCGGACAGTGTGGCGGCTTTGTAGGCTGACATGCCGGAACTGGCGATTAAATTGCCATTCACGCCATTTTTACATCCTGCCAGTAGCGTAGCGGAAATCGCCACCGCCAGTAATAATGATTTATTTTTCATACTAATCTTCCGTTGATAACTATTATAAAAAACACATAAATCAATGTGTTAAATCATCAACAAATTAGCATTAGTCATAATTATAAAAATAGTGCGAATACGGACTCGGCGCGCCAGCCCGTCGACTGGCGCAATAGAAGACTTAGGCAGGCGTACTCATTCGCGCCAGTTGTTCGAAATAATCAGGGAACGTTTTTGCGGTACATTTAGGGTCCAGGATCGTAACTGGCGTATCGGACAGTGCGACCAGTGAGAAGCACATCGCCATACGGTGGTCGTTGTACGTGCCAATATCCGCGTGTTGGAGCTTCGCCGGCGGCGTGATACGAATATAGTCGTGCCCTTCTTCGACTTCAGCGCCCACTTTACGTAGCTCGGTCGCCATCGCGAACAGGCGATCGGTTTCTTTCACTCGCCAGTTATAAATATTGCGCAACGTCGTGGTTCCTTTCGCAAACAACGCCGTGGTGGCAATCGTCATCGCCGCATCCGGAATATGGTTCATATCCATATCTATGGCGTGCAATTCGCCGCGCGTGCAGGCAATAAAATCATCGCCCCAGGTAATGGTCGCGCCCATTTTCTCCAGCACATCGGCAAAACGAATATCGCCCTGCATACTTTTGCGGCCAATTCCGGTCACTTTTACCGTGCCGCCTTTTATCGCCCCGGCGGCGAGAAAATAGGACGCTGACGAGGCATCGCCCTCGACCAGATAGCGACCCGGAGAGTGATACTGTTGACCGCCCTTCACGACAAATTGTTGGTAGTGATGGTTCGCTATCTCTACGCCAAAGGTTTTCATTAAATTTAGCGTGATATCGATGTAAGGCTTTGATACCAGTTCGCCTTTAACGCGAATAGTTGTGTCTTCAGGCGCCAGCGGCGCCGTCATCAGCAGAGCGGTCAGGAACTGGCTGGAAACGCTACCATCAACCTCAATGTCGCCGCCGATAAAACCGCCGCGCAGACGCAGGGGCGGATAGTTTTCCTGCTCCAGGTAATCAATATTCGCCCCACCCTGACGCAGCGAATCGACCAGATGGCCTATCGGACGCTCTTTCATACGCGGTTCGCCGGTTAACACTATCTCATTTTGCCCCAGACATAGCGCTGCCGCTAACGGACGCATCGCGGTTCCGGCATTACCGAGAAACAGTTCCAGAGCGCCTGACGCGCGTAATGGGCCGCCATTACCCGTGATATCACAGCGGGTGCGATCGGCAGAAAGGGTGTAATTGATCCCCAACGCGCTCAGGGCATTGAGCATATGGCGGACGTCATCGCTATCCAGCAGATTCGTCAGAACGGTTTTACCACAAGCTAAAGCCGCCAGGAGCAAAGCACGGTTTGAAACACTTTTGGAGCCAGGTAAATTAATGGCGCCATCGACCCGCGCGATAGGTTGTAACGTCAGGGATTCCATGAAACTCAACTCTCAAAAAACAGAAATAAAAACCCCACAGACTGGCCGTGGGGATGAAAAAAAACGTATTAGCCGTGGCGACGCTCAAAATCGATCATGAAATCGGTCAGCGCTTTCACCCCTTCAATTGGCATGGCGTTATAGATAGAGGCGCGCATACCGCCAACAACACGGTGCCCTTTTAAGGCGTGCAGACCGGCGGCGAAAGACTCTTCCAGAAAGACCTTGTCCAGCGCATTGTCCGCTAACTGGAACGGAACGTTCATCCGCGAACGGTTGGCCTGTGCGACATCGTTACGGTAGAAATCGCTGTTATCAATCACACCGTACAGCAACTCCGCTTTTTGCTGATTGATTTTGTGCATCGCCGCCACGCCGCCCTGCGCTTTCAACCATTTGAACACCAGGCCGGAAAGATACCAGGCGAAAGTCGGCGGCGTATTAAACATCGAGTCGTTATCATTCAGGACGGTGTAGTCGAGGATGGACGGGCAGCTCTCATGCGCCTTGCCTAACAGATCCTCCCGGACGATAACCAACGTCAGTCCTGCCGGACCGATATTCTTCTGCGCGCCAGCATAAATTACGCCATAGCGAGAGACGTCCAGCGGCGCAGACAGGATGGTAGAAGAAAAATCCGCCGTGACGACCACTTCCGGGCCAAAATCCGGCGTTTCATCGATGGCGATGCCGTCAATGGTCTCATTCGGGCAATAGTGTAAATAAGCGGCGTTATCGGAAAGCTGCCACTCGCGCATCGGTTTTACGGCACGTTTGCCGTCAACGGTGATTTTGGCGTCGATAATCTGCGGCGCACAGTATTTTTTGGCTTCTTTGATGGCGCTCGCCGCCCAGTAACCAGCATCGACATAATCCGCCGTGGTTTTATCGCCCAGCAGATTGAGCGGCACGCCAGCAAACTGCCCGCGACCGCCGCCGTGACAAAATAAAACTTTATAGTTGGAGGGGATATTAAGGAGATCGCGAAAATCCTGCTCCGCCTCTTCAGCGACCTGGATAAACTCTTTGCCTCGATGGCTAATTTCCATTACCGACGTACCAAGACCGTGCCAGTCACGCAGTTCCTGTTGCGCCAGTTTAAGTACTTCCGCCGGTAGCATCGCCGGACCTGAACTAAAATTAAAGACCTGAGCCATTTCCCCTCACCACGCTGCATTGTTCCCTGCCTGACAGACATCAGGCAAACGTTATTCATGTGAATATCGGTTTTATCATTCAGTGACACGCGCCGCAATGGGTAAAACAATGCGAGGAGAAAATGCGGCATGCGTCACACAACAGAATCTTCCGGATTAACCGTATAAATCCGATATTTTCGCTGTTAAACAACGCGTTTAGCCCGGCTTGCCTTCGTCCATTCTGGATTTGCGCAGCGCGGACATAATTGCTTTTCCCCGACATTCATGCGTATCACTTCACTGCAACGTACGCAGGCATAGTCGCCAGCCTCCGGCGCCACGATAAAGCGTGGCGTACAGTGCTCAGGAAGAATGCTTAACCCCGGCTTAACGTCTTTATTTTCAAAGAAATAGACGCTGATTTGTCCGTTTGTCTCCAGGATGGCCAGTCTGACCTGCCCCAGTTGCTCAACGCCATTCAAGCGAAGCTCCATAAAAAATTCAAACTCCGTCATGTTCGAGCGCTGCAGTTTTTCCCACGCCAGTTCGCCGTCTTCAACAATGACCACCGACTTGCCTTCCAGCAGATCTTCCAACTTTTCACTATGCGCCATCAGCCACATGACCAGGCGATAGAGCAGCGCCAGGGTGATGAATACCACCAGAACAGGGAGCATTGGAACGTCATCATAAAACGCGACGTCGCCTGCCGCCGATCCCAATGTCAAAATGATCAGCACTTCAAAAAGCGACATTTGCCGTACGCCGCGTCGTCCTGTCACCTTTAAGAAAAGAAACACCAGAACAAAGGTGTAAAAGCTACGTAGCGCCACTTCCCCCAAAAACGCTACCGGCACGTTATCCAGCGCCATTCGTTGCAAATCAAATGCTTTCATTTTTTATGCTCTTCCTGTGAATTCCAGTGTAAAAGCATAGCCAATACTT
Organism: Salmonella sp. SAL04202; assembly: GCF_046550775.1. Taxonomy (NCBI): domain Bacteria; kingdom Pseudomonadati; phylum Pseudomonadota; class Gammaproteobacteria; order Enterobacterales; family Enterobacteriaceae; genus Salmonella; species Salmonella sp. SAL04202. The sequence continues at coordinate 736,281 of NZ_JBGDXK010000001.1, read as the reverse complement.
TTATTTCCGCCGATGTCCCGGCGAGATAGCGCCCGTCACATAAAACCCGTATCATTGCGCGCTTTCCGTACGACAAAAGTGATTTTCATGACGCAAACATTTATTCCCGGCAAAGACGCCGCGCTGGAAGACTCCATCGCCCGCTTCCAGCAAAAGTTACTCGACCTCGGCTTTCACATCGAAGAGGCCTCCTGGCTGAACCCGGTGCCAAACGTCTGGTCAGTGCATATTCGCGATAAAGAGTGCGCGTTATGCTTTACCAACGGAAAAGGCGCGACCAAAAAAGCGGCGCTGGCCTCGGCGCTGGGCGAATACTTCGAGCGTCTGTCAACCAACTACTTCTTTGCTGATTTCTGGCTTGGCGAAACAGTCGCCAACGGGCCATTCGTGCATTACCCGAACGAAAAGTGGTTCCCGCTGACTGAAAATGACGACGTACCGGAAGGCTTGCTTGATGCCCGTCTGCGCGCGTTTTACGATCCGGAAAATGAACTCACCGGAAGCCAGTTAATTGATCTTCAGTCCGGCAATGAAGCACGCGGCGTCTGCGGCCTGCCATTTACCCGTCAGTCCGATAACCAGACCGTGTATATTCCGATGAATATCATCGGCAACCTGTACGTCTCTAACGGAATGTCCGCCGGCAATACGCGTAATGAAGCCCGCGTTCAGGGACTATCGGAAGTCTTCGAGCGTTATGTGAAAAATCGCATCATTGCGGAAAGTATCAGTCTGCCGGAGATTCCCGCAGAGGTGATGGCGCGTTATCCGGCGGTAATGGAGTCAATCGCCACGCTGGAAGCCGAGGGTTTCCCGATTTTCGCCTATGACGGCTCGCTGGGCGGTAAGTATCCGGTTATCTGCGTCGTGCTGTTCAACCCGGGTAACGGTACCTGCTTTGCTTCTTTTGGCGCCCATCCTGACTTTGGCGTTGCGCTGGAACGTACAGTGACCGAGCTACTCCAGGGACGCGGACTGAAAGATCTTGATGTCTTCACCCCACCAACGTTCGATGATGAAGAAGTCGCGGAGCACACTAATCTGGAGACCCACTTCATCGACTCCAGCGGCCTGATTTCCTGGGATCTGTTCAAACAGGACGCCGATTACCCGTTCACGGACTGGAGTTTTTCCGGCACTACCGAAGAAGAATTCGCCACGCTGATGGCCATCTTCGCTGCTGAAGATAAAGAAGTTTACATTGCCGATTACGAGCATCTCGGCGTATACGCCTGTCGTATTATCGTACCGGGAATGTCTGATATTTATCCTGCCGAAGATCTGTGGCTGGCCAACAACAATATGGGTAGCCATCTTCGTGAGACTCTGCTTTCGCTGCCCGGTAGCGCCTGGAATAAAGAAGACTATCTCAATCTGATTGAACAATTGGATGAAGAAGGTTTTGACGATTTCACCCGCGTGCGTGAGCTGCTGGGTCTGGCGACCGGAGCGGACAATGGTTGGTATACACTGCGCGTCGGCGAATTAAAAGCAATGTTAGCGTTAGCGGGCGGCGATTTGGAGCAGGCGCTAATCTGGACAGAATGGACGATGGAGTTCAATTCGTCGGTCTTTAGTCCGGCACGCGCAAACTATTACCGTTGCCTGCAAACTCTGCTGCTCCTGTCGCAAGAAGATGCGCGTCAGCCGCTGCAATATCTCAATGCTTTTATAAAAATGTATGGCGCAGAGGCTGTAGAAGCCGCCAGCGCTGCGCTTAGCGGTGAAGCGGCTTTTTACGGACTACCGGCTGTCGACCACGATCTACAAGCGTTCCCGGCGCATCAGTCCTTGTTAAAAGCGTATGATAAATTACAGCGCGCGAAAGCGGCATACTGGTCAAAATAAGGCCATATGAGTGACTTAGGGTAGGTTTACCCTCTCGGCTGCGTTATATTACGGGGCGCCTTTGCGGCCCCGTTTTATTTATTTTCACTAAACGGCGAAAAATGTAATAACAAGGTTAAATATTGGTTGTTGATATTAAATTAATTGACATGGTGATGTTACTTTATTTGTTGATTACTCCATATTAATTAACCGTGCAGCAGGAGGAGTCAGGAAAAAATTCAACTCTATTTATAATTTTTAAAATTTATTTTTATTAGGATAATCAAAAAGTTACACCGTAATTGCATAAAAGCCATGCGACTTACGGGCCTATAAGCCAGGCGAGATATGATCTATATCAAATTCTCATCTATAATGCTTTGTTAGTATCTCGTCGCCGACTTAATAAAGAGAGAGTTAGTGTGAAAGCTGACAACCCTTTTGACCTTTTACTCCCTGCAGCAATGGCCAAAGTGGCTGAAGAAGCAGGCGTCTATAAAGCAACGAAACATCCGCTTAAGACTTTCTATCTGGCGATTACCGCCGGCGTATTCATTTCAATTGCCTTTGTTTTTTATATTACTGCGACAACCGGTACTGGCGCGATGCCTTATGGCATGGCGAAACTTATCGGGGGTATCTGTTTCTCTTTGGGACTGATTCTCTGTGTTATTTGCGGCGCTGATCTTTTCACCTCTACTGTTCTGATCGTTGTAGCTAAAGCTAGCGGTCGCATCACCTGGGGGCAACTGGCTAAAAACTGGTTAAACGTCTATTTTGGTAACCTGATTGGCGCTCTGCTTTTCGTGTTACTGATGTGGCTTTCCGGCGAGTATATGACTGCCAACGGTCAATGGGGACTTAACGTCCTGCAAACTGCCGACCACAAAATGCACCACACTTTTATTGAAGCTGTCTGCCTCGGTATTCTGGCGAACCTGATGGTTTGTCTGGCCGTGTGGATGAGCTACTCAGGTCGTAGCCTGATGGACAAAGCGTTCATCATGGTACTGCCCGTCGCCATGTTTGTCGCCAGCGGTTTTGAGCACAGTATCGCAAACATGTTTATGATTCCTATGGGTATTGTAATACGCGATTTCGCTACACCGGAGTTTTGGACCGCGGTTGGTTCGTCTCCGGAAAGTTTTTCTCACCTGACCGTGATGAGCTTCATCACTGATAACCTGATTCCGGTCACGATCGGTAATATTATCGGCGGCGGTTTGTTGGTCGGGTTGACATACTGGGTCATTTACCTGCGTGGTAACGAGCATCATTAATCTGTTGATGCCCATTACACGCAGTAAATAAAAAATCCACTTAAGAAGGTAGGTGTTACATGTCCGAGCTTAATGAAAAGTTAGCCACAGCCTGGGAAGGTTTTACCAAAGGTGACTGGCAGAATGAAGTAAACGTCCGTGACTTCATTCAGAAAAACTACACTCCGTATGAGGGTGACGAGTCCTTCCTGGCTGGCGCTACTGACGCGACCACCAAGCTGTGGGACAGCGTAATGGAAGGCGTTAAACAGGAAAACCGCACTCACGCGCCTGTTGACTTTGACACCTCCGTTGCTTCCACCATCACTTCTCACGACGCTGGCTACATCAACAAAGCGCTTGAGAAAATTGTTGGTCTGCAGACTGAAGCTCCGCTGAAGCGTGCGATTATCCCGTTCGGCGGTATCAAAATGGTTGAAGGTTCCTGCAAAGCGTACAATCGCGAGCTGGACCCAATGATCAAAAAAATCTTCACCGAATACCGTAAGACCCACAACCAGGGCGTGTTCGACGTTTATACTCCGGACATCCTGCGTTGCCGTAAATCCGGCGTTCTGACCGGTCTGCCGGATGCGTATGGCCGTGGCCGTATCATCGGTGACTACCGTCGCGTAGCGCTGTACGGTATCGACTACCTGATGAAAGACAAATTCGCACAGTTTACGTCTCTGCAATCCGATCTGGAAAACGGCGTAAATCTGGAAGCGACTATCCGTCTGCGTGAAGAAATCGCTGAACAGCACCGCGCTCTGGGTCAGATCAAAGAAATGGCGGCTAAATACGGCTGCGATATCTCTGGTCCGGCGACTAACGCTCAGGAAGCAATCCAGTGGACTTACTTCGGTTACCTGGCTGCGGTTAAATCTCAGAACGGCGCAGCAATGTCCTTCGGTCGTGTATCCACCTTCCTGGATGCGTACATCGAACGTGACCTGAAAGCAGGCAAAATCACCGAGCAAGACGCACAGGAAATGATTGACCACCTGGTCATGAAACTGCGTATGGTTCGCTTCCTGCGTACTCCTGAATATGATGAACTGTTCTCCGGCGACCCGATTTGGGCAACCGAATCTATCGGTGGTATGGGCGTTGATGGCCGTACTCTGGTTACCAAAAACAGCTTCCGCTTCCTGAACACCCTGTACACCATGGGGCCGTCTCCGGAGCCGAACATCACCGTTTTGTGGTCTGAAAAACTGCCGCTGAACTTCAAGAAATTCGCCGCTAAAGTCTCCATCGACACCTCTTCTCTGCAGTACGAGAACGATGACCTGATGCGTCCGGACTTCAACAACGATGACTACGCTATCGCATGCTGCGTAAGCCCGATGATCGTTGGTAAACAAATGCAGTTCTTCGGCGCGCGTGCAAACCTGGCGAAAACCATGCTGTACGCAATCAACGGCGGCGTTGATGAAAAACTGAAAATGCAGGTTGGTCCGAAATCCGAACCGATCAAAGGCGATGTTCTGAACTTCGACGAAGTGATGGATCGCATGGATCACTTCATGGACTGGCTGGCTAAACAGTATGTCACCGCGCTGAACGTTATCCACTACATGCACGACAAGTACAGCTACGAAGCCTCTCTGATGGCGTTGCACGACCGTGACGTTATCCGCACCATGGCGTGTGGTATCGCAGGTCTGTCCGTTGCGGCTGACTCCCTGTCTGCCATCAAATATGCGAAAGTTAAACCGATTCGTGACGAAGATGGTCTGGCTATCGACTTCGAAATCGAAGGCGAATACCCGCAGTTTGGTAACAACGACGCTCGTGTAGATGACATGGCGGTTGACCTGGTAGAACGTTTCATGAAGAAAATTCAGAAACTGACCACCTACCGTGGCGCTATCCCGACACAGTCTGTTCTGACCATTACTTCTAACGTTGTGTATGGTAAGAAAACCGGTAACACCCCGGATGGTCGTCGCGCTGGCGCGCCGTTCGGACCAGGTGCTAATCCGATGCACGGTCGTGACCAGAAAGGCGCTGTCGCTTCTCTGACCTCCGTTGCTAAACTGCCGTTTGCTTACGCGAAAGATGGTATTTCTTATACCTTCTCTATCGTTCCGAACGCACTGGGTAAAGACGACGAAGTTCGTAAGACTAACCTGGCAGGTCTGATGGATGGTTACTTCCACCACGAAGCGTCCATCGAAGGCGGTCAGCACCTGAACGTCAACGTCATGAACCGTGAAATGCTTCTGGACGCGATGGAACATCCGGAAAAATATCCGCAGCTGACCATCCGTGTATCTGGTTACGCAGTACGTTTTAACTCCCTGACGAAAGAACAGCAGCAGGACGTTATTACTCGTACCTTCACGCAGACCATGTAATGGGTTTGACTGAAATTACGCCATAAAAAGCGTACAAAAAAGGCTCCATATCAGTGGGGCCTTTTTAATTTTTATAAAAGCATATTTCGACAACCAGAATTTTTACTTATAAATAAAGTGTTATTATGTGATCTATATATTCTTCTCAGAATAGCATCAATTTCTCTTTTATTATTTTGATACTCCTCATAATCCTTATTTAATGCATCAGAAAACAGCATGGTGTTAGCTTCTGTAAAATCACATGACAATGACGGTATATATCCATGTAGCAGATAGATAAGTGTTGGATGAACCATATCAAACAGGACTTCTCCCTCTAATTCCCGGTAACCTATTTTACAAAATTGGGTAGAAATCTCAAAAGACCCCATTTGAAGACAACGTAGTTTATTCTTCTCATCCTCAGTAAGCGTACCATTCCATTCAACACATGCCATTTTTCGATTTTCTCCAGATCGCATAAGCTTATAAACTTCATCCCTAATTTCATCATCCTCATTAACTTTCTGCCTAAGGTCAAAAGCAAAGTTTTCTAATAATTCTGGATAGCAAGCAATTTTTTCTCCATACTTAATACATGCTTTAAAAAACAACTCTTCCTCATCTTCTTCCATCACTTTAAAAATACAGTTTTCTGAAACGTTGAGGATACGATGCAAATTACATTTATCAATAACCCTGCCATCAATCTCAAATAAAACTTGTGTCTGACTCACATCAAAACGCATAACAAAGCGGTCTTGTTGAGATGGATTAGCATATTGTTTTAATTGTGCAAAGGCATATATCTTCTCCATGCCGATTGTATCAACATTAAGTTCAGCTTGATTTTCACGTTCACATCCATGGATGAGTGTATATAATACCTCCAGCACCTCTCTTTTTTTGTGTGTTCTGAAGTAGTCCTTAAATCTATCCCATAACCCCATGTATAGCGCTTCTTCTTTATTAGGACTCATCAAACGGGCTAGCCGTGAAGCATTAACTTCATAGTTATGACGATTACCAAAACTTAACGCAACTGGCATAATAACTCCCTTGATTATTTACCGCGAAAGCAAAGTCCAATCCGTTGCTCTCATTTTTTGATTAAAACCACACTCTATTTAAGAGATTGAATCAGTCCGGGTTTAGAAATAACATCAGATTTACACCTGATTGCACGTTGAATGCGACGCCAGGCACTGGACAGGCATAACGTTCTTTGGACACATCTGAATTATGTTGAGAATTATTTTCGTTCTGACCACAACAAAACGGTGCCAACCATTCGAAAAAAGAGGCGGATCATAAACAGCAAAACCAGGACGCTACGGATGATACACTTACAGTATGTATTGCGGTTCGGGCGTTAAACAGAGGTACCGGGCTGATGAATTAGCCACAATTTCTGGCGGTGCAAGTTATGCAGCATAGATTTGCCGTATATTTTATACTGAATAGAGGTAAAATAGCTCCATTGCAGCACATTCTGGAACAGCCACACATTCTGTAGTCCAAAATTTACGCTCGCAGTACCGCTTTTTTACAGGATGCAACCCCCTTAACAGGGTGCTCAACATGCCCGGAATGTGTCCATAAACCCCATGTTATTTAGAGCTAGCCGAAGCGATATGAGTAACTTAACCGATTGTATTACAAATGAAAGTGTTGCAGTAACTGCTGATAAAAAGCCGGTTATTGGTCGCATTCACTCCTTTGAGTCCTGTGGCACCGTTGATGGCCCAGGCATCCGCTTTATTACCTTTTTCCAGGGCTGCCTGATGCGCTGCCTGTATTGCCATAACCGCGACACATGGGATACGCATGGCGGTAAAGAAATCACCGTTGAAGACTTAATGAAAGAGGTGGTGACCTATCGGCATTTTATGAATGCTTCTGGCGGCGGCGTGACGGCATCCGGCGGCGAGGCCATTTTGCAGGCAGAATTTGTACGCGACTGGTTTCGCGCCTGTAAAAAAGAAGGTATCCACACCTGTCTCGACACCAACGGCTTTGTGCGCCGTTATGACCCGGTGATTGATGAACTGCTGGACGTTACCGATCTGGTGATGCTCGATCTCAAGCAGATGAATGATGAGATCCACCAGAATCTGGTTGGTGTCTCTAATCACCGGACGCTGGAATTCGCGCAGTATTTATCAAAGAAAAATGTGAAGGTCTGGATCCGTTACGTTGTCGTTCCCGGCTGGTCTGACGACGATGATTCCGCGCATCGCCTGGGCGAGTTTACCCGCGATATGGGTAATGTCGAAAAAATCGAACTGCTGCCCTATCATGAGCTGGGCAAACATAAATGGGTGGCAATGGGCGAAGAATATAAACTGGATGGCGTAAAGCCGCCTAAAAAAGAGACCATGGAGCGTGTAAAGGGTATTCTTGAGCAGTATGGTCATAAAGTGATGTATTAATCGCCTGCTAACTTATCCGCTTTTAAACGGCTACCCATGACGGTAGCCGTTTTGCTGTCTGGATAACGCTCTTACCGCTAAAATACCCGACCCCGCCGTCAGACAGGCCTGGTTAACAATATTGCGCTTACCAGGAATTAAATGCAGGAGTCGCTTATCTGCTGCTGAGTTGAAGGTCTGACAACTATTGCTGCCCCGGCGCCTGTTAATACCGTGGTCTCCGCCTGGAACCCAGGCACCTGTAACCTTAAAAGGCGCTCGCCTGACAGGAGCGCCGTGGAAAAGAGCGTCGTTATGTGTTTCTACGCGCCAGCAGTGGGAAAATTAATCCCAACCCAACCAGGACAAAAGGCGTCACGATGTTCAACGTCAGCTGGAATGTCCACTCCGGCGTGAACGCCTCCATTTTGGGGAAAATACCGGTAAGGCAGGCAAACGCGGTGAAGGCGAAACACCATATCCCCACAGTTAACGCCAACGCCCGGTTGCGAATAAACACATATTCGGGTTTGTACTTTTGCGCCAGTCGAATGACGGCAATAAAGGCGACAAATACCCACAGATAGCGCAGCGGCATAACGACTGAATTGAGATTAAGCAGCCATTTGTACAGGTTGTTCATATCGCCGATGCCAAGCGTTGGCAACATAATCAAGATAGCGACCAACACTAATGTCAGCAAATAACCGTTAACTGGTGTACCTGAAGCGTTAGTACGACATAAGCGCTGCGGGATATATTTACTGTCTGCATCACCCAGTAAGACTTTCAGTGGCGCATCAATAGAAAACACCAGCGCGGCGATTTGCCCCAGAGTATTGGCAATGGCATAAATCACCATTAATGAATTACCCATATGGTAATACTCACCCAATTTCTGGAATGCATAATATTGCCCATTGGTCATTAAATCGTCAGGTATATGCCGGGAATCAAACATCATTCCCATCGCCAACGAACCGAGGATAGCGCAGACCGCAACCATGACGGCTAAAAAGAGCATCCCCTTAGGAAATTCTTTTCCTGGATTCCGCGTCTGGTTAACGTAAGGCGAGATCTTCTCTGCCCCACCAACCGCAAAGACCAACATAGAGATGGTGGTGATATAGGTAAAATCGATATGAGGAATAAATGACTGCCAGGTGATGTTAGTGGTCGCAATTTCAACGTTTGTAATTGCTGGCGCGGTCACTGCCATCACAACATATAAAATTGACATGATAAACATGGCAATTCCGGCCACAGACCCAACAACCTTTAGCGATTTCATCCCCCGGGAAGCAACCCACATAAAGAAAACAAACAATGCCAGCGTCAGCCCCTGCAAGGCAACGACGGTATATTCTTTTATCAACGAGCCGTCGCCTTTTAAAGCCCATCCCAATGCAATGAGTATCGCCTGCGGCTTTTGCGCCAGGTAGGGAATATGCACGACCCAATAGGTCCATGCCGCAAGGTAAGCCAACCCCGGCCCCATCGTATGCTTAATCCAGGTACTGACGCCCCCTTTTCCCTCTTTGAAGGTTGAGCCCAGTTGCCCTACGATTAAGGCATAAGGAATAAAATAGAGCGCAAAAATAAACACCCAGGAGAAGACAACCACTAACCCCTGGTTAGCATAGTTATTGACAACATTGCCGAATCCCCAAACGGTAATAAACGACATCAGGGCGATGTTGTACCATCGCAACTGTTTTTCCTGCACATTCGGCATAACGCGATCCTTCGTGAACACAATGCTATTACTATAAATGAAGCGGGGGATTATGCGCGGTAAAGACGAAGAGAGAAAATAGAGGAACGCAAAATTATAACCTTCGGCACATTTTATTTTTCAGTAAAGCAAGAAAATTATGCAGGTCAATTATTTTACGTAAAACATAAACAAAGAGTATGCAAGACTCACGTCCTGCATACGATTCAGAGAACAGTTAGATGTGGGCAACAGGATTGGGCGTCTGGCCGGCGTTACGTAACAGCATCAGCAGATAAATAAACGATACGCTGGCGATCATAATAAACAGCAGATTATCTGAATAATTCTGCATTAACATCGCAGCAAAAGACGGCCCCAACAGGCTCCCTACCGTATAACTTAACAACAGCGCCTGGTTCATTGCCACAAGCTGGTGGTGTTCGACTTTTTCACAGGCCCAGGCCATTGCAACAGGATAAAGCGTAAAACCCGCCGCCCCCAGAATAAACAGAGCTGGCGCCATCGCCGCCTGGGTTAACATGGCAATACTGCCGAGTATGACAACGAATACCTGTACGCGTAATACCAGCAAGCGACCAAATTTGTCCGCCAGACGTCCCATTGGCCATTGCCCCAAAATGCCGGCACTCACCAGCACCGCCATCCAGAAACCGATGCTGGCGTTAGCCATCCCCTGATGCTTCAGATATAACGGCATCAGGCCATATAATGAACCAAGAACAATGCCGGAAATAATACAACCATTCACGCCAAGACGCGCCTGGCGTAGCTTCAGCATGGCGCTAATAGAAGAGGAATGACGTGTCTGCGTTTGCTGATTTACAATTCGGGTAAAGAGTAGCGGCAGAATTCCCGCCAGAATCATTCCGGTCACCCAGGGAAGGACGTGCAGCAATTCACCAGATACTTTACTGACCAATAATTGTCCAAGGAAGGTCCCCATGTAATAGACCATCATATAGGCAGCCAGCAGGCGCCCGCGATTATGCGAGGTTCCGCTGCACATCAACGCGCTCTCGACAACCACCCAAATCATGGCGCAGCCGATACCGGCAATAAAACGCCAGCTCATCCAGCTCCAGAACCCCACCATCACCCCCAATCCGACACAACCCGTGGCGAAGATCAGCGAGGCAAGATAATAGCTACGGTTAAACCCAATGCGTTTAATTAAATACCCGGTAAATAACGTCCCGACCAGATTGCCGGTAAAATAAGACGAGCTGACCATCCCCACCTGCCAGGTAGGAAGGTTTGCCTGAGCAAGCCACAGCGGCACAAGCGTATTCAGTACCGCAATGGCCAGGGTCAACAAAAGTAGCCCGCACAGCAAAAGCATGACGGGACGGGTATAGGTGGACATGAATAAAAACCGTGAGGAAGTTCAAATTTCATGCGCATCATGCCATCGCCAAAAACATTGTCAATCGGCTCCGCATGGGCGATCCGCAAGTTTTGAGACTATCGATTTGATTTACTTATTCTGCGTGTGAATATATTGAAAGGCTAAAAATTCATCCCCTTGTTTTTATTGATCTAACCCGCAAAATCGGCGTTTTGTTCAGTCGAAAAATTTCATGGTTCCTTTAGCTTCGTTTTCTTCTCTATGGATTTATATGCGCCTTCTCCGCCCCGGTTATATTCCTTAGATTGATGGTGGCTAAAGGCGTATTCGGCCTGCACGTTCTGCAGGCCGAATGCGCGTCAACGCGTTAGCTGGCTACCGCCATGCCCACGGTCATATGCAGCCCATAGAATACGCCGCGGCCAATCAATTCCCCCGCCAGCATCAGAATGAAGGCGACAGAGAGCAACGGTACCGCAGGTTGATACCCTTTTAACTGTGGCACAATCCAGCAGCACAACGCCGCCGCAAGCAGCACCATACGCCAGGCCATCAGCGAACCATAATCCGGTACCAGAGCAGACGCCTGCTGAATGGAACTGTGGATCGTCGCCAGTTCCGCGCCCTGCATGGCCACCATAATGGCAATAACCACCAGCGCCAGCACCGAAACCGCAGGCAACAAACGCATCGCCCAACCGTTCACGCCTGCGATGCGCAGCAGCAGATAACCCAGTAGCGGGCCACCCATAAAGAGCGTCAGGAAGAAGCCCAGCGGCGTCCAGACGCTATACCAGGTCGGTACTGTATCGATGCTGTTATAGACGCGTACCATCATCCAGACGAAGACGACGCCCAGTACCATCGTGATAATCAGCCAGAGTGTGCGCAGTGCCGGCGGCAGCTTTTTCAGTACCGCCAGCAGCCAGCCAATCCCGCCGACCGCAAAAAACACCGAGCCGCTGGCAATTTCATTGCTCAGTGCGGAAGCACCCACGCGGTTAAGCGAGTTAAACGCGCGCATCGGCGAGCCCAGATGCAGCATCGAGGCGATAAAGCCAATCCCCATCAGCACCCACAGACCAAACATACAGGCGATCACCCGCTGCTGCGTTTCCGCGCGCAGGTCGCCCTTCATCAGCGCCAGAGCCAGAACAATAAAACTACCGGCCACGCACTGACCAAAGACCGTGAAGATCATCAACGGCCATTCATGCCATCCACTTCCCATCTTATACCTCCTTCGGATTGGCCAGATAACCGGTGGTGTCCCCGGTCGGGCGGCTGTTGGCGTTGGGTTTAATCACAATATTCGGCTTCGTGAAATGCGCGCGCGGCAACGGCGCGACGGCAGCCAGCTCACCGTGTTTTTTGCGCAGTTCGTCTATCGGGCCGAAATCCAGCGCCCGCAGCGGGCAGGATTCGACGCAGATCGGCTTTTTGCCTTCCGCCACCCGGTCATAACAGCCATCGCACTTGGTCATATGACCTTTGGCCGCGTTGTACTGCGGCGCGCCGTACGGGCAGGCCATGTGGCAGTAGCGGCAACCGATACAGACCTCTTCGTTCACCACCACAAAACCGTCATCGCGCTTGTGCATCGCGCCGCTCGGGCAGACTTTGGTGCAGGCCGGGTCTTCGCAGTGGTTACAGGAGATGGAGAGATAGTAGGCAAAGACGTTCTGGTGCCAGACGCCGTTATCCTCCTGCCAGTCGCCACCTGCATACTCATAAATGCGACGGAAGCTGACATCCGGGGTCAAATCTTTGTAGTCCTTGCAGGCCAGTTCGCAGGTTTTGCAACCGGTGCAACGGCTGGAATCAATAAAAAATCCATACTGGGTTGTCATCGGTTACTCCTTACGCCTTTTCAACCTGAACGAGGTTCGTATGTGACGGGTTCCCCTTCGCCAGCGGAGAAGGACGTTGGGTCGTCAGTACGTTAATACATCCGCCCTGATCCACGCGTTTTGCATCCGGGTCATACCATGCGCCTTCTCCCAGGGCGACCACACCCGGCATCATGCGCGGCGTCACTTTAGCCTCGATATGAACTTCGCCGCGATCGTTGAAGATGCGGACTTTATCGCCATTGTTGATACCGCGTTTCTGCGCATCCATTGGGTTAATCCACATTTCCTGGCGACAGGCGGCTTTCAGTACGTCTACGTTGCCATAAGTGGAATGCACACGCGCTTTATAGTGGAAACCCGTCAACTGCAGCGGGAATTTATCCGTTAGCGGATCGTTATAGTTTTCAAAACCTGGCGTGTAGATCGGTAATGGATCGATCACGTCGCCTTCCGGCAGCTCCCAGGTGGCGGCGATATCCGCCAACGCCTGTGAATAGATTTCAATCTTGCCCGATGGCGTTGTAAGTGGATTCGCTTGCGGATCTTCGCGGAAGTCTTTATAGGCGACATGGTGGCCTTCGGGGTCACGCTGTTTGAAGATGCCTTGCTTACGGAACTCCTCAAAGGTAGGCAGATTCGGAATGGATTTACGCGACTGTTCGTACAGATGACGCATCCACTCTTCTTGCGTCCGGCCTTCGGTAAACTGTTGTTCCACGCCAAGACGTTTCGCCAGTTCGCTGGTCATCTCATAAATCGTCTTACACTCGAAGCGCGGTTTAATCGCCTGGTCAGTGAAGATAACGTAAGACATGTTTCCGCAGGAGGCATCCAGCGCAAAGTCCATCTGCTCAGAAGCAGTGCAATCAGGCAACAGAATATCGGCGTATTTTGCCGACGAGGTCATATGACAGTCGATAACAACGATCATTTCGCATTTCTTGTCATCCTGCAGGATTTCGTGGGTGCGGTTAATCTCAGAGTGCTGGTTAATCAAACAGTTGCCAGCATAGTTCCAGATCATTTTGATCGGCACGTTCAGCTTATCTTTCCCCCGCACGCCATCACGCAACGCTGTCATTTCCGGGCCGCGTTCAATGGCATCGGTCCACATAAACATGGAGATGCTGGTTTCAACCGGGTTTTCTAACGTGGGCATACGTTCAAATGGCAGGGCATAAGACCCTTCGCGCGCGCCGCTGTTACCGCCGTTAATCCCAACATTACCCGTCAGGATCGCCAGCATCGAGATGGCGCGCGTGGCGATTTCTCCATTAGCATGACGCTGTGGCCCCCACCCCTGGCAAATATAGGCGGGTTTAGCGCTGCCGATTTCTCGCGCCAGCTTAATAATGCGATCCGCCGGAATACCGGTAATTTGCGCCGCCCACTCCGGCGTCTTCGCAATACCGTCTTTACCCTGGCCCAGAATATAGGCTTTGTAGTGACCGTTTTTCGGCGCGCTGGCAGGCAAGGTTTTTTCGTCATAACCGACACAATATTTATCCAGGAACGGCTGATCGACCATGTTCTCGGTGATTAAGACATATGCCAGACCATTGACCAGCGCCGCATCGGTACCTGGACGAATCGGAATCCACTCATCTTCGCGACCGGCGCCGGTGTCGGTGTAACGAGGATCGATAATGATCATCCGCGCGTTTGATTTCTGCCGCGCCTGTTCAAGATAATAGGTTACACCGCCCCCGCTCATGCGGGTTTCGCCAGGGTTATTACCAAACAATACCACCAGCTTACTGTTTTCAATGTCGGACGGACTATTGCCATCCGCCCAGCCGCCATAGGTGTAGTTCAGACCCGCTGCGATTTGCGCGGAAGAGTAATCACCGTAGTGGTTAAGATAACCGCCGCAGCAGTTCATCAGACGAGCGACCAGCGTTTTTCCTGGCGGCCATGAACGTGTCAAAGTGCCGCCCAGCGTACCCGTGCCATAGTTCAGATAAATGGACTCGTTGCCATACTCTTTGATAAGACGCTGCATATTGGTAGCAATGATATCGTAGGCTTCGTCCCAGCTAATACGCTCAAATTTACCTTCGCCGCGCGCGCCGACGCGCTTCATCGGATACTTGAGCCGATCCGGATTATAGACGCGACGACGCATAGAACGACCGCGCAGGCAGGCACGAACCTGATGCAGGCCATCGTAATCATCGTTTCCGGTATTATCCGTTTCTACATATTTGATTTCGCCATCCACAACATGCATACGTAGCGGACAACGGCTGCCACAGTTTACCGTACAGGCGCTCCAGACGACTTTCTCGCCGGTTTTCGCCGGGCTTATCGCCTCTGCGGCGTTAGCGATGCGGGTAAATGGCAGGGTAAATGCGCTACTGGCCATCGCCAGGCCGCCTATCGCGGTGGTTTTGACTAAACCACGACGGCTCACCTCGGCTGCCAGCACGGCATCAGGGATCTTAGTTTTCATAAGGGCTCACTCTGCTGCTCACAATAAAAAAGCAATAAAACGATGTATAGAATTTTATATAGCGATAACGTCGCTATAAAGTCTGATATATATCGAAAAAGTAGAAAAATAGTGTTAAAAACTGACCTTCATTCGAAATCAGTATTACCCCTAATAGGGTAGGGATTATTGTCCGGTATCAAACTGGCATAAAAAAAGCGCCCGAAGGCGCTTTTTAGAAGAGGAGAAAGCGAGGATTAGCCGATATATTCCAGTCCGTTCATGTACGGACGTAATACTTCCGGCACTTCAATGCGGCCATCAGCCTGCTGATAGTTTTCCATCACGGCCACCAGGGTACGACCTACCGCCAGACCAGAACCATTCAGGGTATGGACCAGACGGGTCTTTTTGTCGGACTTGCTGCGACAGCGTGCCTGCATACGACGCGCCTGGAAGTCCCAGACGTTAGAGCAGGAAGAGATCTCGCGGTAGGTATTCTGCGCCGGAACCCAGACTTCGAGGTCATAGGTTTTGCAGGCGCCGAAGCCCATATCGCCAGTGCACAGAATGATTTTACGGTACGGCAGTCCCAGTAGCTGGAGCACTTTTTCCGCGTGGCCGGTCATCTCTTCCAACGCAGCCATAGAATCTTCCGGGCGAACGATCTGCACCATCTCAACTTTGTCAAACTGATGCATACGAATCAGGCCACGGGTATCACGACCATAAGAGCCTGCTTCAGAACGGAAACAAGGCGTATGCGCCGTCATTTTAATCGGCAGCTGATCTTCGTCGATGATTTCATCGCGTACCAGATTGGTCAGCGGAACCTCCGCCGTCGGGATCAAAGCATAGTTGCTGCTGTCTGCTTCTTCTTCCAGCGGACGGGTATGGAACAAGTCGCCTGCGAATTTCGGCAGTTGACCGGTGCCATACAGCGTGTCGTGGTTAACCAGATACGGCACGTAGTTTTCGCTATAGCCGTGCTGTTCCGTATGCAGATCCAACATGAACTGCGACAATGCGCGATGCATACGCGCAATCTGTCCTTTCATCACCACAAAACGGGAGCCGGTCAGCTTAACCGCGGCGGCAAAGTCGAGGCCGGAGTGCATTTCCCCTAAGGTGACGTGATCGCGGATTTCAAAATCAAACTCACGCGGGGTACCCCAGCGGCTGACTTCAACGTTGTCGTTTTCATCTTTACCTACCGGCACTTCATCCGCAGGCAGGTTTGGGATGGTCAGCGCGATATCACGGATCTCCGCCAGCAAGGTATCCAGCTCGGCTTTCGCCGCATCCAGCTCTTCGCCCAGTTTATTCACTTCCAGGCGTAAAGGCTCGATATCTTCCCCGCGCGCTTTCGCCTGGCCGATGGATTTCGATCGAGAATTACGCTCCGCCTGCAGGTTTTCCGTGTTGACCTGCAAAACTTTACGACGCTCTTCAAGAGCGCGCAGCTTATCTACATCCAGCTTAAAGCCCCGGCGTGCCAGTTTTTCAGCGACTGCGTCTGGCTCATTACGCAGCAGATTGGGATCGAGCATGCTTATCCTGTGCTTATCGAATAATAAAAGGAAACGCGATCAATTGATGATCGCCTCTGATTGTATTGATGAACGTAAACCGCGTTTACGTAATAGCGACGTTTTCGCCTTACCAGACCGACGACAGCAACAACGCATCCATTGCGCTATACCCGCGGATCTCATAAGCAACGTGCTATCAGGCATAACGAGGTTCATCATCAACGCCATGATACCTGGAGCATCATATTTAGAGATAACCTTACCGCAACGTTTACACTAGCGGTAGCGTTTTGTGGGGCTATTTTGATCCTGTTCAGCCAGCCAGGCGAGCTTTTCGCCAATCTTACCTTCCAGACCACGATTTGTCGGATGATAATAGCGCGTTTGCGCGATTTCCGGCGGGAAGTACACTTCACCCGCAGCATAGGCATTGGGCTCATCGTGGGCATAGCGGTATTCCTGGCCATAGCCCATCTCTTTCATCAGTTTGGTTGGCGCATTACGCAGATGGACAGGAACGTCATAATCAGGACGTTCGCGCGCGTCGGCCAGCGCAGCCTTAAAGGCGGTATAGACGGCGTTGCTCTTCGGCGCGCAGGCGAGATAAACGATAGCCTGCGCGATTGCCCTTTCGCCTTCAGCCGGACCGACGCGGGTGAAACAATCCCACGCGGCAATAGCGACCTGCATCGCGCGCGGATCGGCATTACCCACATCTTCCGAGGCAATCGCCAGGCAGCGACGCGCCACGTACAGCGGATCGCCTCCCGCGGTAATGATACGGGCATACCAATAGAGGGCGGCATCCGGCGCGCTGCCGCGCACTGATTTATGTAAGGCGGAAATAAGATCGTAGAAGCGATCGCCTTTGTTATCAAAACGCGCGCTGCGCTCGCCGGCGATCTCGGTCAACAAGGCGGGCAATAAAACGCGTTTGCCGCTGTCATCCGCCTCCGCCATATCAGCCATCATTTCCAGCGTATTTAAGGCGCGCCGCGCGTCGCCATTGACCAGCTCAGCAATCGCTCGCCGTGTCTCATCCGGTAACACGATATCCTGATCGCCGTAACCACGCGTTTTGTCCTGCATCGCCTGGTCCAGTACTTGCTCGATATCGTCAGTGGTCAACGATTTCAGCAGATAGACCCGCGCTCGCGACAATAGCGCCGAGTTCAGCTCAAAAGAGGGATTTTCCGTGGTCGCGCCGATAAAGGTGATAGTGCCATCTTCGATATGCGGTAAAAAGGCGTCCTGTTGGCTTTTGTTAAAGCGATGCACTTCATCGACAAACAGGATGGTACGGCGTCCGGCATTACGATTCTGGCGGGCGCGCTCAATAGCTTCGCGAATCTCTTTTACCCCAGAAGTGACGGCGGAAATACGCTCGACATCGGCGCTGGCGTAGCGGGCGATCACTTCAGCGAGCGTGGTTTTCCCCGTCCCTGGCGGCCCCCATAAAATCATGGAGTGCAGATGCCCGGCCTCAATAGCGCGAGGCAACGGTTTACCTGCGGCCAGCAAATGCTGCTGGCCGATATACTGCGCTAAATTTTCCGGCCGCATTCGCGCGGCCAGCGGTTGAAACGTATTATCAGAAAAATCGAGCGACAGATTGCTCACTCATCGCCTCTACTTACGTTGGTCGTCTATCGTTACCCCTTGCGGCGGAGTAAACGTAAATTTTGACGGATCAACAGCGCCGTTTTGCTGGGATTTTAGCTGATAGGCGCTACGCTGATCGTCTTGTTCTACGGCGCTAAACTGGTGGATAGTCCCGTCGCGTCCCACATTGATGGTGAACTGTTTCAGATTGCCGTTGCTGGCTTTCGGCGTCAGCACAAAATTATCGCCATCCTGCTTAATATTATACTGCTGCCAGTCGCTGGCCTGGTTGCGGGCAATCAGCATAAACGGTGTATTTCCGGTGGCATCTTTCAACCACGTGGCGGTAGCCTGTTCTACAAACGGGTTATAGAACCATAACGTTTTGCCGTCAGAAACCAGAATACTCTCGTCAGGTTGCGTCATATGCCAGTTGAATAGATTTGGCCGCTTAACCCATAAATCACCCTGTCCCTCCTGCACCGCGGCACCGCTGCCATCGGTGACTTTTTGAGTAAAGGTGGCATGAAAGCTGCTCACTTTATCCAGACGGCTTTTCAGAGAGCTGGCGGCGTCAGCCCATACGCTGCTGGCTACAACGCTTGAAAGTAATGCACAGGCGATTGCCATTTTTTTCATCATTATTCCTCAGGTTTCGACACTCCCGACCAGGAGCTCCTTTTGCTTTCTATTCCAGGCCAAAAATCAGCATGAGGAAAGAAGAAAATACTGAATTTTGTTGCCGGATGGCAGCCTGCACAGCGCCATCCGGCTTACAGGTTTACTCAAAAGGCGGCGGAGCCAGCACTTCACGATTACCGTTATGCCCCTGAGCGCTGACAATACCCTGCGCTTCCATCTGTTCGATAATACGCGCCGCACGGTTATAGCCGATGCGGAACTGACGCTGAACGCCGGAAATGGACGCTTTACGCTTCTGGGTGACGAAATTAACGGCCTGATCGAATAGCGCATCTAATTCTTCGCCGCCGTCAAAACCGCCACCGCCACCTTCGCTTTCGCTGTCGGAGGTAATGCCATCCACATATTGCGGACGACCGCGCGCTTTCCAGTCCTGCACCACCGCATGGACTTCCTGGTCACGCACAAACGCCCCATGGACACGTACCGGCATGGTGGAGTTTGGTCCGGAATAGAGCATGTCCCCCATTCCCAATAACGACTCAGCGCCACCCTGATCAAGAATGGTGCGGGAGTCGATCTTGCTGGATACGGTAAAAGCGATACGGGTTGGTATGTTGGCTTTAATTAAACCAGTAATCACATCGACCGACGGACGCTGCGTCGCCAGTACCAGGTGAATCCCCGCGGCGCGCGCTTTCTGCGCCAGACGCGCGATCAGCTCTTCAACTTTTTTACCGACGGTCATCATCAGGTCGGCAAATTCATCAACCAGTACCACGATATACGGGAGTTTTTCCAGAACCGGATGCTGAACATCCATACTGTCGCCCGGCTTCCAGTACGGGTCCGGAATCGGGCGTCCCATGCGGGCCGCTTCGGCGATTTTCTCGTTATACCCAGCCAGATTACGCACGCCGAGCGCGGACATCAGCTTATAGCGACGCTCCATCTCATTGACGCTCCAGCGTAACGCGTTAGCCGCGTCTTTCATGTCGGTAACAACTTCTGTCAGCAGATGCGGTATACCTTCATAGACCGAGAGTTCTAACATTTTCGGGTCGATCATGATAAAGCGAACGTCTTCCGGCTGCGCTTTATACAGCATACTGAGGATCATGGCGTTAACCCCGACCGACTTACCGGAACCGGTCGTACCGGCCACCAGCAGGTGAGGCATTTTCGCCAGATCCGCCACTACCGGATCGCCCGCGATATCCTTACCTAACACCACGGTAAGCGGCGACGGATTCTCGCGGAATTTGGCGTTATCCAACACTTCGCGCAGATAAACGGTTTGCCGTTTCTTGTTCGGCAATTCCAACCCTACGTAAGGTTTGCCTGGAATGACTTCCACAACACGTACGGCTACCGTTGACAAGGAGCGCGCCAGATCCCGGGAAAGGTTGGAGATACGCGCCGCTTTAACGCCCGGGGCCAGATTCAGTTCAAAGCGAGTAATGACCGGGCCTGGCGAATAGTTCACCACATCAGCTTTAATGCGGAAATCCGCCAGACGCGCTTCAACCAGACGCGCCATTTGTTCCAGCGCAAAGGTATCTACCGGTTCAACTTCGCTCGGCGGCGGCGTCAGAAGATCTAACGAAGGCAGCGGCGTCGTCGGACGCTGTAATGGACGACTGTCGCCGTTACGCATCAACAGCGGGTGGATCAGGCTGTCTTGCGGCGCTGTCGGCTGTTGCGGCTGCTGATACTGCGGCTGCGGCGCTACCGGCTGTTGCGGCTGCTGATACTGCGGCTGCGGCGCTACCGGCTGTTGTGGCTGCTGGTACTGCGGCTGAGGCGCTACCGGCTGTTGCGGCTGCTGGTACTGTGGCTGAGGCTGCGGCGCTACCGGTTGCTGAACAGGCGTTGACTCGGGCATGACACCCGGCGTGAACAGCGGTTCGTGCGGACCTTCATCAACCAATACTTTCATTGGCGAGAAATCCAGATCGTCCAGTGAGAACGGCTGCGCGCCAGCGGGTTGCTCGCCGGAATAGCGCTGCTGTTGCGAAGCGGCAAACTGGCGGGCTAATTCAGCTTCCGCAGCGGTATCGTCATCTTCTGCCTGTTGAGTATCGTGCTGATACGTCTCACCATAACGATGCTGCTGCGACTGCGCGAACTGACGGGCTAACTCGTCCTGATGCATTGCATCTATTTCTTCATCGGTTAGCTGCGCGCCCGTCTCGTACTGATTGCGCTCCGCCTCGCGGGCTTTTTCTTCTGCAATCCTCTGTGACGGCAGCTTAATACCGTACGACGCCAGTTCCCGTCGGGTCGGCACGCGAACGCGGTTCGGACGCGGCAGTTGCGGACCAATCCCCTCTTTCACCTGCGGACGCGGCGCGCCGCCGGTAGCCAGACTAAATGCAGGCGCAGCGGCCGCGGCGCCTGCTGCCAGGGCGCCACTCTTAATACCTGCGTCAAGCGACGCGGCGGCTACCGCTTCCACTGGCGGTATGGACGGCGCGACAGATACCGTAGGTTTGACCGGCACGTTCTCTTTTACCGGCTCCGGAATCGGTTGATACCATGCCGCCAGTTGTTCGCGCTCACGGGCGCGTTTCTCTTCCACCTCTTCAAAATAGTAAAGCGGAGGACGGGCAGGTCTGGTCTCTTCTGTGTCAGGTTCAGGCTCGGTGGTAACCGGTTGTTCGATAGCCGGCGGCGGCATGTGAGAAGGTTCAGCCGCTATCGGCTCCGGCTGATAAACCGGCGTCGGCTGATGGGGCGGCTCCGGCTGCCAGTGTTGTTCGGCATCCGGCGCCTGCCATTGCGGCTGTGTTTCCTGCGGCGCAAGAGAGTCATATTCTGCTGCGGTCGCTGGCGTCGCGGCGTATTGCGGCGCGGAAGCGACAGGCACAGGTTGCTGCCACGGCGCACTTTGCGCCTCCTGCGGTTGAGCATATTGCGGATGCGGCTGATACCCCTCCGGCGCAGGCGCGATAACCGGTTCGCCGGTTTGCGGTCCCGGTACGGGCTGCCACTCCACGGTCGGTTGCGCGACAACCGGCTCAGCCCCCGGCATGGGCGGCGTTTGCATTATGGGATCGGCGGACGCTGCCCACGTCTGGGTGACGGCGGTTGCAGCCGCAGCGGCGGCGACCGGTTCGGTGACAGAATGGCCGTTTAACAGCGGATCATATTCATCATATTCCGGCTGCGTCGCACGGTTGCCCGAAAACAGAACGTCGTCGGGATCGGCAGCGACGCCGCGCGCGCTATACTGAATGTCCTCGTCATCATCCATCCGTTTGCCGGAAAAGAGCGCGGCATCGGTCTGACGGCCCCGTGGATTGCTGAATTTTTCAGCCAGTCGCTTACGACGCGCCAACGCGCCTCGCAAAATACGCGCCCGGCGAGATTCACGCTGCACGCCGTCGGTTTCTTCATCGTATTCGTCATCATACTCTTCGTCGTCAACCCACGTATCATCACGCCGGGTACGGTTGCTGGCGAAGGTCAGTATATTAAGCAGCCAGCCGCCTAATTTTTCGGCGATACTGACCCAGGACCAGCCGGTAAAGAGCGTCAGCCCGGCAGCCCAAATACAAAGAAGCATTATCGTTCCGCCGCTACTATGCAACAACGGCTGCAGCGTGGTGCTTAACAGGCTGCCAATTACGCCGCCGGAGGCGAAATACCAGATATCGTCGGCATTAATGGCCGCCAGACCGCAGGAAGTGAGAATCAGCGCCAGCACGCCGATAAGGCGTAGCGACACAGCAAAATAGTCGATGTAATCATCCGTAGACTGATGACGCCACGCAAACCAACACCCGCCGACAATAATGACAGGGATGGTGTAGGCCATTACGCCAAAAATAAAGAACAGTGTATCGGCCAGCCACGCGCCCGGCGCGCCGCCTAAATTATGGATGGGTTCATGCCAGGCGGTTTGCGACCAACTGGGGTCCGAAGGGTTAAAGCTCAACAAGGCCGCCATCAACCAGACGGCAAAAAGGGCAATAAGTATCAACAACGCTTCCAGAAGTCGGCGCCCGCTGCTTAACTTCGTCAATGTGACGTCTTTGTCTTCAGTATATTCCTGGCTCAAAAAAGGCTCTCCAGGTTCCAGGCTTTTCCCGCCCGATGCTAAAACGGACAACAGCACCGGGTTGCCCCGGCACTGTTGCTGTATGGATTAACAGGAGTGTAATCAAACTACAGCGATTTTGCACCTGTTCCGTGTTAGCGTGTCTTAATAACCAGACGATTACTCTGTTTTACCTCTTCCATCACTACGTAAGTTCGGGTGTCGTTCACACCTGGCAAGCGCAGTAACGTCTCTCCCAATAGTTTTCGATACGCTGACATATCCGGTACACGGGTTTTCAACAGGTAGTCGAAATCGCCGGAAACCAAATGACACTCCTGAATCTCTTCAAGCTTTTGCACGGCGGCATTAAACTGTTCAAACACATCCGGCGCGCCGCGATTTAAGGTAATCTCAACGAATACCAGAAGTGACGCATCCAGATAATGCGGGTTCAACAGCGCCGTATAGCCCTGGATAAACCCCTGTCGCTCCAGCCGACGCACACGCTCAAGGCAAGGTGTCGGCGAAAGTCCTACTCGTTTAGAAAGCTCGACGTTGGAAATACGCCCATCCTTTTGCAGTTCATTAAGAATGTTACGATCGATACGGTCGAGATCTTTGCCAGGGCGCTTCTTGCTATCTACCATTATTATTGTCTCTCTGTATTCCTTCCCTACTCCTGCCTGACTCTACTCACATCACTGTTCAGAGTCGCTGCCCATCACAATAGACCGAAACCCAGAGGGATTAACGGCGCGCAATGCCTGGTCTATGGTGAGAAGACCGTTGCCTCGCGGCAGCTATCGACATCACGAATGGCGTCTGTCCACGCCATGCGTAGATTTCACTAGCCCGGTAAACATGGTATTTACATGCATGATTATGCAGCACATACATAACACAGTTTTTTTCTTCCTCGAATGTTTTCGCAAAACAGCAGGTGATTGTCAAAGCAAAACATCGATTTTTAGTACAACATGCCAGTTATTCATTAGAGAGGGCGGTAAACTGTCATTTCGTCACCTTATAAGTTACCGATTTTAATTAAAGTTTGTGATGATAACGCCGCTGTCGCGGTCGTTCATCGGTTCATGCTATTACACATATTGTTAACAAAATCGTTATGCTCTTTTTTTACGTCTGTAAATTCCCTACAATTCTGCTCATTGTCTGCCAACAACTATGGGGATCTCATGGGCACGACCAAACACAGTAAGCTGCTTATTCTGGGCTCAGGACCGGCGGGATATACCGCGGCGGTGTATGCCGCGCGCGCAAATTTACAGCCGGTACTTATTACCGGTATGGAAAAAGGCGGTCAACTGACTACCACGACGGAAGTGGAAAACTGGCCCGGCGATCCAAACGATTTGACCGGCCCGCTGCTAATGGAACGCATGCATGAACATGCGGCAAAATTTGAAACCGAGATAATTTTTGATCACATCAACAACGTGGATCTGCAAAATCGTCCGTTCCGTCTGACAGGTGACAGCGCAGAGTACACTTGTGATGCGTTGATCATTGCGACCGGCGCTTCCGCGCGCTATCTGGGGCTGCCATCGGAAGAAGCCTTTAAAGGGCGCGGCGTTTCCGCCTGCGCAACCTGCGACGGTTTCTTCTACCGCAATCAGAAAGTGGCGGTGATCGGCGGCGGCAACACCGCGGTTGAAGAAGCGCTTTATCTGTCCAACATCGCTTCGGAAGTGCACCTTATCCATCGCCGTGACGGTTTCCGCGCTGAAAAAATCCTCATTAAGCGCCTGATGGATAAAGTCGAAAATGGCAATATCATTCTGCACACCAACCGGACGCTGGAAGAAGTGACCGGCGATCAGATGGGCGTCACCGGTCTGCGTCTTCGCGACACGCAGCAGAGCGATAATATCGAGACGCTGGACATCGCCGGACTTTTCGTAGCCATCGGTCATAGCCCAAACACGGCGCTCTTCGAAGGCCAGCTTGAGCTGGAAAATGGTTATATCAAAGTTCAGTCCGGCACCCATGGCAACGCCACACAAACCAGCATCCCTGGCGTATTCGCGGCGGGTGACGTTATGGATCATATTTACCGTCAGGCGATCACCTCTGCAGGTACGGGCTGTATGGCGGCGCTGGATGCTGAACGCTATCTCGATGGTCTGGCCGACGCGAGCAAATAGTTTTTACAAATCAGTAACAAAAGTAAAAAAGGCGACTATAAGTCGCCTTTATTTTTGCGTCGTTGTAACATTGCCCTGCCTGAAATTCCAATAACTCACCTGCTAAGCGTGCAATGAATAAAACCCGTCAAAAAGAGCTGACCCGCTGGTTAAAACAGCAAAGCGTAATCTCCCAACGGTGGTTGAATATTTCCCGCCTGTTGGGGTTCATGAGTGGCGTATTAATTGTCGCTCAGGCCTGGATCATGGCGCGTATCCTGCAACATATGATCATGGAGAACATTCCACGGGAAGCGCTGTTGCTCCCTTTTATCCTGCTGATACTGGTCTTTGTCCTCCGCGCCTGGGTGGTGTGGTTGCGCGAGCGCGTCGGTTTTCATGCCGGACAACATATTCGCTTTGAGATCCGCCGTCAGGTGTTGGATCGTCTGCAGCAAGCCGGCCCAGCCTGGATTCAGGGCAAGCCCGCCGGTAGCTGGGCGACGCTGGTGTTGGAACAGATTGACGATATGCATGACTATTATGCGCGCTATCTGCCGCAAATGGCGCTTGCCGTTTGCGTACCGCTCTTAATCGTGGCGGCGATTTTCCCGTCAAACTGGGCGGCGGCGCTGATTCTGCTGGGCACCGCCCCGCTCATTCCCCTATTTATGGCGATGGTGGGGATGGGCGCGGCTGACGCCAACCGCCGCAATTTCCTGGCGCTTGCCCGGCTAAGCGGCCATTTTCTTGACCGTCTGCGCGGGATGGAAACGCTGCGAATTTTCGGTCGTGGAGAAGCGGAAACCGAGAGCATTCGCGCAGCATCGCAGGATTTTCGTCAGCGCACGATGGAAGTTCTGCGCCTCGCCTTTTTATCTTCCGGCGTGCTGGAATTTTTCACCTCGCTTTCTATTGCGCTGGTCGCCGTTTATTTTGGCTTCTCTTACCTGGGCGAGCTGAACTTTGGTCATTACGGTACCGGCGTGACGCTCGCCGCCGGGTTCCTCGCCTTGATCCTCGCGCCGGAGTTTTTCCAGCCGTTACGCGACCTCGGCACGTTTTACCATGCTAAGGCGCAGGCGGTTGGCGCGGCGGATAGTCTGAAGACGTTTCTGGAAACGCCCCTCGCCCACCCGGCGCGCGGCGAAGTTGAGCTGGCGGAAAACGAACCTGTAACCATTGACGCAGTCAATCTTATTATCACCTCGCCAGAAGGCAAAACGCTTGCCGGGCCGCTGAATTTCTCATTAGCGGCAGGAGAACGCGCCGTCCTGGTAGGACGCAGCGGTTCCGGTAAAAGCTCTCTGTTGAATGTATTATCCGGTTTTCTCTCCTATCAGGGCTCTTTGCGTATTAACGGTGTCGAGCTTCGCGATCTCTCGCCGGAATCCTGGCGCCAGCATCTCTCCTGGGTTGGACAAAACCCGCAATTACCTGCGGCGACGCTACGCGAAAATGTATTACTGGCGCGCCCGGACGCCAGCGAGCAGGAACTTTATGCCGCGCTTGACGCCGCATGGGTAAGCGAGTTTTTACCGCTGCTGCCGCAGGGAGTAGACACCCCGCTCGGCAATCATGCCAGCAGACTTTCCGTCGGCCAGGCACAGCGTGTAGCGGTCGCCCGTGCGCTACTTAATCCCTGTCAACTGCTACTGCTGGATGAACCGGCGGCAAGCCTGGACGCTCACAGCGAGCAACGCGTCATGCAGGCGTTAAAAGCGGCGTCAAAACGCCAGACCACATTAATGGTGACGCATCAGTTGGAAGATCTCGCCGACTGGGACGCTATCTGGGTTATGCAAGATGGCGCGATTGTCGAACAAGGCAGTTATGCCGAACTCAGCGCCGCCAACGGCGCTTTTGCGACGTTATTGGCTCACCGTCAGGAGGATATTTAAATGCGCGCGCTACTCCCTTATCTGACGCTTTATAAACGCCATAAATGGATGCTAACGCTGGGAATTGCGCTGGCAATCCTGACCCTGCTTGCCAGTATCGGGCTGCTGACGCTTTCCGGCTGGTTCCTGTCCGCGTCCGCTATCGCAGGCTTCGCGGGAATTTACAGTTTTAACTATATGCTCCCGGCGGCCGGCGTGCGCGGCGCGGCCATTACCCGTACCGCTGGTCGTTATTTTGAACGTCTGGTAAGTCATGACGCCACGTTCCGCGTGCTGCAACATCTGCGTATTTATACCTTCAGCAAACTTTTACCGCTCTCCCCCGCGGGTCTGGCGCGTTATCAGCAAGGTGAACTGCTGAACCGCATCGTTGCCGACGTCGACACGCTGGACCATCTCTATTTGCGCGTCATCTCCCCGCTGGTCGGCGCTTTTGTAGTGATTATGATTGTCACCCTGGGGCTTAGCGTTCTCGACGTGACGCTGGCGATCACGCTGGGCGGCATTATGCTGTTGACGCTGTTTATTATGCCGCCGGTGTTTTATCGCGCCGGCAAAAATACCGGCCAAAATCTGACGCATCTACGCGGTCAGTATCGCCAGCAGCTCACGTCATGGTTACAGGGCCAGGCGGAACTCACCATTTTTGGCGCCAGCAAACGCTATCGGGCGCAAATGGAAGCCACCGAATTACAATGGCATGAGGCCCAACGCCGACAGTCTGAACTGACCGCCTTATCGCAGGCGTTAATGCTGCTGATTGGCGCGCTGGCGGTGATGTTAATGTTGTGGATGGCCTCCGGCGGCGTTGGCGGCAATACGCAGCCCGGCGCGCTCATCGCGCTGTTTGTCTTCTGCGCGCTGGCAGCTTTCGAGGCGCTTGCGCCCGTTACCGGCGCATTCCAGCATCTGGGGCAGGTTATCGCCTCTGCGCTTCGTATCACTGAATTAACGGAGCAAAAACCGGAGGTGACCTTTCCGCAGGCAGAAACTCCCGCGCCGGAAAAGGTCACACTCACCCTGCGGGACGTTTCGTTTCGTTATCCCGACCAGCCGATTAATGCGCTCAATGCCCTCTCATTACAGGCTAATCCTGGCGAGCATGTCGCTATTCTGGGGCGTACCGGCTGCGGAAAATCAACGCTGTTGCAGCTGCTCACCCGCGCCTGGGACCCGCAACAAGGCGAAATTCTGCTCAACGATCTTCCGCTATCCTCGCTGAACGAATCCGCCTTACGCCGGACTATCAGCGTGGTGCCGCAGCGTGTCCACCTGTTCAGCGCCACGCTGCGTGATAATTTATTACTGGCGGCGCCCAATGCCAGCGACGAAGCCCTTTCCGACATGCTGCGTCGCGTCGGCCTCGAAAATCTGCTCGAAGA
The DNA here is from genome assembly GCF_046550775.1 of Salmonella sp. SAL04202. Lineage (NCBI taxonomy): Bacteria > Pseudomonadati > Pseudomonadota > Gammaproteobacteria > Enterobacterales > Enterobacteriaceae > Salmonella > Salmonella sp. SAL04202. The sequence goes on along the minus strand of NZ_JBGDXK010000001.1, from coordinate 707,824 downwards.
TAGTGGGCTTAATAGCTGGCTCGGCGAAGGCGGTCGCCTGCTATCCGGCGGCGAACTTCGTCGTCTGGCCATCGCCCGCGCGCTATTGCATGATGCTCCGTTAATGCTGTTGGATGAGCCCACTGAGGGGCTGGATGCGACCACCGAGAGCGAAATGCTGGAATTACTTGCCGATGTGATGCGCGAGAAAACCGTCCTGATGGTGACGCACCGTTTGCGCGGCCTGGCCCGTTTTGATCAAATCATCGTAATGGACGACGGGCGCATCATTGAGCGAGGCACTCATGCAGAATTGTTAGCCGGACAAGGGCGCTATTATCAGTTTAAACAACGTCTGTAAGCTATTATTGAACGATCCGACTTGCGTACTGGAGTTTCGCCGTCATGCGTCTGGTTCAGCTTTCCCGACATTCTATCGCCTTCCCTTCGCCGGAAGGCGCTTTACGCGAGCCTAACGGTTTACTGGCGCTGGGCGGCGATCTCAGCCCTGCCCGGTTGTTAATGGCCTACCAGCACGGGATTTTCCCGTGGTTTTCGCCGGGCGACCCGATTCTGTGGTGGTCGCCCGATCCGCGCGCCGTGCTGTGGCCTGAAAAGTTTCACCTCAGTCGCAGCATGAAGCGCTTTCACAACGCATCCCCTTACCGCGTGACGCTCAATTACGCTTTCGACCGGGTCATTGATGGATGCGCCAATCACCGTGACGAAGGCACCTGGATAACGCGTGGTATTGAGGAAGCCTATCGCCGATTACATGAATTGGGCCACGCGCACTCCATTGAAGTGTGGCGCGATCGGGAACTGGTCGGCGGGATGTATGGCGTCTCGCAGGGGGCGCTATTTTGCGGCGAATCGATGTTTAGCCGCCAGGAGAATGCCTCTAAAACCGCACTGCTGGTTTTTTGCGCTGAATTTATCCGCCACGGCGGTAAACTTATTGATTGTCAGGTACTTAATAGTCATACCGCCTCGCTCGGCGCCATTGAAATTCCACGTCGTGACTACCTCGATCACCTCGCGGCCTTACGCCAACAGCCGCTGGCCTCCCGTTTTTGGGTGCCGCGGACATTATTTTTGCCCCGGAAGTGAATGTTTTCGGCACATTTTTTATTGGGGTGTTATAATTGCTGCCGCAGAATTGGTTTAGCTCATTATCCCGCAGCCCGTTGTCAGGTAACGCCCATCGTTTATTTCACCGTTCCCTTATATGTTGCGCTTATGTCGATACATCAGGCGGTAGTATCAGGGAAAAGGTGTATAACGCGGCGTTGTCGTGTGTCGCGGAATCATGTGCTAAACCTGGTTTGCTGTGTTTTAAACGCACAAATCTTTACTTATCAAAAGAAGTTCGGCATTATCTTGCCGGTTCAAATTATGGTAGTGATACCCCAGAGGATTAGATGGCCAAAGAAGACAATATTGAAATGCAAGGTACCGTTCTCGAAACGTTACCTAATACCATGTTCCGCGTAGAGTTAGAAAACGGTCACGTGGTTACTGCACACATCTCCGGTAAAATGCGTAAGAACTACATCCGCATCCTGACGGGCGACAAAGTGACCGTTGAGCTGACCCCGTACGACCTGAGCAAAGGCCGCATTGTCTTCCGTAGTCGCTAATTGTCTCCTCACGCCCTGAAGGGCGGCTGGATAAAAGGTCGGTTTAACCGGCCTTTTTTGCGTCCATTAAGTTGATGAATGACGAGCAGGTTACTCTTCCACCATCCGCGCATACTCTTCCGTCAAAAAATCGACCAACGCGCGTACGGAAGGTAATAATCCTCGCCGGGATGGGAACACAGCATGAATAACCTCCCGCCGGGGCTCCCACTCTTCCAGCACCGCGACCAGTTCACCGGCGGCCAGTTGTTCTTTCACCATTAAGACAGGTAACTGCACAAGCCCCACGCCCGCCATCGCCGCCTCGCGTAGCGCCAACATGTCTGTAGTAATCATACGCGGGGTAAAATGGACTTCCGCACGCGCGCCCTGCGGGCCGTAAAGTTCCCAGCGGTGGATATGCTTGCCGGATGCAAGACTTAGCCCTGGCCAATGGCTCAACTCCGCCGGCGCGGAAGGGATTCCCATCCGTGCGATAAGATCCGGGCTGGCAAACAGGCGATGCCCTCTGTCAGCCAGGACGCGCATCACCAGGTCGCTATCTTCAAACGGGCGCGGCCTGACGCGAATCGCCACATCCACCCCCTCCCCTACGACGTCCACCCGACGATTGGTCGCTTCAAGCTGTAGCGAAACATCAGGATAACGCGCCATAAATTTCGCCAGCATTGGGCCGATGTGTACATGCAGCAGCGTCACCGGGCAGGTCAGCTTCACGATACCGCGAGGCTCTACCTGCAATGCGGCAATGGCATCCTGCGCCGCCTGAGCTTCCACCAGCATCGCTTTACAGTGCTCATAGAATGTTTGCCCCACTTCGGTAACGTTAAACTGCCGGGTGGTTCGCTGAATCAATCGCACGCCCAGCCGTTCCTCCAGTTGCGCAATACGCCGGCTCAGTTTTGATTTTGGTTCATCAAGCGCACGCCCCGCCGCGGCAAACCCACCCTCTTCGACCACATGCACAAACCACGCAAAATCATTGAGATCCGTTTTTATCATTACATTGTCCTATTAATGGAACGGTATGAGCCATTTTAGCCACTACCGAACCTTTTGTCATGAATATAAGCTTATTCACATCAAGACAACGCCACTGAGGAGAACACCATGAAACAGATTACAGGCGTCTATACCGCACCTCGCCCGCACTGGGTTGGCGATGGATTTCCGGTTCGTTCACTCTTTTCTTATCAGTCACATGCGCAGCAGTTGAGTCCCTTCCTGCTGCTGGATTATGCCGGGCCGCACACATTTACGCCGGGTAATGAAAAACGCGGCGTTGGGGAGCATCCACACCGCGGTTTCGAGACCGTGACGATTGTTTATAGTGGCGAAGTCGAGCATCGGGACTCTACCGGTCGCGGCGGCGTTATCGGCCCGGGCGACGTTCAGTGGATGACCGCAGGCGCAGGCATTTTGCATGAAGAGTTCCATTCCGACGCGTTTACCCGTCGGGGCGGCGAACTGGAAATGGTGCAGTTGTGGGTTAACCTTCCAATGAAGGACAAAATGACCACCCCGGGTTATCAAAGCATTACCCACGATGTTATCCCGACCGTTACGTTGCCGGATGACGCCGGAGTCGTGCGGGTCATCGCAGGGCGTTATGAAGAGACAAAAGGCCCGGCGCACACTTTCTCGCCGCTCAATGTCTGGGATATGCGCCTGCAACGCAATCGCCAGCTTACATTGGCACAGCCGGAAGGATGGAGCACCGCGCTGGTGGTACTGAAAGGCAATATCACGGTGAACGGCACGACGCCGGTCAACGAAGCGCAACTGGTGGTGTTGAGCCAGCAAGGGAAAACGCTGCACCTTGAGGCCAGCAGCGACGCCAGCGTATTGCTGTTATCAGGCGAGCCGCTGAATGAACCGATTGTGGGTTACGGCCCATTTGTTATGAACACGAAACAAGAGATCGCAGAAGCAGTCCGCGATTTCAACTCCGGCCGTTTTGGCCAAATCTGAAAACATGAAGGAGAACACGATGTCAAGTCCTGCTAATTTTAATGGTTTGCGCCCGGTAATTGATGTTAACGATTCCGTGATGCTTTTAATCGATCATCAAAGCGGTCTTTTCCAGACCGTAGGCGATATGCCAATGCCGGAATTACGCGCTCGCGCCGCGGCGTTGGCGAAGATGGCGACGTTAGCGAAAATGCCGGTCATTACCACGGCATCCGTACCGCAAGGTCCGAACGGCCCGCTGATCCCGGAGATCCACGCTAATGCGCCACATGCGCAGTACATTGCGCGCAAAGGTGAAATTAACGCCTGGGATAACGAAGATTTCGTTAAGGCGGTAAAAGCGACGGGTCGTAAGACGCTGATCATTGCCGGGACGATTACCAGCGTGTGTATGGCATTCCCGGCCATTAGCGCGGTAGCGGAAGGTTATAAGGTATTTGCCGTGATCGACGCATCCGGCACCTACAGTAAGATGGCGCAGGAGATCACTCTGGCGCGTATCGTACAGGCTGGCGTCGTACCGATGGATACTGCCGCAGTCGCCTCTGAGCTGCAAGGCACCTGGAACCGTGAAGACGCCGCCGCGTGGGCCGACGTTTATACTCAGGTATTCCCGGCCTATCAACTGCTGATCGAAAGCTACAGCAAAGCGCAGGATGTGGTGAAAAACAACGAAATGTTGGATTCACAGCGCTAATTTGCCTCCCCGCGCCAGTTTGGGCGGGGATTATGTCTATTGCATGAGCAAACGACAGTGAATATGTAAATTCTGCTTGACCGTTTTAGCGCAACTCCCTATAGTAGCGCCCCGTTGCCCCCCAAGCGGTCAGGCAGCAATACAATATGGTGAGGTGTCCGAGTGGCTGAAGGAGCACGCCTGGAAAGTGTGTATACGGCAACGTATCGGGGGTTCGAATCCCCCCCTCACCGCCATATTCAAGTTGAGAGCCTGTACAGAAGTACGGGCTTTTTGCTTATATGTATCCCCCAAACCAAGGGGGGATGAGAACCACCGACCGGGGTTCGACAACTGGCGCAGCCAGTTGGACAGACCGGGCGCGCAGCGAACGGGCTGCCCCGAAGGGGCGAGGCCCAGGGATGGGCTGAGTAGCGGCGCAGCCAGTTGGACAGACCGGGCGCACAGCGAACGGGCTGCCCCGAAGGGGCGAGCAAAGCGAGTCAATCCCCCCCCTCACCGCCATATTCAAGAAAGAGCTCGTACGAAAGTACGGGCTTTTGTATCTAAACTTCTTGTTTTTACTGTGATTTTCCTGATGAAAGGTTTGTTTTTGGACCTTTGGTTGCTACACCAAACTTACTATAGATTGTGTAAAACAGCCCTACTTCCCTACCTGAAACGCTTTAGAAAAGTTTGCATAAGTATCTCTCGGTAGTAAAAAAGCACCGAGTTCCTCTGTCTGATGCTGCTGTTGATTTGTTAAAAGATTTACCACGATTAAAAGATAACAATCATGTATTCCCTGCCCCTCGCGCTGAAACACTTTCTGATATGTCGTTATTGGCTGTATTGAAACGAATGGGATATATCGACTTAACGCAACATGGCTTCCGTTCTACTTTCCGTGAGTGGGCTGGTGAAGCAACGGATTATCAACGTGAGGTTATTGAACATGCGTTGGCGCACCAGTTGGCAGATAAGGCTGAAGCAGCGTATCAGCGTGGGACGTTATGGCCTAAACGAGTGGCGCTGATGGATGACTGGACGGGGTATAGCACTGCCAACAGCTAAGCTACCTGTACGAAAGCATTATCGTTGATAACAACGTAGAAAGTGTGATGCTAATAGCATTCGCTTTCGAAAATGTGATAAGGAATAATTTCACGATGAACTATTTCTTATATGATTATCATCATGGTTTGCAAATTACATAAACCACTCAAGGAGAGGTTATGCCCGGACTGATAGGCTACTGGAAGCAACTTCCCACCAAAGATGAATATATTAAAAAACACAATATGAGCAAAATATCCTGCTACAGTTGTGGTCACGAGAAATTCAGCGATGTTGGTTTGATACAGGTATGGGATAATCACAGAAGAATTCTTTGTGCTAAGTGTAAGACTACTCTTTTCAGAGAAGAGGATTAGTTTTTTTGGCATTGGTAACAGCGGCTTCAGCATCCCTTTTCACGCAGCGGGTCGGGCTTTTTTTCGCATTTGACCCGCCGATTACCGGATGATGGCGCAATTTACAAGCGCCTTATCCGCCTACCGCGAGCACAACGCCATCAGGCTAACTATTAGCCGGCATAAAAAAACCGGGCGCTAAGGCCCGGTTTGTACGGCAGTGAAACGAAGATTAATGCGCGGCTTCCGGCTTGTGCTTTTGCGCACTCTGGAAGCCATACGTCAACGCATTTTTCTCTTTATCCAGCGCGACGGTGACCTGTCCGCCGTCAACCAGCGATCCAAACAGCAACTCATTGGCCAGCGGTTTTTTCAGGTTGTCCTGAATCACACGCGCCATTGGTCGTGCGCCCATCGCCCGGTCATAGCCCTTTTCCGCCAGCCAGTCGCGCGCTTCCTGACTGACTTCCAGGGAGACGCCTTTCTGATCCAACTGAGCCTGCAACTCGACGATAAACTTATCGACAACCTGATGAATCACCTCGCCAGACAGATGATCGAACCAAATAATGTTGTCGAGACGGTTACGGAACTCCGGCGTAAACACTTTCTTGATCTCGCCCATCGCATCGGTACTGTTGTCCTGATGAATAAGACCAATAGATTTACGTTCGGTTTCTCGCACGCCGGCGTTGGTGGTCATCACCAGCACCACGTTGCGGAAATCCGCCTTACGGCCATTGTTATCGGTCAGCGTACCGTTATCCATCACCTGCAGCAGCAGGTTAAAGACATCCGGGTGCGCTTTTTCGATCTCATCCAGCAACAGCACCGCATGAGGATGCTTAATCACCGCATCTGTTAGCAGCCCGCCCTGGTCGAAACCGACGTATCCCGGAGGCGCGCCGATCAAACGGCTCACCGTATGACGCTCCATATATTCGGACATATCGAAGCGCAACAGCTCAATACCCAGCGCTTTTGAAAGCTGTACCGTAACTTCAGTTTTCCCTACGCCAGTTGGCCCGGCGAACAAGAATGAGCCGACAGGTTTATGCTCATGGCCCAGACCGGCACGACTCATCTTAATAGCTTCGGTCAGCGCCTCAATCGCGTTATCCTGGCCGAAGACCAGCATTTTCAGACGATCGCCCAGGTTCTTCAGCGTATCGCGATCGCTCTGCGAGACGCTCTTTTCAGGAATTCGCGCAATTCGCGCCACTACGGACTCAATATCCGCCACGTTGACCGTTTTCTTACGTTTGCTCACCGGCATCAGACGCGCCCGAGCGCCCGCTTCGTCAATCACGTCAATGGCTTTATCCGGCAGATGGCGGTCATTGATATATTTTACCGCCAGCTCGACCGCCGCACGCACCGCTTTCGCGGTATAACGCACGTCGTGGTGCGCTTCGTACTTAGGTTTCAAGCCGTTGATAATTTGCACCGTCTCTTCCACCGAAGGCTCGGTAATATCAATTTTCTGGAAACGGCGCGCTAATGCGCGGTCTTTCTCAAAAATATTGCTGAATTCCTGATAGGTCGTTGAGCCGATCACCCGGATCTTGCCGCTGGAAAGCAGCGGTTTAATCAGATTTGCCGCATCCACCTGTCCGCCCGACGCCGCGCCAGCGCCGATAATGGTATGGATTTCATCGATAAACAGGATGCTGTTGGTATCCTGCTCAAGCTGTTTCAGCAACGCCTTAAACCGTTTTTCAAAATCGCCGCGGTATTTGGTGCCCGCCAGCAGCGAACCGATATCCAGCGAGTAAATGGTGCAATCGGCCATCACTTCCGGCACATCGCCCTGCACGATACGCCAGGCCAGCCCTTCGGCAATCGCCGTTTTGCCGACGCCGGATTCCCCTACCAGCAACGGGTTATTTTTACGGCGACGACACAAGACCTGGATCGCGCGCTCCAGTTCTTTTTCACGACCAATCAGCGGATCGATGCCGCCCACGCGAGCAAGTTGGTTAAGATTCGTCGTGAAGTTTTCCATACGTTCCTCCCCGCCAGCTTGTTCGTCGCCAGTTGGCTGATTGCCGAGATCGGAAGATTGGCTCGGTTCGTCTTTTCGCGTCCCGTGAGAAATAAAGTTCACGATATCCAGACGGCTAACTTCATGCTTGCGCAGCAGATAAGCCGCCTGTGATTCCTGTTCGCTAAAGATAGCCACCAGCACATTCGCGCCAGTCACTTCACTACGCCCGGAAGACTGAACGTGGAAGACGGCACGTTGCAGGACACGCTGGAAACTTAACGTCGGCTGCGTATCACGCTCTTCTTCACTGGCAGGCAGTACGGGTGTGGTTTGTTCAATGAAGGCTTCGAGTTCCTGACGGAGCGCCACCAGATCCACGGAGCATGCTTCCAGCGCTTCGCGAGCCGATGGGTTGCTGAGCAGCGCCAGCAACAGATGCTCGACGGTCATAAACTCATGACGGTGCTCGCGCGCTCTGGCGAAAGCCATGTTTAAACTGAGTTCCAGTTCTTGATTGAGCATAGGCACCTCCCCCAATTTTTATACCTGCATTCAGGCTTTTTCCAGCGTACACAGCAACGGATGCTCGTTCTCCCTTGCATACTTGTTCACCATCGCCACTTTGGTTTCCGCCACCTCGGCGGTAAACACGCCGCAGATAGCTTTGCCTTGATAGTGAACTGCAAGCATCAATTGCGTTGCACGTTCTACATCATAAGAAAAGAATTTTTGTAACACGTCAATAACAAACTCCATCGGAGTGTAGTCATCATTGACTAATATCACTTTATACATAGATGGCGGTTTTAGCGCGTCGCGCACGCTATCTTCCACCAACTGGTCAAAATCCAGCCAATCGTTCGTCTTACCCATTGTCAGTCGTCATTATCGGTTACGGTTGTCGGCAGGAAAATCTGCCGCTGACCAGAGTCTATGCACACAATCAATCTACCTCAATTGATAGATAACTAACATCTATCAGTACCATCCGCGACATCTGTCACATTCCCGGCAATAGCGTTAACTGCTTCAAATTTTTGATTCATTTTTACCCGATCCCCCCTGCCTGATGCTTGACGCCTCGCCTGATTTCTCTAAATTGTAATGTCGAGAGTTGGTGAGGTTTTGAACAGCCCCCACTCCGTCACCGGTTCATTCCATCTTACTTATATAAGATTTACGAAGGATGTCGAAGCATGGAAACGGGTACTGTAAAGTGGTTCAACAATGCCAAAGGGTTTGGTTTCATCTGCCCTGAAGGCGGCGGCGAGGATATTTTCGCCCATTATTCCACCATTCAAATGGATGGTTACAGAACGCTTAAAGCCGGACAGTCTGTCCGGTTTGATGTCCACCAGGGGCCAAAAGGCAATCACGCCAGCGTCATCGTGCCCATCGAAGCAGAGGCCGTTGCATAGCTCCTCTGTCTCATTGTGTACATCCAGGAGGCAAAATGCCAGCCCGATCGGCTGGCATTTTTATTTAACGCCAGTTCCTGATAGCAACACCGTTGCATCTTATCAGGCCGACAAATGACGTCAGCAAGATTACTCCCTTGCCAGCGCATCCACCGGGTCCAGTCGCGCCGCGTTTCTCGCCGGTAGCCAGCCAAACAGTATCCCAGTAAATGTCGAACATAAAAACGCGCTCGCCAGCGCAGTCAGTGAAAAACCGATCTCCCAGCCGGGCAGGAAAAGCTGTAGCATAAATGCGATGAACATCGACAAGCTAATCCCCAGCGCTCCACCAACCAGGCAAACCAGCACCGCTTCAATAAGAAACTGCTGTAGCACATCGCTGGCGCGCGCGCCTACCGCCATACGGATGCCGATTTCACGCGTTCGCTCGGTGACGGAAACCAGCATAATATTCATAACGCCAATGCCGCCGACAACCAGCGAAATGACGGCCACCAGCGTCAGAAATAACTGAAGAGTATAGGTGGTTTTTTCAGCCGTTTTCAGGACGCTGTCCATATTCCAGGTGAAGAAGTCTTTTTTACCGTGGCGTAAGGTGAGCAGGCGGGTAAGCTGCTGTTCAGCCTGATCGCTATCAACGCCATCTTTCACACGAACGGTGATCGAGTTAAGCCATGACTGACCCATTATGCGATCTGACATCGTGCTATAGGGCAACCAAACTTGCAACAGATTGCTATTGCCGTACATGGACGGTTTCTCTTCCGCCACGCCAATAACAATAACCGGCATATTACCCACCAGCACCACTTCCCCTACGACATTCGCTTTATTTGGAAATAGCTGGCGTCGCGTGTTGGCATCCAGCACCACCACCTGCGCGCGATCCTGTTGCTGTACAGCATTGAAGGTGTTCCCCTCCCTAAAGGACATGCCGTAAACGTTAAAATAATCGCCACTGACGCCATTAGCATTTACGACAATATCAATATTGCCATAGCGAAGACGTAAGCTCTTTGAAACGCTGGGCGTCGCAGAGTTAACCCACGGCTGTTTCTGAATAGCGACCAGATCGTCATATTTCAGCGCCTGTCGATACTGCGGGTTGTCGTCGCCGAAATCTTTGCCTGGATGAATATCAATCGTATTAGTGCCCATAGCGCGGATATCCGCCAGTACCATCTGTTTTGCGGCGTCGCCGACCACCACAATCGACACCACCGACGCAATACCGATAATAATTCCCAGCATGGTCAGTAAAGTACGCATTTTGTTAGCGGCCATCGCTAACCACGCCATTGACAGCGCTTCGCGAAAGCTGCTGGCAAATTGCCGCCAGCCGGGAGCCGTATTAACTACGGCAGCGTCAACGCCCTGTTCGCGTTTCTTTTCCTGCGCGGGCGAATTATGGACAATCTTGCCATCGTGAATTTCAATAATCCGCTCCGCCTGGGCGGCAATCAGCGGATCGTGCGTCACAATGATCACCGTATGTCCGCGATCGCGCAGTTGGCGCAAAATCGCCATCACCTCTTCGCCGGAATGGCTATCCAGCGCGCCGGTCGGCTCATCTGCCAGAATCACCTGTCCGCCGTTCATCAGAGCGCGGGCAATACTGACACGCTGCTGCTGTCCGCCAGAAAGCTGTGAAGGTGGATAATCGACGCGATCGCTTAATCCCAGCCGCAGAAGTAACTCTCTGGCGCGCGCCTGGCGTTTTTTGCGTTCAATGCCGGCGTAGACGGCGGGGATTTCAACATTTTGCGCTGCCGTTAAATGCGACAACAGATGGTAGCGCTGAAAGATAAAGCCAAAATGCTCACGCCGCAGCTGCGCCAGCGCGTCCGGGTCCAGCGTCGAGACGTCCCGCCCCGCCACCCGATAAGTGCCGCTGGTCGGTTTATCCAGGCACCCGAGGATATTCATCAGCGTTGATTTTCCAGAACCGGAAACGCCGACGATCGCCACCATCTCCCCGGCGTGGATTTGCAGGGAGATATCTTTCAACACCGCCACCTGCTCTTCTCCGGAGGGGTAGCTGCGACTCACATTGCGCAGTTCAAGCAATGCCGTCATGGCGTCGCTCCTGGCCTGCTCTCGCCGATGATCACCTCATCGCCCGCTTCCAGACCTTTAACCACTTCCACGTCTGTATCGTTACGCTCGCCAATGATCACTTCGCGCTCACGTTTTTCGCCGTTACGCAACAGCGCCACTTTATAACGATTGCCGCCCACCGGTTCGCCAAGCGCGGCGAGAGGAATAATCAGCACATTTTTGACATCCATGAGTTGAATATAAACCTGTGCGGTCATATCAAGACGCAAGATTCTTTTGGGATTCGGCACTTCAAACCGGGCGTAATAAAAAATAGCGTCGTTGATCTTTTCCGGCGTCGGCAGAATATCTTTTAAAACGCCTTCATAGCGCGTTTGCGGATCGCCTGCAATGGTGAACCATGCTTTCTGCCCCGCCCGAAGATGGATCACGTCCGCTTCCGAGACCTGCGCTTTTACCAGCATGGTGCTCATATCCGCCAGCGTCAGAATATTGGGCGCCTGCTGAGCTGCAATCACCGTTTGTCCTTGCAGGGTAGTGATTTGCGTCACTTCCCCCGCCATGGGAGCAACAATACGGGTATATTCCAGGTTGGTTTTCGCGGTGTCCAACGAGGCCCGATTACGTTTGATCTGGGCATCTATGGTGCCAATACGCGCCTGTTTAACCGCCAACTCCGTCGCCGCAGTATCCAGATCCTGTTGCGATACCGCCTGAGTCTTAGCTAACTGCTGCTGGCGCGCCAGCGTAACCCGCGCCAGCTTTAACTCAGCAGCTGCCTGCTGACGCTCCGCGTTCAGCTCCATCAGGGTGGCCTCGACCTCTTTTATCTGGTTCTCCGCCTGATCTGGGTCAATCACGCCGAGTAGCTGATCTTTTTTAACGTTATCGCCAATGGAGACCAGCAGCGTTTTCAACTGGCCGCTCACCTGCGCGCCGACATCCACTTTACGCAACGCGTCCAGTTTTCCAGTCGCCAGTACACTCTGTTCAAGATCGCCTGGCCGCACGATTAATGTCTGATAAGTTGGCAGCGGCGCATTTATCATTCGCCAGCTAACCATCCCCCCCACTAAAAGAATTAAAATAATGACCAGATAACGCTTTTTAAATTTCTTTCCCTTAGCACGCATAGAAACCCTGACGGCAAAATTTTAACCAGAAAGTAAACCGTATCTAAACAAAGCTGACGCAATAAAGATAGCGTCGGCTGTATTGACGATTGGTTAATGTTTCCTGTGGTTCAATCTCGACAATCTTATGTCGCGGATTACGATCATGACACAGCTTACAGATAATACCTGGTACACTTCAGATTACATCTCTCCTTTACAATTATTTATTCGTCTGACGCGCGGGCAATTACAGCCAGGAAAATTCTGGCGTAAAGCCAGCTTTCGTCGCAAGTTTTTAATCCGCTCATTAGTCATGCCGCGTGCGACCAGCCAATTACTGACCAATCTCACCCAATGGCCGGAGTTAAATACGTTACTTGCTCGTCAGCCGCGTTTGCCTATTCGGCTACATCGTCCTTATATGGCTGTAAATATTAAACGCGATTTCGCCTTAGATGCGCTGTGTTTTCATTATCAACAGATGCGCCAACTTTTATCGCGGGAACAACAGGTTAGCTATTTAAGTCAGTATGGCCTGAATCTTGCTAAATTTGAAACTAAAACCGGCGAGTTGTTTCAACTTGATTTAGTCAGTCTGGTCTCACTGGATAAAGAAGGTGAAAGCACTATTGTTGTTCGCGACGCACAGTTACGTATTCTGGCAGAGATCACATTTACCCTGTGTCGCTTTAACCAACAACGCACACTATTTATCGGCGGATTACAGGGCGCGGCAAACGACGTCCCTCACGAAATTATCCAGCAGGCGACCAAAGCCTGCCATGGTCTTTTTCCCAAACGCATCGTGATGGAGGCTCTCTGTCAGTTTGCGCAAGTCTTTCAGGCAGAAAAGATTATAGCCGTGAGTAACGATGCGCACGTTTATCGTAGCTGGCGATACATGGATAAAAAGACGCAAATGCATGCCGACTATGACGCGTTTTGGGAATCGTTAGGCGGTGAAAGAATTAAAGGGAATTACTATACGCTGCCGCTGGCGATCGCCCGAAAAAGCGAAGCGGAGATCGCCAGTAAAAAACGGGCCGAGTATCGCCGCCGCTATGCATTACTCGATAGCGTCGTCGAACAGGTTCCGGCCACATTCAAACGCTAATCCGCCCGGCCCCGCGCCAGCCAAACCACGCGCGAGAACATCTTTCTGAACAGCGGCGGCACGGCGTCAATTCCGCGCCGCCCGGCTTCCATCGCGACTTCAATCGCCAAATCCGGCTTTGACGAGCGGTGGATAGCTTTAGTGATAATTTTCCGGGTATTCATCGGCACATTAGGCGGAAGTTGCGCAACCCGGTGAAAAACATCGGCAAAGCCCTGACGATACATAAAATGTTCCATATCCAGCGCAGGCAGCGCCGTGAGATGTTCGCGTTCTTCTTCCCGATCGTTATTAAGCAGACTGCGGACCGTCGCGGCATATTTTTTCCCCGCTTCGTCGCCATCCACCAGGACATGCCACTCGATTCCCATACGGCGAGCGAACTTCACCAGCGGTTTCAGGCCGGACTGAGCAAACTCAATGACTTTAATGCCCTCCGCATCAAAATGATGTCCACACTGACGCGCCAGCTCATTAATAACCCAGGTTTCCGTCTCGCCTTCCACCAGTAGCCAGCAACGCGCAAACAGCGACGACGCGCGATTAAAGCGGATATGAAAGGCGATACGCCGTCCATCTTCCGCGCTTAACCCGCCCGGGCCCAGACGCCAGGCGGCGACGCGGGAAGATTCGCGCACCAGCCGTACGACATGCTCCACCGGCGTTAGCGAGAGCAGTTCGCCTGAGTTGGTTGTCGCTATCCGCTGTAGCGGTAACAGATTGAGCAATTGCCAGGCGACTGAAAGCATAATGGGATGTAAACGGGTTTCCGGATCTTCCACCAGCAGTAATGGTCGCGCGTCTTTATGTAACCGCAGCGTCCCTTTCGCCTGTAACAGCGTGGAGAAAAGCCCCAGCAGGATCACCCGATGCGACCGGCTGCCCGGTTTGTCGATCATCCGATTAATAATATCCAGATAGCGCCAGCTACGCTGCTCATTTTGCGAACGCCGGCGCATGAGTCGGTGACGCGCCTGTCCTGCGCCCTGCTCTGAGAAATAGTGTTCAAGCAGTTGCACCATCGCGGACAGTCCCTGACGAATCTGCCCGTCGGTTAAATTTTGCGGCCGGGTCGCCAGCTCACGCGCCAGAAAATCCAGCTGTCGGGCCGTGACTTCAACATCCGGCACATTGGGCACCGTACCGTTGCGAATACGTCGCATAAAGCGCGCATCGCGCAAACGTAGCACTGGCATCAGACGAACCAGGTGGCGCACCTGATCGTTAATATTTTCCACCAGTAATGGCTGCCCATCGCTATTGAGAAAACTGCGCAGCGTCATCACGCTGCCATCGGCGCCGCATTCGCCCTCTAGCCGATAAAAAATACGGTGAAAATCATCCTCGCAAGGCGACCAGCATGCTTCCAGCGCTCGATAACGACGTACCCGATGCCGCCCTGGCTGCGTTTCGCGAAAAGTCAGAATAATATGCAGGTGATGCTCGCGTCCTTTTATGTCGCCAGGCGGAAACCAGAAATCCTCACGGACAAAATGGTAAAGATCGAGTTCCGGCGACAATAACAGAGTCAGCGCATCCAGCAGGCTGGATTTTCCCCAGGCGTTTTCCCCAATCAGCACGTTGTTTTGCTCCAGCATCAACGACAGTCGGTTGATACCGCGAAATCCTACTATTTCAACGCGTTCGAGAATCATGCTTCCTCCAGAAAAACGTCATCACTCCATAAAATTCACCGCAGTATAACGGCAAATGCGTCCGCCTGGCGTGATATTCCCCCCCTTTGCCTGGGGCAAATGTCTGATAAATGTACGGCTGACGGTGTCGCTTTACTGATAGTCTGGAATTCGGTAGTGTCATGTACGCTATTCAAACAATAAAAAAGGGCCCGGCTGTTCATGTTTTCAGGACTTTTAATCATTCTGGTTCCACTGATTGTGGGCTATCTCATTCCACTGCGACATAAAGCCGCATTACAACTTATTAACCGGCTACTGAGCTGGATCGTGTATCTTATTCTCTTTTTTATGGGAATAAGCCTGGCGTTTTTGGATAACCTCGCCAGTAATCTGGTGGCGATTTTTCATTATTCCGCCGTCAGTATTACGATTATTTTATTGTGTAATATCGCTGCCTTATTGTGGCTGGAACGTATCCTCCCGTGGCGTCACCATCATCAGCAGGAAAAACTGCCTTCGCGTATTGCCATGGCGCTGGAGTCGCTGCAACTGTGCGGCGTAGTGGTATTGGGGTTTGTTATCGGCCTGAGCGGACTCTCTGTTTTACAGCACGCCACCGAAGCCAGTGAATATACGCTGATCTTTTTATTGTTCCTGGTGGGGATTCAGCTACGAAATAGCGGCATGACCTTAAAGCAAATTGTGCTTAACCGCCGGGGAATGATGGTCGCGGTCGTTGTCGTGGCAAGCTCATTACTGGGCGGCGTGATTAATGCGTTTATCCTGGACTTACCGCTAAAAACCGCCCTGGCGATGGCGTCAGGTTTCGGCTGGTACTCTCTTTCCGGTATTTTGCTGACGGAGTCGTTTGGACCGGTTATCGGCAGCGCGGCATTTTTTAACGATCTGGCCCGCGAGCTCTTAGCCATTATGCTTATTCCCGGTCTGGTTCGCCGCAGCCGTTCAACGGCGTTGGGCCTGTGCGGAGCGACCTCAATGGACTTTACGTTGCCGGTATTACAGCGCTCCGGCGGCGTAGAGATTGTTCCGGCGGCTATCGTACATGGCTTTATCCTCAGCCTGCTGGTCCCCCTCTTAATGGCGTTCTTCTCGGCCTGATACCTCTTTGGCGGTAGGCATCTGCCGCCAAAATTGCGCTAAATCAATCTCCTTGCACATTATGGCAGAAATCCCTTTTATCCCTTTGTTCACAGGCATAATCTTAAACATGTATATTAAATATAACTTTAAAAGGTGTGACCATGTTTTGTGTGCAATGTGAACAAACCATCCGTACACCAGCCGGAAACGGCTGCTCCTACGCGCAGGGAATGTGCGGTAAAACGGCTGAAACGTCCGATCTGCAGGATCTGCTGATTGCGGCTTTGCAAGGTTTGTCTGCCTGGGCGGTGAAGGCCCGTGAATATGGCATCATTAATCACGACGTTGATAACTTTGCGCCGCGCGCGTTTTTCTCCACGCTGACCAACGTTAACTTCGACTCTCCGCGTATCGTCGGCTACGCCCGTGAAGCGATTGCCTTGCGTGAAGCGTTGAAAGCGCAGTGCCTGAGCGTGGATGCTAATGCGCATTGCGACAATCCGATGGCCGATCTGCAACTGGTCAGCGACGATCTGGGCGAACTGCAACGTCAGGCGGCGGAATTTACCCCGAATAAAGACAAAGCCGCCATTGGCGAGAACATCCTCGGCCTGCGTCTGCTGTGCCTGTACGGTCTGAAAGGCGCGGCGGCGTATATGGAACACGCGCACGTTCTCGGTCAATACGACAACGACATTTACGCGCAGTACCACAAAATCATGGCCTGGCTGGGCACCTGGCCTGCTGACATGAACGCGCTGCTGGAGTGCGCAATGGAAATCGGCCAGATGAACTTCAAAGTGATGAGCATTCTGGATGCCGGTGAAACCACCAAATACGGTCACCCAACGCCGACTCAGGTCAACGTCAAAGCGACTGAAGGCAAGTGCATTCTGATCTCCGGTCACGATCTGAAAGATCTCTACAACCTGCTGGAGCAGACCGAAGGCACCGGCGTTAACGTCTACACTCACGGTGAAATGCTGCCCGCACATGGCTATCCGGAACTGCGTAAATTCAAGCATCTGGTCGGTAACTACGGCAGCGGCTGGCAGAATCAGCAGGTCGAGTTCGCCCGCTTCCCTGGCCCAATCGTGATGACTTCTAACTGCATTATCGACCCGACCGTGGGCAGCTATGACGACCGTATCTGGACCCGTAGCATCGTCGGCTGGCCGGGCGTTAGCCATCTTGAAGGCGATGACTTCGGGCCGGTCATTGCCCAGGCGCAGCAAATGGCGGGCTTCCCGTATAGCGAAATTCCGCATCTCATCACCGTCGGTTTTGGCCGTCAGACCCTGCTCGGCGCTGCCGATACGCTCATCGATCTGGTCAGCCGTGAAAAACTGCGCCACATCTTCCTGGTCGGCGGCTGTGACGGCGCGCGCGGCGAGCGTAACTACTTTACCGATTTTGCCACCAGCGTACCGAATGACTGCCTGATCCTGACCCTGGCCTGCGGTAAATACCGTTTCAACAAACTGGAGTTCGGCGACATCGAAGGGCTGCCGCGTCTGGTCGATGCCGGTCAGTGTAACGATGCTTACTCCGCGATTATCCTGGCGGTGACGCTGGCGGAAAAACTGGGCTGCGGCGTCAACGATCTGCCGCTATCGCTGGTGCTCTCCTGGTTTGAGCAGAAAGCGATCGTGATTCTGCTGACGCTGCTGTCATTAGGCGTGAAAAATATTGTCACCGGGCCGACCTCGCCAGGCTTCTTCACGCCGGATCTGCTGGCTATCCTCAACGAGAAGTTCGGTCTGCGTTCCGTGACCACCGTTGAAGAAGACATGAAGCAATTACTGAGCGCGTAAGGAGGTCAATGATGACGATGCCAACCTCACAGTGTCCCTGGCGAATGCAGGTGCATCACATCCGTCAGGAGACGCCGGATGTATGGACAATTGCGCTATTATGCCATGACTACTACCCTTACCGCGCCGGGCAGTATGCGCTGGTGAGCGTGCGTAATTCAACGGAAACGCTGCGCGCCTACACCCTTTCGTCTACGCCGGGCGTCAGTGAATATATCACGCTGACCGTTCGTCGGATTGAAGATGGCACGGGTTCACAGTGGTTGACCCATGACATCAAGCGCGGCGATTACATCTGGCTGTCTGATGCAATGGGCGATTTTACCTGTGACGATAAAACAGAAGATAAGTTTCTGCTGCTCGCCGCCGGTTGTGGCGTAACGCCAATCATGTCGATGCGTCGCTGGCTGGCGAAATACCGCCCGCAGGCCGACGTGCAGGTCATCTTTAACGTCCGTTCGCCGGATGATGTGATTTTTGCCGACGAGTGGCGACAGTATCCGGTCACGCTAGTGGCGGAAAATCATGCCACGGAAGGTTTTGTCGCGGGCCGTCTGACCACGGAATTATTACAGCGCGTACCGGATTTGGCATCGCGCACCATCATGACCTGCGGCCCGGCGCCCTATATGGATTTCGTCGAACAGGGAGTGAAAGCGCTTGGCGTAACGCGCTTCTTTAAAGAGAAGTTCTTCACGCCGATGGCGGAAACGGCAACCAGCGGCCTGAAATTCACCAAGCTACAGCCAGCGCAGGAATTTTATGCCCCGATCGGTACAACGCTGTTGGAGGCGCTGGAGAGTAATAAAGTACCGGTTGCCGCTGCCTGTCGGGCAGGTGTTTGCGGCTGCTGTAAAACCAAAGTCGTTTCCGGCGACTATACGGTGAGCAGCACCATGACGCTGAGCGAGGCGGAGATTGCCGAAGGTTACGTACTGGCCTGCTCCTGCCATCCGCAGGGCGATCTTGTTCTCGCATAATCGGTAAACGTTCCATTGTAGGCCCGGTAAGCGTTAGCGCCACCGGGCGATTTACCACTCGCTTCATCCTTTCGCCCCTCTCTCCGCCAAAGAAAAACGTCATCGTCATCTTCAACTAAACTTGTAACCGTTATCACATTTAAGGAGATGGAGAACCATGAAACAAACCGTTGCCGCTTTTATTGCCAAAACGCTGGAACAGGCTGGCGTAAAACAAATCTGGGGCGTCACTGGCGACTCCCTGAACGGCCTGAGCGATAGTCTTAATCGTATGGGAACCATTGAATGGATGCCAACCCGCCACGAAGAGGTCGCCGCTTTCGCTGCCGGCGCACAAGCGCAGCTTACCGGCGAGCTGGCAGTGTGCGCCGGTTCATGCGGACCGGGCAACCTGCACCTGATCAATGGCCTGTTTGATTGCCACCGTAACCACGTCCCTGTTCTGGCGATCGCCGCCCATATTCCGTCCAGTGAAATCGGCAGCGGTTATTTCCAGGAGACCCACCCGCAGGAGTTGTTTCGTGAATGCAGCCACTATTGCGAGTTGGTTTCCAGCCCGGAGCAGATCCCGCAGGTACTCGCCATCGCCATGCGCAAAGCGGTGCTAAACCGCGGCGTCTCCGTGGTCGTACTTCCGGGTGACGTGGCGCTGAAACCTGCGCCTGAAAACGCCGTCACCCATTGGTACCATGCCCCGCACCCCGTCGTCACGCCGGCGGAGGAAGAGCTGAAAAAACTGGCGCAACTGCTGCGCTACTCCAGCAATATCGCATTAATGTGCGGTAGCGGCTGCGCGGGCGCGCATGAGGAGTTGGTCGCGTTGGCGGCAAAACTAAAAGCGCCAATCGTTCATGCCCTGCGCGGCAAAGAGCACGTTGAGTACGATAACCCTTATGATGTGGGAATGACCGGCCTGATTGGCTTCTCTTCTGGCTTCCACACCATGATGAACGCCGATACGCTGATCCTGCTCGGCACCCAGTTCCCCTACCGCGCCTTTTATCCGAGCGATGCCAAAATCATTCAGATTGACATCAACCCGGGCAGTATTGGCGCGCACAGCAAAGTCGACATGGCGCTGGTGGGCGATATTAAAGCCACGCTTCGCGCCCTGCTGCCGCTGGTGGAAGAAAAAAGCAATCGTAAATTCCTCGATAAAGCTCTGGAGCACTATCGGGACGCCCGTAAGGGACTTGATGACTTAGCCAAACTCAGCGATAAAGCCATCCATCCACAATATCTGGCGCAACAAATTAGCCATTTCGCCGCTGACGACGCTATTTTTACCTGCGATGTCGGCACGCCGACCGTCTGGGCGGCCCGCTATCTAAAAATGAACGGCAAGCGCCGCCTGCTGGGCTCGTTTAACCACGGGTCAATGGCCAACGCCATGCCGCAGGCGCTCGGCGCTCAGGCCACCGCGCCGGGTCGTCAGGTTATCGCGATGTGCGGTGATGGCGGCTTCAGTATGCTGATGGGCGATTTTCTCTCGGTGGTACAGATGAAGCTGCCGATAAAAATCGTCGTCTTTAATAACAGCGTGCTGGGCTTTGTGGCGATGGAAATGAAAGCCGGCGGCTACCTTACCGACGGTACCGAACTGCACGACACCAATTTCGCGCGTATCGCCGAAGCCTGCGGCATTACCGGTATTCGTGTGGAAAAAGCCGCAGACGTGGACGGAGCGCTACAGCGCGCGTTTTCCATTGACGGCCCGGTACTGGTTGACGTGGTCGTGGCAAAAGAAGAGCTGGCGATCCCGCCGCAGATCAAACTGGAACAAGCGAAAGGCTTTAGCCTGTACATGCTGCGCGCCATTATTAGCGGCCGCGGCGATGAAGTGATCGAACTGGCGAAAACGAACTGGCTAAGGTAAAACAGTGCACATCACCTTTTAAAATCCAGGGATGTGCCATGATTGATTTACGCAGTGATACCGTTACCCGACCGAGCCGCGCCATGCTCGAGGCGATGATGACCGCCCCGGTCGGGGACGACGTATACGGCGATGACCCTACCGTTAACGCCCTTCAGCGCTACGCCGCCGACCTTTCCGGTAAAGAAGCGGCGCTTTTTTTACCCACCGGCACCCAGGCCAATCTGGTCGCGCTGCTTAGCCATTGTGAACGCGGCGAAGAGTATATCGTCGGTCAGGGCGCGCATAATTATCTCTATGAAGCTGGCGGCGCTGCGGTGCTCGGCAGCATTCAGCCGCAGCCCATCGACGCCGCCGCGGACGGTACGCTGCCGCTGGAGAACGTGGCGGCGAAGATTAAAGCGGATGACATCCACTTCGCGCGCACGCGCTTGCTCAGTCTGGAAAATACGCATAACGGGAAAGTGCTGCCGCGCGCGTATCTGAAAGACGCCTGGACATTTACCCGCGAACGTGGACTGGCGCTGCACGTTGACGGCGCCCGAATTTTTAACGCGGTGGTTGCCTACGGTTGTGAGTTAAAAGAGATTACGCAGTATTGCGACTCTTTTACCATCTGCCTGTCAAAAGGTCTCGGAACGCCGGTCGGTTCGCTGCTGGTCGGCAACCGCGATTACATTAAACGCGCGACGCGCTGGCGTAAAATGGTCGGCGGCGGAATGCGCCAGGCCGGGATTCTGGCAGCGGCCGGACTGTATGCGCTGAAGCATAACGTGGCGCGTCTGCAAGAGGACCATGATAACGCCGCCTGGCTGGCGCAGCAGCTTCGCGAAGCGGGCGCGGAGGTCATGCGCCACGAAACGAATATGCTGTTTGTTCGCGTTGGCGAAGCACAGGCCGCCGCGCTTGGCGACTATTTGCGGGAACGGAATATCCTGATTAACGCCGCGCCGATTGTGCGTCTGGTGACGCATCTGGATGTTTCTCGCGAACAGCTTGCCGACGTCGTCGCCCACTGGCGCGCCTTTTTAGCCCGCTAAGGAGAGCAACGTGGCGCAACGCATTCTGGTTCTCGGCGCCAGCGGCTATATCGGCCAGCACCTGGTCTGTGCGCTAAGTCAGCAAGGGCATCAGGTGCGGGCGGCGGCGCGGCGCGTGGAACGTCTGGAAAAACAGCGCCTCGCCAACGTCAGTTGTCATAAGGTCGATCTGCACTGGCCGGAAAATTTACCTGCGCTGCTTCGCGACGTTGATACCGTTTACTATCTGGTACACGGCATGGGCGAAGGCGGCGATTTTATCGCCCATGAACGTCAGGCGGCGCTCAACGTGCGCGACGCGCTGCGCCAGACGCCGGTTAAACAACTTATTTTCCTCAGTTCATTGCAGGCGCCGACGCATGAGCAATCCGATCACCTGCGCGCCCGCCAGCTTACGGCTGACACGCTGCGCGACGCAGGCGTACCGGTGACGGAATTACGCGCCGGGATCATCGTCGGCGCAGGCTCCGCCGCCTTCGAAGTCATGCGTGACATGGTTTACAACCTGCCAATACTCACGCCGCCGCGCTGGGTGCGTTCGCGCACCACGCCCATCGCTCTGGAAAATTTACTCTACTACCTGGTCGGCTTGCTGGACCACCCTGCGCACGAGCATCGTATTCTGGAAGCCGCCGGGCCGCAGGTATTAAGCTATCAGCAGCAGTTTGAACGTTTTATGGCCGTCAGCGGTAAACGGCGTCCGCTGATCCCGGTGCCTTTTCCGACCCGCTGGATTTCGGTCTGGTTTTTAAACGTCATTACCTCCGTGCCGCCGACTACCGCAAAAGCCTTAATCCAGGGGTTAAGGCACGATTTGCTGGCCGATGACGCCGCGTTAAAAAAGTTGATCCCCCAAACGCTTATCACCTTTGACGACGCCGTTCGCCGCACGCTGAAAGAAGAAGAAAAACTGGTGAACTCCAGCGACTGGGGCTACGACGCGCTGGCCTTCGCCCGCTGGCGTCCCGAATACGGCTATTTTCCAAAGCAGGCGGGCTTTACCGCGCAGACCCCGGCCAGCCTATCGGCGCTCTGGCAGGTCGTAAATCGGCTGGGTGGCAAAGAGGGCTATTTTTTCGGCAATATTTTGTGGCAGACGCGCGCCGGGATGGACCGTCTGGTGGGGCATAAACTGGCGAAAGGCCGCCCGTCGCATACTTTGCTCAAGCCTGGCGATACGGTAGATAGCTGGAAAGTGATCATTGTCGAACCAGAAAAACAGCTCACGCTCTTGTTTGGCATGAAAGCGCCGGGTCTGGGGCGGCTTAGCTTCACGCTGCACGATAAAGGTCGCTACCGCGAAATTGACGTGCGCGCCTGGTGGCATCCACACGGAATGCCGGGCCTGATTTACTGGCTACTGATGATCCCGGCGCACCTGTTTATTTTCCGGGGAATGGCAAGGCGTATTGCCCGACTTGCAGAACAAATCACAGAAAAATGAGAAAAAGTTGCTGTATTCTTTCGTGTTTCCCATTGCATACCGACGTAATTCACGGAAGAATGCGCACGACGGTTTATTAAACACAGTGGATTGATATGAAGGTACTGGTTACCGGCGCCACCAGCGGCTTAGGTCGAAACGCGGTTGAATTTTTGCGCAATAAAGGCATCAGCGTCAGAGCGACGGGTCGCAATGAAGCGATGGGCAAGCTGCTTGAAAAAATGGGCGCGGAATTCGTCCATGCGGATTTAACCGAACTGGTCTCCTCGCAGGCTAAAGTGATGCTCGCCGGGATCGACACGTTGTGGCACTGCTCCAGCTTTACCTCGCCCTGGGGAACCCAACAAGCTTTCGATCTGGCGAATGTTCGCGCCACCCGCCGCCTGGGAGAATGGGCGGTCGCCTGGGGCGTGCGCAATTTTATTCATATCTCCTCTCCCTCGCTCTATTTTGATTACCACCATCACCGTGATATCAAAGAGGATTTCCGTCCGCATCGGTTTGCCAATGAGTTCGCCCGCAGTAAAGCCGCCGGTGAAGAGGTGATTAATCTGCTGGCGCAGGCCAATCCGCAAACACGTTTTACGGTGTTGCGTCCGCAAAGCCTGTTTGGCCCGCACGATAAAGTATTTATCCCACGTCTGGCGCATATGATGCACCATTACGGTAGCGTCTTATTACCGCACGGGGGCAGCGCGCTGGTCGATATGACCTACTATGAAAATGCGATCCACGCCATGTGGCTGGCCAGCCAGCCGGGCTGCGATCATCTGCCTTCTGGCCGCGCTTATAACATCACTAACGGCGAAAACCGCACCTTACGCAGCATCGTACAAAAGTTAATTGATGAACTGTCTATCGACTGCCGCATTCGCTCTGTGCCTTACCCGATGCTGGATATGATCGCCCGCAGTATGGAGCGCTTCGGCAAAAAATCCGCCAAAGAGCCTCCGCTAACGCATTACGGCGTGTCAAAACTGAATTTTGATTTTACGCTCGATACGACTCGCGCGCAGGACGAGTTGGGCTACCAGCCCATCGTCACGCTGGATGAAGGCATTGAGCGCACCGCCGCCTGGCTGCGCGATCACGGAAATTTACCGCGTTAATCCTGGCCGTACTTCTCCAGTAATGCTTCGGCAATCGCCTGCGTTTCGGCATCTGCGATACCGTTCCATTGCGCCGGACGGAAGTGCATCTGGAACGCCATAATCACCCGCTGCTGCTCGCGCGCCGTCATATCGGCTTTGACTTCATAGCCATAGCGCGAGAGTAACGCAAGCACCGTTGCGGTATCGACTGGCGTATACGGCGTGCGTCCAGCCAGATAAAACGCCACACGCTGGGCGTCAGGCCAGGCGCCAATCCCCTGCGCCGCCAGCTCGCGCCACGGGAAGCGCGGGCCGGGATCGTCTTTACGCTGCGGCGCGATATCCGCATGGGCCACCACATTCTGCGGTTTGATGTTATAGCGCGCGATAATGTCCTTCGCTAAAGGAATCAATGCCTGAATTTGCGCGGATTCAAACGGCGCGAAAGATTTCACCCCGCCGGACATTTGCCAGCCGCGATTTTCCAGCTCAATGCCAATAGACGTATCATTGAGACGCGTGGCGCCTCGCCAGAAACTGACGCCCGCATGCCAGGCCTGATCCTGTTCCGGCACCAGTTGCCAGATGCGCGGTTTACCGCCATATAATGGCGGGGTTGCGGGAATCAGGTAATGCGAACTGACGTTGCGGCCCGTTAACGTCGCCAGCGAAACGTCAAAGTTTTCCGCCGTATAGTGAATCACCAGGACTTTAATGCGCGGATAGGCCGCCTGCGCCCGATGTCGGGTATCAAGCTGATATCCCTCTTTATCGATAATTCCTTTTTCGCTCGCGCAGCCTGTTAACAGCAACGCAAGACCAACCAGCCACAGTAGCGCTCTCATCGGCGCGTTTTCACCGCCGTTCCGCTGACGCTGACCATCAGCATACTGCCATCCTTGCCGACAGTTTCGTAATCAATATCGATGCCTACCACCGCATCGGCGCCCAACGCTTTAGCCTGCTCGCCAAGTTCCTGAAAAGCAATTTCACGCGCTTTACGCAGCTCTTTCTCATACGCGCCGGAACGTCCGCCGACGATATCCCGAATGCCGGCGAAAAAATCGCGGAAAATATTGGCGCCTAAAATGGCTTCGCCCGTTACCACACCGCAATACTCCACGATGCTTTGTCCTTCCAGCGTTGGGGTTGTTGAAAACTGCATAGTGAATCTCCCGGGTTAGCTAAGCACACGATCTCAAACGCATTATCAAGCTGATACGCTATCATTGAAAGGATATAATTGATTATCGTAGATCGGTTTTTGCTCGATCGCCTATAAGGAAATCATCATGCGCTATTCTAAACTCTCTTTGCTCATCCCGTGCGCGCTTCTGCTTAGCGCCTGTACGACCGTCACTCCCGCCTACAAAGATAATGGCCCGCGTATCGGCGCGTGTGTGGAAGGCGGCCCGGACAGCGTGGCTCAACAATTTTACGACTACCGTATTCAACACCACAGCAATGATATCGCCGCGCTTCGCCCCTACTTGAGTGATAACCTGGCGAAATTGTTGACCGACGCCAGCCGCGATACGGAGCACCGCCAGTTGATGAGCGGCGATCTGTTCTCCAGCCGCGCTACGCTGCCGGATAGCGCCAACGTCGCCAGCGCATCAACCATTCCGAACCGAGATGCGCGCAACATTCCTCTGCGGGTGGCGTTAAAACAGGGCGATCAAAGCTGGCAGGATGAAGTGCTTATGATTCACGAAGGCTCATGCTGGGTGATTGACGACGTTCGCTATCTGGGCGGAGATGTCCATGCCCCTGCCGGTACGCTGCGCCAGTCGATAGAAAACCGTTAACAGACAGTATTCCCCCGCTTTTGCACCCATAACCCCGTAAATTGTCTGGCATTCTGCCCGGGATGCCGACAATTCTTCTTACCTACTATTCCTCCTGCTATTTTGTGCTATGTTTACGAAAGAATGTGGGATATATTTAACTTTTAACGCATAAATATTGCATAACTATTCTGCGAAAGGTACTATCTGCGGCTTCAATAGCTATCAGACTGCCTGTATACGAGTGTCAATGAGTATTCAATTAAACGGCATTAATTGCTTTTACGGCGCGCATCAGGCGCTGTTCGATATCACGCTGGATTGCCCCGAAGGCGAAACGCTGGTGTTGCTTGGCCCAAGCGGGGCGGGTAAAAGTTCGCTGCTGCGTGTACTCAATCTGCTTGAGATGCCGCGCTCCGGCACTCTGACTATCGCCGGGAACCATTTTGACTTTACGAAAACGCCGTCCGATAAGGCGATTCGTGAGCTACGTCAAAATGTCGGAATGGTCTTTCAGCAATATAATCTTTGGCCGCATCTCACCGTTGTGCAGAATCTGATTGAAGCGCCCTGCCGCGTACTGGGTCTGACAAAAGATCAGGCGCTGGCGCGCGCAGAAAAGCTGCTGGAGCGTTTACGTCTGAAGCCCTATAGCGATCGTTATCCGTTGCATCTTTCCGGCGGTCAGCAGCAGCGCGTCGCGATTGCCCGCGCGCTGATGATGGAGCCGCAGGTGCTGCTGTTTGATGAACCGACCGCCGCGCTGGACCCGGAAATTACCGCTCAAATCGTCAGCATTATTCATGAGCTGGCGGAAACGAACATTACTCAGGTGATCGTTACGCATGAAGTCGAAGTGGCGCGTAAGACCGCCAGTCGTGTGATTTATATGGAAAATGGTCACATCGTCGAGCACGGTGATGCGGGTTGCTTTGCCCACCCTCAGACCGAAGCGTTCAAAAACTATCTCTCTCACTAAGATTCGGGACAATGACAATGAAAAAAGTTCTGATTGCCGCGCTAATTGCAGGCTTTAGCCTTTCCGCTACAGCAGCCCAGACCATTCGTTTTGCGACCGAAGCGTCCTATCCGCCGTTCGAATCGATGGATGCTAATAACAAGATTGTCGGCTTTGACGTCGACCTGGCCAACGCGCTATGTAAAGAGATCGACGCCTCCTGTACCTTTACCAATCAGGCGTTCGACAGCCTGATCCCCAGCCTGAAATTCCGCCGCTTCGACGCTGTAATGGCGGGAATGGATATCACGCCGGAACGTGAAAAGCAGGTGCTGTTTACCACGCCATATTACGACAACTCCGCGCTGTTCGTGGGTCAGCAGGGCAAATACACCAGCGTTGATCAACTGAAAGGCAAGAAAGTCGGCGTACAGAACGGTACGACGCACCAGAAATTCATCATGGATAAGCATCCGGAAATCACCACCGTACCGTATGACAGCTATCAGAACGCGAAGCTGGATCTACAAAATGGCCGTATCGACGCTGTTTTCGGCGACACGGCGGTCGTGACCGAATGGCTGAAAGCCAATCCTAAGCTGGCGCCGGTCGGCGATAAAGTCACCGATAAAGATTATTTCGGCACCGGCCTGGGTATCGCGGTACGTCAGGGCAACACCGAGCTGCAGCAGAAATTCAATACTGCGCTGGAAAAAGTGAAGAAAGATGGGACTTACGAGACCATCTATAACAAATGGTTCCAGAAGTAATCTTTGATGAACGAATTTTTTCCTTTAGCAAGCGCCGCCGGGATGACCGTCGGCCTTGCCGTCTGTGCGCTGATCATTGGCCTCGCGTTAGCCATGTTCTTTGCCGTCTGGGAGTCCGTAAAATGGCGCCCGATTGCCTGGATAGGCTCCGCGCTGGTCACTATTTTGCGCGGCCTGCCGGAAATTCTGGTGGTGCTGTTTATCTATTTCGGCTCCTCGCAACTCCTGCTTACGCTGTCTGACGGGTTTACCCTCCATCTCGGCTTTACGCAGATCCCGGTGCAAATGGAGATTGAGAACTTTGACGTCAGTCCGTTCCTGTGCGGCGTGATTGCGTTGTCCCTGCTGTATGCGGCCTATGCGTCGCAGACGCTACGCGGCGCGCTGAAAGCCGTTCCGTCTGGTCAGTGGGAGTCGGGTCAGGCACTGGGATTATCAAAGACGGCGATTTTTTTCCGTCTGGTGATGCCGCAGATGTGGCGTCACGCCCTGCCAGGGCTGGGTAATCAGTGGCTGGTGTTGCTAAAAGATACGGCTCTGGTCAGCCTTATCAGCGTTAACGATCTGATGTTGCAGACCAAAAGTATTGCCACACGCACCCAGGAACCGTTTAACTGGTACATTATTGCGGCGGCTATTTACCTGGTCATTACGCTGATCAGTCAGTACATTCTCAAACGCATAGACCTGCGCGCGACACGTTTTGAGCGGAGGCCGGACTAATGCTTGAGTATTTACCTGAACTGCTAAAAGGGCTACACACCAGCCTGACGCTGACCGTGGCTTCTATTGCCGTCGCTTTGGTGCTGGCGTTAGTTTTTACCATTATCCTGACGCTAAAAACGCCGTTCGTGGTGTGGCTGGTGCGCGGCTATATCACGTTGTTTACCGGTACGCCGTTGTTGGTGCAAATTTTCCTAATCTACTACGGACCCGGTCAATTCCCGACGCTGCAAGAGTATCCGCTACTCTGGCATCTACTGTCTGAACCGTGGCTGTGCGCACTGATCGCGTTGTCGCTAAACAGCGCCGCTTATACCACGCAGCTATTTTATGGCGCGATTCGCGCGATTCCGGAAGGTCAGTGGCAGTCCTGTGGCGCGCTGGGGATGAGTAAGAAAGATACGCTGGCGATTTTGTTGCCCTATGCGTTTAAACGCGCCCTCTCCTCCTATTCTAATGAGGTGGTACTGGTCTTCAAAAGTACCTCGCTGGCCTATACCATCACCTTGATGGAAGTCATGGGGTACAGTCAGTTGCTCTATGGTCGTACCTACGATGTGGTGGTATTTGGCGCGGCAGGCGTAATTTACCTGGTCGTCAACGGTCTATTGACGCTGATGATGCGGTTGATTGAGCGTAAAGCCCTGGCGTTTGAGCGGCGCAATTAACCAGGCAGGATAAGGCATTCTCGCCGCCGTTCGACAATGGTCAGATGGCGCTGCGCTTATCAAGCCTACGATGCATAATATTGAATAAATCCGACGGACAAGTGGTTAACCTGTCCGTCTTTTTTTATCCATTTCAAAATATTTAATCATTTTTATTGCATACAAATTCAATTGATGGCATTGTAAATCTATGCCGCAGACACGGCGCATAATCATAAGATTACGGGAGTGACATCATGAAAAAGTTAGTTCTGGCCGCATTACTCGCCTCTTTCGCCACTGGCAGCATCGCCGCTGAAAAAATCAATTTCGGGGTTTCCGCCACCTATCCCCCGTTTGAATCCCTGGATGCGAGTAATAAAATTGTGGGCTTCGATATCGATCTGGCAACCGCATTATGCAAGCAAATGCAGGCAGAATGTACTTTTACCAATCATGCTTTCGATAGTCTTATCCCGGCGCTGAAATTCAGAAAATATGATGCCGTCATTTCCGGAATGGACATTACCCCGGAGCGCAGTAAGCAGGTCGCCTTTAGCAATCCCTATTATGCGAACTCCGCGCTGGTGATTGCCAAAAAAGACACCTATAAAACCTTTACCGATCTAAAAGGTAAGCGTATCGGTATGGAAAATGGCACCACGCATCAAAAATATCTCCAGGATAAACATCCGGAGGTCAAAACCGTGGCCTACGACAGCTACCAGAATGCGATTATCGACCTGAAAAATGGCCGTATTGACGGTGTCTTTGGCGATACCGCAGTGGTCAATGAGTGGCTGAAAACGAATCCGCAACTGGGTCCGGCAACAGAGAAAGTGACCGATCCGCAATACTTCGGTACCGGACTTGGCATCGCGGTGCGCCCGGACAATAAGGCGTTGCTGGAAAAACTGAATAATGCGCTGGCCGCCATTAAAGCGGACGGCACTTATCAGAAAATTAGCGATCAGTGGTTCCCGCAGTAAGACGTATGTGATTAGCCTACCGTGTTGCGAAATGGCAGTATAAATACCTTATTCAGCCCACGGGTCGCCATCAGGAAACTATCCTGGCCTGATAAGCGCAGCGCCATTGAGCATGCTACAGTTTGTCATCAGTCTCAAACGCCTGCATCAACAGGCGATTCGGACTAATACTTGCCGGGTGACGCTGACGCGTACCCGGCTTACAACATTGTTACGTTTTTAGATAACATCCAGACCCAGACGGCGATACTGCTCCGCCGGAGCATCATTTTCTTTCATCAAACGGATAAGTAAGTTGATCATCCTTGCTTCGATGGCCTCATCATGAATAGGATGTTGCTGCTGCGGATCGTCTCTGAGATCAAACAAGAGATGACCAAAGCTATTCACACCTTTATATTTTTCCCTGGCCGGAATACGTAATACCTGAAGCCCTTTAGTGAATTTAAACGGAGGTGCCAGAGATAATTTTCCCAGTTCATCCACTTCATAACGCGCATTCATCTTGATCGGCATTAACGTGTAGTTCGCAATGTCATGCTCACGCCCCGGCTGCGCGGCCCGCATATAAACATAGCGTCCGTCGGTAACATTAACATGTCCGCTAAACACGCCAAACAGCGCGCCTTCCCTGACGGGTTCATCACTGGCAATGACTTTCGCCAGCGGTTGGCCCTGCATATCTGCGGGAATAGGTTGCTGAAAATAATCCAGTAGCGTTGGCGCCCAGTCAATCATCTGCACCAGCGACTGCCGTCGCGCTCCGCATACCGCGCTGCGCGGGTCCCAGATAAACAGCGGGTTATTCGCCACCTCGTTATAATAGGGCATTTGATTTTTAGCCCACCAACCGTGCTCCCCCAGCAAGAAGCCGTGATCGGTACCGACAATCAGCATCGTATCGCGCCAGAGATCGTGTTCATCCATCAGATCAAGGATACGTCCCAGATTGCGGTCGCACATGGAAACCAGGGCCCGATAACGACAGCGAATATGCGCTATCGCCTCCTCACTTTCACTGACTTTGCCGCGCGGCCAGTCATAATGCGGGCCTTGCCACTCATCGTCATAGAGCGATAAATATTCCTCGGTGGTATAAAACGGCTCATGCGGATCAAACGTCTCAACCTGCAATAACCAGTTATCTTCGGCATGATTTTTATGGATAAAATCGCACCCGGCGTCAAAAACTTTCGTCTGGGGAAAATCGGCTTCCTGCTGGATGTATTCGCGGTTCGCCCAGTCATGACGCCATAGCCCGGAAACGCCGCCTCCGGTTTGTTTTTGTGGAACGCGCAGTACTTCCGGAATGGGCGGCTCGCCAACACTTGCCTTCCAGTGATCGCCCTCCTGACCGCGTACTACGTCCCAGGAGCTATAGCGGTTATGGTAGTTACCGCCGCCGTCTTCCCAGTAATGCAGATGATCGCTGATAAGATGGGTGTAGATCCCTGCTTTTTTCAATAATTCCGGCATGGAATCATCAAAGGGTTCCAGCGGCCCCCACTCACGATGCAGGAAATTATAGCGCCCGGTGTGCAGTTCCCGACGGGCTGGCATACAGGGCATACTGCCGACATAACTATTGTCAAAGGTGGCGGCATGTGCCGCCAGGCGTTGAAAGTTAGGCGCTTTCGTTAGCAAATCACCATAGGGCGGCAAATAGTTTTTATTCAGACTGTCAAACAGCAGAATAATCGCTTTCATGACTCACCCTCATTTGTTGAGCAGGTGCGGAAAATTTTTCTCTACCACATCGTAAATCTGTTTACCTATTGATTCGCCATCCATGATATTTTCAATGGGAATGAGATATTGTCCGTGTTTAGGATCGAGGCTAACAACATCAAGCAATTTTTTCGAAATCGCATAAATATCTGCCCAGTCGGTAAATCCACCGACCTCTCCCGCTGCCGTATGCTCCATATCAAAAGAGAAGTCATATTTTGCTAACGCTTTTTTAACAACAGTCTGTAACATTACGCTACTGCCTACACCATAACCGCATACGAATAAAATATTTACAGAATCTTTCATAATAAAATCCTTTATATAAACCGAATCAATTAAATGGAATAAGGACCAAGATGGAACGTTGAAGCAATAAATTTCAGTAATTCACAAATTGCAGGCCACAGAGTCGCCCAGTCAAATATTCCCGTCCAGCCCACGCCTTCTTTTGCCAGCCCGGTTAAAGGAATGGCCCATACCGTACCGAAAGTCTGAATAATCCCTAGAAGGAAAGTACAAATAATAACGGAACGATATCCCCCCATTCGGTTGGCTAATACGCCGATGGGACCGCCGGAAAAGAAGAGCGGAACAAAACCAGGCAATACCATAATAGGGCTATGGATGAGCAGCAGAATGCCCATGGAAAAAATCGTGCCGAAGGTACAAAAGACGAATCCCAGCGTGGCCGCGTTCGGCGAAAAAGGTAATAAAGCAGCAACATCCACAGCCGGTATAGCGTTAGGAATAAAGCGATCCTGCCATCCTTTAAACGAACCGTTAATTTCGCCTACCATCATCCGCACGCCCTGCAGCAAGATGACCATATACATAGAGAATTGCAGGCCCAGATTGATGATATAGATATACCAGGGTTTGCCTTTCGCCATTAACTGTACGTTATCGATCCCTGTCGCCAATAAAAAACCGCCAACGAAGAGCGTCATCACAATGGCGATTGCCGTCACGTTGTGGTTAAAAATGGCTAACCAACCGGGAAGTTTCAGGTTTTCGGCGTCATGCTTTTCCGGATCGCCGAATTTATGCGCGAATTTCGAGAAAAACCACAGTCCCAACATCTGGTTATGCGCGATGGTAAAACCGGCGTTATTGGTCACTTTGGCGATGGGTTTAACAATAAGCGTAGTTGAAAACGCCCAAAAGACCCCGGTCAATACCCCGGCAATCACAATGGATTGTACCCAACCGAACCCCAGCCAGAAGACGATTAACCACAGTACCGCCTGTGAATGAGAGACCCCGGTATTACCGGTAAGAAATATACCTTTTGCGCCGGTATAACGGCCAAATAAAACTAATAACAGGTTAGTAAAAAACGCCAGTACAAAAACGTATCCTACATAGCCGAAATTATCGCCCAGCGCTATTTGCGTCGCGGCTTTCATGGCGTATGAATCCATTAAGTATCCATGCACGCCATAAGCTTTGCTGACTGCCTCTGCAACCGGTTTAAAAGTGGCTGAAAATTGAAAGCCGCCAAATAACACCATCATCAAACCGACCATCGCGCTGATCATACCGGTGATAATTTTTATAGGCGTCTTTTTATCCAGCGCATAGCCAACACCGACTAATATCCCAATTAATATTGCCGGTTCAGTTAAAAACGTTTGAATAACATCTATAAATTTGGCAAACATCGTCTGAACGCCCTCCATAAGCGTGCCTATTCGTTGTCATGATTGACCCCTTTACTGACGTTACGTATTGCTTCGCTGATGCTATTGAAAGTTACCCGATAAACCACCTTGTCTAATTTTGCCTTACACGCACTGTAATAATCAAAATTAGTCATTAAAAGATTTAAAGTGATTATTTGTGATTTGATTTGCAAAAATAGGGTAATATATAACCACGATCGATCGGAGTTTTTTATCGATCGATCATGGTTATTATTATTTATGGATAATTAGATAGTTAATATAGATATTTTGTATGTCTGGCTTTTGGCGCTACAGCCTGCAAAGCAGTGTTAACACTTCATAATGCGCGGTATGCGGGAACATATCGAAAAGCTGAACACGTTGAATACGGTAGTTCGGCAGATGACGAATATCCTGCGCCATCGTCTGCGCGTTACAGCTCGAATAAATAATAAAACGCGGCGCCATTTGTGCAAGGTAATCGCACAACGGCTTGCCAATGCCGCGGCGGGGAGGATTCACCAACACCAGGTCGGGCGTTTCGCCTTGTGCGGTGGCGAATTGGGTGGAATCCAGCGCCTGGAAATGAAGGCGGGTCAATCCCAGCTCGGCAGCGGATTGCTTCGCGCAGGCAATCGCCTCCGGCGCGATCTCAATACCGGTTAATTGCATCTGCGGCGTCGCGCAGTGCAGGCCGAATCCGCCCACTCCGCAAAAAAGATCCCACATATGGCGTACCGGCAGTTGCCCTACCCAATCGCGCGCCGTTGCATATAATCGGCTGGCGACCGTAGGGTTGGTCTGAAAGAAACTTTGCGGACGAATCCACAGCGGCACATCGTTAAAACGTTCCGCCAGCGCCTGCTGATCCGTCAGGTAGATTTCCGTCTCCCCTTCCATAATCGCCATATGTACCGGCTGGATATTTGCGGTGATCACTCTGAGCTGCGGCAGTTGCGCGCGCAGCCACGGTAACGCCGCGCGCAGTTGCGTAAGTTTGGTTTCTGAACGCAACACGAAGCGTAGCATCATACCGCCATCGAACTGGCTTTCCGTCAGCAACAGGTATTTCAGTTCGCCGCGTTTTCGCGCCACGTTATAAGGCGTGAGTCCGGCACGGGCAATAAAAGGTTTTAGCGCGCTGAATACGGGGGCAAAGGAGGCGGGATACAGCGGGCAGCCGCAAAGATCGACCGGCGTACCGTCGCGATGCAGCATCCCGAAGAGCGGTTTTTCTACACTACCGCTCACGACCATTTTCGCTTTGTTGCGGAAATGCTGTTCCGGGCCGCCAATCGGCGCGCACCACTGTTCAACAGGCAGCCCGGCGAGCAAACGATGTAAATCGGCTGTTTTTGCGGAAAGTTGTTCGTTAACCGACTGCGTAATCCATTGACAGGAACGGCAGCGACCCGCGTCATAGAGTGCGCACTGCATACCAAAAAACCTTCATATTATCCGGGGCGACGATTATACACATTATTGCAGCCGGAAGAACCGACGGCTGGGAGCGGGAATAAACAGCAGAAACAGAATTAAAAGATCGGGGAGTTTTTGCATGACCAGGGAATGCAGGATATCACGCTTCGATTCTCCCGCGATGCTAAACAACTCCGGATATCCGTAGCCTAACGACGCCGCCCACAGATATCCGCTCACAATAATTTGTGTCGCCAGGTACACCCAGCGCGCCCAGCTACGGCCTTTCACCAGCGAAAACGCACAATAAATTTCAACAAAGACCAGCACTAAACTGGCCAGAAAGACCAGGGTTAAGCTCCACGTCTGCACGCTGCGATGAATAAACTCGCCCATCCCGCGTATGCCGAGGGTATTCATAATCATCAGCACATCGAGACCGCGAATCAAAATAATCGCCATAGCCGCAACCTGCACCAGCGTAGGCACATTTAAACGGGCATGTGATGAGGTTGATTGCTTTATAAATCCCAATGAATGTCTTCCCTGAAAATGATGCCGCGACCCGCGCGGCAACGCATTGCCATAGTGGAAGATTTTAGTGGCTTCAGCCGCGTCTTGCACGCTGGATATCGCGAATCCGCTGTTTTTCCGCTCGCGCCATCAGGTACCATGCAATAAATCCGACGATTCCTACCACGCCGAGGATTAACGTCGCCAGCGCGTTGATTTCCGGGTTCACGCCCATGCGCACGCTGGAGAAAACCAGCATCGGTAGCGTGGTGGCGCCGGGACCGGAAACGAAGCTGGCAATCACCAGATCGTCAAGGGAAAGCGTAAAGGCCAACAGCCAGCCCGAGATCACCGCTGGCATGATCATCGGTAACGTAATGACGAAAAAGACCTTCAACGGCGCCGCGCCAAGATCCATCGCCGCCTCTTCAATCGAACGATCCAGTTCGCGTAATCGCGAAGCGATCACCACTGCCACATAGGCGGTACAGAAAGTGACGTGCGCCAACCAGATGGTCAGCATCCCGCGATCGGAGGGCCAGCCGATAGCATGACCGAGCGCGACAAACAGCAGCAGCAGCGACAGCCCGGTAATCACATCCGGCATCACCAGCGGCGCGGTGATCATAAACGCAAAGCCGTTTGCGCCGCGAAATCGTCCAAATCGCACCATCACCACCGCGGCGATAGTACCGAGCACCACCGCCATCGTCGCCGCGCAGGCGGCAATTGTCAGGCTTAGTCCCACTGCGCTCATCATGGCGGTATCCCGAAAGAGCTCGCCATACCAGCGCGTCGACCATCCCGCCCACACCGTCACCAGCTTCGAACTGTTAAACGAGTAAATCACCAACATTAACATCGGCGCATAGAGAAAAGTAAACCCCAGCACCAGAATCAGAATGCGCCAGGGCGAGCGAACGACCGGTAAGTTATTCATCCGTGCTCCCCCACACTTTTTTGCTGATGTTTATGGAACCACATGATCGGGACTATCAGCAGCAGCAACATAATAATGGCGACCGCAGAAGCCACCGGCCAGTCGCGGTTATTGAAAAACTCCTGCCACAGGACGCGACCAATCATGATACTGTCCGGCCCGCCAAGCAGTTCCGGGATCACAAACTCGCCCACCGCCGGGATAAAAACCAGCATCGAGCCGGCGATGATTCCGCCTTTGGTGAGCGGGACAATGATGCTAAAAAATGTTTTCAGCGGTCGGGCGCCGAGATCCAGCGACGC
Organism: Salmonella sp. SAL04202; assembly: GCF_046550775.1. Taxonomy (NCBI): domain Bacteria; kingdom Pseudomonadati; phylum Pseudomonadota; class Gammaproteobacteria; order Enterobacterales; family Enterobacteriaceae; genus Salmonella; species Salmonella sp. SAL04202. The sequence goes on along the minus strand of NZ_JBGDXK010000001.1, from coordinate 671,028 downwards.
TTCCACCAGCGAATAATCAATACGCGTTAATGCGGTATAAATGGGCAGAACCATAAACGGCAGATACGCATAAACAATGCCGATATAGACGGCCAGGTTAGTGTGCAGGATCGTCAGCGGCTGATCGATAACCCCGAGCCACAGCAACACATTGTTCAGCACGCCGTTGTTTTTCAAAATGCCCATCCAGGCATAGACGCGTATTAAAAAAGACGTCCACGAGGGCAGGATCACCAGCAGCAGCAGGATATTGCGCGTGGAGGGCTTGCTGTGCGCCACCGCCCACGCCAGCGGGTAGCCCAGCAGCAGGCAGCAGATTGTGGAAATACCGGCAATTTGTAACGATTGCAGATAGGCTTCGAAATAAAGCGGATCGTCGGTCAGTTGCAAAAAATTACCGAGATTGAGCGTAATCGACAACTGACCGTCAGCCCATTCCAGCAGATCGGTATACGGCGGGATCGCCCGCGCCATTTCCGCTAGGCTTATCTTAAAGACGATAAGAAACGGCAGTAAAAACAGCAGAATGAGCCAGATATAAGGCAAAGCAATAACCAGCTTACGCCCATGTTTCATTTGCATTCGCGCCAACCATAGCGCCGCGCCGCCATGTTTACTGATGCGTGCCGGAGGTTCAAGTGTGCTCATGTTTCCCCCTTATACCGTCAGGACCACGCAGCTATCCGCTTCCCAGCACAAACGCACTTCATCGCCCCAGGTCGGTAACCCTTTCCGGTAACGGTGCGCATTCTGCAGTTGAGCGCTGATCATCTGCCCGCTTTTTAGCCGCACATGATAAATAGACAGATCGCCGAGATACGCAATATGCGCCACTTCGCCGACGGCGAAATTATAGCCATCGGCAGGCGGCGACTCACACAGCATGATTTTTTCCGGACGTAGCGCCACATATACCGGCACATTATCAACGACAGAGGCATCTGCATCGACTTTTAACGGATGAACCAAACCGGGCGCGTCAATGACCAGACCGTCCTCCTCACGCGCTTTCAGTAAGCCCTCAAAAACATTTACCGATCCGATAAATTCGGCGCTATAGCGGGTCGTCGGATGCTCGTAAATCTCCTCCGGTTCGCCAATTTGCACAAATTTTCCACGGTTCATGATGGCAATGCGCCCCGCCATCGTCATCGCTTCTTCCTGATCGTGCGTCACCATGACGCAGGTCACGCCGACGCGCTCAAGGATATCCACCACTTCAAGCTGCATCCGGTCGCGTAATTTTTTATCCAGCGCGCCCATCGGTTCATCCAACAAGAGCAGCTTAGGACGTTTCGCCAGGCTGCGCGCCAGGGCCACGCGCTGGCGCTGACCGCCGGAAAGCTGATGCGGCTTACGTTTCGCAAACTCCTGCATGTGCACCAGACCCAGCATCTCATTGACGCGGCTGGTAATCTCCGCCTTCGGCAGTTTGTCCTGCTTCAGACCAAAAGCGATGTTCTGCTCTACCGTCATATGCGGAAACAACGCATAGGACTGAAACATCATATTAATCGGACGCTGATACGGCGGAACATGCGCCAGATCGACGCCGTCGAGCATAATTTGCCCGCTGCTCGGCGGTTCAAAACCTGCCAGCATCCGTAGCAGAGTCGATTTTCCACAACCTGACGCGCCCAGCAGGGCAAAAATCTCGCCTTTATAGATAGTCAGACTGACATCATCGACAGCATGTTGCCCGTCGAATGACTTCGTCAGGTTGCGAATTTCCAGAAGCGGCGTCAGCGCTTTACGGGTTTTCACCTGCGGGCGGTGGGGGACATCATTCACAAGGCGCTCTCCGGCATAACACAATCAAACGATACAAACGGTGGAATGCCCGATAGCGCATGCTTATCAGGCCATACCGTTAATCAATTACTTACCGCTTTTCACCTTCGTCCATGCGCGGGTGCGGACGCGATCAATCTTCGGCTCCTGCACTTTCAGGGTAAACAACTTGGCCCGCACATCCGCCGGCGGATAAATTCCCGGGTTATCGCGCACCTGCTGGCTGACCAGCGCCGTCGCCTCTTTATTCGCATTGGCGTAGAAAACGTGATCGGAAATATGGGCAATCACATCAGGGCGCAGCAGATAATTAAGGAACTGGTAGGCCTCGTCTTTATTTTTGGCGTCAGCCGGCATGGCAAACACATCAAAAAACGCCATTGCCCCCTCTTTGGGGATCGAGAAAGAGATATTGACGCCATTTTTCGCCTCTTTCGCCCGGTTAGCGGCCTGCCAGACATCGCCCGCCCAGCCGATGGCCACACAGGTATCGCCATTAGCCAGATCGTTAATGTATTGCGAGGAGTGGAAATAGCGAATGTTTGGCCGTAGCTTCAACAACAGATCGGTTGCCGGGCCGGTGTAGTCATCCGCTTTGCTGCTATTCGGATCTTTACCCAGATAGTTCAGCACGGTGGCAAAAATTTCTTCAGGCGCATCAAGGAAAGAGACGCCGCAGCTTTTTAGCTTCTCCAGATTTTCCGGCTTGAGGACTAAATCCCAGCTATTCACTGGCGCATCATCCCCCAGCACCGCTTTCACTTTATCAACGTTATAGCCAATGCCCGTCGTGGCCCACATATAGGGCATGGCGTATTTGTTGTCAGGATCGTGCTTCGCTACCAGTTTCAGCAGTTCAGGATCGAGGTTTTTCCAGCCGGGAAGTTTGCTTTTATCCAGCGGCTGAAAAACGCCCGCGGTGAGCTGGCGCTCAAGAAAACTGGCCGATGGCACCACCAGATCGAACCCGGTGCTGCCTGCCATTAACTTGCCTTCCAGCACTTCGTTAGAGTCAAAGACATCATAGATAACGTTAATCCCGGTCTCTTTTTCAAAGTTCGCCACCGTGTCCGGCGCGATATAATCTGACCAGTTATAAATGTGCAGCGTTTTTTGTTCGGCAGCGAGCGTGCCGACAGAGACGACCATCAGAGCACCCGCAACCAGACCCGATAGCCATTTTTTCTTTAAGGCGGTCATCATCGCTTTCCTTCTGAAATCCGTTAACAAATGAACCCATTAGGCGTGGTTTAAAACATGCCTGAAATGTGCATACCTTTTCATTTGATACAAATGAAGAAGAGAGGTCACCCTCCCTGCCATCAAGCTCGCTATAGAAGTTTCGCAAGAATAACTTTAGCTAAGGTTTGAGGCTATAGCCCAGATTAAAAAACGCCTTTTATCAATTTTTTATGCAGGTTTTGTCTATGTGATAAAGCGAAATGGTCAGAAAGGAGGTGAATAATTCTTTAAATAAAGGTTAACGGCAGCATAAAAAAACGTAAACGGCAGCCGCGCTGGCAGCGACTGCCTGATTATCGGGAGGGATCAGTGAAGAAAATGGTCAACCGCGCTGGTTTTTTGCACGTCTTCTTCCGCGTTAAACAGAAGCTGATGCGCCCCGGCCTCAAGGATCACCATAGAAATCTGCTCTTCACTTTGGCGAACAAACCATTCGAACTGTTCGTAGGTGACGCCTTGCATAACGGATAAAGACTGGCACACAACCAGTTTTGGTAGATTATCATCCTGCATATCGAGAAAGGCTTTTACCGTCAACGAACTGGCGTTGATAGCAGAGAGATCGGCCGCCAGCGGCAGCAACGCGGAAGGCCTGACCTCCGCCATCGCGGAAAAAAGAACGGTGTTGTCCACCAAATCGATTTTAGCATCGTAGACGCCGTCAAAATTCTGCATATGCGGCAAATGCAGCGCCTGGCAGGTATCACATTCGAAGAAATTCATGCCCAGGTCGTCGAGCCATTGACGCAACGTATCCAGAGTGGGAACGACCAGTGATATCATAATAATGTGCTACCTCTTACGATGACGATGAAAAAATTACCGGCACAGCTTACGCAAAAAGCGTGCTTCGTACTACGGCGGAATCCACGATTGCGATTAGCCGCCGATTTTAAGGCAAAATTCAGGCGTAGCGTGACGTTCTATCCACTGAATCATTCGCCCCGCGATATCCACGCCCGTAGTCTTTTCGATACCTTCCAGTCCCGGCGAGGCATTCACCTCCATCACCAGCGGCCCGCGCGCGGCGCGTAAAATATCGACACCCGCCACATCCAGCCCCAGCGTTTGTGCGGCTTTGATGGCGATATCCCGTTCACGGGGCGTGATCGTCGCGATGCTGGCCACCCCGCCACGATGAAGATTGGAGCGAAAATCACCGGCTTTCGCGCACCGCTCAATCGCCGCCACAACCTCATTGCCGACGACCAGACAACGAATATCGCATCCTTTAGCTTCGGCAATGTATTCCTGAACCAGGATATGGGCATTCAGCCCCCGAAACGCATCAATAACGCTTTCAGCAGCCTGACGCGTCTCCGCCAATACCACGCCGATCCCTTGCGTGCCTTCTACCAGCTTCACGACCAGCGGCGCCCCGCCAACCATCTTAATAAGATCGCTGGTATCATCCGGCGAATGGGCGATCCCGGTAATGGGGAGATCGATCCCCTGGCGCGCCAGAAGTTGTAGCGATCGCAGCTTATCGCGCGCGCGGGTAATAGCGACGGATTCATTCAGCGGATAGCTACCCAGTAGCTCAAACTGACGTAGCGCAGCGGTACCATAAAAGGTAATGGCCGAACCAATACGGGGAATAACGGCGTCAAAATGGGGCAGACGACGCCCCTTGTAATGGATCGACGACGCTGCCGGATTAATATTCATATAGCAGGAAAGAGGATCGAGTATCTCGACCAGATGGCCGCGCCGCATCGCCGCTTCGCGCAGACGTTTGCAAGAATAGAGCGTTCCATCCCTGGACAATATGGCAATTTTCACCCTGCACCTCGCTGAAAACCCTGAAAAGCCCGCGTATCATACACTGGCCCGCAGGTTTTAGCGCGTCGCCCAGCCCTGTTTATGCAAATATTCAAGGATAAATGGGCGATTTTCTTTAATCAGGGTGCGACGGATATGATCGCTCCAGGTATCGCGTCGCGTATTACTGCCGCGGGTCAGATAATACTCAGCCAACTGCTCGTCATAGCGCGCCAGCAGCTTTTCATCAAGCGGTTGATACTGGTTCTCATGAACCACAAGCTCGGCAGGCAGGCGCGGTTTCAGATCCGGATTATCCGCAGGCCATCCCAAACACAGGCCAAAGAGCGGCAATACATGCTTCGGCAATTTTAATAGTTCGGTAACAGACTCAATATTGTTACGGATGCCGCCGATATACACGCCGCCTAACCCCAGTGATTCCGCCGCCGTCAGCGCATTTTGCCCCATCATCGCCGTATCGACGACACCGAGCAGCAGTTGTTCGGCAAGCCCCAACTGCGCGTCAGGGCAGATCTGCAAATGACGATTAAAATCGGCGCAAAATACCCAGAACTCAGCGGCCTGCGCCACATGCTTTTGCCCGCCCGTCAGGGGCACTAACGCCTCGCGCAGCGCCCGATCGGTAATACGGATAATAGAGCTGCACTGTAAAAAACTGGAACTGGACGTGCTGCGCGCGGCGGCAATAATGGCCTCTCGCTGCGCGTCAGTCACGGGTTCATCGGTGAAATGGCGAATAGAACGATGGCCACAAAGAAGTTCAATGGTCGGACTCATTATGCTTTTCTCTATCTGAACGGGAAGAAATGTCGGGTGGACGTTTCATCAACTGCGGCGCCAGTAACTGCGCAATACGCCACATCATCGCCACCGCGGCGGGGAGGATCAACACGACGCCGAGGAAAACCATCAATACGCCAGCCAGCGACGTATTGAACGGCGCGGGCAGCGTAAGGTAATGATTAAGCGATAGCAGAGCAAGCACCAGCAAAATCATACCAAGGTATTCCAGTATCAGTACGCTTTTGGGTAACACGCCAATCGTGCGCATATCAAGCCTCCCGGTTAACTGACGCACAGTGTAGAACGTTCTGGTCCGGCGTGCTTAACAGATATAGCCCTGGGTTATCAAAGGAACAGGCGTAACCTGCTTTTCATCTGCCGTAAATCGCGGCATGATAACACCTGTTCGCCGTCTGGCTTTATGTTCGAGGAGAGATATGTTTACTGTTATTTTTGGCCGCCCAGGGTGCCCTTATTGCGTGCGTGCAAAAGAGTTGGCGGAAAAACTGAGCAAAGAACGCGACGATTTTAACTACCGCTATATTGATATCCATGCTGAAGGCATTACTAAAGCGGATTTGGAAAAAACCGTAGGTAAACCTGTAGAAACCGTACCGCAGATTTTTGTCGATCAAAAACATATCGGCGGCTGTACGGATTTTGAAGCATGGGCAAAAGAAAATCTGAATCTTTTCGCCTGATTGCTCTGGCAACGCCCTCTACCGGAGGGCGCTATCGGCGTTTTTTTCGCCGGTGGCTAAACAGGCTGCTAATAAACAAATAGCAGAGCGCGCCTAACGCACACCAGAATACGGCGCTAAATAACCACGCCAGTTCTTGCCAAAACGATCGGGTAGGCATAAATACCACGCGCATTAACACCAGGCAAAACGGCGCCGCCAGCATCGCCCCGATCAGCGGTCGGATCACCTCGCGTCGGTGAGAACAAAAACTGGCCACCGCACCAGGCAACGTAAAAAATAACAGTCCAATCTCAGGATGCCCTGCCGCGCGAAAAGCGCCTTGTACATGCATAGTTAATGAAAGACACACCACAATAAAGAGTACAAAGCAGCAGACAACGCTTGCCCACCCGTGTTTATGTTTCAATCGTTCCTCCTGACACTCTCTATCGAACACGCTTTCCGCCGTGAGGCATCCAGTCAGATAAAGTCATGTGGCATTCCATGCCAAAAACACACCTGCACGATTCTTATAGCCGTTAGTACGCAATAAGATTAAACTAGCAGGATATATTGTTGTGTTGTTTTTATTTGGATGCTGTATGCAATACGATTGCACCCTTAATTCATGATAAAAACAGTAGCGTAAATTACCATTTCTTTCAACAGCTTACTCGTAAACAAGAAGTTAGTCTCCGTGAATATAAACGTCGCAGATTTGTTAAATGGGAATTACATCCTGTTATTATTTGTGGTCCTGGCTCTTGGCCTGTGTCTTGGCAAGTTACGTCTGGGTTCAGTCCAACTTGGTAATTCCATTGGCGTTTTAGTGGTCTCTCTATTATTAGGGCAGCAACACTTCAGTATTAACACCGACGCGCTAAATCTGGGATTTATGCTGTTTATTTTTTGTGTCGGCGTCGAGGCTGGCCCCAACTTTTTTTCGATTTTTTTTCGCGACGGTAAAAACTATCTGATGCTTGCCCTGGTCATGGTCGGTAGCGCTCTGCTAATCGCCTTAGGCCTTGGTAAGCTATTCGGCTGGGATATCGGCCTGACGGCCGGTATGCTGGCCGGCTCAATGACATCCACGCCCGTGCTGGTTGGCGCAGGCGATACCCTGCGACATTCCGGCATCGCCAGCACCCAACTCTCCTCCGCTCTTGATAATCTGAGCCTGGGCTATGCCCTGACCTATCTGATTGGCTTGGTCAGTCTGATCGTGGGCGCGCGCTACTTGCCTAAACTACAGCATCAGGATTTGCAAACCAGCGCCCAGCAAATTGCCCGCGAGCGCGGTCTGGATACCGATGCTAATCGCAAGGTTTATTTGCCGGTTATCCGCGCCTATCGGGTTGGTCCGGAACTGGTGGCCTGGACTGACGGCAAAAACCTGCGCGAGCTGGGTATTTACCGCCAGACAGGCTGCTATATCGAACGTATTCGTCGTAACGGTATTCTGGCGAACCCGGATGGCGATGCGGTGCTGCAAATGGGCGATGAGATTGCGCTGGTCGGCTATCCGGACGCGCACGCCAGGCTCGATCCCAGCTTTCGTAATGGTAAGGAAGTGTTTGATCGCGATCTGCTTGATATGCGCATCGTGACGGAGGAAATTGTGGTGAAAAACCACAATGCGGTCGGTCGCCGCCTCGCTCAGCTCAAGCTGACCGATCATGGCTGCTTCCTTAACCGCGTCATCCGCAGCCAGATCGAAATGCCTATCGACGATAACGTTGTGCTGAATAAAGGCGACGTGTTACAGGTGAGCGGCGACGCCAGACGCGTAAAAACCATCGCCGATCGCATTGGTTTTATTTCGATCCATAGCCAGGTGACGGACCTGCTCGCCTTCTGCGCTTTTTTTATCATCGGGTTAATGATCGGGATGATTACCTTCCAGTTCAGCAATTTTAGTTTCGGCATCGGCAACGCGGCCGGATTGCTGTTCGCCGGGATCATGCTCGGTTTCCTGCGCGCTAACCATCCTACCTTTGGTTATATTCCGCAGGGCGCGCTTAACATGGTGAAAGAATTCGGCTTGATGGTATTTATGGCAGGCGTTGGTTTAAGCGCCGGCAGCGGTATCAGCAACGGTCTGGGCGCGGTCGGCGGACAAATGCTGATCGCCGGACTTGTCGTCAGCCTGGTACCGGTGGTGATCTGCTTCTTGTTTGGCGCTTATGTGCTGCGCATGAATCGGGCGCTGCTGTTCGGCGCCATGATGGGCGCGCGTACCTGCGCCCCGGCGATGGAAATCATTAGCGATACGGCGCGCAGTAATATTCCAGCGCTGGGTTATGCGGGGACTTACGCCATCGCCAACGTTCTGCTAACGCTGGCGGGGACGCTTATTGTCATCATCTGGCCGGGGTTAGGATAAAACTGAAGTTTGCCTTTAAGTGAAAAAATTTTGCCAATAGGTCGAACTTTTCGTTAAAGCATCAGTCATACCTATTGCCACTGCTTTTCTTTGATGTCCCCATTTTGTGGAGCCCATCAACCCCGCCATTTCGGTTCAAGGTTGGTGGGTTTTTTGTTGCCTTAAATTTATGCTGTTTAAAATCATGATGTTAGAAGCACTATTTTTTAACGATGGCGACAAAATGGCGGCAGCGTTAAAGAGAGAGCGCCACCTGTCCTGATTTCATTGGATGCGGCTGAACCGGATTTGACTCTTTTGGCGTTGCAATCGAACGAACAAAAGTTTCATGGGTAACAAAAGTATGGCTGCAGTTAGTGTTCTGGCACTGGTTGTAACGCTCTTTGGTCAATGAAGATACCTGAAAACTGCTGCGAGTATGGGCGGCACTTCCACACAGTGGGCAAATCATCATTTTTCGAGTTCTCCCCATTTTTGCTAAATTCACAATAATGATACCGCATTATTCCATTTTGCAAACTTAAAAGTTCTCCATTGCGAAGAATCATTCCATTTCGAAATCATCAATCCTCACTTCAAGCTCCAGACTGGTCGTAAAACCGTTATCCGGGCTGACGGTATGTGTCAGAGTCGTAATGGTCCATTCCGCATCATCTATCGGCTGTTTAAAGCCACTGACTTTCACTGGCATTTCCGTGTAGAGATCTGCCCGCCCTTCCGCCAGTTGTAGCGAGAATGACGCAACACCGCGTTGCAGGCGTTCCCACTGCATTTTCGCTGCCCGTTCGGCGTTACTCCGATTGGCATAAGTGCGATTGAGTACCAGCACGTTTTCATCCGTACCCACCAGGTAATCGCCCTGCTTCGCTTCCGGCTCTTTCTTCTGCTTCTTAGTCCTGCGCTTACGCTTCACCGTAGTGCTTTCTTTCTTCGCGGGTATGCAACCAGCTGGCAATTACGCCCGTGTAAGCTCCGCGATCTGCCAGGGTAAAGCGGTGACTGTCGCCGTCCTTACGTGTGATAGTGATAACCGGTAGTGGTTTACCGCTGGCGCTTTTACTCTGTCCCTGCCGGATGAATAACAGATTGCCATTTTTCACCGACACAATAGCACCGTACTGGCGCGACAGCCGCATCAGAAAACTGCCGTCACTCTCATTAGTCTGGTCTATATGATCCACGGTTTTATCCGACAAGTCTTTACCCAGTGCCATCTTCAGTTTGTGCCGCGCGGCTATTTCCTTCACCACTTCCCCGACGGTGGTCTTGTGCCACGATTTTTCACGGCGGGTATTCAGCGTTTCTCGAAAATCAGCACTTCGCGCCCGGATAGTCAGGCGGCCCGGTGCGCCAGTGTGTTCAATCTCGTCCACCGTGAATGCCCCTTTCGGGAAAAGCGGCTGCCCCTTCCAGCCCAGCGCCAGCGTAATGACCGCACCACGGCGCGGCAGCACGATTTTTCCGTCGGCGTCGTCCAGCTCCAGATCAAGCTGGTCCGCTTCAAAGCCCCGATTGTCCGTCAGCGTCAGACTCATCAGGCGGTTATCCAGCACAGTAGTGATATCTCTGCCCTCAATACTGATGCTGAATGCCGGAGTTTTATTGCCTTTGTTAAGCAGTTCAGAACTGAAATTCACGACAGCAGCCCTCCCACCGTTTTACTGATATCGCTTAAGGCAGACATTGCCGTGTCCTGCCAAGGGGCGCAAGCGCCCTGGTCGGCTGCTGCCTCCTGAACGTCAACGGCCTTACGAACCTTTTTCCACTTCATCGCGTGCGTGCAAATCTTGCCCTCTGCAATCGGGGACCAGATGCCATAGATACGGATACCGTGATCGCCGTAGGCGCTCGGTTCGTCGTTAAGCTCATAAGCCGTGCGGACAAGGTGATGTTTACGGGGAACTAGTACACCGCCCTGCTTCATGATGTAGGTGGCAAAGCAGCCCGCATCAGCTGCCGCCAGTACCGCATCCAGACGCGGGTTATCCAATACCGGCGCACCCGCTTTGCGTTCGCCCTGCACTCTGGCCGCCTGACCAGCCAGCAAACGCAGCTCTCGGTATGCCTGACGCCCCGGAATACCAAAGAAACGGAATTGCTGGACACGGTGCAGTGACGCCCAGGCGCTGACATGCTCGGCGCTGTCACGCAGTGATCTGCCGGTTTCTTTGCTGATTTCTTTAGCCAGCCCGCGCCCGTCGATGTTCTTACTGATGTATTTGGCAATGTAGCTGGTCGGCGTGCCCTTGCGCGGGTTGATTAGCTCGGACTTGAAGCGCGGCCCGGTATTGGTGCCCAGCTCCTCGCGGTCTTCACGGATGGCAAACTTACGCAGCAGCGCGGTGATGGAACGGCGGTCTTTTTTGCGCATGAAGCACAGAAGATGCCAGTGCACGGTGACGTCATGATGCGGCTCAGCCACCCGCACGCCATACCAGCGCAACCCGGCTTTGTGCATAGCCTTACGAAATGCAGCAAACATGCCGACCAGATAATCGCTGCTTTGTCTTACCGTCGCGTTTGTCCAGGTCGGGTTTGGCCTGCCGTTATTGAGCGTGGAATGGAAACGTGACGGACAGGTAATGGTGTAGAAAACAGCGCAGTCACCGCGCATTTCCGCGATAAGCTCCAGACCTTTAACACAGGCCATCATCTCATTGCGACGATGCGCAGGGTTGCTGCTGCTGGCGTTTACCACGTCTTCCATATCCAGCGTGTCGCCGTCTTCGTTTACCAGTTCATGAGAACGGAAAAACTCCAACGACTTACGGCGCTGCTCACGTTTATGCATCACGGCTTCATAGCTGACATAGGGAGATGCTTTTTTGCTGACCAGGCAGACAGCACGCAACTGCTCTTCCCTCCATTCGCAACGCATCTTCCATAATTTCCGATACCATCAGTCGGCGCACAACATACGCGCCAGCGAACCCGGAATGAGTTCATAGGGCACGGGTTTACGGCGGTTTCTTTTCCGACGGAGTTTCTCAAACGCAGGTGGGATGACATCCAGACGCAGGGTTTCCGCCGCCACCTTTTCCCATGTCTTGCGGATTTCTTCTGGCTTAACGTCATCGGTGGCATACAAATCACCACAAGCTGCATCAAGGCACATGCTCATATGCGCAGCTACCAAGGTGGACAGGCGTTTCACCTGATCCTGACTCATTTCAGGCAGAATCAGCAGGCCGTCCAGCCCTTCATGGCTTGCCATAAAGCGAAAAGAAGTAGATAGCTGACTGTCGCGTACATGCTCCAGCCGTTCCAGACATGGCTTAATCGTCTCACGCAAATAGCGGGAATAAGCCTTTGGCCTGCCCAGGCTGCTGAAGTATTCAATACGTTGCATCAGCGGCTTGCTGATATGGGAAGGCTGGGCGTTAACGTCCGCCAGAATGACCATGTCTGGATTAAAACGCTGCTGCTCATGCGCCAGCTTTGCCCGGCTAATGAGCTTATCCTGCTCCATTTCGCGTTGGACAGGATCACGGGATTCATTAAAGAAATAACGCTCCCAGACCTGATCACTCAGTGCCTCGCGGTGCAGCTGTTCCTGCTCGTTATCGGCAGCGTACAGAGTGATCAGGTTTGAAAGCGCAGAAACCGGCGCGACTTCCGCCGGGTCCAGATAAGGGTTAATGGCCTTTTTCGGGCTGTTCCATGAGAATGCTGCGGCGACCTCGTTAAAGCCGCTGCAGTTGTTCATATCAGCATGGCTCATGCACGCACTCCGTACACGGCAGAACAATCCGCGCCACGCGAAGGATCAAATCCTACCCAGCAGCGCGGCCCGGCAACAGCGATGATTTCTGTTGCAGATTTACTATCACCAGCTGCCACACCGATGCTGCGTTTTGCCTTGATATAGTGGTGAATAAAATTGCGATACAGCGAACGGATCAGGGATGTGTCACTGTTAGAAACAATGACGGGATGTCCTTCTGATGACCGATGTTCAAGAACGGACGCCAGGTGATACTGGTCATCTTCAGTGAAGCCGTCAGTGTGATAACCGGAAAACGTGCCGTCATAAGGCGGATCGCAATACACCACATCCTCCACCTGCAGCATCGCCAGCGTTTCATCAAAGCTTGCGCAGATAAACGTTGCCCGCTGGGCTTTCTCTGCAAATGCGCGAATTTCTTTTTCAGGGAAATACGGATTTTTATAATTACCGTACGGAATGTTGAAATGCCCGCTCTTGTTATAGCGACATAACCCACGGTAACCATGACGATTGAGATACAGGAAATATACCGCTTTCATGAAATCAGTAATTTCAGTGGAGTAATTAAACTCCTGCCTTATGTTGTAATAAGCCACCTCCCTGTTTGCCGCCTCAAATAAAGCTCTGGCACGAGATATAAACGCCTCGCAATCAGCAGCAACCTTTTTATAGAGGTTGATTAAATCAGGATTAATATCCGCAACAAGATAGCTGGGGTAATCCGTCTCCATCATCACTGCACAGGAACCCGCGAAAGGTTCAACCAGTCGCGGGCCAGCAGGAAGATGCTTTTTCAGTTCGGACATAATGGCGGTTTTATTTCCCGCCCATTTCAGGATGGTGCTCATACAGCACCTCCGTTGTAATGTTTGCCTTTCAGCTCTGCGATTTCCTGACAGGTAATGCAAAGCTGCATACCCGGAATGGCGCGGCGGCGTGCTGGCGGAATTGGTGCTTCACACTCAATGCAAAGCACGCGGGACACGCCCGGTGTTTTGTCACGGGCAGCACGGATATGGCGCTGGCGTTCTTCTTCAACGCGCTGCTGTACGAGATCCATTGCATCAGCCATTAGTGGATCTCCTGCGCTTCGTTCTGGATTGCTTCAGCAGTCACACGCAGCAGTTCTGCCGCTTCGACGTGGTTTAGCTGGCGGGATGTAATATGACACGCTAGGCTATCAAGGCAAGCTGCCATTGCTTCAGCCCTTGCCCTGCGTTCTTCCAGACGGGCCTCTGTCAGTAAAATATTAAGCCCTGCGTCATCCGGTCCGGTTTTAGTCGTGAGGTTTTCAATATTACGCATAATCAATTCTCCTGAATTTAGATAAAGGGATGCCCGGCGGGTTTACGCCATTAATTTCATTAGTTGGTTAATTCGGCATGGTTAGCCGTCTGGGAAATAAGCTCACCACTGCACGAAAATGATTCATTGCTTTAATCAACTCCCGCTTTTCGTCAGTGGTCAGCTCATTAATGCTGATGCTATGACGTTCAGCTGGAATTTTTGCCATAAAGAATATGGCAGCCAGTGCCCGTTTATTTTGTTCATTATTGATATCCCGTGGATCACGCATATCTTTAATAAACCGCTCAAGCTCTGACTCAATATTCAGGCCAAAAACTTTCGCCCTTAACTCCGCAATATGATTAAGCCCATTCAGGCGTTCACCGGGGCTTAATGGAACAGTCGCCGCAGCGCCTTTAATAGCCATTTATGCATCCCACAACACATCTACTAAAAAATTTTTGATATGCTCCATTACCAACATATTGATAGCTAGAAGGAATCATCAATGTTGAACCCAGTTGAAAGAGAGCGTATAGAGCAACTTGAAAACGAGATCTCCAGTCTTCGCGATGAGGTTGCTGTTCAACGAATTCTTGTTTCAGGTCTGATCCACTCCTTATATCGAACTGACTCAGCAAATCAATCAGCATTTTTTGAGCTCCTCCGCGAAGAATTAAACAAACTTCCTTTAGGTTCGGTTAAACAACAAGAATTCACTCATCTGATACAGACACTGATAGATCGTTACCGATAAATATTTCGCCGATAACGTTCAAGAGGTGATGTCTTTATACGCATCACTTCTTGTACTCTTTCACCACGTATAAAGGTTCCATCCTTTAGCGTGAAAAAGTAGCTACCATCGCCCGACAACGACGGATAACAACAGAGCAAATCATCTTAAGGTACTGAATAACTCTCTCCTCTGTAACGAAACTGATAAACCACTTCACTTTCTGCCGCATACATTTGGACTTTCTCCGTTTCCTCGTGGTCAATTCAGACAGCAATTCATCTTGTGAATGACATGGATGCCAGCGTTTACCATCCTCACCCATGATCCAGCCGTGACCGTAGTGCATTGCCGGACTTTGTTTTACCAGCAGCGATGCAAATGATGGTTCTTTCGTCAACATAAGCACCTAACAACAAACCGAATGAAGCACCGAGGCCAGTCACGGTATCAACTGCACTCGCCATCGCAGGATTAGCCTGTAAACGGGCCTGCAATGAAACAGCCGCCAGTACCATCAGTCGTGTTACAGCGTTAATGCTGCTGATAGCATCACGACGACCTGCACTGGTTTTTACATCGCCAGATACCGCACCTGCAGCAACACGCCCGATCTCTGCGGTTGCACTCATGACGTAATGTGGCAGTTTCTCTTTTGCTACCTCATTAATCGGTACACATGGCAGGCAGTGAATCTGAGCCAGAAAACCATCTATCAGCGTTGAATCTTCAGTCAGATCGGTAAGCAACCAGATTTCTGGTGCGGTTAATAAATGAGGTTGAGCTGGGTTCAGCTTGTTCCGCAGAATCTGCACATCCATGCCTGCATGTTCTGCCAGTTGCACCAGGTTGTGGCGCAGTGCGAATGCACGACAGGCTTCATCAAAATGTGGATGTTTGGAAACTTGGTAATCAAACATGGTCGCCCCCCTTGATGTATCCCAAAATGGAACTAGTTGAATACAACATTGCAATCAGTAAGTGCATCAACGGTAAGAGCAGCAAGGTTGATCATTACCTTTTCCTTTTTCTTGTCTTTCCGAAGGCGATGGCGAGGGATGCGACCATCAGCCAGCATATCGTTGATTGTGTCGATAGAAAGACCAGTAAGTTCGCTATAACGCTCAATTGTGACGTGTGGCGTATTCAGAGTTATTGAAATGTTAGGGGTCATGATGCAACATCTCCTATTGGCTTGTGGTGAGCCATTGGCTTGTGGTGAGCCGGTTTGAATTGTGACCAGAACTTCACAAAACGGAGATTTGAATCTTATAACGGTTATGTCAACTCAAAAAAACACATTTCGCCATGTTAGCGAGAGTCTAAAAACTTCAATAATGCAAAACCGTGGGGGACAGAAAGTAATTGAGCGTATACTTGTTGCGTATGGTTTTACTTCGCGCCAAGCATTTTGCAATCATCTGGGTATCTCACAAAGCACGATGGCTAACAGGTATGCTCGTGACACATTTCCTGCTGACTGGATGATAATTTGCAGTATAGAGACCGGCGCATCTATCGACTGGCTGGCATCGGGAATCAGCTGTGAATCATCCTCAGTTTTATTAAATGATGAACGTTTAGCCCATACCAAATCTGATGACCTGGATAGAACTAACTCAACAATCCAAAAGTTCCCAATCGAGACCAGTATAAATCCTAATAAAGGAGGAAAGGCAGCAATTGATCGCTTAGTCGCAGCCTACGGCTTTAGCACTCGACAAGCCCTAGCAAACCATTTGCAGGTTTCAAAAAGCACTGTAGCAAACAGGTACTTACGAGACACGTTTCCTAGCGATTGGATCATTCAATGTGCTCTTGAAACAGGAGCTTCATTACTCTGGCTCACAAACGGCAATGGCCCCAAATTTATCGATAATTCCAGCTCTGTTGCCCAACTTAAACACCAAACAATCATTGACGGTAAATTACATGATGAAGGCTACTTAGCATTTGACAAGACGCTTATACCTTCCGGATTGAAAAAACCGATTGGAGTTACCGCAGAAGGAAAAACCTTTATTGCGGATACAGAATATGATGATGTTTCAGATGGTAGTTGGTTGATTGAGATTGAAGGTAAAGTAAGTTTAAGAAAATTAACAAGAATTCCAGTTAGAAAAGTAAAAATCACATCAGATACAACTGATTTTGTTTGTGAACTTGAAGACATTACAACCATCGCAAAATGTTGTTGCGTTTTTTCAAAGGAAATTTAAAGGAATACACATGAATTCTGAAAATAAAAAAAATGAAAACAACTATTATGCTGAAAAAGTTAATTGCGAATGGAAAGATCTTTATAATACTTTAAATGAAAATCCGCATAAATTTAATGAAAATGAGCGTTCCTACTTAATCGAATTATTAAAAAAAGGTGAAATTGATAAATTCAGAGAATACTACTGGAAATTCACTCAGCAAGAAAAAATGAATTACAGCGATAAAGGTGATGAGTTTTTTATTAATGAAAACAATAAGATGAACGAATTAATAAAAGAACAAAAACATCTTCGAGAGATAATGCGATCATATACTAAGCGTTTATTGGAGGCTGAAGAGTCCAAAGCTACGTTACATCTTCGGAATGAAAATTTAGAAAAACTAAATTCTGAAAAAGAAGCAATTATTGAGCAAGCCGTATCTAGAATAAAGCAACTTGAAGCATCGAACAGCGAATTACAAAGCCGAGTACAACAAGAAAGGATTGATGAGAAAATACCAGGATATGTCGATAGCGTTAAAAGTGAACTAAGTTCAGATGACTTATATTTCATTAAAATGTCGCAAGTATGGGCTTTTTCTGGCTGCATTTTCGGGCTACTTGCTGTATGTGCATCATTTTATACACTCTACGCCACAATTGACTTCAACAATGTTAAAGGCTTTGAGCTATTTTATTTTTTCACACGTGGTTTAATTGGTATTTCCATTCTTTCTTGGCTAGCATATATTTGCCTTGGAAACTCTAAAAAATACACCCATGAATCAATTTTGAGAAAAGACAGAAGACATGCACTAATGTTTGGGCAAGTATTCCTGCAAATTTATGGCTCCACGTCAACAAAAGAAGATGCTGTATTAGTCTTTAAAGACTGGAATATGTCTGGTAACTCCGCATTTTCTGACAAAACAGAACTCCCTCCGGGAATCCAATCTTTATGGGATTCAACCAAAGAAAAACTAAAGCCAAGTACCGCTGAAAAAGCACAGGAGTAGGGCCAATGTTTATTTCACCCTAAACATACATTGATAACTGTTTAAATATACAGTTAAATTTAGCCCTCAAACATGAGGGCATTTTTTATGGCAGTACTAAAACTCACCACAGGAAAATGGCTTTGCGAATGTTACCCCGCCGGACGCAGTGGGCGTCGTGTGCGTAAACAATTCGCCACCAAAGGCGAAGCTCTGGCTTTTGAGCGCCACACGATGGAAGAAACCGAAGCAAATCCCTGGCTGGGTGAATCAGTGGCTCGTCGAACACTGAAAGACGTGGTTGAGCTATGGTTCAAACTACATGGTAAATCTCTAACCGCTGGGCAGCATGTCTATGACAAATTGCTGTTGATAGTTGACGCTCTGGGCAATCCCCTTGCAACCGATCTCACATCTAAAATGTTTGCCCACTATCGAGATAAACGCCTGACAGGAGAGATCTACTTCAGTGAGAAATGGAAGAAAGGAGCAAGCCCGGTCACCATTAACCTGGAGCAAAGCTATCTAAGTAGTGTTTTTAGCGAACTATCCCGCTTGGGCGAATGGTCGTATCCGAACCTACTGGAGAACATGCGAAAATTCACCATCGCAGAAAAAGAGATGGCATGGCTTACCCATGAGTAGATTGTTGAATTGCTGGCTGATTGCAAACGTCAGGACCCAATTCTGGCACTGGTAGTTAAGATATGCTTAAGCACAGGCGCAAGGTGGCGAGAAGTAATCAATCTGACCCGATCACAGGTGACCAAATACCGAATTACCTTTGTAAGAACGAAGGGGAAGAAAAACAGAAGCATCCCTATCAGTAAAGAGCTTTATGAAGAGATCATGGCGCTTGATGGGTTCAATTTCTTCACAGACTGCTATTTTCAATTTTTATCCGTGATGGAAAAAACGTCTATCGTGCTCCCTCGCGGTCAGCTTACCCACGTTCTGCGCCATACGTTTGCAGCACACTTTATGATGTCAGGCGGTAACATCCTCGCCCTTCAGAAAATCCTTGGTCACCACGACATAAAAATGACCATGCGCTATGCTCACTTGGCCCCTGAACACCTTGAAACAGCGCTGCGCTTTAACCCATTGGCTACCCTGCCAAATGGCGACAAAGTGGCGGCAGCGGTTGGCATTGCCCCGTAATCACCACTACTTATCACTAACCTAACTTATTGATTATATTGTAACTCATTGTTTTCACTAACCCGTTTACATAAGTGGTTTTTTTGTTGCCTGACGCAGAGTGACACTACATTGACGCTCCGGCGATTCGCTTTACCATCTGTAAAATCGCTTCACGCGCCAGCGGCGTTCGATCCGTTACAAAATGCAGCGTCATCCCCTCGATAAACGCATCCAGCGCGCGGGCGGTCTGTGCGTCAAACCACTGCGCCAGCGTATTCTGGCTACGCTGCATCCAGTTTTGCATGACTATTTTTAACGCTGGCTTATCGCTGGCATAGGCATATAACTGATACATTAACGCCATATTATCCGGCGTCGTAACCTGCGAGCCGTAAATCATTTCCGTTATCGCCTGGCACGCCCCCTCCGCATCCGTCACCTGCGCAAAAAAATCCTGGTATTGACGCGACATGTTCTCGGTGAAAAGTGTAAAAGCTTCACTCAATAACGCATCCATACCGGCAAAATAGTAGGTCATCGAGCCAAGCGGCACCTGAGCGATAGCGGCGATTTTCCGGTGCGTCACGGCATGAACGCCATAGGTCTTTACCGCTTCCAGTGTGGCCTGAATTATTTTTTCCCGTCGCTTAGGATCATTGGCGCGTCTTACGGCATTTTCTTTCATGATGAGTTCCACATCTCATTCAGGATGCAGGCGATAGTAGCCTGCCGCTTACGCTGAAAAAACAGACAGTAAAAACTGTCTGCACAACGAAGTATGACGACGATATGTACAAATGTACACAAGCTTGCTAATGTTTACCTCTCGCTTCTATTTTCTGGCCTGACGCTATGACCGTCCTCTCCTCACGTAACGCCTTAAAACGCCGTACCTGGGCGCTGTTTATGTTCTTCTTTTTACCCGGACTGCTGATGGCCTCCTGGGCAACCCGAACGCCTGCTATTCGGGATATTCTTTCCGTCTCTACCGCGGAAATGGGGGCGGTCTTATTCGGGCTTTCTATCGGTTCAATGAGCGGTATTCTTTGTTCCGCCTGGCTGGTGAAACGATTTGGCACCCGGAAGGTTATTCGCACGACGATGACCTGCGCAGTAGGCGGGATGGTTATTCTTAGCGTCGCGCTGTGGTGCGCCTCGCCGCTGATTTTTGCCCTTGGATTAGCCGTTTTCGGCGCCAGTTTTGGCGCCGCCGAAGTGGCGATTAATGTCGAAGGCGCGGCGGTCGAACGCGAGCTGAATAAAACTGTTCTGCCGATGATGCATGGTTTTTACAGTTTCGGCACGCTGGCGGGCGCTGGTGTCGGCATGGCGTTAACCGCATTAAGCGTCCCGGCTAACATCCATATCATCCTCGCGGCTGCCGTGGCGATCGCGCCCATTTTTATCGCCATTCGGGCGATCCCTGACGGTACGGGTAAAAACGCATCGGAAGATGCTCACCTTCAGGAAAAAGGATTACCTTTTTATCGGGACATCCAGCTTTTGCTTATTGGCGTGGTGGTGCTGGCAATGGCATTCGCCGAAGGCTCTGCGAATGACTGGCTGCCGCTACTGATGGTAGACGGACACGGTTTTAGCCCAACCTCCGGCTCTCTGATCTACGCCGGTTTCACGCTTGGTATGACCGTTGGCCGCTTTACCGGCGGCTGGTTTATTGACCGCTATAGCCGGGTGACGGTTGTTCGCGCCAGCGCGTTGATGGGAGCGCTGGGCATTGGCCTGATTATTTTTGTCGATAGCGACTGGGTCGCCGGCGTCTCGGTCATTCTTTGGGGCTTGGGCGCTTCGCTCGGCTTCCCGCTGACCATTTCCGCCGCCAGCGATACCGGTCCCGACGCGCCGACGCGCGTGAGCGTTGTCGCCACGACCGGCTATCTGGCGTTTTTGGTCGGGCCGCCGCTGTTGGGCTATCTGGGAGAGCATTATGGATTACGCAGCGCCATGATGGTTGTGCTGGCGCTGGTTATTCTGGCGGCGCTGGTGGCGAAGGCCGTCGCCAAACCTGTATCGACTCCGCAACCGGTGATGGAGCATAACGCATGAGTATTAAATTAATTGCCGTCGACATGGACGGCACGTTTCTGAGCGATCAAAAAACCTATAACCGTGACCGGTTTATGGCGCAGTACCAACAAATGAAGCGGCAAGGCATTCGCTTTGTCGTGGCCAGCGGCAACCAGTATTACCAGTTAATCTCGTTCTTTCCGGAAATTGCGCACGAAATCGCTTTTGTCGCGGAAAACGGCGGTTGGGTGGTCAGCGAAGGAGAGGATATTTTTAACGGCGAGCTGACAAAAGCCGACTTCCAGACGGTTGTCGAACACCTGCTCACACGCGCCGATGTGGAGATTATCGCCTGTGGAAAAAACAGCGCCTACACGCTGAAACGGTACAACGATGCGTTAAAAGCCGTTGCGGCAATGTATTATCATCGTCTGGAGTTTGTGGATAATTTCAACAATATCAACGATGTCTTTTTCAAATTCGGCCTTAATATTACCGATGAACGGATACCGGAAGTACAGGCGGCGCTGCACGACGCCATTGGCGATATCATGGTCCCCGTTCATACCGGCTATGGCAGTATTGATTTAATAATTCCCGGCGTGCATAAAGCCAACGGCCTGCGTCTGTTACAGCAGCGCTGGGGCATTCATGATAGTGAAGTGGTGGTATTCGGCGACGGCGGCAACGATATTGAGATGCTGCGTCAGGCCGGGTTTAGTTTTGCCATGTCGCACGCCAGCGAGGCGGTCGCGGCGGCGGCGAAATACCGCGCCGGATCGAACAACCAGGAAGGCGTGCTGGATATTATCGACAGCGTATTAAACAACGAGCCGCCGTTCAACGTCTAGCGGATGCCTCTCTATGCCTGATAACAGAAAGCTTATCAGGCGTAGCCGCTCTCTCAGACTGTTTGCAAATTCCCCGTCCGCTTATCTTTTAAGAAGACCAGCATCAGCAGTAGCCAAAGAATACCGTTTGCCAGATTAAACAGGCTAAATAGCCCATTGCCGCCGCTTAACCAGGCGTGTTTACTTACTTCAATGCCAACGGTAAAAATCAGCATTTGTAGCATTCCCATCGCCGCCGAGACCGTTCCTTTACTCATATCGCTGGAGAAGAGCGTCAGGCGCACCAGTCCGGCATTCGCCAGCCCAATGCCAAAAGCGTATACGCTTAATCCCGCCGTCATCCATAAATAAGCATGGGATGAAACCACCGTCGCCGCCGCGGCGATGATCAGCCCCGCGACGATAGGCCAGCCGCCCATCACGATCAGCGAGCGAACCGTACGTCGGGAGGTTAAACGCGCCAACACCAGATTACCGGCAATGAGCGCGCCAAAAACGGGCACCTGCAGCAGACCATATTCATAGCTGCTGAGCTGTTCGCCGCTAATGATGATAATCGGCGACTGCGCAATCCAGGCCAACAGCGGCAGGCTGACAAATCCCAGCGCTAACGCCCCTGCGACGAACCGCCGGTTTTTTATCACCAGCCGATAGTCACGGCCCAGCGCCTTAAATGACAACGTTTCGCCCCGCCGCGTGGCGGTCTCCGGCATTGCGCGCTGTAGCCCGAAAAAGGCGATAGCGGCCAGTGCGGCAAATAAAATAAACATCCCCTCCCACGGCAGAACATGCACCCATGCCGCCCCAACCAGTGGTCCCAGTAGCGGCGCGATTAACGCCACGTTCGCCATCAGCGCGGTAATTTTTATACACACCGCTTCCTCAAAGGATTCCTGAATCGCGGCATACCCTACAGCGCCGATAAAACACAGGCTAATCCCTTGCAAAAAACGCAGGAAGGTAAATTGTTCGATGTTTTTCGCCAGTAACGTCGCCAGGCAGGTGACAATAAACCACACGACGCCCGCCAGCATCACGGGACGACGGCCAATCCGGTCAGACAACGGGCCAAGCAGCCATTGTAAGAACATACCGCCCGCCAGATAAGCGGTCATGGACGTCGGAACCCAGTCCAGGCCCGCCTGATACTGCTCAACCACCGCCAGCATACCCGGCTGGATCATGTCGTTGCCAATATAAGTAGAAAACTCGTACAGCACCAGACAGAGAGGAAAAAGCAGCGCCTGACGTCCCAGCCTGCCGCCTGATTGTAAACGATTCTGCATACCATCTCTTCGCCAATAAAAACCGCGCAGAGTGTAATGAAAGTCGGGGAACTGAGATAGCGAATTATGAGGCTGCAAGGGAAATAGCGCACATTTTTACAGAAAGCCGCTTAGCGCTTGCGTACTTTAAGGTTAATTTAAGTTTGCGCCGTTATCATCGACATTATTTTATGCCATTGTCTTAAATCTCTTCATGTTGCCGCCAAATAAGACAATACTGCTTTTCCTCTCTGTTACGCTGCATTTATGCTCAGTTTGCACGGGGATGAGCTGGCTATCCCTTTTGATTTCATTGCTCCGAGCCTGGATGTTATGCTGGAAAACCTTAACAACTCGCTGTTTTATTTTATTAACGCCACGCCTGATTCCGCGCAGTGGACGATTTCGCTCGCTATCTTTATCGCCAAAGATGTCATCAACATCGTCCCGCTCTTAGCCGTGGTACTCTGGCTGTGGGGTCCCCGCGATCGGGTCTGCGCCCAGCGTCAGCTGATCGTTAAAATCGGCATCGCGCTGATTATCAGTCTGGCGGTCTCCTGGACAATGGGACACCTTTTCCCGCACGACCGTCCGTTTGTCGATCATATCGGCTATAACTTCCTGCATCATGCCGCCGATGACTCGTTCCCCAGCGATCACGGTACGGTGATTTTTACCTTTGCGCTGGCGTTTTTGTTCTGGCACCGCCTCTGGTCAGGCATCGTGATGATGGCGATAGCCATGACCATCGCCTGGTCGCGCGTCTATCTCGGCGTACACTGGCCGTTAGATATGATTGGCGCGCTGCTGGTAGCGATGCTTGGCTGCCTGAGCGCACAGCTGATCTGGCAGTGGTACGGCGCGCCGCTCTACCAGGCGCTGCAACGTTGTTACCGTTTCTGTTTCGCATTGCCCATTCGAAAAGGCTGGGTACGTGACTAAATAGCGAAAAAAAGAGTAATATTAAGCGCTCTGTATGGTGCAGAGCGCTTATTTAACTCTCCAGGGGAACTATGGAAACGCGACGCGACGAGCGTATTGGTCAATTGCTGCAGGCCTTAAAACGCAGCGATAAACTTCATCTAAAAGAAGCCGCGACCCTGTTGGGCGTCTCTGAAATGACCATTCGTCGCGACCTGAACCATAAAAGCGCGCCTGTCGTGTTGCTGGGCGGCTATATCGTACTGGAGCCCCGCAGCGCCAGTCATTATCTGTTAAGCGATCAAAAATCTCGTCTGGTGGAAGAAAAACGCCGAGCCGCTCAGTTGGCTGCGGGCCTGGTACAAGCGCATCAGACGGTATTTATTGATTGCGGCACCACCACGCCGTGGATCATTGAAGCCATTGATAATGACCTTCCCTTTACGGCGGTGTGCTATTCACTTAATACCTTCCTGGCGCTGCAGGACAAACCCCATTGCCGCGCCATCCTCAGCGGCGGGGAGTTTCACGCCAGCAACGCCATTTTCAAACCGCTTGATTTCCATGAAACGTTAAACAATATTTGTCCGGATATCGCGTTTTATTCCGCCGCCGGCGTTCATACCAGTAAAGGCGCTACCTGCTTTAATCTGGAAGAGCTGCCGGTAAAACATTGGGCCATGACAATGGCACAGAGCCATGTACTGGTGGTGGATCACAGTAAATTCGGCAAGGTACGTCCGGCGCGGATGGGGGAATTATCACGCTTTGATACGATTATCAGCGACCGCCGTCCCGATGAGGCCTTTGTGGCCTACGCTAAAGCGCAACAAATTACTCTGATGTATTAACCGCCCGTAGCCGGATGCGACGCGCACCCGGCAACGGAGTTATTTTACGAGAACCAACTGCCAAACCACTGATGGAGTTTCATCAGCACAAAATCCCACATCCGGCTGAAAAATCCCCCCTCCTCGACGTTTTCCATCACCATTAACGGGCGTTGCTCAATGGATTTTCCGTTAAGCTGGAAATCGATGGTGCCGACAACCTGCCCTTTCTTCAACGGCGCCGTGAGCTGTGGTTCGTTCAACGTAAAGCTGGCCTTCAGGTTTTTAAGCTGCCCACGTGGAATCGTCACTGACCCCGCATCGCCCGCCCCTAAATTGACCTCACGCTTATCGCCAAACCAGACCCGTTGCGTCACGAATGTCGCGTCAGGTTTAATCGGCGTGACCGTTTCAAAGAAGCGGAAACCCCAGGTCAGCAGTTTTTCTGACTCATTAAAACGAATACGGTCCGTTTTCGCCCCCAGCACGACAGAGATCAGGCGCATATCGCCCTGGGTGGCGGAGGCGACAAGGTTATATCCAGCCCCTGCCGTTGTCCCCGTTTTCATGCCGTCGACATGCAGATTGGTGCTCCACAACAGGCGGTTGCGGTTCGGTTGACGAATATTATTAAAAGTAAATTCTTTCTCTTTATGAATGGCGTATTCGTCAGGCACATCGTGAATCAAGGCCTTGCCGAGCAACGCCATATCGCGAGCGGTACTGAACTGCCCTGGCGCATCAAGACCGTGTACCGTCTGGAAGGTTGTATTGGTTAACCCCAGTCGTTTCGCATAGGCGTTCATCAGGCCGATAAAGGACTCCTGGCTTCCGGCGACGTAGTCGGCAAGCGCGATACAGGCATCATTACCTGACTGAATGATGATGCCTTTATTAAGATCCGCAACAGACACCTGATCGCCTGGCTTCAGAAACATCACCGACGACCCACGTAGCGCCGGGTTCCCCGTCGCCCAGGCATCTTTGCCCACCGTTACCATATCGGTTAGCTTGATTTTCCCTGCCTTCAGCGCCTGGCCCACCACGTAGCTGGTCATAATTTTTGTCAAACTGGCAGGGTCGAGTTTCTCATCGGCGTTGCCTTCCGCCAGTACTTTACCGCTGGCGTAATCCATTAAGATCCAGGCTCGCGCATCAACGCCCGGCGGCGCGATCGTTTGTTCCTCTGCCTTTACAGGCGAAGCGAAAAGGAATAAGAGAACCGAACCTGCCGCGAGGCTACGAAGGGAAGAAGCGTATTGCGTCATAGTACCACCCGAGTATCCATTCCAAAAACACACGTCACACCACCGTGTAATAAGTGCGGTGAGTAATAACGCACTCACGACGTTAAAGAAACCGTAACTTGGTAAAGTTTTTAAAGTTTATGCAATAACATCCCGTTACGCTTCCTTCATAACGATTTTTTTACAGACCATTGTGTAAATGTTAGGTTTATCTCACGGTAGGCCGATTACTGTCATCATCCTGATAAAACGGAAGGGGTTAATATGATTACGCTGTGGGGCCGGAACAACTCGACTAATGTTAAAAAAGTGTTGTGGACGCTTGAAGAGCTGGAACTGCCATACGATCAAATTCTGGCAGGCGGAAAATACGGCGTTAACCAGGATGCCGACTATCTGGCGATGAATCCTAATGGGCTGGTGCCGCTGCTTAAAGATGATGAAACCGACCTGTTATTGTGGGAATCCAATGCCATTGTCCGCTATCTGGCGGCGCAATACGGCCAGAACCGGCTATGGGTTGATAATCCGGCGCGGCGTGCGGAGGGCGAAAAATGGATGGACTGGGCGAATCAAACGTTGAGCCCGGCGCACCGCGTGATCCTGATGGGACTGGTCAGAACCCCGCCGGAAAAACGCGACCAGGCGGCAATTGAAGCTGGTATCGAAAAGTGTGATGGCCTGTTTGCGCTTCTTGATGACGCTCTGGCCCGCCAGCCGTGGTTCTCCGGAGATAACTTTGGCACCGGCGATATCGCTGTTGCGCCTTTCGTCTATAACCTGCTGAACGTGGGTCTGAAATGGACGCCGCGCCCGAATCTGGAGCGCTGGTATCAGCAGCTTACCGAGCGCCCTGCTTTTCGCAAAGTGGTGATGATCCCGGTGACCTAACGCGTGACTGCAGGACTTACCTTGAGTAACTGCCCGTCGGACTCATCGGTTAACACATATAAGTAGCCGTCAGGTCCGACACGCACATCCCGAATACGCTGCTTTCTGTCACCCAGAATACGGCCTTCTTCCGTCACCGTATTGCCATCGACGCGCATCACAATGACCTCTTTATCTTTTAGCGCGCCGATAAACAGTTTGTGCCGCCACGGCGCAAAAACGTCGCTGGCATAAAAAGCCATCCCGCTGATCGCCGGAGAATCCTTCCAGTAGTAAACCGGTTGCTCCGTTCCCTCGACAATTTCACCTTTGGCTTCCGGCACTTTCAGACCGCTATAGTTGACGCCCCATGTGGCCAGCGGCCAGCCATAATTTTTGCCTTTTTCCGGGATGTTAATTTCATCGCCGCCGCGCGGACCGTGTTCATGCAGCCATAGCGCGCCGCTCCAGGGATTGATGGCCAGCCCCTGCGGATTACGAATACCGTAAGACCAGATTTCCGGACGCGCGCCCGCCTGATGCACAAACGGATTATCCGGCGGAATTTCGCCCTGCCCGGTCAGGCGCACCAGCTTACCCTGTAATTTATCCAAATCCTGCGCGGTAGCGCGCTGGTTATTTTCACCCAGGGCAATAAAAAGAAACCCTTGCGCATCGAATACCATACGTCCGCCAAAATGGTTGCCGGTAGACAGCTTAGGCATCTGGCGAAACACGGTACGAAAATGCTCCAGACGCTGAAGATCGTCGCTCAGCCGTCCAAAACCGACTGCCGTACCGGCGTTTCCTTCGCGGTCAGCTTCAGCATAGCTCAGCCAGACGCGGCGCGACTGGGCAAAGTCAGGCGCCAGCACGACGTCCAGCAAACCTCCCTGCCCGTTTGCCCACACTTTCGGTACGCCAGCCAGCGGATCGGAAAGTCCCCGCCCCGCCTGCCAGTGGCGCAGTTGTCCCCCTTTCAGGGTAATGAGCATCCCACGGTTATCCGGCAAAAAAGCCAGCGACCACGGGTGATCGAGTCGGGTTTGCAGCACCTCAACGTTCACCGGCGCAAGATTGGCGTTCGCCCATGAAGAGAAAAGAGAGAATGAAACTATCGCGAGAAGTATTCGACGCATACCGCCTCCTTCAGGGCTCTGCGTTAAAGCGTAGTCAGCATCGCAAGAGGTCGGTTTATTTTTACAAAACATTAAACGGCGCGGTCCGGTAAAAAGGGGGAGTCGCCTCCCCCTTATTCAGACCTGTGTAAGCGGTGAATGTGCTTTCAGACTCTGAATACTCAGCGTCAAAGTTGTCAGACAGTTTTCAAGTTTATCTGCGTTGACGGCAATAAAGGTCGGACAATCATGGTGTCCGCTCATTAAACAAACGGCGGCGGCCGCAAGCGCGCCTTCGGCACGGCGCAGCGCGTTCCACTCTTCCTGATCGAGATGCAGTCCCTGCCGTAAAGCGTGATCGTGGAGCTCGCGATTCAGTTCAAAAAAATTGTCACGCAGAGTGTCACTTTCGCTGACTGACATATACCCCTTCGCTTTTCGCAATTGCAGATAAGCGGCAAGATCGATACGCGCGTTTATCAGCTTGTTGAGAAGATCGGTTCTCAGTCTGTCAACGACCATACCTTTTTTCCTCCTCTTTTCTACCAGGGTTCAACTTAATAGTATGGTCGTTTTTTAGACAAAGGGGTGTCAGAGATCAAGAATTTTCTTAGAATTGCTCTTTTTCACCTTTTGCTGATAACCACAACGGTTGATGCCGCCGCTCCTGATGAGATTGCGATACAATTTTTGTTCGGATATCTGTAGAATCCCTGCCCTGACCATTCCAATAAATGAACACTTTTTAAGCTATGAGTAATGTAACCCACCAGCCAAAGATCGGCTTCGTTTCCCTGGGCTGTCCGAAAAACCTCGTTGATTCGGAACGCATCCTGACTGAGCTGCGTACCGAAGGCTATGACGTTGTGCCACGCTATGACGATGCGGATATGGTTATCGTTAATACCTGTGGCTTTATTGACAGCGCGGTACAAGAGTCACTGGAAGCCATTGGCGAAGCGCTGAACGAAAACGGTAAGGTAATCGTCACCGGCTGCCTGGGCGCAAAAGAAGATCAGATCCGCGAAGTGCATCCGAAAGTACTGGAAATCACCGGGCCGCATAGCTATGAGCAAGTTCTGCAGCACGTACATCATTACGTACCGAAGCCGAAGCACAATCCATTTTTAAGCCTCGTACCGGAACAGGGTGTAAAACTGACGCCGCGCCATTATGCGTATCTGAAAATTTCTGAAGGCTGTAATCACCGCTGCACGTTCTGCATCATCCCGTCGATGCGCGGGGATCTGGTCAGCCGCCCGATTGGCGACGTATTAAGCGAAGCGAAACGTCTGGTTGATGCCGGGGTCAAAGAGATTCTGGTGATTTCGCAAGATACCTCCGCCTACGGCGTAGATGTGAAGCACCGCACCGGATTCCATAATGGCGAACCGGTGAAAACCAGTATGGTGAGCCTATGCGAGCAGTTATCAAAACTGGGCGTCTGGACACGTCTGCACTACGTCTACCCCTACCCACACGTTGATGATGTGATTCCGCTAATGGCGGAAGGCAAAATCCTGCCTTATCTGGACATTCCGCTGCAACATGCCAGCCCGCGGATTCTTAAACTGATGAAACGTCCCGGTTCCGTTGACCGCCAGCTGGCGCGCATTAAGCAGTGGCGCGAAATCTGCCCGGAACTGACCCTACGCTCCACCTTTATTGTCGGCTTCCCCGGCGAAACGGAAGAAGACTTCCAGATGCTGCTCGACTTCCTGAAAGAAGCGCGCCTCGATCGTGTAGGCTGCTTCAAGTACAGCCCGGTGGAAGGCGCAGGCGCGAATGACCTGCCGGATCAGGTGCCGGAAGAGGTGAAAGAAGAACGCTGGAACCGCTTTATGCAACTGCAACAGCAAATCTCCGCTGAGCGCTTGCAGGAAAAAGTGGGCCGCGAAATTCTGGTGATCGTCGATGAGGTTGACGAAGAAGGCGCTATCGGGCGTAGCATGGCGGATGCGCCGGAAATTGACGGCGCGGTCTATTTGAACGGCGAAACCAACGTCAAGCCGGGCGATATCGTGCGCGTGAAAGTGGAAAACGCCGACGAATATGATTTGTGGGGCAGTCGGGTTTAACGCCACCTCCCCCGGCGCGGGTGCCGGATGTGTTATCCCGCCTGACGAGCCCGTTCCAGGCCCGCCAGGCGTCAACGCCACCGGGCTGGCTTACCCCTTAATCTTCGGGTCCAGCGCATCGCGCAACCCGTCGCCTAACAGGTTAAACGCCAGCACAGTCAGGAAAATCGCCACCGCCGGGAAGAGCGCTACGTGCGGCGCGATGACCATATCCGCCCGCGCTTCATTGAGCATCGCTCCCCACTCCGGCGTTGGCGGCTGCGCGCCTAATCCGAGAAATGACAGGCTTGCCGCGGAAATAATTGACGTACCGATACGCATCGTAAAGAAAACCACAATTGACGAGACCGTTCCCGGCAAGATATGGCTAAACAAAATCGTCGTGTCGCTGGCGCCGATACTGCGGGCAGACTCAATAAACGTCTGCTGTTTTAAGACCAGGGTATTTCCGCGCACCAGACGAGCAAACGCCGGAATAGAGAAAATCGCCACCGCAACGATCACATTAGCAATACCGCTGCCTAACACCGCCACAACGGCAATCGCCAGCAAAATGCCGGGGAAGGCGAACAGCACATCGCAAATGCGCATAATAAAACGATCCCACCAGCCTTCATAATATCCCGCCAGCAATCCCAACACCGTACCAATTATCGCGCCGATAAATACCGCGAACACGCCCGCCGCCAGTGAGATCTGCGCCCCAACGAGAACCCGGCTAAAGATGTCTCTTCCCAGCGAGTCAACGCCAAACCAGTGCTGCAAAGAGGGGCCATTGTTCAGGCTATCGTAGTCAAAATAGTTTTCCGCATCGTAGGGCGTCAGCCAACGGGCAAAAATCGCCACCAGAATTAACGCCAGTACGAATCCCCCGGCGACCAACGCGACATGCTGGCGGCGAAAACGACGCCAGAACTCCCGCCACGGCGTGCGTATCTGGTCGGGTTTTATCACCGGCATTGCATGTAAAATCGCCTGACGGCGCCAGTTAAATAATCGCATCCTTACTTATACCTGATAGCCGGATTAATGGCGGCATAGAGAACATCCACCACTAAGTTGATAAGAATAAATTCCAGAGAAAACAGCAGCACTTCTGCCTGAATCACGGGGTAGTCGCGCATGTCGACGGAGTCGACCAGTAATCGCCCAAGCCCCGGCCAGTTAAACACTTTTTCAACGACGATCGAGCCGCCAAGCAAAAAGCCAAATTGCAGTCCCATCATGGTGACGACCGGGATCATTGCATTGCGCAGGCCATGTTTTAACACCACCCACGTTTCACTGACGCCTTTCGCCCGCGCGGTCCTCATGTAATCCTCGCTCAGGACATCGACAAACGAGGAGCGCGTAAAACGCGCCATGACTGATGCCACCGCCGCACCAAGCGTCAGGGAGGGTAAAATATAATGTTGCCAGCTATCCGCCCCCACGGTCGGTAGCCAGCCCAGATCCACGGAAAAAATCTGCATTAACAACATTCCCAGCGCAAAAGCCGGGAAAGAAATGCCGGTCACGGCAAGCGTCATTCCTACCCGGTCAGGCCAGCGATTACGCCACACGGCGGCGGCGATGCCGATCGCCATGCCAAACAGCACCGCCCATATCATACTGGTTATCGTCAGCCACAGCGTCGGCAAAAAGCGGCTGGCGATCTCCTCAGAAACCGGGCGGCGGGAAACCATTGACGTCCCGAAATCGCCTTGTAAAACATGAGTGATGTAACGCCAAAACTGGACATGAAGCGGCTGATCAAGTCCCAGCTGCTGACGAACCAGCGCGATCACCTGCGCGTCGGCTTCCGGTCCGGCTATCAGCCGCGCCGGGTCGCCGGGCAACAAATGAACAAATAAAAACACCAGCACTGCCACAATCAACAGCGTAGGAATTAATCCCAGCAGGCGCTTGAGAACATAGTTAAGCATCACACGAACCTTTTACCGGATGGCGGACAACGCGCGCGCCATCCAGCCCCATCGCATTACTTACTTCAAATCCGCATCGTCAAAGCTGAAACCGGTATCCGGCATAATCCAGAAACCGGTCAAATTTTTACTGTGCGCAGAAACCAATTTCTCCACCACCAACGGTATCCAGGGCGACTCTTTCCAGATAATATCCTGCGCCTCTTTGTACAATCGTGTTTTCTCCTGCGGATCGTTGGTTTTTAAGGCCGCCGCTAAATCGCTGTCGACCTGCTTGTTGCTGTAAAAAGCGGTATTAAACTGCGTCGGCGGCCAGTTTTGTGATGCGAAGAGCGGCGATAACGCCCAGTCAGCTTCGCCCGTCGACGCCGACCAGCCGGTATAGAACATTCGCACGCCGCTCTCTTTTTGCCCTTTGCCCTCGACTTCCGCGGCGCGCTGGCCGGCGTCCATCGCGGTTATCCGGGCTTTAATGCCAATCTGCGCCAGTTGCTGTTGGGTAAACTGCAACACTTTTTGCGCGGTGCTATGGTTGTGCGATGACCACAGCGTGGTACTGAAACCGTCTGGATACCCCGCCTCTTTCAACAGTTCGCGCGCTTTAGCCGGATCATAGGGCCACGGCTGATAGCTTTGCGCATAGGCTATCGACGGCGGCACCACGCCCGTCGCCGGCGTGGCGTATCCGGCAAACGCCACTTTAACCAGCGCCTGACGATTGATAGCGTAATTCAACGCCTCACGCACCTTAGGATTATCAAACGGCTTCTGCGTCACATTCATACTGATATAACGCTGCATAATGGACGGGCTGGCGACCAGTTCGAGGTTTTTATTTTTCGCCAGTAACGCGGCCTGCTCATAAGGGATAGGAAAAGCAAATTGCGCTTCGCCGGTTTGCAGCATCGCCGCGCGGGTATTGTTGTCAGTAACCGGACGCCAGGTAATAGAATCCAGCTTGGGTAAGCCCTGCTGCCAGTAACCGGCGAACTTTTTCACTTTGACAAAGTCGGTCTGATTCCAGGTTTCAAGCTGATATGGACCAGTGCCGACCGGATGAAAACCAATATCCTTGCCATATTTTTCCAGCGCTTGCGGCGAGATCATCGCCGTCGACGGGTGCGCCAGAATATTAATGAAAGCGGAGAACGGCTGTTTCAGGGTAATTTTTACCGTTGCCGGGTCGACAACCTCCGTTTTTGCGATATTTTTATACAGGTTATAACGCTTGAGGTGGTTATCCGGATTGCTGGCGCGATCGAGATTCGCTTTCACCGCCGCCGCATCAAAATCCGCGCCGTCCTGAAATTTCACCCCCTGCCGTAGGGTAATGGTGTAGGTCAGACCGTCATCAGAAACGGTATAGCCTTCCGCCAGGACGTTTTTTACCTTCATGTCTTTATCCAGGCCAAACAGCCCCTGATAAAATGACTTCGCCACCGCCTGCGAGAGTGTATCGTTGGCGTCATACGGATCGAGCGTGGTGAAATTAGACCCTACCGCCACCACCACATCTTTGGCCGCCAGGGCCGGAAAAGCCGCAATGGATGAGGCCAGTCCCAGCGCCGCCAGCCATTTATGCGTAATAAATTGCGTCATGTTGTTCTCCTGAAACCCTGCCTGTCTGAATGTTATAAGCGCGAGAGCGCATTATCCTGCAGCGGCCGCGCAACATAATGTCCCGGCCCGACCAACTGTAATGAAACGGCGGGCGTCTCTTCGCCACGTTTATGAATATTGCTGGGTATATCATCTGATAGCAGAACGCGCCGCGGCCGGTGTCTGGAGGGATCGGCAACCGGCACCGCCGCCATCAATTTACGCGTATAAGGATGCTGCGGATTTTCAAAAACGGCGCGCCGCGGCCCCATCTCAACAATTTGACCAAGATACATCACCGCTACGCGATGGCTAATTCGCTCCACGACCGCCATATCATGCGAAATAAACAGGTAGGCGATCCCCATTTCCCGTTGTAAATCGAGCAGTAAATTAATGATCTGCCCGCGAACGGAAACATCCAGCGCGGAGACCGCCTCATCAGCAATAATCACTTTAGGATTCAATGCCAGCGCGCGAGCAATGCAGATGCGCTGACGTTGACCACCGGAAAACTCATGCGGATAACGCCAGGCATGTTCAGGACGTAATCCGACACGCTCAAGCAACCAGGCCACGCGCTTTGCCGCAGCGTCCCCCTGCCCCAGGCCATGAATCCGTAAAGGTTCCATAATGGAATACCCCACGGTCTGGCGCGGGTCGAGCGAGGCGTAAGGGTCCTGGAAAATACACTGAATATCGCGGCGCAACGGCTGGAGTTTACCCGCAGACAGCGTGTCAATGCGCTGGCCGTTAAAGATAATCTCCCCCTGCCGGGATTCAACCAACCGCAGCAGCGCGCGTCCGGTCGTCGATTTTCCGCTACCGGACTCGCCCACCAGCGATAGCGTTTCGCCGGGCCAGAGATCGAAACTGATATTCTCAACGGCATGAACTTCACGCGTAACGCGGTTAAAGAGACCGCTACGCAGCGGGAATCGCGTCACCAGCCCCCGAACCTGGAGAATAGGCTCGCCTTCCACCACCGTGTCTTGCTCAATCTGCGATTCATAAAGGGCCGGTTCGTCAGCGGAAATCAACGGGAAACGGCGTGGCAGCGAGTGGCCGCGCATCGCGCCAAGCTGAGGGACGGCCGCCAGTAACGTTTGGGTATAAGGATGCGTCGGCGCATGGAAAATCTGCTCTACGCTGCCGGTTTCCACGGCCTCGCCCTGATACATCACCAGCACGCGATCGGCGATATCCGCCACGACGCCCATGTCGTGGGTGATAAAAATCACGCCCATCGACATCTCTTGCTGCAACACTTTGATAAGTTGCAGAATTTGCGCCTGGATAGTGACATCCAGCGCCGTGGTGGGTTCATCGGCAATCAATACCGCCGGACGACAGGATAGCGCCATCGCGATCATGACTCGCTGGCGCATCCCGCCGGAAAGCTGATGCGGATAACGCGATAAAATCGCCTGCGACTCCGGGATCCGTACCTGATCGAGCATACGTTTCGCTTCCGCCAGCGCCTCTTCGTGGCTGGCCCCCTGATGCAAACGAATAGATTCGGCAATTTGCTCGCCAACGGTAAATACCGGGTTGAGCGAGGTCATTGGCTCCTGGAAAATCATGGCGATATCCGCGCCGCGCACACGCCGCATCTGCGCGTCACTCTGCTCAGACAGCTCAATCACCTGGCGATTACGCCGACGCAACAGCATTTCGCCGCAGCGCACGTTCGCGCCCGACTGCTCAATCAGCCGCATTAACGCCAGCGCCGTCACCGATTTTCCCGATCCCGACTCGCCGACAATCGCCAGAGTCTCTCCACGCTTCAGGCGTAATGACACATTACGCACGGCGTCTACCTGTTGCCCTTCGTGGTGAAACGCGATATTCAGGCCACTGACGGACAGAACATCGCGGCTATCCAGTTCATCGCTGTGCGGCACCTGCGGCTCCTTATTCCCGGTAAATTCCTGTGGTAGGCGTATCCCCGGCATATCCCCAGGCGCGATACATCCCTTCGCTGTTAAACGGCAACGCGACATTACCTTCGTGATCAACGGCGATTAATCCACCGCTGCCGCCCAGCGCCGGTAATTTTTCCATCACCACGCGCTCACAGGCGTCGGCAAGGCTGAGTCCGCCATATTCCATCAATGCGGCGATATCGTAAGCCGCGAGCGTGCGAATAAAGACCTCTCCCGTTCCGGTACAGGAAACGGCGACGCTGGCGTTGTTGGCATAACACCCGGCGCCGACCAGCGGGCTGTCGCCGACGCGCCCGGGCAATTTATTGGTCATCCCGCCGGTAGACGTTGCCGCCGCCAGATTGCCGAATTTATCCCGCGCCACCGCGCCGACTGTACCCATTTTTTTCGTTTCGTCCAGCGGCGCGCCGCTGTGATCGAGCGCCATTTCGCCCGCCGCACGCGCCGCCAGTAATTGCTTGTAACGCGCCGGGGTGGAAAAGATATCCGGCGAAACGCGCGCCATCCCCTGTGAAAAGGCAAAGTTTTCCGCCCCTTCCCCCACCATGAGTACATGCGGGCTGCGCTCCATCACCAGTCTGGCGGCGAGCACAGGATGGCGAACATGACTCACGCCCGCGACGGCTCCGGCTTTCAGGGTATTGCCGTCCATCACGCAGGCATCCAGTTCATGAGTCCCGTCTCGGGTATAGACCGCGCCGATACCCGCATTGAAGAGCGGACACGCTTCCAGCAGGCGCACCGCTTCCGTCACTACATCAAGCGCGCTGTCACCCGCTTCCAGCATCTTTTGCCCGCTTTCGACAATCTCTGACAGCGCCTGGATATAGCGTAGCTCCTGCTCATGGCTCATTTGCGCGCGAGCAATCGCGCCTGCGCCGCCGTGAATCGCAATCACTGCTTTATTCATTTTTAGGGTCCATTAACGGTGGCACACAACTTTTACTATAACTATCAGAATTGTTGTGAGTTATTCATTCGATTTTTGAATATAGAAAGATGCGTAAGGTATGTAAAGGCGCAAGGCCGTCTCTAAGACCGAGGTAGCATACTGCCCACCACTGTTTTCTGACATAATAGCCGGATTCGATTTTGCCTCGCAGGAGTATGTTCATGGAATTTTCCGCCGGATTAATGCCGCTTGAAACGGCGCTGACCCAGATGCTTTCACGTATTACCCCGCTCACCGCCGTAGAAACGTTGCCGCTGGTGAACTGCTTTGGCCGCATCCTGGCGACCGATATCGTATCTCCCCTTGATGTCCCCGGCTTTGATAATTCAGCTATGGATGGTTATGCGGTACGCGTGGCGGATTTGTCCGCCGATAAGCCGCTGCCCGTCGCCGGCAAAGCATTTGCCGGTCAGCCCTACCAGGGAGAGTGGCCTGCGGGAACCTGCATTCGCATTATGACCGGCGCCCCGGTACCGGCAGGTTGCGAGGCGGTAGTCATGCAAGAGCAGACGGAACAAACCGATGACGGCGTGCGTTTTACCGCCGATGTTCGTTGCGGACAAAACATCCGCCGCCGCGGCGAGGATATTCGCCAGGATGCGGTGGTCTTTCCGGCCGGTACGCGCCTGACTACTGCCGAACTGCCAGTGCTGGCGTCGCTGGGAATTGCCGATGCGCAGGTTGTACGTAAAGTGCGCGTAGCGCTGTTCTCGACCGGCGACGAGCTCCAGCTTCCGGGCCAGCCGCTGGAGGCGGGACAAATTTATGACACTAACCGTCTAACTATACATTTGATGCTGCAACAGCTTGGCTGCGAAGTGATCAATTTAGGCATTATTCCTGACGATCCCGGTAAGCTTCGCGCCGCGTTTATCGACGCCGACAGCCAGGCCGATGTAGTGATAAGCTCCGGCGGCGTCTCGGTTGGTGAAGCGGACTATACCAAAACCATCCTTGAGGAGCTGGGCGAAATCGCCTTCTGGAAGCTGGCTATCAAGCCAGGCAAACCGTTTGCCTTCGGCAAACTCAGTAATAGCTGGTTCTGTGGCCTGCCGGGGAATCCAGTCTCTGCGGCGCTCACTTTTTATCAACTGGTTCAGCCCTTACTGGCGAAGCTTGGCGGCAATACGGCAA
Source organism: Salmonella sp. SAL04202 (assembly GCF_046550775.1). Classification (NCBI taxonomy): domain Bacteria; kingdom Pseudomonadati; phylum Pseudomonadota; class Gammaproteobacteria; order Enterobacterales; family Enterobacteriaceae; genus Salmonella; species Salmonella sp. SAL04202. The sequence continues at coordinate 633,509 of NZ_JBGDXK010000001.1, read as the reverse complement.
GCGCTGTACCGCCGCGCCAGCGTGTACGCACAACATCTCGTCTGAAGAAAACGCCAGGGCGTCTCGATTTCCAGCGCGGCATCCTGCAACGTAGCGCCAACGGCGAACTGGAGGTCACGACCACCGGACACCAGGGTTCACATATTTTTAGCTCGTTTAGTCTGGGCAACTGCTTTATTGTGCTGGAGCGTGAACGCGGCAATGTTGAGCCGGGAGAATGGGTGGAAGTCGAGCCGTTTAATGCTCTGTTCGGAGGCCTGTAATGGCGGAACTTAGCGACCAGGAGATGCTGCGCTATAACCGACAAATTATTCTGCGCGGCTTCGATTTTGAAGGGCAGGAAGCGTTAAAAGAGGCGCGGGTATTAGTGGTCGGGCTGGGCGGACTCGGCTGCGCGGCAACGCAGTATCTGGCCGGCGCTGGCGTCGGGCAACTGACGCTACTCGATTTTGATACCGTTTCCGTTTCCAATCTCCAGCGTCAAACCTTGCACAGCGACGCCACGGTCGGGCAGCCAAAGGTTGAGTCCGCCCGCGACGCGCTGGCGCGAATCAACCCGCATATTACCATTACGCCCGTTAACGCGCGGCTGGACGACGACGCTATGACCAGCCTGATTGCCGGGCATTCGCTGGTACTGGACTGTACCGATAACGTTAGCGTACGTAATCAACTTAACGCCGGGTGCTATACCGCGAAAGTGCCGCTAATCTCCGGCGCGGCAATTCGTATGGAAGGACAAGTTACCGTCTTTACGTATCGGGAAAACGAACCCTGTTACCGCTGCCTGAGCCGTCTGTTTGGCGAAAACGCTCTGACCTGCGTAGAGGCAGGGGTGATGGCGCCGCTGATTGGCGTGATCGGTTCGCTACAGGCAATGGAGGCCATTAAGCTGCTGGCGCATTACGGTCAGCCCGCTAGCGGAAAAATCGTCATGTACGATGCGATGACCTGTCAGTTCCGCGAAATGAAGTTGATGCGCAACCCCGGCTGTGAAGTCTGCGGACAGTAGCCACTTTACGGATAAACATACCAAAGCACGGTTTATGGCCGTGCTGTATCAACAGATAATTACTGTCATCAGACGCAAAGCCAGCTTACCCAAGCTCCGACTGACGATCGGCTCAAGCAGCGCGGCATCATCTTAAACGCCATACCACAACCTCAAACCGTGATGTTGTACCTCATTTAACGCCTCTTTGTCAGAACCTCTCCATTCGTTGACGCACATCAAGACAACTTTCATTCGAAAGTAATTTAATCTTTATATGAAATAAGAGAGGCCGTTTATGATCTTCAATATTCAGCGCTATTCTACCCACGATGGCCCCGGTATCCGTACCGTAGTATTTCTCAAAGGCTGTTCGTTGGGCTGTCGCTGGTGCCAGAACCCGGAAAGCCGCGCCCGCGCTCAGGATCTGTTATACGACGCGCGGCTGTGTCTCGAAGGATGCGACCTGTGCGCGCAAGCCGCGCCGGACGTCATTGAGCGCGCGCTAAACGGCCTGCTCATCCATCGCGAGAAACTGACCGACGCCCATTTTTCCATCCTGGCGCATTGCTGCCCCACACAAGCGTTAACCGTGTGCGGCGAAATAAAAAGCGTGGATGAGATCATGGCGACGGTACTGCGCGATAAACCTTTTTACGATCGCAGCGGTGGCGGTCTTACGCTTTCCGGCGGCGAACCGTTTATGCAGCCGGAACTGGCGGCAGAGCTGTTTAAAGCCAGCCATGACGCCGGTATTCATACAGCGGTTGAGACCTGTCTGCATGTTCCATGGAAATACATTGCGCCCTCACTGCCTTATATCGATCTGTTTCTGGCTGATTTGAAGCATGTCGCCGACGGGCCGTTTAAGCAGTGGACCGATGGCAGCGCCTCGCGGGTGCTGGAAAATCTCAGGAAACTCGCCGCCGCGGGCAAAAAAATGGTGATTCGCGTCCCGCTGATTCAGGGATTTAATGCCGATGAGGAGGCCATTAAAGCCATTACCGACTTTGCCGCCGACGAACTGCACGTCGGGGAAATTCATTTTCTGCCCTACCACACGCTGGGCATCAATAAATACCACTTACTCAGTCAACCCTATCATGCCCCGGATAAACCACTGGATGCGCCGGCGTTACTTGATTTTGCCCAGAAGTACGCCTGCCAAAAAGGTTTAACCGCGACCCTACGAGGATAATTATCATGACCCAACTGAAACTGGACACGCTCAGTGACCGCATTAAGGCGCACAAAACCGCGCTGGTACATATCGTGAAACCGCCGGTCTGTACCGAGCGCGCGCAGCATTATACCGAAATGTACCAGCAGCATCTGGATAAACCGATTCCGGTACGCCGCGCGCTGGCGCTGGCCCATCACCTGGCGGAACGCACTATCTGGATAAAACACGATGAACTGATCGTCGGCAACCAGGCAAGTGAAGTCCGCGCCGCGCCGATTTTCCCGGAATATACCGTCTCGTGGATTGAAAAAGAGATCGACGACCTGGCGGACCGGCCCGGCGCAGGTTTTTCCGTAAGTGAAGAAAACAAACGTATTCTGCACGACGTCTGTCCGTGGTGGCGCGGTCAAACCGTCCAGGATCGCTGCTACGGCATGTTTACCGATGAACAAAAAGGGCTTCTGGCGACTGGCATTATCAAAGCCGAAGGCAATATGACCTCCGGTGACGCGCACCTGGCGGTGAACTTCCCGCTGCTGCTGGAAAAAGGGCTTGATGGCCTGCGCGATAAAGTCGCCGAGCGCCGCTCACGCATCAACCTGACCGTGCTGGAAGATCTGCATGGCGAGCAGTTCCTGAAGGCGATTGATATTGTGCTGGACGCGGTAAGCCAGCATATCACGCGCTTTGCCGCGCTGGCGCGCCAGATGGCGGGCGAAGAGTCCCGTGAAAGCCGTCGTAAAGAGCTACTTACCATCGCCGAAAACTGCGAGGTGATCGCCCACCAACCGCCGCAGACCTTCTGGCAAGCACTGCAATTGTGCTACTTCATCCAGCTGATTCTACAAATTGAGTCTAACGGTCACTCGGTGTCATTTGGTCGTATGGACCAGTATCTTTACCCCTATTATCGTCGCGATGTCGAACTAAACCAGACGCTGGATCGTGAGCACGCCATTGAACTGCTGCACAGCTGCTGGCTGAAACTGCTGGAAGTAAACAAGATCCGCTCCGGTTCGCACTCTAAAGCTTCCGCGGGCAGCCCGCTGTATCAAAACGTCACCATTGGCGGTCAGAATCTCATCAACGGTCAGCCAGTGGACGCAGTGAATCCGCTGTCTTACGCCATTCTGGAGTCCTGCGGACGTTTGCGTTCTACCCAGCCCAACCTCAGTGTGCGTTATCACGCCGGAATGAGTAACGATTTCCTTGACGCCTGCGTCCAGGTCATCCGCTGCGGCTTTGGGATGCCGGCGTTTAACAATGATGAAATCGTCATCCCGGAATTTATCAAGTTGGGGATCGAACCACAGGACGCTTACGATTACGCGGCGATCGGCTGTATCGAAACCGCCGTCGGCGGGAAATGGGGTTATCGCTGCACCGGCATGAGCTTTATTAACTTCGCCCGCGTCATGCTGGCGGCGCTGGAAGGCGGTCGCGACGCCACCAGCGGCAAGGTATTTCTGCCGCAGGAAAAGGCGCTCTCCGCAGGCAACTTTAACAATTTTGACGAAGTGATGGCCGCCTGGGATACCCAAATTCGCTACTACACGCGCAAATCGATCGAAATTGAGTATGTGGTCGACACCATGCTGGAAGAGAACGTCCACGATATTCTCTGCTCAGCGCTGGTAGACGACTGTATTGAACGCGCGAAGAGTATCAAGCAAGGCGGCGCTAAATATGACTGGGTATCCGGTCTTCAGGTCGGTATCGCCAACCTGGGCAACAGCCTCGCCGCCGTGAAAAAACTGGTCTTCGAACAGGGCGTTATCGGTCAACAGCAGCTTGCCGCCGCGCTGGCCGATGACTTTGACGGGCTGACCCATGAGCAGCTGCGCCAGCGTCTGATTAACGGCGCGCCGAAGTACGGTAACGACGATGATACCGTCGATACGCTGCTGGCGCGCGCTTATCAGACCTATATTGATGAGCTGAAGCAATATCATAACCCGCGCTACGGTCGTGGCCCTGTCGGCGGCAACTATTACGCCGGTACGTCCTCTATCTCAGCAAACGTGCCATTTGGCGCCGCGACTATGGCAACCCCGGATGGCCGCAAAGCGCATACGCCGCTGGCGGAAGGCGCAAGCCCTGCATCAGGTACGGATCATCTCGGCCCGACGGCGGTGATTGGTTCCGTAGGCAAATTACCTACCGGTTCCATTCTCGGCGGCGTGCTGCTCAACCAGAAACTGAACCCAACGACGCTGGAAAACGAATCCGACAAACAGAAACTGATGGTTCTGCTACGGACGTTCTTTGAGGTGCATAAAGGCTGGCATATTCAGTACAACATCGTGTCACGCGAAACGCTGCTGGATGCGAAAAAACATCCGGACCAGTACCGCGATCTGGTCGTGCGTGTGGCAGGCTACTCCGCCTTCTTCACCGCGCTGTCGCCGGATGCGCAGGACGATATCATCGCCCGTACCGAACATATGCTGTAATTTACCCTGGCGCCATCGGCAATATGTCCGAACCGCCTGATGGCGCTACGTTTAACAGGCCTACGCAGGCCTGTTAATCAGAAGGGATCGGTGCCGTCAAGCACGGCCTGAATGACGTTGAGCGCGCCTTGATGGTTATTATCATCAGTGTGATAACGTGAAAGCGCTTTGATATTGTCTGCGGCATTGCCCATGGCAAAAGAGTAATGCGCCATTTTCAACATTTCCGCATCATTACCGCTGTCGCCAATGGCGACGACATTCTGTGGCGACCTGTTCCAGCGCTTTAACAGACGACTGATGCCATTCGCTTTATGCAGTCCCGGGATAATCAGGTCGATAAAACCGAAGCCGCTGGTGACGGGCTTCATGATGCCATCCAGAGATACGTGCAGTTTGTCGATAACCAGCGGAATTTGTTCATCCGGCAAATTCAGGGAGAACTTAAACAGGATATCGTCAATGTCGTGATAATCGTTTACCGGCTGCAGGCGGTGATAATGTTTGGCCATCAGCGCCACGAAAGTCTCGGGAGCGTTTTTGCTGACATAAGCGCTTTTCAGACCACAGGCGACGAAGTTAAGCTGCTTATCCTTCAGCAGTTCGCCAATCACAATACGCGATTCATGCCGGGTTAGCTCCCCGTGAAACAACTGCTTGCCATGTTCATACACCAGCGCGCCATTTTCTGCGACAAAGGAAATTTCGTCTTTCAGCTCGGGGAAGAAGGAGATCAACTGGTAGTACTGATTACCGCTGGCGACCACAAATTCGATATTACGTTTTTTCAGTTCCTGGTATTGCGCCATGAAGCGTACACGATCGTACTGCTTGGCATCGTCGAGAAAAGTGCCGTCCATATCGGTAACGACAACGTTAACGGTCATACTTAAGCTCCTGGCTGTAACTGCGACCAGAAACATTTTAATAACAATGTGAGCAGAACCACAAATTTATTTCGAATGAAAAGTAGCTGAACGAAAGGAATAGCCGCATAAGACATTAAGGCGTCCTGGCCACCTTACGTTTTCCTCTCGCTTCCCTCTTTGTGCGCCCCTGCAATATTTTAAACTTGCATTAACCTTATTTTAACTTAAAGTATCACATGTAACTAATTTTACTTTCGAACGAAAGATGATGAGGTTGATATGACGACTCCTTTTACCCACGAAACGCTACCCGCCGACCCAAAAGCGGCCATTCGTCAGATGAAGCAGGCGCTACGCGCGCAAATCGGCGACGTACAGGCGGTGTTCGACCGTTTGAGCGCCACCATAGCAGCCCGGGTGGCGGAAATTAACGATCTGAAAGCGCAGGGACAGCCGGTATGGCCAATTATCCCTTTTAGCGAACTGGCGATGGGCAACATTAGCGATGCCACCCGCGCCGAGGTTAAGCGCCGCGGGTGCGCGGTGATTAAAGGTCATTTTCCACGCGAACAGGCGCTGGCATGGGACCAGTCGATGCTCGACTATCTGGACAAGAACCATTTTGACGAGGTGTATAAAGGACCGGGGGATAATTTTTTCGGTACGCTGAGCGCCTCCCGGCCTGAAATCTATCCTGTCTACTGGTCGCAGGCGCAAATGCAGGCCCGCCAAAGTGAAGAGATGGCGCTGGCGCAGTCGTTCCTCAACCGTCTATGGCAGGTAGAGCACGACGGCAAGCGATGGTTTAATCCGGATATCAGCATCATTTACCCGGATCGCATCCGTCGCCGCCCGCCGGGCACCACATCCAAAGGACTGGGAGCGCATACCGACTCCGGCGCGCTGGAACGCTGGCTGCTGCCAGCCTATCAGCAGGTATTCGCCAGCGTGTTTAACGGCAACGTCGAGCAGTACGATCCGTGGAATGCGGCGCACCGTACCGAAGTTGAAGAGTATACGGTGGATAACACCACAAAATGCTCGGTATTTCGCACCTTCCAGGGCTGGACCGCGCTCTCCGATATGCTGCCCGGTCAGGGGTTGCTTCATGTCGTCCCTATCCCGGAGGCGATGGCGTATATTCTGCTGCGCCCGCTGCTGGATGATGTCCCGGAAGATGAATTATGCGGCGTCGCGCCGGGCCGGGTGCTGCCGATTTCTGAACAGTGGCATCCTTTACTGATGGCGGCGTTAACCAGCATTCCGCCGCTGGAAGCCGGGGATTCCGTGTGGTGGCATTGCGATGTCATCCACTCCGTCGCCCCCGTCGAAAACCAGCAGGGCTGGGGCAATGTGATGTACATTCCTGCCGCGCCAATGTGTGAGAAAAATCTGGCCTATGCGCGTAAGGTGAAAGCGGCGCTGGAGACAGGCGCATCACCGGGCGATTTCCCGCGCGAGGACTATGAAACCACCTGGGAAGGGCGCTTCACGCTGCGCGATCTGAATATTCACGGTAAACGGGCATTAGGTATGGACGTTTGACGGTCGTACCGCCCTGCCCGCTCACCTGCGGTGTGCCCTTTTCCTGGGCGCACCCGTCTTACCGAACCTACGCGCCAGGATACGTAGGCCCGGTAAGCACAGCGCCACCGGGCGTCAGTGTTTAGCTTTCAATCCCTTTACTACGCAAATAATCGTCGTAGTTGCCGCTGAAGTCCACCACGCGCTCCGGCGTAATTTCAGGAACTGAAAAAGCGCGGCATTGAGTTCGTTGTCGCCAGCGGTAATCAGTATTACCAGCTTATTTCGTTCTTTCCTGAGCTAAAGGATGAGATCTCTTTTGTCGCGGAAAACGGCGCACTGGTTTACGAACATGGCAAGCAACTGTTCCACGGCGAACTGACCCGGCATGAATCGCGGATTGTGATTGGCAAGTTGCTGAAAGATAAGCAACTTAATTTTGTCGCCTGCGGTCTGCAAAGTGCATATGTCAGCGAAAATGCGCCAGAAGCATTCGTTACCCTGATGGCAAAACACTACCATCGCCTGAAACCTGTAAAAGATTATCAGGAGATTGATGACGTACTGTTCAAGTTTTCACTCAACCTACCGGATGAACAAATCCCGTTAGTGATCGACAAACTACACGTTACGCTCAATGGCATTATGAAGCCCGTCACAAGTGGTTTTGACTTTATCGATCTGATTATTCCCGGCCTGCATAAAGCAAACGGTATTTCGCGGTTACTGAAACGCTGGGATCTGTCGCCACAGAATGTCGTCGCCATTGGCGACAGCGGCAATGACGCAGAGATGCTTAAAATGGCGCGTTATTCCTTTGCGATGGACAATGCCGCAGAAAACATTAAACAAATCGCCCGTTACGCTACCGATAATAATAAGCATGAAGGCGCACTGAATGTGATTCAGGCGGTGCTGGAAAATAAGGTGCCGTTTACACTTTAACGAGAGTCGGGGCAATTGCCCCGATTTCTCAATGAGCATTACACTCATCTTCTTCAATCAGTTCAACCACTAATGTGGTTCCAGGCCCCTGTAAGTAATATTCATCGTCAAGGGGATCGCGCAGTTTCATAAATGTCGTTTTACCGACTTGCATGGTATGCCCGGCAGCCATTTCTGCTCCACTTTCAAGCAGGTAACGCAGAACATTATTGAAAATATCAGAATATTTTTGCCCTTCGTGATGGCCTTGTGCGTGTGCTGCGAAATCTGGTAGCCCAAAGCAATCAGCACCATAGGTACGCATCCATACGCCTTCGATATCCTCAACTTCATATTTCACAAATCCACAAAATAGAGAGGTCAGCGGGAAACCTTCACGCAACATTTCCAGACTATGCTTACCCAACTCCTGAGACTTAAATACCCCCGCAGGTAATGAAGTGTGAGCCGATTCATTTAATACAGCGACAGCCCCCATGTTACTTAATGCACCTGCAACCACAGCCAACGCAACATATTGCTCTAAAGGTGAAGTATCATACCCCTTATAATATAAAATAATATTTGCACTGGTTGCCCGTACTTGCTCTTTTACTTCCTGGGGATAATGAGCTGGCGCGACACATTGTTCGATTGATTCCTGGGGGTAAGGCGTTTTAAATCCAACCATCGATATTACATGCTTACCCCATCCTGCTAAACCAAAAAAATCCAGTTCAGGGACAAGTTCACACGTTGCCTGTTTCATACTGGAATGATAATTACGCAACAAGCGGGTGAGTTCTTTTGAATTATTTTCCGGGAGAGTATCAAATACAACAACTAAACTTAGTGGGTTATCAATTTCAGCATTCGCTACTAAAACACCTTGTATATTAGATGAGTTTTTTTCTTTACGGCCAAAAAAGCGTTCCAAAATGCTCATATTTATTCCTTTTGTTGAACAATAAAGGAATATAAAATAGCACTTGAATTCTTATAAAGAAAATAACATTACAATATGTTTACCACAAAATATATTCGCAATTTTTATGATAGATCCTCTTCTTTCATTTAATTTTAAAATCGAATATTAAGAGTATATATAATTTTCACATTGCATTCGGAAAAAATAAAAATTACCTTGTTAACATTCTGTAACCCCGACGCTATCGGGGTTACAGACAATAACTTACTCGATCCCTTTACTACGCAAATAATCGTCGTAGTTGCCGCTGAAGTCCACCACGCGCTCCGGCGTAATTTCAATGACGCGGGTTGCCAGCGAGCTGACGAACTCACGGTCGTGCGAAACAAAGATCAGCGTGCCCTGATACAGTTCCAGCGCCATATTCAGCGATTCGATCGACTCCATATCCAGGTGGTTAGTCGGTTCGTCCATGATCAGGATATTCGGCTTTTGCATCATCAGTTTGCCGAACAGCATACGGCCCTTCTCGCCACCGGAGAGGACTTTCGCAGGCTTTTTGATATCATCCTGGCTAAATAGCAGGCGGCCCAGAATACTGCGCACTGCCTGCTCGTCGTCGCCTTCCTGCTTCCACTGACTCATCCACTCAAACACCGTCAGGTCATTTTCGAATTCATATTCGTGGTCCTGCGCGTAGTAACCAATACGCGCGTTTTCCGACCATTTAACGGTGCCATGATCGGCGTCCAGATCGCCAACCAGCGTCTTCAGCAGCGTAGATTTACCCACGCCATTGGTGCCGAGTACTGCCAGCTTCTCGCCGACTTCGAGCAGCAAATTGACATTTTTAAACAGCGGACCGTTATCAAAACCTTTCGTCAACGCTTCCACTTCCAGAGCGTTACGGAACAGTTTTTTATCCTGCTCAAAACGGATGAACGGGTTCTGACGGCTGGAGGCTTTCACCTCTTCCAGCTTGATTTTATCAATCTGCCGCGCGCGCGACGTTGCCTGACGCGATTTAGAGGCATTGGCGCTAAAACGGCTAACAAAAGATTGCAGCTCGGCAATTTGCGCTTTTTTCTTCGCATTATCGGCCAACAGACGTTCACGCGCCTGGGTCGCCGCCGTCATATACTCATCATAGTTACCCGGATAGACGCGCAAGTCGCCGTAATCCAGATCCGCCATATGCGTACAAACCATGTTCAGGAAGTGACGGTCGTGCGAAATGATGATCATCGTGCTATCGCGCTCGTTCAGCACCTGCTCCAGCCAACGGATAGTATCAATATCCAGGTTGTTGGTCGGTTCGTCGAGCAACAGGATGTCCGGATTAGAGAATAACGCCTGCGCCAGCAGCACACGCAATTTCCAGCCTGGCGCGACTTCACTCATCAGACCGTAATGCTGCTCCAGCGGGATGCCCACCCCCAACAGCAGTTCGCCCGCGCGCGCCTCAGCGGAATAACCGTCCATCTCGCCGTATTTTACTTCCAGATCGGCGACTTTATAGCCGTCTTCTTCGCTCATTTCCGGCAAGGCGTAGATACGGTCGCGCTCCTGCTTGACTTCCCACAGTTCACCATGCCCCATAATGACAGTATCAAGTACGGTGAATGTTTCAAAAGCGAACTGGTCCTGACGCAGCTTACCGATGCGCTCATTCGGATCGAGGGAAACATTGCCCAGCGTCGGCTCCAGGTCGCCGCCGAGGATTTTCATAAAAGTGGACTTTCCGCTACCGTTGGCGCCAATCAGGCCGTAACGGTTGCCGCCGCCAAATTTGACGGAAATGTTTTCGAACAGCGGCTTACTGCCGAACTGCATGGTAACGTTGCTGGAAACTAACACAGGCTTATCCTGAAAAAAGATGTGACAAACCGCTTATTATGCCACAAGTCTGAAATAAGATCGCGCCCTGTACAAAGGGCTACACTGAACCGTAAGGGAAAAAAACGTGATTTCGTACACATCTGAATTCCCTGTTTACTGGAATGCACCTATAATGCGCTCCCAACATGACAGAATTCTCAACCTACTAGCCTGCTTGGCACAGAATCTCGCATAACATGAATATGAAATTAACAACGCTTTTCGCGGCGGCTTTCGCTGTAGTTGGTTTTTGTAAAACAGCCTCAGCAGTCACTTACCCGCTGCCTACCGATGGTAGCCGTTTAATTGGGCAAAATCAGGTCATCACCGTTCCGGAGGGCAATACCCAGCCGCTGGAGTATTTTGCCGCGGAGTATCAGATGGGGCTCTCCAACATGCTGGAAGCCAACCCTGGCGTGGATACCTTCCTGCCGAAGGGCGGTACCGTGCTGAATATTCCGCAGCAGCTGATCCTGCCGGATACCGTACACGAAGGCATTATCATCAATAGCGCGGAAATGCGCCTCTATTACTACCCGAAAGGCACAAACACCGTTATCGTCCTGCCGATTGGGATCGGTCAGTTAGGTAAAGACACGCCTATCAACTGGACGACCAAAGTTGAACGTAAAAAAGCCGGTCCGACCTGGACGCCTACGGCAAAAATGCACGCTGAATATCGCGCCGCCGGCGAGCCGCTGCCTGCCGTCGTGCCTGCGGGCCCGGATAACCCGATGGGTCTGTACGCGCTGTACATCGGTCGCCTGTATGCTATTCACGGCACCAACGCCAACTTCGGCATCGGGCTTCGCGTGAGCCACGGCTGCGTGCGTCTGCGCAACGACGATATCAAATTCCTGTTTGAAAATGTGCCGGTCGGTACCCGCGTGCAGTTTATCGATGAACCGGTAAAAGCCACCACCGAGCCGGACGGTAGCCGTTACATTGAGGTGCATAACCCGCTGTCAACGACGGAGGCGCAGTTTGAAGGTAAGGAAGCGGTGCCGATCACGCTTAATAAGAGTATCCTGGCCGTTACCAACGAGCCTGACGTTGATCAGACCGTCGTACAACAGGCGGTTCAGGATCGTTCCGGGATGCCGGTTCGTCTGAACTGACAGACTCTGCCTGTGAAGCCCGATAGACACTATCGGGCTTCTCTTACGGCATCAGTTGCAATAATCCATATCCCACCAGCGCCGCCCATGCCAGCATCGGTAGCGAATAGAAATGAAATCGCCACCAGATTCGGCGATCGTTCGCCATCCGTAAAGCAATAAGATTTGCCAGCGACCCCGGCAGCAGACCAAACCCGCCGATATTCACCGCCCACGCCAGCAACGTCGAGGCCGGTACATAGTTCAGCAGGAGAATGGTACTGGGCACATTACTGATAACCTGCGACAGGCCGATAGCGGTTAGCCAAAGTCCCAGGTGAGACAGTGCGCCAACCTGGTTGAAAACGCCCTGCAACGCCGGCAATTGCGTTAGCAGATGGACATCAATAAACATCGCCATAAATACCAACAGCAGCGTCCAGTCCACGCTGACTATCACCCTGCGCGCCAGCACAATAAACCCAGCAGCCACCAACACCAGTCCCCATAACTCTTGCCTGAGCTCCAGCGCGGTAAGAAAAACGACATATAATGCCAGGCAACTCCACACCAGACGGGGCTGCCACTGCGGCGAACGCGTACCGGTATGGTACTGTAACGCCCTACCCGGAAAACAAAACCAGCACAGGAGCAGTAACGTCAGCATCATCATGACGGCAAGCGGCGCCATTTGCCCGCTAAATTCAGCAAAGGTTAAGCCGGAGCGTCCCCACAACAGAATATTTTGCGGATTACCGACAGGCGTCAGCAGCGAACCGGCGTTCACCGCCAACGCTTCAAAAATAATCAATCGGTTGACCGGAATCGCGCACAGTTTTTTTAACGTTATCGTCAGCGGCACAACGATAAACAGCGCGACATCGTTTGTCAGAAAGGTCGACAGCGCCGCTGCAGCCAGCACCAGGAACATCGCCAGTTGCCGCTCGGTATGAAATCGGCGCGTCATCTTGCGTCCCAGCACATCAAAATAGCCGCTCAGCTCAACGCCTTTAGTGAGCAACATTAACCCACTGAGGGTAATAATGGTGTGCCAGTCAATCGCGCCAGGCCAGGCGCGGGGCGCAAAAGGAACAAACAGGCTTAACGCCATCCCCACAATGATCAACAACTGAAAAAAACGGTCACGCCGCAGCGCCCGTAAAAAGGCCAGACTCATTCTGCAGATGTTCCATGCTGTTGCGTGAAGGCCAAAAAGGCATCTAATGTCTCCTGGCTGACATGGTGTTCCATCCCTTCCGCATCACGACGCGCGATTTCCGGGCTTACGCCTAATACCAGTAAAAAATTTTCGACAATTTGATGCCGCTCGCGGCTTTCCTGCGCCAGCTTCTCCCCTTCCGGCGTCAGAAAAACGCCGCGCCAGGGGATCATTTGAATAAATCCTAACGATGCCAGGCGCTTAAGCATTTTGGCCACAGTCGGCTGGGAGACGCCGAGCCGCGCCGCCATATCCACCTGACGCGCTTCCCCTACCTCAATAATTAAATCGGAAATCAGCTCAACGTAGTCGTCTATCAACTCACGGCGATGCGCCTCTCTGACCTGACGAAATCCTTCAACGTGTTCTTCTACGTTCACCAATTGCGTCACTTTTTTTGTTGTTGGCGTACCTGCGCGACGACCCATTTTGCTTCCTCGTTTCTGTGACGCGTTAACGCGTCAGCTGACAGAGCGCTCATTGTAAACCAGAGTTGTCCGGGCACAAAAAATTAACGTTTTAGCAATAGCTATAAAACATAGCCTGTGCTATATCTGTATGTAATGCAGACATCCCTCACGGATCGATGGGATAGAAACATCAGGAGGTTTATATGAACGAATTTAAGAGGTGTATACGCGTGTTCAGTCACTCTCCCTTTAAAGTCCGGTTAATGCTGCTCTCTATGTTGTGCGATATGATCAACGGCAAACCGGAGCAGGATAACCCTTCCACGAAATAAGGCGGCGGTGCGGTACGCCGCTTTATTTTGCATCCTCAACGGAAATGGCGCCCATTTCCCCTGTTTTTTTGTGGTTTTGCTATTCTCTTCGCAAAACATTTTCTTTCCGGCGGTTGACCTTCTTACCCGCACGCTCTATCTTCTGGCAGCCCTGAATATTTTGCGACTCGCCGTTGCGAACCCAATACCTTTTTTACGCATAATCAGGCAGGTAATGACCCTTCGCGCCAGGGTTAGCACATGGCGTTTTTGCAATAGTGGCATATGAATTCAACCCTTATCGATTCACTTCTCGCCCGTCGTCGGGCGGTAAGCCCGTGGGCGGGCCTCTACTTTTTACAGTCGCTGCTGATTAACCTCGCGCTCGGCTATCCCTTTAGCCTGCTTTATACCGCGGCGTTTACCTGCCTGTTGCTGTTGCTCTGGCGCTACCTGCCCCGCGGACAAAAAGCGCTGCTCGGCATCTGTTCGCTGGTAGCCGCTTGCTATTTTCCCTTTGGCCAGGCTTACGGAGCGCCGAACTTTAATACGCTGCTGGCGCTGCACTCCACCAATATGGAAGAGTCGAGCGAAATCCTGACCATCTTCCCGTGGTATAGCTACCTGACCGGACTTTTTATTTTTGCGCTGGGTATTATTGCGCTTCGCCGCCGAAAAGAAGAGGTCAAGCCGCGCTGGAATAGCCTCGACAGCCTGTGCCTGCTGATTAGCGTCGCGGCATTTTTCGTCGCGCCGGTACAAAATCTGGCGTGGGGCGGCGTTTTTAAGGTTATTGATACCGGCTATCCGGTTTTTCGCTTCGCCAAAGACGTTATCGTCAATAACAACGAAGTCATTGAAGAGCAGCACCGTATGGCGCAGCTATCCGGCATAAAAGATAGCTGGACGGTTACTGCGGTGAAACCCAGATATCACATCTATGTCGTGGTGATTGGTGAAAGCGCGCGACGGGATGCCATGGGCGCTTTCGGCGGCCACTGGGATAATACCCCCTTCGCCAGCCATGTGAATGGCGACTTCTTTATGGATTACATCGCCGCCAGCGGCTCAACGCAAAAATCGCTCGGTTTAACGCTCAATCGCGTGGTGGATAACAAACCGCAGTATCAGGATAATTTCGTCACGCTGGCTAACCGCGCCGGTTTTCAGACATGGTGGTTTTCCAATCAGGGGCAAATCGGCGAATACGACACGGCCATCGCCAGTATCGCCAAACGCGCCGATGAAGCGCATTTCCTGAAAAACGGCGATTTTGAAGCGGATAAAAATACTCGCGACGACGCGCTGTTAACCATGACGGCGCAGGTATTGGCGACAGAACGCACGCAACCGCAGTTGATTGTGTTGCATTTAATGGGATCGCATCCCCAGGCCTGCGACCGCACTCAGGGAAAATACGCGACGTTTGTCCAGTCGAAAGAGACGTCTTGTTATTTATACACCATGACGCAAACCGACGATTTGCTCCGTCAGCTCTATACTCAGCTTCGTCATAGCGGCGACAGTTTTTCGCTCGTCTATTTCTCCGATCACGGACTGGCGTTTAAAGAGCGCGGCAAAGCGGTACAGTACCTGGCGCATGACGACAAATTCCAGCAAAACTTCCAGGTGCCGTTTATGGTGCTATCCAGCGACAGTAAAGCGCATCGGATCATTAAAGCTCGCCGTTCCGCGAACGATTTCCTGAGTTTTTTCTCGCAATGGACAGGAATTAGCGCTAAAGAGATCAAAAATCGCTATCGTTTTATTTCGGAGCAGAAAGCCGGGCCCGTTTATATCACCAATTTCAAATTACAAAAAGTGGACTATAACCATCTGGGCAGCGATATTTTTTCACTAAAATAATGCATGTTTCAGGCAAAAAAAATCCGCCCCGAAAGGCGGATTTTTCATTTTCACCGACGTGATTAGAAGCGGTAACCTACGCCAGCAATCCAGGTGCCAACGTCAACGCTACGAATACGGCTCTGCTCGTAAGAGAAGTCCAGAGCAACATTTTCCATCGGGTTGAATTGCAGACCAGCGCCATAGGAGAAGCCATAATCGCTGGTGTCATGTTTGTAGGTTGGGTAATCGGTCGTCTGGAATTTACCGTAACCCACACCGACTACACCGTAGATGCTCGCCCAATCGTTCAGACGGTAAGCCGGGCCGGCAGTGATGCCGTAGTACTGACCTTTGTTGTAATCGCCCGCACCGTTAGTACGATCTTTTTCGGTGTAGGTGAAGGAACCGATTACGCCCAGCGGGTTGTCGTCCTGCTCGTAACGATACTTCAAGTTGAAACCGCTCATTTTATTCGCTACGCCCTGCGCGTCGCTCTGAGCGTAACCACCGGTAACGGTAGAAGTAGCAGCTACTGCAGTACCTGCGGAAAAAGCCAGAACAGCGGCCAGTGCTGAAAGACATGCAATTTTTTTCATAACCACCTCAAATGTGCTTCAAGTAAGTCCTAAGTTTTAAATATATCAAAAATTAATGGGAAACTCTTTGCGATTCACGGTGTCTAAGGGCGCCTTTCATGTAACAGAACGTTTCCATATCGCGCTATCTTATTCAATTAACATCACTTTTCCGGCTGATTGCACCAATAATGCGCGTGCGGCGCGATACATTCATCCAGATTATTCCTAAACTAACAGTCTATTTATCCATCAATTTAAGTTCATTTTATGGAATCCTGGAAATTTTTTTTCAACAAATCCTCAACCGCCGCGGGGAATTTCCATTACACTGCCACCTTTACTCGTACTGACATTTTTTGACAGGAGAAAGGATGCCGGGGTCAACACGTAAACTACCAGTCTGGTTGCCCATTTTGGTTTTGCTCATTGCCATGTCCTCTATTCAGAGTGGCGCTTCACTGGCGAAATCGTTATTTCCTCTTGTCGGCGCGCCGGGCGTAACGGCGCTTCGTCTGGCGTTGGGAACGCTTATCCTTATCGCCTTTTTCAAACCCTGGCGTTTGCGTTTTGCCAAAGAGCAGCGGCTGCCTTTACTGTTTTATGGTCTGTCGCTGGGCGGGATGAACTATTTATTCTATCTGTCGATTCAGACGGTGCCGTTGGGTATTGCGGTCGCGCTGGAATTTACCGGTCCTCTGGCGGTCGCGCTGTTTTCATCCCGGCGGCCGGTAGATTTTATTTGGGTCGTACTGGCTGTGCTTGGGCTCTGGTTCCTGCTGCCATTAGGGCAAGATATGTCTCACGTCGATCTTACCGGGGCCGCGTTGGCGCTCGGCGCTGGCGCCTGTTGGGCTGTCTATATTCTTACCGGCCAGCGAGCAGGCGCGGAACATGGTCCGGCCACGGTGGCGGTAGGCTCGCTGATTGCCGCCATCATTTTCGTGCCGATTGGCGCAGTTCAGGCTGGCGACGCGCTATGGCACTGGTCGATTCTTCCCTTAGGGTTAGCGGTCGCTGTGCTTTCTACGGCGCTGCCTTATTCACTGGAAATGATTGCACTGACGCGCCTGCCAACCCGCACCTTCGGTACGCTGATGAGCATGGAACCCGCGCTGGCCGCCGTTTCCGGGATGATTTTTCTGGGCGAAACGCTTACGGGCATACAAATCCTGGCCCTGTGCGCCATCATTGCCGCCTCAATGGGTTCTACCCTAACGATTCGACGCGAACCGCAAATTAAACAAGTTGACGTAAAATAGTTTCTTATTCTGCATGATGTGCATAATCATGCAGAATATCACCTCGTTATTCACCTTTTATTATCGCGCTATTACTTCGTCATTTTTTGTCATATTTTTTCTCATTTTTTACATTAAAATGAGAATTATTACCCACCAAACAACAAACTTGCCTAACTAATTGATTTATAATCAAAATAAATATTAAATCTTGTCTGTACTATTAAAGTGATAGGTAAATTCAAAAAAGCAAAGTTAAAAACCGGTGCTATACTTATTTTCGTTAATTACCTGGGACACAAACATCAAGAGGATATGAGATTATGAGTACCGCTAAACTGGTAAAAACAAAAGCGTCTAATCTGCTTTATACCCGTAACGATGTATCAGAGAGCGATAAAAAAGCGACGGTTGAGTTGCTTAATCGTCAGGTGATCCAGTTCATTGACCTGTCGCTGATCACGAAACAGGCCCACTGGAACATGCGCGGTGCTAACTTTATTGCCGTTCATGAGATGCTGGATGGCTTCCGTACCGCACTGACCGATCATCTGGATACTATGGCCGAGCGCGCCGTACAGCTTGGCGGTGTGGCGTTAGGCACCACGCAAGTTATCAACAGCAAAACTCCACTGAAAAGCTATCCGCTCGACATCCATAACGTGCAGGATCACTTAAAAGAACTGGCCGATCGCTACGCTGTTGTCGCTAATGATGTTCGCAAAGCTATTGGTGAAGCCAAAGATGAAGACACTGCCGATATCTTTACCGCCGCATCACGCGACCTCGATAAATTCCTGTGGTTTATCGAATCCAACATCGAATAAATCTATCTCTACCCTGAATACTTCGAGTTGCAGGAAGGTACAAACGCAGCGAATCCGCAGGAGCTTGACTTCCGTCGGTCACTGAAGCGAACGCACCTGCAACTTGATGTACACAGGTATATAAGTCATCCCTATACCCCTGCCTGGCACAGGGGTTTTGCACTTAAATAGTGCACACGTCTTGTACTCCCCTCCGATAAAAGTGAATTATTTGTAATAATTACATCACACAATCGTTAATTAAAGATTGTTTTAACAACAATTTTTACGCTAAATAGACCCTGTATCTCTACTTTGTTATTCATGCACTAAATCAGTGCCCCAAAACGGTGCGGCATACTGGTTTTGCCCGACTTATTGTGCACAGGAATGATTGACGCTTCTGTTAAAACAATGAGTTACATAATTGGCATGATTTTTTCATTACGCTACATGTTCTCGCAGGGGATCGCCCCGTGGATAGAAAAGGAAATGCTATGAAGTCTCTATTAAAAGTTTCACTGGCTGCACTTACCCTGGCTTTTGCGGTGTCTTCGCACGCCGCGGATAAGAAACTCGTGGTGGCAACCGATACGGCGTTCGTTCCGTTTGAATTTAAACAGGGCGACAAATACGTCGGTTTTGATGTTGATCTGTGGGACGCTATCGCGAAAGAACTGAAGCTGGACTACACCCTGAAACCGATGGATTTCAGCGGCATTATTCCGGCATTACAAACCAAAAATATCGATCTGGCGCTGGCGGGTATTACGATTACGGACGAGCGTAAAAAAGCGATCGACTTTTCCGATGGCTATTACAAAAGCGGTCTGCTCGTGATGGTGAAAGCCAACAATAACGATATTAAAAGCGTTAAAGACCTCGATGGCAAAGTCGTTGCCGTGAAGAGCGGAACCGGGTCGGTGGATTACGCGAAAGCGAATATCAAAACCAAAGACCTGCGTCAGTTCCCGAACATTGATAACGCGTACATGGAATTAGGCACCAACCGCGCAGACGCCGTTCTGCACGATACGCCGAACATCCTGTACTTTATCAAAACCGCAGGCAACGGCCAGTTCAAGGCGGTAGGCGAATCGCTGGAAGCACAGCAATACGGAGTTGCCTTCCCGAAAGGCAGCGATGAACTGCGCGAGAAAGTCAACGGCGCGCTGAAAACGCTGCGTGAGAATGGCACCTATAACGAAATCTACAAAAAATGGTTCGGTACAGAACCTAAATAAAACGACCTGATGTTGGCTTGTGGCCCGGTAGTGAGGACGCTCACCGGGCCTACAGCTCTTTTCCGTGACGGATAAGACACTTTCCGCCATTTCCGCGCCGGATAGAGCATTTGACTATTTACACCACGGTAACAGGAACGACATATGCAGTTTGACTGGAGCGCCATCTGGCCCGCCATTCCGCTTTTGCTTGAGGGCGCTAAAATGACCCTGTGGATCTCGGTCCTCGGTCTGGCTGGCGGCCTGGTTATTGGACTGGCGGCAGGTTTTGCCCGTACGTTTGGCGGCTGGTTCGCTAACCACATCGCCCTGGTTTTCATTGAAATTATTCGCGGCACGCCCATCGTTGTCCAGGTCATGTTTATCTACTTTGCCCTGCCGATGGCATTTAATGATTTGCGTATTGATCCGTTCAGCGCAGCGGTCGTGACAATTATGATTAACTCCGGCGCTTATATCGCGGAAATTACTCGCGGCGCAGTACTATCCATTCACAAAGGTTTTCGCGAAGCGGGTCTGGCGCTGGGCCTTTCTCGCCGGGAAACCATCCGCCATGTTATTTTACCGCTTGCTCTGCGCCGTATGCTGCCGCCGCTGGGCAATCAGTGGATCATTAGCATCAAAGACACCTCGTTGTTTATTGTTATCGGCGTAGCCGAGCTGACCCGTCAGGGCCAGGAAATTATTGCCGGTAACTTTCGCGCCCTGGAAATCTGGAGCGCCGTGGCCGTCTTCTATTTGATCATTACGCTGGTGCTGAGCTTTATTTTGCGTCGTCTTGAAAGAAGGATGAAAATCCTGTGATTGAATTTAAAAACGTCTCCAAGCACTTTGGCCCCACCCAGGTGCTACATAACATTGATTTAAACATCCGTCAGGGCGAAGTGGTTGTGATTATCGGCCCTTCCGGTTCGGGTAAATCCACGTTATTACGCTGTATCAATAAACTGGAAGAGATCACCTCCGGCGATCTGATTGTCGATGGTCTGAAAGTCAACGATCCTAAAGTAGACGAACGGCTGATTCGCCAGGAAGCCGGCATGGTGTTTCAACAGTTTTATCTGTTCCCGCATCTGACCGCGCTCGAAAACGTGATGTTCGGTCCTCTGCGCGTGCGCGGCGTAAAGAAAGAAGAAGCGGAAAAACAGGCGAAAGCTCTGTTAGCGAAAGTTGGGCTGGCGGAACGGGCGCACCACTACCCCTCCGAGCTTTCCGGCGGTCAACAACAGCGCGTCGCTATTGCCCGAGCGCTGGCAGTGAAGCCGAAAATGATGCTCTTTGACGAGCCAACCTCCGCTCTGGACCCTGAACTGCGCCATGAAGTGCTGAAAGTCATGCAGGATCTGGCGGAAGAAGGCATGACCATGGTCATTGTCACTCACGAAATCGGCTTTGCCGAAAAAGTCGCCTCACGGCTGATTTTTATCGATAAAGGCCGTATTGCCGAAGATGGCAGTCCGCAGGCGTTGATCGAAAACCCGCCAAGCCCACGTTTACAGGAATTTTTACAGCACGTCTCCTGAGATATCGCCCTTCCTGCCCTGCGGCAGGGAGGGCATCATGGAATAGTCCCATTTCATTTTCCCTCCCCTGCGCCATCTATACTTAGTGTTTTGCATCTCTTTTCTCACTGGAGGAGTCATGCGGTGGACCCTGTTCATCCTTTTTTGTCTACTGGGCGCGCCTGCCCATGCGGTCGCCATACCCGGCGTGACCACAGGGACATCAACCAGCCAGCAAGCAGCGCCAGAGCCCAGTCCTGAACAAAAAAAAGCGGCCTATGCGGCCCTGGCTGACGTACTGGAGAACGAGGCTTCACGTAACGAATTGATAGCGCAACTCCGCGAAGCATCAACCACGCCGCCGACCGAGCCGGCGCCAGCGCTTGCGCCGCCTGCGGCCAAAGATGAGAAAACGGTACTGGAGAACGTCACCACCGTTACCCGTCAGTACGGCGATGCTTTCGCTACCCGTTTCGCCCAGCTTTATCGCAACATCACCGATGCGCCGCACAAACCGTTTAACTCGCAAACCTTCACCAACGCGTTAACCCACTTTTTATTTCTGGCCGTCGCGGTATTTGGTTTTTATAGCGTGATACGGCTTTGCGCCCTGCCGTTATATCGAAAAATGGGCCTGTGGGCGCGCAAGAAAAACCGTGAACGCAGCAACTGGTTACAGCTCCCGGCGATGATCGTCGGCGCGTTTATTATCGACCTGCTGCTACTGGCGCTCACCTTATTTATCGGTCAGATGCTCAGTGATAATTTCCATGCGGGAAGTCGAACTATCGCTTTTCAGCAAAGCCTGTTCCTGAATGCCTTCGCGCTGATAGAGTTCTTTAAAGCGATTCTGCGGCTTATTTTTTGCCCTAATGTACCGGAATTACGCCCATTCGCGATTCAGGATGCGACAGCGCGTTACTGGAATCGCCGTATGAGTTCCCTTAGCAGTTTGATTGGCTACGGGCTAATTGTTGCCGTTCCGATTATTTCCAACCAGGTGAATGTTCAGGTTGGCGCGATGGCTAATGTGGCGATCATGCTCTGCATCACCATCTGGGCGCTGTACCTGATCTTTAAAAACAAAGCGGAGATTACGCAACATTTATTAAGTCTGGCGGAACGATCATTAGCCTTTTTTAGCCTGTTTATCCGCGCCTTTGCGCTGGTGTGGCACTGGCTGGCCAGCGCTTACTTTATCGTGCTGTTTTTCTTCTCGTTATTCGACCCAGGCAATAGCCTGAAGTTTATGATGGGCGCGACCGTGCGCAGTCTGGCGATTATTGGCATCGCGGCGTTTATCTCCGGTATGTTTACCCGCTGGATAGCGAAAACCATCACCCTGTCGCCCCATACGCAGCGCAATTACCCGGAATTACAAAAGCGGCTTAACGGCTGGCTCTCCTCGGCGCTAAAAGTCGCACGCTTTTTGACCGTCTGCGTCGCCGTTATGCTGTTGCTCAACGCCTGGGGATTATTCGATTTCTGGCACTGGCTACATTATGGCGCGGGGGAAAAGATGGTCGATATCCTCATCCGTATCGCGTTAATCTTATTCTTCTCCGCCGTGGGATGGACGATTCTCGCCAGTCTGATTGAGAATCGCCTGGCCTCCGATATTCATGGCCGCCCGCTACCCAGCGCCCGCACGCGCACGCTGCTGACGCTGTTCCGCAATGCGCTGGCAGTGATTATCAGTACCATAACCATCATGATCGTGTTATCGGAAATCGGCGTCAATATCGCGCCATTGCTGGCTGGCGCGGGCGCGTTAGGTCTGGCTATCTCTTTCGGTTCGCAAACCCTGGTGAAAGATATTATCACCGGCGTCTTTATTCAGTTTGAAAACGGGATGAATACCGGCGACTTAGTCACCATAGGCCCGCTGACGGGGACGGTCGAAAGAATGTCGATTCGTTCCGTCGGCGTGCGGCAGGATACCGGGGCATACCATATTATCCCGTGGTCCTCGATCACCACTTTCGCCAACTTTGTGCGCGGTATCGGCTCTGTTGTCGCCAACTATGACGTGGATCGCCATGAGGATGCGGATAAAGCGAATCAGGCGCTGAAAGACGCGGTAACGGCGCTGATGGAGACGGAGGATATTCGCGGGCTGATTATCGGCGAACCCACGTTCGCCGGTATTGTCGGTTTAACGAACACGGCGTTTACTTTACGCGTGTCGTTCACCACGCTACCGCTCAAGCAGTGGACGGTGCGTTTTGCCCTTGATAGCCAGGTGAAAAAGCATTTTGATCTGGCTAATGTGCGCGCGCCGGTGCAAACGTATCAGGTTCTGCCCGCCCCCGTCGGCGGCCCGTCGCCTGATTCGCTGCCGCCGCGCGAACCGACGATTTAGCGTTTACGGGTGATAAAACGGCGACGCTGGTCGTCATCCATAAAGGTCCAGGCAATAAAGCGGCTTTGCTTTTGCCCCTGGGCCATCTCTTTTTTCACCACTTTCACCGCGCCAGCCTCCGTCAACGCCCGGTAAAGCGGCGGTAAATTCTCGCCGCGCGACACCAACGTCGTAAACCACAACACCTGACGGCGGAAGGATTGGCTTTCAGCAATCATTTTTTTAATAAAGGCGACTTCGCCGCCTTCGCACCATAGCTCCTGCTGTTGACCGCCAAAGTTCAGCGCATCATCTTTATTCTGCCCCAAATTGCGGCGCTTACGCTCGCTGCCCGCGCGGGCTGCGGCGGCGGAGTCGTGAAAAGGCGGGTTACAAAGCGTTGCGTCATAAAATTCATTTTTATGAATAATACCGGTAAAAATGGCCGCCGGATCTTTTTGCCGACGCAGACGAATGGCGCGGCTTAACCCCGTATTAGCCTGAATGATAGCCTGCGCGCTGGACATCGCTGCGTCGCTGACTTCACTACCGGTAAATCGCCAGCCATATTCATGGACGCCGATAAGCGGATAAATACAATTGGCGCCCACGCCCACGTCCAGAATAGTTGCCTGTGCCGGAATACTCCCTGTCGTTTCGCCAAGCAGATCCGCCAGATGATGGATATAATCCGCACGACCAGGCACCGGCGGACATAAAAACCCTGGCGGAATGTCCCAGTGTGTGACGGCATAAAAATGCGCCAGCAATGCCTTATTGAGCGCTTTTACCGCTTGCGGATTAGCAAAATCAACGCTCTGTTCACCGGCGGGCGTGCGGATAAGAAAGGACGTCAATTCCGGCGTGGTCTGACACAGTGCGGCGAGATCATAACGGTGTTGATGGCGGTTGCGCGGGTGTAACCCCGGTTTCTGGGCGGACATGGCATTCTCCTTTTAGCAGCGGCGTAAGATACCCGTATAACGCCACGGGGTAAATATACCACCGCGAATTCCCTGCCTCGCTCGTTTGATCGGCTCTCTGAATGACATTGGCTCTGCTCATGGTCTGAAAAGGCCGCGCGATGCGATTTTTTCGCCTGACGGCGCTACACTTAACCTCAGGTACCCTAAAATCAGGAGAGCGTGATGGCATCCGGCTGGGCAAATGACGACGCAGTGAATGAACAAATCAACAATACCATTGAAGATGCCGTTGCCCGCGCTCGCGGCGAACTTCCCCACGGCGAAAGTCGCGATGAATGCGAATCTTGCGGCGATCCTATCCCTGAAGCGCGGCGTAAAGCCGTGCCGGGCGTTCGGTTATGCATAGCCTGCCAACAGGAGAAAGATTTACATAACGCAACATTTTCAGGATATAATCGTAGAGGTTCAAAAGACAGCCAGTTACGCTGACTTTTCTTTACCGAAACCGCCAGTATTATCCATTCCTTTACGCTCATGCTTTTTAGCGTTCTGCGTCGCAGAATGTGCCGTTAACCTCGACTCTGTAAAGCCAGATGACAAGAAAGGTAAATTCAACCGTTGAATTAATTAATAATCAATAGGTTATTTGTCATTCAAAAATTTTGAGCAAGGCAGTCAATTCTATTCGATTTTATCTTTCGCAAAAAACCGTGATACTCATCACATCGACGGAACATCGTCCCATAAACAGAATAACCTGCGAGAGATTAATCATGAAAACCATTAAATATGCTGTTGCAGCCATCGCGCTTTCCACCCTTTCTTTTGGCGCTTTTGCCGCAGAACCGGTTAGCGCGTCTCAGACGCAAAACCTGCATAAAATCGGCGTAGTGTCTGCCGATGGCGCCACCACGCTGGATGGCCTTGAAGCTAAACTGGCTGAAAAAGCCGCCGCTGCTGGCGCAAGCGCTTATAACATCACCTCCGCCGTAGGTAACGACAAAATGAGCGGCACTGCGGTGATTTATAAATAATTTACCTGCCCGCCAGATTTCAGGCTGTAACATCGCTGTTGTTTGAATTCTGACGGGTATTACCCTCGTCTGTTTGCCAACAGACCCACTGCTCCAACCCTCATTAACCCTGTTTGTTACCCTTATTTGCCCGTCCGCCACTGGACGGGCTTTTTTTATTCGCTAAAAGCCTGTTCGACGCGCGCAATCCCGTCTTCTAACGTCGCCGCCTCTCCCGTCGCAACCAGACAACAGGCCATTTGCGTTTTTAATGATTGCGGCACCGGCTCGCGGCCGGCAAGGCAGCGCTCAATCCAGCGCGCGGTGATTTCAGGATCTTTAGTCGCAGGCAGTGAAAGCGGCTCGTCGTGCGTGTCGCTCTGACGCTCATGCAGTACCTGCACGCCGCGGCTATCAATCAGGCTGATTTGCGGACAGCGTTGCGGGTTGGCATAGACTTCGCCTTCGGTACCATGCATCAGCAAAGCCCGCCCGCCAATGCGGCTAAAAAAGGTCGCCACACGCGGGACATATTCAGGATGAGAAACGCTTGATAAACGCAGCGCGGCATCCTCAGCAAATGGCGTCGCCAGCTTGGCCAGTGAATGCGCGCTGTTGCGCACGCCCATCCGCCAGCGCATCGCCAGTTGTTTTTCCAGCGGCGGGCAGAGCGCGCTCACCGGGATAAACACCGGCTGGCGCCCGTCCAGTTTGGCCTGCGCTTGTCCGCCGTGTAGGGTGGGGACAATCCCCATCAGCTCAAATATTGTTTCCGTCAGTACGCGGGTCGGATCTTCACTGACGCCGTGTACTACAACTGGAAAGCCCAATTTATGCAGCAGGATAGCCAGCAACGGCGTTAAATTCGCCTGTTTACGCGCGCCGTTATAGCTGGGAATAATGACCGGCAACGGCCTATCTGCGGGCGGTGTCAGTTTGATGGTATGATTCTGCATGGCTTCATAAAAGCCCAGCATTTCGGCTTCGCCTTCGCCTTTAATACGCAGCGCCATCAATATACTGCCCATCTCCAGGTCGGGGACGTCGCCATTCAGCATTCGGGTATACAAACCGCGCGCGGTATCCAGATCCAGATCGCGGGCGTGATTTTTACCTCGCCCGATCTCTTTGATGATCTTGCGATAATCCATTGAAAGCTCCTTGAAGTGTGCTCACAGCATTAACGCCGTCGGCGGCGTGCAGGTTTTGCTTTTGGTTTTACTATAACGTCTGGCACGGCAGGCTGCTCTATCGGAAAAACAGGTAAGGCATTCAGTAAACGCTGTCCGTAGTTTTTGGTCAACAAACGCTTATCATAAATGACCACTTCTCCCCGACAGGCATGGCTACGGATCAATCGCCCTACCTGCTGAATTAAATTAAAAGACGCGCTTGGTAAACTTTGTACCTCAAACGGATAACGATTCAGGCTTTTTAGCCATTCGCCTTCGGTGATCACGACCGGGCTGTCGATCGGCGGGAAGGCAATTTTATGGATATGGACCTGCGTCAGCAGCTCGCCTTTAAGATCCAGCCCTTCGGCAAAAGACTGAAGCCCAACCAGCACGCTACGTTCGCCGCTCTCCACCCGTTTACGGTGCAGCTCCACCAGCCGGTAACGCGGCTGGTCGCCCTGGACCAGGAGGAGTAAGCGCACATCAGCGACATGCTCCAGAAAACGCTGCATCGCCCGCCCGCTGGCGAACAGTACCAGCATACCATGATGTTTTTTGCTCTCCAGTTGCTCACGAAAATAGGCCGCCATTTCGGCAATATGCTGCTCTTCGTTATCAATGGTGGGTTCGTAGCGCATTTGAGGAATCACCAGTTTCCCCTGTTCCACATGATTAAACGGCGAATCCAGCGCCACAAAGCGGTCGCCGGCTTTTTCTTTTAAGCCGCTCATTTCCTGCAGGCGCGAAAAGCTATTGAGCGAGCGCAGTGTCGCCGAGGTGACAATAATGTGCGGTACGCTGCGCCATAACAATCTTTCCAGCTGATCGCTGACGCGGATACCGACACAATGGAACCAGACGTGGAGTTGCCCTTCGCGTATTTCACGCGTCGCCCATTTGGACACCGGCGCGCCTGAAGACTGCGCCATCGAAGCCAGCCGCCATAATTTACTTTGCGCCTCGAACATTCCCAGCGCCCGGTTCATCTGTAAAATCACCCGATGCAAACGCACAATATCGTGCGACCCGGTTTTTTCGCTGAGATCGTTGAGAAAGGATTCCGCCAGCCCACGCAGCGTCTCGGTCAGCTTCGCCAGTCGCTGGCAGATTTCCATGACCTCATCAGGCAACTCGCCCATTGCAAAACGGTGCTCCGCCTCCTGCGCTGCGGGCATATACAGATTAAGAATGGCATTGAGCGAGGCGATCAGTTCGTATACCTCCTCGCAATGGGCGTTAAGTCGCTCAGGATTCGCTAACGGCGGCGTGGTCTTAGGGCGAAATTGCTCCATGCAGGTCGCCACCAGTTTGCTGAACAGATCCAGTTGCAAGCGATACCAGGAGGCGGTAATTTCCGCGCTCATCTCCAGCGCATCGCGAGCGACATCGGGCAGATGATGACCTTCATCCAGTACCAACAGCAGATGCTTTGGTTCCGGCAGTACGGCTTCACTTTCCATCGCCGCCATTACCAGCGCGTGATTCGCCACCACGACTTCCGCTTCCTGTATTTCACGTCGGGCGACAAAGAATGGACATTCGCGGTAATAGTGACAGTTGCGGTTCAGACAACTGGCTTTATCGGTACTTAATCGCCGCCACAGATCGTCGTCAATAGCAATGTCGGTATGATCCCGCAGACCATCCCATTTGTAACCGTCAAGATCCCCTTTCAGCCTGGCGCAGCGCTTTTGCTCTTCCTGGTTGTTAGGCGTCAGTTCGTCATCAAGAAAGGCGAGCAGATCCTGCTGCGTAGGCTCGCTACTGGCGAGCGCCGCCAGATTTCGCGGACACACGTAACGCCCGCGGCCAAAGGCGGCGGTAAAGCGCAGATCGGGGATGATTTTTCGTAGCAGCGGCAAATCTTTGCTAAAGATCTGATCCTGTAACGCCACGTTAGCGGTACTGACCACCAGTGTTTTTTGCTCTTCCCGGGCAATGGCGATACCGGGAATAAGATAGGAGAGGGTTTTCCCGACGCCGGTCGGCGCTTCAATAGCCAGATGTCTCCCTTCTTCCCCGGCCAGCGTTCTGGCGACGTCAGCAATCATCTGCCGCTGCGGCGCACGGGGAATAAAGTCGGGAATCTGTTCCTGAAGCGCCTTATACCAGGCGGCGATTTGCGCTTTCAGCGCAGCGGTCAATGCCATGAGAAAACCTGAAGTACTGTATAAACAGCCACTATTGTGGCACATTTCAGGGGCGGGAAGTACCTTTTTTGCCGGTTCTGGAAGGCGGCTCGCAACGCGATGTGTATTTTGCCGGATGACGGTGCAAGCACCTTATCCGGCCTACGTATTTGCATAGTCCGTAGGCCCGGTAAGCGTCGCGCTACCGGGCATGTTGCCGGATAAAATTTACTGGGCAGGCGTGATTCTGCGCGGGCGACGCGGCGGACGTGCTTTGTCGCCCGCGGGTTTCCCCTCGCCTGTGCGCGGTTTTGGTTTCGCCTTCGCTGCCCCGCTATCCTGACGTCGCGGCTGCTGACTGCGCCCCGCTCCCCCCTGATTTTGTCCGCGTCCACGACCGCCGCCGCCGCCGCGCTGCTGACGGCCATTCTGAATCGGCTCCGCTTTAATCGACGGATCCGGCTCATAGCCCGGCGTCGTAATGCGTGGGATCTCTTTTTTCAGCAACTTTTCGATATCACGCAACAATTTATGTTCGTCAACACAGACCAGCGACAGCGCCTCGCCAGTTGCCGCCGCGCGACCGGTACGGCCAATACGGTGTACATAATCTTCCGGCACGTTCGGCAGTTCATAGTTGACCACGTGCGGCAGCTCTTCAATATCCAGACCACGCGCCGCAATATCCGTCGCTACCAGCACGCGAATATCGCCGGATTTAAAATCGGCCAGCGCGCGGGTACGTGCGCCCTGCGATTTATTACCGTGGATCGCCGCGCTGCGAATACCGTCTTTATTAAGCTGTTCCGCCAGATGGTTCGCGCCATGCTTGGTGCGGGTGAAGACCAACACCTGCTGCCAGTTGCCCTGGCCAATCATCTGCGACAGCAGTTCGCGCTTACGTTTTTTATCGACAAAGTGCACGTGCTGCGTTACCTGCTCTGAGGCCGTGTTGCGGCGCGCCACTTCGATTTCCAGCGGGTTGCGCAACAGCTTTTCGGCAAGCGCTTTGATGTCGTCGGAGAACGTGGCGGAGAACAGCAGATTCTGACGCTTCGCCGGCAGTTTCGCCAGCACGCGACGAATGTCGTGAATGAAGCCCATATCCAGCATACGGTCGGCTTCATCCAGTACCAGAATCTCAATCTGATCCAGCTTCACGGCATTTTGATGTTCCAGGTCGAGCAGACGTCCCGGCGTCGCCACCAGCACATCCACGCCGCCGCGCAGTTTCATCATCTGCGGATTGATGCTTACGCCGCCAAATACCACCAGCGAGCGAATATTGAGATATTTACTGTAATCTCTGACGTTTTCGCCAATTTGCGCCGCCAGCTCGCGGGTTGGCGTGAGGATCAACGCGCGCACCGGGCGACGACCTTTAGCGTGCGGCTGATGGGTAATCAGATGCTGCAACAATGGCAGGGTAAAACCCGCCGTTTTACCGGTTCCGGTCTGAGCGCTGGCCATCAGATCGCGGCCTTCCAGCACGGCGGGAATCGCCTGTTGCTGAATAGGGGTAGGTTCACGGTAACCCTGCTCGGCAATGGCGCGCAGGATATCAGGGTTTAATCCCAGGGAATCAAAAGACATAACTACTCCGGACCGCCCCGACCGTTGCCGGTGTAGTTTTCAGGGAGATGCTCAAATTTGGAATGACAAAAACCACAATGTCATGAAGGGGCGGAGTGTAGCAGTTTTTGTGATGCGGCGCATAAATTATCCTTACGGTGAGCCGCGGGGAAAATGACGCCCCGCGGCGGGGATCCATGCGTTATTGTTCAGCAAACGCCTCGCCGTAGAAACTTGCCAGCAGCAGTTGGCGCAGTTCCGATACCAGCGGATAACGCGGGTTAGCGCCGGTGCACTGGTCATCGAAGGCATCTTCAGACAGTTTGTCAACGTGTGCCAGGAAGTCAGCTTCCTGTACGCCTGCTTCACGGATAGACTTAGGAATACCCAGCTCAGCTTTAATGCTTTCCAGCCATGCCAGCAGTTTTTCAATCTTAGCGGCGGTGTGGTCGCCCGGCGCGCTCAGGCCCAGGTGGTCAGCAATTTCAGCGTAACGACGGCGTGCCTGCGGACGATCGTACTGGCTGAAAGCGGTCTGCTTGGTCGGGTTGTCATTCGCGTTGTAGCGGATAACGTTACAAATCAGCAGGGCGTTCGCCAGACCGTGCGGAATGTGGAACTGAGAGCCCAGTTTGTGCGCCATGGAGTGACATACACCGAGGAAGGCGTTGGCAAACGCGATACCGGCGATAGTCGCTGCACTGTGAACACGTTCACGCGCAACCGGGTTTCTAGACCCTTCGTGGTAAGACGTCGGCAGGTTTTCTTTCAGCAGTTTCAGGGCCTGCAGAGCCTGACCGTCAGAGAACTCAGAAGCCAGTACGGAAACGTAAGCTTCCAGGGCGTGAGTTACCGCATCCAGACCACCGAACGCACACAGGGACTTCGGCATATCCATCACCAGGTTGGCATCGACAATCGCCATATCCGGGGTCAGGGCATAGTCAGCCAGCGGATATTTCTGACCGGTTGCATCGTCGGTCACAACCGCAAACGGTGTGACTTCAGAACCGGTACCGGAAGTGGTGGTGACGGCGATCATTTTCGCTTTCACGCCCATTTTCGGGAACTTGTAGATACGTTTACGGATGTCCATAAAGCGCAGCGCCAGCTCTTCAAAGTGGGTTTCCGGATGTTCGTACATGACCCACATGATTTTCGCGGCGTCCATCGGGGAACCACCGCCCAGCGCGATGATCACGTCCGGTTTGAAGGAGTTCGCCAGCTCAGCGCCTTTGCGAACAACGGAAAGCGTCGGGTCGGCTTCAACTTCGAAGAAGACTTCGGTTTCAACGCCAGCCGCTTTCAGCACAGAGGTGATCTGGTCTGCGTAGCCGTTGTTGAACAGGAAGCGGTCAGTCACGATGAGCGCACGTTTGTGGCCATCGGTAATCACTTCATCCAGCGCGATGGGCAAAGAGCCACGGCGGAAGTAGATAGATTTCGGAAGTTTGTGCCACAACATGTTTTCAGCTCGCTTAGCAACGGTTTTCTTGTTGATCAGGTGTTTCGGACCAACGTTTTCAGAGATGGAGTTACCACCCCAGGAACCACAACCCAACGTCAGGGAAGGTGCGAGTTTGAAGTTGTACAGGTCACCGATACCCCCCTGAGAGGCCGGGGTGTTGATCAGGATACGCGCGGTTTTCATCATCTGACCGAAGTAAGCAACGCGTTCTGGCTGGTTATCCTGGTCAGTGTACAGGCAGGAGGTATGACCGATACCGCCCATTGCGACCAGTTGCTCCGCTTTATCTACCGCATCGGCAAAATCTTTTGCTCGGTACATGGCGAGCGTCGGAGAGAGTTTTTCGTGAGCGAAAGGCTCAGAGACGTCCGTTGCACTCACCTCCCCTATCAGAACCTTGCTGTTTTCAGGCACAAAAATGCCGGCAATCTCTGCGATTGTAGCCGCTGACTGGCCGACAATTGCCGCGTTCAGCGCCCCATTTTTGAGCAATACTCCGCCTACAGCTTTCCTCTCTTTTTTATTCAGAATCACCGCGCCGCATTTCGCAAAACGCTCGCGAACGGCATCATAGACGGAATCAACAACGACAACAGACTGTTCAGAAGCACAGATTACGCCGTTATCGAAAGTTTTCGACATCAGGATTGACGCCACAGCGCGTTTAATGTCAGCAGTTTCATCAATCACTACCGGAGTGTTACCTGCGCCTACGCCGATAGCCGGTTTGCCGGAGCTGTATGCTGCTTTAACCATGCCTGGACCACCCGTCGCGAGGATCAGGTTAATATCCGGGTGGTGCATCAATGCGTTAGACAGTTCTACGGAAGGTTGATCGATCCAGCCAATCAGATCTTTCGGCGCGCCGGCAGCGATAGCCGCTTGCAGAACGATGTCTGCCGCTTTGTTGGTTGCCTCTTTAGCGCGCGGATGCGGAGAAAAGATGATGGCGTTACGCGTTTTCAGGCTAATCAGCGACTTGAAAATCGCGGTAGAGGTCGGGTTGGTTGTCGGAACGATGCCGCAAATAATACCGACAGGTTCAGCAATCGTAATGGTCCCGAAAGTGTCGTCTTCTGACAGCACGCCGCAGGTCTTTTCATCTTTATAGGCGTTATAGATATATTCGGAAGCGAAGTGGTTTTTAATCACTTTGTCTTCCACGATGCCCATACCAGACTCGGCGACCGCCATTTTGGCCAGCGGAATGCGGGCATCAGCGGCGGCCAGAGCGGCGGCGCGGAAGATTTTGTCTACCTGTTGTTGCGTGAAACTCGCGTACTGACGCTGGGCTTTTTTGACGCGCGCAACCAGCGCGTTTAATTCTTCAATGGAATTAATCGACATGGAAACCTCGAACGAAAACAGAGAAGCGCCGCCGCAGAACGCGGCGGCGAAAGTCATTAACGCAGACGATGCTTAATTTTTTCTACCATCATCGCGGTGGAGATGCCGTAGCGATCGTGCAGCGTCGGCAGCGCGCCGGCCAGCAGGAATTCGTCAGGCAAACCAACGGTATCCAGCTCACAGCGTACGCCCTTACGCATCAGCAGCGCGGCAACCGCCTCCCCTAACCCGCCGACCGAGGTATGGTTTTCCGCGGTCATCACCAGGCGACCGGGCTTCGACGCCTGCTCAATAATCGCTTTTTCATCAAGTGGCTTGATTGTCGGCACGTGCAGTACGGCCACGCTGATATTATCGGCGCGTAGCTTTTCAACCGCCTCCAGAGCACGCATGGTCATCAGCCCGGAAGAGATAATCAGCACATCATTGCCGTCCTCCAGCAGTTTCGCCTTGCCCAGCTCAAACTGATAGTCGTACTTATCCAGCACCAGCGGCACCTTACCGCGCAGCAGGCGCATATACACCGGGCCGTTATGGTCAGCAATTGCCGGTACCGCCTGCTCTATCTCCAGCGCATCGCAAGGATCGACGATAACCATGCCGGGAATGCCGCGCATAATCGCCAGATCTTCGGTTGCCTGGTGGCTTGGGCCATAACCCGTCGTCAGGCCCGGCAGCGCTGCACAGATCTTCACGTTCAGATGCTCTTCGGCGATCACCTGATGGATAAAATCATAGGCGCGACGGGTGGCAAACGCAGCGTAGGTGGTAGCGAAGGGAATAAATCCCTCTTTCGCCATGCCCCCCGCCGCGCCCATCAGCAGCTGTTCCGCCATTCCCATCTGGAAAAAGCGATCCGGGAAAGCCTGGGCGAAAATATGTAGATCGGTATATTTTGACAGGTCCGCGGTCATACCGACGATTTCCGGGCGCTGCGCCGCCAGTTTTGACAGCGCGACGCCAAACGGCGCAGGGATCGTCGCCTGGCCTTCATCGGCGATAGAAGCAATCATCGCGGACGTTTTTAAACGTGGTTTACTCTGGCTCATTACAGCACTCCTTCCGGTTTGTTAGCGTCCAGCACCGCAATCGCTTTTTGCCACTCGTCAGCATCGACGCGAATAAAATGGTTCTTATCGCGGGTTTCGAGGAACGGCACTCCTTTACCCATCAACGTGTCGCAGAGAATGACCCGCGGCTGGTTGCCGGTATGACTTTTCGCGTTGTCGAAGGCGGCAATCACCGCGGCCAGATCGTTACCGTCCACGCGCTGTACATACCAGCCGAAAGCGGCCCATTTTTCATGCAGCGGCTCAAAGCCGAGGATTTTGCGCGAATCGCCGTCCGCCTGCTGTTTGTTGACA
This sequence comes from Salmonella sp. SAL04202, assembly GCF_046550775.1. NCBI lineage: Bacteria > Pseudomonadati > Pseudomonadota > Gammaproteobacteria > Enterobacterales > Enterobacteriaceae > Salmonella > Salmonella sp. SAL04202. Next base: position 599,171 of record NZ_JBGDXK010000001.1, on the reverse strand, counting down.
TCAACGATGTTAATCAAGTTAGTCAGGCCATAGTGGGCTGCCGACATCGCCGCTTCCCAGGTTGAACCTTCGTCCAGCTCCCCATCCGACATAGAGTTATAAACCCAGGACGTGCTGCTCTTTTGCTTCAGCCCGAGCGCCATTCCTACGGCAATGGACAGCCCCTGCCCCAGCGAACCACCGGACATCTCCATCCCCGGCGTGTAGGTCGCCATCCCCGACATCGGCAGGCGGCTGTCGTCGGAACCGTAGGTTTCCAGCTCCTCTTCCGGGATAATTCCCGCTTCCAGCAGCGCCGCATAGTAGGCGATAGCGTAATGGCCGTGAGAAAGCAGGAAGCGGTCGCGCCCTTCCCACTCAGGGTCTTCCGGACGGTAGGTCATCGCGTGGCTGAACGCGGTTGCCAGCACATCGGCATAGCCCAGAGCCTGGCCGATATAGCCCTGTCCCTGAACTTCCCCCATTTGCAGGGCGTAGCGGCGGATGCGCCACGCCGCCGCGGCGACTTTTTGTGATTCGGTCATCTTCATCTCATTGCCTCGCTTAGTGAATTAACATGCCGCCGTTAACATCCAGGGTGATACCGGTGGAGTAGGACGCGAGATCGCTTCCCAGGAACAGCGCGGCGCGCGCGATGTCTACCGCATCGCCCAGGCGGTTCATCGGGATCCCGGCAAGGATGTTGGCCGTCATTTCATCGGTCAGCTTACCGGCGGTGATGTCGGTCTGAATCAGCCCCGGAGTGATGCAGTTTACGCGGACGTTATCGGGGCCAAGCTCACGCGCCATCGCCCGCGCCAGACCGAGCACGCCGGCTTTTGCCGCGCTGTAGTGCGGGCCGCCGAAGATACCGCCGCCGCGCTGGGCGGAAACGGAGGAGATGCAGACAATGCTGCCGGATTTTTGCGCTCTCATGACCGGGATAACCGCCTGTGACATCAACAGCGTGCCGCGCAGGCTGACGTCAAGCACCGCGTCATAATTAGCGCGCTTAATGTCCATTAGCTTCAGCGGCTGAGTAATACCGGCGTTATTCACCAGTACATCGACCCGACCATATTTAGCCATGATCTGTTCAATTGCCGCCTGAACCTGAACTTCGTCAGCGACGTTTGCCGCCAGCCCGAGATGACCTTCGCCTAATGCCGCAGCCGCGGCTTCACTGGCTTCGCCATTGAGGTCGATAATGACCACTTTAGCGCCGTTTTCAGCAAATAATTTCGCGGTAGCAAAACCCAAACCGCGTGCGGAGGCCGCGCCAGTAATAATGGCGACTTTATCTTTTAATAACATATTTTCACTCCATGACATTACGTCATATTAATTAACAGGATATATTTCCGTTATTGTGGCTCATCGAGAAAGAGAATAACCACCAGACCAATTGCTGCGCAGATACCGAAATAGGTAAATACAGAATTAAAGCTGCCGGTCTTATCAAGTAAAAAACCCGCAGCCATCGGAGCGACAAACCCGCCGAGGTTGCCGCCGCTATTGATAATAGAAGAGGCAATGGGATAAGTTTTCGTGTCCGAAACCGCCATACCGTATGCTGTGAATGCGGGCCAGCCAATATTCAGGCATAAACCGACGAAGAATAACCCAACACATACCGCCCAGGTGCTTGCCGGAATATTCAGCATAATTAACATCATGACCACGGTAGAAATAGCGGTAAACATCATCGTTGGCTTACGACGACGGCCTAATACTTTATCCGAAATCCATCCGCCGCCAATCGCGCCAATAAACCCACCGATGCACGGCATACTGGCTACAAACCCCATACTCATGACATCAAAACCGCGCTCTTTTACTAAATAGAGCGGAATCCAGGTTAATAAGCCGTACAGCACGCTAACCATCATAAAATAGGCCAGGCAGTCACCGAGGATATTTTTGGAGGTGAATAATCCTTTTGCCGTATCGATAGGCGCCATTTTTTTCACCCGAATAATTTTATCCAGCAAAGTGAAACGATCGGCAATTAATATATTTTCCCGTACGGTGTTTTTATGGATATCACGCCCGGCATTAATCTCCTCCAGCTCACTTTGCGAAACAAATCCGCTCTCTGAAGGTTTTGACTTAACCAGTAAATACCAGGCAATCGCCGCCACGATCCCCGGGATCGCAAAGGAGAAAAAGACCCACCGCCAGCCCCAGGTGACCGCAATCCACACCGCCAACGGCGGCACGATAATCGGCGCAAACATGGTGGCCGCGATATAAACGCCGGTTGCCGTGGCTTTCTCTTTCGGCGGAAACCAGTTATTAATGGTTGAAGCCAGACCCACCGGGCATGGTCCTTCGCTAAGCCCCAGTCCCAGTCGCACCATCTTCAGGCTAAACACCGAACTTACCGTGCCCATCAGCCAGGTGAAAGCGGAAAAGCCGAAAATTGATAGTGAAACTAACCCCCGCGTGCCGCGTTTGGCGATAAAAAAACCTGCCGGGATCTGGCTTACCGCGTAGCCAAGGAAAAACATACTGGCGATGGCCCCGGCTTCAAAGTTGTTGATATGAAACTCATCAATGATAAACGGCAGCACCGCGCCGATATTGGTTCTGTCGGCGTAATTTATTGCATACACCAGGAAAATCATCGTCAAAACCACCAAACGATATTTTGTCTTCCTGGCGTCAGTACAGACTACAGTATCTATACGTGACATAGGGTATCCTCATTATTGTTTATACCCTTCATACTTCAAGTTGCTTATGTGTTGGCTACGCTCGCTCACCCCAGTCACATAGTTATCTATGCTCCTGGGGACTCACTCCCTTGCCGCCTTTAAGCAACTCGAATTATTTTGGGTATATGTTTTTTTCGCGAACCTTACCGCATCGCGCCTTGTTATCAGGCCTGTGGTTGCAATATAACAATCCCCAAAAGAAACGGTATTCAAAAAACCTCAATTATGAATGAGGAAAATTTGCTTCGTGACTGGATTCAAATTATTGTCGAATCAGCTTGACCGACAGAAATGGCAGATAAAACTGTTAACTTCATCACGAATTACCCCATAACTTATTTTTCGCCTATGTTAAGCTGACCAGGTATTAGGGGAGTAACCGCTGAATTTACTTCCTGGGGTAATAAAATTGGGCGATCATCATTCCATTCACCGGAGATAATCATGAACCAGCCACTACAGAATAAAAGCTTGCCTGTGCCATCTTTACGCAATATCCAGGCATTCATTGAAGTGGCTGATACCAACAGCCTGAATCTGGCAGCTGAAAATCTCAATGTTACGGCCTCTGCGGTAAGCCATCAGATAGCCAGTCTGGAACAGTATCTGGGAAAGAAACTTTTTTCGCGCAGCAGTAAAGGCGTCGTATTGACCGCGATTGGTGAAAAATATTTAAAAGAGGTTTCGGGGGCGTTAAACATTATTGGACAGGCTACCAACCAGGTCATAAATGATATTCACCAGGATTATTTACGCATACATTCAGCACCGAGTTTTGGATTGCTATGGTTGATGCCCCGTCTGAATAAATTTCGCCAGGCCTGGCCTGAGCTTAAAATTAGCCTGACCTGTTCTTACGAAAGTATTCAGTTCTCCCGTGATAATATCGATATCGATATCCGCCACGGCCTTTCACAATGGCCGACGCTGGTCGTCAAAACCATAAAAAATGAACGTATGCTCCCCTATACATCATCGACTTATTTAGCGAGTCATAGCATTCAAAACATTGAAGATTTACTGGGTTGCGATCTTATTCATTCAGATAGCACGCTGATCAACTGGAGCAACTGGCTGTCCTGGCATAAGGTTCGCGGCTGGAATAAAAACTTTATTTTTAATTTTGACCGTTCCTATATGAGCATTGAGGCTGCACGTATGGGCATGGGTATTATTCTTGAAAGCAATTTACTGGCTGGACAAAGCGTTAGCCAACGCCACCTGGCGCCCGTTTTTACGACTGACGTGAGTATGCCGGTTAACGCTCACCACTTCGTTTTGCCACACCACAATGAACAAAAAGAGAAAGTGAGGATATTCTTTAATTGGGTTTCCAAAGAGCTAAGCCGCGAAGGATTTCAGATCTAATAGCTGGCGGTAGACAAACCTGAAATGTGCGCCTAAAGTTAATCAATCGATTGATTAAAAATTAGGGCGTGTGATGAATATTCCCACCACGACCACCAAGGGCGAGCAGGCGAAAAGTCAGCTCATTGCCGCCGCGCTGGCGCAGTTTGGCGAGTATGGCCTCCATGCCACCACGCGCGATATCGCCGCGCTGGCGGGGCAAAATATTGCCGCCATTACTTACTATTTCGGCTCAAAAGAGGATTTATACCTCGCCTGCGCCCAGTGGATTGCCGATTTTCTTGGCGAAAAATTTCGCCCGCATGCTGAAAAAGCGGAGCGTCTGTTTAGCCAGCCTGCCCCTGACCGGGACGCCATACGCGAACTCATTCTGCTCGCCTGCAAGAACATGATTATGCTGCTGACGCAGGAAGACACCGTTAACCTGAGCAAATTTATTTCACGCGAGCAGCTCTCTCCCACGTCGGCCTATCAATTGGTCCATGAACAGGTTATCGATCCGTTGCACACCCATCTGACAAGATTGGTTGCCGCTTATACCGGCTGCGACGCCAATGATACGCGCATGATTTTGCATACCCATGCCTTACTGGGCGAAGTGCTGGCGTTCCGTCTCGGCAAAGAAACTATTCTGTTACGTACCGGCTGGCCGCAGTTTGATGAAGAAAAAGCGGAGCTGATTTACCAGACGGTAACCTGCCACATCGATCTTATTCTGCACGGTTTAACGCAAAGGAGTCTGGACTGATGAAAAAACCTGTCGTTATCGGACTGGCAATCGCAGCGATCGTCGCTGTGATTGCCGGTGGAACCTGGTGGTATCAAAGTCGGCAGGACGATGGGCTGACGCTATACGGTAATGTCGATATCCGTACCGTCAATATCAGCTTTCGCGTCGGCGGCAGGCTGGCGTCGCTGAATGTTGATGAAGGCGATGCCATCAAAGCCGGACAGGTGCTCGGCGAACTGGATCACGCGCCATACGAAAACGCGCTAATGCAGGCGAAAGCTGGCGTGTCGGTCGCGCAGGCGCAATATGATTTGATGCTGGCAGGCTATCGCGATGAAGAGATAGCCCAGGCCGCCGCCGCCGTCAGACAGGCACAAGCCGCTTATGACTACGCGCAAAACTTTTATAACCGTCAGCAAGGATTGTGGAAAAGCCGCACCATTTCCGCTAACGATCTGGAAAACGCCCGCTCATCGCGCGATCAGGCGCAGGCGACGCTGAAGTCCGCGCAGGATAAACTGAGCCAGTACCGTACCGGTAATCGTGAACAGGATATCGCCCAGGCGAAAGCCAGCCTGGAACAGGCAAAGGCCCAACTGGCGCAGGCGCAGCTTGATTTGCAGGACACTACGCTTATCGCACCTGCCAACGGAACCTTGCTCACCCGCGCGGTCGAGCCTGGCAGTATGCTGAACGCTGGCAGCACGGTATTAACGCTCTCGCTGACCCGCCCCGTCTGGGTGCGCGCCTATGTCGATGAACGCAACCTCAGTCAGACGCAACCGGGGCGCGACATTCTGTTGTATACCGACGGTCGTCCTGACAAACCTTACCACGGCAAGATTGGTTTCGTTTCGCCCACCGCGGAATTTACGCCGAAAACCGTCGAAACGCCGGATCTGCGTACCGATCTTGTCTATCGCCTGCGCATTATCGTCACCGATGCGGACGATGCGTTACGCCAGGGGATGCCAGTCACGGTGAAATTTAATGACGAGGCACGGCATGAGTGAGGCCGTTATTACGCTGCACGGTCTGACGAAACGCTTTGCGGGAATGGATAAACCCGCCGTCGCGCCGCTCGACTGTACCATTCATTCCGGTTATGTCACCGGGCTGGTAGGGCCGGACGGCGCAGGAAAAACCACGCTGATGCGTATGCTGGCGGGCCTGCTCAAAGCCGATGGCGGCAGCGCGTCAGTATTGGGCTTCGACCCGATACAAAACGACAGCGAGCTGCACGCGGTTCTGGGCTATATGCCGCAGAAATTCGGTCTGTATGAAGATCTTACCGTCATGGAGAACCTTAATCTCTATGCCGATTTGCGCAGCGTTACCGGCGAGATACGGGAAAAGACCTTTGCCCGTTTGTTGGAATTTACCGCCCTCGGCCCTTTCACTGGCCGTCTGGCAGGAAAATTGTCCGGCGGGATGAAGCAAAAACTGGGGCTGGCCTGTACGCTGGTCGGCGAACCGAAAGTGCTGCTGTTGGATGAACCGGGCGTTGGCGTTGACCCGATTTCACGGCGCGAGTTGTGGCAAATGGTCCACGAACTGGCGGGCGACGGGATGCTGATTTTATGGAGTACCTCCTATCTGGATGAAGCCGAACAGTGTCGCGATGTGCTGCTGATGAATGAAGGCGAGCTGCTCTATCAGGGCGAACCTAAAGCGCTGACGCAAACGATGGCCGGACGTAGCTTTCTGATGAGCAGTCCACAGGAAAACAACCGTAAGTTACTACAGAGAGCGCTCAGACTGCCGCAGGTGAGCGACGGCATGATTCAGGGACGTTCGGTACGCCTGATCCTGAAAAAAGAGGCGACCGCAGCAGATATTCGTCAGGCCGAAGGGATGCCGGAAATCACCCTCAATGAGACCGCGCCGCGTTTCGAAGATGCGTTTATCGATCTGCTTGGCGGAGCGGGAACCTCGGAGTCTCCGCTGGGTTCAATCCTGCATACGGTTGAAGGCACTGCCGGCGAAACGGTGATTGAAGCGCAGGAACTGACGAAAAAATTTGGCGATTTCGCGGCCACGGACCATGTTAATTTCGTCGTACAGCGCGGCGAGATTTTTGGCCTGCTCGGCCCGAACGGCGCGGGTAAATCAACCACCTTTAAAATGATGTGCGGCCTGCTGGTGCCGACGTCCGGCAAGGCGCTGGTGCTGGATATGGATCTGAAAGTCAGCTCCGGCAAAGCCCGTCAGCATCTGGGCTATATGGCGCAAAAATTTTCGCTTTACGGCAACCTGACGGTTGAGCAGAACCTGCGTTTTTTCTCCGGCGTCTACGGTTTGCGGGGCCGCGCGCAAAATGAAAAAATTCAGCGCATGAGTGAAGCGTTTGGTCTGAAAAGCATCGCGTCACATCCCACCGATGCGCTACCGCTGGGCTTTAAACAGCGACTGGCGCTGGCCTGCTCGCTGATGCACGAACCGGATATTTTATTCCTTGATGAACCAACGTCCGGGGTTGATCCCCTCACCCGCCGTGAATTTTGGCTGCACATTAATAGCATGGTGGAAAAAGGGGTCACGGTAATGGTGACGACCCACTTTATGGATGAGGCGGAATATTGCGATCGCATCGGACTGGTTTATCGCGGGAAGCTTATCGCCAGCGGTACGCCGGACGATCTCAAAGCGCAGGCCGCCGATGAGCAACAGGCCGATCCGACGATGGAGCAGGCCTTTATCACTCTCATCAATGACTGGGATAAGGAGCATACGCATGAGTAAGTCTCTCTCCTGGCGCCGCGTGCGTGCGTTGTGCGTCAAAGAGACGCGCCAGATCGTGCGCGATCCCAGTAGCTGGCTGATTGCGGTGGTGATCCCGCTGCTGTTGCTGTTTATTTTTGGTTACGGCATTAACCTCGACTCCAGCAAGCTGCGGGTGGGGATTCTGCTTGAACAACAAAGCCAGGAGGCGCTGGATTTCACTCATGCGATGACCGGTTCACCCTATATCGACGCGACCATTAGCGATAACCGCCATGAATTAATTGAAAAAATGCAGGCCGGACGCATTCGCGGACTGGTGGTGATTCCGGTGGATTTCGCGCAGCAAATGGCGCGCGACGGTGACAGCGCGCCAATTCAGGTGATTACCGACGGCAGCGAGCCAAACACCGCCAACTTCGTTCAGGGTTATGTGGAAGGCATCTGGCAAATCTGGCAACAGCAGCGGGCGGAAGATCGCGGCGACACCTTTGAACCGCTCATCGACGTCCAGACGCGCTACTGGTTTAACCCGGCGGCGATCAGTCAGCATTTTATCATTCCCGGGGCGGTGACCATTATCATGACGGTAATTGGCGCAATCCTCACCTCGCTGGTCGTTGCCCGCGAATGGGAGCGCGGCACGATGGAGGCGCTGCTCTCAACCGAAGTGACGCGTGTTGAACTGCTGCTGTGTAAGCTTATTCCCTATTACTTTCTCGGTATGCTGGCGATGCTGCTCTGTATGCTGGTATCGGTGTTTATTCTCGGCGTGCCGTATCGCGGTTCGCTGGTGATTCTGTTTATCATCACCAGTCTGTTTTTACTGAGTACGCTGGGGATGGGGCTGTTGATTTCCACCATTACTCGCAACCAGTTTAACGCCGCGCAGGTGGCGCTGAACGCCGCCTTTTTACCCTCGATTATGCTGTCCGGATTTATCTTCCAGATAGACAGTATGCCTGCGGTGATCCGCGCGGTGACCTATATTATTCCGGCGCGCTATTTTGTCAGCACCCTGCAAAGTCTGTTTCTGGCCGGCAATATTCCGGTCGTGTTAGGCGTTAACGTACTGTTTTTAATCGCCTCGGCGGTGATGTTTATTGGCCTGACGTGGCTAAAAACCAAACGACGACTGGATTAAATATGTGTATGGATAATTGTCGTCGTAGGCCGGATAAGGCGTTCACGCCGCCATCCGGCATTATGCCTGATGCGCTTTGCTTATCAGGCCTACAAACTGGACTGAGAGGACGGATATGTTTCATCGTTTATGGACGTTAATTCGCAAAGAACTGCAATCGCTTTTACGCGAACCGCAAACGCGTGCGATCCTGATTCTGCCGGTGCTGATTCAGGTCATCCTGTTTCCGTTCGCCGCGACGCTTGAAGTCACTAACGCGACTATCGCCATCTATAACGAAGATAACGGCAAACATTCGGTAGAACTTACCCAGCGCTTTGCCCGCGCGAAAGCGTTTACCCATGTGCTATTGCTGAACAGTCCGCAGGAGATCCAGCCGACTATCGATACGCAAAAAGCGCTGCTACTGGTACGCTTCCCGGCGGATTTCTCGCGGAATCTGGATACCTTCCAGCCTGCGCCGATGCAACTCATTCTTGATGGACGTAACTCCAACAGCGCGCAAATCGCCGCCAATTATCTGCAACAGATCGTCAAGGAGTATCAGCAGACATTGATGGACGGCAAGCCAAAGCCCAACAATAGCGAACTGGTGGTACGTAACTGGTATAACCCGAATCTGGACTACAAGTGGTTTGTGGTGCCCTCGCTGATCGCCATGATCACCACTATTGGCGTGATGATCGTCACTTCGCTGTCCGTCGCCCGCGAGCGTGAACAAGGCACTCTGGATCAGCTGCTGGTCTCTCCGCTCACCACCTGGCAGATTTTCGTTGGTAAAGCGGTGCCGGCGCTGATTGTCGCGACCTTCCAGGCCACGATCGTGCTGGCTATCGGCATTTGGGCATACCAAATTCCCTTCGCCGGTTCGTTAGCGCTGTTTTATTTCACGATGGTGATTTACGGGCTGTCGCTGGTAGGCTTTGGCTTGCTGATATCATCGCTTTGCGCCACGCAACAGCAGGCGTTTATCGGCGTCTTTGTCTTTATGATGCCGGCGATTTTGCTCTCGGGTTATGTCTCGCCGGTGGAAAACATGCCGGTCTGGCTGCAAAACCTGACGTGGATAAACCCTATCCGCCACTTTACTGATATTACCAAGCAAATTTATCTTAAGGATGCGAGTCTGGGAATTGTCTGGGGAAGTTTGTGGCCGCTACTGGTGATAGCGGCCACCACGGGGTCAGCGGCGTATGCGATGTTTAGACGCAAAGTGATGTAGCTTTTTATCTTTCGCCAGTAGCGAGACCACGGCGGGCCCGGCCAGGATAGCCAGCCCCGCCAGCGCCAGCAAGACATTGTTTTGCAATACGCGGGATAGCAGCCAGAGGACAATCAGCGCGGTGCCGAAGTACCAGGTGGTAGTCAGCTCTTCCAGCACATCCGCCACATCGCGCCAGCGTTGCTCATGATGGCGCTGCAACGCCAGCATCAGCAGTACCGTCACGCCATAAAGCACGCATAATCCCAGGCCGACGCGCACTAATGTGCCGCTCATCCAGCCTATTACCAGCATCGCCACTACCAGTAAATGCAACATAATCTGCCAACAACCGAGGCCGGTTGCGACACGAACGCGTTGTTGCCACTTCATGGCTTTTCTCCTGAAGCATTTTTCTCTCATTATTCAGAGTACCGAACTTTACGGAAAATTCCGTAAGACCGCATCTTTTTGTGACGACGACTACACTATTTCAATCAGGATAGTGACGCGGACAGGAAGAAAATGACTCAACACACGCGAAATTTTTCATTCAAAGTGCTCACAATTAATACGCACAAAGGTTTTACCGCCTTTAATAAACGCTTCATCCTGCCGGAGCTGCGCGACGCCGTCAGAACGGTCGGCGCCGATATCGTCTGTCTGCAAGAAGTGATGGGCGCGCATGAAGTACATCCGCTGCATATCGAAAACTGGCCGGACACTACCCACTATGAATTTTTGGCCGACACCATGTGGAGCGATTTCGCCTATGGCCGCAATGCGGTCTATCCGGAAGGCCACCACGGTAACGCGGTTCTTTCTCGCTATCCCATTGAACATTATGAAAATCGCGACGTCTCGGTCGGCGGTAGCGAAAAACGCGGCGTGCTCTATTGCCGCATTACGCCGCCCATGCTCAACCGCCCTATCCACGTCATGTGCGTACATCTCGGCCTGCGGGAGAGCCACCGCCAGGCGCAGTTAACCATGCTGGCAGGATGGGTGAATGCCTTGCCGGAATCAGAACCGGTGCTGGTGGCCGGAGACTTTAATGACTGGCGGCAAAAGGCCGGCCCGCCGTTAAACGCGGCCGGGCTGGAGGAGATATTCACCCGTGCCCATGGCCGACCGGCGCGCACATTCCCGGTGAGTATGCCGCTGCTGCGACTCGATCGTATTTACGTCAAGAATGCGAACGCCAGTTCTCCTACGGCGCTGCCGCTGCGGAACTGGCGACATTTATCAGACCATGCCCCCCTTAGCGCGGAGATCCATCTATGAAATGCGGCTGGCGTGAAGGTAATCAAATTCAGCTACTGGAAAACGGCGACCAGTTCTATCCTGCCGTGTTTGAAGCCATCGCTCAGGCACAGCAAAAAATCATTCTGGAAACCTTTATCTTATTTGAAGATGAGGTGGGTAAAAAACTCCATGCCGCTCTGCTAAAAGCCGCACAGCGCGGCGTAAAAGCCGAAGTATTACTCGACGGCTACGGCTCTCCCGATCTCAGCGACGCGTTTGTCGGCGAATTAACCTCGGCGGGCGTGATTTTTCGCTATTACGACCCCCGCCCGCGTCTACTGGGGTTGCGAACCAATATCTTCCGCCGAATGCACCGCAAAATTGTGGTGATTGATGATCGTATTGCCTTTGTCGGCGGCATTAACTACTCCGCCGAACATATGTCGGATTACGGCCCGCAGGCGAAACAAGACTACGCGGTACGGGTCGAAGGGCCTGTTGTGGCCGATATCCTGCAATTCGAAGTCGAGAATCTGCCGGGGCAAAGCCCCGCGCGCCGCTGGTGGAAGCGCCATCACCAGGCAGAAGAAAACCGTCACCCCGGCGAAGCGCAGGCGCTGTTTGTCTGGCGGGATAACGAAGAGCACCGCGACGATATCGAACGTCATTATCTGAAAATGCTGACCCAGGCAAAGCGTGAAGTGATTATCGCTAACGCCTATTTTTTCCCCGGCTATCGCTTACTCCACGCAATGCGTAAAGCCGCCCGCCGTGGCGTGAGCGTAAAACTGATTGTCCAGGGGGAACCAGACATGCCGATAGTCAAAGTCGGCGCGCGGTTGCTCTATAACTATCTGGTGAAGGGCGGCGTGCAGGTTTATGAATACCGACGCCGTCCGCTGCATGGCAAAGTGGCGCTGATGGACGATCACTGGGCCACGGTAGGGTCGAGTAATCTCGACCCGCTCAGCCTGTCGCTTAACCTTGAAGCTAATCTGATCATTCACGATCGTACCTTTAACCAGACCCTGCGCGATAATTTACAAGGCATCATCGTGAACGATTGTAAGCAGGTCGATGAGTCTATGCTGCCGAAACGCACCTGGTGGAACCTGACCAAAAGCGTGCTGGCGTTCCACTTTTTACGTCATTTCCCGGCGCTGGTCGGCTGGCTACCTGCGCATACCCCGCATCTGGCGCAGGTTCCCCCGCCTGCCCAGCCAGAAATGGAAACCCAGGATCGCGTTGATCCAGAAAATACAGGAGTGAAGCCCTAATGGCTAAATCGCATCCGCGCTGGCGGCTGGCTAAAAAAGTGCTGACCTGGCTGTTTTTTATTGCGGTCGTCGTTCTGCTGGTGGTTTATGCTAAAAAGGTCGACTGGGGCGATGTCTGGACCGTCATCCGCGACTATAACCGCACGGCGCTTTTAAGCGCTGTGGGACTGGTGATCGTTAGCTATCTTCTGTACGGCTGCTACGACCTGCTTGGACGGCTTTATTGCGGCCATAAACTGGCGAAGCGACAGGTGATGTTGGTATCGTTCGTCTGCTATGCCTTTAACCTGACGCTCAGCACCTGGGTCGGCGGGATCGGGATGCGTTACCGACTATACTCTCGCCTCGGGTTGCCCGGCAGTACTATCACGCGCATTTTCTCACTCAGCATTACCACTAACTGGCTGGGCTATATTCTGCTTGGCGGCATCATTTTTACCTTCGGTGTTGTCCAGCTTCCCGACCACTGGTATATCGATGAAGGCACGCTACGTATTCTCGGTATCGTTTTATTGTTGGTTATCGCGGTCTATCTGTGGTTTTGCGCCTTTGCGAAGCGGCGGCATATGACGATTAAAGGGCAGAAACTGGTGCTGCCGTCATGGAAATTCGCGCTGGCGCAGATGGCGATCTCCAGCGCGAACTGGATGGCGATGGGCGCCATCATCTGGCTGCTGATGGGTCAGGATGTGAACTATTTCTTTGTGCTGGGCGTACTGCTGGTGAGCAGTATCGCGGGCGTCATCGTGCATATTCCGGCAGGCATCGGCGTGCTGGAGGCCGTATTCCTCGCGTTGCTGGCGGGCGAACATACGTCGCAAGGCACGATTATCGCCGCCCTGCTCGCGTACCGTGTGCTTTACTATTTTATTCCCCTGTTGCTGGCGCTGGTGTGCTATCTGATCCTGGAGAGCCGGGCGAAGAAGTTGCGGGCGAAAAACGAGCGGGCGATGGCGAAATGAATTTAAGCAGACGCGTTTTCGCTTTCCAGCACAACGCGTTTTATCCGGTAAAAATAAACATATGCTGAGAAAAAAGACGTATTCATCTGTAAGCGGGAAAAAAGCAGCAATGACCAGCTAAACAGCAGCAGGAGCACTTCGTTAAACTCACCCATGAATACTGATGACAGGGTACAGAACGTTGCCAACGTAACGGAAATAATGGCCAGTAATAGCGCATAGCGGTAAATAATGACCCCGCTCATTCTTCCTTTAAGCAGGAGCTGATTTGACGGGGTAAGAAAAGCGATATAGCCCACGGCCAGGAAGAAGACCAGCTCCAGATGCTTTTTATTGTGCAGCTCAAACTGCGCAATAACCATGTTTATACTGACGATCCATGTCATGGTCATCATGATCGCCGTAAGCCCAATAACGCCTCCGTGAGGAATACCTTGTTCATACCAGTTTTTTTTGTAGTGGCTGGCCGGATACACAGGTAACTTAATTTCTGGCGGGATCAACTGCCCTTTTTTCACCAGCTCCGCCAGTGTTTTTCCTGTTAGCCACGTCATCAGGTTCATGGGCTTATCATTTCCTTGTCTGTGAGGTGAGATATTCTTGTAATGCAACTCGCACTAATCGACGCCCCAGGCAGAAACGAATCATCATCGTAAACGTTTCGCCATTCATCACCCAGCGGCAAAGCACAACCATAATAATCGCGATAACCAGATCACTTTTTAGTTCGCTATTTTGATTGCACAACACGTCAAATAATCCAGTACCGCAGAGCATAATATTTAATAAAAACAGTAAAACGCAGAGGCGCAAACCCAGGATAAAACCCTTGGCAATAAGCCATACCTCAGCCATAACACATAGCATCATACCTATAGCACTGCCAAAATAAATAATTATATTTAGTGGCCAATACAGAATAAACTTATCAAAAACAAAATGCGCACTGCACACACCTCCCACAAGAAGCATAAAACTAAACGCGCAAACAGGCGCAGGATTAGGTAATGAATGTTCCCATGACAATCCGGTAATGAAATGAGAAATCAGCGCTGGCGGGCATTTCTGATTAAAATCCTCGCCGCCATTTTTAATGGCGCGAGTGACGTCTTTAGCTTCACAAAACGCTAACCAAAATTGTTTGCCACATAATTTACTCATTATACCCATCATCACCAACCTGAATAAAAAACCTGCAACGCCTACGGCCTGAAAGATAATAGTATTTCCAGAATCATCAAAATGATATAACGACACAGCGTAACCACAGCATTAATAATGCCAAGGTAAAGCGTCAGCGCGCCAAATAAAGCGCAACGAGACAGGGATGAAAACTCGCTGTGGTATAATATGCGGGCATAACCATGAAGTGTCGATTTTTCTAGTGCTGTAATCAATGTCCATACCAATACCGTCAGCATACTGACTATCCAAACCAGAGTGCTACTGGCCACCAGGCTATTGACAACTATCGCAGCGATGATCCCGCTTACCGCCATAAAAATTAACGGCCTGAATAGACCTGAACTGATATTCAGGTAGAAAATAAATAAGGCATTAAGACTAAACATGATTCCAACAATCACGAAAATGGTCACGCCACCTGAGAAAAGGTAAGCTAATGACATGCCGGTAAGTGTAATGATGGCAATATATATCAACGTTACGACAACAGTACCAAAGCGGAAAACACAGGTAACGGCCCCATACCCCAGGCCAAGCAAAAGTGCTGATATCCACAAAACAACAACAGGTTGAACGTGAGTTATCAAAAAATGAGTATACAACGTTAACCATATAATGCCGGCGGTACACCATAGTCCCAACGCAGTATACCAATAGGTAAGGGATAACATTGTCGCGGGAATAAATGCTATTTGCCGTATACGTATTGCAGCCAGAGGTCCCACTTGTCATTTATCACTCTTCACATGATCACGGTGATAAGAATGGCAAGCGCAGGAAAACATTTCTAAGATATTTATGCTGTTTCGCCCTAAATATAGTCCTAAAAAAATCCTGGCGCAGGGCCAGGATTTTAAGAGATCGCTATAATTAGCGGCGATTGCCAAAAATACGCAGTAACATCAGGAACAGGTTGATAAAGTCCAGGTACAGCGTTAACGCGCCGAGAATCGAATATTTACGCAGATTTGCGCTATCGCGGGTATCTATTTGCTCGCCGATATTTTTCAGTTTCTGCGTGTCATAGGCGGTCAGACCGACAAACACCACCACCCCGATATAGGTTACCGCCCACATCAGCGCTTCACTCTTCAGCCAGAAATTGACCAGCGACGCCAGAACGATACCAATAAGCGCCATAAACAGCATATTGCCGAAACCGCTAAGATCGCGTTTAGTGGTGTACCCGTACAGGCTCATGGCGCCAAACATTCCCCCCGTCACCACAAACGTGCTGGCGATAGAGGAGTAGGTGTAAACGATAAAAATACTGGATAACGTCAATCCGGTTAGCGCCGAATAGAGCATAAACAGCGTCGTCGCCATTCCGGCGCTAAGTTTATGCACCAGTCCCGACAGAACAAACACCAGCGCAAGCTGGGCAATAATTAAGCCAAAGAAGGTGATCTTACTGGAAAAGACAAACATCATGACGGCTGGCGTATTAGCCGCATACCACGCGATAAACGCGGTCAGTAACAGTCCGACCGTCATCCAGCCATACACTTGCGCCATATAGGTCTGCAGGCCGGACCGCGCCTGCACTATTGAATCAGATCGTGGAAATCTGTCCATGATGAACTCCTGTGTGGAAATGATACCCTAAAGCGTATCACATTCTGCTACCAACGTTTCGCCGACTGCTGGTCGCTGTCGCGCGCTTCGACCCAGCGATCGCCTTCCGACGTGGCTTCACGCTTCCAGAACGGCGCACGGGTTTTCAGATAATCCATAATGAACTGACCGGCGTCGAACGCGCTACTGCGGTGCGCGCTGGTGACGCCGACAAACACAATCTCATCGCCCGGCCATAATTCGCCAACGCGATGAATCACCGTGACCCGACCCAGCGGCCAGCGGGAACGCGCCTTCGCGACGATCTCCGCCAGAGCTTTCTCAGTCATGCCGGGATAATGCTCCAGCGTCAGCGCCTTAACGCTATCGCCCAGGTTATGATTGCGCACTTTTCCGGTAAAGGTGACGACCGCGCCGTCTTCGTCGCGCGCCGCCAGCCAGGAATATTCCTCCCCGACGCTAAACGGCGCAGGGCCGACTACAATTCGCGTTTCGTGCATGTTAGCCCCCCGTGACTGGCGGGAAAAACGCCACTTCATCGCCCGCCGTCAGCGGATGGTCAAAACTGACCAGCGTCTGGTTGACCGCCGCCAACAGCTTACCGTCTTCCAGCGCCAGCGCCCAACGATCGCTCTTTGTCGCCAGATGCTGTCGCAGCGACTCAACGGTGGAAAAATCTGCTGGAAGATCCAGCGCGTCAGTTCCTGTAAGCTCGCGAACCTGGGCGAAGAAAAGCACCTTAATCATGCGCATCCACCTTAAAATCCCCCGATTTGCCGCCGCTTTTCGCCAGCAGGCGCACCGGACCAATTACCATATCTTTTTGTACCGCTTTGCACATGTCGTAGATGGTTAACGCCGCGACGGACGCCGCGGTTAACGCTTCCATTTCGACGCCGGTTTTACCGGTCAGACGGCACAGAGACTCAATACGCACGCGGTTATACTCCGGCTCGGCCTGAAGCTGAATCTCCACTTTACTTAGCAGTAGCGGGTGGCACAGCGGGATCAGCTCCCAGGTGCGTTTGGCGGCCTGAATACCGGCAATTCGGGCGGTGGCGAAAACATCGCCCTTGTGGTGTTTGCCATCAACAATCATCGCCAGCGTTTCACTACGCATGGTAACGAATGCTTCCGCCCGTGCTTCACGAACGGTTTCCGCTTTCGCGGAAACGTCCACCATGTGCGCTTCGCCTGCGGCGTTTATATGGGTTAATTGCGACATCGTTATTTCTTTAAATGAGGGTGAAAATTACATGGGCGTGTACGGGCATCCAGCTGCGGCGCAATGATATTCTCCCATGCGGTTCTGCACGCTTTTGTGGAGCCCGGCATGGCGAAAATCAAGGTGTTATTCGCCACGCCAGCTACCGCGCGCGACTGCAGAGTTGCGGTACCGATCTCTTCAAACGAGAGCATGCGAAACACTTCGCCAAATCCTTCCACTTCACGATCGAACAGCGGCAACAGCGCTTCCGGCGCCTGATCGCCTTCGGTCAAACCGGTCCCACCAGTTATCAATACGACCTGCACCTCATCACTGGCGATCCAGGCGGAAACCTGGGCGCGAATCGCGTAACGGTTCTCTTTAACGATGGCTTTCGCCACCACTTCATGCCCGGCCTCCTGCGCCGAATCACGCAGATAATGACCGGAGGTGTCGTCTTCTTCGCCGCGTCGGCTGGAAACAGTAAGAATAGCGATGCGGGTCGGGATAAATTCAGCGCTGACCTGACTCATCTGAAATCTCCTTATTAAGGATTAACCGCCAATGTAAGATAAATTTTGCGTAATACCAGTATTGCTCTGGTGAAGGAAATGGGTCTGCTTTTTCTCCCGCAACGCGTCGGAAATACGTTCCTCAAGCGCGTATTGCTGCGCATCATCCTGTAACAGGTCGCGTAAACTCACGCCGCCGTCGCCAAACAGACATAAATGCAGCTTACCGACGGACGAAACACGCAGGCGATTACAGGTGGCGCAGAAATCTTTTTCATACGGCATAATGAGGCCGATCTCACCGGCGTAATCGGGGTGACAAAAAACCTGCGCCGGGCCATCGCTACGCTGGCGGAGCTGGTGGATCCAGCCGCGCTTAATCAGCTCGTCGCGTAATACCTGACCCGAAATATGATGTTTGCGGAAGAGATCGCTCCCCTCGCCCGTCTCCATAAGTTCAATGAAGCGTAACTGAATGGGGCGAGGCTGAATCCAGGCAAGGAAGGTATCCAACTGATGGTGATTCACGTCGCGCATCAGCACGGTGTTGACTTTTACCTTTTCGAAACCGGCGTCAAAGGCGGCATCGATGCCCGCCATCACCTGGCGGAATTTGTCCTGACCGGTAATCGCATAGAACTGACGCGCATCCAGACTATCCACGCTAACATTGACGCCCGTCAGCCCCGCTTCGCGCCAGTTCGCGGCATCGCGCGCCAGTCGATAACCGTTAGTGGTCACCGCGATCTGGCGAATAGCATCATTTTCACCCACGGCGGCAATGATGTCGGTAAAATCGCGGCGTAATGAAGGCTCGCCGCCGGTAAGACGCACCTTCTCCGTGCCAAGACTGGCAAAAGCGCGCGTAACGCGACGAATTTCATCGACGGTAAGGAAACCGTTGTTAGTGACGCCGCCAGGTTTGTAGCCATCCGGCAGGCAGTAGGTGCAACGAAAGTTGCACACATCGGTAATCGACAAACGCAAGTAGTAAAACTTACGCGCGAAAGCATCGGTAAGTTGTGAAGCCATGTACACCTTTCCAAATACGGGAGGCGGAGTCATTTCTTCCTGCGCCCTGGTGGCAAACGTTAAACGTTGTCACGGCCAAAGCACCATATCAAAAATGACCCAGGTGCAGAGGCTAGAGTGTTTACTGTGGTTACGCCGATACTAGCGTGTAAATGACAATTTCGCCATCACGCTTTCGCTATATAAACATATACATAGCGATATGATCGTGCTATTTAGCGACAGAATACGTGAAAATCACACTTTTACATTGATATATATCATTTAGCCGTGGTAACGCCCTCGCTATAAAGGGGTAGTCGGGAATAATTAATTGTCTTTTAGCCGGTCGGCTAATTGCTGAAAACCCGCGACTTGCGCTACTGTAGCGCTGCTTATTTGACTTCAGGAATTTTTATGCGCAATCGTACGCTGGCTGACCTTGATCGTGTCGTTGCCCTCGGCGGAGGGCATGGATTAGGACGCGTCCTCTCCTCGCTTTCTTCATTAGGTTCGCGCCTGACCGGCATTGTGACTACCACAGATAACGGGGGGTCAACTGGCCGTATTCGCCGCTCGGAAGGCGGGATCGCCTGGGGCGATATGCGCAACTGTCTGAATCAGTTAATTACCGAACCCAGCGTCGCATCCGCTATGTTTGAGTACCGTTTTGGCGGTAATGGCGAACTTTCTGGTCATAACCTCGGAAATTTGATGTTAAAGGCGTTAGATCACCTGAGCGTGCGGCCTCTGGAAGCGATTAATTTAATTCGTAATCTGCTTAAAGTGGACGCGCAGCTGATCCCGATGTCGGAGCTACCGGTAGATCTGATGGCGATTGACGATCAGGGGCATGAGATTTATGGCGAGGTGAATATCGATCAGTTAGCGACGCCGCCGCAGGAGATCATGTTAACGCCAAACGTTCCGGCGACGCGGGAAGCGGTACAGGCCATTAATGACGCGGATCTGATTCTGATTGGCCCTGGCAGTTTTTATACCAGCCTGATGCCTTGCCTGCTGCTGGATGAACTGGCGCAGGCGCTGCGGCGCACCCCAGCGCCAATGGTGTATATCGGCAATCTGGGTCGCGAACTGAGTCTGCCCGCCGCCAGTTTAACGCTGGTCGATAAGCTGGCGATGATGGAGCAATATATTGGCAAAAAAGTCATTGACGCAGTAGTGGTTGGGCCGCGAGTTGACGTCAGTGCGGTGAACGATCGGCTGGTGATTCAGGAAGTGCTGGAGGCCAGCGATATCCCCTATCGCCACGATCGTCAGTTATTACACAATGCGCTGGAAAAAGCGCTACAGGCGTTGGGTTAAGCCCGTTTACCGACGACGCTGCGCTTATCAGAAGCCTGTTTACACCGAAGGGTAAACAGGCTCTCTCCCTCTTCTGATAAACTGCGTTCAGCTATCACCAGTAGGCGCTCATGAGCGAGCTCACCTCTTTTTTCAGCAATATATTCTCCATGATCTCAGTAAAGAGGGTCTGATTGATCTCTTCCATTATCCGCATTCCAGCCATGCGCTCTGCGTCAGGATCACCTGCTATTCCTAACGCTTCCAGTTCAGCATTGACCCGGCTCTGATACTCATCCGTTTCAATACACTCAGCCCTTTTGGCCATCATTTCACGCCACTCTTCTGGCGCTATACGCTCCAGCACTTTATGCCACGGCCCCCACAGCGCAAACCATTTGTGAAAATCCCTATTTTCAGCAATTTTTATCCTTATTTCCGCCTCGTCCAGGTCAGACTCAGTAATACCCGAAACGTTATAGAACCGCATATCCTGGGTCATTGTTGTCAGCGACAGCGACTCTCGTAACTGATTCTGAAAACCCAGGTATACTTCGACTTCGTCAATAAAAAACAGCCGTTTTACCTTTTCTCTGGCGAGCGATTCTATTTGCTCCAGCCGAAAAATTTCACGCCCCGCCATAATCAGTTCCGCTAAGTGGCTATCAAAGGCGCCTCTTTCAGCATCATGAACCAACGTCGCTTCCTGCATTTGGTGGTATGCCAGTGTGACCCGATCTTCACAGCTTATCGTTGCATCCATCGCTATAATAAATGCGGTTTCTCTTAGTGTGCTATCATCAGCCAGGCGCATTAGCCAGGCGGAGACTTGTTCCTTAAAATCCGGGTGTCTGGTATTCTGCGTATCACCAAGATAGTCCAGGAATCCGCTGAAAGCCGCCGCGTTTGCCTCTGCCTCAAACGCCCGCCATTGGTTGATGTCTTCCTCCTCGAGATTGGTTAGCCACCCCCGGACAGCTTGATGCAGTGGTCGAGTTACCCGAACAATTGAAAAGTCGCCCATGGCAAAAAATACCTCGGGTCCCTGATAACCCGCAGAGGACATTAGCCGCTGCATATTCTGTATCGTTCGTTCTGAAAAAGGATTATGTTCTACGATTATTCTTGTAGGTCGAGGTCCTTCACCACGAAAACGGGGTAACGACTCCGGGAGACGGACCAGGCGATTGCGAGAGGCCTGCATTATTTGTAATGCCGCCGGGAGGTTTTCCGGTAGATTACTCAATGCGTTACGGGAAACGTCCAGCGTTGTTATCGTGGGAGGTAGTGTTTCAGGCAGAACAGTAATCTGATTTTTACTTACATCCAGGACCTGTAATTCTGGTGGTAACGATGCGGGCAGGCTGGTTAAGGCATTTTCGCCGGCCTCCAGATTCTTCAGGCCCGGCGGCAATGTTTCAGGCAGAGCGGTTAACGAATTACTCTGCACATTCAAACGGATAATCCCTGACGGAAGATGTTCTGGCAATGTCCTTATGCGGTTATCATAAACGCTCAGGTACCGAAGTTCCTCAGGTAGATTTTCAGGTAAGAAACTAATTTTATTATGGAAAAGATCCAGCGATTGAAGCGCTGAAGGCAAACGTTCCGGCAATTCAGTAATACGGTTAATGCTCAGCTCCATTTCCTGTATGGTATCCGGTAACGAGGCAGGGATACTGGTTAGCTGATTACAGCTGGCATACAGGGTCTTTATATTTCCCTGTAAATTTTCCGGCAAACTTTTCAGTTCATTGTTATCGAGTATCAGAGTAGTTATCTGCTCAGGAATACAGGCGGGTATAGTGGTAAGTCCTAATATTTTCAGACGGAGTTCCGTCTTATTATTTTTCAGGCAGTCACGCATCCGTTGTACGGCTTCTTCACGATTTGCTGCCTCTTCCGCTGGCGCCGCTTTTACCCACTCAGACCAGATTAACTCATAATTCACAGTATCTTTGGAGCCGGAAGCGCTACTCGCCTGCTCGCTTTCTGTCACACGGGTATAGGTGACTGACTTTCCCCCTCCCTCAACGGTATAGCCCTCTGTATTAAAAACTATAGACAGAATTTCCTGACTATTTTCACTCAAAATACAGTATTGGTCTGCCCCTCCTCTACTATACTGAATATTATCCGCATACGCCGGGAAAGCTAACGTCCTTAAACATTCAAACTTGCTTTTGATCTCTTCTGGCGAGGCGGTTTCAGGTGGATGACAAAGATAAGCGATGCAGCTTTGTGCTTCAACCTGATGTTCTGAAGAGAAAAAGGCACTTATTTTATTCCATATCTCTTCTTTTAAAGGCACCTCTGTTGATGCCTCATTGCTAATACTTTGATGCCTTGCCGTAGGTTGTATATTAGTAATATTAAACATATTTTCCCTACCTGATCTGAACGTAACCTAAAGTAACAGATAAGGATATTCTCAACTTTAAATAAGAGGTCATAGTCGTCATTATTTCGGACAAATCATTCAGTATTTGCAGCGCTTGACTTATAAATGCTCACGCTTCCATCACCTCTTTTTTTACGTAGGATGATGTTATCTGTTGCCATGACACGATTTCAACGAACTCACATAAGATTAAAATGACGATCATAAGGATAGCTATACCGATAATACTGGGCGTTTTTTCATAGCCGAGGAGAGAGGGAAAATTAGCGTTGGGTTCAGCCTCAACGCTAATTTTCTTCAGTTGTAATTAAACTAGCTAACTCATTGATGTTTTGACTTTTTCGACAATCTCGTTAGTCAAGCCTGTCACTGTTTTTCATTCCTGACTGACTTAGCCCTTACTATTGCACTGAAATTCTCAAAAGCGAGCCATGGTAACGATGACTCGCTGGAGATCGACACATTGTCAGGACGCCGCGATAAACAACTCGCGTAACTGGTGCAACTGGTCGCGAATTTGCGCGGCTTCTTCAAACTCCAGATTTTGCGCGTGCTGCATCATTTGCCCTTCCAGTTCATGAATTTTCTGCTGCAACGCTTTCGGCGTCATATCCAGTTCGACAATTCCGGCTTTTGCCGTAGAACGGCCCTTGCCTTTCCCCTTCGCTTTGGTTTTCGCAATGTTCTGCCCCAGCGCCAGGATGTCGACCACTTTTTTGTTCAGCCCCTGCGGAGTGATACCGTGCTCTTCGTTGTACTTCTGCTGCTTCTCGCGACGTCGCTCGGTTTCGCCAATCGCCTTCGCCATCGACGGCGTGATTTTATCGCCATACAGAATCGCTTTACCGTTAACGTTACGCGCCGCGCGTCCTATGGTCTGAATCAGGGAGCGCTCGGAGCGCAGAAAGCCCTCTTTATCGGCGTCCAGAATCGCCACCAGCGAGACTTCCGGCATATCCAGCCCTTCGCGCAGCAGGTTAATCCCCACCAGAACGTCAAACTCGCCCAGACGCAAATCGCGGATGATTTCCATGCGCTCCACGGTATCAATATCTGAGTGCAGGTAACGCACGCGCTCGCCGTGTTCTTCCAGATATTCGGTCAAATCTTCCGCCATCCGTTTGGTGAGCGTAGTGACAAGGACACGCTCATTAATGGCCGCACGCTGACGAATTTCGGACAGCAGATCGTCCACCTGGGTCGCCACCGGACGCACTTCAATAATCGGGTCCAGCAGCCCGGTCGGTCGCACGACCTGATCCACCACCTCATCACCAGATTTTTCCAGCTCATAGTTGCCGGGCGTGGCGGAAACATAGATAGTTTGCGGCGCTAAGGCTTCAAACTCCTCAAACTTCAGCGGACGGTTATCCAGCGCCGAAGGCAGACGGAAGCCATACTCGACCAGCGTCTCTTTGCGCGCCCGGTCGCCGCGGTACATGCCGCCTATCTGCGGGATGGTGACATGAGACTCATCCACCACCAGCAGTCCGTCGGCGGGCAGATAATCGAACAAGGTTGGCGGCGGTTCACCCGGCCCGCGGCCCGACAGAAAGCGGGAATAGTTTTCAATGCCTGAGCAGTAGCCCAGCTCGTTCATCATCTCTAAATCGAACTGCGTGCGCTGGCTTAATCGCTGCTCTTCAAGCAGCTTATTATTTGCCAGCAAGACCTTACGCCTGTCCGCCAGCTCATCTTTTATCTCTTCCATCGCCTGCAGAATACGCTCGCGCGGCGTCACGTAGTGCGTTTTGGGATAGATAGTATAACGTGGCACCGTTGACTCTACCTGCCCGGTTAACGGGTCGAACAGCGACAGGCGTTCCACTTCTTCATCAAACAGCTCAACGCGTAGCGCGATGTCGTCAGATTCAGCCGGGAAGATGTCGATCACTTCGCCGCGCACGCGAAAGGTACCACGCTGAAAAGCTTGATCGTTACGGGTGTATTGCAATTCCGCCAGCCGACGCAAAATCGCGCGCTGGTCAATCAGCATTCCCACCGTCAGATGCAGCATCATTTTCAGGTAGAGATCCGGATCGCCCAGACCGTAAATCGCGGACACGGAAGCCACCACCACGACATCGCGTCGCTCAAGCAACGCTTTCGTTGCCGACAACCGCATTTGCTCAATATGTTCGTTTACCGAAGCGTCTTTTTCGATAAACGTATCCGAACTTGGCACATACGCTTCCGGCTGATAGTAGTCATAGTAGGAGACGAAATACTCCACCGCGTTTTCCGGGAAAAACTCTTTCATTTCGCCGTAGAGCTGCGCCGCCAGGGTTTTATTGGGCGCAAGCACCATCGTTGGCCGCTGCAAGTCCGCAATGACGTTGGCGATGGTGAATGTCTTCCCGGAGCCGGTCACGCCCAACAACGTCTGATGCGCCAGCCCGTCCTCCAGCCCCTCTTCCAGACGACGTATAGCGTCCGGCTGATCGCCAGAAGGTTTAAAAGCGGAATTCAGTTTGAACGGTTTACTCATGAGCGGCTACCTGAAGGAGTGAGCGGGCAGGGGTGTAATTTTACTCTCGACGGTGAATATTGCCAATAAAAAACACTGGATGAAAAAACAGTAACACTCTAGTGTATAATGGCTATCGGCAGATACCCCACGCTATTTAGAGGTAAAACATAGACAGTCGCGGGGTAAAATTCCAGCAGTGTGCTGGTTATCCCCAGACCAGAGTCTTTTTTAACATTTGTCAAGTCGGATGATGAAAGTTTTATGTCAACGTATCCCCCTTCCTTTACAACCATTGATTTTATATAACTTGCTGTCTGAAAAGGGATATTTTCTCAAGCCGTCTTTCGCGCCAATTTAGTCGCAGGCCGCGTCGCCTCTCGCTTACGTTGTGTTTTCTAACTCTAATACACAAGGTTATCCACAGGAATAGTGGATAACTGCTTCCAGCCCGTATCCCCTGCCGCCTGGCAAAATCAGCCCTTGACGTTTTCGCCGGGCGATAAAAAAAAATTATCGCTATTTTTGGCAGATTATTGGCTAACGAGAAGGGAAAAATTGAGGCGTAGACGCTCACATTTTGCACATTTTTAGCATGGAGACGTCAGGAGGGTCTGGCGAAAGAACAGCAGGATCGTCAGATCCTGCAAGAAGGCGGTTTTTAAGCGCGGTCAGGCGCGTTCCAGAGGGCTGAGGTCCAGATACTGTCCTGTCGCCGCCTGCGATGGAGAAACGCCCAGCCACGGGATTTCCCCTAACAGCGGGGCCGGTATGACGCGGCGAAGCGTCGCGAGATATTCACCATGACGCGCGCCTGGCGGCTGTATGTCGTTGGCTATCCATCCGACAAGCGGTAATCCGGCCTGTTCTACCGCCAGCGCCGTCAGCATGGCGTGATTAATACAGCCCAGTTTGACGCCAACAACCAGAATCACCGGCAGCTGCTCCGTCTGTACCCAGTCGGCAAACGTCAGCGTGGCAGAGAGCGGTGTAAACCAGCCGCCCGCCCCTTCTGTCAACACCCAGTCTGCCTGCGCCTCCAGCGTTCGCAATCCGCGTGATAATACCGCCGCGTCTATCGCCCGGCCTTCGTCGGCGCTAACGATGTGGGGAGAGGTAGGCTCGGCAAAAGTATAAGGATTGATAGCGGAATAAGGTTGCGGCAGGCTGCTGTTACGCTGCAAGGCCAGGGCATCGCTATTGCGTAGCCCGTCGGTTGTCATTTCGCTGCCGGAAGCGACGGGCTTATAGCCTACGGTTTGATAACCTAACTGCGTTGCGGCCTGCAATAAGGCGCAACTGGCGACCGTTTTACCGACTTCAGTATCAGTACCGGTCACAAAATAGCGTTTAGTCACGTTCAATCACTCCCATAAAAAGATGGTACGTCAGCGGATATTTCCCCTGCCGCTGCGGCCATGCCAACTGAATCTGCCTAAGCCGGGCGCGGGTTAATACATCCGACTCCCGCCCTTCATGAAGATGGGTGGCGCCAATGCCTTTAAGCGAGCGCATCGCGCTCAGGGCATCCTCAAACCACAATGTCATCGCCTGAGTATGACGAGACGCCCGCCAGCCGCGCAGCGCGTGGTCAATGGCCTCTTCCGGCAAAAAGCTATTCGCGTGAGCGCGATTATCGACGGCCTGCCATGCCTGACGCAGCTCCGGCAACGACCCCTGGCACAAGGTGGTAAACGCCACCACGCCGCCGGGCCGTACAACCCGATACAACTCGCTCAACGCATCACGTAAATCGCCACACCACTGGACCGCCAGGTTGCTCCAGGCCAGGTCAAAAACTTCGGCGTCATGGGGAATCGCTTCGATATCCGCCAGCAAATAGTGATGCGCCGCCTGACGATCGCGCGCCTGTTGCAGCATCGGCAGCGAAAGATCCAGGGCGGTCACTTCGCTCCCCCGCTCTCGCCAGTAACGACTCATACGCCCGGGGCCGCAGCCTGCGTCCAACACACTGGCAAACTGGCGGCCTGTCAACAGTGTCAGCAGCGCATCCGCGCTGTGTTGCTGCAAAGAGGCGTGCTGTTCATATTGCGATGCGGCCCGGCCAAACGCCGCCGCAATAGCCTGCTTATTCACCTGCGCCATGCAGCACCTCCAGCAGACGGTCGATATCGCACGCTTCATGCGCCTGCGTTAACGTTAAGCGCAGGCGCGCCGTGCCGACAGGCACCGTCGGCGGGCGAATCGCCGTCGCCCAGCATCCTTGTTGACGCAGCGCCTCCGCCAGGCGCAATGCACGGCTGTTATCGCCCACGATTAACGGCTGGATGGCGCTATGGGCATTCAGTAGCGTAAATCGGGACGCGTTAACGCCGGCCCGAAAGCGCTGAACCAGAGCGGCGAGTTTTTCGCGCCGTTCACCACCTTCATCGCTACGGATCACCGCCAGCGAGGCGCTTAACGCCTGCGCCTGGGCGGGCGGCATACTGGTGCTGTAAACCAGATGGCGGGCGAATTGCAGCAGATAATCCGCGACGCTTTCCGAGCAGAGCACCGCTGCGCCGCTGACGCCAAACCCCTTACCGAAAGTCACCACCAGCAACTCAGGCTTCACCCCCCGCTGCCAGCAGGTGCCCCGCCCCTCATCGCCAGTCACGCCGATGCCGTGCGCATCATCAACCAACAGCCAGGCATGATGCCTGCGGGCAATGTGCTGGATTTCCGCCAGCGGCGCGCTGTCGCCGTCCATGCTGTATACACCTTCTGTCACCACCAGTTGCTGACCCACGCAGGGCGATTGCAGTAAACGCGACAGATGCTGCGTATCGTTATGGATAAAGCGGCGAAGCTGCGCCGGACTCAGATTGGCGGCCTCCAGCAGGGAAGCATGACTCAACCTGTCGGCCACAATCCGGTCATTTTTTTTCATTAAGGCGGTAATGACCGCCTGATTCGCCGCAAAGCCAGAGATAAACAGCAGCGCGCGTGAATATCCTAACCATTGCGCCAGTTCCTCCTCTAACGCCTGGTGCGCCACGGAATAACCGCTGATATGACCCGACCCGCCGCTGCCGACGCCAAAACGCGTCGCTGCCTGTTGCCAGGCGCGAATAATCTGCGGGTGTTGACTTAAGCCGAGGTAATCATTGCTGGAGAAGTTAAGATACTGTCGCCCGTTCGCTACCAGCCAGCGTCCGGCGCCCTGCGACACCACATAGCGGCGGCGCAACGTATCCGTCGCCCGACGCGCCGTCAGCGCATCGTCGACGCGTTGTTGCCAACTCATAAGGCTGCCGCGTTGTAATAATCATCGGTGTCAGGCGTCATCAGCGTCTGCTCCAGACGTTGCTGCTGCTCGTTATCGCCCGCCAGCACCCTGGTCTGCTGCGGATTCAGCCCCAGCTTACGGAATAACTGCAGATCCTTGTCCTCTGCCGGATTTGGCGTAGTTAACAATTTGCAGCCATAGAAAATCGAGTTCGCCCCGGCCATAAAGCACATCGCCTGGGTCTGCTCGTTCATCTGTTCACGCCCTGCGGAAAGACGCACGTATGAGGTCGGCATCATGATGCGCGCCACGGCGATAGTACGAATAAAATCAAACGCATCCACGTCATCGTTATCCGCAAGCGGCGTACCTTTCACCTTCACCAGCATGTTGATTGGCACGCTTTCCGGCGGTGTCGGCAGGTTCGCCAACTGCAACAACAGCCCGGCGCGATCGGTAACCGTTTCGCCCAGACCCACAATGCCGCCGGAGCACACTTTAATCCCTGCTTCACGGACTTTTTCCAGCGTGTCGAGGCGCTCCTGATAGGTACGGGTAGTGATGATATTGCCGTAAAACTCCGGCGAGGTATCGAGGTTGTGGTTGTAGTAATCCAGCCCGGCGTTAGCCAGGCGCTGCGCCTGGCTCTCGTTCAACATGCCGAGCGTCATACAGGTTTCCAGCCCCATCGCTTTGACGCCCTGTACAATCTGCTCCAGATAAGGCATATCGCGTTCATGCGGATTCTTCCAGGCCGCTCCCATACAGAAGCGGGTCGAACCGGCGTTTTTCGCTTTACGGGCGGAGTCCAGTACCTGCTCTACCTCCATTAAACGCTCGGCTTCCAGCCCGGTTTTATAGCGCGAGCTCTGCGGGCAGTATTTACAATCCTCCGGGCAGGCGCCGGTTTTGATCGACAGCAGCGTACTAACCTGTACCTGCTGCGGATCGAAATGCTGGCGATGAATTTGCTGCGCTTCAAACAGCAATTCCAGCAGTGGTTTTTCAAATAATTCGGTTACTTGCGACAGTGTCCAGCGTGGGTGGCGAGCCATCGGGCTTCTCCAAAATATGTTGTTTGTTTTTGATATGGTGTAGACTCGTAAACCTAAATCTTTTTAATTTGGTTTACAAGTCGATTATGACAACGGACGATCTGGCCTTCGATAAACGCCATATTTGGCATCCTTACACTTCCATGACCTCGCCGCTGCCGGTATATCCCGTTGAGCGGGCCGAAGGCTGCGAGCTGGTTCTCGCCTCGGGCGAACGCCTGATTGAGGGGATGTCCTCCTGGTGGGCGGCCATTCATGGTTATAACCACCCGCAATTGAATGCGGCGATGAAAGCGCAAATTGACGCCATGTCGCATGTCATGTTCGGCGGCATAACCCATACACCTGCGGTGAATCTGTGCCGTAAGCTGGTCGCGATAACGCCTGAGCCGCTGGAGTGTGTCTTTCTGGCCGACTCTGGTTCGGTGTCGGTGGAAGTGGCCATGAAGATGGCGCTGCAATACTGGCAGGCGCGCGGCGAATCGCGTCAGCGTTTTCTGACGTTTCGCCACGGTTATCATGGCGACACGTTCGGCGCGATGTCGGTGTGCGATCCGGATAACTCCATGCACAGCTTGTGGAAAGGCTATCTGCCGGAAAATCTGTTCGCGCCGGCGCCGCAAAGCCGGATGGATGGCGAATGGGATGAAAGCGACATCGCGCCATTTGCCCGCCTGATGGCCGCGCATCGCCATGAAATAGCCGCCGTGATTCTGGAACCTATCGTTCAGGGCGCGGGCGGGATGCGCATATATCATCCACAATGGCTCAGGCGTATTCGTAACATGTGCGATCGCGAAGGCATTCTGCTGATTGCCGATGAAATAGCCACCGGGTTTGGCCGTACCGGCAAACTGTTCGCCTGCGAGCACGCCGGGATCGCGCCGGATATTTTGTGTCTCGGCAAAGCCTTAACCGGCGGCACCATGACCCTCTCGGCAACGCTCACGACACGCCAGGTTGCAGAGACTATTAGCAACGGCGAGGCGGGGTGTTTTATGCATGGCCCGACGTTTATGGGGAATCCGCTGGCCTGCGCCGTCGCTTGCGCCAGCCTGACGCTGCTGGAAAGCGGCGAATGGCGTCAGCAGGTGGCGTCTATCGAGTCTCAGTTACGCGCTGAGTTAGCCCCCGCGCAAAGTTCGCCCTGGGTGGCGGATGTGCGGGTGTTGGGCGCGATTGGGGTGGTTGAAACCACGCATCCGGTCAATATGGCGGCGCTTCAACGCTTCTTCGTCGGGCAAGGCGTCTGGATCAGGCCGTTCGGCAAGCTAATCTACCTGATGCCGCCCTATATTATTCGTCCGGATCAACTGCGCCGTTTGACCCAGGCGGTCAATGACGCAGTACACAATGAAACATTTTTTAGCCATTAATCAGCGGTAAGCGATGCTGCTTCTGGCTACACTTCTGGTGAGTCAAAAGGAGAGCGCATGAAACTTATCAGCAACGATTTGCGCGATGGAGATAAACTTCCTCATCGCCACGTTTTTAACGGTATGGGCTATGATGGCGATAATATTTCGCCGCATCTGGCCTGGGACGACGTGCCGATGGGCACCAAAAGTTTTGTCGTGACCTGTTACGATCCCGACGCGCCGACCGGCTCCGGCTGGTGGCACTGGGTGGTGGTGAACCTCCCGGCGGATACGCGCGTACTGACCCAGGGGTTCGGCTCAGGCCTGGTGGCCGTACCAGACGGCGTCATTCAGACGCGTACCGATTTCGGTAAAGCGGGCTACGGCGGCGCGGCGCCGCCTAAAGGGGAAACGCACCGCTATATCTTTACGGTTCACGCGCTGGACGTCGAGCGTCTTGACGTTGATGAAGACGCCAGCGGCGCGATGGTCGGCTTTAACGTGCATTTCCATTCGCTCGCCAGCGCCTCGATCACGGCGATGTTCAGTTAAACGCTGTGCCGGATGGCGGCGTAAACGTCTTACCCTGCCAACGGGTTGGGTAAGCCGAATACGCGCCGCGCCATCCGGCAGCATTCACATAAAGTCCGGCACCAGACGCTGTAACGCGCCTTGCGCCAGCAGCGCCGTCGCACACTCAATATCGGGTGCGAAAAAACGATCCTGCGTATAGTGCGCCACCCGCTCGCGCAGTGTCTGCCGCGCCTGTTCCAGTAACGGGCTGGAGGTTAACCCTTCCCGTAAATCTATCCCCTGACAGGCCGCCAGCCACTCCACGGCAATGATGCCGCGGGTATTCGCCGCCATTTCCCAGAGTCGCCGCCCTGCCGCCGGGGCCATTGAGACATGATCTTCCTGATTCGCCGAGGTCGGCAGGCTATCCACGCTGTGCGGGTGCGCCAGCGCTTTATTCTCGCTGGCGAGCGCCGCGGCGGTGACCTGGGCAATCATAAAACCGGAATTAACGCCGCCATTTTTCACCAGGAACGGCGGTAACTGCGACATATGTTTATCCATCATCAGCGCGATGCGCCGCTCCGATAGCGCGCCGATTTCCGCTATCGCCAGCGCCAGATTATCCGCCGCCATGGCAACCGGTTCAGCATGGAAGTTACCGCCGGAGATCACCTCCCCCGCATCGGCAAAGACCAGCGGATTATCGGATACCGCGTTGGCCTCAGCCAGCAGTACCTCTTTCGTCTGACGTAACTGGGTCAGACAAGCGCCCATTACCTGCGGCTGGCAGCGAAGGGAATACGGGTCCTGAACTTTATGACAGTGGTGATGTGATTCAGCAATGGCGCTGGTATCGGTCAGCAGATGCCGGAACAACCGCGCGGCGTCAATTTGCCCCTGTTGTCCGCGCGCGGCATGAATGCGCGCATCAAAAGGACGGCGCGATCCCAGTACGGCTTCGGTGGTCAGCGCGCCGCAGACAACGGCGGAGGCAAATAACTCCTGTGCCTCAAACAAACCGCGCAGCGCGAAGGCCGTTGACGCCTGGGTGCCGTTAAGCAGCGCCAGCCCCTCTTTGGCCGCCAACGCGACAGGCTCCAGTCCGGCCTTTTTTAGCGCCGTCTGCGCCGGAAGCCATTCGCCCTGCCAGCGCGCTTTTCCTTCGCCAAGCAGCGTCAGCGACAGATGCGCCAGCGGCGCTAAGTCGCCCGACGCGCCAACCGAGCCTTTTGCCGGAATCAGCGGATACACGCCGGCATTCACCAGAGCGATGAGCGCCTCTATCACGCTCAACCGAATCCCGGAAAACCCGCGCGCCAGGCTATTGATTTTCAATACCATAATCAGACGCACCATCGCGTCATCCAGTGGGTCGCCTACGCCCGCGGCGTGAGACAGCACCAACGATCGCTGTAGATTTTGCAAGTCTTCATCAGCGATGCGCGTCTGCGCCAGCAGGCCGAAACCGGTGTTGATGCCGTAGGCGGTACGCCCTTCGGCAACGATATCATTGACGCACGCAACGCTGGCGTTAATGCCGTCAATGGCGCTGGCGTCCAGCCGAAGCTGTACCGGATGACGCCAGACATCGTACAGTTGAGAGAGGCTTAACTGCCCCGGAGTGAGTGTCATGGTGTTCATATCAGCCTTTCCCCTGCGTCGCCGCAACCATCGGTAAATTCAGACCTTGCTCAACAGCGCATTCCACCGCGAGATCATATCCGGCATCGGCATGGCGCATGACGCCCGTCGCCGGATCGTTGTGTAACACGCGGCGAATACGCGCGGCGGCCTCGTCAGTGCCATCACAGACAATCACCATACCGGCGTGTTGCGAAAAACCCATCCCCACTCCGCCGCCATGATGGAGCGATACCCATGTCGCCCCGCTGGCGGTATTCAGCAACGCATTTAACAGCGGCCAGTCGGAAACCGCGTCGGAACCGTCGCGCATCGCTTCGGTTTCACGGTTAGGGCTGGCGACAGAACCGGAATCCAGGTGATCGCGGCCAATCACAATGGGCGCGGATACCTCGCCGCAACGCACCATTTCGTTGAACGCCAGCCCCAGTTTTTGCCGCCACTCCAGGCCTACCCAGCAGATACGCGCCGGTAACCCCTGAAAATGAATGCGCTCGCGCGCCATATCCAGCCAGTGATGCAGATGTTTATCCTCAGCCACTATCTCTTTGACTTTGGCATCGGTTTTATAGATATCCTGCGGATCGCCGGACAGCGCCACCCAGCGAAACGGCCCGATGCCACGACAGAACAGCGGACGAATATAGGCTGGCACAAATCCCGGAAAATCAAAGGCGTTTTCCACCCCCATCTCTTTCGCCATCTGACGAATATTGTTGCCATAGTCAAAGGTCGGCACGCCCATTTTACTGAACGCCAGCATCGCCCGAACATGCGCCGCCATGGAACGTTTCGCTGCCTGCATCGTCCCGTGGGGATCGGATTGCGCGTTTTTCTGATACTCCTCCCAGCGCCAGCCGGAGGGTAAATAGCCATGTAGCGGATCGTGGGCGCTGGTCTGATCGGTCACCAGGTCCGGGCGCACGCCGCGATTAACCAGTTCCGGCAGGATATCCGCCGCGTTCGCGCACAGGGCGACGGACACGGCTTTCCCCTCGCGGGTGTAGCGCGTAATGCGGGCCAGCGCGTCATCCAGCGTGGCGGCCTGCTCATCCACGTAACGAGTACGCAGACGAAAATCGATACGGCTTTGCTGGCATTCAATCGTCAGCGAACACGCTCCGGCCAGCGTCGCGGCTAGCGGTTGCGCGCCGCCCATGCCGCCCAGCCCGGCAGTCAGCACCCAGCGTCCCGCCAGCGTGCCGTTATAGTGCTGACGCCCCGCCTCGACAAAGGTTTCGTATGTTCCCTGCACGATTCCCTGACTGCCGATATAGATCCAGCTTCCGGCCGTCATTTGACCGTACATCGCCAGCCCTTTCGCATCCAGTTCGTTAAAGTGTTCCCATGTCGCCCAGTGGGGAACCAGGTTGGAGTTGGCGATTAATACCCGCGGCGCGTTGTCGTGCGTTTTAAATACGCCGACCGGTTTGCCAGACTGAATAAGCAACGTTTCGTCCGCCTCCAGCCGGGTGAGCGCATCAACAATAGCGTCATAGCATTCCCAGTTGCGCGCGGCGCGACCAATCCCGCCGTAGACCACCAGCTCATGCGGATTTTCCGCCACGTCAGGATCGAGATTATTCATTAACATCCGCAGCGGGGCTTCTGTCAGCCAGCTTTTCGCCGTTAATACCGTACCTCGGGGCGCGCGGATAGTCTGCTGACGATACTTGCTTTCAGGCATAGCAATGACTCCTCATTATTATCGGTCTGCTATCGCCAAATAACGCTAAAACGCCACTATCAGGCACCGCCGCAGACCCACAGATAAGAATCAGACATATACTTGTCTATACAAGTAAGCACAAGAATAGAGTTAACAAAAATGATACAATTTTGTTATATTGTGTCAGCAATCACGTTTTCCGGCAGCAGTCCGCTCAGGAGATAAATCGTCCCTGTAGCCGGTAGCGCGACCCGGGGAAAAGTAAGCGGGCGTGAGAAACAATCCGCGACGCGGACCAGGTTGTACGACGAATGAGCAGACAAGGCTCATGCTCTTTGATAGTTAACCACGCGCACTCTTGCGCCGTGGCGCGCACCGCCTCCACAATATGTTCCCCTTCCGTTAGCGGCGCGATCCGCGACAAATAAGCGTGCGGCGTGGTCTGACGGTAATCCTGCGTCAGGTAATCCACGGCAATATCCGCATTCACGCAGCGATCTTCAATTTGTACCGGCAGATCGTTTTCATAATGCACCATGATGGAATGGAAAATGACATCGTTCTCATTGACGTTGAGAGCGCTGGCCTGGATGGCGTTTGCCTGCACACGCTCCAGCGTGAGCACCTCACAACGATGCTGATGACGGCGGGCGGCAATCTCCTCGGCGATACTGCGGACTTCAAACAGCGCGGACTGGCCTTTCGGTTCGGCGACAAACGTCCCCACGCCCTGTAAACGCACCAGCCACCCTTCATCCGTCAGCTCACGCAGCGCCCGGTTGATGGTCATTCGGCTAAAGCCATACTGAGCGACCAGTTCTGCTTCCGACGGAATGCGATCGTGCGGCTGCCAGACGCCGCCGGCTATTTTTTTACAGATGTCCTGTTTCACCGTTTCGTAAAAAGGCGCAGGCGCAGAACGGGAGCGGGATGAATACATGCGTGAAGCCTTCCTTATGCGGAGAGTGTTTTGCGGATCACAGATTAACGCCACCAGTGCGCGATTTGCCAGCCAAGCCGCGCCGCTACGCGCGCCGCTGCGCCATCTTCATCAAAGCGTGGATTAAATTCAACCAGATCCGCCGCCTGTAATTTTCCGCTGCGGCAAACCGGCTCAATTAAACGCAGAACCTGTATCAGCGGCACGCCCAGCGCTGCGGGAGCGGAGACGGCCGGCATTTCCCAGACAGGCAATACGTCGAGATCGATAGTCAGATAAATTTTATCCACCTTGTCGATAAACTGCGACATCTGCGCCAGCGCGTCATGGCAGTCCAGATCCTCCACCACGGTAACATTCCGCCACTGCGCTTCCCGCCACAACGCCTGCGTATTTGCCGCACGGCTCACGCCGAAACAGGCATAATGAAACGCGCGGCTCTGCGCGTCGCATAGCTGCGCCAGTTGACGAAACGGCGTCCCGGATGTTGCCCGGTCGGTCTGACGGAGATCCAGATGCGCATCAAGATTAATGATCCCTACGCTTTCCTGCGCAAACGCGTCCAGCACCCCCGCGCCGTGTCCAAATGCGGTTTCATGCCCGCCGCCCAGCACCAGCGTGCGCATCCCGGCCCGCAGGCAGCGGCTTACCGCATCGCGCAAGGCCTGCTGCGCGCCTTCCAGATCGGGCGTCGGCGCAACCCAATTGCCTAAATCCACCAGCCGTTCATGTCCCTGATGGCTGGCCATATTCGCCAGCGCTTTACGCAACGCGTCCGGGGCGCCTGCCGCGCCGGGACGGCCTGCATTGCGTTTTACCCCCTCGTCGCAGGCAAATCCCATTAACGCGATCTTTTGCTGCCAGTTTTCGGGGAAAAAGGTCTCGCTGCGCGTGACGGTCTGAAACAGACGCCGCGCATCCGGCGCTTCTATACTGTCATCGCGCCCCTGCCAAAGCGCCGGAGAAGCCGGATACCATTGCGTCATGAGATTTTTCCTCTGTATACCCGCTGATATAAAGGGTTACACCCCGGCTCATACACTATCTCTACCGGCTGTTCAGCATCCCACACCACAAAATCCGCCCGGTAGCCGGCCCTGATCTGCCCATGCGTCGCCTGTCTTCCCAACGCGCGTGCGGCATGGCGCGTAACGCCCGCCCATGCCTCTTCCGGCGTCAGACCAAACTGTACGCAGGCCATATTCATCGCCAGATGCAAACTGCAAAACGGGCTGGTGCCGGGATTGAAATCGCTGGCGACGGCGACAGGCACCTGATAGCGGCGCAGCAGTTCTACCGGCGGGCGCTGCGTCTCGCGCAGAAAATAAAACGCGCCGGGCAATAATACGCCGACAGTACCGCCGTCACGCATCGCCGCGACGCCCGTTTCATCAAGATATTCGATATGATCCGCCGATAAACCCTGATAACGGCTCACCAACTGCGCGCCGCCCAACAGCGAAAGCTGCTCAACATGGCCTTTAACGGGAATACCTAACGCCTTCGCCGTCTGCAACACGCGCTCACTCTGCGCCACATTAAAGCCGACGCTCTCGCAAAAGAGGTCTACCGCATCAAATAACCCTTTTTGCCAGAGCTGCGGAATCATCGTCTCGCAGACCAAAGTGATGTAGCCGTCCGGGTCGTCACGATACTCCGCTGGCGTAGCATGAGCGGCCAATAGCGTGGGGCTAATGTCGATAGCGTTTTCGGCGGCAAGTTTTGCAGCGACGCGCAACAGCTTTTCTTCTGTCGCCAGCTCCAGACCATAGCCGGATTTAATCTCCAGCAGCGTAACGCCTTCGCTGGCAAGGCGCATCATGCGTTCGCGCGCCAGCAGGTAGAGCGTCTCCTCCGCACAGGCGCGGGTTGCTGATACCGTCGCGTTAATGCCGCCGCCCTGAGCGCTAATATGCTGGTATGACGCGCCGTTAAGCCGCTGTTCCCACTCTGCGGCGCGGTTACCGGCAAACACCAGATGCGTGTGGCAATCGATAAGTCCCGGGGTTACCAGTCGTCCCTGCATATCATGGATATTGTCCCCACTGACAGGAAGCTGCGTCTCTGGCACGATATCGCAAATATGCCCTTCGCGTACAATCAGCGCCTGGTTATCTACCAGCCCGTACGGGGCTTGCCGCTGCGGGTCCATTGTCGCCAGCCTGATGTTTCGCCAGACAGTATCGCCCGGTAAAAGTTGCCGCATTCCTGTCGCTCTCTTGCCTGTCATGAGTTGTATAGACATTTATTTTCTTTCTGCTCCGGATTGTCAACTCAAAGCGCGAAAGTTGTTGCTTAATTGTGATAAAACTATCTGATGCTACAGGTGTTTCCGGCCTGAAAAGGAACTTTTTACCTTTTCGCCTTCCCGTTTCGTTCAACTTAGTATAAAAAAGCAGAACACAGAACGTTAATATTCAATACAATCAATCACATACAATAAGTTTTGATTGATTAATATATAACAAAACACGGTAAAATACGGCATTTCCAGTCACTAACAATCAATAACTTACATTACATTAGTGACCTTAAACAGAGCATTAGCGCAAGGTGATTTTTGTCTTCTTGCGCTAATTTTTTGTCACAAGAACATACCTTACACCAGAAGCACACAAAGCCTTGCAAACCGATGCAAAGCTTTGTGTGTCCCGCTTTTGTCTCACTCTATTTAGTTAAATAATTTCCGTTAAAATTCACAGTACCACCGACTGGTATTGATGCGAACCCAGCTACGTTTAACTGTCCGTTTGTTTCGATATAACATTCGACAGGAATCATTGTGCTTGATGCACTAACCCCCCACGCAGGAATGGGAACTCGTTTTATAGGTCTGCATGCAGAAATAGTGTTATATGCAACTGCTGCTGTTCCGCGCGTCAGCGACCCTGTGACCTGCACTGTCTTGCCAGTTAAAATCATGTCGAAAGCTCCGGTATCTGCCCATCCATTTAATGGATTTCCGTCTTTTACACCTGGATAACCTGAAATAAGAACAGTACCGTTGATGTATCCATTAATGAGAGAAGCATCAAGACCCAGGCCACCAAGATAATCAACTCCTGCCTCCCCATTCTCATTTGCAAATAGCTTTCCATGGGTCAAGCTATTCCCACCGAGTGCATAACCACTTTTTGTGTTACCTTTTGACGATCCTGTTCCTATATTTATCTCAACTGAATCAGGATGAACACGAATACCGCCAGAAGCATTACTAATCCTATGCTCACCGATAGTCCAACCAACACATTTATTATCAATGGTTAATGAATAATAGTTCCCATAGACATTAAATGCAGAGTACCTACCAATGCTGACGTTTGTTATGAATCCGGTATTAGCATCAGACGGTATCAATCCCCATGATGCATTCTGTACAATTAACTCACCAATACCAATTCTGTCGATTGTTACGTTATCATGAGCATCATAAATCCCGCCCATAGTGACATCAGGCCATCCGGAGTTGTCATAAAGACCAACTGCGATTCTTTCCATGTAGTTATCGGCACACGCCCCGCCAGAATCAGATTTGAAAATAAATGCATCACCATACTGACCGTAGCAGTGTGCAATTCCACCCTGCAAACCCTGGCATTTAACTGTAAAACCATGAAAACCGCCGATACATTCCACGTACCCTAATTTAACACCTGACAACTGTTCAAGCAGTAAGCTGTGAGTGCCAGGTTTTGACGGGTCTGTCACGGTGTTAAGGAGCTTTACATTATTTATTTCAAGGTTGGCATTACTGCCAGCGCCATAATGTTGCAGGCCATCTTCATAAGTAACCGACGGATAAACGTTTTGAGAAACATAATCACCAACGTCAATACCTAAATTAAATATTTTGAATCCCTTGGCCTGATTTTTAATTGTACCTTGAATGATGGTTCCTGTTCCGTCCATGAGATATCTTTTGTCAGATGACAGCTGAGGCATTCCAGCGCCAACAATAGTAATATTCTCAACGGTGTTTCTATTTACACCATATAACCCCGTAATGTTATACGTTTTCTTACCCAACCAAAAAACACTACCAGATGTTGCTGCTGTTAGTGCTGCTTTTAAATCTCCATTATAAGGTGCGTTATCTACAACAACGAACTTAACAGGAAGGCTATAATGTTCTGCTAGCCCACCAACTAATAGATACCCATCAGGCTGACTAAGTCTGTACTCAAGCTGATCAGGGTCGTACTTAAGCACGTTTGGGAAGTAAAACTGCTGAGCATTGTTGGCATCGTATACAGCCATTGAATGTCCCTGCACAGTTACAAACTTAGCAATCTGTCCGTTATAAACAGGGAAACCTCCAGCGTTTATGTTAATTGGCTGAGGAACAGGAACGTGAGTTCCATTCTCATTCTCAAGATAAACCTGAACCTGATTTGCAGGATTTACCGGATCGGTATCAATCTGTCCGATATAGATTTTACCATTAGCCACAGCCTTAAATGACCTTGGCATCGTGAACAACTGAGAAGGCATGCTTACAACAGCATTTGCAGTTATGTCTGACATTGTACTTTTACCTTGCAGGTTTTGAGATGCTGCAAACTTAACTGGTAATAGCGACGTAAGGCCGAGTAAAGACTTTAAGAGCGTTCTTCTTTTCATGATCCTTCATCAATTTTGATGGTTTGAATAGATCATGCAAAAAAGAGTGCCTGTTATCAACCTGACAGTCATTTAAGTTGCGCATCATTGCGTTAAAGTTTGATATGGTTTGGCTAATAGGAGATTTTATGGACAGAAACTTATTGAACTTTGCATTCCTTATCTTCGGCATCGTAGTTGGTAAACTACTATTCGCTTAAGGATTCTGATTTTACACCCTGAGCGAATGAGTTAACTGCCCGCTCAACATCAGATAACGCTTTCTCGAATGCGGTAGAACCACGTGGCGTGTTAGCCAGGCGAAGCATTGCGTTTCGTGCCGGTTCACTTTCATACATTCTCGCCAGCAATCCATAACCACCACCGACCCCAACTAGCGCTGGGTTAGTTGCAGACCCAATTCCTAAGATGAATGGGATTGTCTGCTGTCCGGTTGGCGTCGTTACACCTGCCTGCCCCGCACGCTTGGTTGACTCAAGATAGTTTTTCAGCCCTTTCAAATATGCAGCATCACGGCCTTTAAAAGCTATACCAGTCTGGTTAGACATCAGATTTACCTGGCGCAGGAATTGATCAGGAGAACCGCCTGATTTCTCCATAGCCTTTCCGATGATGCCGTTACGCATTTGTGCACGGCCAACCTGCCCAACTGACCGGTATAGATTCTGAATCTCAGATTTGTTCTTGCTGAACAGCATGTTGTTGACCACTTCAGGAGTTAAGTCTCCTTTCATGATCACGTTCTTTAGTCGAGTATTCTGGAGTTTGTTAGCTTCGTCAGCGTATATGGCGTTAGCTTGCTTATAACGACGCAGGGTGTCATTACCAAGATTCTGTCCGATAGCGCTGTCGATATCACCTGTCATTGCATTGTAAATACGCTGAATGGCTGCATCAGATCGGTTTGGCAAGACTGTTCTCTCTCCTTTAACATCCTGCCTAAACTGGCTTCTCAATCCGCTTAACTGCTGCAAATCCATTGCCATTGGCCCGTTTGCTCCAGCATTGCGGGTAAGCTCATCGCGATAGGCCTGAAGCTTAGAAATCGTATCGTTATCCGCAACCTTTCCAAGTTTCTGCAAACTGGCTATTTCAGTATCAATCTGCTGAATTGCCTTTGACGGCTGAATGTTTACGCCTGCCATTGCGTTTTGCACTTGTTCCAGCCTATTCCCCGCTGCGCGCTTTATTCCTGACGTTTTTGCTTTCAGACTACCAACCACAATCGACGGATCATACTCACCAAATCGCGATGCAAACTCATCTACCAACTGACTGCGAGCTTCTTGCTGATTAGCTCGCATAGTACTTGTCCCAGCAAATGGGATATTTTCAGCTGTGGTTTGCGCCATGCGGCCGACGCGTGAATTTGGCTGCAAAACGTCAGTGGTGTGCAAAGGAACATCAGCAGCATTAGCGAACTCAATAGCCTGTTGCGCTTCTGGTGCGATCGTCCCGCGAATCCCACGATAAGCAGCGCCAGCGGCACGGCCTAACTGATTGATTGCCCCGCCTAATGCAACACCAGTTCCTAAGTCTGTTGCCAGTGTTTCTGGATTATCACGCTCACTGTTTGCAGCCAATGAACCAACAGCGTTCTCCGCCAGCAAGCGTGATGCACCCTGAGCAACTCGACCGGCAATAGATGGTGCCTGCGTTGCAATTCTCTCTGCCCCAACAGGAGTCAAATATGGCAGTGCTTCAGAGAAGATTTTACCTTCTGTCGTCTGTGGAGTGAGCGCACCTTGTTGCAAGCCAAAGTCCTGCTCAAGTCCTTGTGTCGTGACACGAGGCGCTGGCTGATAAGTTCCGTCACCAATGCCAAGCTTCTGACCAGCCCATGCCCCGGCGCTGGCGACAGCATCAGCCATTGATGCCGGGATATTTGCCAGATTAACGCCAGCCTGTAGCAATCCACGCCCAGTTTCTGCAGCAGCATTGCCAAGGTCAGACATGAATCCACCCTGTTGCTGAGGCGATTCCTGTGGTTGTTGTGCTGGTTGTTGAGTCGTTGGAGGTGGATAAGCAGCATAGAAAGCCTGTTTAGCCTGTTCTGCATCGTTTCCTGCTTGCGGTGCTACTACTTCATTGAAGTATTGCTCCTGCGCCTGCGCTTTTTGTTCTGGTGCTAACGCCTGATACTGTGGAGAGGCGATAACATCTTTCCATGCTTTAGCCATTAATCACCCCATAGTGAAGAAAAGTTGCTGCCAGCAGGAGATTGTTGTACTGGCGCATTCTGTACCGGCTCCTGATAATCAAACTGTTTTTTAACAGTGCTTAACTTACTTTCAAGCTGATTTCGAATCTTTCCGATAGAGTCACGAAAAGCTTTTTCACTCATTTTGGGACTTAGAGCACCAACTGCATCGGATAATTTTTTACCCTCAGCATCCGAGAGAGCACCCATCCCCTTCAGGGACTGCACCATAGGAAGGAAAGTTTGAGCTTTAAAGGTGTCGAGCCTTGCTTCAAAGTTAGCTGCATCAGAACCAGGAACTGTCGGAAACGCTGAGCGAATGCCTACTGCTTTTGAAAGGCCGGGGCTTTGCTCTATCTCGTTGAGAGAATCAAGCGCAGTGCTGAACGTATCAACTGCGCCCTGAGCGGCGGCCTGTCTGTCAGCCTTTGCTATTTCTGCCTTATGACGAACATCAGCTTGTTTCTGCTTAAGCTCATCCAGTTTTATCTGGTTAGTCTCTCTGGCGATTTGACGATCGAGAACCTTATCCTGTAATTCTGCTCTCTGAATTTCACGCGATAGCGCCGCGTTCTGAGCGCTGATGTTTTGCCCGCGTACAGTGATATCTTGCCCGCGTTGCTGAAGAGCTTCTCCAGCCTGATTGCTGCGGATTGTCTCTGCCAGCCTGCCTCGGTCAATTTCACGACCAGCCATTTTGTCCTGAACATTGAAGTAATCAATCGGACCAAGCGCAGCCATCCCAAGGTGATCAACAAACTCACCAAATCCTGAAGGATTCTGCTGATACATCTGAACAACGTTATTAGGGTCAACACCGACGCGAGTCAGTTCCTTGGCGTTGTTTTGCAGCCATGATTGCATTGCTTCTGGGGACGATGACGCAAGGCGTGCGCCAGCCGCTAAGGTGCCGATGGAATTGCGCTGGTCTTCATCAATGAATCCCATGCCTTTACGAA
This sequence comes from Salmonella sp. SAL04202, assembly GCF_046550775.1. NCBI lineage: Bacteria > Pseudomonadati > Pseudomonadota > Gammaproteobacteria > Enterobacterales > Enterobacteriaceae > Salmonella > Salmonella sp. SAL04202. Next base: position 555,977 of record NZ_JBGDXK010000001.1, on the reverse strand, counting down.
CAGATTCAATCTGGTCTGGATATTGAGTAGCCAACTGACGCAAAGCACCACGATCACCAGACGCATAAGCATTAGCGTACGCCTGCTGAAATTCTTTCTGCCGCTGAGCCTGCTTTTCCTGCTGAAAAACACCCGCAATACCTGAAAGACCTTGCAAAGCCGTCAGTCCAACATTGTTAGCGCCTGAACGCTCAATATCATTGTTCTGCCTGATAAGCTGAAGCGTATTTCCGATGTCATTTACGCTCGGAGCGTTTGAGTTGACGCCGCCGATACCAGCCAACAATCCGCCGTTTGTTCCTTGCCAAGTAGCCATGATTACCCCTTAAAACAACGAGCCAAGCAATCCGATACCAGCACCAATGCCAGCGCCCCAAGGTGTTGATGTTCCCAAAAGGCTGGCAAGACCTGCACCGGCAATCGCACCAGACGTGCCACCGCTAATTGCAGTCTGAAGACTTGATGGTTTATTGGCATTAGCAGCTGCAAGTGCTGCGCTTTGCTGTGCAATGCTGCTCATGTTGTTGGCGTATGTCTGCCCAGCGTTTGCCTGACCTTGCAGCGCACCAAGCCCAACGTTTGCCAGATTGTTGTAATTGCTCATCTGGTTTGATAACCACGACTGACCGAGAGTAGGAGCAATCGTAGCCAATTGATTGCTTGTGGCTGTCGAACCAAGTCCGCCCGTCGCCTCAGCAGCAGCAAGACTCTGGTAACGAGCCTGACCTGCAAGGTCTTTATACTGCTGAGAGTTGTAATACTGATTAAGTGCCTGACCCTGTCCTTCTAAACTGGAAAGGTTCTGAAGCTGGTCAACATACTGCTCCGCAAGCGGCGTGAACGGAGCAAGGTTTTTCATGATCGTCTGCCACTGCTGATTTTGCAGGTCTGCGGCATACTTCTGAGCTTCTGCGGCATACTTTGCGCTTTTATCAGAACTGCCACCTTTCCCGCCTTTTTCAGGGCAATAAGGTTCCTCGCCGCGCAGTTTTCTGCCCAGCTTAAATGCATATAACATGGCTATCTCCCGCGATTCAGGAAGTCGATTAGTTCTTCGCGTGTGGCGCTGTAAAACGTCACGTCATCCACGCCTTTAAAGTATTTCTTGATGGTTCCTACACGCTTAAGGCCAATCATTGCGCAATACATCTGACCGTGGCGGAATTTGCGCGCAGCGAACGATGTGACGCACTGAACGGTGGTGTTAGTCAGAATGTATCGCCAGAACGTCAGCCCGATTTCCTTACTGAATCCGCGAATCTCAGGCAGGTACATGGCGTGGCAGTCAAAGGTCAGCGGCTGAATCTCGTTGTAATACACGATGCCACCGAACTGACCATGTACGTTCACTTCGAAATAGCGGCACTCAGGCTTGTAGTCGTATCCGTCACCGTTGTTGCTCCCGGCGATGATGTCGGGATGGTTGCCGACCGTTTCTATCAGGTCGATGTTGCGTGTTGGAGTGAATGTAATCATTAATCAATTAGCCCATGTGCACGCAAGGCGTCTTCCAAAGCCTTAGTGCGCCGACGCTCAGCAATTAGAGCATTGGCTATAGCCTGGATTTCAGATTGCGTGTAAGTATCGCTAACGGTGAATGTCAGGTCAGCATCGAATACGCCTTTATTCGCCGTACCTGTTGCCGCGGTCCATCCGGTCTGGCGAGCGCCAACAACTTTTGCACCGTTAACAAAATAACTTCCTGATACGTTAATGGATGAGGCAAGAGTTTGAGTTCCTGTTCTGCTGAGTGAAACATAATCAACGATTATCTCTGATACCTTACCGTCGATATCCTGAACTTTTATTTTCAGGCCATTAACATCATTCTCTATTTCAAGAAGCTTTACTTTTATTCCTGAAATATCCTCTTCTGTTTTTGCAATTCTTTTTTCGTGCTCATCAAGAATTAAATCCTGCTCATCATTTCTGACCTGCGCATCATAAGCACCGCCTCCTGCCTGATTTGCCTTTTCTGCAATGGAGTCAACATCAGTACCCTGATTTATGACATACAGAAGGTAAGACTGACTGAATATGTTGCGAGGGAGAATAGATGCATCAATGCGTGTAGCCTGAACCACGACAGGCTTATTAAGTGACGGGTCTGCCATATGTTACTCCAGACGAATTTGACACCCGGATAGTGTTACTGGTGATTTGGTGATAACGCGCAATTTGAATCCGACATTTTTCCTGATGCGTCCGACCCGCTTCCACAAAACGCGTTTGTCGTAAACGAACGGTTCATTCTGCTCAATCATCTGCTCACGACCCCAATTAATGCCATCAGTGGTTGCAGACAGAAACAGTCGGTCAGCGTACTGAGCGACACCAGTCGATGATTCAACTTCCAGATCAAAACATCTGGCGTTCTCAGCTTTGAAGAGTGGTGTAAACAACAGGTGTTCTTGCTGTAGCCCATACTGGCTGCTGATATCGAACTGCAATTTGCCGATAACCGATTCCAGCTTATCTCCGCACGTTATCTGATTGCCTTCGTAAATGAAGTCGATAGCGCGGTACACATCGTCGTACAGGCCTGTTTTCAGTACGCACCATTGCGGACCATTGGCGCTTGAAGATGCGTCGTACACGAGTACGTGGCGCGGAAGATGGATAATCAGCAACTCATGCGCATCAAATCGCAGAGACTCCATCACGCCATCAGCCAGTTCATCAGCAGTGTAGGAGCGTAGTATTTTCTCAATGCTCGCGCTGGCGATTGGTGATACCTGACCAGAGCCGATGATATACACAGACGGCGCACCTGTTGCCGGATTGCTGATGAAAGCATAGGAATCAGCAAACGGCGTTTTGCAGTAAGTTCCGGCGATGCCTTTTTGCACCATCAGCGATGGCTGCGCGACATACAAAGCAGCACCAACGGTAGTTGCGCCTGTCAGGGAAAAATATTCAATCGTCGATGAACCAAAGCAGACGATGAAGTCTCGCCATGTTCCGATGCCGATGATGCCGTCAGGCTGCGATTCTGCGCGATATTGTGCGCTGTATCGGTCAGGATGTGATTCGTCTTCAAGGTCAGTGATAAACCATGAATCAGTGCCGTCTTTTGACCACGCATAACGCCCACGTAAACGCGTAATGTCGCGAACCGAACCTAACTCATACTGCGTGAATCCGCTGTCTGCAGGCCAGTTTGAGACGGTTTTAACCGTGCCATCATAGCGATACTCGACCAGTTGGCCATTAACGCCTACCGCCTGTGATGTCCGACCATGTGCCATTGATACGCGACCACTTCCGGCAACATCACCAACTTCGCTTTCTCCTTTGTAGAGCTTGCCACCACAAACACGATAAACAGCATTCTGAGCGGTGTTGTACTCAACTCCACGCGATACGCCGTTCATATCATAACGTTTGGTAATGCCGGGGAATGAGCGGAGATAGCCGCTGCTGTTAAGGATTTCTTTGGGTGTTGCCAGCATATTCACTGGCAGATAGTCGATATAATCGGCGTTCTTGAAGTCTTTACCCATTCCCTTCATCATGGGGAGTTGTTGAATCGGCATTCTGTTCTCCGGGGAAATAATGCCATTCGTTCAGATTGGCGAAACTGTTTCCACTGCCTGTCGGCATGCGTGACGGGTAAGGCGCTCGTTTGGCTCTGGAAATGGCGGTTTGCTTATAGAGAAGCTCTTTTCCGTATTTAGCAGTGGCGATAATTTTGGCAGTAGCCTCAAGCGCATAATCAGGAGCAATGCGGCAGGCCAGATTATGGAATACGGCGCTGACTGCACTGGAGCGAAGGCCATGGTCGTCACCTTCAGCAGGAGGATTGTCATCATCTGAGAATACATAGCCGGTAATGATGCCTTTCCCGTCCTGATACCACTCCGCCATCATCGCTTCCAGATCATCAACGGCATCCTGCATAGACTGAGGTTCGACATCGGTAAGGGTTGCATCTGATGCCACGCCCAACTTACGAAGCGCAGCCCTGACCAGATCGCCTTTAGTCTTTATCTGCATCGCTTACCGCCTTAGGCTTGCGGCCTTTGCGTGGCTTAACATCATCTGCTTCCACGGGCAGCAGCTTTGATGGATGATCAAGCCAGCCATCTTTGACATATTCCGGAAGTTCGCTGGAGTCGATGACCTTCATCTGAGCCATGACGCCCCATACCATGATGCTTCCACCGGGCTTATAGATTGCTATTTTCATAGCCACTCCATAAAGAAAGGGGCCGCAGCCCCTGTTAGTTACGCAGTCTGACCAGGCAGGCCAACACCGATTGCCTCCGGTCGTGTCGCGTTTACGCCGTACCACAGCGCAATACGGCACAGGCCGGACAGGGTGGAAATATCACCCTGCGTAGCGAAGATACCGTTCAGGCCAACATCAGGGATGCTGAATGAGGTAGTTTTCATACCTGCAAAAAGTTCATGGTTAGCCGGAATCGGCTGAGACACGATACGAATAGCATCGTCAGCCCAGAACACATTAGTGCGAGCGTCTTTAACGTTCAGAATGTTCACTGCCATTGCATCAGCCAGCGAGGTGTTAACGTTGGCGTAGGCACGCTGCTCCGGAGACAGGGAAACATCATCCAGCGCTACCGGCTTCGGCGTGATTTCAACATGAGTACCGTCAACAACGCGGACTACGGAGAAAGTCGCATCCTGAGCCAGTACGTTCTTAGCCATCTGACCAAGGAACTTAACGCCAGCAAACGAAATTTTGTCGCCGCGTTTCATGCCGGTAGTTGCAGACAGGGTGACGGTAGCAAAACGGTTATCAACGTTAACTTTGTTGCCATCGTTATCCAGTTGCCATGCGACAGGCTTGAAGGACTGCGCACCGGATACAGTGATGCCAGTTGCGGTGGATTTGGTCAGCACAGGAAGTTTCGGAGAGCGCAGGACATCATCGAAGCCAGCGACCTGACGCTGAATGGTGCCATCTCGGTATGCTTCTTCAGGAATACGCCCGAAGATGTCACGCTTGGTCAGGTCGTAACCCGCTTTTTTGTAGTCCTGAGGGTTGAAGAAGTACGATGTCCCCATGTCGCGGTTAAGTTCGCGGGAGAACATGATTTCTTCTGCGTCGGCCACAAAGTTCCAGGCGTCTGCGGTATTAGTGCCGATGGCATCAGGGGAGGTGATAACCAGCGAACCCATCTCGGCGGCCATGTTTGCGACTTTCAACTCAACGTTGTTCGCCAGCTTGCGAGCGGCAGACTGGATGCGGCGACGATACGCAGTTTCGTCTCGCAAGTCATCAGCACGCAACTGGAAGAAGTCGTTATCCGGCTCTCCCATGTTTACCGCGACGTTAAGTTCCAGTAACCCTGTCGCTTTATCAGTTAAATCCCAGCCCTCCTGAGTGGGTGACTCTTGCTCTACAGGCATCCAGATGGTATTGCTGGAGCGCTGCATAGAAGCAGCAGGCGGGGTGTATTTCTTGGCTTTCTGCGCCATTGGAGTGATTGCGGAGATGGTTTCGATGATTTCATCTACCGCCAGTGTAACAATTTGACCTTCGTTCAAAGCCATTATCGGATTCCTTTAAGTTTTGCCTTTAGCTTGCGGTAGGTTTCCACATCTCCCTTGCTCGCAGCAGCATCCATTTGTTTACGAATGGCATCTTTATTTGCTGCGCTGACATCACCGGTAATCGGCTGGTCAGCAGGGGGAGCGGAAGAGATTTGTTTACCGCGAGGCTTGAGAGTTAAGCGTTCGGATAGTCGAGTGAGTTCAATCAGCGCGGACTGCCCATCCATCGCCAGTAACTGGCGGGCTTTCTCCGGGTTTGCCCCCAGGTGATACATGAGCGCGGCGGACTTTTCCGGGAACAGGCGCATAATGTCGGCCCCAACCGCAGGCGGAACCAGTTGCATGAAAGCGTCTTCTTTCTCCTGATAATCAGGGATGTTGAGCTTTTCCGCCGCGTCGTAATGTTTGCGGGCAGCTTCGACGTATTGCGCTGATTGCTGGGTAAACTCCTGAGTCTTGCGCCCCTGTTCTGCTACGGCATTGCTGCGGGCGTCCTGCGCTTTCATTAGCCATTCGGTATTAGCAGCATTGAAAGCGGCAAGCGCACGGCTGTTGTCGTAGTCATATTTAGCCAGGCCTTCTTCTGACAGATAGGAATTAATATCCGGCTGAGGTGGAAGGTCAGGGTTTACCCGTAAACTCTCCGGCAATTCTCCGCGTTTAACTGCCTCCATCTGCTGCTCAAGCTCGCGCTGTCGTTTGCGCTCGATGCGGCGGCGGGCGAATTCTGCGTTTTTTGCCGGGTCTTGTTTTGGTGCTGTCTCATCGTCCTTCAGGACAATCTCAAATCCCTCTTCCTGACCTGCATTGTCGTTGGCATTATCGACAACTAAGCTATCAGCAGATGCCGCTGCATGATCGCCGGACAGGGTTAAGTCTTCAGTTGCCTGAATTTCGGTGGTTGGTTCCATGATTAACTCTCTTATTGAGGTGTCTCGGCTACACTGCCGGAAGGTTGATTTTGTCTCTGCGATTGCAGGATGTTAGCAATGTCCATTCGCTGCTTGTGCGTCTGTTCATCGCCTTTAAGGAGTAACTCAGCATTTGCGCGAGCGTCTTCGCTGCGGTCCTGCTGGAATGAAGCAACGGTTTTGAGGAACTCTCTAAACTCTGACTGTTTATTGAGATCCATGTTGTTGAATATTTCTGCGATTCTGGCAGCGTTAAGCTGGTTCTGCGCTTCGACTTTAGCTGCATCGATTTGCAGGGACAGCGTCTGGTTCTGAGCTTTAGCCAGTTCAGCCTGCCCCTGCAGGAGTACGCCCTGAGCCTGAACCATTGCCGGGTCTTGTTGACCTTGTTTGGCTTGTTGCGCCTCTACTAACCATTGCTGCTCTTCGGGCGTTTCTGGCTTCTTAACGCCCATCTGAATAAGCTGCTTGTTGGCATAGTCACGCATCATCTCAACACCTTTACCATCAAGCAGGGTGAAGTACTGAAGCAACAGCAGTTGATATTCTGGCGTTCCCTGTGGCGTCTTGCCGAGCAACTCAAGAATTTCTGCGCGGTTTTGCTGCTTCATGGACTGGAATGATGGTCCAACATCCGTGTAGCACTCATAGCGCCCCCTGATATCGTTTAGTACCTGCTTTTCTCCAGTAGCAAGGTCAACAACCTCAGCCATTAGCTGAACATCTTTCTCGCTGCCATCCTCAAGGGTAATCGTAACGTTGCGAGGAACATCGTAGATGTCATTAACTATCGACTGGTAAATCTCTCCGTCACGGCGCATAGCGGTAGCCAGATTATCCTGAAACACGTATGTCTCAAGGTCAGCCCTCATATTCAGTTGATTGACGGTATCAAACGCAACCTGTCCGCCATTTACCGCTTCTGTATCAACTCCGAGAGTGGCAACCTCTTTTACTGCGCTGGTTGCTGCTTCCAGCATGTAGGCGTTGGCTTGCGGCACTTCCGGGTTTTCATAATATGCCAGCGGCTGAGTCGGAAGGTCTCCACTATTTTCGTCAGTGCGATTGAGCAGGTAGTATGGGTAATCGTCGTTACCGTCGTACATATGCTCAAAGCCTGCAATCTGCTCAGGCCAGAAGAACGGCTTCTTCTTCGGAGTGCGGGCCACGATGTCGGCGTTGAACGACATAATCATGTTGCGCAGACGCTGGCCGTCTTTTGTCAGGCGGACGACACCCTCATACACTTCTTTATCTTCAACGAAGCCCCACTCTCCGAACACCGGAACAATGGGGATATGCTCGCCAGCGATGAGCTGCTTGTCTTTCAGTACGGCGGTGCAGGTGATGATCGATTTGTATACCCGGCGACGCTTAATCTGGCGCTCTGCAATTTTGATAAATCCACTATCAGCCAGGTCATCGATGACGTCTTTAATATCGCGCTTAAAGTAGCTTACCGGCTCACCCGTAACCGGGTCTTGGTAGATATACGCCGTCTCTTTCTTCTCGACCACTTCGTAAAACTCAGCGATCTGAATTGTGTCCTGCGTCAGCCATGGAAATACCCAATCGTTGGGGTTCTGGAATGATGGAATATCATCCGCATCGAGGTCGTATTTTTCTGCGAAATCCTCCCAACCATTCTGGCTCATTGAGTGGATAACTGTGCAGTGACGGGCGTCAGACTTATCCATCAGCTTGCTGTTGCTGTCCCATATAACATGGGAACAGGCACTATGGATAGGCTCTCGACGGATAACCTGATTGTTGCTCGTTGGACTTTGGTCTTCGTAGTCAGTGACCAGACGCCACGCACCTACACCTGCTTCAATCTGCTCACGAACAGCGACGTTGACCGCGATTTTTGCCGTATTGTGTCGCATGTCTGTGCGATACATGCCCATTAGCACATCAGCAGCGTCAGGACTTGCTCCATCCTTGGGGCGATACAGAACATCAATAGGGTTCTGACGCATCTCAGAAACGAGTTTGCGCACCACAGGACGTACCACATCGAACTGCCCGCGATATTGTAGGGTTGTGTATTGTGATAGCCAGTCATCCCACTGAGATACGCGGGAGAAGAAGAGATCATTCTTGGCCTCCCTTCTGGCTTCATCGCTGGCTGTCCAGTCCGCATCAAAGCGCGACAGGATGCTCTCCAGCCTGTTTTCATTGTCGGCCATTATCGTCCTCTGCGTACTGGTCTAATAGGTGCGGGGATTTTCTTTTCTTTCGGCTTTCTGATATCGCGCATCATCCTGGCGAAGCGGCGCATCATGTAGCCGTAGCGAGTAGCATCGAGCACATCATCGTTGGTCTTGACAATCTTGCCGTTCTCGTCGCGATGATATAGACGGAACTCTTCAAAAAATGGTTCGCATGTGTTGAATACTTTGAATCTTCCTTCAAGCATCAGGTCACGAAGTTCACTAATGCCTGACTCTACTGAGTTACCGCCATCCGGGAACGTTGCGTGTTCGGGAAGCATAGAGAACCCGGCGTCCGCATATTGGGTTTTAAGTTGCTCACCACCGCCCTTTTCGTGTTGGTGACCGTCATGAGGCCACGCGACAGGTATTTTGTTAGCCCACGACTTAACAGCACCCCATGCCTGAACTGCGGTGTTCTCTGATTTCTTCCACACACGCGCCAGATAGAAAACATCTGCGTCTTTGTCCCACCAAAGCTGAATGTGAGCTTGCGGGTGGTTCCATCCGAAGTCCTGAGCGTCGATAACATAGAAGTGATCGGGGCACTCAAACGGCTGGCACTTAATCGTCTCTTCTGGTATCTGGAAGATTCGCCCGCTACCCATCGTAGGAATACCACGAGCACGTGCCTCTCTCTCATGCTCAGGATAGGATGCTATGATTTGCTCTTTCTGCTCGTCGGTGTAGTGCTCAGCATCATAGATGGTCATGTTGACCACTTTCTGAGACTTGCTGGGATTCTTCAGGAACTTGGTGACAACGTCAGACATCCCCATCAGCGGGGTAAACGTCAGAATAGAGAATTGCCCGTATTTGTTGGTACGGGTAAGACCTTCGCCATAGATGCTATATGGCGGCTCTTCGTCAAACCAGACGCCGTGAATTGTGTCGCCCTGCCAGCGGGCGCGGCCCTGTGAGTAAGGCTTGAAGTAGCATATTGAGATGCCATCTTCGACGCCTTCTGGCGTGTGGTGCTTAACAAGAAGGTGATCAACAAGATTAGGGAAGAATGGTGACTTCTTCCAACTAATGATGTCCTCTTTCGGGATTGATCCGTAGCCGGGTTCATCATTCTCTTCGATACGCCCGCACAGGATTCGTTGAGTCGTTTTGGTTACAGTCTCGTTTGTTTCACCGCCAATCCAGAAGACAACTGGCTCATAGAAACGCTTACCTTTCCACTCTCCGCCATATTTACCATCAGCCGGATAGCCTTTTGTTCCCGGATAACGCCCGGTAAGGTGAAACGCGACTTCAGCAGCACCAGTAAATGACTTACCAAGCTGGTTACCAGCCATAAAACATCGCTCTGGATAGTCATGCCCGGCATCGATGAACTCACGCTGTTTGCTGTATGGCGTAAATTCATATAGCAGGTGTGTATTTCGGTAGTTCTCTTCTTCTTCGAGTAGCTCGAGCAATTCGATTTGCTCTTCGTCGCTCAGGCTATCAAGAATCGCGTCCAGTTCCACGGTTGAATAGCTCCTTGATACGAGAGCGGCGCTTATCGCGATCTCCCTTATCAGGTGTCACGTCTTCAACTTGCGACTGCTCTTTGAGGCCCAAATCTCGGGCGATGATGTTAGCGTTGAGAAGGTCAGCGGCTGCGCCGGAGAATTTTTGGTCGTAGATGATTTGCTCTGCTCGCGTAACGACCTCAGATAAATCTTCTCGCATTCGATATGTGCGCCATGTTTCAAGCGTCACATCGAGGAATAGAGTCAGGCCAGTGATGGTCATTGCTCGCATCTTGGCGATTGGCTCTTGTGTCACCTCACCCTGATATGAGAACGCCTTCATCTCCCATAGTGGGTTAGCTTCCACCCATTCGAAGTATTCACAACAAGCAGCCCACAGCGCCTCAGGCGACTCGAATTTCGGGTTACGCCCATGGCTACTGCGGGCCTCCCAGAATCGGTTGCCCTTTGGTGCTGCCATAAGTTAGCTTCCTTGGGTAGTTGCGATAGTCACGTTAGCCGAACCATCAAATGACGTTGAACCTGTGACAGCGCCGGTTAGTGTGATAGTACGGGCCGTTGACAACTTATCCGCCGTATCTGCATTCGTTACTGAACCGCTTGCGGAAGTGTACTTAGCTTCAAATGCTGTCTTGCTCATATAGAGCAGCTCGCCGTACTGGCTTCGGAACAGATATCCACCGACCTCCGGCTTGAATACGGCCACTGTTTGCGCTGACATGTACTGGTCAGCATACGGACCATCGAATTCTGCGCTTGCACTTCCGTCATTAGCGTATTTGATAGCTTTAATCGGAAGAGCAGACACATATGCACCGTCAGCATCTTTGTAGAGAGGCCACGATGGCGTGAAATTTGGATTTGCCATGATTATACTCCGGCAGTGAACAGGTCTAACGCTTCTTTTGCCTCACGAATAGCCTTTTCTGCGCGAGCTAATGCCGTTCCTTCACCCTGCGCCAAAACCAGTTGGTCTTTGAACAGTTCGAAGTTCAGCTTACTTCCAGCAACGAATGCGATCGCTTTCTCTGCTGCTGCGGTATCGCTTTGAACTAAACGGAGGATATCGAGGTTCATCTGCTGTAATTCTGTCAATGCTGTAATCTCTGCCATTGTGTTGGCTCCGGTTGTTGGGATAAGCCATTGTCTAGACCACTCATTGAATGGCCTCTGCAATAACCGATGTCTTTCCATCAGTCCGCCACCACAAAGAATCTTTTTTGCCATAAGGCAGGAGGTTCATCTTTCAGTGGCTGCCAGTGTTATTTCCCCACTTACTGGCTTGGGTTGTTTCGTGGTACTGCCGTAACTGGTTACCCAGAATAAATTCCGGTTTCATTATCAAGACCACCCGTAGATGGGCTTTGTAATGCCTACATGGTAATGATTTGCCAGTCTTCTGCTAGAACATCAGTCTGACTAGCCAGCCACGGCACTAATTTATCGTCCGCTGTTTTCATGGCGATATACGGAAGTTGTTTCGGAGATCGTTTCGGTTCTCCATGCGTACCTTCAGGCAACTCAAAGACGCGACTGCAAAAGCAAGGCGTACTGCCAGTATGAACAGCCTCAGTGTACGGTTTAACGTATGCCAGCCACATACCCTTACCATTCCAGCCAGCACGGGCAACTTTATTCCCCAACTTGAGCGCTTCAATGGCAAGGCCGAAACTTAGCCCTGATACCGGACGATAAGCCTTTTCGAATACTTCTTTTGGACTCCAGATAACGTAGCCATCAAAGCGATCGGTGTTAGGTTTTCCGCCATCCAGATATTCAACCAGATAGCCTTCGTCCTCGCCGTTTTCTCCGGCTGGAAGCTGCCAGCCACGAAAATCGTTATATGCCTGTCTCGTCATCGGAAAGGCGTTAATCAGTTTTACGCCAATATGCTGGGTCATAAAATTACCTATGGAGTTGGGAATAAAAAACCCCGCGAATGCGAGGCTAAATCCTGGTGTTTGTGATGACTGGCTCTTATCTCAACGCGGCCCCTTACCGCGCGCCAGATGCTCAATATCAAGCATCAGCAATGAGATGTTTAATCTAGATTCACTCCAGAAGTGATCACCACCCTGTCTACAGAGCCAGATGTGAAGGATGATGAGTAGAATTATCGCTATCATCGAAGGCATTGCGTCCTGATGTATTCCTGAAGCGTTCTCAGTGCTGTTTGGTCGCGGATAATTCCGTCCCGGACACCGAGAACGTTTCGTCCAGCAACTGGAGAGAGTTCGACGGTGGCATCATTGCCCATGCCGGAGGCGCCGGAGGTTTCGGCTGAGGATGGCGCAGGGCATTTTCCTTTGACGAGCACCCGACCACCATTATCAAGCTTGCGCCGAAGAGCATCATTTTCAGCTTTCGCATCAGCTAACTCCTTCGTGTATTTAGCATCGAGCGCATCAGCATCACGCTGGCGCTGCTGCATGTCAGTAATGGTGGCAGTCGCCTGCTTCAGCTCACTGACTTTTTTATCGCGCTGCTCTTTGTAGGCGATTGCATTATCACGGTAATGATTAACCGCCCATGACAGGCAGACGATGATGCAGATAACCAGAGCGGAGATAATCGCGGCTACTCTGCTCATTGCTGCCCCCACAAACAGACTTCACGCTCAATCTCACGGCGAGTCATCAGCCCTTTCCATTGCTTACCGCCAGCGTATGTCCAGCGACGTAGCTGGTCACATGCGCCCTTGATATCGCCCTGGTTGATTTTGCGAAGAAGCGTCGATGTTCTGAAATTGCCTGCGCCCACGTTATAGACGAACGAATAAAGAGCGCCGCGCGTTGTTTCCGGTATATCGACTTTGATGTACGGGTTAATTTGTCTGGCGACCGTGGCAAGGTCTTTATTCAGGAGGGCTTTGCATTCTGCTTCGGTATACGTTTTACCGAGCATGATGTCTTTTCCGGTGTGGCCATAACACACAGTCAACACACCAACTACGTCCTTATATGGTTTGTATCTGACACCCTCCAGACCATCGTTACCACCGGGGCCAGTGATTAACACAGATGCTATGGCAATAGCCCCGCCACTTATCGCCGCTATTACGCTATTTCGTAGTGCCGGTGACATTGCCATTCAATCTGTCCTCACGCTCTTTGCGTTTGTAGTACCAGTTGATGCCAAATGTGCCGACAGTACAAAGAATACCAATGATTACAGCCCAGTCATTCAGGGAGAGAATGCCACCCATCGCAGTCAGTCCTCCGAAGCTGTAACTGAACCATTCTCTGATTTTGTCCATACGGTACATGCTCTACCCCTTCATTGAGGGGATTTGCTCTATTTAATTAGGAATAAGGTCGATTACTGATAGAACAAATCCAGGCTACTGTGTTTAGTAATCAGATTTGTTCGTGACCGATATGCACGGGCAAAACGGCAGGGGGTTGTTAGCGCAACCTCCTGCCACCCGCTTTCACGAAGATCATGTGTAGAAGGCCGCAGCATAACTATCACTGATGAATTCAGGATAGCCAGTGGCTACGGCTCAGTTTGGGTTGTGCTGTTGCTGGGCGGCGATGACGCCTGTACGCATTTGGTGATCCGGTTCTGCTTCCGGCATTCGCTTAATTCAGCACAACGGAAAGAGCATTTATGGCTCGCATCGCGGGAAAAATCCCACGGTAGAGAGTCGAACTCTACAAATACTCTTACCTGTTGTGCGCTCCGTTTCGTGGAGCTAACGGCGACGCTAGTACCGGTCTATGCGTCGCACCCTTGAGGGATTTACTAAGGCGACATGCCCGTTGTTACCCACTCAATTGGACCCTCCCCGTCGCCATCTGGGTCTAGTCAGGAATCGAACCTGCCGAGGGTACGTTTGAATGGGTGCCCATTATTAATCACACCGGGCCAGTGCGCCGAATTTGGTAGCGGGGAGTCGGAAGACCCCGTGATTTTGGTTTCTTAGGCCGCCATCAACATCAAATCATCGTTTGCATTTATCTTTGTGGTCAGTTTCTAAAAACCCGCAAAGTCGCCAACTCTGACGAAAACTATCGTTGTGCTGCCACAACGATAAGAGCACTCGGTGCATTTAAGCCAAGCCCCATAAGGGAGAATGCTCTTACCTGTTGCACAGATATAAAAAATCCCGAAACCGTTATGCAGGCTCTAACTATTACCTGCGAACTGTTTCGGGATTGCATTTTGCAGACCTCTCAGCCCGCGATGGTTGGAGTTCCAGACGATACGTCGAAGTGACCAACTAGGCGGAATCGGTAGTAAGCGCCGCCTCTTTTTATCTCACTACCACAACGAGCGAATTAACCCATCGTTGGGTCAAATTTACCCAACTTTATTCAAAAAGTCAATATCATGCCGTTAATATGTTGCCATCCGTGGCAATCATGCTGCTAACGTGTGACCGCATTCAAAATGTTGTCTGCGATTGACTCTTCCTTGTGGCATTGCACCACCAGAGCGTCATACAGCGGCTTAACAGTGCGTGACCAGGTGGGTTGGGTAAGGTTTGGGATTAGCATCGTCACAGCGCGATATGCGGCGCTTGCAGGCATCCTTGAATAACCGACACCTTTGCATCTTCCGCACTCTTTCTCAACAACTCTCCCCCACTGCTCTGTTTTTGCTATATCAACCGCGCGGCCTGTACCGTGGCAATCTCTGCATCTTGCCCCCGGCGTCGCGGCACTACGGCAATAATCCGCATAAGCGAATGTTGCGAGCACTTGCAGTACCTTTGCCTTAGTATTTCCTTCAAGCTTTGCCACACCACGGTATTTCCCCGATACCTTGTGTGCAAATTGCATCAGATAGTTGATAGCCTTTTGTTTGTCGTTCTGGCTGAGTTCATGCTTACCGCAGAATGCAGCCATTCCGAATCCGGCTTGTGATTGCGCCATCCCCATAGCAGCCATCACATCAGTACCGGAAAGAGAGTCAGAAGCCGTAGCCCGTGGTGAGTCGCTCATCATCGGGCTTTTTGGCGAATGAAATTTAGCTACGCTTTCGAGTCTCATGCGCCTTCTCCCTGTACCTGAATCAATGTGAGGTTTCCGCAGAACACTGCGCCGGTATCGATATACATCTGGTTGGCAAACTTGAGTGGTTTCACTGCTGGCGTATGACCAAAGATGAACGTGTCCGCGCCTTTGATTTCTTTCACGATCCCGTCTTGTGAGTTGCTGATTCGTTCGCGGTTCCAGATTACCTGCTGATGATCAACTGGCTTTCCAAACTCGTATTCGTCACAAGGATAATCGGCGTGGCAGATGACATATTTTTTATCTTTACTCACCAGTTCGATGATTAACGGAAGTTCATCTGCTTTATGGGCAAGAGCTTTAGCCAGAATTTCTTTGTCGTAATCGAGATTAAAGAACCAGCCACCGCCATTAAGCAGCCAGTGATTGACGTTTCCGCGCTCTGATAAGCCATCAATCATCATTTGCTCATGGTTTCCACGTACAGCTCTGAACCAGTGGAATGTGATTAATTCCAGGCATTCAACGTTCTCTGTACCGCGATCGACCAAATCGCCAACCGAGATAAGCAGGTCTTTTTTGGTGTCGAATCCTATCGTCTCCAGTTTTTTCATCAGGTTCGTGTAGCATCCGTGCAGATCGCCAACTACCCAAATATTCCGGTATTTGCTGCCATCAATTCTTTCGTAATAGCGCATCTCTTTCACTCCATCCGCGATGAACCATGAGAACGTCGTTGACGATGGCGTGCATTTTCCCGTCTTTATCATCAACGTATTTTCTGACCGTACCGCGACTACATTTCAGTCTGCGTGCTACTTCTGTCTGGTTTCCGTATGCTTCAACGAGCATGTCTGGAATGGTTTTTACTGAGAACGTCATGCGGCCTCACTTCTGCTATTTCGTAGGTCTTTGAGTTTCTGTTGGTACTCTGCCTTGATCGCCTTGCACTCTTCGATAGTCCAGCGATGGCGGTTATGGTTTGATTCGATTTCGTCTACTGCTTCCTGCCCGATGCGGCTAATCAGTTCGACGCGATACGGAACGAGATTTCCGCTTTTGTGCTGGTTGCACACCACGCATTGCTTGTGAATATTGCGTTCATCAAATCGGAGTTGAGGTGCCGCAGCAGTTGTCCGGTAATGCCCGGCATCCCACTGAGCAGACGTGAGCGTTCCGCACGAGATACATGGTAAGTCGCGGTCTCTTTCTCTGATGAAGGCGTTTACGGCTTGTTGGGCTTGTTTAATCCAGTAACTGCGGGGCTTTAAGGCGAGTTTTCGAATCTTCAGTTTATCTTTCTGTTTTTGCTCCTCTCGTCGTCGTTTCTTCTCTGCTGCTTTTTCTGCTTTTTCGCGCTCTTTGCTTCGTCGTTCGAGTGCTATCTTTGTTCCACAAATCTCATTACACCAATATTGATTTTGATATTTTGGTATAAACCATTCATTGCAACATTTACATTTCCTTCGATAGATTCGCATAAGTGCTCCTTTCGTTGCCGGAAAAATCACCGTAATACTTATCTCGGGCTTCTTCAGCAACTAGTACCGCTAACTCCAGATCATCAAAGCATCCGAAGTGTTTACTCTTGCCATGGAAACCTAGCCTAACATTCCATTTTTTCTGTCGTTTGTGCCAAGTAACTCCTCTGCAACCTGATTTGCTATTCTTTCGGATCCTTATATTTCTTGAATTTTCTATTGGCAGGCATTCTCTTAAATTTTCTGGCCTATTGTCGGTCCTAATTCCATTAACGTGGTCAATTTGACCAGCAGGCCAACGATTATGAGTTATGTAAAAAACTAAGACGTGAGTTTTATATCTACGCCCATCTATCATGATCATTGAATAACCGTTGGAATCAAAAGTTCCAGCAACACTATTTAATGCTATCCTTCCCTGAGTGGGAACTTTCCATCTAAATACCCCGGTAGATTTATCGAAACTTAGTAACTCAAATATCCTTTTAACAGTTAAATCTTCTCTTTTACGGTTACATCGTCTTCGCGCTGGTTTAGCCATCGTCTTCTTCCTCGTACATTGAGCTATTCGGATCGCTCATCAGTTCTGCGCAGCAGTGCTCACACATGTGAACTTCCAGCACATGCAGCTTCTGACCGCAGTTAGCGCACGTTAAAGCCCGCTCGACGCTTTCTTTCTGGTATTGAATGGATTGTGATGGGCTAAGCATTATTGGCGTCCTGCATCATGAGAAAGACAATCATGGCGGCGCGGAGAGGTCTGGTATCAAATATTGGGCTTACGCCTTTTGCATCCACACACCATTCAGTTAACTGGTCTAAGATAGAAATCCTGTATTTCTCAATAATCGGCCATGAAGCGCTCGGATCATTGCAGTAGTCAGGCAAATGATTTAATGGCTCAAAAGTTGTATCAGCATTTCCGTAATACCATTTGTTGGTGTTATTCCCTGATGTTTCCGGTTTACATGCCCAAAGGCCTTTAAAAATTATGTCTCCTACCATTCTGTTAATTTCAAAATCACTTAACTGTGAATAATCCATTGTCATTTCCTCGCGCGTTCTCTAAGCCACCGGATATCCCACAGGTGAGCCGTGTAATTGAAGGTTTTTACGTCAGATTCTTTTGGGATTGGCTTGCGTTTATTTCTGGAGCGCTTCGTTGGAAGGTATTTGCAGTTTTCGCAGATGATGTCGGTGATACTTCGTCGCTGTCGTCTCATGCTGCCCTCCTGACGCCCTGCCCGATCGCCATCAATGCCGCTTTGGATACGGTAGTAAACATCCGTCGAGGACTGATGAACGGTCGCCAAATCAGCAGCATGGAACCTTTGCTGTTTCCCTTCTTCTCCAGCCCTGTCGATGGTTCGATAAAATTAATCCGTCCATCAGTGATAATGCGAACTTCGTCGACACTCTCCAGAGCCTTGCTGAACCATCCGACAGACATATCCTCTGGCACAAGCATCACTACCGTCTGTCGCTGTTGTATGCTCTGCTCAGCGGCTTTTTCCACCCACGGCCTGATATTGCTGTACGGTGGGTTATTCCAGATTGCACCGTGGCTTATCCACTCAGAATTTAGCGCGTCGTCAGCCTCAGTTAGCCAGTGAGCACACAGAGCATTTTTGTCGCTCGCTGCCGAATCCAGCCAGAATCCAAACTCAATATCCAGTGCATCAAAAAGCCAGAGCGGCGTTTGCCAGCAGTCCTTGTCGTGTGCTGGCGTATTTGATTTGATAGTCACTCTACTTGCCTCTCCTTTAGATCCCGGTACTCGCAATTATCAGGAATGGTTAGTCGTAATCCCTTCTGATGCGCCCACTGGTCAATATCGGTCAGATATTTGTGCATATCTCCAATATCAAGCTGACGTGTTGATTTAACGCATCGTGTAATATTAAAAATCGTCACCCTTTTAGCCGGACAAAATATATCTTTCAGCCACTCATGAACCTCTTCAGGCGTGAAGTTTTCAGCAGAAGCAGCAGATAACTGTGCGGCTATTTCTGCATTCCACATCCACAGCAGATTGTTTTGTGACAATGTACGCTTCTCACGGTACTCAGATATTTTGATTCGCCAGCGTTTGCCGGTAGAGAGGATTTGTTTCAGAACTAACCAGAATTGTGATTTATTGGTTTCGTGCAGAATGAAATCATTCATCATCAGTCATCAAATCTAATTGCTGGATAATTCTGTCACACTGAAAATCAGTATCGATTTTAACCAACCGGCGAAGAACGCGGTCACGCGGATAGATCCGTGGCTTAGGGGCGTTTTTCTGTCTCTCGCCAGTCGGAAGTCTGGAAGCAGACCAGTACCGCTTTGCACGACCAATGTTCTCCTGAAAGTCGGCGCAGACAAGCTCAGTCATCGAACTCATTTCTTAAAGCCTCCAATTACTCTCCCCCAAATAAAAAAGCCTGCGATTACCTGCAGGCCTGTTATTAGCTCAGTGATGTAGATGGTCATCAGAATCCTCCTTTCTTCTTGGACTGCGGTTCCTCGCGTTCACGGCGGCGCATTTCAGCAGACTGTTGGTCTGTGTCATAAATAGCGCCATTTGCCTGAATGCAATACACCGTGCCGGTATTGCCATGACGATTGAGGCGAAGGATTAGTTCGGTTTCACCAGGAGGAACGCTGTCATCAAAAGCGCCTTCACGATGGATCCCCACCCAATAATCGCAATCCTGTTCAATCTGCCCTGTATCGCGCGAGTCACTTGGTAATGGGCGTTTATTGGTTCGGCTTTCCAATGCGCGGTTAAGCTGTGTCAGAAGCACAACAACGCAATCAAGCTCTTTGGCAAGGTTCTTCAATCCTTTGGTGATCATGCCGTAAGCAAGGTCGTTGCGATCGGCCTTCTCAGCGGTCATTAGTGTCAGGTAATCGACCAGAATCATGCCAACACATCCCTTTTCTCGCTTGATTCGACGGCTTTCGCTGACGATTTGAGCCAGAGACAATCCCGGCGTGTCGTCGATGTAAAGCAGGTCGATTTCACTCAAGCGATTGGCTGTTTCGATCGCCCTGTTGAAGTCACCATCGTAATCACCCTGATAGCCGTCATCAGCGTCATTTGTTGCCGGAAGGTAAAAAATATTCGGGTTAACACCTGACTTCTGCCCTACCAGTTTTTCCAGTATCTGGTCACCTGGCATTTCAAGGCTGAACATCAGGGCAGGTTTTTTCTCATGCACTGCGCAGTTGATTGCCATCTGGCTGTATAGCGTCGTTTTCCCCATCTTAGGGCGAGCGCCAATGACGAACAGAGAGCCTTTCACCAGACCTTTCGGTGACAGCAACCTGTCCAGCGATGAGATCCCTGTGCTCATTCCTCGTTGTTCGCCTGATGGGTCAAATCGCTTCTCAAGGTCGCTGACCCAATCTTCCATAACCTCACCAAATGAGCGAAGGCCGCGACGCGATCCGGTTTTTGCATGGTCTGTCAGTTGCGTGAAAATCGCCTGAATAGCTTCGTACTTCTGCGTTGCAGTCATCCCGTTGCGGGAATAGAGCAATTCCGTCGCTTCAGTCATGCGGTTGATGGCGTAGCGTTCCATTGCTGTTTCGCGAACCCGCATTGCATAGGCAACGACGTTTGCTGCGCTTGGCGTGTTCTTTGCGATCTCAGCGATATAAGCAAAACCACCAACAGAAACCGTTAACGATTTGCGCTCAAGTTCATCGAAAAGCGTCAGGCCATCTACTGGCTTTTGCTCCCGGTGCATTCGGGTTATTTCTTCAAAAAGGATTTTGTGTGGTCGGCTGTAAAATGAATCAGGCTTCAGTATCGCCAGAACTTTCTGGACGCGCTCACTGCTGTCATCATCCAGAAGCAATCCACCAATCACCGCCTGCTCCGCCTCGATGCTATGTGGCGGCGCGTAAAAATTATCGGTCATCGTGCTCTCCCTCGCGGACTTTCAGGTAAGTATTATCGTTAAGCAGGAAATCAAATCCCTTTTTGTGCCAGACTGTTCCACGCTGATGGTTCGGACGCTCTTCGAACATCCATCGGCAATTTTCGCCTACGTAGCTCAAATAATTTCTCCAGTCCTGCATCGTGAACCCATGCCCGTCAAGTTGGCGTGTTATCACTCCGGCTTTTCGCCAGAAAGTTCGGATCTGGTTTTTACGTTTGTCATTCAGTGCGCGAACCCTGGAAGCTTCAGGAAGTAATTCGTGGTAAGCATCGACAACATCCTGACAACTGAGAGCTGATTTTTTCTTGTCAGGATTTTCGTCTGCTGCGGTACTCTCTAATACGTTAGTATTAGAGATATTATTTATATTATTGTTTATGGACAATCGTTGGACATCCGTTGGACAACATTTGCTGTGAGCCGCGTCATTACTGGTGTTTGCGTTGGACATCCGTTGGACATCCGTTGGACAATTTTTTGACTGAAAATCGTCATATTTAACGATTGTAAACAGGCTAAATTTCTTCCCCATCGAGCAAATATTAAGCATCCCTTTCGACTCAAAAGTCCGTAATAAGCTCCGAACTTTGTTGTCGGGGATGAATGTTTCTCTGACCAGCGACGGGCGTCCAGTTATCATCTGACCGCGATCAACAGTTATCGGACCGATATCCGTATTGACGACAGTAGATTCGTGATTAGCCTTGAGGATTAAGTGAAGCCAAAGATGTACTGCCTGAGAGTCCTTATAGAGCCTGCTGTCCATAAACTGGCGGTGTATAGAGACATACCCCATACTGGATGCCTCCTGATGTTGTACAGGGTTATGCCTGTAATCAGCTAACTTAACGACGCCCATGTTTCACTCCTGCTTTGGCTAGTCTGTAAACACCAACAAGGCGCTCTGCGAACGCCCTGTTATTTGCTGCGGCTACCACTAATCCCTCAGGTGAATCAGGGTGTCGAATCTCTTCTTTTTCCTGGTATTTCTTACGACGTTTTGTCATAATTACTCCTGTGGATTGATCCAGTAATTCCCTCAGAATTGCATATCAATTTGCTTAAAATCCTCGGTGGCGGCCGGGGATTTTTTCTTTGTGATTTCATCAAGCGCATACTTAAAAGCCCTGCTAATCGGACTGATGTCTGATGCCATTCCGAAAGCACACAAGACCGAAGCAATAAATCTCCAGTCCGTTCTGCTTATCTTCGATTCATGACAGCCAATCATCTTTGCCAGACCGCGCTGGGTAAGCGTTGACAGGTTGATGAGTAAATCTGTTTCTGCGCGATCAACGTCGCGCTGTGATAGTTTGCTGTAACTTGTTTGTTCCATTTCTTACTATTTCCATAGGTAAATAATTTGGTTTTTTATTGTGCACCATTGACAGTCATCCATGACCACGCCGGGCACCCGACCGTATACCGGGCCGTTCGGTATAAAAATTTGCTTTATTAAGCTGCTTTGTTCGGATTGGGGAACAAAGCGGATAAATCAGGGCGAATCAGGTATGCAGGGACGCTTCCATTGGTAGCCATTTCAATGCGCTTGGCATTTTCAGCGGATACCCTTTTCTTCCCATGCAACCAAGCCCATACAGACGGCTGCTTAACACCGCAGGCATCAGCTAACTTTTGCTGACTTCCTACTGAGTCAATAGCCGCTTTAATAGCCTTGTTGACCATAAAAATAACTCCTGCTGAATTCACAATCAGAATAATAGCCAAAGCTATTCAGAAAGTAAATAGCTTTAGGTATTTGACTAATAATAGCTGTAGCTATAGGTTGTCCGAATGAAACTAGATACTTTTTCTCAAAGGCTTACATACGCGATGGATCAGGCTGGGTTTACTCAGGCTTCACTTGGCAATGCTGTTGGCATGTCTCAGCCAAGCGTCTGGAAACTTACGTCTGGAAAAACACGCAATACGCGCAAACTTTTTGAAATATCAAAAGTGCTTGGAGTTCGTACGGAATGGCTTTCCGATGGAACTGGGCCAATGCGTGATGAGGGAGTTGAACCTTATAATCCAAAATCTTCTATTCCTCATGAAAGCACGTGGGGATATTTGGACCCATGGGATGGAGGAACGCCTTTAAGAGGTGATGAAGTTGAAATTCCCTACCTTAAAGATATTGAGTTTGCATGCGGGGATGGTCGGGTGATTGATGAAGATCACAACGGCTTTATGTTGCGCTTCTCCAAATCAACCCTTCGCAGAGTTGGCGCGAACAGTGATGGAAGCGGGGTTGTTTGTTTTCCGGCTCGTGGCAACAGCATGGAGCCAAACATTCCTGATGGAACAACAGTTGCTGTTAACACCAACGATAAGAAAATAGTTGACGGAAAGATTTACGCCATTAACGAGAACGGTTGGAAACGCATTAAGATTCTCTTTCGATCAGGGCCTGACAAGGTAAGCATTAGAAGCTTTAACTCACTGGAATACCCACAAGAAGAAAAGAATCTAAGCGATATCGAGATCATCGGAAGAATCTTCTGGTGGTCTGTAGTTGACTACTAACCTCATCACGCCACAACAAACCCGCTTTTTGCGGGTTTTTTATTGCCCAAAAAACACCAAATCTCACATACAAGAAAAATAAATTACATTAGATATCAACAACTAAATAACCAAAGGAGTTATTTTATAACTATAGCTATTTACAGCAATAATAGCTTTGGATATAGTTAAGCCATGTCGAACGGCGCGACATTAAACCATGCGTCGGGAGCGCGGCGGGTTCAGGATGAACGGCAATGCTGCTCACTACAAAAGAACATTTCCATAACCGGAGGGTTATTGAAGTGTTTTTGTTAGGAGGTTTAAGTGGATCTTACTCAAGCGTCTGTAAGGGAGATTCTTTATTACAATCCTGTGAGTGGTGACTTTTATTGGAAGCCGAGAGCAAAGCATTTGTTTGCGGATAACAGAGCTGCCTTGACGTGGAACAAGAAGTATCCAGGTAAAAAGGCTGGCTCACCTGACAACAAGGGTTATCTGAGAATAAATATTGGAGGTAAAAAATTTAAGTCTCACAGACTTGCATGGCTTTACGTGCATGGCTACTGGCCTGATGTGATTGATCACATAAACGGCGTTAAGGATGACAACAGAATCTCCAATTTAAGAAGCGTTTCTTTCAAAGAGAATATGAAAAACATGCCTTTAAAATCATCTTCATCAACTGGAGTTACAGGTGTTGAAGAAAGAAAAGAGCATGGGTTTTATGTTGCATCGATAACTGTGGATGGAAAACGAAAATACCTAGGCTCATTCAAACTTTTAGATGATGCCAAACAAGCAAGGAAAGAAGCCAATGCACTATATGGCTTTCATGAAAATCATGGACGGAGCCAGTAAACGTGTTTCAAGAGCCATTTCGCTTGCAGGAACGCGTTAGAAGGAAGTTGAAGGTGGTGCTGTGTGCCTGCCAAACGTAGCCATTTACGCGGCAGGCTACCGGAAATCAAAACAACTGACGGCGAGGTAATTATGGGGCAGGAAGAAAAATATGAGCTTAAAAAGATCATTGAAGAAGACGCCATAGAAGAAATTGCAGCATTAACAACAGCTATAAAGAATATTAGGTATGCGCTAAATACGCTTATCTCCTCATGCGACAAAAATAGCAGGGAATTTTTGATACTTGGCGCAGCTCTAGGAATAGTTGATGCGGCAACGCTTCACCTAATTACTCATGACGATATTCTTATTGAGCCGTATGAAACATTACTGCTTGTCAGGCAAAAGATGGCTGATGCCGCAGCAAATGGAGACCTTCAACTTTACATCGACTTAAGGAAAGTATTAAGGCGAATGGTCAGAACTGAAGGAGATATCCCCCTGACAAAATAAGGGGGTGAGAGGATTTTACTATTTTTCTCGCTGTAGGGGTACACGAGAACCACCGAGCCTGATGTGGTTAAAAGACAGGCACAATCTTTACTACCGCAAGCCACGCAGTGAAATGGGTGTGACTTGTGTTGGTCGCCAGAAGCAACGCGGAAAATCAATTCCAGCTTATTACGATTGAGGTGGTCATGCTCAAGAAAGTCAAACGCCGACTTTACAAAGAAGGTAGATATTCATGCCAGTTGCCAAAATGCGACACAACAAAATGGAGTGTCGATGATTGGTGTAACTGGATAGATAGATACGGAACTTGGTGGGATAAATAACAGGTAACTTAAGCGTATTTACTTCCGCAGCAAACCACTTATTTGAGGTTAGATATGACAAAATCATGGAGCGTACCTTTTCCTGAATCAGAAACTGAACATGAGGGAATGCCTGTTTTCTGGAGATTCCAGGCGACAGTTGAAGAAGATGGGATCAAAATATTCGCACTTCAATATATAGCTTTTCATCAGACAGAGCATTATGCATGGTTGGTTCCTGCGCATTGGATTGTTCATTTTAAACCAGCACCAAATCAGTGGTTACAGGAATGGAAACAAAGGATAAATAGATATGCAATTAAGAAAGTAGCAAAAAATGCAGAAAGATCTTTTGCATTCCCAACGAAGAAACTTGCCATTGAAAGTTTATTGCGCCGGAAGAAATACCATTTAATGAGAATCAAACAAGATTTAGCTGTTGTATCAACTCTTGTTGATGGGATGAAGAATATTGATACATCAACACCAGATATTGAATATAACTTTGGACACAACCAAGAAACAGAAAATTGGGTATTTTATTAGTACGAGTAAGCACTGTGTATTCATTCCAGTGAGTGAATACACGGAGCAATATCGCTCGTAACCGAATGAGGACGAAGGCTCGTTCTGGTTATTGGAGAATCATCCCTTGATGTTATTTGCCGCTCTATATGGGCGGCATTCTTTTTACCTGGAGGAAATATGAAATTACGTGTCTGGCATATCCCGCAAGTTCCTATGAAGCCATTCATTGTAGAAGTAGCAAGTGTTGAAGAGGGTGTGCGAGTGATGGATACACTGGCTGATTATGACGCATTTCAGTATGACAACAACATCAAACCTGATTACTGCAACGCTAACGGCCTTGAGATGTGGGATGAGAGCCTTACTGACCAGGATTTGGAAGAAATGGAGCTTACGGATCGCTGGGTGGATTGGTATAGCGAATGCCAGTGTTACGACGACCCGCGTGAATATATCGAAAGCCTGAAAGAAGAAACAACAGCCGACGCCTGAGTGCGGCTGTTTTATCGCATATCCACAGCGCTTCATATCGAGGCGTTTTAGCTATGCCAATAAATGAAAATGGAGAATCCCACGATGACATTTGCTATCGCGGGCGGTGCCGTCATGGGTATCGCACACCTTAATGAATCACTTTTAGAGCGTATCACCAGAAAATTACGGGCCGGATGGAAACGTCTGGTCGATATCCTGAATCAACCAGGAGTGCCGTGTAATGGATAAATCACTTATGGCTATTCAGTCTAAATTCGCAATTGCTGTTTATCTTGGTGACAAAATAATGTATCGCGAAGCTGTAGAAGCCTTTCGCGAATGGAGGTTGAAATGATACCAGTGGATTTAGCAAGGACACCGGAGTTGAGCAGGTTAAAACGTCAGTATCACCTGACAGAGGCAATGTACTGGCGCAAGTCAGGTAATAAATCGATGAAACGAAATTGCCTTTCATTAGCCAAAAACGAGCGAATAAACAAAGGTGAATTTCTGGCTAATCCTTCCGAATTACCATTCTGAGGTGAATTATGGATTTGAATAAATTCGACGACCCATTCAGTCCTGAAGATATCGAATGGCGAATACAGCAAAGCGGTAAAACACGCGATGGCAAAGTGTGGGCTATGGTGCTGGCTTATGTCACGAACAGGGCAATCATGAAACGCCTTGACGATGTTTGCGGCAAAGCAGGATGGCGCAATGAATACCGCGATATTCCCAACAACGGCGGCGTTGAATGCGGAATATCAATCAAGATTGATTCCGAATGGGTCACCAAATGGGATGCTGCTGAAAACACGCAGGTAGAAGCCGTCAAAGGTGGTCGTTCCGGTGCAATGAAGCGCGCTGCCGTTCAGTGGGGAATCGGTCGGTATCTGTATAACCTTGAGGAAGGTTTCGCACAAACATCACTCGATAAAAAGCAGGGATGGCACAGGGCAAAACTGAAGGATGGAACAGGATTTTACTGGCTCCCTCCATCGCTGCCGGACTGGGCCATGCCAGCATCAGGCAATCAACCATCACCAGAAAATACCAACCAGAAATCACCATCGTTTGACTGCGAACAAATCCTGAAAGACTTCAGAGATTATGCAGCAACAGAAACTGACAAGAAAAAGCTAATTGAGAGATATCAGCATGACTGGCAATTATTGGCTGGTCACGATGATGCGCAGACAAAATGCGTTCAGGTAATGAACATCAGAGTTAACGAACTAAAACAGGCGGCATAAATGGCTAGTAGAGGCGTAAATAAGGTGATCATCTTAGGCCGGGTCGGACAAGACCCGGAGGTTCGTTATTCACCATCAGGGACGGCGTTCGCTAACCTGACAGTCGCTACATCAGAGCAGTGGCGAGATAAACAGACTGGCGAACAAAAGGAGCTAACTGAATGGCATCGCGTAGCGGTTGTCGGAAAGCTTGCTGAGGTAGTAAGTCAGTATGTCAAAAAAGGCGATCAGGTTTACTTCGAAGGGATGCTACGCACTCGGAAATGGCAAGACCAGTCAGGCCAAGACCGCTACACCACGGAAGTCCACGTTGGCATTAATGGCGTGATGCAGATGCTAGGCGGCACTGGTGACAGCAAACAGCAAGCAGCCAGTAAGCAGCCGCGGAAACATCAGCAATCAGCGCCCCAACACAGCGAACCGCCGATGAACTTTGATGACTCAGACATTCCTTTTTAGGAGTAAGCATGAAGACCTGTTCCAGATGCAATCAGCAGAAGGAAGAAAGGGACTTTCAAATAAGAAGAGCATCCAATGATGGATTAACTGCCGCATGCCGTGTTTGCCTTGCTGAGTACGACAAAGAGCGCGCGGGATTGCCACATCGAGTATCGGCCAGGAGGGATTATCAATCCTCAGATCGCGGTAGAGAACGATGTAACGCAGCCAAAAAGCGGTTTATTAAGCGCAACCCATGGAAAAGAAAAGCCCACATAATCGTGGGCAATTTTTTGCGCGATGGGAAGCTAACTCGACCATCACGGTGCGAGTGCTGCGGATCCGAATGTAAACCTCAGGCTCACCACTGCGACTACGGTAAGCCTACCGATGTGATGTGGCTATGCAAATCCTGTCATGTCGAATGGCATAAACATAACAAACCAATCTATCCGGACGAGGCACCAGTAACTCTCCCCTTCCCTCGTCACGCTATTCACGCAATTTAAGGACTTACATGAATCATTTAATGGTTGACCTTGAAACAATGGGCAACGGGCCATACGCGCCCGTTATTTCGATTGGGGCAGTATTCTTTGATCTGAAAACTGGAGAAACAGGAGAAGACTTCTCGGTTAATATCTCGCTCGAGTCATCAATGCGATACCGGGCGCGTCCTGATGCTTCAACCATTTTATGGTGGATGGAACAGGGAGAAGATGCCAGAAAATCGCTAACCAATGACACTCAAGAGCTTTCAACGGCTCTTTCATGGTTATCAGACTTTATCGCAAAGCACGCCAACCCTAAATTCGCTCAGGTTTGGGGAAATGGCGCATCATTTGACTGTGTGATTCTACGAAATAGTTATGCTCTGGCCGGGCACCAAGCGCCCTGGCAGTGGTGGAATGACCGCGACGTCAGAACCATCGTCGAGCTTGGAAAGGCAATTGTGTTCGACCCTAAACGAGATATGCCATTCGAAGGAACTCGACACAACGCGCTTGATGATGCCATTCACCAAGCCAAATACGTTTCAGCAATCTGGAAAAAGTTAGCTAAATAATCACCAGGTGAAAACATGCCAGCGCCTATGTATGGTGCGAATGACCCGCGCCGCTGTTCCGGCAATTCCGTCTCGGAGGTGCTGGATAAATTCAGAAAAAACTACGACCTGATAATGTCGCTACCGCAGGAAACGAAAGAGGAAAAGGAATTTCGCCATTGTATATGGCTTGCAGAGAAAGAAGAGCGCGAACGAATTTACCAGACATCCATCCGGCCATTCCGCAAAGCCACTTACACCCAATTCATTGAAATAGACCAGCGCCTTAAAAATTACCGTTCGCGTTACGGCGCTATCAGCAATAACTGAGGAATTCATCATGAGAGGTTTGTCCTACGACCCCGGAATCCTTCCATCGGAAATGATTATTCGACACCGCTTCAAGCCCATTAACGATATTCCACGCGAAGAAATGCTGGCGAGAAAGAGTTTTCCATCAGTGAATGAAAACAAATATCTGAATGCAATGTTTCGGAGTGGGAAGAAATGAAAGAAGTGAAAATATACACGATTGTCAGTGACCAGTTATCACCACCAATAACAGGAGAATCATTCTGTACTGATATGGTGCGTCATAGTGATTATGCGGAGCTTGAGGCTAAATACGCGGTGTTAACGGTGGATAACGATAAAGCAATGGAGTCACTTAAGCAGGCTGATGCAGTTGTTAAGTTGGCACACGAGAAGTTTTCGGCGCTGGCCGCGGAGAATGAGACGCTGAAATACCAAGAGCCAAAGCTGGCAGCGATGATGTCATGCCTTGATGCGTTCTATGCTGACGAGGGCGTGCCGGAACGAGCCATGATGGCCGCCTATAACATTCTTCGCAAGTCGGTAGGCACCCCAGCCACCGACGCGTTTCTGGCTGAGGTGCGGGCTAAGGCTCACAAGGAAGGCGCTTACTTTGTTGCTAACCGAATGCTGGCCGCATGGGATGCAGGATTTATCGACGACACAGCAAAGAACGCTGCGGACATCGCACGAATGATACTGACCTCCACAGAATTTATGGCTGATGCGCCGGAAGGCGATTTTGATCGCTCATTCGCCGATGGCGTTCTCGAAGGTATCGCCGCCCAGCTTCGCAAAGGAGTGCAGTCATGATTACGGGAACCTCAAATTACGACGAAGTGCCGACGATACCCTGCAAAATCTGCGGCGGTTATTTCAAAGCCGATGATCCAGAAAATCACAAATGCGAGGAGGCAGCTCAATGAGCAACCGAATTCGCAATGCTCAGGTATTCGACGCGCGCACCGGTGAGTACCCGGTTTATATGTACATTCACTGGATCATTGGTGGTGAACTTGATTTTGATGCCAATTATCAACGCGGGTATGTCTGGGGGCATGAAGAGCAGCAGGCATTCTTAAACGCAGTTATTTCTGGTTTTCCTATCGGCTCAGTGGCGCTGGCAAAGGCACCTGACTGGTGTTCGCGTGAACTTCCTTACATAGAAGTTGTTGACGGTAAGCAGCGTCTCACCACTTTGAAAAAATTCATCACCAATGAGATTCCAATCATCCTAGCTGATGGTCCGCTTTACTGGCGAGACATGACTCGTGCGGAGCAATTGGCATTTGGGCGTCGTCCACTCCCAGCAGTTGTGCTGGATGAGGTGACGTACAAGGATCGCTTGGCTTATTTCATGGTGGTGAACTTTACTGGCGTTCCGCAAAGCGAAGAGCACAAGCGACACGTAATGCAACTAATGGAGGCTGCCCAATGAGCAACATCGACAAACAGGCGCTACGAGAGCGCTATTCACCAAAACCTGTACCTGAATGCCACATTTGCGGCAAAGAAATGACAATACAGCGCATGTCTGCCAGTCGAATTACCTATGGCTGCACGGGCGCGACCTACGACGATAAAGGTTGCCACTACGCAGAAGGCCGCAGTATCGCAGATGACCATTATGAACAGTCTCGCGTCACTGTCGTCGATGTGAGCGACCCGGATGTGCTGGCGCTGCTGGATGAGAATATTCAACTCCAGCGGGAAAAAGACGCAACAGAGGCCGTAGCACTTGCGCTGCGTGATGATATGCGGGATGCGCGCGAAAAGTTGGAAGCCGCAGAACGCCGTATAGCAGAACTGGAGGCGCGGAAGGTCAACCTGTCAAAACTCAGCGTTGGAGAAGTCATGTACGTGAGCGGATTCAGCCGGGATTATGCCGAGGGTTGGTGTGCTGGTAATGACAATGCGATACACGAAATACGCACCGCTGGCATCAAGGTTAAGGGGGAGTGAAATGACAAAAATATTCCGGAAGAGTTATCCACGTCAAAGTAGGTTTAAAGAGGCTCTATTTTTCCTTCTCTTTCTTATTTTAATGGTTCCAATATCACCGATATTCTTCATCTGGTTAGCAGGCGTACAGGCAGAAAAAATAGCCGAGTGGTATAGCTCCATCGTATGGTGGCCATTTAACAAACTGCACAACAAATTAAATCCGTACAGGGAGGACTAACCCATGACCACTATTACCAAAGAACGTATCGAATTATTCATTAAAAGTCCTCTTGAAAACGGGCTTACCCGTGGCGAACAAATGGAGCTGGCGCGTATCGCGCTGGTATCGCTGGACGCTGAGCCTGTAAGCCAGCCTTACAAGTTGCCAGAAGAGAAAGGCGCATCACTACAATTGCGAAATCTCATTCGCAAACGACACGCGGAGTGGTCAGATTCAACGTTCGGTAATGTTGGCCCTGTTGGCCCACTTAAACACCTCTCAAAAGAAGCGTTAGAGGCAGCGGCAGAACCTGGCGACCTCAGTGAGTGGGCTGACATGCAATTCCTGTTATGGGAT
The DNA here is from genome assembly GCF_046550775.1 of Salmonella sp. SAL04202. Lineage (NCBI taxonomy): Bacteria > Pseudomonadati > Pseudomonadota > Gammaproteobacteria > Enterobacterales > Enterobacteriaceae > Salmonella > Salmonella sp. SAL04202. The sequence goes on along the minus strand of NZ_JBGDXK010000001.1, from coordinate 524,744 downwards.
GCGCAACGCCGCGCCGGTATCAGCGATGGTGAAATCACAGCTGCGATGGAAGAAAAGCTGAAGGTGAATATGGCGCGCCAGTGGCCTGAACCGAAAGACGGCGAGCCGCGGCTACATATCAAAGAGCAGCCGGCGCCGGTAGTGCCAGCGGAAATGCCAAAAGGTCTGGCTGGTCAAATTGTCAGTCTGCTGGCCCACAACATTGGCGATAAATTCCTGGCACAGAAAATATGGTATGCCTGTCGCGCCGCCATGCTCAATGGAGGTAAATCGTGAAAGAGAATCAAATCCGGGAACTGGTAAACGATCTGCGTGATATTGCTGTTGAGTATCACGGCACACAGCAGTTACGTGAACGAATTGCACGCACAGTTCGCGCCGCCTGGCATCATGACTTAGAAAAACCAAACCAACCTGTAAGCCAAACTTACAACTTGCCAGAATTAATCGAAGGCATGGAAGTTTCCATTGATGTAAGCACTTGTGGTGCTGATGCCGGGAATCGCTATTTCGGCACTGTCACCGAGGTATCAGAACTGTACACAGCAAAGAATGGCTACATCCTTCTGGTTCAGGACGCAAAGCCAAATTTCGATGTGAATGGCAACACTCCGGTGCAAAGTCCAATCGATCACGGTTATCGACCAGAGTGCGAATGCTCAGGGTGCAAGGCTACAGCCAGAATATGCGCTGAACTGAACAACGAAGAAGCAGAAATTTTTGCCGATGGTTATAACGCCGCCATGCTTAAAGTTAACAAAAACGCGTCAACTGAATTACCAAATGACGCTAATTTGTCAACCAGTTCTCAGGCTGAACCTGACGACAGCGGCCTGCTTCCATGCCCGTTCTGCGGATCACCGGCTGAACACTACCCTGATGGTGATATGGAAGGTTACATCATCATGTGCGGTAACAAAAATGGAGACTGTAACCTCCAGACATTTGGGTTCACCACTCCGGAGGAGGCAGAGAAGGCGTGGAACACTCGCGCAGCCATTCCTCAGACTGGAAACTTTCGGGAAAACCCAATTTCGTCAACCAACAATTTTCGGAAAATCGCGGATACGTCAACCAACTCTCCGGTAATTCCGGATGGTTACGCACTTGTACCCGTTGAACCAACGGACGAAATGATAGCTGCGGCGATGAACTGCGAAGATGTGCTGTTCAATAGCGATGAGTCATTCTGCGTACAGTTCGGGAATATATACGAGGCCATGCTCGCAGCAGCACCGCAGGAGGTGAAGTGATGGCTAAATCCCCAGCAGAGCGCAACTAACAAACCTCGCACAGTCGAGGTTTCTTTTATCGGAGTAACTATGGAATCACACAGCCTCACACTCGATGAGGCCTGTTCATTTCTCAAGATATCCAATAACCAGCCTTGCGCTGGTTTTTTCTTGCGTGAATTTGCAGAGGTAATGCGATGTACTTAACGCTTCCAGAATGGAACCAGCGACAGCCAAGGCCAAGAAGCCTTGAGACAGTTCGACGCTGGGTTAGAGAGTGTCGAATCTCCCCTCCTCCACTTAAGGATGGGAGGGAGTATCTGTTTCATGAGAACGCAGTAAAAATCGACGTTAAAAATAAGCCAACAGGCAGACTTTTGAAGAGGATTAGAGATGGGAAGAAGGCGAAGCCATGAACGCCGTGATTTGCCTCCAAACTTGTATATCAGGAACAACGGTTATTATTGCTATCGAGACCCAAGGACGGGTAAGGAGTTTGGGTTAGGTCGCGACCGGAGAATCGCAGTAACAGAAGCAGTTCAGGCGAACATTGAGTTATTTTCCAGCGCTGAGCGAAAAAGTCTTACGTCGCGGATCAATAATGAAGATGCAATGACTATGCACGCATGGCTGGAAAAATATGACAGCATCATATCAGTCAGAGGACTCAGGCCTAAAACACTTGCTGATTACAGAAGCAAAATAAGAGCCATAAAGGAGCGGTTTCAGGACATTCCATTGTCAGATATAACAACCAGGGATATTGCCACCATACTCAATGATTATGTTTCAGAAGGAAAGTCGGCCACATCAAAGTTAATCAGATCGACGTTGAGTGACATTTTCAGAGAAGCTATAGCTGAAGGCTTCATACACTCAAACCCAGTCACGGCCACAAGGGCCGCTAAATCTGAAGTTAAAAGGGTCAGATTAACCACCGATGAATTCATGAAAATATATGATGCTGCCGGGAAGCAGCCGCCATGGGTGAAACTGTCTATGGAGATAGCATTACTTACCGGGCAGCGTGTTAGTGATATCTGTGCAATGAAATGGGTTGACATTTCAGAAGGATTTCTACACGTACAACAACAAAAGACAGGAGTAAAACTGGCGATACCGGTAACGATTAAACTTGATGCAGCTAACCTTTCGCTTTCAGATACGCTGAAGAGATGTAAATCACTTTCGCAAGGAGAAACAATAATTTCCTCTACACGAAGCGAAGCGCTTTCATCAGGGACGGTATCAAGGTATTTTATGCGCGCACGCAAGGAATCTGGACTTTCTTTCAGCGGAGAACCGCCAACATTTCATGAGATACGCAGCCTGTCTGCAAGGCTCTATGAGAAACAGTATGGCGAAAGATTTGCGCAGCACCTTCTCGGACATAAGTCTGATAGCATGGCTGCGCAATACAGGAACGATCGCGGGAGAGAGTGGGAGAGAATAGAAATCAGTTAGTGATTTTATTTTGACTAATAGTGACCTTCGTTGCGTAACACTTTGAACATAAAGACTTTTTTATACGTTCAACTTAGTATAAAAAAGCAGGCTTCAATGGATGTCATTTAACTTTTTCAAGCCCGGAGCAACCTGTGAATACATTATCGGTTTCCCGTCTGGCGCTGGCACTGGCTTTTGGCGTGACGCTGAGCGCCTGTAGCTCTACGCCACCCGATCAGATCCCTTCCGATCAAACCGCGCCTGGCACCGCCTCGCGCCCCATTCTGTCGGCAAATGAAGCGAAAAACTTCGTTGCGGCGCGCTATTTTGCCTCCCTGACGCCGAATACCGCCCCGTGGTCGCCGTCGCCGATTACCCTGCCCGCACAGCCTGACTTTGTGGTGGGGCCGGCAGGTACGCCAGGCGTTACGCACACCTCGATTCAGGCCGCGGTCGATGCGGCAATGGTTAAACGCACGAACAAACGCCAGTACATTGCTATTATGCCGGGCGACTATCAGGGGACCGTGTATGTTCCCGCCGCGCCGGGAAGTCTGACCCTGTACGGGACCGGTGAAAAACCGATCGATGTGAAAATTGGGATGGCGATTGATGGTGAAATGAGCGTCGCTGACTGGCGCCGCGCGGTGAATCCCGGCGGGAAATATATGCCTGGTAAACCCGCCTGGTATATGTTCGATAACTGCCAAAGCAAACACGCCGCAACGATCGGTGTGATGTGTTCTGCCGCGTTCTGGTCGCAGAATAACGGTCTGCAGCTACAAAATCTGACCATCGAGAACACGCTGGGCGACAGTGTCGATGCCGGAAACCATCCGGCGGTGGCGTTGCGTACCGATGGCGACAAAGTCCAGATTAACAAGGTCAATATCCTTGGCCGCCAGAACACCTTCTTTGTGACCAACAGCGGCGTGCAGAACCGTCTGCAGACCGATCGTCAGCCGCGTACGCTGGTGACGAACAGCTATATTGAAGGCGATGTGGATATGGTTTCCGGACGCGGCGCCGTGGTGTTCGATAACACCAACTTCCAGGTCGTCAACTCCCGCACACAGCAGGAAGCCTACGTCTTCGCCCCGGCGACGCTGTCCAATATTTACTATGGCTTTTTGGCGATCAACAGCCGCTTTAACGCCTCCGGCGATGGCGTTGCGCAGCTTGGCCGCTCGCTGGATGTCGACGCCAACACCAACGGTCAGGTCGTGATCCGCGACAGCGTGATTAACGAGGGCTTCAACGTTGCCAAACCGTGGGCCGACGCGGTCATCTCGAAACGTCCGTTTGCCGGAAATACGGGAACCGTGGATGACAAAGACGAGGTGCAGCGTAATCTGAACGACACTAACTACAACCGCATGTGGGAATACAACAACCGCGGTGTAGGCAGTAAAGTGGTGGCGGAACCTAAGCAGTAATCGCCGTTCCGGTTCAGGCTTATAAACGGGCCGCCGCAGCAGATGTGGCGGCCCGTGGTTTTACTGCAAGCGATGTTTATCGAAATTAATCAGGCATCCTGCCCTGGTGAGCTCCAGCCCGCCGCCCTCCGGCACACAGCGCTTTAGTACGCGTTCACCACAACCCACATTGGCCCCTGGCCGACGGCATAACGACCTTTTTCCGTCAGCAACCCCTGAGTGCCCGTAATTTCATAGACCGCGATATGATGTGATTTTTGACCCGCTGCAATCAGGTATTTTCCGCTATTGTCGATATTAAAGCCGCGCGGTTGGGCTTCCGTCGGCTGGAAGCCTTCAACGCTCAGTACGCTGCCGTCTTCGGAGACACTAAAGACGGTAATCAAACTGGCGGTGCGGTCACAGGCATACAGATGCCGTCCATCCGGCGTAATATGAATATCCGCCGCCCAACGGGTATCGGAAAAATCGGCGGGCATCATATCCAGGGTTTGTACGCACTCTATCTCGCCATGCGGATTTTTAAGCTGCCAGACATCCACCGAACTGTTCAGTTCATTGACGCAATACGCATATTGTCGATTCGGGTGGAAGACCATATGACGCGGGCCTGCCCCTTCAACTGTATTTACTTCCGCCGGCTCCTGGGCCACCAGATGGCCGTCATCGCTTAGCGTAAACAGACAAATGCGATCCTGTTTTAGCGCAGGCACCCACAGGGTACGGTTATCAGGCGTAATATTTGCCGAGTGGCAGCCGTCCAGCCCTTCCACCACATCCACCAGCTCAACCGGCAGGCCATCCTGTAAGCGCGTCACGCTGACATTACCGGCGTTATACGATCCGACAAAGACAAAACGACCATGATGATCGGTAGAAATATGGGTCGGGCTACCCGGCAGGGCAGATTCGGCGGCAAACGTCAGCGCGCCATCATCCGGCGCAATACGATACGCCAGGACACGAAACTCCGGGCGCACGCCGACATAGAGGTAGCGTTTATCCGGACTGACCACCATCGGCTGAACCTGACCGGGCACATCCACGACCTGCACCAGCGTCAGCGTCCCTTCGTGGTTCAGGCTCCAGACGTGAATTTGCTGACTCTCAGGGCTGGCGGTATAGACTGTTTGTTTCATGAATACTCCTTTGCATATGGCATGTAGCTGCAATAACAGGACACAGCTTAACGTAGTCGCTTTTGACGGCGAATGCTGAATTCAGACGCAGAATTTTGTCTGCTTACCGTCCCGGTGTACCATGCCGACAGACGGAATTATTACTCTTAATCTGGAAAAAATTATGACTGCACGCGTGATTGCCCTCGATTTAGACGGAACATTATTAACCCCGCATAAAACCTTACTCCCCTCCTCGCTTGACGCGCTATCACGCGCCAAAGAGGCGGGCTTTCAACTTATCATTGTCACTGGTCGCCATCACGTTGCTATTCATCCTTTTTATCAGGCGCTGGCGCTGGAAACACCTGCTATTTGCTGCAACGGCACCTATTTGTATGATTATCAAGCTAAAACTGTCCTGGATGCCGATCCTATGCCCGTGGATAAGGCGTTGCAGTTGATTGATTTACTGGATGAGCATCAGATTCACGGCCTGATGTATGTTGATGACGCTATGCTTTACGAACACCCAACTGGTCACGTCGTGCGTACCTCCCGGTGGGCGCAGACCTTGCCGCCGGAGCAACGTCCGACCTTTACACAGGTCTCTTCGTTGGCGCAGGCGGCGCGCGACGTGAATGCCGTGTGGAAGTTTGCGCTTACCAATGAAGATATTCCCAGGCTACAGCGGTTCGGTCAGCATGTTGAACAGGCGCTTGGCCTGGAGTGCGAATGGTCATGGCACGATCAGGTGGATATTGCGCGCAAAGGCAACAGTAAAGGCAAGCGCCTTACCCAGTGGATAGAAGCGCAGGGAGGGTCAATGAAAAATGTGATCGCTTTCGGCGATAACTACAACGACATCAGTATGCTGGAGGCGGCAGGCACCGGCGTTGCGATGGGCAACGCCGATGAGGCGGTGAAAGCGCGCGCTGACGTTGTGATCGGCGATAACACTACCGATAGCATCGCCAAATTTATTTACACCCACCTGCTATAGTCAGGCGGTGATAGAAACGCTTTTCACCTGCGCGTAAAGCCACAGGCCAGGCTTGATATTCAGCTCATCCCTGGCCCACGGGCTTATTCGCGCCCACAGCGTTCTGCCGCCTATCTCAAGCTGGACTTCCACCTGCCCGTTATCGTCATAACAATTCGCCACTTTTGCCCGCAATACGTTGCGGATACTGGTCTGCTGCGGCGGCTGTAGTACCAGCGAGACATCCGACGCCTGTATACGAATACGCAGTGTGGATTGCAGCGGCTGATTGAGTTTATTTACCCACAGGTGCTGGTCGCCAAGCGCCAAAGCGGTCATGGCATAATGTGGGTGATGCTCCAGCACGCTAACTTTCAGAATACTGCTCTGTTGCTCTTTCGGCAGCCACGGGTGCATAACGCTGCTTCCCCAGACCTCCTCCAGCGGGCCAAACGCTTTAACCTGTCCATCCTCCAGCACCATGACTTTATCCGCCAGGTGGAGAATTTCATCGAGAGAATGGCTGACATACAGCATGGGAATATTGATTTCTCGCGCCAGCCGTTGCAGGTACGGCAGTAATTCGCGTTTACGCGGGATATCCAGCGAAGCCAACGGTTCGTCCAACAGCAGCAACTCCGGGGCAGTGAGCAATGCCCGGCCTATCGCTACGCGCTGTTTTTCTCCGCCGGACAAGCTCCCCGGCAGGCGATCAAGCAACGCTTCAATTCCCAGCAGCGACACCAGCTTATCAAACTGACCGGTCATGCTTTTCGCCATGCCGTAGCGCAAATTGCCGCGTACTTTGTAATGGGGGAACAGGCGCGCATCCTGGAAAACATAACCGATGCGGCGCTTTTCCGGCGTTAAACAGATACCGTTTTCCGCGTCATGCAACACCCGGCCATTCAGCGCGATGCGTCCTTTTTGCGGGCGAGTCAAACCGCTGATGGCATTAATCAGCGAGGTTTTTCCCGCGCCGGAGACGCCAAAGATAGCCGTGATCCCACTGGCTGGCAGCGTTTCGTTGAGGGTTAAACAGTGCGTTCCCAGCGTCTGGGAAAAATTAAGCTCCAGCATGGTTAGCGCCCCGTCCGTTCACGGCTCATCCGCGCCAGCCATTCAGAAATCAACAGCGAAATCAGCGCTAATACAATCGAAATCACGCACAGCCTCGCCGCCGCGCTCTCCCCGCCCGGCGTCTGGATCAAGGTATACATGGCGGAAGGTATGGTGCGGGTTTCGCCCGGAATATTGGAAACAAAGGTAATGGTCGCGCCAAATTCGCCAAGCGAACGGGCAAACGCCAGCACCGTACCGACAATAATGCCCGGCAGGGTAAGCGGTAAGGTGATAGTCAGAAAAACGCGCCAGCGCCCGGCGCCCAGCGTTCTGGCGGCCTGTTCGAGCTTGATATCCACCCCCTCCAGCGCCAGCCGAATAGCCCGCACCATCAGCGGGAAGGACATCACCGCCGCCGCCAGCACGGCGCCGCGCCAGCTAAAGGCAAACGTGAGACCGAACCAGTCATACAGCCACTGGCCAATAAATCCGCGTCGCCCCATCGACACCAGCAGCAGATAGCCGACCACCACCGGCGGTAGCACCAGCGGCAGATGCAGGACGCTATCAAGTAAGGCTTTGCCCGGAAACCGGCATCGCACCAGTAACCAGGCAAAAAAGATCCCAAACGGCAGGCTAAACAGCACGGCCAGGGAAGACACTTTCAGGCTAAGAAGGACAGCCTGCCATTCTGGATCGGTCAGTATCATTACTTCGTCGTAAATCCATAACGTTTAAAGATTGCCGAGGCCTGCGGTCCTTTCAGGTAATCATAGAACGCGCTGACGGTCGCATTTTTATGCCCCTCCACGATAGCGATGGGGTATTCCACTTTTTTATGTGAATCTTCCGGGAACGTCGCCACCACGTTGACCCCCTTGCTGGCGACCGCATCAGAACCGTATACAATGCCCAAAGGCGCTTCGTTACGTTCGACCAGCGCCAACGCGCCGCGCACATCCTCGCCCGGCGCCAGTTTCGGTTCAAGCGTTTGCCATGCGCCCAACTTTTGCAGCGCTTCTTTGGCATAAATTCCCGCCGGTACGTGTTGCGGATCGCCCACCGCCAGACGCCCGCCGTTCAGCAGACGAATCCAGTCCGTTTTGTTGTCGATGGTAAACGGTTTCTGCTCGCTGGCTTTCGGCGCTACCACCACCAGGCTATTGCCAAGCAATGTTTCGCGCGTCGTGGTATCCACCGCTTTTTTATCGGCTGCGTAATCCATCCATTTCTGGTCAGCAGAGATGAACAGATCCGCCGGCGCGCCCGCTTCTATCTGGCGCGCCAGCGTTGAAGAGGAGGCGAATGAGGAAACCACATCCACATTTTTCTCTTTTTTATATTCTGCCGCAATGTCTTGCATCGCGTTCGTTAGCGACGCGGCGGCGAATACGGTGATCTTGCCTTCATCCGCCAGCGCATGACCAGCGATGACGAAAGATAATGTCGCCCCTGCGACCAGGCGTAACCAGGAATGCGCCATCTGTAACTCCTTGTGCGTTTCGTTATGTAAGCGACAATATAACGATAATCTCAGGGGTTTCCCAGCGGTTATTCATACCCATTAACGATTAAACACAGAAAATATCGGCAGGAAAAGCAGGATCTTGAGTAACAAAAACGCCCGACTGAGCGGGCGTTTGGGGAAATCAGCGGTTCTGTCTGGACTGGTCTTTCTGACCGATACCGGAAAAAATGTTGAACACCTCACCCAGACCGTAAATCAGACCGAGGATGATGGCCATCACTACCGGTACCATGATGACGGCGAATACCAGACTTTTTAATAACTCTAACATGGGCAACTCCAGATATAGTCCTTTTTGTATTTTAACCGCATCACACAGAAAAGCACTCCCCTTTTGTGCGGTCGGCTTTGCGCTGACGCGCTTTTCAGTCACAATAGTCTTTTTACCAGGAGCTGGTTATGCAGGCCGAAATCCTTCTTACCCTGAAACTTCAGCAAAAGCTTTTTGCCGATCCCCGACGTATCTCTCTGCTGAAACACATTGCGCTTTCCGGCTCGATTAGTCAGGGCGCGAAAGACGCGGGAATCAGCTATAAGAGCGCCTGGGATGCGATAAACGACATGAACCAGCTTAGCGAACATATGCTGGTTGAACGCGCAACGGGCGGCAAAGGCGGCGGCGGCGCGGTATTAACCCGCTATGGCCAGCGTCTGATCCAGCTTTACGATTTGCTGGGCCAAATTCAGCAAAAAGCGTTCGATGTGTTAAGCGACGATGACGCCCTGCCGCTTGACAGTCTGCTGGCCGCTATCTCCCGCTTTTCACTGCAAACCAGCGCCCGAAATCAGTGGTTCGGCACCATTACCGCCCGCGATCGCGATCAGGTGCAACAGCATGTCGACGTGCTGCTGGCCGACGGCAAAACGCGGCTCAAAGTCGCGCTGACGGCGCAAAGCGGCGAGCGTCTCGGCCTGGAGGAGGGAAAAGAAGTGCTGATCCTGCTAAAAGCGCCGTGGGTTGGCATTACCCGGGATGCAGCCGTTGCGCGCGCCGCTGACAATCAGTTGTCGGGAACGATCAGCCATATTGAGCGCGGCGCGGAACAGTGTGAAGTGTTGATGGCGCTACCGGACGGTCAGACGCTGTGCGCCACGATACCGACTTCAGATGCCGCCACGTTAAAGGAAGGCGATGACGTGATTGCCTGGTTTAATGCGGACAGAGTGATTATTGCAACGTTGTGCTAAGCACATTGACATCCGTTGCCGAAAGACGTATCCCTGTCATTCATCGCTGCAAAAAATGGGATGCAAAATGTCATCGTTGCAAATTTCGCAAGGCACGTTTCGTCTGAGCGATACAAAAACACTTCATCTGGATTCGCTGACGCTCAATGCGGGCGATAGCTGGGCATTCGTTGGGGCTAACGGGAGCGGGAAGTCGGCGCTCGCCCGCGCGCTGGCGGGTGAACTGCCGTTATTAACAGGCGAGCGCCAGTGTCAGTTTACCCGCATTACTCGTCTGTCCTTTGAACAATTGCAAAAGCTGGTCAGCGATGAGTGGCAACGTAATAACACCGATATGCTCAGTCCTGGCGAAGACGATACCGGGCGCACTACCGCGGAAATTATTCAGGATGATGTTCACCATCCTGCCCGCTGTGCGATGCTGGCGCAGCAGTTCGGCATTTTCGCTTTACTCGACAGGCGTTTTAAATACCTTTCTACCGGCGAGACGCGAAAAGCGCTGCTGTGTCAGGCGCTGATGTCTGAGCCGGAGTTATTGATCCTTGATGAACCGTTCGACGGACTTGACGTGACCGCCCGTCAACAACTGGCGCAACGCCTGACGGCGTTGAACCAGGCGGGTATGACCCTGGCGCTGGTACTCAACCGTTTTGATGAGATCCCGGACTTCGTGCAGTTTGCCGGCGTGCTTGCCGACTGTACGCTGGCGGAGACCGGAACGACGGCAGAGTTACTGCAACGGGCGTTGGTCGCTCAACTCGCGCACAGCGAGCGTCTGACCGACGTACAATTACCCGAACCGGACGAACCTTCCGCCCGCCATGCGTTACCCGATGGCGAACCACGGATCGTACTTAACGATGGCGTAGTCTCGTATAACGATCGCCCTATCCTCCACCACCTAAGCTGGCGAGTCAATCCGGGCGAACACTGGCAGATCGTCGGTCCTAACGGAGCGGGTAAGTCTACGTTGCTTAGCCTTATTACTGGCGATCATCCGCAAGGCTACAGCAACGATCTTACGCTGTTCGGGCGGCGGCGAGGAAGCGGCGAAACAATCTGGGATATCAAAAAACATATCGGCTACGTCAGCAGCAGTTTACATCTGGATTACCGCGTCAGTACCACGGTACGCAATGTCATTCTCTCCGGCTATTTCGATTCTATCGGCATTTACCAGGCCGTTTCAGACAGGCAACGAAAACTGGCGCAACAGTGGCTGGATATTCTGGGAATCGATAAGCGTACGGCGGATGCCCCCTTCCACAGTCTCTCCTGGGGACAGCAGCGGCTGGCGCTGATCGTGCGCGCGCTGGTTAAACATCCGACAGTGTTGATTCTGGATGAGCCGCTGCAAGGGTTGGACCCGCTGAACCGCCAACTGGTACGCCGTTTTGTAGATGTATTAATTCGCCAGGGAGAGACCCAACTGCTGTTCGTTTCCCATCATGCAGAGGATGCGCCTGCCTGTATTACCCACCGGCTGGAATTTGTACCAGAGGGCGAACGTTATAAGTACGTTTCCGGACGATGCAATAATTAAATGTATTATCAGAATGGCGCCGCGCGCCATTCTGGAACCACTCTCCTTTTATTAAGAATAATAATAACGGTCGATAAGCTTACTATCTCTTGAATCGCTGACCGCCTCATTGTCATAATAATCCTGAAATTTTCGACAATGATGTCGTATGTGAATATAAGGGATTCATTATGGCTTTTCGTTTTCCACAAATAATACTATTTTTACTGGCAGCTATTTTATTTTGCCCCAGCAGTTATGCTGAGCAAAAGCCGACCGCTGCGCAGGAAGCGCGTAAAACCGCCGTTGAGGTCGCTGTTGAAGGCATGAGCCGCGCCGCCGTTGCGGGTCCGACAAAGATTAGTTTAGGTGACAAAGCCACGCTTAATCTACCGGAAGGATTTACCTGGATACCCGCAAAAGAAGCGGCGGTATTTATGCGTGAAATTGGTAACTATGTTGACGATGAATATTTTTACGGTCTCGTATTTAAAAAGGAAATGAATGGATTTATTTCTATCGAATATGATGATTCTGGTTATGTAAAAGATGATGATGCAAAAAATTGGGATGCCGATGAATTAATGGATAACCTGCGCAAAGGCACAAAAGAAGCGAATAAAGATCGTATTGCAAAAGGCATTGAGCCGATAGAAATTATTGGCTGGATCGAGAAGCCTACCTACGATGCAACCAATCATCGTCTGATCTGGTCCGCCGCCATCCATGATATCGGCACCAACGAACCACTGAATGAACAAGGCGTGAACTACAACACCTATCTGCTGGGACGTGAAGGCTATTTTTCTTTAAATCTGGTGACCGACAGAGGTTCTGTTGACCACGAAATCCCTCTGGCGAAAAGAATTCTCAGTTCCGTCAAGTTCAACGCTGGACAACGCTACGCTGACTTCAACGAATCAACGGACAAAATAGCGGAGTATGGGCTCGCCGCGCTGATTGGCGGTATCGCGGCCAAGAAAGTAGGACTGCTTGCTATGCTCGGTATCGCGTTACTTAAATTCTGGAAAGTGACCGCCATCGGCGTCGTCGCTGTCGGGGCGCTCGCCAGGAAGCTACTCTCGCGTAAAAAAGACTGACAGCTCCTGCCCCGTCCGTTTCATTCCCAGGCGCGTAACGCGCCTTTTTTTCGGATAAAAAGCAGAAGCATTCTCAAGCCAGATGATTTGTAATCATTTAATTGATATAAATGCGTAAAATCACCAGTGTGTAAACGATTCCACTAATTTATTACATGTCACACTTTTCGCATCTTTGTTATGCTATGGTTATTCCATACTATAGGCTTAACGGAGCGAATTATGAGAGTATTGGTTACAGGTGGTAGCGGTTACATTGGAAGTCATACCTGCGTACAATTGCTGCAAAATGGTCATGACGTCGTCATCCTCGATAACCTCTGCAACAGCAAGCGCAGCGTGCTGCCCGTTATTGAACGTCTGGGCGGTAAGCACCCGACCTTTGTCGAAGGCGATATTCGCAACGAAGCGCTTATAACCGAAATTCTGCACGATCACGCGATTGATACCGTGATTCACTTTGCCGGCCTGAAAGCCGTCGGCGAATCGGTCGCCAGGCCGCTGGAGTACTATGACAACAATGTCAACGGTACGCTGCGGTTGGTCAGCGCCATGCGTGCGGCCAACGTTAAAAACCTTATTTTTAGCTCCTCCGCCACCGTTTATGGCGATCAGCCCAAAATTCCTTACGTCGAAAGTTTTCCTACCGGCACGCCGCAAAGCCCCTACGGCAAAAGTAAATTGATGGTAGAACAGATCCTCACCGATCTGCAAAAAGCCCAGCCGGAGTGGAGTATTGCGCTGCTGCGTTATTTCAACCCGGTCGGCGCGCACCCGTCGGGCGACATGGGAGAAGATCCGCAAGGTATTCCGAATAACCTGATGCCCTATATCGCCCAGGTCGCCGTGGGTCGTCGCGAATCGCTCGCCGTTTTCGGCAACGATTACCCGACCGAGGATGGCACCGGCGTACGCGATTACATTCACGTTATGGACTTAGCCGACGGGCACGTCGTGGCGATGGAAAAACTGGCGGACAAATCCGGCGTACATATTTATAACCTCGGCGCGGGTGTCGGCAGTAGCGTCCTGGATGTGGTCAACGCCTTTAGTAAAGCCTGCGGCAAACCCATTAATTACCACTTCGCGCCGCGTCGCGACGGCGATCTCCCGGCGTATTGGGCAGATGCCAGCAAAGCCGATCGCGAGCTGAACTGGCGCGTCACCCGCACGCTTGACGAAATGGCGCAGGACACCTGGCACTGGCAGTCACGCCATCCGCAGGGATACCCAGATTAAGGACGTTGTTATGACCCCATTTAATCCCATCGATCATCCGCATCGCCGTTATAACCCGCTTACCGGCCAGTGGGTTCTGGTTTCGCCGCATCGCGCAAAACGCCCCTGGCAGGGGGCGCAGGAAACGCAGTCTCAGCAAATGCTGCCGGCCCACGACCCGGACTGCTTCTTGTGTGCGGGCAATACGCGTGTCACTGGCGATAAAAATCCCGATTACAAAGGGACTTACGTCTTTACTAACGATTTCGCGGCGCTGATGGCCGACACGCCGGATGCGCCGGACAGCCACGATCCGCTGATGCGCTGTCAGAGCGCGCGCGGCACCAGCCGCGTGATCTGTTTTTCTCCCGATCACAGTAAAACGCTGCCGGAGTTGAGCCTGCCCGCGCTGACGGAAATCGTCAGAACCTGGCAAACGCAGACCGCCGAGTTAGGCAAAACCTATCCGTGGGTGCAGGTCTTTGAAAATAAAGGCGCGGCGATGGGCTGTTCGAACCCGCATCCGCATGGCCAGGTCTGGGCCAACAGCTTCCTGCCGAATGAGGCCGAACGCGAAGATCGTTTACAAAAAGCCTATTTCGCCGAACAGCGCTCGCCAATGCTGGTGGATTATGTCCAGCGGGAACTGGCGGACGGCAGCCGCACCGTGGTCGAAACCGAACACTGGCTGGCGGTGGTGCCTTACTGGGCGGCGTGGCCGTTCGAAACGCTACTGTTACCCAAAACGCATGCCCTGCGCATTACCGATTTAAGCGACGAGCAGCGCGACTCTCTGGCGCTGGCGTTGAAAAAGCTGACCAGTCGTTATGACAACCTGTTTCAGTGTTCCTTCCCCTACTCAATGGGCTGGCACGGCGCGCCGTTTAACGGTGAAGAAAACGCACACTGGCAGTTGCACGCACACTTTTACCCGCCGCTGCTGCGCTCTGCGACCGTCCGTAAATTTATGGTCGGCTATGAAATGCTGGCGGAAACCCAGCGTGATTTAACCGCAGAACAAGCGGCTGAACGCCTGCGCGCGGTCAGCGACATCCATTTTCGCGAATCCGGAGTATAAAAATGAATCTGAAAGAGAAAACGCGCGCGCTGTTTGCTGAAATTTTCGGCTACCCTGCCACCCACACGATTCAGGCGCCAGGCCGCGTCAACCTGATCGGCGAGCATACTGATTACAATGATGGTTTCGTTCTGCCCTGCGCTATCGATTACCAGACCGTAATTAGCTGTGCGCCGCGCGACGATCGTACCGTACGGGTGATTGCCGCCGATTACGACAATCAGGTGGACGAATTTTCACTGGATGCGCCGATCGTGACCCACGATAGCCAGCAGTGGTCTAACTATGTGCGCGGCGTAGTGAAACACCTGCAACAGCGTAACAACGCGTTTGGCGGCGTGGATATGGTCATCAGCGGCAATGTGCCGCAGGGCGCCGGGTTAAGCTCCTCCGCCTCGCTGGAAGTGGCGGTGGGCACCGTCTTCCAGCAGCTTTATCACCTGCCGCTGGACGGCGCGCAAATTGCGCTCAACGGACAAGAGGCCGAGAACCAGTTTGTCGGCTGTAACTGCGGCATTATGGATCAGCTCATCTCTGCGCTCGGCAAAAAAGATCATGCGTTGCTGATTGATTGCCGTACGCTCGGCGCCAAAGCGGTTTCCATGCCGAAAGGTGTCGCAGTGGTGATCATCAACAGTAACTTTAAGCGCACGCTGGTGGGCAGCGAGTATAATACCCGCCGTGAACAGTGCGAAACCGGCACCCGTTTCTTCCAGCAGCCGGCCCTGCGCGATGTCAGCCTTGAGGCGTTCAATGCCGTTGCCAGCGAACTGGACCCGGTAGTCGCAAAACGCGTTCGCCATGTATTGAGCGAAAATGCGCGCACCGTTGAAGCGGCAAGCGCGCTGGAGAAAGGTGATTTGCAACGTATGGGCCAACTGATGGCGGAGTCCCATGCCTCAATGCGCGATGATTTCGAAATTACCGTCCCGCAGATAGACACGCTGGTAGACATTGTCAAAGCGACCATCGGCGATCAAGGCGGCGTGCGCATGACCGGCGGCGGCTTCGGCGGCTGTGTTGTCGCACTGATCCCGGAAGATCTGGTTCCCGCTGTTCGGCAGGCCGTTGCGCAACAGTACGAAGCGAAAACCGGAATCAAAGAAACCTTTTATGTATGCAAACCGTCACAAGGAGCAGGACAGTGCTAAATGAAACGCCCGCACTGGCCCCCGATGGTCAACCGTACCGCCTGCTAACCCTGCGCAATAGCGCAGGGATGGTGGTAACGCTGATGGACTGGGGAGCCACTCTTCTTTCCGCCCGTATTCCGCTGTCTGACGGCAGCGTTCGGGAAGCATTGCTGGGCTGCGCCAGCCCGGAACACTACCCTGAACAGACGTCATTCCTCGGCGCCTCTATTGGCCGTTACGCGAACCGTATCGCCAATAGCCGTTATACGTTTGCCGGCGAAACCGTACAGTTAAGCCCAAGCCAGGGCGAGAACCAGCTACACGGCGGACCGGAAGGCTTTGACAAGCGCCGCTGGCAAATTGTGAACCAGAACGATCGCCAGGTATTATTCGCGCTCACCTCTGATGACGGCGACCAGGGCTTTCCTGGCCATCTTTGCGCCACGGCGCAATATCGTCTGACCGATGACAATAGAATCTCCATCACTTACCGGGCAACGGTCGATAAGCCCTGTCCGGTGAATTTGACCAACCACGTCTATTTTAATCTGGACGGCGATCGGACCGACGTGCGCCAGCATAAGCTGCAAATTCTGGCGGATGAGTATCTGCCGGTAGATGAATCCGGTATTCCACGCCAGGGGCTAAAATCGGTAGCCAATACCTCGTTTGACTTCCGGATGCCAAAAGTCATTGCCAGTGAATTTCTCGCCGATGACGATCAGCGCAAGGTTAAAGGCTACGATCATGCTTTCCTGCTACAGACGCAGGGTGATGGCAAAAAGCCGGCGGCCCGTCTGTGGTCACAGGATGGAAAGCTACAAATGATGGTTTACACCACCGCCCCGGCGCTACAGTTTTATTCCGGCAATTATCTGGCGGGTACACCTTCCCGCGGACCAGAACCTTATGCCGACTGGCAAGGGCTGGCGCTGGAAAGCGAACTGCTGCCGGACAGCCCGAATCATCCTGAATGGCCGCAGCCTGACTGTATCCTTCGCCCTGGCGAGGAGTACGCCAGCCTGACCGAGTATCAGTTTATTCCGTTCTAACGATATGCCGCTACATGCCCGATGACGCAAGCTTATCGGGCCTACGCGCCATTGCCCTGCTCAAACCTCCACCACTTAAAGACAAAATCGCAACTCTGAGTTCACAAGAACCTTACACTGCGCCACTATTTTCGCTATGGTTATGCGTAAGCATTGCCGCCAACACCTCGCGGCAATATAATGAGAATTATTATCATTACATATGATT
Organism: Salmonella sp. SAL04202; assembly: GCF_046550775.1. NCBI lineage: Bacteria > Pseudomonadati > Pseudomonadota > Gammaproteobacteria > Enterobacterales > Enterobacteriaceae > Salmonella > Salmonella sp. SAL04202. The sequence goes on along the minus strand of NZ_JBGDXK010000001.1, from coordinate 507,441 downwards.
TATAGGAGTGAGAGTATGGCTGTAACTAAGCTGGTTCTGGTACGTCACGGTGAAAGTCAATGGAACAAAGAGAACCGTTTCACCGGCTGGTATGATGTTGACCTGTCTGAAAAAGGCGTAAGCGAAGCAAAAGCAGCGGGTAAACTGCTAAAAGAAGAAGGTTTCAGCTTTGATTTTGCCTACACTTCCGTACTGAAACGCGCTATCCATACGCTGTGGAACGTACTGGATGAACTGGATCAGGCGTGGCTACCGGTGGAAAAATCCTGGAAACTCAATGAACGTCACTATGGCGCGTTGCAGGGGCTGAATAAAGCGGAAACGGCAGAAAAATATGGTGACGAGCAGGTTAAGCAGTGGCGCCGCGGTTTTGCCGTGACGCCGCCGGAACTGACCAAAGATGATGAGCGTTATCCGGGTCACGATCCACGTTATGCCAAACTGAGCGAGAAAGAGCTGCCGTTGACCGAAAGTCTGGCGCTGACCATCGACCGCGTTATTCCTTACTGGAACGACACCATCCTGCCGCGTATGAAGAGCGGTGAGCGCGTGATCATCGCCGCTCACGGTAACTCATTGCGTGCGCTGGTGAAATACCTGGATAACATGAGTGAAGATGAGATCCTTGAGTTAAACATCCCGACCGGCGTGCCGCTGGTGTATGAGTTCGACGAAAACTTCAAGCCGATCAAACATTACTATCTGGGCAACGCTGACGAAATCGCCGCGAAAGCGGCTGCCGTGGCGAATCAGGGTAAAGCGAAGTAATCACCTTTGCCGGATGGCGATATAACTGCCTTATCCGGCCTACGAGCAATGGGTAGGCCGGATAAGCGCAGCGCCATCAGGCAATATGTCTTAAACAGCGATCACGCCGTCCAGCACCATCTGCAATTTCCCCTGCGAACAGCGCTCCACGCGTCCTCGTACCCGGTACACTTCAGCCAGACGCTCCGCAGTAATCACCGTCTCCGGCGCGCCGCTGGCGACCAGCCTGCCGTCTTTTAGCATCAGGACATGGTCACCATGACGCAGTGCAATATTAATGTCATGCGCCACGACTATCGTCACCCTATTTTGCGCCTGGGTATCCCGACGCACGAGATCCATTACGTGAAACTGATAGTTTAAATCCAGCGCGCTGAGCGGCTCATCCAGCAACAGAAGTTCAGGGCGACGAATCAGCGATTGCGCCAGACCCACTAACTGCCGCTGACCGCCGGAAAGCTGGTCGAGATACTGCAACGCCAGATGCGTTATGCCCAATTGCTCAAGGATAGCCAGTATCTGCGCTCTGCCCTGCGCATTGTCTCTGCCGCCTGATGCCCGCAGTACCACGATAATCGACTCCAGTACATGCAGATGTACACCCTGCGGTAATGACTGCGGCAAAAATACAACTTTCTGCGCCCGCTCGGCAAACGATAACGACATGAGATCTTCGCCATCAAGCAGCGCCTCGCCGTCGGCGTTATTCAGCCCGGCCAGCGAACGTAGTAACGTCGATTTACCACAGCCGTTCGGCCCCAGCAAAATGGTAATTTTCCCGCGCGGCAGTAAGGGAACGTTGAGATCTGCAATAACCGGCTGAGTGGAATAGCCGGCGCTAAATGAGCGGAGCATTAACCCGCGCATCAGAGACTCCCCCGATGTCGCAATACAATGCTTAAAAAGAACGGAACCCCGACCAGCGAGGTGACAATCCCCACCGGCACCATGACGCCCGGAATACTATTTTTCGCCGCAATAGAGGCCAGCGATAACACCAGCCCGCCTATCAGCACGCTGCCCGGAAGGTAGAAACGGTGATCTTCCCCCAAAAGTATTCGCGCAATATGCGGCGCAACGAGACCAATAAAACCAATCGGCCCGACGAAAGCTACCGCCAGCGCTGATAACAAGCTGATACGCAACAATGACAGCAGGCGTAAACGGCGGACATGAATCCCAAAGCTCATCGCCCTCTCTTCGCCCAGACGTAATGCCGTGAGTTGCCAGGCGCTTCGTAACGCGCAAAAAAGCACAGCAATAAACACCACGGCCAGTACGCCCAATTTTTCCCACGACGCGCGGACCAGGCTCCCCATCGTCCAGAATACCAGCCCCTGCAGCGTATCTTCATCAGCCACAAACTGCATAATGGCGACCAACGCGTTAAAGGTGAATACCAGCGCAATACCGAACAATACCACTCCGGATGCGGCGACGCCTGTCCAACGGGTAATACCGTCCAGGAGTAACGCGGATAAAAGCGCAAAGATGAACGCATTGGCCGGGATAAACCAGGCAGCAGGAATACCGGGAATACCGATCCCCAACACAATCGCCAGCGCAGCGCCAAAAGCCGCCGCGGACGATACGCCGAGGGTAAACGGCGTCGCCAGCGGATTATTTAAAATGGTTTGCATTTCGGCGCCCGCTAACCCTAACGCCATGCCTACCAGCAGCGCCATCAGGGCATAGGGTAAGCGGATATCCCAGACAATAACGTGTATGCCCGCATTCACTTTTTCCGGCTGGAAAAGCGCCTGCCACAGCGCACTGAGCGGTAAACCAGAAGACCCACAGGTTACATCCACCATCAGTGAAGCCATCATCGCCAGCGCAATAGCTAACATGAGCACGGCCCGTTTGCGTATGAGCTGGCGATAGCGTGGAATGACGGGCGTGGAAGCGAGAGCGGGGGCTAAAAGTGATTTGTCCTGACAGGTCATGGTTCGGGCTACGTTATTAATCAGAGGAGAATTATAGCGCCGAATTATTTCGTTATATATTTATTTATATTTCGATTGATGGCACGGTGGCCTATCTCACCGGTTTCCAATAAACATCCTCCGGCATAGCCCTGTCTCTTGATCAGATCTCCTGATCAAGAGACAGGGCCTGGCTGGGGTTTTTCCATAGACAAAAAAAGCGTGGAGCCATCCACGCTTGAGGCTGCTGACAACGTGTAACCAGGTGGCAATGTTCCAACCACGGACCTACAAAAAGTACGTAATCTGTTGATATTCTCATTTCGTAAGTCAGGCAAAGCGCTAGCTGCCTCTCGCAGAAATGCCAACACAACAGATAATTGTCAGCAGTCCTCATTTTTCAGTCAGCAAATATCGGTCCGGCAGGGAATTTCGCCAGAAACCCGGTGACGGCCAGCAGCGACCATAGCCCGGGCCACTCAATCTGGCGCTCCCGCAGTTCATCATCCAGCGTCATAAGCGCAAACTCACCTTTATCGCCCAGCACGCCGCCCTGCCAGAGCAGCCGCTGCGCCTGCTGCCGCGCCCAGGGAGAATCGCTCTTCCAGGCCAGCAGGTGCAGCAGAGCCTGCTGCAGGCAGACACCGTGAGAATGTTGATCCCGCAACAGCCGCCGGTAAACCGGCAGCGATATGCTGCGCACGGTATAAAAACCGCTGCGGGTTTCGCTGTCAACATCTGCCATGCCAGCACAGAACTGACTGGCCAGGTCACATAAACGATTGTGCGTCAGCGGCTGGCGCAGGGCATCCAGACGACCTGCTGCGGCACACAGCAGCCCGCTCCTTTGCCGTTCTTGTGGCAGCGAATCAGGCAAAACCGCTACCGTTTCAGCCGCCCCGGCCTGCGCATGCTGTACGCCCGCGTCATAACAACGGACAAAGAAATCATGGCTGCCACGGACGATTGACGGGTGCGCCAGCAGATTCAGCGCCGGGTGCAGTTGTTCAAGCTCGTCCAGTGACGCCAGCGTGTAATTGACAACCACATCTTTTGTCGACGCCCGGCCTTCCGGACGAAATGCTATGGTTTCATTCATCAAAGTCTCCTTATGGGACATTCCGGGAGACGATGCTGCGCATCTGTTCGGGCTACAGATCCATGCAATCCGGTAGCCCGGACAGGCGCAACGCGCCGCCTCCGGGAAAGGAACAGATTTACATCGCCAGCACGTACTTGAGCATCACCCCGGCGGCTATCGCCGAGCCAATCACCCCCGCCACGTTCGGCCCCATCGCGTGCATCAGCAGGAAGTTCTGCGCGTCCGACTCCAGGCCCACCTTGTTCGACACCCTGGCCGCCATCGGCACCGCCGACACCCCGGCTGAACCTATCAGCGGGTTGATTTTGTTCTTACTGCACAGGTTCAGCAGCTTCGCCATCAGCACCCCGGCCGCCGTCCCGATACCGAACGCAATCACACCCAGCAGCAGAATGCCCAGCGTCTGCGGCTGCAGGAACTTGTCCGCCACCAGCTTCGCGCCCACCGACAGTCCGAGGAAGATGGTCACGATATTAATCAGACCGTTCTGCACCGTGTCGCTCAGACGCTCCACCACGCCGCTTTCACGCATCAGATTGCCAAAGCAGAACATCCCCAGCAGCGGCGCGGCGTCCGGCAGCAGCAGCGCCACCAGCAGTAACAGCACCACCGGGAAGAGGATTTTTTCCCGCTTACTCACCGTGCGCAGCTGCACCATGCGGATTTTGCGCTCTTTCTCGCTGGTCAGCGCGCGCATAATCGGCGGCTGGATTAACGGCACCAGCGCCATATACGAGTACGCCGCCACCGCGATGGCCCCCAGCAGCTCCGGGGCCAGCTTGCCCGACAGATAAATCGCCGTCGGGCCGTCCGCGCCGCCGATGATGCCTATCGCCGCCGCCTGCGGCAGGGTGAAGCTGATAAGGCCGAAGTAGTTCAGCGTCAGCGCCCCCAGCACGGTGGCGAAGATACCGAACTGCGCCGCCGCGCCGAGCAGCAGGGTGCGCGGGTTGGCCAGCAGCGGGCCGAAGTCGGTCATCGCGCCCACGCCCATAAAGATGACCAGCGGCGCGACGCCGGAGCCAATCGCCACTTTATAGAACAGCGCCAGCACCCCCGGCGTGTAACCCATGTCCACCGCCAGGTTCTCCATCTGGCTCTGCACCGACGGCAGCGCCAGCGCTAATGCCTCTTTAATGGCGTGCACGTCCGGCGCGCAGTTAAGCTTCGCGGCAATCACCGCCAGCTGCCCGGCGTCGTGATGCGCCAGCAGGCTCTCCAGCGCGGTCAGCGCCATGCCCGCTTCCGGGATGTTGGAGAGCAGCCCGCCGAAGCCAATCGGCAGCAGCAACAACGGCTCGAACTTCTTCGCTATCGCCAGCCACAGCAGCAGCAGGCTGACCAGCAGCATGATGGCCTGGCCCGCGCCAAGGTGCATCAGCCCCATGCCCTGAAGCAGGGCGTTCAGACTTTCCATTTCAGTTCTCCGTTACGCCAGCGTCATCAGGGTGTCGCCCACGGAGACCGCGTCCCCGGACTTCACCGCGATGCCGCGTACCGTACCGGCCTGTGCGGCGCGGATTTCGGTTTCCATTTTCATGGCTTCCAGAATCAGCAGCACATCGCCTTCGGCCACGCTCTGGCCTTCAGCGGCAATCACCTTCCAGATGTTGCCCGCCAGCGGCGCGGTGACCGGGGTGCCGGCGCCCGCCGGAGCAACCGGGGATGCCGCCTGAACCGGCGCAGACGAAGCCGCCGTCAGCTGGCTGATATCGCCGCCGTCGCTGACCTTCACCACAAAGGCTTTGCCTTCCACTTCCACGGTGTAGATACCGGAGGCGGCAGGCTTCTCTGCTTTTGCCACCGGCTGCGCGGCTTCCGCCTGCGGTACCGGCTCAAACGCCGCCGGGTTATTGCGGTTCTCAAGGAATTTGAGGCCGATTTGCGGGAACAGCGCCACGGTGAGCACGTCGTCGATGGCGTTTCCCGCAAGCTGAATGCCCTTCTCCTGCGCCTGGCGCCTGATGTCCGCTTCCAGTTCAGCCAGTTCCGGTTTGAGTAAATCCGCCGGACGGCAGGTCACCGGGGCGCCCCCTTCCAGCACGCGGGCCTGTAACGCGGCGTTCACCGGCACCGGGGTGTGGCCGTATTCGCCTTTCAGAATGCCGGCGGTTTCTTTGGCGATGGTTTTGTAGCGCTCGCCGGTCAGCACGTTGAGCACCGCCTGGGTGCCGACAATCTGCGAGGTGGGGGTCACCAGCGGGATAAAGCCGAGGTCCTCGCGCACGCGGGGGATTTCCGCCAGCACCTGGTCGAGTTTGTCCGCCGCATTCTGCTGCTTCAGCTGGCTTTCGAGGTTGGTGAGCATGCCGCCCGGCACCTGGGCCACCAGAATACGGCTGTCGTAGCCCTTCAGCTGGCCTTCAAAGGCGTGATACTTTTTGCGCACCTCGCGGAAGTACGCGGCGATGCTCTCCAGCTTCAGGATATCCAGCCCGGTGTCGTGCTCAGTACCTGCCAACGTCGCCACCAGCGCTTCGGTGGCCGGGTGGCCGTAGGTGGCGCTCATGGAGGAAATCGCCGTGTCCACGCCGTCAACGCCCGCCTCGATAGCCTTCAGCAGGGCCATCTCCGCCATCCCGGTGGTGGCATGACAGTGCAGGTGCAGGCGCACCTCAAAACGTTTTTTGATTTCGCTGACCAGCTCATACGCCGCCATCGGCGTGAGAATGCCGGACATATCCTTGATGGCAATCGAGTCGACGCCGGTTTCCAGCAGCTGTTCGGTTAAATCCAGCCAGGTCTGCAGCGTGTGCGCCGGGCTGGTGGTGTAGGAGAGTGTGCCCTGGGCGTGGGCGCCGTGGCTGCGCACCGCCTGCAGTGCGGCTTTCATATTGCGCGGGTCGTTCATGGCGTCGAAGACGCGGAACACGTCCATGCCGTTTTTCACCGCGCGTTCGACGAAGCGTTCCACCACGTCATCGGCGTAGTGGCGGTAGCCGAGCAGGTTCTGGCCGCGCAGCAGCATCTGCAGCGGGGTTTTGGGCATGGCTTTTTTGAGTTCGCGCAGGCGCAGCCACGGGTCCTCGCCGAGAAAGCGGATGCAGGCGTCAAAGGTGGCGCCGCCCCAGCATTCGAGGGAGCCGTAGCCCACGTCGTCGAGCTGAGCGGCAATCGGCAGCATATCGTCAAGGCGCAGGCGGGTGGCGAACAGGGACTGGTGGGCGTCACGCAGGACGACGTCGGTAATGGCAATGGTCATGGATTCCTCCGTAAATTAAGGGTTAAGGCGGCGATGGTGGTGGATAGCGGCGGCAATCACCGGCTTGAGGCGGGCAAAGTCGTCAGCGGGCGCGGCGGCGGCAGGTGCCGCCTTCGGTACCGGGACCGGTTCAGGGAAGAAACGGTTGACGGCGGCGGACATGCCGCGGATGGCGAAAATCAGCAGGAACAGAAACGCCAGCACGAACCCCATGCCGAGGAACATCAGAGTGAAGCCTTCACCTAATAGCACCGAACTATTCATAATAAAGTCTCAAATTTAATAATCTAAAATAGAAAAGTAATATCAGGCATTAATAGAAGGGATAAAATACCGGTAGTAAAATCATACTAACGATAAAACAAACCAAACTAATCGCCAGTCCGGGTTTTAAGAAATCTTTAAATTTAACATTCCCCGGGCCAATAATCATTGAGTTTGCTGGAATAGCCATTGGGGTACAAACAGCAACACTACTCGCAATAAAAACAGCAATAACAACTGCACGAGGGTCTGCGCCAATAGATTGTGCGATAGTCCATCCTACCGGGCATAACAACGTACATGCTGCAGTGTTACTCATTACTTGAGTCAAAGCCCATGTAAGTATCCACAATGACGCCATAATAATCATAACGCCAGAATCTCCGGTTACTGAAATAACGGCATTGGCAATCATTTCTCCAGCACCAGTAGAATTAAGCGCGGCACCTAAAGGCATCATAAACGCAAGCATGAAAACAGTTAGCGTTTCAAAAGAATTAAAAGTTTCCTTTTGTGTTAAAACGCCAGCGAATACAAGAACAATAGCCGCACAACATGCAATAATATGCATTGGAGGCAGAAACTTAATATAATCAGTTGCCACCATTCCAGCGATAGACAGAATAAAAACGGCTAAAGTTAAATTTCTATGCCAGGCCGGAATTTGGCTATAATCCATTTGAGAATCAGATTGTGTATTTCCATCACGATCTGCGATGAGTTTTGAACCGAAGAAATAGAGAAATATAGAGCATGCAATCAGCAAAGGAATACCAATTTTAGCGTATTCGAAAAATGGCACCGACAGACTTCCCTTACTAAAAGTTTCAATAGTATTTTTAGCAATCAGATTTCCTGGCGAACCGATAATAGAAATGTCAGCACCGATTGTTGCCCCAAAAACCAGAGGCATAAGAAGTTTAATAGGCTTAATCTGACTACTGGCGGCAATACCTAAAACAATAGGAATTAGCACAGCAACTGTTCCGCTATTAGAAACAAAGGCAGACATAACTCCACCAATAAGAAAAATCAATACACTAAGGCTTCTTTCTGTTTTAGCATATTTTAGTAAAATTTTACTTGATTGCCATGCCAAACCTGTTTTAAAAAATGCCGCACCGAGTACACACATGGCGACGATAAGAATAACATTCGCATTTACGATTGAAGCAAAAATATCCTTAGCATCGATAACACCGGTAAAATAAAGTGCCATTGGGACCATAAATGCAACTAATCCCATAGGAAGACGATCGCTAACAAAGATAATTATTGCAACCACTAAAACCAACAAAGTAATAATCGCTGGTGACATGTATACGTCCTTATATTATTAGGGTACAAAAACAACTCATTACAGTCATGAATACAACTGCAACAAGCATAAATCACATGTTATACTAAAATTACATCTAATTAATTTCTATTGAGAAAGAATACACTCACATAAATAACAACACTTACCCGACAAAGGCATAACATATTCTTACTGCTTTTGTTTCTGTTTAATCAAATAATTTCCTCTTAAAATCTGTCTGTGTATAATGCTACTTATATAAATGAAACTCATCCAATGCTAATAAGGTTGCAGCTTATGCAATATCGGCATCACCTCGAACTAACATGGCTCGAAGACTGTCTGGCTCTAAAAGAAACGTTGAATTTCTCAAAAGCGTCTGCCTCAAGATATGTGACTCAACCCGCATTTAGTCGTCGGATACAATCTCTCGAAGAATGGGTGGGTACGCCCCTTTTTGAAAGAAGTAAACGGGGAGTCACCCTTACCAAAGCCGGAGAAGTATTTACAGACCAGCTTCCCGAACTGATCCACTCCTTGTACACATTGAAAAGTGATACCCTTGAGGCCGCAGGTAATAAACAACCTAGTCTTGTTTTTTCAGCAACGCATGCTTTGTCTTTCTCTTTTGTACCACATTTGTTAAAACAAAGTGATAAAATTGCAAAATTTGGTTCATTTCGTCTTTTATCTGACTCATTGAATGCGTGCGAAAAAATGATGCGGCAGGGAGATTCACAATTTTTGCTGTGTCACCATCACCCACATATGCATCTAAATTTAAATAAAAATAACTTTATGAACATTCGTCTTGGGTTTGATACATTAATTCCATTCAGTAAACCAGACTCAGAAACGTTAAAACCGTTGTGGAATATAAATAATAAGATTCAATTCCCTTACCTTTCTTTTTCATCACAATCAGGTCTGGGAAGAATAATAGCAAATACAGCGTCTATTAACAGAATTACCCATAATATAAATGTTGCCTTTGTGGCCGATCTGGCAGCAACACTATTGGCAATGGTCAGATCTGGCGATGGTGTTGCCTGGATACCTCAAAGCCTTGCCAGGCAAGATATAGAGGCTAAAACTATTGTTACTGCAGCGGAAAAAGAAAGCAATTTATGGGTCCCCATAGAAATAAGACTTTATAGACCAGCCAAGAGAATGCCTCCAGATGCCGAAGAGCTATGGGAAATTTTTGTTGAAGAACAAATATAATTATTTAATTGTAAAATGTTCTTTAATATAATCCTCAATAAATTTAATTAACGCTCTGGTTGCATATGATAAATATTTATCTTTCTTCCAGGCCAAACCAATCGTAACATAAGTCGGCTCAGTCATGGCCTTGGTTATTACTTTTTCGGCTTTAAGATCGACAGCGTCCAAAATGAAAGAAATTCCTTCATTTTTAGCAACCAGATCTATGTTGGTTTGAACCCTGTTTGATGATAGAAAAATATGAGTATGAATTCCTCGCTTTGTACATTCTTCAATAATCGTTTTTCTATGCCAGGAATCTTTTTTCATTAGTATCAATGGCTCATATTGTAGATCTTCCCAATCGATACTATCCTTTTTTGCCAGGGGATGTTTATCTGACATACATACCACGTGCTGCTGAGTCATTAATGGTACCGTAACTAATTCTTTTGGACAGTCATTAATAATAACAATAGCAAGATCCAGCTCTCCAGCAGAAAGTTTATCATGTAAACCAAAAGTCCCCTCTTCAACAAGAGAGAGTTCCATCTCTGGATAAATCTCCCGGAAATGCTTGAAGAGCGGTGAAAAAAGAAACAAACTTATCATCGGTGGGATCCCCAAAGTTACTATGCCACCATTTTCATTACGATAATCTTTCATTTCCGCTACGCTATTTTTTAACGCAATAAGGATAGGTTCAATTTTTTGTAAGAAAAACATGCCCTCCTCAGTAAGGACAAGTTTATTTTTCTTTCTATCAAATAATGTCACCCCTAATTCAGTCTCTAACTTCTTAATAGCAATGGTGATATTAGGTTGAGAAACAAAATGCCGCTCAGCAACTCTGGTTAAGTTACCTAACAAAGAAGCGCTTACAAAATATTCTAATTGTCTAATTTCCATCTATTTTTCACTACTATAAATAAAATTTATCATTTAATAAAAATAACATATTTCCTTCCTACAATGAATACGAATATCATGAAAATGTGATCAATGGATAAAACAATGCAACATAGCACTGGAGGGAGTATGAGTCGTATATTAAATACAGAAATTATCATTCCGGTTATCGAAAAACTTGTAAAAAAAGCTTGTTATGAACTGGATGATAATCTCATGTGTTCTTTTCGTAAAGCATATGATAAAGAAGAGTCAAAGATCGGCAAGGAAACCATTAAGATATTAATTGATAATGGAGAGTATGCAAAAAAAGAACAACTTGCATGCTGCCATGATACCGGCACTTGTATCGTTATAATGGAAATTGGACAACATGTATGCTGGGAAGGTAAGCCGCTTAAAGATCAGGTGAACCAGGGTGTTCGCCAGGGCTATGAAAATGGATACTTAAGAAAATCCATGGTTGCAGATCCATTAGAACGTATTAATACTAATGATAATACTCCTGCAATTTTACATACTGAAATTGTTGATGGTGACCGAGTGACAATTACCGTTATGCCAAAGGGCGGCGGTAGCGAAAATATGGGAACTTTTAAAACATTGCTTCCCGGCGATGGTATTGATGGTATAAAAGATTTTGTTCTGGAAACTGTCCGTCGTGTAGGAGGCAATCCATGCCCTCCTTATATTATTGGTATCGGCGTTGGCGGTACAATGGATCACTGTTCGTGGATGGCGAAGAAAGCATTATTACGCCCTCTTGGTGAGTTCAATGCTAAACCACTTTATGCCCAGCTCGAAGCTGAATTATTAGAGGCCGTGAATAATACAGGGATCGGCCCTTTAGGTATGGGCGGGCGTATTACGGCGTTAGGCGTGCATGTCGATTACTATCCTTGCCATATCACTGCACTGCCAGTCGCAATCAATTTCCAATGTAATGCAAGCCGCCACGCTAGTGAAATCATTTAATACCTGGAGAAGCTATGATGGAATTAACATTACCATTGACTAAAGAGAAAGCGAAAACTCTTAAGGTCGGCGATATATTATTTCTCACTGGATTTGCTTACACCTGCCGTGACGCCGCGCATAAAAAAATCGAAGTAGCGCTTAGTAACGGAGAAAAATCACCAGTCGATTTTCAAAACCAAACGATTTACTATGCTGGCCCCTGCCCTGCCAGACCTGGTTTACCTATTGGCTCCAACGGTCCTACAACGGCCGCGCGTATGGACCCATTTGTAGAAATGATGTTTCAACAAGGGGCAACTGCGTTTCTTGGCAAAGGCGATCGTGCTGATTATGTCGCTGAGCTTTGTAAAAAATACGGTGGGGTTTCGCTACTCGGGATTGGAGGAGCGTCTGCAATTAATACAAAACATGTTAAATCAGTAGAAATTGTTGCCTACGAAGAATTAGGAACAGAATCCATTAAGAAGTTATATTTTGACCGCTATAGAGTCATTGTAGGAATTGATTCGGAAGGAAATACTCTCCAGAAGCAGGAAGTACCTAAGTACGCCAAATAATAATACATTAATATTGGCAATATCGGTCCGGTAGACTGTTACCGGACCGATATGTTTTCTATCCTGCGCTTCACCACAGGATAGAAAATAAACTTAGCCGCGACGGGCTTTTACCGCTGCCGACAACTGACGAAGCAGCGCATCGGTATCTTCCCAGCCAATACAGGCGTCAGTAATGCTTTTACCGTAGGTCAGCGGCTGACCGCTTTCCAGACTCTGGTTTCCTTCTACCAGATGACTCTCTACCATCACGCCAATAATCGCTTTTTCACCGCCCGCTATCTGCTGGCAGACATCGGCGCAAACCTCCATCTGCTTTTGAAATTGCTTACAGGAGTTGGCATGGCTGAAATCGATCATGACCTGCGGCGTCAGTCCCGCTTTGGTGAGGCCTTCTTTCACCTCAGCAACATGCTGCGCGCTATAGTTTGGCGCTTTACCTCCGCGCAGAATGATATGGCAGTCGCCGTTGCCGCTGGTATTCACAATCGCCGAATGACCCCATTTAGTGACGGAGAGGAAGCAATGCGGCGCGCCGGCGGCGTTGATGGCGTCAATGGCGACTTTAATCGTGCCATCAGTACCATTTTTAAAACCGACCGGACAAGAGAGGCCAGACGCCAATTCGCGATGAACCTGGGATTCAGTAGTCCGCGCGCCAATGGCGCCCCAGCTCATCAGATCGGCCAGATATTGCGGCGTGATCATATCGAGGAATTCGCCGGCGGCAGGCAGGCCGCTGTCGTTAATATCCAGCAGCAGTTTGCGCGCAATACGCAGACCGTCGTTAATCTGGAAGCTGTTATCCATGTGCGGATCGTTAATCAGCCCTTTCCAGCCGACGGTGGTACGCGGTTTCTCAAAATAGACGCGCATGACAATTTCAAGCTCGCCTTGAAGCTCATCGCGTAGCGCCAGCAAACGGGCGGCATACTCTTTCGCCGCTGCCGGATCATGAATTGAACAAGGACCGATCACCACCAGCAGACGATCGTCATTGCCTTTGAGAATTTTATGGATGGCTTTGCGCGCGTGAGCAACGGTATTCGCTGCATTTTCCGTAGCGGGAAACTTTTCCAGCAGCGCGACCGGAGGTAATAACTCGTTGATTTCTTTAATGCGTAAATCGTCGTTCTGATAATTCATGTTTATTCCAGTGTTGCCGTGCTTATCCCAATGAATGCAATCCCTCCAATCTATCTCTTCAATTAAATAGTGTAAACGGGCTTTTACACTTTGAACGGAATAATCCTGGAATTCAGGAAAAAAACGCACAAATGTAGCGAAAAATGGGATCTAACCTACACTTTTTAACTGTAACCACTCTGTTTATGAATTATTGCAAGATTCTCTGCTGCGTTAACCCGCGGCGGCGAACGTTTTTTATCCCTTATTTGAGGATTTGACTGACACGTGCACTGTTGGAAGAGGTTATCCGACATATCCACCATAACAGGAGCATCTTATGAAAATGACAAAACTGACTACGCTTTTACTCACCGCTACCCTCGGCCTTGCCAGCGGCGCAGCGTTAGCTGCTGAATCTAACGCGCAATCCAGTAATGGCCAGGCGAACTCGGCGGCAAATGCCGGTCAGGTTGCCCCGGACGCCCGCCAGAATGTAGCGCCGAATGATGTGAATAACAACGACATCAATACCAACGGCAATACTAACAGCACGATGCAGCATCCAGACGGTTCAACCATGAATCATGACGGAATGACCAAGGATGAAGAGCATAAAAATACCATGTGTAAAGACGGTCGCTGCCCGGATATTAATAAAAAAGTGGAAACCGGTAATGGCGTCAATAATGACGTGAATACCAAAACCGACGGTACCACACAGTAATGCAGAAAAAAGTCTGATAACGGGAGAGCTTTCGCTCTCCTTTTTATTTTGTCAGCGAAAAATCAGTATGATGTCTACAGTATTGATGAGAATAACAAAGGAATGACGTTATGGCGCACTCACACTCTCATGCCGATTCACACCTGCCGAAAGATAATAATGCTCGTCGCCTGCTTTTCGCCTTTATCGTCACTGCCGGATTTATGCTCCTTGAGGTGGTGGGCGGGATACTCTCCGGCTCTCTGGCGTTGTTGGCGGATGCGGGACATATGCTCACCGACGCGGCGGCCCTTCTCTTTGCGCTGCTGGCGGTTCAATTTTCCCGTCGCCCCCCGACTGTTCGCCACACTTTTGGCTGGCTAAGGCTCACCACACTGGCGGCCTTTGTGAATGCCATTGCGTTGGTGGTCATTACCCTTCTCATTGTCTGGGAAGCGATAGAGCGCTTTTACACGCCACGTCCGGTGGCGGGCAATCTGATGATGGTGATTGCGGTTGCGGGTCTGCTGGCGAACCTGTTTGCGTTCTGGATTCTCCATCGGGGAAGCGATGAAAAAAACCTGAACGTGCGCGCTGCCGCGCTACATGTGATGGGCGATTTGCTGGGTTCCGTCGGCGCAATAGTCGCCGCGCTGATCATTATCTGGACGGGCTGGACGCCAGCGGACCCGATTCTCTCTATTCTGGTTTCGGTACTGGTGCTACGCAGCGCCTGGCGTTTGTTAAAAGATAGCGTCAACGAATTGCTGGAAGGCGCGCCGGTTTCGCTGGATATTAATGCCTTACAGCGCCATTTAAGCCGGGAAATCCCCGAAGTCCGCAACGTACACCATGTGCATGTCTGGATGGTCGGCGAAAAACCGATCATGACATTGCACGCTCAGGTCATTCCGCCACACGACCATGATGCGCTGCTGGAACGTATCCAGGATTTCCTGATGCACGAATACCATATTGCGCACGCCACGATTCAGATGGAATATCAAGTGTGTCACGGCCCGGACTGTCATCTGAATCAGACGCCATCCGGGCATGTTCATCACCATTAACGGGAAAGCGCGCGCGATCCTCGCTCCCGCGCGCTGTTTATCCACAGGCGGCTACCGTTCACGGCGATAAATGTCAGGATCAGATATTCCAGCGACATCGCATAGACGCCCTGCAAAGCAAAAATCACCACACTGATCACGTTGATTACCACCCACAGGAGCCAGTTTTCGACATATTTGCGTGTCATCAGAATCATCGCCGCGATAGACAGCACCATCATGCAAGAGTCCCAGAACGGGAAAGCGTCCGGTTGCAGTACAGGCATTGTCACCTGTAACCCCAGCATCTGCATAATGGCGACGGCCACGCGCGTCAGGACGGCGAATACGGGATCGATATATCGCGTCATCAAACCGATAACTATCACACATATCGCCAGCCATGCCATTGCTTTTGGCAACGGCAGCCAGCGGATTTTAAGCTCGGCTTGATTATCCTTTGTTTGCCGCGACCACGCATACCAGCCATAAATATTGGCGGCAAAGAAAAAGAGTTGCAGCAACAGGCTGGCATAAAGCTGGATCTGAAAGAAAATAATCGCAAACAGGGTGACGTTAACCAGTCCAAAAAAGTAGTTGCTGATCTTCTCCAGACTGGCAAGCCAAATACAGAGCAGGCCGGCGATGGTTCCTACCGCTTCGATCCACGAGAGATCGTACCCGCCAGCGCCAATCGGAATATGAATCAGTATGTTGTGCGTACTAAAAAAATCCATTCTCTCCCCCAAAGATTTCCGTCTTTACGCCCGAAGTGTAGCCGCAAAATCCAGCATCCGGTTGAGCGGCAGTAATGCGCCTTCGCGTAGCGCCGCATCAACCTGTATTTCATGCGCCGCGCCTCCCTGCTCCAGCCCTTCAGCAATGGCTTTCAGGCCATTCATCGCCATCCACGGACAGTGCGCGCAGCTACGGCAGGTCGCCCCCTCGCCAGCCGTGGGCGCTTCAAGCAGCTCTTTTTCAGGCACCGCCTGCTGCATTTTGTAGAAGATGCCGCGATCGGTCGCCACGATAAGCTGTCTGTGCGGCAGCGTTTTTGCCGCCTTAATAAGCTGACTGGTGGAGCCCACCGCATCGGCCATCTCGACAATGGACTGCGGCGATTCAGGGTGAACCAGAAGAGCGGCATCGGGATAGATTTTTTTTAAACGGGTCAACGCCTGAGTTTTAAACTCGTCATGCACGATACACGCTCCTTGCCAGCACAGTACATCGGCCCCGGTCTGTTTTTGCACGTAATTCCCCAGGTGTCTGTCCGGCGCCCAGATAATTTTTTCCCCCAAACTATCCAGATGCTCAATCAGTTCTACGGCGATACTGGAGGTCACAACCCAGTCCGCACGCGCTTTAACAGCAGCCGAGGTGTTAGCATAGACCACTACGGTTCTGTCAGGGTGCGCATCACAAAAAGCGCTAAATTCGTCTATTGGGCAGCCTAAATCCAGCGAACATTCCGCCGCCAGGGTAGGCATAAGAATGGTCTTTTCCGGGCTGAGGATTTTGGCGGTTTCCCCCATAAACCGTACGCCCGCTACCAGCAGCGTGGATGCGGCGTGCTTCGCGCCGAAACGGGCCATTTCCAGCGAGTCGGAAATACAGCCGCCGGTTTCTTCTGCCAACTGTTGAATTTCCGGATCGGTGTAGTAGTGCGCCACCATGACGGCATTGCGCTCTTTGAGCAACCGCTTGATTTTCTCACGATAAAATTGCTTTTCGTCGTCGTTCAACGGCGTTGGTTTCGGCGGGAACGGGTAGATTGCGGCTTGTGGGTCAAACATTACGCTCATCGTGGCTTCTCGTTTTACTGACTTAACGGAATGCGCGGTTTAAGGTGTATATTCACCATTACCACGGAAATATGTTTTATATGCTAAACAAGATAGCCGATTGTGGGAGAAATGTCGTGATGAATCTTTTGTTCCCTTCCGGAATCGGTGCTTCGCACCGATTCCGCGCTACCCTAATCTATCCATCCGCCAGAATAATAGAGTTGATAGGCGAGAACTTCGTCCTGCCAGCTCTGTTCGTGCCCGCTAAAAAAATCAATATTGCCTGTATAGAGATTGGTATAGTGAAGACCATTATCTCCGTAAAGAGTCAGCGGCCCTCGGAATGGCGCTTCTAAAGTCGATTTAGATAGTGCCTGTCGTAAAAAATCATAGATGATTTCGGGGCTAACTCCTTTGGAACACTTACCGGAATAACTCATCGACCAAACAGAATTCCCCTTTTGGTAAATAACCTCCTGACCAGTGAACTGCAGGGAACCAAAATAGAGATCCCGATAAAACAGCTCACCTTCTTCATACTCCAGAATTTTTGTTCCGTTAAATGGAGAAACTTTGTTTGTGATGCCACCCGAACTTGCGTAGGTGCATTGTTTCGCCTTCAGAAGAAAACTAAGTAATTGCCGCAAATTTTCTGTCATCAGAATTCCCTCCAACAGCCATGTGTACATGTATATTTGATCAGGTGTTGTGAAATGAACAGAGCCGAAATCGTACCTATTTGGCTCCAGGAGAGAGGATGGAATAAATGACTGATAGCAAAAAAGCGCCTTTAGGGCGCTTTTTTACATTGGTGGGTCGTGCAGGATGACTCGGCTTCGCCTCGCCCTACGGGCCGTCGCCGTAAACGGCTCCGTTGTCTCACTGCGTTCGACCCGAACCTGCGGCAGGTTCGAATCTTCCATATCGCAGATAGCAAAAAAGCGCCTTTAGGGCGCTTTTTTACACTGGTGGGTCGTGCAGGATTCGAACCTGCGACCAATTGATTAAAAGTCAACTGCTCTACCAACTGAGCTAACGACCCCTTGGATAAGGGTTACTGCTTCAATCATTCAGGATGGTGGGTCGTGCAGGATGACTCGGCTTCGCCTCGCCCTTCGGGCCGTTGCTAAAGCAACGTTATCCTTCACGTTCTCTACCAGTTACCACCTTGTATATTGGTGGGTCGTGCAGGATTCGAACCTGCGACCAATTGATTAAAAGTCAACTGCTCTACCAACTGAGCTAACGACCCATACGGGTGCTGCCTGAAAGATTTTACTCGGACCATCTAAAGATGGTGGGTCGTGCAGGATGACTCGGCTTCGCCTCGCCCTACGGGCCGTTGCTGACGCAACGTTATCCTTCACGTTCAACATCTGAGTTTGATGTTAAATTGGTGGGTCGTGCAGGATTCGAACCTGCGACCAATTGATTAAAAGTCAACTGCTCTACCAACTGAGCTAACGACCCGAGTGGTGGGTGATGACGGGATCGAACCGCCGACCCCCTCCTTGTAAGGGAGGTGCTCTCCCAGCTGAGCTAATCACCCGATACTACGCTGGATATTACTGACTAACCGAAGTTAGTGGTGGGTTGTGCAGGATGACTCGGCTTCGCCTCGCCCTACGGGCCGTTGCTGACGCAACGTTATCCTTCACGCTTTATTCTCGTTTCCACCGAACGATTGGTGGGTCGTGCAGGATTCGAACCTGCGACCAATTGATTAAAAGTCAACTGCTCTACCAACTGAGCTAACGACCCACTTTTACGTTGCTTTCGAGTTGTTTAATATCCCGTGGCAACGGCGGCATATATTACTGATTTCAGATTTGAGCGCAACAAAAATTTCGACGCAGAGGGCTCAACTGCTTAGGAATCGCACGACGCGACCAGAAAAAAGGCGTTTTCTGGTCGCATGGTACGCATTACATCGCGTTAAGACGCTTCTGCGCCTGTTTCGCGCCATCAGTGCCAGGAT
Source organism: Salmonella sp. SAL04202 (assembly GCF_046550775.1). Classification (NCBI taxonomy): domain Bacteria; kingdom Pseudomonadati; phylum Pseudomonadota; class Gammaproteobacteria; order Enterobacterales; family Enterobacteriaceae; genus Salmonella; species Salmonella sp. SAL04202. The sequence continues at coordinate 488,585 of NZ_JBGDXK010000001.1, read as the reverse complement.
ATTTGTTAATCACCTGCTGATAAACCGCTTTCGCTTTTGCCGTATCACCTTTGTCCTGCATGATAACGCCAACTTTGTACATCGCGTCCGCAGCCTTCGGCGACTTAGGATAGTTTTTTACTACCGAGGCGAAATAATAGGCGGCATCATCTTTTTTACCCTTGTTGTAATTCAACTGGCCCAGCCAATAATTGGCGTTCGGCTGATAAGTAGAATCAGGGTATTTCTTGATGAAGTTCTGAAACGCCACAATCGCATCATCCTGGCGAGACTTATCCTGCACCAGCGCAATTGCCGCATTGTAATCGGTATTCGCATCGCCACTTTGTACCGGCGCCCCTGAGGTTGCCGTACCGGCATCCGGAGCGGAGGTCGCAGCGGTTGCCGCCCCGCTCTGGTCGCCAGCCGCTGGCTGCGCTGCGCCGCCATTATTTAAACTCCCCAGCTGCAGCATAATTTGCTTCTGGCGCTCCATCACCTGATTCAGTTGATACTGATTTTCCTGGATTTGGCCGCGCAAAGAATCGATATCAGACTGATTATCGGAGAGCTGCTGCTGAAGTTGGGTTAAAAGCTGGCTGTGAGCGTTAGAGATACGCTCAAGTTGAGTGACGCGGTCTTCGACCGAGCCTGAGCCGACACTACTGATTGGCGCCTGAGCAAAAGCGGCCCAGGGGGCCGCTATGCCAACCAGTAACGACAGACTCAACAGGTGATGTCTGAAGTTACTGCTCATGCAATTCTCTTAGTAAACCAGTACAGCGCGACGGTTCTTAGCGTAAGCCGCTTCGTCGTGGCCCAGTACGGCAGGTTTCTCTTTACCGTAAGAAACGATGGAGATCTGGTCAGCGGAAACGCCTTTACCCTGCAGATACATCTTAACAGCGTTCGCACGACGTTCGCCCAGGGAGATGTTGTACTCAGGCGTACCGCGTTCGTCCGCGTGACCTTCTACGGTAACTTTGTAAGACGGGTTGCTACGCAGGAAGTTAGCGTGCGCATCCAGCATTGCCGCGAAGTCAGAACGGATATCGTACTTGTCGAGATCGAAGTAAACGATGTTGTTCTGCTGCAGCTGCTGCATCTGCAGACGCGCTTGCTCTTCAGATGACATGTTGCCGTTGCCGTTAGCGTCCATACCAGTGCCGGCGCCGTTCAGCATGCCGCCTTCGCTACCGTCATTGCTGGCGTTCTTGTTGGAAGAACATGCCGCGATTGCCATAACAGGCAGGGCAATCATCAGGCCCTTCAGCACTTTGTTCAGTTGCATTTCTTTAATTCCTTTAGTAATCAATTAATTATTATCACAGATACGGCGACCAGGCAGGCGATTTCACCTGACCATCAGTTGCCGGAAGACGCGCTTTGAAACGCCCATCTGTAGAAACCAAATTCAGCACAGATCCCATCCCCTGAGAAGAGCTGTAGATTACCATCGTGCCGTTAGGTGCCAGACTTGGCGTTTCATCCAGGAACGTTGACGACAGAACCTGTACGCCACCCGTCACCAGATCTTGTTTGGCAATGTGCTGCTGCCCGTTATTTGAGCTTACCATTACCATAAATTTACCGTCGCTGCTGACATCCGCATCCTGGTTTTGCGAACCTTCCCAGGTAATACGCTGCGCCGCACCGCCGTTAATGTTCATTTTATACACTTGCGGACGTCCAGCCTGGTCAGAAGTAAAGGCCAGAGTCTGGCTGTCCGGGAACCAGGTCGGCTCCGTATTGTTGCTACGGCCGTCCGTTATCTGACGAATCTGGCCGGAAGCAAGATCCATAACGTACAGGTTCAGACTTCCGGTTTTCGATAACGCGAACGCCAGTTTCGTCCCATCCGGCGAGAAGGCCGGCGCGCCGTTGTGACGCGGGAAGGACGCAACCTGACGCACTGCGCCGTTTGCCAGCGTCTGGATAACCAGCGCGGAGCGACCGCTTTCAAATGTCACGTAAGCCAGTTTTGAGCCGTCCGGAGACCACGCCGGAGACATCAACGGCTGCGGAGAACGGTGCACTACGAACTGATTGTAGCCATCGTAATCCGACACACGCAGTTCATACGGGAACTGACCGCCGTTAGTCTGTACCACATAGGCGATACGAGTACGGAACGCGCCCTTAATGCCCGTCAGTTTTTCAAAGACTTCGTCACTGGCGGTGTGGCCTGCATAACGCAGCCACTGCTTGTTCACTTTATAAGAGTTTTGCGCCAGTACAGTCCCCGGCGCGCCGCCAGTGTCAACCAGCTGATAAGCAACATTGTAGGAACCGTCCGGATTCGGCGTTACCTGCCCAACGACGACGGCATCAATACCCAGCGCAGACCATGCGGTAGGCTGAACTTCCTGAGCGGTGGCTGGCTGCTGCGGCAGTCGGGACCGGTCTAACGGATTAAATTTACCGCTATTGCGTAAATCTGCCGCCACGATGCCGCCGATATCTTCAGGCGCAGCGCCCGGCCCGGCCCATTTAAAAGGCACAACGCCAATCGGTCGCGCCGAGTCCACCCCCTGGGTGATCTCGATACGGACTTCTGCGTGCAGCACTGCCGCCCACAGCATCAGAAAACCAAATGCTACTCGTAATGCCTGCTTCATCATATCTCCCATACCTGGGCCTGCGACCCACGATAATTTAGCAGAATGTTAACAAACTCAAATACACAAAACCACCAGGACCAGTAACAACTCAACCGCTCCAACTTCCATAAAGAAAAGTATCTACAGTTTAAAGTCTAGTTTGGCATCCTTTATTTTCTCATAAACAGCCTGGCTTGGCGGTTTAGGAATTTTCGCGGTTTTTGCCGCCATTAACGCCGCCTGACAAAGCGCCGGATCGCCGCCCTCAGACGTAATGCTTTTTAATGAGCCATCCGGCGCCAGGCTAATATGCAAGACACATTGTTTGCCCTGATACAGGCTCGCATCATACAGACGGCTCTGAATCGCGACCTGAATCTGTTTCGCGTAGGCGCTGATATCAGCGCCTGTCGCCCCACCGTTAGCGCCCGATGTACCGCTATCTTTCGATGGCTGGCCATTCCCTTTCGCGCCGCCGCCGGTTTTCGGCGCATTCTTACCCGAGCTGAGATCGCCAAGCAGATCGTCGACGCCTTCTGCGGCGGCCGCTTTTTCGGCAGCCGCTTTCTTCTTAGCGTCCGCCGCTGCTTTCGCCGCCGCGGCATCCGCTTTCTTCTTCGCCTCCGCCGCCGCTTTCGCCGCCTCGGCATCCGCTTTCTTCTTCGCCTCCGCCGCTGCTTTCGCCGCTTCGGCTTCCGCTTTCTTCTTCGCCTCCGCCGCTGCTTTCGCCGCTTCGGCCTCTGCTTTCTTCTTCGCGTCCGCCGCTGCTTTCGCCGCTTCGGCTTCCGCTTTCTTCTTCGCGTCCGCTGCCGCTTTTACCGCCTCGGCCTCTGCTTTCTTCTTCGCGTCCGCCGCCGCTTTCGCCGCCTCGGCCTCCGCTTTCTTCTTCGCGTCCGCCGCCGCTTTCGCCGCTTCTTCGGCCTGTTGCTGCTGCTGTTGCGCCAGTTTTGCCGCTTCTTCAGCCTGCTTTTGCTGCTCCTGAGCCGCTAAACGTTCTTTCTCAAGTTGTTTCAACCGCTCCTGTTCAGCAGCCTGCTTCTGCTGCAGCTCCTCTGCTTGCTGCTGTTGCAGCTTTTTACGCTCTTCTTCCGCGCGTCTGGCGCTGGCCTGTTGATCCTGCTGACGGTTGTACTGCTGCACAACGGCGCCAGGATCGACCATCACCGCGTCGATAGCGGAACCACCGCCGCCGCCGGCAGAAGCCTCTATATGCTCATCAAACGAACTCCAGATCAGCACTGCAAATAAGATGATATGCAGCACGGCTGAAATAATTATCGCCCGTTTGAGCTTGTCGTTTTGTTCGGTTGCCTTTGACACTCTCGGTTCCCAAAAAACTGTTCGCCTGTTACTCGCCGTCTTTCAAGCCAACGGGACGCAGACTTCAGATTGGCTGCGTCATTAAGCCAACCGATTTTACGCCCGCGCTGTGTAACAAGTTCAGCGCTTTAATTATTTCATCGTACGGCACCTCTTTCGCGCCGCCGATTAAAAAGACTGTTTTCGGATTAGCCTGCAGATGACGCTTTACTTCTGCGATCACCTGTTCAGACGGCAGTTGATCCATTCGATCTTTATCAACCACTACGCTGTATTGCCCTACTCCGGAAACCTCAATAATGACCGGTGGATCGTCGTTACTACTGACCGCCTGCGACTGATTCGCCTCCGGCAAGTCGACTTCCACGCTCTGGGTAATGATCGGCGCGGTTGCCATAAAGATCAGCAGCAGCACCAACAGTACGTCGAGCAGCGGTACAATATTGATTTCGGACTTAAGTTCGCGACGACCTCGTCCACGCGTTCTGGCCATGGCTTACCCCTTGTTGCTTTCGCTTACGGTAAACGCCTGGCGGTGCAGAATCGCGGTGAACTCTTCCATAAAGTTGTCGTAATTCAGTTCCAGCTTGTTCACGCGCTGATTCAGTCGGTTGTAAGCCATAACCGCAGGGATGGCGGCAAACAGACCAATCGCCGTGGCAATCAATGCTTCGGCAATACCCGGCGCAACCATTTGCAGAGTCGCCTGTTTTACCGCGCCCAGGGCGATAAACGCATGCATAATCCCCCATACGGTGCCAAACAGACCGATATAAGGACTGATAGAGCCTACCGTGCCAAGAAACGGGATATGCGTTTCCAGCGTTTCCAGCTCTCGGTTCATGGAGATGCGCATCGCACGCGACGCCCCCTCTACCACTGCCTCCGGCGCATGGCTGTTGGCGCGATGGAGCCGGACAAACTCTTTGAACCCGCTATAAAAAATTTGTTCCGAGCCCGACAGACTATCGCGTCTCCCCTGGCTTTCCTGGTACAGACGCGATAGTTCGATTCCGGACCAGAACTTATCTTCAAACGCTTCCGCCTCACGCGCAGCGGCGTTCAGGATACGCGTTCGCTGGATAATGATGGCCCAGGATGCTATTGAAAAACCAATCAAAATCAACATGATAAGTTTAACCAGAAGGCTTGCCTTCAGGAACAAATCAAGGATATTCATGTCAGTCACTGCTTAAACTCCGCGACAATAGACTTAGGAAGCGCACGAGGCTTCATTTTGAGTGGATCAACGCAAACAATCAGAACCTCTGCTTCATTTAGCAGCGTGTTCTCTGCGTTGACAATGCGTTGCGTGAAAACCAAAGCGGTGCCACGCATTGACGTAATTTCTGTTTGAACTTCAAGCATATCGTCGAGCCGCGCAGGCGCATAGTATTCCAGCGTCATCTTGCGCACCACAAAGGCGACCCGCTCCGCCAGCAGCACCTGTTGGCTGAAGTGATGGTGACGCAGCATCTCCGTGCGCGCTCTTTCATAAAAAGCGACATAGCTGGCGTGATAAACCACACCGCCGGCGTCCGTGTCTTCGTAATAAACTCGAATTGGCCATCGAAACATATACTTATTCATCCCTGCAGCCTCTTTGTTGGCGTCATCCGCTTGCCGCCGTAATGCCTCAAGAATGCCGTTGTATATCGCCTTGTATTCACTTTACATCCCGGTAATGCAACAAAAGTAGAGCTTTTAAACGTTGCTACTATACGCGTGGGAATGAGGCTTGGGAATGGGGGGAAGTTAAGGGAGAGTAAAAATATATGGGCTTATGCAAGCCCCTATATTTTTAAGGAGGTTTCTTATTCACAAGAAGAAGAAAATCAGGCCGACGATAAGGACGATATCCGCAAGGAGCGGACAAAAAATTCCTTGCCAGTGTACGGATTCAGGGCGAAAACCCACGCCGTGGATTATGCCTGCGCAAACCGCCCACATCAGCAATAATCCGTGCCAGATTTCAAGCGTGCTGGTCCTGGCGGCAAACCGTGACGGGTCCCAGAACATACATCCTGCCAGCACTATCGCCATCACGAAGGAAAGCGCCCTTAAGGGGCGCTTGTCCATTACCGCATAAATATACTTCATCCTCTAAGCTGCCTCTTTGTTGGCTGCGGCTGCACACCCCAGTCACTTACTGATGTAAGCTCCTGGGGATTCGCAGCCTTGCCGCCGCGATGCAACTTAAATGATTTTGTATATTGCATAGCGACAATATGGGTCATTAGCTTTCTTCTTGACCGGTTTTACCCGCTTCAACGTGCTCAAGCGCCAGGGCGGTAATGATCCCGAATGCACAGGCAAGAAGCGTTCCCAGAATCCATGCGAAATACCACATTTTAAGCTCCTTACTTAGTACAGAGAGTGGGTGTTGCTTTCAATATGTTCTTTAGTGATACGACCGAACATTTTCCAGTAACACCAGCTGGTGTAGATCAGAATGATCGGTACGAACACCGCCGCAACCCAGGTCATCAGGTTCAGCGTCATCTGGCTGGATGTCGCATCCCACATGGTCAGGCTGGCATTCATCATCGTGCTGGACGGCATCACAAATGGGAACATAGCGATACCCGCCGTCAGAATAATGCAGGCCAAGGTCAGCGAAGAGAACAGGAATGCCCACGCGCCTTTCTCCATACGGGAAGTCAGGATAGTCAGCAGCGGCAGAACCACGCCCAGAGCCGGAACCAACCACAGGATCGGAGCATTATTAAAGTTCACCAGCCAGGCGCCAGCTTCACGCGCCACTTCTTTAGTCAGCGGGTTAGAGGCGGCATGATGGTCAATCGCGGATGTCACGACATAACCATCAATACCATACATTACCCAAACGCCCGCCAGCGCAAAGCACACTAATGTCACCAGCGCCGCAATCTGCGAGGTGGCGCGCGCGCGCAGGTGCAGTTCGCCAACGGTGCGCATTTGCAGGTAAGTCGCCCCCTGCGTGATGATCATCCCAACGCTTACGATACCCGCCAGCAGACCAAACGGGTTCAGCAACTGGAAGAAGTTACCGGTGTAGTACAGACGCAGATACTCATCCACGTGGAACGGTACGCCCTGCAACAGGTTGCCAAAGGCCACGCCAATCACCAGCGGCGGCACAAAGCTACCGATGAACACGCCCCAGTCCCACATGTTGCGCCAGCGCGGGTCTTCAATCTTGGAACGGTAATCAAAACCGACCGGACGGAAGAACAAAGACGCCAGCACCAGGATCATCGCTACATAGAAACCGGAGAACGCCGCGGCGTAAACCATCGGCCAGGCAGCAAACAACGCACCGCCCGCGGTGATCAACCACACCTGGTTACCGTCCCAGTGCGGGGCGATAGAGTTAATCATAATTCGACGTTCGGTGTCGTTACGACCGAGGAAACGGGTGAGCATCCCCACCCCCATGTCGAATCCATCGGTGACAGCGAAACCAATTAGCAAAATGCCAACCAGCAGCCACCAGATAAAACGTAGTACTTCATAATCGATCATTTGACGACTCCTGTCTTAGCGTGCCGGCTGAGAAGTCACGGTGGACTGCTCAAAGTGATAGCGACCGGTTTTCAGGCTGCTTGGGCCAAGGCGTGCAAATTTGAACATCAGGAACAATTCTGCCACCAGGAACAGGGTATACAGGCCGCAAATCAGGAACATGGAGAACAGCAGATCGCCCACGGTCAGCGATGAGTTCGCCACGGCTGTCGGCAACACTTCGCCGATCGCCCACGGCTGACGACCATACTCGGCGACGAACCAACCTGCTTCAACCGCAATCCACGGCAGTGGAATACCGTACAGCGCCGCGCGCAGCAGCCATTTTTTCTCACCGATGCGGTTACGAATCACGCTCCAGAAGGAAAGTGCGATGATCGCCAGCAGCAGGAAGCCGCACGCCACCATGATACGGAAAGCGAAGTACAGCGGCGCAACGCGAGGAATGGAATCTTTCGTCGCTTGCTGGATCTGCGCTTCGGTCGCGTCAGTCACATTAGGCGTATAGCGTTTCAGCAGCAGGCCGTAACCGAGATCTTTCTTCATGCTGTTAAACTGGTCGCGAACGGCCTGGTCGGTAGAACCGGCGCGCAGCTGCTCCAGCAGTTCATAGGCTTTCATCCCGTTACGGATACGCTCTTCATGCTGAACCATGAGATCTTTCAGACCAATAACCGGCGTGTCCACGGAACGCGTAGCGATAATGCCGAGCGCATAAGGGATCTGAATCGCCAGATGGTTTTCCTGTTTGTCCTGGTCAGGAATACCGAACAGGGTAAAGGAGGCCGGAGCAGGTTGCGTTTCCCATTCTGCTTCAATCGCAGCGAGCTTGGTTTTCTGCACATCGCCCATTTCGTAACCGGATTCGTCACCGAGTACGATAACGGACAGTACGGCAGCCATACCGAAGCTGGCAGCAATAGCAAAGGAGCGTTTAGCAAAGGCGAAGTCACGACCTTTCAGCATGTAGTAAGCGCTGATACCGAGGATGAACATCGCGCCGGTGACATAGCCGGACGCCACAGTGTGAACAAATTTCACCTGTGCTACCGGGTTCAGCACCAGTTCAGAGAAGCTCACCATTTCCATACGCATGGTTTCGAAATTGAAATCCGCAGCGATTGGGTTTTGCATCCAGCCGTTCGCTACCAGAATCCACAACGCGGAGAGGTTGGACCCCAGAGCCACCAGCCAGGTGACGCACATATGCTGAACTTTACTCAGACGATCCCAGCCGAAGAAGAACAGACCTACAAAGGTGGATTCGAGGAAGAAGGCCATCAAACCTTCGATGGCCAGCGGCGCACCGAAGATATCCCCAACATAGTGGGAGTAGTACGACCAGTTTGTCCCGAACTGGAACTCCATGGTCAAACCGGTAGCCACACCCAGAGCAAAGTTGATACCAAACAACTTGCCCCAGAACTTGGTCATATCTTTATAAATCTGTTTGCCGGAAAGGACGTATACCGTTTCCATAATGGCCAGCAGGAACGCCATACCGAGCGTTAGCGGCACAAACAGGAAGTGGTACATCGCGGTCAAGGCAAACTGTAAGCGCGACAGTTCGACTATATCTAACATCATGACTCCTTGCTCATCGCATGAAGACTCCGAGAGTGAACCCCGTTAGAAAGGGTCACACGCATGCCCCAATACAAATTTATTTGCGGCCTTCCATCGTACTATCCCCTCGGGAAGGAAACAGTAATGATGAAAGGTTACAAACATGTTAATAAAAAACCCAAATTGATCCCGCAAATATATTACGCCGTAAAACCCTTACAATAAACAGGTTTTTAGTGGGTCAGATTTGCTTTTTTCGACAGCGATCAATTTATGGCTAATCTATCGCTTTTCAGGGAATTTGATCACGGACAATTTAACCAGTTTTGATGCTCTTTTCCAACATTTAAATATTGATTAAAATCAATTTTTGAAGTTAATGTTAATAATGTTTATTCATTGAATGCATGGTGAATTTTTTGTTAACTTTTTGTTTTTGCAAAGAGTAACTTCAAACCCCCTGTAAAAAGAGGCTTATTCGATAAGGCTAAACATTTTGTGCGTTTTTTACTGCCCCGCATCCCGTAAAAAACATTCCACATTGATGTTCAATTATTGCTAAATAGCTCACAGATTTTTTCTGCAGATTATCAACACTTATTATTTTATACATTTAGTCTATTTTTATTTTACTTATAATTAACACCGCAAAGAAACTATCTCATTGCACACGCGCCATCATCCCACCGGGATTACCCTGTCCCAACTTCCCTTTCCCGACGACTAACGGCCAGGATCATCTTGCCAGGTTATCGTCTTAATTATCGCTAATAAGCTTTCCAGATAGCCAGAAACAAACATTTTATTCGCTAATTTTTCTTTATTTCAATAACACCGTATTTGCCTCTCTATAATTATTATAGTGAAGATTCTGTTATCACCTTCACAGATTTACCCTCAATTTCTACGTCACTCATAGTGATAATTCTGTTTATTCGCAGCCATAAATACCCTTTAAACATGATTAATCACGAACGAATAGTGTCAATAAGTTCTTAATAATTTTTAAAGTTAACCTCTTTTAACCAGCAAAAGTTCATATGATTTATTAAACGATATCTTTAATACTTCAGGGAAATAATGCTGGTACTCTTATGATTAAAATAGCTGTTTTATTCTGCCATTAAACAAGCAGTCTGTGTAAGCGCGATACATCTGAGGAGACGTGTAGTTCGCGCTCAGGCAAACATGCGCGGCCACAGAGTCAAGCGTCAATTTACTATAGAGGTTAGCGTCAACATAGTGTAATGCTGCAATGCGTTTTTTTCATGGAGAAAAGCGCATAATCCGTCTCCAGTGAGGTCGGCAGGTCTTTCACTAAGACAGCATCTATATTTGCTGAAAAAGAGTTAACCGGCAAACTGAGTAAATTTACTGCCGCTGCCAGACGGTTATTATCAATTATTTTTAGACTCCACCATGTTTTTTTACTGAGGCATCATTTTCCTATAGCTCAATATTTACAAAGCCAATAATTTTATATCCCGGATGCTTCACCCGTACTTTGCCACAAACAATAAAGCCATAAAAAAGGCCACCGTAAAGGTGGCCAACCATGTCGAAAACGGACATTTATCTGTTCCCGCAGGAACAGCGAGTTTTATTTTATAATTGCTTTCAGCGCTTCGCCGATATCGGCCAGGCTGCGAACGGTTTTCACGCCCGCGGCTTCCAGCGCGGCGAATTTTTCATCCGCAGTGCCTTTACCACCGGCAATGATGGCGCCAGCGTGGCCCATACGCTTGCCTTTCGGCGCGGTAACGCCCGCGATATAGCCAACAACCGGCTTGGTCACGTGATCTTTAATGTAAGCCGCCGCTTCTTCTTCTGCGCTACCGCCGATCTCACCGATCATCACGATCGCTTCAGTCTGCGGATCTTCCTGGAACAGTTTCAGGATGTCGATGAAGTTAGAGCCCGGAATCGGGTCGCCGCCGATACCCACGCAGGTGGACTGGCCGAAACCGTAGTCGGTGGTCTGCTTAACCGCTTCGTAGGTCAGCGTGCCGGAACGGGAAACGATACCCACTTTACCCGGCTTATGAATGTGACCCGGCATGATGCCGATTTTGCATTCGCCCGGGGTGATCACACCTGGGCAGTTCGGGCCGATCATGCGTACGCCTGCTTCGTCCAGCTTCACTTTCACGGTCAGCATATCCAGCGTCGGAATACCTTCGGTGATGGTGATAATCAGTTTGATGCCTGCGTCGATCGCTTCCAGAATGGAGTCTTTGCAGAACGGCGCCGGGACGTAGATAACGGATGCAGTCGCACCGGTAGCTTCTACCGCTTCGCGCACGGTGTTGAACACCGGCAGACCCAGATGCGTAGTGCCGCCTTTGCCCGGCGTTACGCCGCCGACCATTTGCGTACCGTAAGCAATCGCCTGTTCGGAGTGGAAAGTCCCCTGGCTACCGGTGAAGCCCTGGCAGATAACCTTGGTATCTTTATTAATTAAAACGGACATTATTTCCCCTCCACTGCGGCAACAACCTGCTGAGCTGCATCCGTCAGACTTTTCGCTGCAATAATATTCAGGCCACTGTCAGCCAGTTTCTTCGCGCCGAGTTCGGCGTTGTTGCCTTCCAGACGCACCACCACCGGAACATTCACGCCCACTTCTTCCACCGCGCCGATGATACCGTCGGCAATCAGGTCACAACGGACGATACCGCCGAAGATGTTAACCAGAACCGCTTTCACGTTGTCATCCGAGAGGATAATTTTAAACGCTTCAGTGACGCGCTCTTTGGTTGCGCCGCCGCCTACGTCAAGGAAGTTAGCCGGTTCGCCGCCATGCAGCTTAACGATGTCCATGGTGCCCATCGCCAGGCCCGCGCCGTTCACCATGCAACCGATGTTGCCGTCCAGCGCGACGTAGTTCAGTTCCCACTGTGCCGCCTGCGCTTCACGCGGGTCTTCCTGAGACTGGTCGCGCATTTCGCGCAGATCCGGCTGGCGGAACAGCGCGTTGCCGTCAGCGCCCAGCTTGCCGTCGAGGCAAATCAGATCGCCCTGCTTAGTGATCACCAGCGGATTAATTTCGATTAGCGCCAGGTCGCGCTCAAGGAAAATGGTTGCCAGGCCCATAAAGATTTTGGTGAACTGCTGCACCAGTTTACCTTCCAGACCCAATTTGAACGCCAGTTCCCGTCCCTGATACGGCATCGGGCCGGTCAGCGGATCGAGCGCGACTTTATGGATCAGATGCGGGGTTTCCTCCGCGACTTTTTCGATCTCTACGCCGCCTTCGGTAGACGCCATAAAGACCACGCGACGAGAACTACGGTCAACCACCGCGCCGAGGTACAGTTCTTTGCCGATGTCGGTCGCCGCTTCAACCAGAATCTGGTTTACCGGTTGGCCATTAGCGTCTGTTTGATAGGTCACCAGACGTTTGCCCAGCCAGTTTTCCGCAAAGGCGCGAATCTCTTCTTTGCTTTTTACTACCTTCACACCGCCCGCTTTGCCGCGGCCGCCAGCGTGAACCTGACATTTCACTACCCACGGGCCGGCACCGATTTTAGACGCGGCTTCTTCGGCTTCACGCGGAGTAGTACAGGCATAACCCACCGGCGCCGGTAAGCCATAGCGGGCAAAAAGTTGTTTTGCCTGATATTCATGTAAGTTCATGTGTTCTGTCCATCCTTCAGGTAATCGTTATCTTTAGACCTGTAGGCCTGAAAGCTGCGCGCCATCAGGCATTACACCATCGCCGGATGGCGGCGTGAACGCCTTATCCGGCCTACAGGTAGCAGGTGATGCTCTTGCTGACTACACGTCCAACAGCAGACGGGTCGGATCTTCCAGCAACTCTTTGATGGTAACCAGGAAGCCCACGGATTCGCGACCATCGATCAGGCGATGATCGTAAGAGAGCGCCAGGTACATCATCGGCAGGATTTCCACCTTGCCATCCACCGCCATCGGCCTGTCTTTAATAGCATGCATTCCCAGAATCGCGCTCTGCGGCGGGTTGATGATCGGGGTAGACATCAGCGAACCGAATACGCCGCCGTTGGTAATGGTAAAGTTACCACCGGTCAGGTCTTCTACGGTCAGCTTGCCGTCGCGGCCTTTGACAGCCAGTTCTTTAATTTTTTTCTCGATGTCAGCCATGCCCAGCGTATCCACGTCACGCAGGACCGGCGTGACCAGGCCGCGCGGCGTAGACACCGCCATGCTCACATCAAAGTAGTTGTGATACACCACGTCATCGCCGTCGATAGAGGCGTTTACTTCCGGATAACGCTTCAGCGCTTCCACTACCGCTTTCACGTAGAAGGACATAAAGCCCAGGCGGATACCATGACGTTTTTCAAACACTTCGCCATACTGCTTACGCAAATCCATAATCGGCTTCATGTTGACTTCATTGAAGGTCGTCAGCATGGCGGTGGAATTTTTCGCTTCCAGCAGACGCTCGGCCACGCGCTTACGCAGGCGGGTCATTGGCACGCGTTTTTCGCCGCGCGCGCCCAGAGCGGGTTGTGCTGCAGGTTCAACAGCGGGTGCTTTAGACTCGCCTTTCGCCAGATGTTTTTCCACATCTTCACGGGTCAGACGCCCACCCACACCAGTGCCTTTAATGGCGCTGGCTTCCAGATTGTGTTCAGCCAGCAGGCGACGGATCGCCGGGCTGAGCGCATCGTTGTTTTGTTCTTCCAGCGACGCCTGCTGGCGCTGTGCCGGCGTAGACGCTTTCTCTTCAGATTTCGCGCTGGTCTCTTTACCCGCGCTGTTGCCTTCACGCAGGCGACCCAGGATCTGGCGAGAGGTGACAGTCGTCCCCTCTTCTTCCAGAACCGCATCCAGAATGCCGTCCGCTGATGCCGGTACTTCCAGTACCACTTTGTCAGTTTCGATTTCTACCAGCACTTCGTCACGAACAACCGCATCGCCCGGTTTTTTATGCCAGGTGGCGACGGTCGCGTCCGCTACGGACTCAGGCAGGTCGGGAACAAGAATATCTACGCTACTCATTATTTATCCTTTATTTAATCGACGTTCAGCGCGTCATTAACCAGATCTTGTTGCTGTTTCTGGTGAACGGACATATACCCTACCGCCGGAGAGGCGGAGGCCGGGCGACCTGCATAACGCAGAGCGGCCCCAAACGGAATCACTTCACGGAAATGATGCTGGCTGCAGTACCATGCGCCCTGGTTGAGCGGCTCTTCCTGGCACCAGACAAAATCATGGACGTGAGCGTATGGTTGCAGCGCTTCCTGCACCGCTTTATGCGGGAACGGATAGAGCTGTTCGATGCGCACGATAGCGACATCTTTCTGGTCGTTTTTGCGACGTTGTTCCAGCAGGTCGTAATAAACCTTACCAGAACACATTACCACGCGTTTTACGGCTTTAGGGTCCAGCTCGTCAATTTCGCCAATGGCCGGCTGGAAGGAACCGTTCGCCAGTTCATCAAGCGTGGAAACCGCCAGCGGGTGACGCAGCAGCGATTTCGGCGACATCACCACCAGCGGACGACGCATCCCGCGCAGCGCCTGACGGCGCAGCATATGGTAGACCTGCGCCGGGGTGGACGGCACGCAAACCTGCATATTCTGCTCGGCGCAAAGTTGCAGATAACGTTCCAGACGCGCGGAGGAGTGCTCCGGGCCCTGCCCTTCATAGCCGTGCGGCAACAGCATCACCAGACCGCACATCCGGCCCCATTTCTGCTCGCCGGAGGAGATGAACTGGTCAATCACCACCTGCGCGCCGTTGGCAAAATCGCCAAACTGCGCTTCCCAGATAGTCAGGGTACGTGGTTCCGCCGTGGCATAACCGTATTCAAAAGCCAGCACCGCTTCTTCAGACAGCACGGAGTCCCAGACTTTAAACTGTCCCTGACCGCTGTGAATATGCTGCAACGGCGTATACGTTGAGCCGTTCGTCTGGTTGTGGATCACCGCATGACGATGGAAGAAGGTGCCGCGACCAGAGTCTTCCCCGGACAGGCGCACCGGAATGCCTTCATCGACCAGCGTGGCGTAAGCCAGATTTTCCGCGCCGCCCCAGTCAAACAATTTCTCGCCTGCCGCCATTGCCTGACGGTCGCCATAAATTTTCGCCACGCGAGACTGCATTTCAATGGCTTCCGGCACGGTGCTGATACGTTTTGCCAGTTCCTGCAGGCGCTTCATTTCTACCTTGTTCGGGTATGCTTCATCCCATTCGTGGTTTAGATACGGCGACCAGGTGAACGAGTGCATATTCATCGGACGCCACTCTTTCACCACGCATTCGCCTGCATCCAGCGCATCGCGATAGAGGTTGACCATTTCAGTGGCATCTTCCAGCGTTGCGACCTTATCAGCTTCCAGTTTGTCGGCGTAGATTTTACGCGGCGTCGGATGCTTTTTGATTTTCTGGTACATCAGCGGCTGGGTTGCGCTTGGCTCGTCGGCTTCGTTGTGGCCGTGACGGCGGTAGCACACCAGATCGATAAAGACATCGCGTTTAAAGGTATTACGGAAGTCCAGCGCCAGACGGGTCACAAAAGCGACGGCTTCCGGATCGTCCGCGTTGACGTGGAAAATCGGTGCCTGGACCATTTTACCGATATCGGTGCAGTAAGGCGTTGAACGCGCATCCAGTGGGTTAGAGGTGGTGAAGCCCACCTGGTTGTTGATAACAATACGTACCGTACCGCCCACTTCGTAACCGCGCGCTTTCGACATGTTCAGGGTTTCCTGAACCACGCCCTGGCCGGTCACCGCGGCGTCGCCGTGAATAGTGATCGGCAACACTTTGTTGCTGCTCGGTTCGTCCAGTCTGTCCAGACGGGCGCGCACGGAGCCCATCACCACCGGGCTCACAATTTCCAGATGCGATGGGTTAAACGCCAGCGCCAGGTGAACCAGACCGCCTTCGGTTTCGATATCTGACGAGAAGCCCATGTGATACTTCACGTCGCCGGTACCCAGATGTTCTTTATGCTTACCGGCAAATTCGTCGAACAGATCCTGCGGTTTTTTACCCAGTACGTTGATCAGCACGTTCAGGCGACCACGGTGCGCCATCCCCAGCACCACTTCGCGAGTGCCGCTGTTACCCGCATGGCGAACCATCTCTTTCAGCATGGGTATCAGCGCATCTCCCCCCTCAAGCGAGAAACGTTTCGCACCCGGGAATTTGGCGCCCAGATAACGTTCCAGCCCTTCAGCGGCGGTCAGTTCGTTCAGGAAGCGTTTTTTCTCGTCAGCGCTAAAGGCCGCACGACCGGATTCGATGCGCTGTTGGATCCAGCGTTTCTCTTCGGTGCTGGTGATGTGCATATACTCAGCGCCAATCGGGCCGCAGTAGGTCTGTTTGAGCGCGTCGAGCAGCTCGCCCAGCTTCATCGTCTCTTTGCCGCTGGCAAAGGAGCCGACATTGAAGGTTTCCTGGAAATCGGCCTCGGTCAAATCATGGAAAGAAGGATCCAGATCCGCCACGCGTTCTTGCTTCCACAGTCCCAGCGGATCGAGGTTTGCATGTTGATGGCCACGGAAACGATAAGCGTTGATAAGCTGCAGGACTTTAACCTGCTTCACATTGGTGTCAGGGTCGGAAATCGTAGAAGAGTGACGTGAGCCAGCCAACGCCTGCCGCCGGAAATATTCACGTGTTTTTGAATGGAGTTGATCCGGTTTGACTCCGGTACCAGGTAACTGCTGGAACGTCAAACGCCAGTTAGCGTCTACCGAGTCAGGATCGGTTAAGAAGTCTTCATAGAGCTGTTCTATCCAGCTCTGATTCGAACCAGAGAGGTAAGAAGAGTCCAACCAGGCTTTCAAAGCGCTGTTCTGCATCGTGATCCCTTAAGCATCTTTTCTGCTTATTTAATACTCTAAATAGGTCACGTTTCAGGAAGGCGGCAAGCTTGCGAATCCCTGGGAGCTTACATCCAGTAAGTGACCGGGGTGAGCAAGTGCAGCCAACGCACATGCAACGTGAACTATGACGAGTATTTCGCCGTGGATACTAACCACGCATACGCTGTATGCGTGCCGGGGTTCACTTGTTGCGGACTGTCGTGTCATCTGCGTCCGCTAAGGAACCTTTAAAAACTGTCTAATAATCTTCGCTGTTCAGGCTACGACTGCGTTGCGACCTTCGCTTACTCCGGTCACATAGTTAACTATGCTCCCGAAGATTCGTTCAGACCGCGCCTTGTCTCGCTCTGAACATCTCGATTATTACTAATCATATGGCAGTTTTTAGAGGTTTCCTGCACTTCTATTGCCTGATGGCGCTGCGCTTATCAGGCCTACGGGGTTGCGCCTGTAGGCCGGATAAGACGGTACGTCGCCATCCGGCAACCACTACAACTACTTATGCGCTACGCTGCAACAGCATCGACTTAATATGGCCGATAGCGCGCGTCGGGTTCAGTCCCTTAGGACATACACTGACGCAGTTCATAATGCTGTGACAGCGGAATACGCTGAATGCATCGCTCATCCCTTCCAGACGACTATCGGTCTCGGTATCACGACTATCGATCAGGAATCGATACGCCGCGAGCAGCCCCGCCGGACCGATAAACTTATCCGGGTTCCACCAGAATGACGGGCAGGATGTTGAGCAACAGGCGCAAAGAATACATTCATACAGCCCATCGAGTTTTTCACGCTGCTCCGGCATCTGCAGATGCTCACGAGCCGGTGGATTTTGCCCATTATTCAATAAGTAAGGCTTAATCTTCTCATATTGTGCGTAGAATTGCCCCATGTCTACCACCAAATCGCGGATCACCGGCAAACCGGGCAGCGGGCGAATCACAATCTTCTTACCCGGCTGAGTCAGCGCCGAAATAGGGGTAATACAGGCCAGACCATTCTTACCGTTCATATTCAAACCATCAGAACCGCACACACCTTCGCGGCAGGAACGGCGGAAAGAAAGGCTGGGATCTTTTTCTTTAAGCTGGATTAACGCATCCAGCAGCATCATGTCGCGCCCTTCTTCGCCTTCCAGGGTGTAATCCTGCATACGCGGAGCGTTATCGACATCCGGGTTATAACGATAAATCGAAAATTCGAGTTTCATCATCCTGTCTCCGCAATTAATAAGTACGAATCTTCGGCGGGAACGCCGGACGCAGTTTCGGTTCCATATTGACGCTTCGGCGCGTCATGGATTCCGTTTGCGGCTGATACAGGGTATGACACAACCAGTTGGCATCATCACGCTCCGGGAAATCGAAGCGGCTATGCGCGCCGCGGCTTTCCGTCCGGAAGTTGGCTGATACGGCAGTGGCGTAAGCGGTTTCCATCAGGTTATCCAGCTCCAGACACTCAACACGCTGGGTATTAAACTCGCTGGACGTGTCATCCAGACGGGCGTTTTTCAGACGCTCGCGGATCACTTTCAACTGCTCAAGCCCTTTCGCCATCGCGTCGCCTTCACGGAATACGGAGAAGTTATGCTGCATACACTCCTGCAACGCTTTGCGGATAGCCACCGGATCTTCGCCATTGCGGTTATTGTTCCAGCGATTCAGGCGCTCCAGAGAACCTTCAACGTCAGACTCGCTGGCGTCGCGCAGCACGCCCTGCTCGGCGATGGATTCCTGTAAATGCAGCCCCGCCGCGCGGCCAAAGACCACCAGATCCAGCAGTGAGTTACCGCCCAGACGGTTGGCGCCGTGAACCGATACACAGGCGATTTCGCCTACCGCAAACAGCCCCGGAATGACCACGTCTTCGCCCTGCTCGTTCACGGTCAGCGCCTGACCGGTCACTTTAGTCGGAATACCGCCCATCATGTAGTGGCAGGTCGGGATAACCGGAATCGGCTCTTTCACCGGATCGACGTGAGCGAAAGTGCGGGACAGCTCCAGGATACCCGGCAGGCGAGATTCCAGCACCTCTTTACCCAGGTGATCCAGTTTCAGTTTAGCGTGCGGCCCCCACGGACCGTCGCAGCCGCGGCCTTCACGGATTTCGATCATGATGGAACGCGCCACCACGTCACGACCCGCCAGGTCTTTGGCGTTCGGCGCATAACGCTCCATAAAGCGCTCGCCGTGTTTGTTCAGCAGGTAACCGCCTTCGCCGCGGCAGCCTTCTGTCACCAGCACGCCCGCCCCGGCGATACCGGTCGGGTGGAACTGCCACATTTCCATGTCCTGCACCGGGACACCGGCACGCAGCGCCATACCGACACCATCACCGGTGTTGATGTGAGCGTTGGTGGTGGACTGGTAGATACGGCCTGCGCCGCCGGTCGCCAGCACCGTCGCGCGGGCTTTGAAGTACACCACTTCACCGGTTTCGATGCACAGTGCGGTACACCCCACCACCGCGCCATCCTGGTTTTTCACCAGATCCAGCGCATACCATTCGGAGAAAATCGTGGTGTGGTTTTTCAAATTCTGTTGATACAGCGTGTGCAGCAAGGCGTGACCGGTACGGTCAGCCGCCGCCGCGGTACGTGCCGCCTGCTCGCCGCCAAAGTTTTTCGACTGGCCGCCGAACGGGCGCTGATAGATACGTCCATCATCAAGACGGGAGAACGGTAGCCCCATGTGCTCCAGTTCCAGAATCGCTTCCGGTCCGGTCTTACACATATATTCGATGGCATCCTGGTCACCAATGTAGTCCGACCCTTTTACGGTGTCGTACATGTGCCATTCCCAGTTATCTTCATGGGTATTGCCGAGCGCCACGGTGATACCGCCCTGCGCGGAAACGGTATGGGAACGGGTCGGGAAGACTTTCGAGAGCAGCGCACAGGTTTGGCCGCTCTGGGAAATTTGCAGCGCCGCGCGCATACCTGCGCCACCGGCGCCAATCACAACAGCATCAAATTCTCTGACTGGCAGTTTCATTACACACCCCACACCACAACAAATCCATAGATGACGTAAACCACCAGCGCAACAACAATAACGAGTTGCAGTATCAGACGCACTGCCAGTGGTTTAACGTAGTCGGTTAACACCTGCCACATGCCGATCCAGGCATGAATCAAGATGGAAAAAAGCGCCAGCAGGGTGAAGACTTTGGTGAAGGCCGATGAGAAGAAACCGGTCCAGGCTTCAAAGGTCAGCTCGCCGCTCGTGGCGAAAAAACCCACCATGTAGATGATGTATAACGTCAGAACGATAGCGGTAGCACGGACCAGGATGAAGTCATGTACGCCATTGCGTCCTAATGCGGAGGCGTTGCTTACCATACGAGGACTCCTGCGAGAAGTGAAAGCACGACAGTGATAACAAAAGAGATTTTGGCAGAGCGTTGACCCGCTTCGAATGTTTCTTCCAGATAACCAAAATCCATTAACATGTGACGAATTCCCACGATGACGTGATACGCCAGCGCGGTAAGGATGCCCCACATGATAAATTTAACGATGAAGCCGTCCATGATATCGGCGGCCTGCTGGAATCCTTCCGGAGAAGAGAGGCTGGTGCCCAGTAGCCACAGTAGTATGCCGACGGCGATGAAAGTAATCACACCGGATACGCGATGGAGAATGGACGCTATCGCTGTGATGGGGAACCGAATCGTTTGTAGATCCAGATTGACAGGTCTTTGTTTTTTCACATTTCTTATCATGAATAACGCCCACATGCTGTTCTTATTATTCCCTTAAGACTTCGGTTACAGAGGTGAATCTACCTGTAGCCAGAAAGACGACGGGATTTCCTTCCTCCGGTCTGCGTGCGGGTCAGACAGCGTCCTTTCTATAACTGCGCGTCATGTAAAACACTGCTTCCAGTAGCTAAAACGACACGTTACAACGCTGGGTGGCTCGGGATTGCAGGGTATTCCGGAGACCTGGCGGCAGTATAGGACGTTCACAAAATCATTACAATTAACCTACATATAGTTTGTCAGGTTTTATTCTGAACAGTGACACAGGTCACGATAACAACATTTTTTTAATTTTCAATCATCTGATTTGACAAACATTAAACAAAATTGTTACAAACAACACCAGAAAAAGCATATAATGCGTAAAAGTTATGGGGTCACTCTTTCACCTGTTAATAAGTTATGCAACAGTACAATGATATTGACCCATTCTTTCAGGACAGTTATTAGTGATAGACAGGTTACATTACTCGGATTGCTACGTTCCTGATTTGCTGCTAATTCGAAATTAATCAAGCCGTTACCTGCAAGCGCCCATTGCTCTGTACCCAGGTCATCCCCTCTTTCACAGAGCGGCGAGCCAAATAACAAACTGGTAACGGTTGATTGATGCATACACAGAATCTTCCCTGCACTAACGACGAGGAAGATGACGTGGAGAAGGCAAGTCTGAGTTCCGGCAGTCTTAAGCAATAAGGCGCTAAGGAGACCGTAAATGGCTGATACAAAGGCAAAAATCACCCTTACTGGTGACACTGCTATTGAACTGGATGTGCTAAAAGGTACACTCGGTCAAGATGTTATTGATATTCGTAGTCTCGGTTCAAAAGGAGTTTTTACTTTTGACCCTGGTTTCACCTCTACCGCATCCTGCGAATCTAAAATCACCTTCATCGACGGCGACGAAGGCATTTTGTTGCATCGCGGTTTCCCGATTGACCAGCTTGCTACCGATTCCAACTATCTGGAAGTCTGTTACATCCTGCTGTACGGCGAAAAACCGACGCAGGAAGAGTATGACGAGTTCAGAACGACAGTCACCCGCCATACGATGATCCATGAGCAAATCACTCGCCTGTTCCATGCTTTCCGTCGCGACTCACATCCGATGGCGGTAATGTGCGGGATCACTGGCGCGCTGGCAGCGTTCTACCACGACTCGCTGGATGTGAACAATCCGCGCCACCGTGAAATCGCGGCGTTCCGCCTGCTGTCCAAAATGCCGACCATGGCGGCGATGTGTTACAAATACTCAATCGGTCAGCCGTTTGTTTATCCGCGCAACGACCTTTCCTACGCCGGTAACTTCCTGAACATGATGTTCTCCACGCCGTGTGAAACCTATGAAGTGAATCCGGTACTGGAGCGCGCAATGGACCGTATTCTGATCCTGCACGCTGACCATGAGCAGAACGCCTCTACGTCAACGGTACGTACCGCAGGTTCAAGCGGCGCCAACCCGTTCGCCTGCATTGCCGCCGGGATC
This sequence comes from Salmonella sp. SAL04202, assembly GCF_046550775.1. Lineage (NCBI taxonomy): Bacteria > Pseudomonadati > Pseudomonadota > Gammaproteobacteria > Enterobacterales > Enterobacteriaceae > Salmonella > Salmonella sp. SAL04202. Next base: position 466,536 of record NZ_JBGDXK010000001.1, on the reverse strand, counting down.
GCCTCCCTGTGGGGACCCGCGCACGGCGGCGCCAACGAAGCCGCGCTGAAAATGCTGGAAGAAATCAGCTCTGTTAAACACATTCCGGAATTTGTTCGCCGTGCGAAAGACAAGAATGATTCTTTCCGCCTGATGGGCTTCGGTCACCGTGTTTACAAAAACTACGATCCGCGCGCCACCGTGATGCGTGAAACCTGCCACGAAGTGCTGAAAGAACTGGGCACCAAAGACGATCTGCTGGAAGTGGCGATGGAGCTTGAGCACATTGCGCTCAACGACCCGTACTTCATCGAGAAGAAACTGTACCCGAACGTAGACTTCTACTCCGGCATCATTCTGAAAGCGATGGGCATTCCGTCCTCCATGTTCACCGTGATCTTCGCCATGGCGCGTACCGTTGGCTGGATTGCACACTGGAATGAAATGCACACTGACGGCATGAAAATCGCCCGTCCTCGTCAGCTGTATACCGGCTACGATAAACGCGATTTTAAATCGGTGCTGAAGCGTTAATTGACAACCGGATGGCGACGCAACCCTCGCCATCCGGTACATTTTCCCTTTTTCTTATCCTCATTATTTTATTCTTATCCCGTTACTCTCTATGATTAATTAAGGTTTCGCTAAATATCATTCAGGGAGCATGGAATGCCGATTCTGCAGTGGTTTTTGTTGTTCCTGTTATCGCTGCTCATTTCCCTTATTTTTCTCTATCTGCACCTTCCGGCGGCAATGCTGCTCGGTCCAATGATTGCGGGTATCGTGTTGAGTTTGCGAGGTAGTACGCTACAACTTCCGCGCGGTATTTTTCTCGCCGCGCAGGCAATTCTCGGCTGTATGATCGCCCAAAATCTAACCGGTTCGATATTGACCACCCTCGCCCTCTACTGGCCGGTCGTGCTTTTAGTGTTGCTGGTGACGCTGCTTTCCAGCGCGGTAGTCGGCTGGCTGCTGGTACGTTACAGCTCGCTGCCCGGCAACACCGGCGCATGGGGGTCTTCGCCGGGCGGCGCGGCGGCAATGGTAGCGATGGCGCAAGATTACGGGGCGGATATCCGCCTGGTGGCGTTTATGCAGTATCTACGGGTACTGTTTGTGGCTGGCGCGGCGGTGCTGGTGACACGCCTGATACTCGGCGACAGCGCGGCAGCGGTCAGCCAACAGGTGATCTGGTTTCCGCCACTTAGCGGTAATTTATTGACGACGCTGTTATTAGCGATCGTGGCGGGCATTGCCGGTCGCCTGATGCGTATCCCTTCCGGCACGATGCTGCTCCCCATGTTGGCAGGCGCGCTTCTCCATTCGCAAGGCATCATTGAGATTGAATTACCCGAATGGCTGCTGGCCGTGGCGTATATGGCGATAGGCTGGCGTATTGGGCTGGGTTTTGACAGACAGGTGTTTTTTATGGCGCTGCGGCCATTGCCGCAAATCTTATTGTCAATTTTCGCGCTGATGGCGATTTGCGCCGCGATGGCGTGGGGAATGGCTTACTACATGCAGATTGATTTTATGACGGCTTATCTTGCCACCAGTCCCGGTGGTCTGGATACGGTTGCCGCGATCGCGGCAGGAAGCAGTGCCGATATGGCGCTCATCATGGCAATGCAAACCCTACGGCTGTTCAGCATTCTGTTAACTGGGCCAGCAGTGGCCCGTTTTATATCAACCTATGCGCCCAAACAACCTTTGTAGGGCTGATAAGCGTCGCGCCATCAGGCAATAGCCGCTCGCCGATGGCGGTTCCGGCTATTTCTGGCAATGCGGGCACCAGTAAAACGGGCGTGAGGACAGTGTTGTCTTTTCAATAATGCCGCCGCACCGCTCGCACACTTCGCCGTCACGGTGGAAAACCTTAAAGCGAAACAGTGCGCCATGATGCTTGTTCTCATCCGCCTGACCGCGAGTCGTGTAGGAAAGGCGCGGAATATCCAACAGCGCGTGAGAAAGCGCATTCAGTTGCGCCTCGTTGAGATCTTTCGCTTTATGCTGTCCGGTTAACCCTACCTGCCAGAGGATTTCAACGCGCAGATAATTCCCCAATCCCGCCAGAAAGGCCTGATCCAGCAACAGTCCGGAAAATTGTCGGTTGCGAAAACGCGGCGACAGCAATCGAGCTTTAACCTCTTCCGGAGTAAGACGCGCGTCCAGCACATCCGGCCCGACTCGCTGTAAAAAGGGGTGCGTCGTGAGCTGCTCTGCTGTCAGCATTTCGATATCAGACGCGCTATAAAGCAGAATAGTTTTATCTGCCGTTTGTAGCCTGACGCGCAATATACGCGTGGTCTGCGGTATTTCACCAGTATCGATCACCCGCCATACGCCATAGAGTTGGTTGTGGCTGTAGAGCGTCAGGCCATTTGAAAAGTGGGTCAATAACGCTTTTCCCCGCGTCTCTATCCGGGTAACAAGTTGACCGGTAAGCTGCGATTCATACGGTTTTAACTGTGCAAAGGCAAACCAGACATCGGTTAAGGGTTTGCCTTTGATTGCCGCCTCCAGATTATCCGCCGCACGACGAATTTCCGGGCCTTCAGGCATGATAATATCCTTTGTTAACAGTTGATTAATGGACTACACCGCCTCTGACTGTCTGGAATGCACATCGAACGCCATAATGAACATCCACAGCCGTAATATAATAACTTCAATCGTCGGGCTCTCAGGCAATAACGTGTATATTACGCGCATTGAACGCGGCGCGTAACCTGCGAGCGAATGCAAGCGCATACTCGCCGTCGCCATGAATGCACACCGTTTGCGCCGTGACAGTCGTCCACACGCCAGTAACGCTTTTCACTCTCCCGGCTTGTACCATATCCAGCGTTTGCGCCAGCGCCTGCTCTTCGTCGTGAATCAGCGCGCCAGGTTGCATGCGCGGCACCAGGCTACCGTCGGCCTGATAGCCGCGATCGGCAAACACCTCCTGCCGCGTCACCAGGCGATGGCGCTCACCGGCCCGGATCAGCTCACTTCCCGCCAGTCCAACCAGTATCAGTGACGGATCATAGTCGTGTACCGCTTTCGCAATCGCCTGTGCCAGATGAGGATCTTTCGCCGCCTGGTTATAGAGCATACCGTGCGGTTTGACATGGCGCATCACGCCGCCTTGCGCCTGAACAATCGCCCCCAGCGCGCTGATTTGGTACAGCGTCTGGGCGTATACCGTTTCCGGCGGCAAAACCATCGCCGTCCGCCCAAAATTATCCCGATCCGGAAAGCTGGGATGCGCGCCGATCGCCACGCCGTTTTTCAGCGCCTCGCGCACGCTGGTCAGCATGGTTTGCGCATCACCGGCGTGAAAACCACAGGCGATATTGGCGGAGGAGACCAGCGTTAATAATTCGCTGTCGCTGGCGCAGCCTTCGCCCACATCCGCATTTAAATCAATGTTCATGCTGAAGCCGCCAGGTGAGCTGTTCCAGATAGCGCTGACGCTCGCGGCGCGCGTTGAGCGCCTCTTCCAGCGAACATTGCACAAAATGGATCGGTTGCCCTAGCGGGATCTGCGCCAGATGGTACATATCTGCCTCGATGATGCAGGCAATGCGCGGATAGCCGCCAGTTGTCTGGGCATCATTCATTAACACAATAGGTTGGCCGTTGTAAGGCACCTGTACGACACCGGGCAGCAAACCGTGCGACAGCAGTTCGCGATCCGTTGTCCGCGTTAACGATTGTCCCTGCAAACGATAGCCCATGCGATTACTTTGCGGACTGAGTTGCCACGGCGAACGCCAGAATGCTTCTTGCGAGGCGCGATCGAACTCACGGTATTCCGGCCCCGGCAGCGCACGAATACGATTCCCCCACAGTAACTGCTTCACGCCCTGCGGCCCGCTAAACTGTCGCGATGGTTTACCCGTCGCCAGCCGATCGCCATCTTTTAGCAGCCGGCCTTCCAGCCCACCGATACCGGACTTCAGATCGGTACTACACGATCCCATCACCTCCGGCACAGCAATACCGCCCGCCACCGCCAGATAGCTACGCATCCCGTGAAGCGGTCGATGCAGCGTAAGACGCTGACCCGCTTTTACCGGCAATCGCCAGCCTGTCCAGACCGGTTGATCATCCAACTGCGCCTCGCAGCCTGCGCCGGTAAGAGCGAACCAGGTCTCATTTTCAAATTCGACAACCAGTTGACCGAGAGTGATTTCCAGCGCCGGGGCATTCGCATCGTTCCCGACCAGGAGATTAGCGGTCTGAAAGGCGGGTTTATCCAGCGCACCGCAGTGACTCAGCCCCGACTGACGAAAGCCGTGACGCCCGCTATCCTGCACGGAGGTGTAAATCCCCGCGCGAATAATATTCAGCATATTCCCTCCTTTTGCGGCACAAAGCGTACGCTATCGCCAGGGCGTAGCAGAACCGGAGGCTCCCGCATCGGATCGAATAACTTCAACGGCGTGAGGCCGATCAGCTGCCAGCCGCCCGGCGTGGATAATGGATAAATACCCGTCTGCGCGCCGCCGATGCCGACAGAACCGGCCGGAACCTGCAGGCGCGGCTCCGCACGTCTGGGCATATGGAGCGGTTCTGGTAAATTCCCAAGATAGGGAAAGCCAGGCTGAAAGCCTAAAAACCAGACGACATACTCAACGGAGGCATGTAGCTCCACGACCTGCTTTTCACTCAAACCGCTGTGCCGTGCCACCGCCGCCAGATCCGGCCCGCCTGCGCCGCCATAGATCACCGGGATCTCAACCGAACGCGAGTCCGGTTCCAGCGCCTCGCTCTCTTCCCACCAGCGCTGCAGACGCTCAATCGCATCCAGCGCCAGGGTTTGCGGTTCCCGCAAGATCACGGTGATATTGTTCATCCCGGGAATGGCTTCCACCACGTTCGGCATATCGACCAGACGCTGCGTCAGACGCCAGATGCGTTTCTGGCTCGCCAGCGTAATCGGCGGTTCAAGTTCCAGGACGACCGCCGTTTCGCCTAACAGATAACAACGCGCTCGCTGCACTTTATTACCTCTCAGTTATGCCGGGTTAGGGATATCAATAAACGTCACATCCAACGCCGTGTTTTCGTTCAACCATTCGCTCAGGGCGCGAATACCGCCGCGTTCAGTGGCATGGTGCCCGGCGGCATAAAAATGCAGCCCCTGTTCGCGCGCGGAATGAATGGTCTGTTCAGACACCTCGCCGGTAATGAAAGCATCCACGCCGAAGCGGGCGGCGCTATCAATAAAACTTTGCCCGCCGCCAGTACACCAGGCGACACGCTGCACATTCTCTGGCCCGGTATCGCCGCACCATAGCGGTTTACGCCCCAGACGCGCTTCAATCCATGAGGCCAGTTCCAGCCCCGGCACCGGCATTGAGAGCTCTCCCCACGGCACCAGCGGCTCAATTTCTCCTTTCACGGTAATGCCCAATAGCGCCGCCAACTGCGCATTGTTGCCCAGCTCAGGGTGCGCATCCAGCGGCAGATGCCAACCGTAAAGGTTAATATCATTTGCCAGTAACGTTTTTAAGCGACGGCGTTTCATGCCGCGAATAACCGGAGACTCGCCTTTCCAGAAGTAACCATGATGAACAATAACCGCATCGGCCTGCAAACGCACCGCCTCATCGAGCAGCGCCTGACTTGCGGTCACGCCGGTAACGATTTTCTGTACCGTCTCTTTTCCTTCGACCTGTAAACCATTCGGCGCATAATCGCTTATTGCCGCACTGTTCAGCTTGTCGTTAATCAGTTGTTCCAGCTCGGTGTTTTTCATCATCGCTCCCTTTAACCCACGTTCTACTTTCCCGTTACGGGTTCAGTCTCCGTTAACATAGCCTTCCGTTAGCCGTTCGTCGATAAACATTTGTTTGACACATCAAGAAACAATCACCTCCGGGTTTGGCGCAAATTACTTATCAAAACACGATCGGTTTCATGTATATTTATGCAATCAGAACGCATATTGCAGAAAAAATCAGTTCTGTATCATGTTGGTAACTTTAAGGAAACACGGCGATACGGCAGGCTTAATAAGCCCACAAAGAAAGGCATTATCTGAGAATGCCGCGTTCTTGCCGCAGCGTCTCTATCCCGGAAATACGATGAATAAACAAGCATCTCAACCCCGCGCTATTTACTACGTTGTCGCCCTGCAAATTTGGGAGTACTTCAGCTTTTATGGTATGCGCGCCCTACTGATTCTTTATCTCACCAATCAGCTAAAATACGACGATAACCACGCCTATGAGTTATTCAGCGCTTATTGTTCGCTGGTCTACGTAACGCCAATTCTCGGCGGCTATCTGGCGGATAAGGTGCTTGGCAACCGAATGGCAGTCATGCTGGGCGCATTTTTAATGGCTATAGGTCATTTAGTGCTGGGCGCCAGTGAGATCGCGCCGACATTCCTTTATCTGTCGCTGGCGATCATTGTCTGCGGCTACGGCCTGTTTAAATCGAATATTAGCTGCCTGCTGGGCGAACTGTACCAGCCGGAAGATCCGCGCCGCGATGGCGGGTTCTCGCTGCTTTACGCAGCGGGTAATATTGGTTCGATCGTGGCGCCTATCGCCTGCGGCTATGTGCAAGAGGAGTACAGTTGGGCGATGGGCTTTGCGCTCGCCGCCATTGGTATGCTGGCAGGGTTAGTGATCTTCCTGTGTGGAAATCGTCATTTCACCCACACTACCGGCGTGAATAAAGCCGTGTTGTGCGCCAGAAACTACCTGCTGCCGAACTGGGGCTGGCTGTTAATTCTGCTGGTAGCGGCACCGTTGCTGATTACCGTTCTGTTCTGGAAAGAATGGTCTGTCTATGCCTTAATCGTGGCGACCGCGATCGGCCTGGTCGTGCTGGCAAAAATTTATCGTCAGGCGCAAACGGCCAAACAGCGCAAAGAACTGGGGCTGATTGTCACCCTGACCCTGTTCAGTATGCTGTTCTGGGCGTTTGCCCAGCAGGGCGGCAGTTCTATCAGCCTGTATATCGACCGCTTTGTGAACCGCGATATTCTGGGCTATTCCGTTCCTACCGCCATGTTCCAGTCGGTGAACGCCTTTGCCGTGATGCTGTGTGGGGTCGTCCTGGCCTGGCTGGTTAAAGAGAGCGTAAGCGGTAATCGCACCGTGCGTATCTGGGGCAAATTCGCGCTGGGTCTCGGTCTGATGAGCGCCGGATTCTGTATTCTGACCCTGAGCGCACGCTGGTCCGCCGCTTACGGACACTCTTCAATGCCGCTAATGGTGCTGGGACTGGCGGTGATGGGCTTTGCCGAGCTGTTTATCGACCCGGTCGCCATGTCGCAAATTACGCGCATTGATATCCCCGGCGTCACCGGCGTATTAACCGGAATTTATATGCTGCTGTCCGGCGCGATAGCTAACTATCTGGCAGGCGTCATCGCTGACCAGACCTCGCAAAGCGCCTTCGACGCCAGCGGCGCGGTTAATTACGCCATCAACGCCTATGTGGATGTTTTTGAACAGATCACCTGGGGCGCGTTAGCCTGCGTAGGGGTTGTCCTGCTGATTTGGCTGTATCAGTCCTTCAAATTCAAAAGCCGCGCGCTGGCCGTCGAATCCTGATAGCAGAATGCCCGGTAGTTTGCGCTATCGGGCCTGTATCACGCCCCTTTTCTCGCCGCCTCATAGGCGGAAAGCGTTGCGATTCTCGCCTGTTTGTGTTCAACAATAGGCCGAGGATAATCAAGCACGACTCCCGCTTTTTCTGCCCACCGCCACGGCTCGTGAATCGCTTTTCCAGGGATATCGCGTAATGCCGGTAGCCACTGGCGGATAAATTCGCCGTCGCGATCGAACCTCTCTCCCTGAGTCGTGGGATTAAAAATACGAAAATAAGGCGCGGCGTCAGTACCGGTTGAAGCGGCCCACTGCCAGCCGCCATTATTGGCGGCAAGATCGCCGTCAATAAGCTGCGACATGAAATAGCGCTCCCCCAACCGCCAGTCAATCAGCAGATCTTTTACCAGAAAGCTGGCTGTAATCATGCGTAAACGGTTATGCATCCAGCCCGTCGCGTTAAGCTGGCGCATCGCCGCATCGACAATGGGATAACCGGTTTCGCCTTTCTGCCATGCCTGAAAATAGTGCGGGTTTTCCTGCCACGCGACGCGTTTTGTCCAGCGGATAAACGGCTGGTGTTTGCATAATGCCGGATACCAGGTCATTAAATGACGGTAAAATTCCCGCCAGATGAGCTCATTCAACCAGACGCTTCCCGGTCCGCCGTCCAGCGCCTGCGGCTGCTCCGCCAGTAATCGGTGCAGGCACTGTCGCGGCGACAGGCCACCCGTCGCCAGGCTGGCGGAAAGCCGACTGGTGCCGTCGACCGCAGGGAAATCCCGCTGTGACTCATACCCGTCTGCGCCCTGCGCGCAAAACTGACGTAGCTGCGCGATGACCGCGTTTTCTTCCACCGGGAAAAGCGCGGCGTCAAACGCCTGTTGCGGGTAGTTAAGCGAGACTGGCGTTAAGGGTGTAGAAAGCGCGCCGCTCACCCGGATCTTCGGGGCCGGAACGCACGGCGGGATATCCTCTTTTAGCCGTTTCAACCAGGCGTTTTTAAACGGCGTAAAAACTTTATACATTTCATGATTGCCGGTCATCACCGCGCCGGGCGCCAGAATCACGCTATCGTCAAAGCCTTCGCAGATGACAGAGGGCAGCGTTTTTTCCACCGCCGCATCACGCTGACGCTCGTTAAACTCATACTGATAGTTATAAAACAGATGGCTGACGTCATGCTGTCGGCAAACGTTTTTGACCGTTTTAATACTGGCGTTAAAATCCGCCACTTCATGAAACAGCAGCGGAATGCCTTTCTCTGCAAGGGCCGTCTGTAGCGCATTGAGCTGCGCGCTGATGAATGCCGCCTGCCGCGGCGCCATATCATGGGCCTGCCACTGCGCGGGGGTGGAAATATAAAGCGCCAGCACCCGCGCGGATGCATCGCGGCAGGCGGCGGCCAGCGCAAGGTTATCCTGTAAACGCAGATCGCGCCTGAACCAGACTAAATGGGTGGGCATACAACTCCTGAAAGATGAAACGTCACGGCGAATAGCGTTAAACAGTGTAGACCCTGGCGCATAAAAAAACCGCCAGCGTGGCGGCTGACGGTTTTTCAGGCTGGTCGCGATTAATAAAAGTCGCAGGTGGCTTTTTCAGCCTGCGCCATCCATACCGGCTTATCACTGGTTTTCGACCAGACACGGTGCAGATAACTATAAAAACGCGCGCGGTCTTTCCAGAAGAGCATCACCGGCAGCGCCAGCACGCCTGCGATCACCGCGAAAGCACGACGGACAAAAATGACATGCGCCGGATAGTCTTTATAGTGTTCCATACATTTCCCCCCTTTATACCGACGCTACCCGCCCCGGTATAGATTGAATCAGTGAATAGCACCGAAACATTGAACCTCGTTACCTGATTAAAATAGTACCGCTTTCGGTGTAATTTTACTACTCATCCGACCACTTATTTTCACGCTTTTCCAGCAGATTTACATTCAAAGCGTAAATTAGTTACAAAAAAGTTAAATTAATACTAACCATTAGTTAAATAATGGTCTTTGCCATTTTTATACTTTTTTTACACTCCGCCCGCCAATTTTTGCGAAATCTTTGCAGCCAAAAAATTACCTTTCTCAGGAGTAAAACAATGCCACTGGAGGTGCTCTGTGAGTGCAGGCGTGATAACCGGCATCGTGCTGGTTTTCTTACTTTTAGGTTATCTGGTCTATGCCCTGATTAATGCGGAGGCGTTCTGATGGCCGCGCAAGGATTTTTACTGATCGCCAGTTTTTTACTGATTTTATTGGTACTGGCGAAACCGTTGGGTTCGGGCCTGGCAAGGCTCATCACCGCCGTTCCGTTGCCGGGCGTGGCTGGCATTGAGCGTATCCTCTGGCGGACTCTTGGCATTACCGACCACGAAATGAACTGGCGTCAGTATTTACTGGCGCTACTGACGCTCAATCTGCTGGGACTGGGCATCCTGTTTTGCCTGCTATTCTGGCAGGAGTGGTTGCCCTTAAATCCGCAGCGGCTACCGGGGCTGTCCTGGGATCTGGCGCTGAATACCGCCGTCAGCTTTGTCACCAATACCAACTGGCAAGCCTACAGCGGCGAAAGCACGCTGAGCTACTTTAGCCAGATGGCCGGGCTGACGGTGCAAAATTTCCTGTCGGCGGCGACCGGGATTGCGGTGGTTTTTGCGCTTATCCGCGCCTTTACGCGCCAGAATGTGCACACGCTGGGTAATGCCTGGCAAGATCTGGTACGCATTACGCTATGGATATTATTTCCTGTCGCGTTAATTATCGCGCTGTTTTTTATCCAACAGGGCGTACCGCAAAACCTGTCGGCTTATCAGCCCATCACCACTCTTGAAGGCGCTAAACAACTCTTGCCGATGGGTCCGGTTGCTTCGCAGGAGGCGATCAAAATGCTTGGCACCAACGGCGGCGGTTTCTTTAACGCCAACTCTTCGCATCCGTTCGAAAACCCCACCGCGCTCACTAATCTGGCGCAGATGCTGGCGATATTTTTGATTCCAGCCGCGCTCTGTTTCGCCTTTGGCGAAGCGGCGGGCGATCGCCGTCAGGGACGCGCGCTACTGTGGGCAATGTCATTCATTTTTGTGGTCTGCGTAGCGGTAGTGATGTGGGCGGAAGTTCAGGGAAATCCACATCTGTTGGCGGCGGGCGCGGACAGTAGCGTCAACATGGAGGGTAAAGAAACACGCTTTGGCGTGCTGGCCAGCAGCCTGTTTGCCGTCGTCACGACCGCGGCGTCCTGCGGGGCGGTAAATGCCATGCACGACTCGTTTACCGCTCTGGGCGGTATGGTGCCGATGTGGCTGATGCAAATTGGCGAAGTGGTCTTTGGCGGCGTCGGTTCAGGCCTGTACGGCATGTTGCTGTTTGTCCTGCTGGCGGTGTTCATCGCGGGGCTGATGATCGGTCGCACGCCGGAGTATCTGGGGAAAAAAATCGATGTGCGCGAAATGAAAATGACCGCGCTGGCGATTCTGGTCACGCCGATGCTGGTCTTGTTGGGTTCGGCGCTGGCGATGATGACGGATGCCGGACGCAGCGCAATGCTGAACCCTGGCCCGCACGGTTTTAGCGAAGTGCTATATGCCGTCTCCTCTGCCGCCAACAACAACGGTAGCGCCTTTGCGGGTCTGAGCGCTAACTCGCCTTTCTGGAACTGTTTGCTGGCGTTCTGCATGTTCGTCGGACGTTTCGGCGTGATTATTCCTGTCATGGCCATCGCCGGATCGCTGGTCAGTAAAAAAGTACAGCCGGCCAGTCAGGGAACGCTGGCGACCCACGGCGCGCTATTTATTGGACTGCTCATCGGCACGGTACTGCTGGTCGGCGCGCTGACGTTTATTCCTGCCCTGGCGCTTGGCCCGGTAGCGGAACATTTCTCTTTACCTTGAGCGATGTGGAGTACATTGATATGAGTCGCAAGCAACTGGCGCTGTTTGAACCTGTTTTACTCGTACAGGCGCTAACGGATGCCGTAAAAAAATTAAGCCCACGCGCCCAGTGGCGTAACCCGGTGATGTTTGTGGTCTGGGCCGGCAGCGTGCTAACCACTCTGTTAACGCTCGCTATGGTAACAGGACAAATAGCGGGAAGCGCCTTGTTTACAGGGGTGATCAGCCTGTGGTTATGGTTCACCGTACTGTTCGCCAATTTTGCCGAAGCGCTGGCGGAAGGCCGCAGCAAAGCCCAGGCAAACAGTCTGAAAGGAGTGAAAAAGACCGCGTTCGCTCGCCGCCTGCGCGCCCCGCGCCATGATGCGCAGGCCGATAACGTGCCCGCCGCTGAACTGCGGAAAGGCGACATTGTCCTGGTCAAAGCGGGCGATATTATTCCCTGCGACGGCGAGGTCATCGAAGGCGGCGCCTCGGTGGATGAAAGTGCGATTACCGGCGAATCCGCGCCCGTGATCCGCGAGTCCGGCGGCGATTTCGCCTCTGTCACCGGCGGCACGCGAATTCTTTCCGACTGGCTGGTGATTGCCTGTAGCGTCAATCCTGGCGAAACCTTTCTTGACCGGATGATCGCGATGGTGGAAGGCGCGCAGCGGCGGAAAACGCCTAACGAGATTGCCCTGACGATTTTGCTCATTGCCCTGACCATTGTCTTTTTACTGGCGACCGCCACCCTGTGGCCCTTCTCCGCCTGGGGCGGTAACGCGGTCAGCGTCACCGTGTTGGTGGCGTTGCTGGTGTGCCTGATCCCCACTACCATCGGCGGGCTACTCTCCGCCATTGGCGTAGCCGGAATGAGCCGAATGTTGGGCGCGAACGTCATCGCCACCAGCGGCCGCGCCGTAGAAGCCGCGGGCGATGTCGACGTGTTACTGTTGGATAAAACCGGCACTATCACGCTCGGCAACCGCCAGGCGTCCGATTTTATACCCGCCCGAGGGGTGGACGAACGCACGCTGGCTGACGCCGCGCAGCTCGCTTCGCTGGCCGACGAAACGCCGGAAGGCCGCAGCATTGTGATCCTCGCCAAACAGCGCTTTAACCTGCGTGAACGCGATGTGCAGTCGCTTCATGCCACCTTTGTTCCGTTTACCGCGCAAAGCCGCATGAGCGGGATTAATATCGATAACCGGATGATCCGTAAAGGCTCGGTGGACGCGATTCGGCGTCATGTCGAGAGCAATGGCGGCCATTTTCCCGCCGATGTCGAGCAAAACGTCGAGAACGTGGCGCGTCTGGGCGCGACGCCGCTGGTGGTCGTGGAAGGCGCGCGCGTACTGGGTGTTATCACCCTCAAGGATATCGTTAAAGGCGGCATTAAAGAACGTTTCGCCCAGCTACGAAAGATGGGCATTAAAACGGTGATGATCACTGGCGATAACCGCCTGACGGCGGCAGCGATTGCCGCCGAAGCCGGTGTGGACGATTTTCTTGCCGAAGCCACGCCGGAAGCCAAGCTGGCGCTGATCCGTCAATATCAGGCGGAAGGACGGCTGGTCGCCATGACCGGCGACGGCACTAACGATGCCCCGGCGCTGGCGCAGGCTGACGTCGCGGTGGCGATGAACTCCGGCACCCAGGCGGCAAAAGAAGCCGGTAATATGGTGGATCTGGACTCTAACCCGACCAAGTTGATTGAAGTGGTGCATATCGGTAAGCAGATGCTGATGACGCGCGGCTCGCTCACCACCTTCAGTATCGCGAATGATGTAGCGAAATATTTCGCCATTATTCCCGCCGCGTTTGCCGCTACCTATCCGCAGCTAAACGCGCTCAACGTGATGGGGCTACATTCGCCGAACTCCGCCATTCTGAGCGCGGTGATCTTTAACGCCCTGATTATTATTTTTCTGATCCCGCTGGCATTAAAAGGCGTGAGTTATAAGCCGCTTTCCGCATCGGCCATGCTGCGCCGTAATTTATGGATCTATGGTCTGGGTGGTCTGGTGGTGCCGTTTATTGGTATCAAAGTGATTGATGTGCTGCTGACCCTGCTGGGTCTGGCGTGAGGTGTATGATGATCGGTTTACGTCCTGCTTTTTCGACAATGTTATTTCTGCTGTTATTGACCGGTGGCGTGTATCCGCTTCTGACCACGGCGTTGGGGCAGTGGTGGTTTCCCTGGCAGGCTAATGGCTCGCTGATTCATAAAGACAATGTGATACGCGGCTCAGCGCTTATCGGACAATCGTTTACCGCCGCGGGTTATTTTCATGGCCGGCCCTCCGCCACCGCCGATACGCCTTATAATCCATTGGCGTCGGGCGGAAGCAACCTGGCCGCCAGCAATCCCGAACTGGATGCGCAAATACAGGCCCGCGTCGCCGCGCTACGCGCCGCTAACCCCCAGGCGAGTTCCGCGGTTCCGGTTGAGCTGGCGACGGCCTCGGCAAGCGGGCTGGATAATAATCTGACGCCCGGCGCCGCGGCATGGCAAATCCCCCGCGTGGCGGCGGCTCGCCAGCTTCCCGTTGAACAGGTCGCGCAACTGGTTGCAGAATATACGCACAGGCCGCTGGCGCGCTTTCTTGGGCAACCGGTGGTGAATATTGTTGAGCTTAATCTGGCGCTGGATGCGCTACAGGGACACAGAGCGAAATGAACGACGAACCCTTGCGTCCTGATCCGGATCGCTTGTTGGAACAAACGCCCCCGCCCCACCGGGGGAAGTTGAAAATTTTCTTCGGCGCCTGCGCAGGCGTCGGAAAAACCTGGGCGATGCTGGCGCAAGCGCAGCGGCTGCGAGCGCAGGGGCTGGATGTGGTGATCGGCGTGGTAGAAACGCACGGCCGTAAAGAGACCGCCGCGCTACTTGACGGGCTGACCATTCTGCCGCCAAAACGTCACTCGCACCGGGGGCGGCAAATCCGCGAATTTGACCTGGATGCCGCCCTCGCCCGGCGTCCGGCGCTGATTTTAATGGATGAGCTGGCGCACAGTAACGCGCCTGGCTCACGCCATCCTAAGCGCTGGCAGGATATTGAAGAGCTGCTGGAAGCGGGAATCGACGTTTTCACCACCGTGAACGTACAACATCTGGAAAGTCTGAATGATGTGGTGAGCGGCGTCACGGGGATTCAGGTGCGCGAAACCGTCCCCGATCCCTTTTTTGATGCCGCCGATGAAGTCGTACTGGTCGATCTGCCGCCCGACGATCTGCGCCAACGGCTCAACGAAGGTAAAGTGTATATCGCCGGTCAGGCGGAACGCGCTATTGAACATTTTTTCCGCAAGGGCAATCTGATCGCCCTCCGCGAGCTGGCGCTACGCCGGACAGCCGATCGCGTGGACGATCAGATGCGCGCCTGGCGCGCGCATCCGGGCGAAGAAAAAGTATGGCATACCCGCGATGCGATTTTACTGTGTATCGGGCATAACACCGGCAGCGAAAAACTGGTGCGTACCGCGGCGCGTCTGGCCTCCCGGCTCGGCAGCGTCTGGCACGCCGTCTATGTCGAAACGCCAACGTTACACCGCTTACCGGAAAAACAACGGCGGGCCATTTTAAGCGCGCTGCGCCTGGCGCAGGAGCTTGGCGCGGAAACCGCCACCCTGTCCGATCCCGCCGAAGAGAAAGCGGTCGTGCGCTATGCCCGCGAACATAATCTGGGGAAAATCGTCATGGGCCGCCCGGCGTCGCGACGCTGGTGGCGACGTGACGCTTTCGCCGACCGTCTTGCCAGGCGCGCGCCGGATCTCGATCAGGTGATCGTCGCGCTGGAAGAGCCACCAGCGCGCGCGTTGGCGCAAACGCCTGATAACCGACCTTTTAAAGAGAAATGGCGTGGGCAGATTCAGGGTTGTCTGGTCGCCGTGGCGCTTTGCGCCATCACCACGCTTATCGCTATGCAGTGGCTTGTCACCTTCGACGCCGCCAATCTGGTGATGCTCTATTTACTGGGCGTAGTGGTGATTGCGCTGCTTTACGGACGCTGGCCGTCGGTGGTAGCGACGGTGATTAACGTGGCGAGTTTCGATCTCTTTTTTATCGCGCCACGCGGTACGCTCGCCGTTTCGGACGTGCAGTATTTGCTGACCTTTGCCGTGATGCTGACGGTTGGTCTGGTGATTGGCAATCTTACTGCCGGGGTGCGCTATCAGGCGCGCGTCGCCCGTTATCGGGAACAGCGTACCCGCCATTTATATGAAATGTCTAAAGCGCTGGCCGTCGGGCGTAGCGAACATGATATCGCCGCGACCAGCGAGCGGTTTATCGCCTCGACGTTTCAGGCGCGCAGCCAAATTTTATTACCTGATGCTAGCGGTAAGTTGCTGCCTCTCACCCACCAGCAAGGCATGACGCCGTGGGACGACGCAATTGCGCGCTGGAGTTTTGATAAAGGCCAGCCTGCCGGCGCAGGCACCGATACCCTCCCTGGCGTGCCTTATCAAATCCTGCCGCTGAAAAGCGCCGATAAAACATACGGTCTGGCTATCGTCGAACCGGGTAATTTGCGTCAGTTAATGGTGCCGGAGCAGCAACGCCTGCTGGAAACATTTACTCTGCTTGTCGCCAACGCGCTGGAACGACTGACGCTGACCGCCAGCGAAGAACAGGCGCGTCTCGCCAGCGAGCGAGAAAGTATTCGCAACGCTCTGCTGGCGGCGCTGTCGCATGATTTACGCACGCCGCTGACGGTATTGTTCGGCCAGGCGGAAATTTTGACGCTGGATTTAGCCAGCGCAGGATCGCCCCACGCGCGTCAGGCCAGTGAAATCCGCCAGCATATTCTCAACACCACCCGGCTGGTGAATAATTTGCTGGATATGGCGCGTATTCAGTCCGGCGGGTTTAATCTTAAAAAAGAGTGGCTGACGCTGGAAGAGGTCGTCGGGAGCGCGTTACAGATGTTAGAGCCGGGTTTATTGCATCCGATTACATTGTCGCTGCCGCAACAGTTAACGCTTATCCATGTCGATGGCCCCTTATTTGAGCGCGTCCTGATCAACTTGCTGGAAAACGCCGTTAAGTACGCCGGGCCGCAGGCCAGTATCGGCATTGATGCTGCGGTTAAGGACGATCGTTTACAACTGGATGTCTGGGATAACGGGCCGGGTATTCCTGCGGGGCAAGAACAGAAAATTTTCGATAAGTTCGCCCGCGGCAACAAAGAGTCCGCCGTCCCCGGCGTGGGGCTGGGGCTGGCGATTTGCCATGCTATCGTAGAGGTACACGGCGGCACGCTTACCGCCTATAATCGACCGCAGGGCGGCGCCTGTTTCCGTGTGACGCTGCCGCAAGGAAAGCCACCTGAACTTGATGATTTTCATGAGGATATGTGACAAACGTTCTGATTGTTGAAGATGAACAGGCCATCCGCCGCTTTCTGCGCGCCGCGCTGGAAGGCGACGGCCTGCGCGTGTATGAAGCTGAAACATTACAACGTGGTTTACTGGAAGCCGCCACGCGAAAGCCCGATCTGATTATTCTCGATCTCGGCCTGCCGGATGGCGACGGAATCGATTTTATTCGCGACCTGCGTCAGTGGAGCGCAATACCGGTGATTGTCCTTTCCGCCCGCAGCGAAGAAAGCGATAAGATTGCCGCGCTTGACGCCGGAGCTGATGATTACCTGAGCAAGCCATTCGGCATTGGCGAGTTGCAGGCGCGTTTGCGTGTCGCGCTGCGACGGCACGCCGCCAGCCCTTGCGCCGATCCGATCGTCCGCTTTTCCGGCGTGACGGTCGATCTCGCCGCACGGTTGATCCACCGTGGCGACGAAGAAATCCATCTGACGCCGATTGAGTTCCGCCTGCTGGCGGTATTACTCAATAATGCCGGCAAGGTATTAACCCAACGGCAGTTATTAAACCAGGTCTGGGGCCCTAACGCCGTGGAGCATAGCCACTATTTGCGCATCTATATGGGACATTTACGCCAGAAACTGGAACAAGATCCCACCCGCCCACGCCATTTTATTACCGAAACCGGAATTGGCTATCGCTTTATGCCGTGAATAGCTATTCATTATTTTTAAATAACTTCTAATTTTTATGTCATTTATTTTCGGCGTCGCGAATAATTATTTTCGCGGCGATATTATATTTTATGGAGAATATAAAAAACATATAATTAACATTTAAGAAACAATCCGTTATTTCACAGCACGATATGCATAATCGCCGACTAATTATTTTTCAAATGATCGTTTTTTGTTGATCTGGTTCACAGATTGCTGGCGCTTCCTGGATAAAATATCCATGCTTTCAATAAATCAATGAAAGGACCTCAAAATGGAAAATAATAATCGTTTTATGCCCCATATAAGGCGGACAACGCATATTATGATGTTTGCCCACCGTAATAGTTTCGACTTTCATTTCTTTAATGCCCGGTAGTTTTTCTGCTACGGGTACTTCAGCATACAGGTCTTTCCGACCCTTATGTCATTCAGGTCTATTGCCTAAATAACTCGAATTGTTAAAAGCGACAGTACGGTAATTCCTTTACGCCCAGCCAGCTAACCATGTGGTTTGACAGAAGAAATTCCGACTCAGCGCAATTTTAGTTATCACGGTTTCTGCCTGTATATCGTAGTACTCAACTCCTTAAATCCTGAATTTCCTGCAACCGGACGGGTTGGGATTTATTACATCTAAAATAAAGCTAATTTACTGATTTTTTTATCAGCGGGATAGCTTTGATTTTTTCCGGAAGAATCAGTTTCTCATGCGAGAAATTGAGGGCCTGCTATTACCTGAAATAAAGAGATGAAAAATGTCAGAATTAAAAATTGCCGTTAGCCGTCATTGCCCGGATTGTTTTTCTACACACCGTAATATTGTAAATGTTGATGAGAGTCGTTTCATCGACGTGGCTGCCATCGTGTTATCCATCGACGACATTGAACACGGAAAACTCGATGAAATCGACGCAACGGGTTACGGTATTCCCGTGTTTGTCGCGACTCATGACGAAGGGCGCGTACCGCCTGAGTATTTGCCGCGTATCTCTGGTGTATTCGAATATAATGAATCCCGTACTGCCTTCTATGGTCGCCAGTTGGAAACCGCAGCAAGCCACTACGAAACGCAGTTACGTCCGCCGTTTTTCCGCGCGCTGGTGGATTATGTCAACCAGGGCAACAGCGCATTTGACTGCCCGGGGCATCAGGGCGGCGAATTCTTCCGCCGTCATCCTGCCGGTAATCAGTTCGTGGAATACTTTGGCGAAACGCTCTTCCGCTCCGACCTATGCAACGCGGACGTGGCGATGGGCGATCTGCTGATTCACGAAGGCGCGCCTTGCATTGCGCAGCAACATGCGGCGAAAGTCTTTAACGCCGATAAGACCTACTTTGTGCTGAACGGGACCTCCTCCTCTAACAAAGTCGTACTCAACGCGCTGTTAACGCCGGGCGATCTGGTACTGTTTGACCGTAACAACCACAAATCTAACCACCACGGCGCATTATTGCAGGCGGGCGCAACGCCAGTTTATCTGGAAACCGCGCGTAACCCGTATGGTTTTATCGGCGGGATCGACGCTCACTGCTTCGAAGAAGATTACCTGCGCGAGCTGATTAGCGAAGTCGCGCCGCAGCGTGCCCGCGAAGCACGTCCATTCCGTCTGGCCGTCATCCAGTTAGGCACCTACGACGGTACCATTTATAACGCCCGTCAGGTCGTCGATAAAATTGGTCATCTGTGCGACTACATCCTGTTTGACTCCGCCTGGGTCGGCTATGAACAATTTATTCCGATGATGGCCGATTGTTCGCCGCTGCTGCTGGAACTGAACGAAAACGATCCGGGTATTCTGGTGACGCAGTCCGTTCACAAACAACAAGCCGGTTTCTCCCAGACCTCGCAGATCCATAAAAAAGATAGCCATATCAAAGGGCAATCGCGCTACGTTCCGCATAAGCGCATGAACAACGCCTTTATGATGCACGCCTCCACCAGCCCGTTCTATCCGCTGTTCGCCGCGCTGGACGTTAACGCCAAAATGCACGAAGGCGTCAGCGGTCGCAATATGTGGATGGATTGCGTGGTTAACGGCATCGATGCCCGTAAATTGATCCTCGAAAACTGTCATCACATCCGTCCGTTCGTACCGGAACTGATTGATGGTAAGCCGTGGCAGTCATACCCGACGTCAGAGATCGCCAGCGATCTACGCTTCTTCCACTTCGTTCCGGGAGAACACTGGCATGCGTTTGAAGGCTATGCCGAACATCAGTACTTTGTCGACCCTTGCAAACTGCTGCTCACCACACCGGGCATTAATGCAGCGAGCGGCGAATATGAAGACTTTGGCGTTCCTGCCACGATCCTCGCCAACTTCCTGCGCGAGAACGGCGTTGTGCCGGAAAAATGCGACCTCAACTCCATTCTGTTCCTGCTGACGCCGGCAGAAGACATGGCGAAGTTACAACAGCTTGTCGCCCTGCTGGCTCGTTTCGAAAAACTGCTGGAAGCTGATGCGCCGTTAGCGGAAGTATTACCGTCCATCTACAAACAGCATGAAGCGCGTTATGCCGGCTACACCCTGCGTCAGCTTTGCCAGGAGATGCACGATCTCTATGCGCGGCACAACGTGAAACAGCTGCAAAAAGAGATGTTCCGTAAATCGCATTTCCCGAAAGTCAGTATGAATCCGCAAGAGGCCAACTATGCCTATCTGCGCGGCGAGGTCGAACTGGTTCGCCTGCCGGAAGCGGAAGGTCGTATCGCGGCTGAAGGCGCTCTGCCTTACCCGCCGGGAGTGCTGTGTGTAGTTCCGGGTGAAATCTGGGGCGGTTCTGTCCTGCGTTACTTCAGCGCCCTGGAAGAAGGGATCAACCTGCTGCCAGGCTTTGCGCCTGAACTGCAGGGCGTTTATATCGAAGAACACGACGGCCGTAAGCAGGTCTGGTGCTACGTCATTAAACCTCGTGACGCGCAGCGCTCCCTGCTGAAGGAGGAAAAATTATGAGTAAACCTAAATCCAATAAAATGGGTGTCGTGCAGCTCACAATTCTGACTATGGTCAACATGATGGGCTCCGGGATCATCATGCTACCGACCAAACTGTCTGAAGTCGGCACGATATCCATTATCTCCTGGCTGGTCACCGCCGTCGGCTCGATGGCGCTGGCCTGGGCGTTTGCGAAATGCGGTATGTTTAGCCGTAAATCCGGCGGCATGGGCGGTTACGCCGAATATGCCTTCGGTAAATCCGGCAACTTTATGGCGAACTATACCTACGGCGTCTCGCTGCTGATCGCCAACGTGGCTATCGCCATCTCCGCTGTCGGCTATGGCACCGAACTGTTCGGCGCCGCGCTGACGCCGCTCCAGATCGGTCTGGCGACTATCGCCGTATTGTGGGTTTGTACCATCGCAAACTTTGGCGGCGCGCGTATTACCGGACAGATCAGTAGCGTTACCGTTTGGGGCGTCATCATTCCGGTTGTCGGCCTGTGCATCATTGGCTGGTTCTGGTTTAGCCCCAGCATGTACGTAGCGTCATGGAACCCGCACCATGTTCCGTTCTTTAGCGCGGTCGGTTCTTCCATCGCCATGACGTTGTGGGCATTTCTTGGACTGGAATCCGCCTGCGCCAACGCAGACGTGGTCGAGAATCCGGAAAAGAACGTCCCCATCGCGGTACTGGGCGGTACGCTGGGCGCGGCGGTCATCTATATCGTTTCGACTAACGTGATTGCCGGGATTGTGCCGAACATGGATCTGGCGAACTCCACGGCGCCGTTTGGTCTGGCGTTTGCACAGATGTTCACGCCTGCGGTAGGTAAAGTGATCATGGCGCTGATGGTAATGTCCTGCTGCGGCTCGCTGCTGGGCTGGCAGTTCACTATCGCTCAGGTCTTTAAATCCTCCGCTGACGAAGGCTATTTCCCGAAAGTCTTCTCTCGTGTAACGAAAGTCGACGCGCCGGTACAGGGGATGCTGATTATTGTGATTATTCAGACTGGCCTGTCGCTGATGACCATTAGCCCGTCGCTGAATAGTCAGTTTAACGTCCTGGTTAACCTGGCGGTGGTGACGAACATTATTCCGTATATTCTGTCGATGGCCGCGCTGGTTATCATTCAGAAAATGGCGAATGTGCCGTCATCAAAAGCGAAAGTCGCTAACTTCGTGGCCTTCGTTGGCGCCATGTATAGCTTCTACGCGCTATATTCCTCCGGTGAAGAAGCCATGCTGTACGGCTCAATTGTGACCTTCCTCGGCTGGACGTTATACGGCCTGGTCTCACCGCGTTTTGAATTGAAAAATAAACACGGCTGATGGCGCGCCCGGGCTGCAGTAACGGTAGTCCGGGCATTTTCACCCTTTGAATAAGATAATAGAAATGAGTAATCCAGAACGGGAAGTCACTGATATAGCAGAAATACTGGCTATTCTCAGTAAACACGAAGTGTGTCGGATAGGGTTTAACGACAATCTCTGTCCGTATGTTGTCCCCGTAAATTTTGGCTACGAGTATCAGAACGGACGCTGGATATTTTATTTTCACGGCGCACGCACCGGGAAAAAGATGCGTCTGTTACGTAAGAACCCGGCAGTATGCATTGAAATGGACGGCGACCATGCATTACTACGTGCCGATGACCCCTGTGATTATAGCTACGCCTACACCAGCGTTTTCGCCACTGGACTGGCATCGATATTGCAAACGCGCGAGGAGATGCGCCACGGCCTGGACGTCATTATGCGCCAGACCGATCCGGGAAAAACCTTCAATTATCGGGAAGATATGATGAAAGCGGTTTGCGTGGTGCGTATCGAATGCGACGCCCTCACCTGCCGCCGACATCTGGCGACTCAGAGCGAATAAGTCAGATATCACAAGCGCCTTATCCGGCCTGGAGGCGATTTACAGGCCTGATAAGCGCAGCGCCGTTAATACAAAAAAGGAGCCTTACGGCTCCTTTTTCTTCCATATCGCCCATCAGGCGTTTTTCAATACTTCGCTAACGATTTCAACGGCTTCTTTCTCAATCTGCTTGCGATGCTCTTCCCCCAGGAAGCTTTCGCAATAGATCTTGTAAGCGTCTTCCGTACCGGATGGACGCGCGGCGAACCAGCCGTTGTCGGTCATTACCTTCAGGCCGCCAATCGATGCGCCATTACCCGGCGCTGCGGTAAGACGCGCGGTGATCGGGTCGCCTGCCAGCGTGCTGGCGCTCACCATTTCCGGAGACAGTTTAGACAATGCCGCTTTCTGGGCCGAGGTCGCTGCCGCCTGCAGACGGTTATAGCTCGGCGCGCCAAAACGCGCTGCCAGTTCATTGTAATGCTCTTGCGGGTTTTTCCCGGTAACGGCGGTGATTTCCGCCGCCAGCAGGCACATGATGATACCGTCTTTATCGGTAGACCACGGCGTACCGTCGAAACGCAGGAACGAAGCGCCCGCGCTCTCTTCCCCGCCGAAACCAAAGCTGCCGTCGAACAAACCGTCAACAAACCATTTGAAGCCTACCGGCACTTCCACCAGCTTGCGTCCCAAGTCATTCACCACGCGGTCAATCATCGCGGAAGAGACCAGCGTTTTACCGACAGCCACGTCTTTGCCCCACAGCGGACGATGCTGGAACAGATAGTTAATGGCGACCGCCAGATAATGGTTCGGGTTCATCAGCCCTGCAGGCGTCACGATGCCATGACGGTCGTAGTCCGGGTCGTTGGCGAAGGCCAGGTCAAACTTGTCACGCAGCGCCAGCAAACCCGCCATCGCACATTCGGAGGAGCAATCCATACGGATCGCGCCGTCTTTATCAAGGTGCATAAAGCGGAAGGTTTGATCAACCTGATCGTTAACTAACGTCAGGTTAAGTTTGTAATGCTCAGCGATACGTTTCCAGTATTCAATACCGGAGCCGCCCAGCGGATCGACACCCAGCGTCAGACCGGCTTTCTGAATCGCCGCCATATCAACGATATCCGCCAGCCCTTCGACAAACGGCTGTACCAGATCTACCGCTTTAACGTGGCCCGAGGCCATTGCCGCATCCAGAGAGATGCGCTTAACGCCTTGCAGGCCGCCCGCCAACAGCGCATTGGCGCGATCTTCTACCACTTTAGTGACGTTGGTATCCGCCGGGCCGCCATTGGGCGGATTATATTTAATACCGCCATCTTCCGGCGGGTTGTGCGACGGCGTAATGACAATACCATCAGCCAGCGGGCCGCCTTTTTTGTTATGGACCAGGATAGCATTTGACACGGCAGGCGTTGGCGTAAAGCCATTATTTTCCTGCACGATAACGTCTACGCCGTTTGCCGCCAGCACTTCCAGCACGGAAATGAAGGCCGGTTCCGAGAGCGCATGGGTGTCTTTCCCCACATAGCAGGGGCCGGTAATGCCATTTTTCGCCCGCTCTTCAGCAATCGCCTGGGCGATCGCCAGAATATGCGGTTCGTTGAAACTGTGACGACCTGCGCTGCCGCGATGGCCGGAAGTGCCAAATTTCACGGCATGTTCTGCATTCCCTGCCTCCGGTTTCAGTACATAATACTGCGCCGTCAGTTGGGCGACGTTAATCAAATCACTCTGTTGCGCGGGTTGTCCTGCGCGGTTGTGGATTGCCATTGCCTGGTCCTTCTAATGCAAGGATTAAATTGTTCCGCAAACCTTTTCAATCAATTCCGCCGGGAATTGCATTGACTGCATGATGTGTTCGATCATGCTGCATTTACGGCCGGTGTTGGTGTTGGTGATCACCCAGTACGGCGTGCCGGGAACGTGCTTAGGTTTAGTTTGATTCCCATTTTTCAGCAGCGTTTGTTCATCCGCCGCAAAATAGACGCGCGTGCGACCATGCAACGACTCCGTCGCCTCCGCAAACGCGTGGTGATCCAGTGAATAGAGTGTAGTCAGAATCAGCATAAAGCGGTTGACCGCTTTTTTCTGCTCGGCATATTCGTCAGACAACAGCAGCTCACGCATCGCGCGAACTTTGTCTTTTACCGGGTTAACCGGTTTCGCTTCGGCAACGGGTTGCGCCGCAGGCGTCCCCTTCACCGCTGAAGCCGTTGGCTGTGTCGTGGCGGAAAACTTCAACATACGCCGTAAAATGTCGGATGCGCTCTCGCCGATATGCTTGGTGTGGCTGGCAATATAGCTATAGAGTTCATCATCAACTTCAATCGTTTTCATCTTAATCCAGTGCGATGTCTTTGCTGAATACAAGTCATTGGGATTATAGGAACAAATCCCAACAGCGGATAGCGTTAAGCCCGGCTGACAAAAAAACTCGGAGTAAACCTTAGAGGTTGCAGCCCAGTGGCAGAATGGTCAACATAATACCCTAACCCGACAGAGCGAAAAAAAGAACTTTGCCATGAAATTAAACATCCGAGCGCAATCTGCACAAAACCTGCACAATAATTCCCCCATCGTTCTCGTTCATGGCCTGTTTGGCAGCCTGGACAACCTCGGCGTACTGGCGCGCGATCTGGTGACCGATCACGACATTATTCAGGTCGATATGCGCAATCATGGTTTATCGCCGCGCGATCCGGTCATGGATTATCCGGCAATGGCCCAGGATCTTCTGGATACGCTTGACGCGCAGCAGATTGAAAAAGCGACGTTTATTGGTCATTCCATGGGCGGAAAAGCGGTAATGGCGCTGACGGCGCTGGCGCCCGATCGCATCGATCGTCTGGTCGCGATTGATATCGCCCCCGTGGATTATCACGTTCGCCGCCACGATCGCATTTTCGCGGCCATTAATGCCGTCAGCGAATCCGACGCGACATCCCGCCAACAGGCGGCAGGGATTATGCGCCAACACCTCAACGAAGAAGGCGTGATCCAGTTTCTGTTAAAATCCTGGGCTGAAGGTGAATGGCGTTTTAATGTTCCGGTATTATGGGAGCAGTATCCGCATATCGTCGGCTGGGAAACCATTCCGCCCTGGGAACATCCGGCGCTGTTTATTCCAGGCGGTAACTCGCCGTACGTGACCGAAGCGTACCGCGACGCGCTGCTGGCGCAATTCCCTTTGGCGCGCGCGCATGTGATCGCCGGCGCGGGCCACTGGGTACATGCCGAAAAACCAGAGGCGGTTCTGCGCGCCATCCGCCGTTATCTGCACGATAAACGCTAACTGATTAAAAACTCATCGCCTGTGCGCGATTACGCGCGCGGGCGTTGGCGTCGCTTCCTCGCTGATGTATGATGGCGCGCTATCCATCCGGGCATAAGCCTGGCTGATTGTTTCCCCCGAAGTCACCAAAATCATGGCCAAAGAACAAACGGACCGTACGACATTAGATCTGTTCGCGCACGAGCGTCGCCCGGGACGACCTAAAACGAATCCGCTTTCGCGCGATGAACAGTTACGCATCAACAAGCGCAACCAGTTAAAACGCGACAAAGTTCGTGGCCTCAAGCGTGTCGAATTAAAACTCAACGCACAAGCGGTTGACGCGCTGAATGAGCTGGCCGAAGCGCGCAACATTAGCCGCAGCGAGCTCATTGAAGAAATATTAATGAAGCAGCTTATGGCGCTGCGCGGCCAGGGTTTAGTCTGAAAATAAGTTTTGTTTCATATTTCGTGTAGCAGAGCGTGCAGTCCCGCGTGATTGCTGTTTCCGCATATCTGCCTGTTCTGCTATGATTGCCCTTATCCGTGGGCAATTCGCCACCACCATTTCAATAAGTTTCAAGAGGTTATTTTACTCATGGCAATCACTGGCATCTTTTTCGGCAGCGACACCGGTAATACCGAAAATATCGCAAAAATGATTCAAAAACAGCTTGGTAAAGACGTTGCCGATGTGCATGACATTGCAAAAAGCAGTAAAGAAGACCTGGAAGGGTATGACATTCTGCTGCTGGGCATCCCAACCTGGTACTATGGCGAAGCGCAATGTGACTGGGATGACTTCTTCCCGACTCTCGAAGAGATTGACTTTAACGGTAAGCTGGTGGCGCTGTTTGGCTGTGGCGATCAGGAAGACTACGCGGAATACTTCTGTGATGCGCTGGGCACGATTCGCGACATTATTGAGCCGCGCGGCGCCACGATTGTGGGTCACTGGCCAACTGCAGGCTATCATTTTGAAGCCTCTAAAGGTCTGGCTGACGACGATCATTTTGTCGGTCTGGCGATTGACGAAGACCGTCAGCCTGAACTGACCGCCGAGCGTGTTGAAAAATGGGTTAAGCAAGTTTCGGCTGAATTGCACCTCGACGACATCCTCAACGCCTAATCTTATGCGGCGCAGCGTTATATCTGCGCCGCATCAATAGACAAGACCAATCAAAATAATTGCTACAAATTTGTAACTTTCGCACCCATCCCTGTACAATGTCCGGGTGTAATCAGGTGGCGCCAGAATTTGCAGGCAAAACCACAGTTTTATTAATATCTGCGAGAGACTTGCGGTTTTCATTTCGGCATGGCAGTCCTATAATGATACGCATTATCTTGAGTGCAATTTCTGTCACTTCTCTAATGAAGTGAATCGTTTAGCAACAGGACAGATTCCGCATGACTGACAACAATACCGCATTAAAGAAGGCTGGCCTGAAAGTAACGCTTCCTCGTTTAAAAATTCTGGAAGTTCTTCAGGAACCAGATAACCATCACGTCAGTGCGGAAGATTTATACAAACGCCTGATCGACATGGGTGAAGAAATCGGTCTGGCAACCGTATACCGTGTGCTGAACCAGTTTGACGATGCCGGTATCGTGACCCGCCATAATTTTGAAGGCGGTAAATCCGTTTTTGAACTGACGCAACAGCATCATCACGACCATCTTATCTGCCTTGACTGCGGAAAAGTGATTGAATTTAGTGATGACTCTATTGAAGCGCGCCAGCGTGAAATTGCGGCGAAACACGGTATTCGTTTAACTAATCACAGCCTCTATCTTTACGGCCACTGCGCTGAAGGCGACTGCCGCGAAGACGAGCACGCGCACGATGACGCGACTAAATAAGTGTAAATCTTTCGAAGAGCCAACCGCCCGGTTGGCTTTTTTATATCCTCCTCTTTCCTGCCGCTTGATGTTGATTTAATGTAAAAAACGCTATCGCATCTCAGGAGAGCAGGAATGGAGCTTCGCCAGTTACGCTATTTCGTGCGTATTATTGAAACCGGCAGTATGGGCAGCGCCGCACAGGATCTTGATATTGGCGTTTCAGCATTAAGTCAACAGATGTCCCGTCTGGAAAACGAGCTTGCTATCCGTCTGCTGCAGCGCACCTCGCGCGGCGTAACGCCAACCAACGCCGGGCTGGCCTTTTATTCACAGGCGCAACTCGCCCTGCGTCATGCCGACGACGCGATTCTCGCCGCCAGAGAAGCGCGCCTTTCCGGTCATGTGAGCGTAGGAATGGCCCCCAGTACCGCCTCCATACTGGGTATACCGTTTATCCATGCCATGCAGGAAAACTATGCCGATGTCCGACTGCATGTGGTGGAAAGCTTGTCCGGTAATCTGGAAAGAATGATCAATACCCGCCAGATTGATTTAGCCGTTGTCTTTCAAAAAGATAAAATCCTGCGCTGGAGCGCCAGACCGATCCTTGAAGAACAGCTTTTTCTGATTGGCTCCCATGCCCTGCTGGCGGCGCTTCCTGATAACCCGATCACACCTGAACAACTGGCAGGCATTCCGCTCATTATGCCAAGCCAGGGACACGGGCTGCGCGGCAGGCTGGACGCTGTCTGCCAGGAACATGCGCTTAACGTTGAAATCGTCGCGGAAATTGACGGCCTGGCGTTGTTGATGCGCGCCGTGCGCGACGGTCTTGGCGCCACGTTGCAGCCCGGCGCGGCGATTTCTCATCTGGATAACGACGCGCTACGCGTGATCGGCGTCCATAATCCGGTACTCAGCCGCCCCAATTTTTTAGTCAGCCTGTCGGATGATGAACTGACGCCCGCCGGCCTTGCCGCCAGAGTAGTCCTTACCAAAATTATGCGTCAGTTAGTCGACGCCGGTGAATGGCCAGGCGCAACCCTTTACGCTTACTAAACCCCTGTTTAGCGCTACCTGATAGCGCGCCGCTTATTTATCCGTATACATTCCAATTACAAATTTAACAAATAGTTAAATGGTACGGGAGTATAAGATGGTTGATGTACTGGTGATAGGCGGAGGCAATGCCGCATTATGCGCCGCCCTGACCGCACGGGAAGCGGGCGCATCGGTTCTGCTGCTGGAGGCTGCCCCGCGGGAATGGCGCGGCGGAAATTCTCAGCATACACGAAACCTGCGCTGTATGCATGATGCGCCGCAGGATGTGCTGGTAGAAAGCTATCCTGAAGAGGAATTCTGGCAGGATCTGTGGCGAGTCACCGACGGCAACACCAACGAGGCGCTGGCGCGGCTGGTCATTCGCACCTCTTCGCAATGCCGCGACTGGATGCGCAAACATGGCGTTAACTTTCAACCGCCACTATCTGGTGCGCTCCACGTTGCGCGCACCAATGCGTTTTTTATGGGCGGCGGGAAAGCGCTCGTCAATGCCTATTACCGTAGCGCCGAACGGCTGGGCGTACAGATTCGCTATAACACGCCGGTTCACGCGCTTGAACTTCATGACGGCGAATTCGTGGCAGCGCTGGCGGGTAGCGAACGTATTACCGCCAAAGCCTGCGTATTAGCGGCTGGCGGTTTCGAATCAAACCGTGAATGGCTGCGGGAAGCCTGGGGAGAAAACGCCCGCGGCGAATGGCCCGCGGATAATTTTCTGATTCGCGGCACGCGTTTTAACCAGGGCGTATTACTCAAATTTATGATGGATGCCGGCGCGGATATCATTGGCGATCCGTCCCAGTCGCACTGCGTAGCGATTGATGCCAGGGCGCCGCTGTACGACGGAGGTATTTGTACTCGCGTGGATTGCGTATCGCTGGGTATTGTCGTGAATCGCGACGCCGAACGTTTTTATGATGAAGGCGAAGATTTCTGGCCGAAGCGTTACGCCATTTGGGGGCGGCTGGTGGCTCAACAGCCAGGACAAATTGGCTATTCGATTATTGACAGCAAAGCCATCGGCCACTTTATGCCGCCGGTTTTTCCTGGCGCGCAGGCCAATACGCTGGCTGAACTGGCCTGCCAGTTGGGGCTGGACGCGGAAAAATTTACCCATACCGTCACGCAGTATAACCAGGCCTGCCAACCCGGTCATTTTGATCATACCTTGCTTGATGACTGCGCTACTAAAAACCTGACGCCGGCGAAAACCCACTGGGCGCGCCCGCTTGATGCGCCGCCCTACTACGGTTATGCGCTGCGACCCGGCATCACGTTTACCTACCTGGGCCTGAAAGTCAATGAACGTGCCGCGGTGCATTTTGCCGGTCATCCAAGCCGCAACCTGTTTGTTGCCGGCGAGATGATGGCAGGAAATGTTCTGGGCAAGGGGTATACCGCAGGCGTAGGCATGTCTATCGGCACAACCTTTGGCCGCATTGCGGGAATAGAAGCCGCCCGCGCGGCGCACAAGGAGGCGCAGCATGAAACAGCTTGAAAAATTAATCATTGAGGCCACCGTGCTTACCGAACCGGAAGCCGAGGTCGAACGCGTCATGCAAGTATGTAACGCGTGTCGCTACTGCGAAGGTTTTTGCGCGGTATTTCCGGCGATGACCCAGCGACTCGAATTCGGTAAAGCCGATATTCATTATCTGGCGAATTTATGTCATAACTGCGGCGCCTGCCTGCACGCGTGCCAGTACGCGCCGCCCCATGAATTTGCCATTAACGTGCCGAAAGCGATGGCGCAAGCCCGCCTGGAGACATATCAACAGTATGCCCAGCCCGCTGCTTTTGGCGCGTTATACCGCCGGGCGGGGATCACCGTCGCGCTGGCGCTGATAGTCGGTCTGACGCTCTTTTTATTACTGGCGATGGCGCTGAAAGGGTCGCTGATTCATCCGCCGCTGGCCGGTGACTTCTATCAAATTTTTCCGCATAGCCTGCTGGCATGGATGTTTGGCTCAGTTTTTGTGCTGGCAATCGGTTTGCTTATGGCGGGCGTAATTCGCTTCTGGCGTGAGATCTCGCCGGGCGTACCGCGTTCGGTGGAGATTGCCGAAGCGTCGCACAATGCGTTAACGCTGAAATATCTCGACGGCGGTCACGGCAAAGGCTGTAACGAAGCGGACGATGCATTCACGCTGCTGCGCCGTCGCTTTCATCACTTTACCTTCTACGGTTTTATGCTCTGTTTTGCCGCCACGGTCGTGGCGACGGGCTATCACTACGTCGCCGGTTGGGAAGCGCCCTACCCGTTCTTTAGCCTGCCGGTCATGCTCGGCACGCTGGGCGGTATCGGTCTGCTTATCGGCCCGGCCGGGCTACTGTGGCTCAATCTGCGGCGGTCGCCGTTACATGGCGATGCGCGCCAGAAACCCATGGATCGCGGCTTTATTCTGCTGCTGTTCTTAACCAGCCTTACCGGGCTGGCGCTGCTGGCAGGCAGAGACACCAGCGGAATGGGCATACTGCTGGCGCTCCATTTAGGCGTGGTGATGGCGCTCTTTCTTACCCTTCCCTACGGAAAATTCGCCCACGGATTTTTCCGCTGCGCGGCCTTACTCAAATGGGCAGTTGAGAAGCGACGCGGAAAACATGCGGGGGATACAGGCAACTGACCCGCAACATCTTACCCATAAAACAATAAAGACAGTGGAGAGCAAACCCTATGGCACAACACACACCTGCAACATCGCGCGCCGGCACGTTCGGCGCAATACTGCGCGTGACAAGCGGCAATTTTCTTGAACAGTTTGATTTTTTCTTGTTCGGATTTTACGCCACCTATATCGCCAGAACGTTTTTTCCGGCGGAAAGCGAATTTGCCTCATTAATGTTGACCTTTGCCGTCTTTGGCTCCGGTTTTTTAATGCGCCCCGTCGGCGCGATTGTGCTTGGCGCCTATATTGACAGAATCGGACGCCGTAAAGGGCTGATGGTGACGCTGGCGATTATGGGCTGCGGTACGTTGCTCATCGCCCTCGTCCCCGGCTACCAAACGATCGGCCTGGCAGCGCCTGCGTTGGTGCTGTTGGGCCGGTTATTACAAGGATTTTCTGCGGGCGTTGAGTTAGGCGGCGTCTCAGTCTATCTGTCCGAAATCGCAACGCCAGGCAATAAAGGGTTTTATACCAGCTGGCAATCCGCCAGTCAGCAGGTTGCGATCGTTGTCGCCGCGTTGATTGGTTATAGCCTGAATATCACGCTGGGACACGACGCGATATCGGAGTGGGGCTGGCGAATTCCGTTCTTTATCGGCTGTATGATCATTCCGCTGATTTTTGTTTTACGTCGTTCATTACAAGAAACAGAAGCGTTTTTACAACGCAAGCATCGCCCCGACACCAGGGAAATTTTTGCAACTATCGCCAAAAACTGGCGCATTATTACAGCCGGAACGCTGCTGGTGGCGATGACCACCACAACATTTTATTTTATCACCGTTTATACGCCGACCTATGGCAGAACCGTGCTTAATCTCAGCGCGCGGGACAGTTTGATCGTCACCATGTTGGTGGGGGTATCCAATTTTATCTGGTTACCCATTGGCGGCGCGATTTCCGACCGGATTGGCCGTCGCGCCGTGTTAATGGGCATTACGTTGCTGGCGCTGATCACCACCTGGCCCGTCATGCAGTGGCTGACCGCCGCGCCCGACTTTACCCGCATGACGATGGTACTGCTGTGGTTCTCTTTCTTTTTTGGCATGTATAACGGCGCAATGGTCGCGGCGTTAACCGAAGTGATGCCAGTCTATGTGCGTACCGTTGGTTTCTCGCTGGCCTTTAGCCTGGCGACGGCGATTTTTGGCGGCCTGACGCCGGCCATCTCTACCGCGCTGGTAAAGTTAACCGGCGATAAAAGCTCGCCCGGCTGGTGGCTGATGTGCGCAGCGTTATGTGGACTTGCCGCGACGGCGATGCTGTTTGTACGTCTGAGTCGCGGCTATATCGCGGCAGAAAATAAAGCCTGAAAAAACCACGGGCGGAAAACATTCGCCCGTGGGTGGCAAGGCAGGGTTTTATTGCACGTTATTATGACTGCGAATTTCCTGCCAGACCTTATCGCAGTCAGCCTTGACCGCCTGATCGTTACCCGTGCGCGTCGCCTGAATGCACTGCTGATAGTCCAGTACCCGCACGCTTTCTTCGTTAGCAAATTGCTGATGTTTGCGCTCTTTTTTAAGGACATTCAGTACACTTTGGCAGGCCTCTATCTTCTCAGGCGAGCCCTGTGCGGTATTGATACAGGCGCTGTACGCCTCTTTCAGCCGACTATCTTCTTCCGGCGCGGGTGATGACGCGCAGGCCGTCAAACCGGCGGTCATGCTGGCGATGAGTAAAATTTTTTTCATAGGTCGTTCCTCAACAGCGCGGCAGACCGGCAGCCTGCCGCATCTGACATCAGAAAATAGTGAATGGCGCAATAACGATAAATTTCACGTCACGTTCATCCTGGAAGATGTTGCCGTAACCACCGCCCCAGCTTGGAATATTGGAGTGGTTGTCATATTCGGTGAAGTGCAGTTTGAACATGGTGCCTTTGGCACGCCCCTCCTGCAGGGTATAGACCGCATCCAGACTGTATGAGGACTCTTCGATAGTGCGGTTTTTGTCGTAGTAAGCATCCGGGTTACTTTGCCAGGTTGCCGGTTTAGCATCCCAGGCGTAAACGTAAGACGCGCCCACAGCCCAGCCCGGCAGATTCCAGTTTTTCAGGTCATACATCGCGCCGAAGAAAACCGCCTTTTCACCGTTAGCGTTAAAGTCGGAGCGGTTATCCCACCAGATATCCAGACGACCGTTTGAAGAGGCGTAGGTTGGCGTCATACGTTGCAGAAAATAGCCCTGCTGACCGTCCGCTTTCACCCAGGTACCTTCCAGACGCAGGTCAACCACTTCCGCGACTTTGTAGCCGAAGGTCAACGCCTGCAGCCAGGCCGTACCGTCGTAAATATCATTCACGCTGCGATCGTCTACTTTGTCGCGCGCGCCGTAGAACTGGTAACTGGTGGTGAACGGATTGCCGCCTAAATCAAATTTATAGCTGGCCTTCGCGAAATATTGATCGACATAGCCTTCGGACTGACCAAACGCCGCTTCCAGCACCAGATCATTTTTGAAGTCGTACTTCGCGCCGATGGAGTGGAGGTAGTCCACATTGGTTTTTTTATCCGCCTGATAAAACTTATCCATTTCGGTATGCCACGGCGCTTTATATTCGTTAGTCCACATGTAGGAAAAACTTAACGCGCCCGCATCGCCATAGTCAAAACTGGCGCCAGCTTCCGCACCCTGATAGGTACCCGGCATAAAACTCCAGTGCGGCGCTAACAGCGTCTGACCGGTAGGCTGAATATAACCGGCGCGCGCCCAGACCGGGCCATATTTAAATTTCGCTGCGGCTTTATAAAGACTGATACCGCTCTTATCGCCGGAATAGTCTTCGTCGTAGCCTTTATTCTTTTTCGAGAAGGCAATTTCGTTTGGATGACCGCTGTCGCCGTTTTCTGCCATTTCAATCGCGGTAAACGCCGCGATATCCAGACCGAACATATCCGCAGCGTAACCAGACTGAAAATCCAGGTTAGCGTTCCAGGTCGCATGAGAAAGGTTAGTTTTATATTTGTCGCCGTCGGTCACATCTTTGCGATCGCGTTCACGCTGCCAATAATAGATGCCGCCCGTTAACGTGGAGTCGTCGAAAAAGCCGGAGGCTTGCGCCTGCGGAACAACGATCCACCCCGACATTGCTGTGATACCGGCGATAGCCAGAGCCAGCGTACTACGTTTGCCACTAAACGTACGCATAAGTTAATCCTCTTTGACGTATAAATTGCTGCCGACAAAAGCGAACAGCGAAAAAATAAAAATAAAAAGTAGCGCTGAGAAATCTCATTTACTACGTTAAATAGACTATTTTTCGCGATGCGAATTATCAATCTCTTTCTGTAACCAGTATGTAATAATATGAGCAACCGCACATATTTAATTGCTTTCTGTTACATTCGACTGCTGGTGGGGGAAGCAGACCGCCAGAAAGAAAATTGACTTGTTTTCCATAGGTATGAAAATAATTGTCTCCTGTTGACCTGACGCTTATAACATTTAGATTAATAATCATTTATCAGATCAATAATTTTCAGAGAATAATTAATTCGCCTCGCAAAAAAGAGAATCGACTTGGAAATGCAGAGAAAAAACGCCGCAAAACGCGGCGTTGATAAGGTATTTTTACAGCATTCGCCTGTAGGCGCAGTGCTTACTCGCCCGCTTTCGCCCAGGTATCACGCAGGCCCACGGTGCGGTTAAAGACCAGCTTATCGGCCGTTGCATAGCGGCTGTCGAGGCAGAAGTAGCCTTCACGTTCAAACTGGAAAGCTTTTCCTGCTACCGCCGCTTTCAGCGACGGCTCGCCATACCCCTGCTTAATCACTAATGATTCGGGGTTGATAACGGACAGGAAGTCCTCCGCGGCGCCTGGATTCGGCACGCTAAACAGACGGTCGTAGAGACGAATTTCAATCGGCAACGCATGTGCTGCGCTAACCCAGTGGATTACGCCTTTCACTTTACGCCCGTCAGCCGGATCTTTACTCAGCGTATCGGCATCATAGGTACAGAAGATGGTGGTGATATTCCCTTCGGCATCCTTCTCTACGCGCTCCGCTTTAATGACGTAGGCATTACGCAGACGCACTTCTTTGCCCATCACCAGACGCTTGTACTGCTTGTTCGCTTCTTCGCGGAAATCTGCGCGATCGATCCAGATCTCACCGCTAAACGGCACTTCACGGCTGCCCATCTCCGGTTTATTCGGATGGTTAGGCATGGTAACCATTTCGCTCTCACCCTGCGGGTAGTTTTCGATAACCAGTTTTACCGGATCGATTACCGCCATTGCGCGCGGCGCGTTTTCGTTCAGATCTTCGCGAATGCAGGATTCCAGCGACGCCATCTCAATGGTGTTGTCCTGCTTGGTGACGCCGATGCGTTTGCAGAACTCCCGAATGGAGGCCGCGGTATAGCCGCGACGGCGCAGACCGGAAATAGTCGGCATACGCGGATCGTCCCAGCCTTCGACGTGTTTGTCGGTCACCAGCAGGTTCAGCTTACGCTTGGACATCACGGTGTATTCCAGATTCAGCCGCGAGAATTCGTACTGGCGCGGGTGAACCGGAATGGTGATGTTGTCCAGCACCCAGTCGTACAGACGACGGTTATCCTGGAACTCCAGCGTACACAGAGAATGAGTAATGCCTTCCAGCGCATCGCTGATGCAGTGAGTAAAGTCGTACATCGGATAGATGCACCACTTGTTGCCGGTCTGATGATGCTCGGCGAATTTAATGCGATACAGCACCGGATCGCGCATCACGATAAACGGCGACGCCATGTCGATTTTAGCGCGCAGACAGGCTTTACCCTCTTCAAAACCGCCGGTACGCATTTTTTCAAATAGCGCGAGGTTCTCTTCGACGCTGCGATCGCGGAACGGGCTGTTTTTACCCGGCGCGGTCAGCGTACCGCGGTATTCGCGGATCTGCTCCGGCGTCAGCTCATCAACGTAGGCCAGGCCTTTATTGATCAGCTCGACCGCATAGGCGTGCAGTTGGTCAAAGTAATCGGAGGAGTAGCGAATATCGCCAGACCAGTGAAAGCCTAACCACTCGACGTCGTTTTTGATCGAATCAACGTACTCGATATCTTCTTTTACCGGGTTGGTGTCATCGAAACGCAGGTTGCACTGGCCCTGATAATCTTGCGCAATGCCAAAGTTCAGGCAGATAGATTTCGCGTGGCCGATGTGCAGATAGCCATTCGGCTCCGGCGGAAAACGGGTATGGACAGTGGTATGTTTACCACTCGCCAGATCTTCATCAATAATCTGACGAATAAAGTTAGTCGGGCGGGCTTCAGCCTCACTCATCGTGGATTCCTCAAAGCGTAAACAACGTATAACGGCATATGATCTTATAAGCCGGACAGACTGACAACCTTTAGTTACTTAAAAAGTGGCTTTGCAGAAAATATTGGGGCTAATTGCGGTAAAAAAAAGCGGCGAAGGTTTCCCTCTGCCGCTTATGTTTTCTGTGATATCGCCGGATGGCGTCTTACGCCTTATCCGGCCAGGAAGCGATTATTTGCTCTTGATCTCGTACAGCGGCGTTTTACCCGCTACCACGTGACCATCCGCTTTGATGACCAGAGCGCTGAAGTCATCGCTGTTGCTGCAAACAACCGGGCTTATCATGGAGCGCGCATTGGCATTCAGGAAATCCAGATCCAGTTCCAGCACCGGCTGACCCGCCGTGACTTCCGCACCCTCTTCTACCAGACGCTTGAAGCCCTGACCGTTCAGCGCGACGGTATCGATACCCATATGGACAACGATCTCCGCGCCTTTTTCGGTTTCCAGACAGAACGCGTGGTTAGTGTTGAAGATTTTCACGATAGTACCCGCCGCCGGAGAAACCACGGTTTTATCGGTGGGTTTCACCGCCACGCCGTCGCCGACCGCTTTGCTGGCGAAAGCTTCATCCGGTACCTGATCCAGCGCCACTACCTCACCGGTAATCGGAGAGACCAGTTCAGCGATAGTCACCGCATTCGGCACCGCCTGGGGTTTGGCCGCCGGAGCAGGTGTCGCAACGTGAGCCGCATCAGCAGACGCTGCCGCGACCGGTCCCCGCGCCACCACTTTCTTCATTTCATCGCCAATCGATTCCGCTTTCGCGCCGACAATAACCTGAATGGTCTGTTTGTTCAGTTTAACCACCCCGGAAGCGCCGAGGCGTTTGCAGGCCGCATCGTTGACGCGAGCAGAGTCATTCACGGTCAGGCGCAGACGGGTAATACACGCATCGATCGCTTTCAGGTTGTCCGTACCGCCAACCGCAGCAATATAGCTGGTCGCCAGTTGCGTTAACCCTTCTTCGGTGTTGCTGTTGGCTTCTTCCGTTACCATCTCATCAACTTTATCTTCGCGGCCCGGCGTTTTCAGGTTAAACATACGAATAACCGCGCTGAACAGCAGGAAGTAGATGATAAAGAATACAACGCCCATCACCAGCAACATCCAGACGTTATTGCTGGCCGCTGGCAGGTTATACATCAGAACATAGTCGATCGCGCCTGCCGAGAAAGAGAAGCCCGCATGGATACCCAGCAACGTCGCGACAAACAGGCTGATACCGGTCAAAATGGCGTGCAGGAGGTACAGCAGCGGCGCCAGGAACATAAACAGGAATTCCAGCGGCTCGGTTACGCCGGTCAGAAACGCGGTGATCGCGACAGACAGCAGCATACCGCCCACCATCGGACGACGTTCTTTCGGCGCGGCGAAATACATCGCCAGAGCGGCGCCCGGCAGACCAAACATCATGATCGGGAAGAAGCCGGACATAAACATCCCCGCCGTGCCGTCGCCAGCATAGAAGCGGTTGATGTCGCCGTGGAATACAGTGCCTGCGGCATTGGTGAATTCGCCAATCTGGAACCAGGCGATGGTGTTCAGTACCTGATGCAGACCGGTTGGGATCAGCAGACGGTTGATGAAGCCAAAGATACCGGAACCCAGCGCGCCTGCGGAAACGATCCATTCACCGCCCGCATGGATGCCATGCTGTACCGGCGGCCAGACGTAACCGAAAATAGCGGCCAGCACCAGACAGAAAAAGCCTGTTGCGATCGGTACAAAACGTTTTCCACCGAAGAAACTGAGAAAATCAGGCAGTTTGATACCAGACCAGCGATTATAAACCGCGCCGCCAACCAGACCGGTAATAATCCCCGCCAGCACGCCCATGTTGATTTCCGGGTTAATCGTCACCATCGCTTTGGTCATGACGAAGTAGCCCACGGCTCCCGCCAGCGCTGCCGCGCCCGCGCTATCTTTAGACCAACTGGAGGCCACGCCGATAGCGAAAACCAGCGCCAGGTTATCGAAAATAGACCCGCCCGCTTGCGCGATAAACGGCATATTCAGCAAATCTGGTTGGCCGAATCGCAGCAACAACGCTGCCACCGGCAACACGGCGATAGGGAGCTGCAACGCCCTACCCAGCCGCTGGAAAAAACCTAAAATATTCATCTTATTCCCCCTACGAGACGCCGATATGGCTTCTTTGAAGCCGTTTTTTATTGTGCTGCAAACGTTAAAAACGTGATGTTCTGTAATCGAACGGTGAGATCATCTTCTGCAGAGTGTGTGGAAAATTAATTCGCCTCGCAAATTAAACGGGTGTTTTTTGTGATTATAATCACTAAATATCGTAATCACCCCTACCATCCACTGGCTAACACGGAAAACTTATTTTATGATTCAAAAAATCAGGACGGATTGAACACGAACCCTGGATATCCAGGTTACGCTTAATACGATCCGCCAAATTTTGACATTGATTATTGAGGTGAAGAATGAGACTGATCCCCCTGAGTACCGCAGAACAGGTTGGCAAATGGGCCGCTCGCCATATCGTTAACCGTATTAATGCGTTCAAACCGACCGCCGATCGTCCGTTTGTCCTTGGACTGCCTACCGGCGGCACGCCGCTAACGGCGTACAAAGCGCTGGTTGAGATGCACAAAGCGGGCGAGGTCAGCTTTAAGCATGTGGTCACCTTTAATATGGACGAATATGTTGGCCTGCCGAAAGAGCACCCGGAAAGCTACCACAGCTTTATGCATCGTAACTTTTTCGATCACGTTGATATTCCAGCAGAAAACATCAATCTTCTCAACGGTAACGCACCGGATATCGATGCAGAATGCCGTCAATATGAAGAAAAAATTCGTTCTTACGGTAAAATCCATCTGTTTATGGGCGGCGTCGGCAACGACGGTCACATCGCCTTTAACGAACCGGCTTCTTCCCTGGCTTCCCGTACCCGTATCAAAACGTTAACCCATGATACTCGCGTAGCGAACTCCCGCTTCTTTGACGGCGACGTAAACCAGGTGCCGAAATACGCGCTGACGGTAGGCGTAGGCACGCTGCTGGATGCGGAAGAAGTGATGATTCTGGTGCTGGGCCATCAGAAAGCCCAGGCGCTGCAGGCGGCGGTTGAAGGCAACGTTAACCACATGTGGACCATTAGCTGCCTGCAACTCCATCCGAAAGCGGTTGTGGTATGCGATGAGCCTTCCACAATGGAACTTAAAGTTAAAACATTGAAATATTTCAATGAATTAGAAGCAGAGAATATTAAAGGTCTGTAATGTTGTCTCCGCCCCGCCAGTCAATGCGGGGCGGTAAATTTTTGATATCGGGGGTCGGAATGTATGCTTTAACCCAGGGCCGGATCTTTACCGGTCACGAAATTCTTGATGACCATGCGCTTGTTGTCGCTAATGGCCTGATTGACCGCGTTTGTCCGATGGCTGAACTGCCGCCGGGAATAGAACAACGCTCATTGAATGGGGCCATTCTCTCCCCCGGTTTTATTGATGTGCAGCTAAACGGCTGCGGCGGCGTGCAGTTTAACGATACCGCAGAAGCCGTCAGCGTTGAAACGCTGGAAATTATGCAGAAAGCCAATGAAAAATCGGGCTGTACTAACTTTCTGCCAACGCTTATCACTACCAGCGACGAATTGATGAAACAGGGCATTCGCGTCATGCGCGAATACCTGGAAAAACATCCGCACCAGGCGCTGGGTCTCCACCTGGAAGGCCCCTGGCTTAATTTGGTAAAAAAAGGCACCCATAATCCTGATTTCGTGCGTAAACCAGACGCTGCGCTGGTTGATTTCTTGTGCGATAATGCCGACGTCATCACCAAAGTTACACTCGCGCCGGAAATGGTGCCTGCTGACGTAATCGCTAAACTGGCGAATGCGGGCATTGTGGTTTCCGCAGGCCACTCCAACGCGACGTTAAAAGAGGCAAAAGCGGGCTTCCGCGCCGGGATTACCTTTGCGACTCACCTGTTTAACGCGATGCCGTACATTACAGGGCGTGAGCCGGGCCTTGCTGGCGCCGTTCTGGACGAAGCGGATATTTATTGCGGCGTTATCGCCGATGGTCTGCATGTCGACTACGCCAACATTCGCAATGCCAAACGCCTGAAAGGCGACAAACTTTGTCTGGTGACAGACGCCACCGCACCGGCGGGGGCCAATATTGAGCAGTTCATTTTCGCAGGTAAAACAATATACTACCGCAATGGACTGTGTGTGGATGAAAACGGTACGTTGAGCGGTTCGTCCTTAACCATGATTGAAGGCGTACGTAACCTGGTCGCGCATTGCGGCATCGCGCTGGATGAAGTGCTGCGCATGGCAACGCTCTATCCGGCACGCGCTATCGGCGTTGATAAACATCTCGGTAGCATTGCGCCGGGTAAAGTCGCCAACCTGACCGCGTTCACCCACGATTTTAAAATTATCAAGACCATCGTTAATGGTGACGAGGTCGTTGACTTGAGTAAGTGAGAATATGACACCAGGCGGACAAGCTCAGATAGGTAACGTTGATCTCGTAAAACAGCTTAACAGCGCGGCCGTTTACCGCCTGATTGACCAGCATGGTCCTATCTCGCGCATACAAATTGCCGAGCAAAGCCAGCTTGCTCCCGCCAGCGTAACGAAAATTACGCGTCAACTCATTGAACGCGGGCTGATCAAAGAAGTCGATCAGCAGGCCTCTACCGGAGGCCGCCGCGCTATCTCTATCGTCACGGAAACCCGTAACTTCCATGCCATTGGCGTTCGCCTGGGCCGTCATGACACCACTTTAACGCTCTACGATCTGAGCAGTAAAGTGGTCGCTGAGGAGCATTATCCGCTACCGGAGCGCACCCAGGAGACGCTGGAACATGCGCTGCTCAACACCATCGCCGTCTTTATTGATAGCTGTCAGCGTAAAATTCGTGAATTGATCGCTATCTCGGTGATCCTGCCAGGGCTTGTCGATCCGGAAAGCGGCGTGATTCGTTACATGCCGCACATTCAGGTTGAAAACTGGGGACTGGTCGAAGCGCTGGAAAAACGGTTTCACGTTACCTGTTTCGTGGGACACGATATCCGTAGCCTGGCGCTGGCGGAACACTACTTCGGCGCCAGTCAGGATTGCGAGGACTCGATTCTGGTGCGCGTTCATCGTGGTACAGGCGCCGGGATTATCTCCAACGGACGCATCTTCATTGGCCGTAACGGCAACGTCGGCGAAATTGGGCATATTCAGGTGGAGCCGTTGGGCGAGCGCTGCCACTGCGGTAATTTCGGCTGTCTGGAAACCATTGCCGCCAATGCGGCGATTGAACAACGGGTGCTGAATTTGCTTAAACAAGGGTATCAAAGCCGTGTTCCGCTTGACGACTGCACGATTAAAACCATCTGTAAGGCGGCAAACCGGGGTGACAGCCTGGCCTCGGAAGTCATTGAGCATGTTGGTCGCCATTTGGGCAAAACGATCGCCATTGCTATCAACCTGTTTAATCCGCAAAAAATCGTCATTGCCGGCGAGATCATTGAAGCCGATAAAGTCCTGTTGCCCGCTATCGAAAGCTGTATCAATACTCAGGCGTTAAAGGCATTTCGCAAAAATTTGCCGGTGGTACGCTCCACGCTGGATCACCGTTCTGCTATCGGCGCATTTGCCTTAGTTAAACGCGCCATGCTCAACGGAACATTGCTGCAACGTTTGCTGGAAAGTTGATGCGCTCTTATAGTATCGGATTATTCACAAATTCCCTGGGTAGTTCATGACCATCAAGAATGTAATCTGCGATATCGACGGCGTGCTGATGCACGACAACGTAGCCGTACCCGGTGCGGCGGAATTTCTGACGGGGATTCTGGAAAAAGGTCTGCCGCTGGTGCTGCTGACCAATTACCCGTCGCAAACCGGCCAGGATCTGGCGAACCGTTTTGCTACCGCTGGCGTTAACGTGCCGGACAGCGTGTTTTATACGTCAGCAATGGCGACAGCCGATTTTCTGCGCCGTCAGGAAGGTAAGAAAGCGTATGTCGTGGGCGAAGGCGCGCTCATTCACGAGCTCTATAAAGCGGGTTTTACCATTACCGATGTGAACCCTGATTTTGTCATCGTTGGAGAGACCCGCTCCTACAACTGGGACATGATGCATAAAGCAGCATTTTTCGTCGCCAATGGCGCGCGCTTTATCGCCACCAACCCGGATACCCACGGTCGCGGCTTTTATCCGGCCTGCGGCGCGCTGTGCGCAGGCATTGAAAAAATTTCCGGCCGGAAGCCGTTTTATGTCGGCAAACCCAGCCCGTGGATCATCCGCGCGGCGTTAAACAAAATGCAGGCGCACTCGGAAGAGACCGTTATTGTCGGCGATAACCTGCGCACCGACATTCTGGCGGGGTTCCAGGCCGGTCTGGAGACCATTCTGGTGCTTTCAGGCGTATCAACAATCAATGATATTGACAGTATGCCGTTCCGCCCAAGCTGGATTTACCCTTCCGTCGCTGAGATCGACGTTATCTAAACCTGTCCCCTGCCTGATGACGCGCCGCTTTCAGGCCTACGGTTCGAACAACATTGTAGGTCTGATAAGCGAAACGTCATCAGGAAAAACATAATTCAATTAAACCACGATAAAAATGAAGATCCATCAATAAATCCGCGCAATACGTAATCATTTTTCACTAATCAACAATGACGATTGCATTTTTCATTTTTCAGACCGTAATCCCCTTGCGCCTTCCACGCCTTTGCGGCATTTTTTAGTCAAGCAAACACAAAAAGTACGACGCAACAGATTAACGGAGAAGGCTATGTGTTCTATTTTCGGCGTATTCGATATCAAAACAGATGCAGCGGAACTGCGTAAAAAAGCCCTTGAACTGTCACGCCTGATGCGCCATCGCGGCCCGGACTGGTCCGGCATCTACGCTTGCGATAACGCGATTCTCGCACATGAACGTTTGTCGATTGTTGATGTTAACGCCGGCGCCCAGCCCCTGTATAACGCCAGAAAAACCCACGTGCTGGCGGTGAACGGTGAAATTTATAACCATCAAACGTTACGCGCGGAGTATGGCGATCGTTACGCGTTCCAGACAGGCTCCGACTGCGAAGTTATTCTCGCGCTATATCAGGAAAAAGGGCCGGATTTCCTTGACGATTTACAGGGGATGTTCGCCTTCGCCCTGTATGACAGCGAAAAAGACGCTTATCTGATTGGTCGTGACCATATCGGTATTATTCCGCTCTATATGGGCTATGACGAATTCGGCAACTTCTACGTAGCGTCAGAAATGAAAGCGCTGACCCCGGTCTGCCGCACCATTAAAGAGTTTCCGGCGGGCAGCTACCTGTGGAGCAAAGACGGCGAAATTCGTCAGTACTATCAGCGCGACTGGTTCGATTACGATGCGGTAAAAGACAACGTCACCGACAAAAACGCGCTGCGTCAGGCGCTGGAAGAATCCGTGAAAAGCCACCTGATGTCCGACGTCCCTTATGGCGTGCTGCTCTCCGGCGGTCTGGACTCGTCGGTTATTTCGGCAATCACCAAAAAATTCGCCGCCCGTCGCGTCGAAGATCAGGAGCGCTCCGAAGCCTGGTGGCCACAGTTGCACTCTTTTGCGGTCGGTCTGGAAGGTTCGCCTGACCTGAAGGCGGCCCAGGAAGTGGCTAACCACCTCGGCACCGTGCATCATGAAATTCACTTCACCGTGCAGGAAGGCCTTGATGCCATTCGTGATGTTATCTACCACATTGAAACCTATGACGTGACCACTATCCGCGCCTCAACGCCAATGTATCTGATGTCGCGTAAGATCAAAGCGATGGGCATCAAAATGGTGCTCTCCGGCGAAGGTTCCGATGAGGTGTTTGGCGGCTACCTGTACTTCCATAAAGCGCCGAACGCCAAAGAGTTACATGAAGAGACGGTCCGTAAGCTACAGGCGCTGCATATGTATGACTGCGCCCGCGCCAACAAAGCGATGTCCGCCTGGGGCGTGGAAGCGCGCGTACCGTTCCTGGATAAAAAATTCCTCGACGTGGCGATGCGTATCAACCCACAGGATAAAATGTGCGGTAACGGCAAGATGGAAAAACACGTGCTGCGCGAGTGCTTCGAGTCTTATCTGCCAGCAAGCGTCGCGTGGCGTCAGAAAGAGCAGTTCTCTGACGGCGTAGGCTACAGCTGGATCGATACGCTGAAAGAAGTGGCGGCGAAACAGATTTCCGATCAACAACTGGAAACCGCCCGCTTCCGCTTTCCATACAACACGCCGTCGTCTAAAGAGGCGTATCTG
The DNA here is from genome assembly GCF_046550775.1 of Salmonella sp. SAL04202. NCBI lineage: Bacteria > Pseudomonadati > Pseudomonadota > Gammaproteobacteria > Enterobacterales > Enterobacteriaceae > Salmonella > Salmonella sp. SAL04202. The sequence continues at coordinate 421,867 of NZ_JBGDXK010000001.1, read as the reverse complement.
TACCGCGAAATTTTTGAAGAGCTGTTCCCAGTGCCGAGCGCGGCGGAATGCGTACCCGGCGGCCCGTCCGTGGCCTGTTCTTCCGCCAAAGCCATTGAGTGGGATGAAGCATTCAAAACGATGGATGACCCGTCAGGCCGCGCGGTCGGCGTGCATCAGTCGGCGTACCAGTAAATTAACGATGACGAAAGAGCCCTTAGGGGCTCTTTTTTTATAGCAAACTACTTTCGGAAAAACGATTAATAACCAATAATTGCCGAATATTGCGCCACGCTGTTCGCAACCTAACCAAACAGACACTTTCCGACGTTTTTCGATGAAAAAGAGGTTGACGCTTCAAGGCTCAATACGCATAATGCGCCCCGCAACGCCGATAAGGTAACGCGAAAAAAAGATGGCTACGTAGCTCAGTTGGTTAGAGCACATCACTCATAATGATGGGGTCACAGGTTCGAATCCCGTCGTAGCCACCATCTTTTTTGCGGGAGTGGCGAAATTGGTAGACGCACCAGATTTAGGTTCTGGCGCCGCAAGGTGTGCGAGTTCAAGTCTCGCCTCCCGCACCATTCACCGATAAGCGTTGTACGGATGGGGTATCGCCAAGCGGTAAGGCACCGGTTTTTGATACCGGCATTCCCTGGTTCGAATCCAGGTACCCCAGCCATATTTCTTCGAGTTTGCGGTTCACCGCGACGGTATTGGGGTATCGCCAAGCGGTAAGGCACCGGTTTTTGATACCGGCATTCCCTGGTTCGAATCCAGGTACCCCAGCCATCGAAGAAATCATCTGGCTACGTAGCTCAGTTGGTTAGAGCACATCACTCATAATGATGGGGTCACAGGTTCGAATCCCGTCGTAGCCACCATATTCAGAACGCGTCGAGGTATTCGACCGGTTCGAAAATAATTTGTTGGGGTATCGCCAAGCGGTAAGGCACCGGATTCTGATTCCGGCATTCCGAGGTTCGAATCCTCGTACCCCAGCCAGTTTTAAAGACGCTCTGCTAATGAGCGCAAGAAGTACGACAATTGGGGTATCGCCAAGCGGTAAGGCACCGGATTCTGATTCCGGCATTCCGAGGTTCGAATCCTCGTACCCCAGCCACCTTTAAAAAGCTCGCTTCGGCGAGCTTTTTGCTTTTCTGCGTTTATAAATTCCGAAAGAGGTTTCCCCCTCAATGCCCTGCTATCAGTAAAACGCTATGATAAAGCCTTACAGGGATCGTTCGGTAACCTCACAATGAATTACCAGTTTTGTTGGTATCTCTTTTTGCGGCCATTAACATTTTTTATGGTCGTCTTGCTCTGCGCTTTCACCTTCATTGATATCACGGCCAGCGCCGCCTGGTTGATTATTTTGGGTCTGATTTACCCCGTGGCAGTGTCAATGAGGCTACATATACTGCACCAGAAAAAGGCGGTCATGCTACGCCAGAATAGTGCGGAATGGATAGTGTATCTGCCAGGGATCCCTGTGCAAGAAAAACAAAGCGCGCTGATTAATGTCGCGTTTTCCTCGAAAACGGCGCTGCGTGGATTCTATATTCGCGCCCTGTCCAGCAAAGTCATTCTTCACATCATCACTTTTTATATTCTGTGGTTTGATGTCCAACATGCAACACTGACGTGGTATCGGATTATCGCCGCATTAATCACCCTGGCGATTCTTGTAAAATCAATGAGTTCCACATTACTGATGCTACATAAAGTAGTACGTTGCCAATACAACGTATGCACAATTGAAATGGCGTCACCTTGGTATGAGTTTGATTTAAAAGGAAAATTAGGTTTATGTGCTTTATTTGCAGTAAAGTAAGATGTCAATACGCTTACCCGACCTGCAATTGAGCGTTTTTACAAACCGGGTAAGGCATTCAACGGGTTACAACCCCAACGCATATTTCAGCGCCTGACGTTTTAGCACGCCTGCGCGCTGCGCCGCCATCAGCCCCATATTGCGTAAAATACGCAGTGGCGGCAGTTCATTGCTGAACCCGGCATAAAACAGATCCATTCCACTTTGCATCATAAAATTATCTGCCATGCGCCGCGTCTGATAGCGTTTCAACACCGAATGGCTGGCCCAGGACTCGCCATAGCTACGGGCACTCGCCAGCACATCAATCAACGCATCAACATCCCGATACCCCAGGTTGACGCCCTGCCCGGCCAGCGGATGAATGGTATGCGCCGCGTCGCCTACCAGCGCCAGCCCCGGTTGTACATACTGCAACGCGTGACGACGGGTTAGCGGAAACGCGCCCGCCGCGACAGGCATCACCGCCCCCAGACGCGCCGGAAAGTGCTGATTAATTTCCACCTGTAATTGCGTCATCGATAAACTCTGTAGCTGGCGAATACGTGCCGGAGCGTCATACCACACCAGCGACGCCCAATCGTCGAACAGCGGCAAAAAGGCGCGCGGCCCCGTTGGCGTAAACTGCTGCCAGGTGCTGTCGCCTGGCGCATTTTCACATTTGACGGTGATAAGCATACACGACTGCGCATATTGCCAGGCATGAATGCCAATTCCCGCCAGTTGCCGAACCTGCGAATTCGCGCCGTCGGCGCCAATCACTAACTTCGGCGTTACCCATTCGCCGTCGGCCAGTTCCAGCGCATAACCATCGTGGCGGCGGTGCAATGCCGCCAGTGAAGCCGGAACGCGCAGCGTCACGCCGGGGTGCGCTTCCAGCGCCTGCCACAGCGCCTGTTGCAGGACGTTGTTCTCTACCATATAGCCTAACAGCGGCAGCTTGAGTTCAGCGGCGTCGAACACCACATGGGCGTTTTCCCACTCCCAGGTCTCCAGTCGCCGATAAGGATGGCTACGCATCCCCTGCACCGCCTCCCAAACGCCCAGTCCCTTGAGCAGCGCCACGGATGCCGCGCTAATGGCCGAAATCCGCACGTCAGGCTGGCTGTCAGCCACAAACGGCGCAGGCGCGGCATGTTCTATTACCATCACCGTAAACCCTTGCTGCGCCAGACCCAGCGCCAGCGCGCCGCCGACCATTCCCCCGCCGACAATGGCAATTTCCGTTGGTTGATTTGTCATGGTCATTCATCCTGTTACGTTTTAGACAAGTTTACAGGATTTTTTACTCATTAGGGCTGACGTCAGTCATACTGGTCACAACCGCGCCAAAGCATTACACTATGCGCCCTGCTTTTCAGCCACTATTTCGCAAGAGCAAGTCGATGACTAAAAAACTCCATATTAAAACCTGGGGCTGTCAGATGAACGAGTACGATTCATCGAAGATGGCCGATCTGCTGGACGCCACCCACGGCTATCAACTGACCGACGTGGCGGAAGAGGCGGATGTGCTGCTGTTGAATACCTGCTCAATCCGCGAGAAGGCTCAGGAAAAAGTCTTCCATCAATTAGGTCGCTGGAGACTGTTAAAAGAGAAAAATCCCGATCTGATTATCGGCGTCGGCGGCTGCGTGGCTTCCCAGGAAGGCGAGCACATTCGTCAACGCGCCCATTACGTCGACATTATTTTTGGCCCGCAAACCTTACACCGCCTGCCGGAGATGATTAACTCCGTGCGTGGCGACCGTAGCCCGGTGGTCGATATCAGCTTCCCGGAAATCGAAAAGTTCGACCGTTTGCCGGAACCGCGCGCAGAAGGCCCGACCGCTTTCGTTTCTATCATGGAAGGCTGCAATAAATATTGTACTTACTGCGTGGTACCGTATACCCGCGGTGAAGAAGTCAGCCGTCCCTCAGACGATATCCTGTTCGAAATCGCCCAGCTAGCGGCGCAGGGCGTGCGTGAGGTCAACCTGCTGGGCCAGAACGTTAACGCCTGGCGCGGAGAAAACTACGACGGCACCACCGGCACCTTTGCCGATCTGCTGCGTCTGGTTGCCGCCATCGACGGCATTGACCGTATTCGCTTTACCACCAGCCATCCGATTGAGTTCACCGACGATATTATCGAGGTGTACCGCGATACGCCGGAACTGGTCAGTTTCCTGCATCTGCCGGTACAGAGCGGTTCCGATCGCGTGTTGAATCTGATGGGGCGCACCCACACTGCGCTGGAATATAAAGCAATCATCCGTAAACTGCGCGCGGCGCGGCCGGACATTCAGATAAGCTCTGACTTTATCGTCGGTTTCCCTGGCGAAACTACCGATGATTTCGAAAAAACCATGAAGCTTATCGCTGACGTCAACTTTGATATGAGCTACAGCTTTATCTTCTCTGCGCGTCCGGGAACGCCGGCTGCCGATATGGTTGATGACGTACCGGAAGAAGAGAAAAAGCAGCGTCTGTATATTCTGCAAGAGCGTATCAATCAGCAGGCGATGGCATGGAGCCGCCGTATGCTCGGCACGACACAGCGCATTCTGGTGGAAGGCACGTCGCGTAAAAACATTATGGAACTGTCTGGCCGTACCGAAAACAATCGGGTGGTGAACTTTGAAGGCACGCCGGAGATGATTGGTAAGTTTGTCGATGTGGAAATTACTGACGTCTATCCGAACTCCCTGCGCGGAAAAGTGGTGCGTACCGAAGATGAAATGGGGCTGCGCGTCGCCGAAACGCCGGAGTCCGTCATTGCCCGTACCCGTAAAGAAAATGAGCTGGGCGTAGGATTCTACCAGCCTTAATCCTGCACAGGAAAGGCAATAATGCCCGATGGCGCTACGCCTGTCGGGCTTCCTGGTCATGGCCTGTCGCCCGACGGGCCTTGCAATTTTCTCTCTTCATCCCCATCTTCATTGCAATGCTTGCGCCTTTTCCCTATGGCGTGAATAATTTCCTTAGATGCCGGTAAATGTTCAGCGTCCGGCGATACAGACACAAGAGGAACAGTTTGAATATAGACACTCGCGAAATTACCCTTGAGCCTGCAGACAACGCCCGTCTGTTGAGCCTTTGCGGGCCGTTTGATGACAATATTAAACAGCTCGAACGTCGTCTCGGTATTGAAATCAACCGCCGTGACAATCACTTTAAACTGACCGGTCGTCCGATTTGCGTGACCGCGGCGACAGATATTTTGCGAAGTCTGTATGTCGATACCGCACCGATGCGCGGCCAGACTCAGGATATCGAACCGGAACAAATTCATCTGGCGATCAAAGAAGCGCGGGTGCTGGAACAGAGCGCGGAAAGCGTGCCTGACTATGGCAAAGCTATTAATATCAAAACCAAGCGCGGCGTGATTAAACCGCGTACCCCGAACCAGGCGCAGTACATCGCCAATATTCTCGATCATGATATTACCTTTGGCGTCGGCCCAGCGGGTACCGGTAAAACGTATCTTGCGGTCGCCGCTGCGGTAGACGCCCTGGAGCGCCAGGAGATTCGCCGTATTCTACTGACCCGTCCGGCGGTGGAAGCGGGCGAAAAACTCGGCTTTCTGCCAGGCGATTTAAGTCAGAAGGTGGACCCGTACCTGCGTCCGTTGTATGACGCGCTGTTCGAAATGCTCGGCTTTGAAAAAGTCGAGAAGCTGATTGAGCGCAATGTGATTGAAGTCGCACCGCTGGCCTATATGCGCGGACGCACGTTAAACGACGCCTTTATCATTCTGGATGAAAGCCAGAACACCACTATCGAACAGATGAAGATGTTCCTGACGCGTATCGGCTTTAACTCGAAAGCGGTGATCACCGGCGACGTGACGCAGATTGACCTGCCACGCAACACCAAATCCGGCTTGCGTCATGCCATTGAAGTGCTGGCGGAAGTTGATGAAATCAGCTTTAACTTCTTCCACAGCGAAGACGTGGTTCGCCATCCGGTCGTTGCCCGCATTGTGAACGCCTATGAAGCCTGGGAAGAGGCCGAACAAAAACGCAAAGCGGCGTTGGCGGCAGAGCGTAAGCGTGAAGCCCAGGAGCAGGAACAGAAATGAACCAGGTGATCCTCGATTTACAGTTGGCCTGTGAAAACCACGCGGGCCTGCCGGATGAAGCTCAGTTTCAACGCTGGCTGGACGGCGTTATTCCGCAGTTTCAGGAAGAGGCGGAAGTCACAATCCGTCTGGTGGATGAGGCCGAAAGCCACGACCTTAATTTGACGTACCGCGGGAAAGATAAACCCACTAATGTTCTCTCCTTCCCGTTTGAAGCGCCCCCCGGCATTGAAATGCCGCTACTGGGCGATCTGATTATTTGCCGTCAGGTCGTGGAGCAGGAAGCGCAAGAACAGAGCAAGCCGCTGGAGGCGCACTGGGCGCACATGGTCGTGCACGGTAGCCTGCATTTGCTGGGTTACGATCATATCGACGATGACGAAGCAGAAGAAATGGAGTCTCTCGAAACGGAGATTATGCTTGCTATGGGCTATGAGGATCCGTACATTGCCGAGAAGATTGCAGAATAGTAGCTTGCCGGATGGCGGCGCTTGCGCCTTATCCGGCCTACATTCATGCCTTTTGTAGGCCTGATAAGCGTAGCGCCATCAGGCAAAACATGCCGTCACAGCTGAGTATACGCATGACGAGCTTTGTATTAACTAACATGAGAACCCATACGACGCCATGAGCGACGACAATTCACACAGTAGTGACACAGTAAACAGTAAAAAGGGATTTTTTTCCCTGCTACTCAGCCAGCTTTTCCACGGTGAACCTAAAAACCGTGATGAGTTGCTGGCGCTGATCCGTGATTCCGGGCAGAACGAGCTTATCGATGAAGATACGCGCGATATGCTCGAAGGCGTAATGGACATCGCCGACCAGCGCGTTCGCGATATTATGATCCCGCGCTCCCAGATGATTACCCTAAAACGCAACCAGACGCTGGACGAATGTCTCGATGTTATCATCGAGTCCGCCCACTCGCGTTTTCCGGTGATCAGCGAAGATAAAGATCACATTGAAGGGATTCTGATGGCCAAAGATTTGCTGCCGTTTATGCGCAGCGATGCCGAAGCCTTCAGCATGGACAAAGTGTTACGCCCCGCGGTTGTCGTACCGGAAAGCAAACGGGTTGACCGTATGCTCAAGGAATTCCGCTCCCAGCGCTACCATATGGCCATCGTTATCGATGAGTTTGGCGGCGTTTCCGGCCTTGTGACTATCGAAGACATCCTCGAACTGATTGTCGGTGAAATTGAAGATGAGTATGACGAAGAAGACGATATCGACTTCCGTCAGCTTAGCCGCCATACCTGGACGATTCGCGCGCTGGCGTCGATTGAAGACTTCAATGACGCTTTCGGCACCCACTTCAGCGATGAAGAGGTCGATACCATCGGCGGGCTGGTGATGCAGGCGTTCGGCCATTTACCGGCCCGCGGCGAAACCATTGACATTGATGGTTACCAGTTCAAAGTGGCGATGGCCGATAGTCGTCGTATTATTCAGGTGCATGTCAGGATCCCGGATGACTCGCCCCAGCCAAAACTGGACGAATAACAGCAATAGTGGACTAAAAATGGCATTTGCCTCGTTAATTGAACGCCAGCGTATTCGCCTGCTGCTGGCGTTATTATTCGGCGCCTGCGGAACACTGGCTTTCTCTCCGTATGACGTCTGGCCCGCAGCGATAGTGTCGCTTATCGGGCTGCAGGCCTTAACGTTTAATCGCCGCCCGCTCCAGTCTGCCGCCATCGGCTATTGCTGGGGACTCGGACTTTTCGGTAGCGGGATTAACTGGGTTTATGTCAGTATCGCGCAGTTTGGCGGCATGCCGGGCCCGGTTAACGTTTTTCTGGTGGTGCTGCTTGCAGCTTATCTCTCGCTGTATACCGGACTGTTTGCCGGGATTTTGTCGCGCCTGTGGCCAAAAACCAACTGGCTGCGCGTCGCTATCGCCGCGCCTGCAATATGGCAAATCACCGAATTTTTACGCGGCTGGGTGCTGACCGGCTTCCCCTGGCTGCAATTTGGCTATAGTCAGGTCGACGGCCCGCTAAAAGGCCTGGCGCCGGTAATGGGCGTCGAAGCGATCAACTTCCTGCTGATGATGGTCAGCGGCCTGTTAGCGCTGGCACTGGCGACGCGGAACTGGCGTCCGCTGGCTGTCGCCGTGATTCTGTTTGCTTTGCCCTTTCCGCTACGTTATATCCAGTGGTTTACGCTGGAACCGGCCAAAGCGACCCAGGTATCGCTGGTGCAGGGCGATATTCCGCAGTCGCTGAAGTGGGACGAAAACCAGCTACTGAATACGCTAAAAATTTATCTCAACGAAACCCGCCCAGAGTTAGGCAAATCACAGATTATTATCTGGCCTGAGTCGGCGATTCCGGATCTCGAAATCAATCAGCAGCCCTTCCTTCGTTCGCTGGACGAGATGTTACGCGAAAAAAATAGCACGCTGATCACCGGTATTGTCGATGCGCGTCTCAATAAACAGAATCGATACGACACCTACAATACGATTATTACGTTGGGCAAGGATAATCCATACAGTTATGACTCGCCCAATCGCTACAATAAAAATCACCTTGTACCCTTTGGCGAGTTCGTTCCGCTGGAGTCTATCCTGCGTCCGCTGGCGCCGTTCTTCGATCTGCCCATGTCCTCCTTTAGCCGCGGCCCTTATATCCAGCCGCAGTTACATGCGCACGACTATAAGCTGACGGCGGCAATCTGTTATGAAATTATTCTTGGCGAACAGGTTCGGGATAACTTCCGCCCGGACACCGACTATCTGCTGACGATTTCTAACGACGCCTGGTTTGGTAAGTCCATTGGCCCGTGGCAACATTTCCAGATGGCGCGGATGCGTTCGCTGGAGCTGGCGCGTCCGTTACTGCGCAGTACTAATAACGGTATTACGGCGGTGATTGGCCCGCAGGGCGAAATCCAGGCGATGATCCCGCAGTTCACACGCCAGGTACTGACCACCCACGTCACGCCAACCACGGGGTTAACTCCCTATGCTCGTACCGGCAACTGGCCGCTATGGGTACTGACCGCGCTGTTTGCTTTTGGCGCGGTAGTGATGAGTCTGCGACAACGACGGAAATAATCTCTCCCCAGGCCGGATAGCGCTTCATTTATCCGGCCTGAAAATTCTCCTTTATCCCCCATTCTGGCACGTCTATTGCTTTGTTAAACATGGCAAACCTGTTCTGGCTGCTTGTGCAACCTGGTCGCACCAAAATCGATCATCGGTAGCACCTGAACGGTGCAATGTAGGATTTTTGCCTCTGAACGGTGCGGCGCACTTCGCAAAAATAAACAATATCGCAGCAAAATATTTACAACAAGCCACACTAAATGTTAACAAACACACATAACACTGCACGCGCAAGTTGCAGGCAATAACAACATCACAATAGCTATCAATGCGTCGACGGCGCAGATGATAAAGGAGTTGGATATGCAATTACGTAAGCTAACCACAGCAATGCTGGTCATGGGACTGTCTGCGGGCCTTGCGCACGCAGAAGATGGCGCGCCTGCCGCTGGTAGCACCCTGGACAAGATCGCTAAAAATGGCGTGATCGTCGTCGGGCATCGCGAATCTTCTGTGCCCTTTTCTTATTACGACAACCAGCAGAAAGTGGTCGGCTATTCCCAGGACTACTCCAACGCCATTGTGGAAGCGGTAAAAAAGAAACTTAACAAGCCCGATCTGCAGGTGAAGCTGATCCCGATCACCTCGCAAAACCGTATTCCGCTGTTGCAAAACGGAACCTTCGATTTTGAATGTGGTTCAACGACTAACAACCTTGAGCGCCAGAAACAGGCCGCCTTCTCCGATACGATTTTCGTCGTCGGGACGCGACTGCTGACTAAAAAAGGCGGCGATATTAAAGATTTCCCGGATCTGAAAGGCAAAGCGGTCGTCGTCACCTCCGGGACGACCTCTGAAATTCTGCTGCATAAGCTTAACGAAGAGCAAAAGATGGGGATGCGTATTATTAGCGCGAAAGACCACGGTGACTCGTTCCGCACCCTGGAAAGCGGTCGCGCCGTCGCCTTTATGATGGATGACGCGCTGCTGGCCGGCGAGCGCGCCAAAGCCAAGAAACCGGATAACTGGGAGATTGTCGGTAAACCGCAGTCCCAGGAGGCCTACGGCTGTATGCTGCGTAAAAACGACCCTGAGTTTAAAAAGCTGATGGACGATACCATCGCCCAGGCGCAAACCTCCGGCGAAGCGGAAAAGTGGTTTGATAAGTGGTTTAAAAATCCGATCCCACCGAAAAACCTGAACATGAATTTCGAGTTGTCTGACGAGATGAAAGCCCTGTTCAAAGCACCGAATGATAAAGCGCTTAACTAACTAAAACTAAATGGGACGGGACTCCTGTCCTCTCGATTGTCGCTCAGCACGGACAGACTATAAGCCTGATGGTCGTTCCCCATCGGGCCTGAAGCCGCAAATCGCCGGGCAACAATCTTCGAGGGTAGCGCTGCTACCCTTTTTTTTCGGAGTAGATGTATGTCAATAGACTGGAACTGGGGTATTTTTTTACAGGAAGCCCCCTTCGGCAATACCACCTATCTCGGCTGGCTATGGAGTGGTTTTCAGGTCACCGTCGCCCTTTCGATTACCGCCTGGATTATCGCTTTCCTGGTAGGATCTATTTTCGGCATTTTACGTACCGTTCCCAACCGTTTCCTCTCCGGACTGGGCACGTTGTACGTAGAACTGTTCCGTAATGTGCCGCTGATCGTGCAATTCTTCACCTGGTACCTGGTGGTGCCTGAACTGTTGCCGGAAGATCTTGGCATGTGGTTTAAGGCGGAACTCGATCCCAATATTCAGTTTTTCCTCTCCTCAATGATCTGTCTGGGACTGTTTACCGCCGCCCGCGTTTGCGAACAGGTGCGCGCCGCGATTCAGTCTCTGCCTCGCGGGCAGAAGAACGCGGCGCTGGCGATGGGGCTAACGCTGCCGCAGGCTTATCGCTATGTCCTGCTGCCGAATGCCTATCGCGTTATCGTACCGCCAATGACGTCAGAGATGATGAACCTGGTGAAAAACTCGGCCATTGCCTCAACCATCGGCCTGGTGGATATGGCGGCGCAGGCAGGCAAACTGTTGGATTACTCGGCGCACGCCTGGGAATCCTTCACGGCCATTACGCTGGCCTATGTGCTGATTAACGCCGTTATCATGCTGGTCATGAGCCTGGTTGAACGCAAAGTCCGCCTGCCGGGCAACGTGGGGAGCAAATAATGTACGAATTTGACTGGAGTTCGATTATCCCCTCACTGCCTTACCTGCTGGCCGGGTTGGTCATCACGCTGAAGATTACCGTCACCGCCGTTGTCGTGGGGATAGTCTGGGGAACCATTCTGGCCGTCATGCGCCTCTCAAGCTTTACCCCTATCGCCTGGTTTGCTAAAGCGTATGTTAACGTTTTCCGTTCCATCCCGTTGGTGATGGTGCTGCTGTGGTTTTATCTGATTGTACCCGGCTTTCTGCAAAACGTGCTGGGACTATCGCCGAAAACCGATATCCGCCTGATCTCCGCGATGGTGGCATTCTCTATGTTTGAAGCGGCCTACTATTCCGAGATTATTCGCGCCGGTATTCAAAGTATTTCCCGCGGGCAGTCCAGCGCCGCGCTGGCGTTGGGGATGACCCACTGGCAATCGATGAAGCTCATTATTCTGCCGCAGGCGTTTCGGGCGATGGTGCCGCTGTTGCTTACGCAGGGCATCGTGCTATTTCAGGACACCTCTTTAGTTTATGTACTCAGCCTGGCGGACTTCTTCCGCACCGCGTCGACTATCGGCGAGCGTGACGGTACTCAGGTCGAAATGATTCTGTTCGCCGGCGCCGTTTATTTTGTTATCAGCCTGAGCGCGTCGTTGCTGGTCAGCTATTTGAAGAAAAGGACAGTTTAATGATTACCCTGAAAAATGTTTCAAAATGGTATGGTCACTTTCAGGTGCTGACCGATTGTTCAACAGAAGTGAAAAAAGGTGAGGTGGTGGTAGTCTGCGGGCCATCGGGTTCCGGTAAATCCACGCTGATTAAGACCGTCAATGGTCTGGAGCCGGTGCAAAAAGGCGAAATTACCGTTAACGGCATTATTGTGAACGACAAAAAAACCGATCTGGCGAAACTGCGTTCCCGCGTGGGCATGGTATTCCAGCACTTCGAGCTGTTTCCCCACCTGTCGATCATCGAAAACCTGACGCTGGCGCAGGTGAAAGTACTGAAACGCGATAAGGCCGCCGCCCGCGATAAAGGCCTGAAGCTGCTGGAGCGCGTTGGCCTGTCTGCACATGCCAACAAGTTCCCGGCGCAGCTTTCCGGCGGTCAGCAGCAGCGCGTGGCGATCGCCCGTGCGCTATGTATGGACCCTATCGCCATGTTATTCGATGAACCGACTTCCGCGCTCGATCCGGAAATGATCAACGAGGTACTGGACGTAATGGTCGAGCTGGCGAACGAAGGGATGACCATGATGGTGGTGACGCACGAAATGGGCTTTGCCCGTAAAGTGGCTAACCGGGTGATCTTTATGGATGAAGGTAAAATCGTCGAAGATTCGCCAAAAGAGGAGTTCTTCGCTAACCCCAGCTCCGATCGCGCAAAAGACTTCCTTGCGAAAATCCTGCACTAATCTTCCCGGCGCGCACGTCAGAGTGCGCGCTATCTCACGCTTTACTTCTTCGCTTCTCGAAACGTATCCAGCCGGGCGTTAACCTTGTCACAAAGTACCGCTTACAAGGAGCCACAATGGCACTGCCCATTATTATTGATTGCGATCCGGGTCATGATGACGCGATCGCCCTCGTTCTCGCCCTCGCCTCCCCTGAACTGGAAGTGAAAGCGATCACCTCTTCCGCCGGTAACCAGACGCCGGAGAAGACCCTGCGCAACGTGCTGCGGATGCTGACACTGCTCAAACGCCCGGATATTCCGGTGGCGGGCGGCGCGGTGAAACCTCTCATGCGCGAACTGATTATCGCCGATAACGTTCACGGCGAAAGCGGCCTCGACGGCCCGGCGCTGCCCGAGCCGTCATTCGCCCCGCAAAGCGGCACTGCCGTTGAGCTGATGGCAAAAACACTGCGTGAGAGCTCACAGCCAGTCACCATCGTCTCCACTGGCCCACAGACCAACGTAGCGCTGCTGCTGAATAGCCATCCGGAACTGCATACGAAAATCGCCCGCATTGTGATCATGGGCGGCGCGATGGCGCTGGGTAACTGGACGCCCGCTGCGGAATTTAATATTTACGTCGACCCGGAAGCGGCAGAAATTGTCTTCCAGTCAGGCATTCCGGTGGTGATGGCCGGGCTGGACGTCACTCATAAGGCACAGATTCACGCCGCCGATATCGAACGCTTTCGCGCCATCGGTAACCCGATTTCCACCATCGTCGCCGAACTGCTGGACTTCTTTATGGAGTACCACAAAGACGAAAAATGGGGATTTGTCGGCGCACCGCTGCACGACCCGTGCACCATCGCCTGGCTGCTCAAGCCCGAGATTTTCACCACCGTTGAGCGTTGGGTCGGCGTGGAAACCCAGGGGAAATACACCCAGGGGATGACGGTGGTGGATTATTATTTCCTGACGGGGAATAAGCCGAATGCGACGGTGATGGTCGATGTAGACCGCCAGGGATTTGTCGATTTGCTGGCGGAACGGCTGCAATACTACGCATAAAGCGCAAAGTAGAATCCAGGGATGAATAGCGATGTTTTGGCGTAACAATAGACCTGAAATCAGCCTGCTACAGCACGACGTAGCCCATATAACGTTTTCAGTACGTAACGGAAAAGCATTGCTTCGTCCCTGCGTTATCCACGATCCCGACTCTTACGCCGGTATTCATACGCTCTCCTGGCATGGCTCGCCGCTGATTCGTTTTTACACTGAAGCCTGGTGCCCAACCTGCGCAGAATTTGTTTATGCCGGTTTTAGCAATGATGATGAAGGCGCTGCGCAGTTTTTATCCTCACTTGCCGAGTGGAATCAGCCAGGAGTCGGGTTGAACGAAGCATTTACCGCCCTGACGCCGCTGTTTTCACTCTTTGCCGATGGCTATTACCGGCTGGAAGAACGCGAACTTTATCCCACAGATGGCAACGGACATTTTTTCTGGGCGGTGGGTAACGAAAAACAACCGAATCCCGCGACCACAGGGCAGTGGATTGCTGACGTGGACTATCACTACCAGTCCGGCGAACCCTGTTTTTTACTGCCAGGCCAGCCCCCATCGCGATTTAACCCACAACGCGCCGGGTATTACCGCGATAAGCCAGAGAGCCACGCGCTGGCCTGGCATATGAATGACACCTGGCTTTGCGTCCTGCTTGATGGTCACCATAAAGCCACCGCCGCCGCGCTGGAAGGCCGGCCCGTGAAGACCTGGGTCATCAGCCAGCCGGTGGCGATGACATGCTACGAGACGCGACAGCAATACCTGCGATTTTATGACGGCGAGCGCCTGGAAGAAGCCCAGTTTCAGCGCCGCATCCCCCTGAAAATACAGTACGAAAAACTACCGCCATCCCTTTGGGAGGATTACTTTACTCGCCATGACGGACGCTATACCCACGTCAACTGGCCGAACGCATTGGCTAACTGCGCAACGCATTATCCCGATCTTGCGGCCTGCGCAGATATTATTGCCGCAGGCGATCTGAGCGAAGCCGGCCTCAACAAAATCATGGCGCAAGGGATCACCGAAGAGGGATTTCCCGCCGTACTGTTACGCGCGCTGTTTTATACCCATTCCCCCTTGTTGATTGATTTTGTCCGTTTTCTGACTCGCGCACCCGGTTATGCTTGCCACTACCCGCTGGCGTTTCGTTTACTGGCCCAAAAACGCACGCCACAAGCCGATGCTTTTTTCCTCGATTTCGCCATCAATGATGACGGCGAGCGCCCGGAGTTGACGAACATTATGGATGAATACTTTCGCCAGGCGTGACATTGATAAAGATCACCACGCCAGAGGGTGGTGTTCTTTATTCTATAAACTCTCTTTCCCGATAAATTAAACGCAATGGATAATGCAACGTTAGCGATTGGTATCGATCTCGGCACCACTAATAGTTTAATCGCCGTCTGGCAAGACGGAGCCGCACAATTAATACCTAATAAATTTGGTGAATATTTAACACCATCCATAATTAGTATGGATGAAA
Organism: Salmonella sp. SAL04202; assembly: GCF_046550775.1. Taxonomy (NCBI): domain Bacteria; kingdom Pseudomonadati; phylum Pseudomonadota; class Gammaproteobacteria; order Enterobacterales; family Enterobacteriaceae; genus Salmonella; species Salmonella sp. SAL04202. Next base: position 406,823 of record NZ_JBGDXK010000001.1, on the reverse strand, counting down.
ATAAACAAATTCTGGTGGGAAAACCTGCCGCAGCCCGTAAAACATCTCATCCAGATAAAACCGCTGCCTTATTTAAACGCGCAATGGGCAGTAATACTCACTGGCATTTGGGTGAAGAGTCGTTTAATGCGCCGGAATTATCTTCGCTGGTTTTACGCTCGCTGAAAGAAGATGCGGAAGACTACCTTCAGCAGCCAATCAAGGATGTCGTGATCTCGGTTCCGGCTTATTTCAGCGATGAGCAGCGTAAGCATACACGCCTTGCCGCTGAGCTTGCGGGGTTAAACGCCGTGCGCTTGATCAATGAACCCACGGCGGCGGCAATGGCTTATGGCCTGCATACGCAGCAAAATAGCCGTTCGCTGGTTTTCGATCTGGGGGGCGGAACCTTTGATGTGACCGTTCTGGAATACGCTACGCCGATTATCGAAGTTCACGCCTCCGCTGGCGATAACTACCTCGGCGGCGAAGATTTCACGCATTTGTTGCTTGATGAAGTGCTGAAACGCTGGAATCTCGATAAATCAGCGCTGACGGATAGCGATCTGGCTGCGCTGTATGCCTGTGTTGAAGCCGCAAAATGCGCCAGCGGCTCCCCGCTGCGCATGAGCTGGCTTTATCAGGAGCGCGCGCTGGAAAGCACGTTTTATGACGATGAGCTGGAAGCCCTGTGGCTACCGTTGCTCAACCGGCTGCGCACGCCCATTGAGCAGGCGCTGCGCGATTCCCGACTCAAACCGGAGCAAATTGACAGCCTGGTGCTGGTCGGCGGCGCGTCACAGATGCCGCTGGTGCAACGCATCGCGGTGCGCTTATTCGGTAAATTGCCCTATCAAAGTTACGATCCCAGCACCATCGTGGCGCTTGGCGCCGCAACTCAGGCCGCCTGTCGCCTGCGCCATGAAGACGTTGAAGAAGTGATCCTCACGGATATCTGCCCCTACTCGCTGGGCGTAGAGGTCAACCGACAGGGCGTGCCTGGCATCTTCTCGCCCATCATTGAACGCAATACCACCGTTCCGGTGTCAAAAGTGGAAACGTACTCCACCATGCACCCTGAGCAGGACTCTATTTGCGTCAGGGTATACCAGGGCGAAAGCCATAAGGTGAAAAATAATATCCTGATCGATTCTTTTGACGTCATGCTGAAGCCGAACGGGCACATTCAGGCCATTGATATTCGTTTTAGCTACGATATTAATGGTCTGCTGGAAGTTGACGTGCTGCTGGAAGACGGCAAGAGTGAATCCAGAATCATCAGCCATAATGCCACCTCACTGACGACGCAGCAAATCGACGCCAGCCGCGAGCGCCTGCAGGCGCTGAAAATTTATCCCCGCGATATGCTGATTAACCGGACGTTTAAAGCGCAGTTAGAGGAGCAGTGGTCACGCGCGTTAGGCGATGAGCGCGAAATGCTGGGGGAGATTATTACCGATTTCGACGCGGCCCTGCTGTCTAATGATATGCAGCGTGTCGATGACGTACGCCGTCGCGCCTGTGAATATCTGGGTATTGACGAGCCGAAAGCGCCGTAACGGCGCTTTCACTGCCCCTGTTCAGAAAAAATGGAAGAATCGATTTAACGCGCAGACAATCAACGCGATCAAACCGACAATCTTCATGATTTTCATCACCCCGCCAGATTCCGCCTGACGGGGTGCTTCGGTTTTCGCTTCAGAAGACAATTTTTTCTCAGCCGCCAGCCTGAGCTCTTCCGCCAGCTCCTTTTTGTCGCGAATATCGCCTGGCTTCATGGCAATTTTAGATGACAATGCCTGCGTTATCAGCGCCTCCAGCGGACAGGCTTGCCCCTCCTCCAGCCGGATCAGCAGGCGAAAAAAGGGCTTTTCTTTGGGAAACGCTTCCAGCACCACCTGCTCCGCCGTCCGGTACAGATCCAACAGCGGCGTTTCGGGTTCCCCCTGGGTACTCAGCCGTGAATTTGCCCACGCCATCGCTTTTCGCTTATAAAACAGGGAGTCAACAAATGAACGCCCCAGCGGTGATAACCTACCGCTGTGCAAAATGTCGGCCCACAGTAAACGCGTGCGCGCACTTTCACCGGGCACATATTCGGCATCCGCCATACAGCGCGCTTCGACCGCCATCACCGCCAGCGGGAAGAAATCAGGCCGGTGCTGGCGGCACCAGCCCAGCAACAGGTCGTCCGCCTGCGTGGAGGGATAACGCTGCCAGAAATCGCAAAGATCGGCTAACAGGCTTTCCCCCTCGCCGCAGAGCAAACGCTGTTTGCACAGGTAATAGTGCGCATCTTCGTTATCCGGCTCTGCGGCCTGCCAGCGACGAGCAATATCGACCAGTTCCTCCATACCCCACTGCTCGGCGCTAAACCAGTGTAATAGTTTACGATGCAGCTGTTTATCATCGGGAATTATCCAGGCTCCCTGAACCTGCAGAGCGTCGGCAAAATGTTCGGGATAAAAGCGCCAGATATGCTCAAGCTTAAAAAAGTAGGCGTCAGTTTGGTCTTGAACAACAAGAGGCAATTTGGCCAGACTTAGCAGATCAAACGCATCGCCCCGCTTTACGGTCTCCAGAAATGCTTCCAGCTCTTCTCCCTCAGCATCATCTTCTGCTTCCTGCGGTTGCCAGTTCAGACGCTGCGCCAACAACGCCAGGCAAGACAGAGAGATCGTTTCCGTTTCCAGGGCGATATCGCACAGCGGCCAGCGCAGTTTATCTATCTCATCCATTGAACACTGGTTCAATTGCTGAATAAATTTCTGCCATGCCGAGGTCTGAAAGCGATCGCGCTCTGATGCCAGCAATTCTCTGAACGCCAGCAGTATTTCATGTTCGTCGCTCACTTCTTCCGTTTTTGCGTCCTCCGCAGGCGAGGCGGCCCATTGCTGCGCTTCTTCATAGGCCTGGCGCAATCGCTTAAAACCCTGCGGATCGCTCTCAGGGTGGAATGAGGGCAACAGGGCAAGATAAGCCTGACGAATGGCGTCAAGGTCGGTCGTTGGCGCAATATTGAGAATGTCCCAGCAGCTTTTCATAAGTCACTCACCTCCTTGAGCGTTTCCGGACAGGCAGGCTGTTCAGTCAGCGCCCGCCAGGGCAATTGCGCATAAAAACCTTTGGTACTTGCGACCAACTCATCAAACATCCGTTCGCCCGAAGCATCGTATTGCAGCAGGGTAAAATGCTCCTGTATCTCTTCATCAGCCTGCCAGTACAGCCGACCCAATGAATAGGCGGCAAAATATTGCATCCAGCCGTGGTAAAAATAGTGTGCCCGCTCATAAACTCGCGATTGCAGCCACAGGCTTTCTTCTTCCGTCAGCCATTGATTCAACACCCCCATCCGGCATAAAAAGCCCACACGCACATAGTCCCAGGCTTTGATGCCACCGCGCCCGCAGCATAGTGCGGTTTCGGCGACAAATCGCGCATAAATCTGGCCCTGTTCGCTAAGCTGTGCGGTGAATTCGCGCCATTGATGAGGAGATAGCGTAAACCAGCGGATATAAAAGGGAGCCAAATCTGCCGCATGGCCGTCGTCCGTCATCCGATAGATGGTTTGAATAAGATCTTCACGGTTATTAATATCCCATGAATCAGAAAGGTCGACACGGGGAATTCCGGTATACATTGCCGGAGAGGAATGCGAAGGTTTATTGCCGCTATAAAGCACCTCCATCGGCGTGGAGAGCGCAAAAAGTAAATATTGTTCTTCCTTGTCCATATTCGATATCCCTAATGCATAAACCGACTCAACACATGGCCGACAACGCCAATAAATAAAATGATTTTAATCACCTGCCAGAGGCCAAAGCCGCCGCCAGATTCCTCCGTACTCGGCGAAGTCACTGTCGTCACCGGTTCTTCATCTGCGACTACAGCTTCACACGGTGTGGCGATAGCCGCAGCCCACCCCAGCAACCCGCGAATAACCAGCGCTTCCAACGGGCAGATATCCGGCGTATCAAGCTTCGTTACCAGACTCTGTAACAATGCCGCTGACGGCTCCTCGGCGCACGCCAGGCTATCCGCCACCTGATACAACAGCCAGTATGGATGCTGACTATGCGCCTCACTCATCGCTGGCGCGCCATAATTCAAACGCCGCGCAATAAAACTTTCGCTTAGCGGCGATAATGCGCCGCTGTGCAGCGCCTCGGCCCACAGCAAGCAGGTACGCGCGCTTGAGCCGGGAATATACAGCAGCTGTTCAGCGTTAATATCCACCTGCTCACGCCCCTCAACCGCCATCACCAGCAGCGGAAAAAAATCCGGTCGATGCTGACGGCACCAGCGCAGCAACAGATCGTCAAGCTGGGTAGAAGGATGCGCCCACCACTGCGCGTAAAGTTCTGGCAGCAGGCTATCGCCTTCACCGCAAAATACGCGCTGGGCTAAGTAGTAATAACCCGGCGTTGCGTTATCGGGTTCGGCTTCCTGCCATGCCAGGGCGACAGGCAGCAGCTCCGCAATACCCCAGTGCAAGGTGCTGAACCAGCGTAACAGACGTCGTTGAAAGCGTAGATTGTCCGGGATAATCCAGGTGCCGTGCTGCGCCATAAGTTGGGCGAAATAGAGAGGATGCTCGAAAAAGGTGTTGTCCAGGGCATCATAAAAAGCAATGGTCTGGTTTTGTACCGCCACTGGCAAATGCAGCAATAGCGAATAATCAAACAGGTCGCCACGGCGGATTTCAAACAAAAGATCCTCCACCTCCTCGGCATCGACATCTCGATTATCACTCCCCTGTTCCCAGGCCAGGCGATCTGACAGCAGTTTCAGACACGAGTACGAAATAGGAAAGGTCTTCATCGCGATAGCGCACAGCCACCAGCGCGATTTTTCGACCTGTGAAATCGATAATTTATTGATCTGTTGGATAAACTCCTGCCATGCCTGCGGCTGAAAGCGCCGTTCGCCATCCGCCAGCAAATCACCGAATATCTCCCTGAGATAATTCACCCACGGGGTATCGGGATCCTCATCAACCACCGTAATGGCGGGCGATGTTGTCCCCTGCAATGCATTCTCATAGGCCTCTCGCAATTGCTTAAAACCCTGCGGATCGGTTTCCGGATGAAATGACGGCAGCAGCGCCAGATAAGCCTGACGAATGGCGTCGGTATCCGTGGTGGCCTCAATACCAAGGACTTGCCAACAGGTTTTCATAGATCGCTCACCTCCTGAAGCGTGTCCGGGCATTCAGGGTAATGGGGCAGGTAGCGCCACGGCAGCGTGGCGTAAAAACTGTCCTTCCCTGCGATCAGCTTATTCATCATACGTCGCCCCGCATCGTCAAACTCCTTACGGGCGAATGTCTCGCGTAGCAGCGGTAGGTTATCGCCATTCCGTAACTGCCAGTACAAACGCCCGGTGTAATAAGCGCTGAAATATTGCAACCAGCCGGAATAATAGCTGAGCGCACGAAGCTGTATCCGCGACTGCAGCCACAGGCTCTCCTCTTCCGTCAGCCATTCATTGAGCACGCCCATGCGGCAGAGAAATCCCATCCGCACATAATCCCAACTGCGAATACCACCTTCGCCGCAACACACGGCGGTATCAGCGACGAATCGGGCATAAATGCGATCTCCCTCGTCCAGCGCGTCGGTATACTCCTGCCACTCCTGCGGCGCATACCTAAACCAGCGGCGATATAGCCATTCCAGTTGCGTGGCATGACCGTCATCCGTCATGCGGGAAATGGTCTGAAGCAGTTCATCGCGATTTTCAATACCCCACGACGATTCAAGATCGAAACGTTTTACACCTAAATACATTTTCGGTGACGAATGTGAAGGTAAACAGTCCTCGTTCAATACTTCCATCGGCGAGGAAAGTGCAAAGAGTAAATATTGTGATTCTTTATCCATAATAAATCGCCAAAATATATTCACACCACAAATAAAAACGCAATTGAAAACTAAAATAGAGTACAACAAAGCCAAATCGCAATATATTATTAATCTAAAAAACAATGGCGGGATAAATTAAAAAATGAATCATTCCATAACCAGTCATCCCTGCGACAACGTATCTTTAGCACAATTAACCGAACTGGCGCAGTCAGGAAATAGTGAAGCTCAATATATATTAGGCCGTTTATATAATGACAACCGTATAGATGGCAGCGAAGAAGATAAGCTCTCTTTTTACTGGCTACAGCAGGCGGCTGAACAAGGACACTGCGAGGCGCAATATTGGCTCGGTTTACGATACAAAGACACGCCTACCGAAATGAAAGATAACACTCTGGCTTTATTCTGGTCAGAAAAAGCGGCCCTGCAAGGACACCGTCACGCTTTCAATACATTAGGCTGGGTCCAGGAAGGAAAGACCGGGATGGAGTCAGACTATACTCAGGCCGTCATCTGGTATCGCAAAGGGGCAGAACAGAGCCACTGTTATTATGCGCAAAATAATCTCGGCAGAATGTATGAAGCGGGTCTGGGCATCGAAAAAGATTATAACCGGGCGCTTTACTGGTATAAACAAGCGGCGTTACAGGGTAATGCCACCGGTCAGATGAATCTGGCCGATATGTATTGGGGCGGTCGCGGCACGACAAAAAACCTACGCCTGGCTACCCTATGGTATTTGAGAAGTGCGCTACAAGATAAAGCTCATTCCCAGTTCCAGCTTGGCTACGCGTATAACGAAGGGGAAGGCGTCAAGCAGGATTATCAGCAGGCAATACACTGGTATCAACAAGCTGCGGCGCAGGGAAATAGCAATGCTTGCGTTAATATCGGCTGGATGTACAAACAAGGACACGGTGTCGAGCGTGACGATGAAGAAGCGCTTAGCTGGTTTCATCGGGCGGCGGAAGCAGACAACGTTACCGCATGGTATAACCTTGGCTTTATGTACCGCGACGGGCGCGGTACCGCAGTGGATGTGAAGCAGGCGCTCTACTGGTTCCAGAAAGTGCAGCCCACGGGCGAATGGGACGTCGACGAAGAGATCCGCAAACTGGAAGCCCAACTGCACGCTTAACATGGCGGACGGCAACCGTCCGCTCACGATAATGAACCTTACGGCTCAAACGGCCTGCGCTGGAACTGATCGTGGCCACACTTCGGGCAGAGCGGCAACACATCCGGCGTGTAAACCGCCAGATGATAGTGGCATTTCTCGCACACCAGATTCCCCAATCCCACCACTTCGCCACTGTGATACACGCCGTGGTGATTCAAATCCTGGAAGACTTCACGCCATTCCAGCTGGGTTTTGTCGGTAATGTCCGCCAGTTCCTGCCAGAGACTCTCTTTAATCACCCGCAAGAAGACGCTATCTTCCTGGCTCTCTTCGTAGCTCATGGCGAACTCTTCCAGATCGCGTCTGACAGCGCGCGTCAGTTCGTCCACCTCGGTTCGCGTTAACTCCCCTGTTTGCATCACGCGCTGGCGCGCCTGCTCCACCAGCGCATCAATGTCGCGCTCGCCATTGCGTAAACGCTCGCTTAATGAGGCCACCAGTTCACGGTAATATTGAGCAACCTTGTTCATCACTTCACCTCTTGGATCGTTAACTGCCTATAATAATAGACGTTATTTGCGTTACGCTTTGCAAGGCTGTCCACAGAGTCTGTAAATTCTTGTCAGGCCGACTCACGTATCCAGCGCGTCAGCGAGGTACGATCGACATTTAATCGTTTCGCCACTAACGATTTATTATCCCTTTCCGCCTCTAATAATTTTCTCAAAATACGCAGGCGAATCGTTTTATAATCGCCAGCCAGCATCTGGCAGTCGTGGCAGGTACTTGGCTCGCGTCGGCTCCCCTCTTCCAGATCGTCCAGCAAGAGGCGGCCCTCATCCAGCGTTGCCGGGGAGTGATCAATAGAGAGCACCAGCCGTTCGATAATATTGCTTAACTGCCTGACGTTTCCGGGCCAGGCGAAGCGCTGAAGCTCTTGCCACAGCGCCGGGGTTAACGTTAGTGCCGGGCGTTTATAATGCTGGCTGAAACTAGTAAGCAGCGACAGGCCGATGGCTTTGATATCCTCCGGACGTTTGCGTAGCGGGATGGTGGTCACTTTTAATACGTTAAGCCGATAGTAAAGATCTTCGCGAAATGTCCCGTCCGCAATGAGCTTCGTTAACGTCTGATTGGTCGCCGCAATCACGCGAATATCAACAGGTATCATCTGGTCTGAGCCCAGCCGCATAATCTGCCGCTCCTGCAATACCCGTAATAAGCGCGTCTGTAGCGGTTTATCCAGTTCGCTAATCTCATCCAGAAAAATGGTACCGTGGTGCGCTAATTCAAACAGGCCTATTTTGCCTTTCGGCGACGCGCCGGTAAATGCGCCGGCGACATAGCCAAAGAGTTCGCTCTCCAGAATCTGAGGGGCCATCGCGCCGCAGTTAATGGCGACAAACGGGCCGTTGACGCGTTGGCTGGCATTATGAATACTTTGCGCCAGCACCTCTTTTCCCGTCCCGCTTTCGCCATTAATTAAGATAGTCGCGTCCGTACCGGCATAATTTTTAATGATCGCCAGACGGCGCAGCATTTCCGGGTTTTCGGTAAGCAGATCGTCGAAATGATAGCGGGCGCTCAAGCCGCGGCGAGACAGTTCCTGACGGCGAACATGATGTTCCGCCCCCTGTAAACTGGAGACGGTTTGCATCGTCAACACTACCCGGCTTAACTGTCTGGCCGCAAATACCGGATACAGATTAACCACCATCGCGCCTTGCGGCGTATCGACGACTTTCGCGCTGACGGTTTTTCCCTCACGTAATGTATGCCGCTCCTGGAGCAATACCTGTTTCAGAAAAGACGCGTCATAAATTTCACCGGAGGCGTTAACCTTAAAAAGTTGGCTCGCATATTTATTGTAGTGCAGTAACGCGCCGGTATCATCAAGCGTGATAACAGCTTTATCAAACTGATCGAGAATCAGCTGCAGATGATGGCGCTCCAGTAATTGGCTGCGAAAAGCCAGATATAATGAGCGGGCTTCTTCCAGAGCTTCGGTTATTGAGGCTGGGCTGGAATCAAGTAAACGGAATTGCGATCCCAGCGGTGAAAAATAATCCTGACAAACGGTATCGCCAACAATGCAATCTAATGGCGTGGACGCTAATTGTTGCTTCAGGCAAGAAATCGTTTCTTTATCATTTCCCTGTAAGGTAAAAATTTTATAGTTAATATTTAACTGTTCCGCTACGCGCGCGCATCCTTTGATCACACTGGAAAAGCCGACAATACCGACAGTGCCTTTTTGTCCTTTAAAAGGGATAAGCGCATCAAGAATGTCGTAGCCGGACATTTTAATTTCGACTACCGGTAATTTACTGTGCTTTTTTAATATTTCCGCACAGCCGCCACGACTAATCAGTACCTGGTGCCCACGGGACTCTAATAAAGGTAGCTCATCCAGGATACGATTAAGCGTCGTTTGATGAATAGTGACGGCGTAATCCAACTGCGCGACCAGCGCCTCGGCAGCCTTTGCCAGTTGAGGGTAAGGAGAGACAAAACAGAGAGGAGATGCGGCTATATCTTTCGTCTTATTCATCACTCACCATCCTGTTGGTTTATGAACGGGCGAGACCGCCCGTCGTGATTTATTTTCCGCCGAAACGCTAACCGCCTGCGGCGGCTGGGTTCAGTTTACGATCGTAGCGTTTTTTTATCCATACAGTCAGGAAGGGGGCGCACAGAGCGGTAATAATCGTCGAGGCCGCCACCTGCGCCGCCGCCGTCGACGCCAGGTCGGTAAAATGCGGATCGAGCAGCGCGATTGCCGCTGGCGTCGCGACGGCGTTGCCAGAGGTGGTGGAGACCGCCGCGCCTGCCACGCCGCTGCCTCCCGTCAGACGATCGGCGAAAATATTAAAAAATCCGCCAATCGCCACCGTCATGAGCCCCAGTAAAATGCCTGAAGAACCTGCCGTGATAAGTCTTGCGAAATCAATACCGTATCCTAACCCAAAGGCAAAAAAGGGAATCGTTACCACGCTGCCCTGTTTAAGAAACTTGCGCATGTCCTCATCCAGATTGCCCAAAATCATGCCAATGATAATGGGAATAATAACCGCCACCAGATTCATAAAGGGTATCGACACCATGCCTGCCGACCCTAACGCCAGCATGGTGAAAAAGGGACCATCGTTCAACGATATTACCGCAATCGCGCCGCCGTCGGTTTCATCGCCGTACTCCCCCACCAACGCGGCATATAACCCACTGTTTGAGTTGGTCATCGCCGAAATAATCGCTAAAGCCGACAGACCTAATAACCCATCCGGGCCGCAAAATTTCCCGACCAGAATGCCAATAATCACGCCGCTGGCAAATTTCGCAAAGGTGATCGCAGCGCCTTTTTTCAGCGCTTTCGGCGCGGCTTTAAACTGGATATCCGCGCCCATACAGACTAAAAACATGCCTAAAATCGCCATTGCGCCATGCGAAATAGAAGTGACAAAACCGCCTATTTCCAGCGCCTCCGGCGCAAAGGTTTTAAACAATGCGCCGATGATTAGCGGTACAACCATCATACCACCAGGAAAACGTTCCAGTGTTTTTTTAATTTTCATAGCTTATTCCCAGGAGATAACCGGACAGCTTGTGCTGCCCGATTTGATATCAGAACGTCGGCGCGATCTTATAAATAGAGAATTCGTTATGACCTAAATCTTCTGATTTAGTCGTTTTCCCATTCGCGACGCGTAAAATTTCCTGATAAATTTCCTCGCCCATTTGCGTAATAGAAGCCTCGCCAGACATAATGGCGGACACATCAATATCAATATTGTCCTGCATCATTTCCCACGTTGCTTTATTACCCGTAATTTTTATTACCGGCGCTATTGGGTTACCGGCAGGCGTTCCGCGACCGGTAGTAAAAATAACGATCTGCGCTCCCCCCGCCACCATGCCGGAAATAGATTCAATATCCTGCCCCGGGGTATCCATAATCCACAGGCCCGGATGCGTTGGGCTATCGGCATATTCCAGTACGCCCTGTAACGGCGCATGACCCGCTTTATGCATACAGCCTAACGATTTTTCTTCAATGGTAGTCAACCCGCCTTTAATATTGCCCGGCGTCGGCTGTCCCCCGCGAATATCCTCGCCCAGCGCTTTTGCTCGCGCCTCGCAGCCGACCACTAAATCAATAAGTTGTTGACCAACCTCCGGCGTCACCGCGCGTTTCGCCATCACATGCTCGGCGCCAATAAATTCCGTCGTTTCAGAAAGAATTGAGCTTCCGCCGCAGCGTATCAGCTTATCCGAGGCGACCCCGCAGGAAGGATTAGACGCCAGCCCCGATGTCGTATCTGACCCGCCGCACTCCATCGCCAGCAGCAGCTCGCTAACCGGTGCTTGCTGCGGTTTTTGCATGGAGAGTTGTTGCGCATAGTCGCGGGCCAGCGAAATCCCCCTGGCCTGACATTTAAGCGTGCCGCCCTCTTCCTGAATGGTAATGCAGGAGGTCGGTTTGCCAAATGCGGTAATCTCTTCTGCGATGCGCAGCGGCTCCGCGCCTTCACAGCCTAAGCCCACAACCACAATAGCGCCGACGTTGGGATTATTCGCCACATTAATCAATGTCTTTTCCGTCAGACGCGCATCGCCTGCTACCTGGCAGCAGCCAAAATCGTTATTCACCCATGTCGCGCCTTTTACCTGCCGGGCAATATCCTGGGCAACTTTATTCGCACAAACGCTGGTAGGTAAAATCAGTACATAATTACGGATGCCAAAACGGCCGTCAGGGCGGCGGAACCCCAAAAAAGTCTCATTGCTCATAATCATTTTCCCTTGTTTTATATTATTTCCAGTCACCACGTCCGCGTTCACTTTCCACATTGTGGACGTGCACATAGTCGCCACTTTTTATTTCCTGAGTGGCGCGGCCAATGGATTCGCCATATTTATAAACTTCGCCATGAAAAGGCACATCGCAGATGGCGAATTTGTGGCCAAATGGCACATCCTGATGTAACACAACGCTTATCTCGCGTTCGGCAATGAACATTGTGGCGGTTTCGCCGGCCTTGAGCGCCGTAATAGCCGTCGCGACGCAATCCTGAGGGTGAATCACCACTGCATTTTTTTTCACGATTAACTCCTTTGCTTTAGTCCTGTCTTCCCTAATCAAAAGACGTGCCACTTTTTAACAACATGATTTATATGACTTTATTTTCATGAGATGATCTGGCGGTGACAGGAACTGCGGTAATTTGCCTCAGTCGTGTCGCATTTTGCGTCACCTGCTCATGGACGCCTGGCGCGACAAATGTTCTACCCCCTGTTTTGACGTGCGTGTTTGGGCTATGCTATGCGGATCTAAACACCACCTCTAAAGCTACATTTGTAGCTGTATCGAAAACAGGACTACTGGCTGCCATGCAAGAGCAATACCGCCCGGAAGAGATAGAATCCAAAGTACAGCTTCACTGGGATGAGAAGCGCACATTTGAAGTGACCGAAGACGAGAGCAAAGAGAAGTATTACTGCCTGTCGATGCTTCCCTATCCTTCTGGCCGACTACACATGGGCCACGTACGTAACTACACCATCGGCGACGTGGTTGCCCGCTACCAGCGTATGCTGGGCAAAAACGTGCTGCAGCCAATCGGCTGGGACGCCTTCGGCCTGCCGGCGGAAGGCGCGGCGGTGAAGAACAACACCGCGCCGGCGCCGTGGACGTACGACAACATCGCGTATATGAAAAACCAGCTCAAAACGCTGGGTTTTGGCTATGACTGGAGCCGTGAAATCGCGACCTGCACCCCGGAATACTACCGTTGGGAACAGAAGTTCTTCACCGAGCTGTATAAAAAAGGCCTGGTGTACAAGAAGACTTCTGCCGTTAACTGGTGCCCGAACGATCAGACCGTTCTCGCCAACGAACAGGTGATCGACGGCTGCTGCTGGCGTTGCGACACCAAAGTTGAGCGTAAAGAGATCCCACAGTGGTTTATCAAAATCACCGCTTACGCAGACGAGCTGTTGCGCGATCTGGATAAGCTGGACCACTGGCCTGATACCGTAAAAACGATGCAGCGCAACTGGATTGGCCGCTCTGAAGGCGTGGAAATCACCTTCGATGTGAAGGGTTACGATAACACCCTGACCGTCTATACCACCCGTCCAGATACCTTTATGGGCGCCACTTACCTGGCGGTGGCCGCCGGTCATCCGCTGGCGCAAAAAGCGGCGGCGAACAACGCCGAGCTGGCGGCGTTCATCGACGAATGCCGTAACACCAAAGTGGCCGAAGCCGAAATGGCGACCATGGAGAAAAAAGGCGTCGACACCGGCTATAAAGCGATTCATCCGTTAACTGGCGAAGAGATCCCGGTCTGGGCGGCAAACTTTGTCCTGATGGAGTACGGCACTGGCGCGGTGATGGCCGTTCCGGGTCACGATCAGCGCGACTACGAATTTGCCTCCAAATATGGTTTGACCATCAAGCCGGTAATTCTGGCCGCTGACGGTTCCGAGCCGGATCTTTCCGAACAGGCGCTGACCGAAAAAGGCGTGCTGTTTAACTCCGGCGAGTTCGACGGTCTGGCCTTTGAAGCGGCGTTTAACGCCATTGCCGATAAACTGGCGGAAAAAGGCGTCGGCGAACGTAAAGTGAACTATCGTCTGCGTGACTGGGGCGTTTCCCGTCAGCGTTACTGGGGTGCGCCGATCCCGATGGTCACCCTGGAAGACGGCACCGTGCTGCCGACGCCGGAAGATCAACTGCCGGTTATTTTGCCGGAAGACGTCGTCATGGACGGCATCACCAGCCCGATCAAGGCCGATCCTGAGTGGGCGAAAACCACCGTTAACGGTATGCCGGCGCTGCGTGAAACCGACACCTTCGACACCTTTATGGAATCGTCATGGTACTACGCGCGTTACACCTGCCCGCAGTATCAGGAAGGAATGCTGGATTCCAAAGCCGCCAACTACTGGCTGCCAGTCGACATCTACATCGGCGGTATTGAACATGCCATCATGCACCTGCTCTACTTCCGCTTCTTCCATAAGCTGATGCGCGATGCGGGCATGGTCACCTCTGACGAGCCGGCTAAACAGTTGCTGTGCCAGGGCATGGTACTGGCGGATGCGTTCTATTATGTCGGCGAGAACGGCGAACGTAACTGGGTTTCGCCAGTTGACGCTATCGTCGAGCGCGATGAAAAAGGCCGCATTGTCAAAGCAAAAGACGCAGCGGGTCATGAGCTGGTCTACACTGGCATGAGTAAAATGTCCAAGTCGAAAAATAACGGTATCGACCCGCAGGTAATGGTTGAACGTTATGGCGCGGACACGGTACGCCTGTTTATGATGTTCGCTTCTCCGGCGGATATGACTCTGGAATGGCAGGAGTCCGGCGTAGAAGGCGCAAACCGCTTTATTAAACGCGTCTGGAAGCTGGTTTACGAACACACCGCTAAAGGTCCTGTCGCGGCGCTGAACGTCGATGCGCTGAGCGAAGATCAAAAAGCGCTGCGTCGCGATGTGCATAAAACCATTGCCAAAGTGACCGATGATATCGGCCGCCGTCAGACGTTCAACACCGCCATTGCGGCGATCATGGAGTTGATGAACAAACTGGCGAAAGCCCCGCAGGAAGGCGAACAAGACCGCGCCCTGCTTCAGGAAGCGCTGCAGGCCGTCGTGCGTATGCTTAACCCGTTCACCCCGCACGTCTGCTTTACCTTGTGGCAGGAACTGGGCGGCGAAGGTGATATCGACAACGCGCCGTGGCCGGTTGCCGACGAGCAGGCAATGGTGGAAAACACCACGCTGGTTGTCGTGCAGGTTAACGGTAAAGTTCGCGGTAAGATCACCGTTGCGGTGGATGCCACCGAAGAACAGGTGCGTGAACGTGCAGGCCAGGAACATCTGGTGGCAAAATATCTTGATGGCGTTACCGTGCGTAAAGTGATTTACGTTCCGGGTAAACTCCTCAATCTGGTTGTTGGCTAAGCGCGGGAGGAAGCGTGCGATATCTGGTAACACTGTTGTTATCTCTGGCGGTGCTGGTCACCGCCGGATGCGGCTGGCATCTGCGTAGCACTACGCAGGTTCCGGCTTCAATGAAAACGATGATCCTCGATTCCGGCGATCCGAACGGTCCGCTAAGTCGTGCGGTACGTAATCAGTTACGGCTGAATAACGTAAACCTGCTTGATAAAGACACAACGCGCAAAGACGTTCCGTCTCTGCGGCTTGGAACGGTGACTATTTCGCAGGATACGGCGTCAGTGTTCCAGGACGGCCAGACGGCGGAATATCAGATGGTGATGACCGTCAATGCCTCGGTATTGATTCCGGGCCATGACATCTATCCTATCAGCACGAAAGTGTACCGTTCGTTCTTCGATAACCCGCAGATGGCGTTGGCGAAGGATAACGAGCAGGCCATGATCGTTCAGGAGATGTACGACAAAGCCGCTGAACAGTTGATTCGTAAGCTGACCAGCGTCCGCGCGGCGGATATTCAGGCGACGAAAGAGGAGGCTACCGCCGACAATGAGACGGCGGCGCCCGCCTCTACGCCAGCACGCGTCTCCACTACGCTGAGTAACTAATGATCAGGTTGTATCCTGAACAACTCCGCGCGCAGCTCAACGAAGGGCTGCGTGCGGCATATCTATTATTGGGCAACGATCCGCTGCTGCTGCAGGAAAGTCAGGACGCTATTCGTCTGGCGGCTGCGTCGCAAGGCTTCGAAGAGCACCACGCTTTTACTCTCGATCCCAGTACCGACTGGGGATCGCTTTTCTCACTCTGCCAGGCGATGAGCCTGTTCGCCAGCCGTCAAACGCTGGTGCTGCAACTGCCGGAAAACGGGCCTAACGCGGCAATGAATGAGCAACTCGCCACCCTGAGCGAGCTGCTGCATGACGACCTGTTATTAATAGTACGCGGAAACAAGCTCACCAAAGCGCAGGAGAACGCCGCCTGGTATACCGCGCTGGCAGACCGTAGCGTTCAGGTCAGTTGTCAGACGCCGGAGCAGGCGCAGCTTCCCCGCTGGGTGGCCGCCAGAGCGAAAGCACAGAATTTGCAACTGGATGACGCCGCGAACCAACTGCTGTGCTATTGCTATGAGGGCAATCTGTTGGCGCTGACACAGGCGCTGGAACGGCTGTCGCTGCTTTGGCCTGACGGTAAGTTAACGCTTCCTCGCGTGGAGCAGGCCGTCAATGACGCCGCCCACTTTACCCCTTTCCACTGGGTGGATGCGTTACTGATGGGGAAAAGCAAACGCGCGCTGCATATCCTGCAACAGCTACGCCTTGAAGGCAGCGAACCGGTTATTCTGCTGCGCACCCTCCAGCGAGAGCTGCTGCTACTGGTAAATCTCAAACGTCAGTCCGCGCATACGCCGTTACGCGCGCTGTTTGATAAACACCGGGTCTGGCAAAACCGTCGCCCCATGATCGGCGACGCGTTGCAGCGTCTCCATCCTGCGCAGCTTCGCCAGGCCGTGCAGTTACTGACGCGTACAGAAATTACGCTCAAACAGGATTATGGTCAGTCGGTATGGGCAGATCTTGAAGGGCTGTCGCTCCTGCTCTGCCATAAGGCGCTGGCAGACGTATTTATTGATGGGTGATATGAAATCGTTACAGGCTTTATTCGGCGGCACCTTTGATCCGGTGCATTATGGACATCTTAAACCTGTTGAAACGCTGGCGAATCTGATCGGCTTATCGCGGGTGATTATTATGCCTAACAATGTGCCGCCGCATCGCCCCCAGCCGGAAGCCTCCAGCGCGCAGCGTAAATATATGCTGGAGCTGGCTATCGCCGATAAGCCGCTTTTTACGCTGGATGAACGCGAGCTACAGCGAAACGCGCCCTCTTACACTGCGCAAACGCTGAAAGCATGGCGCGAAGAACAGGGTCCCGAAGCGCCGCTGGCGTTTATTATCGGCCAGGACTCGCTACTTAACTTCCCCACCTGGCATGATTACGACACCATCCTTGATAACACTCACCTGATCGTTTGTCGTCGTCCGGGCTATCCCCTTGAAATGACGCAGGCGCAACACCAGCAGTGGCTGGAACAGCATCTGACCCATACGCCGGACGATCTGCACCAGTTGCCAGCCGGTAAAATTTACCTGGCGGAAACGCCCTGGCTTAATATCTCCGCAACCCTCATCCGCGAACGGCTGGAAAAAGGCGAATCCTGCGACGATCTGTTGCCGGAAAACGTGCTGAACTACATCAATCAGCAGGGGCTATACCGGTAAGCACATTGCGCAGCGCCGCCAGCAGACGCTCGTTTTGCGCAGCGCTGCGTATCGCCACACGATAATAGCGGCTGTCCAGCCCCGGGTAGTTAGCGCAGCTACGGATTAAAATCCGCTGCGTCAGCAACCGTCGCTGCAGATCAATATCCTCTCGCTCACAGCGTAACAACAGATAGTTTGCCCGCCCGGGATAAACCGTCAGCAGGGGGAGCTGACAAAGCGCCTGATAAAACCGGGCGCCCTCCTCCCGTAACCAATGCCAGGTCGCCTGTTGCCAGGCGCTATCCTGTAACGCTACCTCACCGGCAAGCGCCGCCAGCGCGTTAACCGACCACGGCATTTGTTGGCGACGCATCCGCGCCATCGCCGCGTCATCGCTATTGACGAGATATCCCAACCGCAGGCCGGGAATGGCATAAAATTTGGTCAGCGAACGCAGCACCCAGATATGCGGATTATCTTTAAGAGCAGGAATAAAGCCCGTCTCATGCGGAATAAAATCGATAAACGCTTCATCCAGGATCAGGTTAATGTTCAGCGATTTGCAGCGATCGGCAATGGCCTGTAATAACTGCCGCTCCGGCAGCAGGCCGGTAGGATTATTGGGCGTACACAGAAACAGGCAGTCCAGATCGGGCGTCAACGCCTCAAGAATGGCATCGGTAAGCTGCCAGCCATCCGCTTCGCGTAGAGACCAGCGACGAATTTCACAGCCACTTTGCGCCAGCGCCCGGCCATACTCCGCGAAACCTGGCGTGACAATCATTGCACAACGCGGTTTAAGACCGCTCGCCACGGTAAAGATTGACTCCGTCTCGCCATTTCCCGCCAGTATCCACGATGCTGGCACCTGATGATGACGCGCCAGCGCCTGGTGCAAATGAAAATAATCAGCGTCCGGGTAGCGCTCAATGCAGTCCAGATTGTCGATAAGCGCGCGTTTCACGCTGACAGGCATACCCAGTGGATTAATGTTTGCGCTAAAATCCAGTAACTGGTCAGGCGAGATGCCCAACACCGTCGCGGCTTCCCGAATATTACCGCCATGCGCGCTGTTGAATAACGCCATTATGCCTCCGGCCAAAAAACGCTATTTTAGTGAAAAAAACGTTGCGCAATCAGGGGCATTATCATGTTTTGCGCATTTAACCTCATGAGGAATACCATGCGATTGTGGCTGGTGCGTCATGGCGAAACTGAGGCCAATGTCGCCGGGTTGTATAGCGGACATGCTCCCACGCCGTTAACGGAAAAAGGGATTGGCCAGGCGAAAACGCTACATACTTTATTGCGCCACGCGCCATTTGACCGGGTGTTATGCAGCGAGCTGGAGCGCGCGCGCCATACCGCCCGGCTCGTACTGGAGGGCCGGGATGTACCGCAACACATCTTACCTGAGCTTAATGAGATGTACTTTGGCGACTGGGAAATGCGCCATCACCGCGACCTCACCCATGAAGATGCCGAAAGCTATGCCGCCTGGTGTACGGACTGGCAGAATGCGGTTCCGACCAACGGCGAGGGTTTTCAGGCTTTTACCCGGCGCGTAGAGCGCTTTATCTCGCGACTCGACGCGTTTAGCGATTGCCAGAACCTGCTGATCGTCAGCCATCAGGGCGTACTCAGCCTGTTGATTGCCCGTCTGCTCGCAATGCCCGCCGCCTCGCTATGGCATTTCCGGGTAGAACAGGGATGCTGGAGCGCAATCGACCTGTGCGAAGGGTTCGCCACCCTGAAAGTATTAAATAGTCGTGCCGTCTGGCGGCCTGAGTGATGAATTTTCCGTTTTTTCTCGCCGCAGCGGTTTCGCCCATTGACAGCCCCCGACAGGCTGTTATTCTCCGCAGCCAGGCTTTTTTCACCTTGCAGAGCTTTGCAGAAATTGTTTTACAAAAATGGCGATGCTTTCTGTGACGTGGGATGGGATGATAATCTGGTTTTAAACGCCGATCCGGCGACATAAGTCCCGGTATCGCCGCTGATTCAGGTATACTACACGGCGTCCCGCCGGAAGGTTAGCGTTAACTCGCAACGCCTTACCGGTCCAGCCTGTTGGCCTTTTTCTATCGTTATAACGCAATTATTCACCCAGGGGGAAAACTTGCAGGGTAAAGCACTCCAGGATTTTGTTATCGACAAAATTGATGACCTGAAAGGTCAGGACATCATCGCCTTAGATGTTCAGGGTAAATCCAGTATCACCGACTGTATGATTATTTGTACCGGCACCTCCAGCCGTCACGTTATGTCTATTGCCGACCACGTGGTGCAGTCGTCGCGCGCGGCCGGTATGCTGCCGTTGGGCGTCGAAGGCGAGAATGCGGCTGACTGGATTGTCGTCGATCTGGGCGATGTGATTGTGCATGTCATGCAGGAAGAAAGTCGCCGCCTGTATGAACTGGAAAAACTCTGGAGTTAATGCGTGAAGCTGCAACTTGTCGCTGTCGGCACGAAGATGCCCGACTGGGTTCAAACGGGATTTACGGAATATCTGCGTCGTTTTCCGAAAGATATGCCCTTTGAGCTGATCGAAATCCCTGCGGGCAAACGCGGCAAGAACGCGGATATCAAACGCATTCTCGACAAAGAGGGCGAGCAGATGCTGGCCGCCGCCGGTAAGAATCGCATTGTTACCCTGGATATTCCAGGCAAGCCGTGGGATACGCCGCAGTTAGCCAATGAGCTGGAGCGCTGGAAACAGGACGGGCGCGACGTCAGTTTGCTGATTGGCGGCCCGGAAGGATTATCTCCCGCCTGCAAAGCGGCAGCGGAACAGAGCTGGTCGCTCTCGGCGTTAACGCTCCCTCACCCGCTGGTTCGGGTTCTGGTCGCGGAGAGTTTGTACCGGGCGTGGAGCATCACAACCAACCACCCTTATCACCGTGAGTGATCGTGAAGTCTTGAGAAGATTAAGCAGCGGATGAAACGACAAAATTCTTTTCGTGACTATACGGCTGAGTCCGCACTGTTTGTGCGTCGGGCGCTGGTCGCCTTTTTGGGTATTTTGCTGCTGACCGGCGTACTGATCGCCAATTTGTATAATCTGCAAATTCTCCGTTTTACCGATTACCAGACCCGCTCGAACGAAAACCGTATCAAGCTGGTGCCAATTGCGCCAAGCCGCGGGATAATCTACGACCGTAACGGCATTCCCCTTGCGCTGAACCGCACTATCTATCAGATTGAAATGATGCCGGAAAAGGTGGATAACGTTCAGCAAACGCTGGATGCGCTACGCAGTGTGGTCGATTTAAACGACGACGATATCGCCGCCTTTAAAAAAGAGCGCGCCCGATCCCATCGCTTTACTTCTATTCCGGTGAAAACAAACCTGACGGAAGTTCAGGTCGCGCGCTTTGCTGTCAACCAGTACCGTTTTCCGGGCGTCGAAGTCAAAGGCTATAAACGCCGCTATTATCCATACGGATCGGCGCTGACCCACGTTATCGGCTACGTATCGAAAATCAATGATAAAGACGTCGAGCGTCTCGACAGAGAAAACAAACTGGCGAACTACGCCGCCACCCATGACATCGGCAAGCTGGGCATTGAGCGCTACTATGAAGATATTCTGCATGGGCAAACCGGTTATGAAGAGGTTGAAGTCAACAACCGCGGTCGCGTTATTCGCCAACTCAAAGAGGTGCCGCCGCAGGCCGGACACGATATCTACCTGACGCTGGATCTCAAGCTCCAGCAGTATATTGAAACGCTGCTGGCAGGCAGTCGCGCGGCGGTGATTGTCACCGATCCGCGTACCGGCGGCGTGCTATCGCTGGTCTCCATGCCAAGTTACGACCCTAACCTTTTCGTGGACGGCATCTCCAGCAAAGATTACTCCGGGCTGCTTAACGACCCGAACACGCCATTAGTGAACCGCGCGACTCAGGGTGTCTACCCACCCGCTTCTACCGTTAAGCCTTACGTCGCCGTATCGGCATTAAGCGCTGGCGTCATCACCCGTAACACCAGTCTTTTCGACCCTGGCTGGTGGCAGTTGCCGGGGTCTGAGAAACGCTACCGCGACTGGAAAAAATGGGGCCACGGGCATCTGAATATCACCAAATCCCTTGAAGAGTCGGCGGATACCTTCTTCTATCAGG
Source organism: Salmonella sp. SAL04202 (assembly GCF_046550775.1). Taxonomy (NCBI): domain Bacteria; kingdom Pseudomonadati; phylum Pseudomonadota; class Gammaproteobacteria; order Enterobacterales; family Enterobacteriaceae; genus Salmonella; species Salmonella sp. SAL04202. The sequence continues at coordinate 385,504 of NZ_JBGDXK010000001.1, read as the reverse complement.
TGGCCTATGACATGGGGATCGATCGCCTGTCAGAATGGATGGGTAAGTTCGGCTATGGTCACTATACCGGAATTGATCTCGCAGAAGAGCGCTCTGGTAATATGCCGACCCGCGAGTGGAAACAGAAACGCTTTAAAAAACCGTGGTATCAGGGCGATACGATTCCGGTGGGCATCGGCCAGGGCTACTGGACGGCAACGCCGATTCAGATGAGTAAGGCGCTGATGATCCTTATTAACGACGGTGTAGTTAAAGTCCCGCACCTGTTAATGAGCACCGCGGAAAACGGTAAACAGGTGCCGTGGGTACAGCCGCATGAGCCGCCGGTGGGCGATATTCACTCCGGCTACTGGGAAATTGCGAAAGATGGCATGTATGGCGTCGCCAACCGCCCTAACGGCACGGCGCATAAATATTTTGCCAGCGCGCCCTATAAAATCGCGGCGAAGTCGGGCACCGCGCAGGTCTTTGGCCTGAAGGCCAACGAAACGTACAATGCGCATAAAATCGCCGAGCGCCTGCGCGACCATAAATTAATGACCGCCTTTGCGCCGTATAACAATCCCCAGGTCGCCGTCGCGATCATCCTTGAAAACGGCGGCGCAGGCCCGGCTGTAGGCACAATCATGCGCCAAATCCTTGATCACATCATGCTGGGCGACAACAACACCCATTTGCCTGCGGAAAACCCGGTGGTTGCAGCGGCGGAGGACCAATAATCATGACGGATAATCCGAACAAAAAAACCTTCTGGGATAAAATTCATATCGATCCCACGATGCTACTTATTCTGCTGGCGTTACTGGTTTACAGCGCATTGGTCATCTGGAGCGCCAGCGGCCAGGACATCGGCATGATGGAGCGTAAAATCGGTCAGATTGCGATGGGGCTGGTGGTTATGGTGGTGATGGCGCAGATCCCGCCGCGCGTGTATGAAGGCTGGGCGCCCTATCTCTATATCATTTGTATCATTTTGCTGGTCGCCGTTGATGCCTTCGGCGCAATATCCAAAGGCGCGCAGCGCTGGCTCGATCTGGGAATCGTTCGCTTTCAGCCTTCGGAAATAGCCAAAATCGCCGTGCCGCTGATGGTCGCCCGCTTTATTAACCGCGACGTCTGCCCGCCCTCGCTGAAAAATACCGCCATCGCCCTGGTATTAATCTTTATGCCTACCCTGCTGGTCGCCGCCCAGCCGGACCTGGGGACGTCTATTCTGGTCGCCCTTTCCGGTCTCTTTGTCCTATTTTTGTCTGGTCTGAGCTGGCGCTTAATTGGGGTCGCCATTGTATTGATCGCTGCATTTATTCCTATTTTGTGGTTTTTCCTGATGCACGATTACCAACGCCAGCGCGTCATGATGCTCCTTGATCCGGAGACCGATCCGCTGGGCGCGGGCTATCATATTATTCAGTCTAAAATCGCCATTGGCTCAGGCGGCCTGCGCGGTAAAGGCTGGCTCCACGGCACCCAGTCGCAGCTGGAGTTTTTACCCGAGCGCCATACCGACTTTATCTTCGCGGTACTGGCGGAAGAGCTCGGTCTGGTGGGCATCCTGATTCTGCTCGCGCTCTATATTTTGCTAATAATGCGCGGCTTGTGGATTGCCGCCAGAGCGCAAACTACATTTGGTCGCGTGATGGCTGGCGGATTAATGTTAATATTATTCGTTTATGTCTTCGTAAATATTGGTATGGTGAGCGGTATTCTGCCTGTGGTTGGAGTACCTTTACCCCTGGTCAGCTACGGGGGCTCCGCACTGATTGTGCTGATGGCCGGGTTCGGGATTGTGATGTCGATCCACACCCACAGAAAAATGTTGTCGAAAAGCGTATAAGGGGTGCGCAATGCGTAAGCAGTTGCCTGTAATCTGCGTCGCGGCAGGGATAGTACTACTCGCGGCATGTACTAATGACGGCGGTCAGCAGCAAACCACCGTCGCGCCGCAACCTGCGGTATGTAATGGTCCGACTGTGGAAATCAGCGGAGCGGAACCGCGTTATGAACCTCTGAATCCGACCGCAAACCAGGATTATCAGCGTGACGGTAAAAGTTATAAAATCGTTCAGGATCCGTCCCGCTTTAGCCAGGCTGGCCTGGCCGCTATTTATGATGCGGAACCCGGCAGTAATTTAACCGCCTCCGGGGAGATGTTCGATCCGATGCAGCTTACCGCCGCCCATCCGACACTGCCTATCCCCAGCTATGCGCGAATCACCAACCTGGCCAACGGTCGCATGATCGTCGTGCGTATTAACGATCGCGGCCCCTATGGCACCGATCGGGTCATCTCCCTGTCCCGCGCGGCGGCGGATCGTCTGAATACCTCGAATAATACTAAAGTACGGATTGACCCCATTATCGTAGCGCCGGATGGTTCGCTCTCCGGCCCGGGGATGGCCTGTACGACGGTGGCGAAACAGACCTACGCTCTGCCCCCGCGCCCTGATTTAAGCGGCGGAATGGGAAGCGCCTCTTCAGCGCCTGCGCAACCGCAAGGCGACGTTCTTCCGGTCAGCAATGCCACGTTGAAAAGTGACGATACCACCGGCGCGCCGGTGAGCAGCAGCGGCTTCCTCGGCGCGCCGACTACGCTGGCGCCTGGCGTGCTGGAGAGTAATGAACCGACGCCGGCACCACAGACAGCGCCGGTTTCCGCGCCGGTGACGGCTCCAGCGACTGCGACGCCGGTGAGCGCGCCTGCTGCCGCGGCCCCGGTATCTGCCCCGGTGAGCGCGCCTGCCGCCGCGGCGAGCGGTCGTTTCGTCGTCCAGGTCGGCGCCGTCAGCGATCAAACGCGTGCGCAGCAGTACCAACAGCGTTTAAGCCAGCAGTTCAGCGTACCAGGACGCGTAATACAAAACGGCGCGGTCTGGCGTATTCAACTGGGGCCTTTTGCCAGTAAAGCCGAAGCCAGCGCATTACAGCAACGTTTGCAAACAGAAGCACAATTACAGTCCTTTATCGCCAGCGCGCAGTAACCGATCGCAGGTATCTGTACTGTCAATTTCTGTAAATGACATTAACAAAGTCACGCGGAAAGTCAGATGCCTGCCAGTTATGCTTTTGCTATAGTAGGGCTCTTTTTTTAATTTCATCACGGACGTCGTAGTTCAGACCATGAAGACCACTTTTTCCGCTCGTTTTATGCAGCGCATGGCGCTCACCACGGCGCTTTGTGCCGCGTTTATCTCAACCGCACATGCCGATGACCTGAATATCAAAACTATGATCCCGGGCGTTCCGCAGATCGATGCGGAATCCTACATCCTGATCGACTACAACTCCGGCAAAGTTCTGGCGGAACAAAACGCCGACGAACGTCGCGACCCGGCTAGTCTGACGAAGATGATGACCAGTTACGTCATCGGACAGGCAATGAAAGCGGGTAAATTTAAAGAAACCGACCTGGTTACCGTCGGTAATGACGCCTGGGCCACCGGCAATCCGGTATTTAAAGGCTCCTCGCTGATGTTCCTCAAGCCGGGAATGCAGGTACCGGTCTCTCAGTTGATACGCGGCATCAATCTGCAATCCGGCAATGACGCCTGTGTGGCGATGGCTGATTTCGCCGCCGGTAGCCAGGATGCTTTCGTCGGACTGATGAACAGCTATGTGAACGCGTTGGGGCTGAAAAATACCCACTTCCAGACCGTACACGGCCTGGACGCCGACGGACAATACAGTTCAGCTCGCGATATGGCGCTGATTGGTCAGGCGTTAATTCGCGATGTGCCTAACGAATATGCCGTTTATAAAGAAAAAGAGTTCACCTTTAACGGCATTCGCCAGTTAAACCGTAACGGTCTGCTGTGGGATAACAGCCTGAATGTGGACGGCATCAAAACCGGCCATACCAGCAAAGCGGGCTATAATCTGGTCGCTTCCGCAACCGAAGGCCAGATGCGGTTGATTTCCGCCGTAATGGGCGGACGAACCTATAAAGGCCGTGAAACAGAAAGCAAAAAACTGCTGACGTGGGGCTTCCGTTTCTTTGAAACCGTTAATCCGCTGAAGGCTGGTAAAGAGTTCGCCTCTGAACCCGCCTGGTTTGGTAATACCGATCGCGCCTCGCTGGGCGTTGATAAAGACGTTTACCTGACGATCCCTCGCGGCCGCATGAAAGATTTGAAAGCGAGCTATGTACTGAATACCGCAGAACTGCACGCGCCGCTGCAGAAAAACCAGGTGGTCGGCACCATCAACTTCCAGCTGGACGGTAAAACCATCGAGCAGCGTCCGCTGGTCGTACTGCAAGAGATCCCGGAAGGGAACTTCTTCGGTAAAATCATTGATTACATTAAATTAATGTTCCATCACTGGTTTGGATAAAAATTGAACGCTTGAAAGTGTGATTTTCGTCCCCATATACTATGCATCAGTAAAACTCCCGCCCTGTGGCGGGAGTTGTTATTTTTTTACGTAATGCCGGAGCTGACATGAAAACCAAACTTAACGAACTGCTTGAATTCCCTACGCCATTTACTTACAAAGTAATGGGGCAGGCGTTACCTGAGCTGGTTGATCAGGTGGTTGAAGTGGTACAGCGCCATGCGCCTGGTGATTACTCTCCGACGGTAAAACCGAGCAGCAAAGGCAACTACCACTCGGTCTCTATCACCATTAATGCCACCCATATTGAACAGGTTGAAACGCTGTACGAAGAACTGGGCAATATTGATATCGTGCGAATGGTATTGTAATACATCCAGACGGTTACCCGGTCTTATCCGGGTAACTCCCCGCCTCCCCCGCTGTGATATACTTTCCTCTCTTTTTTCATTCTCTACGGAGATGCCGTTTTGTATCAGGATAAAATCCTTGTCCGCCAGCTCGGCCTTCAGCCCTATGAAGCTATCTCTCAGGCCATGCATAACTTTACCGATATGCGCGATGAAAACAGCCATGATGAAATCTGGTTGGTTGAGCATTACCCGGTGTTTACCCAGGGCCAGGCCGGTAAAGCGGAACATATATTGATGCCTGGCGATATTCCCGTTGTGCAGAGCGATCGTGGAGGACAGGTGACCTATCATGGTCCGGGCCAACAGGTAATGTACGTTTTACTTAACCTGAAACGACGTAAACTGGGCGTGCGTGATTTAGTCACCCTACTTGAACAGACCGTGGTGAATACGCTGGCTGAAATTGGTATTGAGGCGCATCCGCGCGCCGATGCGCCGGGCGTCTATGTGGGTGAAAAGAAAATCTGCTCGCTGGGTTTACGTATCCGTCGCGGCTGCTCATTCCACGGTTTAGCGCTAAACGTTAACATGGATCTTTCTCCTTTCCTACGCATCAACCCGTGTGGTTATGCCGGCATGGAAATGGCCAAAATAACGCAGTGGAAGGAAGACGCTACCACGGATAATATTGCGCCCCGCTTGCTGGCGAATATTTTAGCTCTGCTAAATAATCCACCGTATGAATATATTGCTGCTTAATGCGTAAAATATAATGGCCCAAGAAATTTATGGGTCATTAATCATATATGATTTGAATGCTTTACTTCTCCCCCCGCTTTCTATATTTTCGTTATATCCCTGCTGTAGCCGCCAGGCGGCATGGCCTCTTCAGTCCTCATGATGAGGAATTTTCCGTGAACAAAATCCCGGCCTTGCTGTTACTTATCTTATTGAAATGACTAAAAATACATTCATAAGAGTAATTTTAAAACCAACCCATAAATGCAAAATATACTATTTCATCTATTATTCATAATACGAATGAATTCGGAGCCAGAGCGTGAGTGATAATAATCAGGCAGAAAGACAACCGGCCGATCAACACCTACAGGACAAACCGCAAATTTTCAGAACACTGAGAAATATTGACCTCAATCTGTTGACGATTTTCGAGGCCGTATATGTCCATAAAGGGATCGTCAATGCAGCGAAAATTCTTAACCTGACGCCGTCAGCCATTAGCCAGTCCATTCAAAAATTACGGACTATATTTCCCGATCCGCTGTTTATTCGCAAAGGCCAGGGCGTAACGCCCACGACGTATGCTACGCATCTGCACGAATACATCAGCCAGGGGCTGGAATCTATTCTTGGCGCCCTGGATCTTACGGGCAGCTATGATAAGCAACGCACCATTACAATTGGCACGACGCCTTCGGTCGGCGCGCTAGTGATGCCGATTATTTACCAGGCCATCAGGCCGCGTTATCCTCAGCTTTTGCTGCGCAACATTCCGGTAGACGATGCCGAAAGCCAGCTTAGTCAGTTTCAGACCGATCTCATTATCAATACCCATAGCTATAACAACCGGAGCATTCAGCATCACGTCCTGTTTAGCGATACGCTTGAGATTGTCTGCCGCCAGCATCATCCGTGTCTGGCGAACGCCATTACTGAAGAAAGACTGAACAGCGCGGATCACACCTTTCTGATGCTGGAGGGACAACATCTTTCCCTGCTGCGCCAGCGACTGCAGGAGACATTTCCCGATCAGCAAATCAGTTTTAGCAGCTACAATATTTTTACCATTGCCTCGCTGATCGCCAGCAGCGATCTGCTGGGACTGATGCCCACCCGCTTCTACGACTTATTTAGCCGTTGCTGGCCGCTTGAACGCCTTCCCTACGCGCCGGTGAATAGTGAACAGGTCGAGTTCTCGCTGCATTACAATAAACTGAGTCTGCGCGATCCGGTGCTGGAGAACGTCATTGATATCATCCGTGAGGCGTTCTGACAAAAATGTTGCATTCAGGTCACGGAAGATATGGGCAAACAGCACAAAACAACAACTATTTTACATTTTGCCGGGCTGTCAGGCTGCTTTATGGCCCTTATCAATGATATACTGCGTGTCACAAATTCAAAAATAGTTGATAAATACAACTTTCCCTTGAATTGAAACGCTTTCCTTCGTTATTCGCAACTGGAACACGCACGCTATGAGTAAACCCATTGTGATGGAACGCGGTGTAAAATACCGCGATGCCGATAAGATGGCTCTTATCCCGGTTAAAAATGTGGTCACAGAGCGCGACGCTCTACTACGTAAACCGGAATGGATGAAAATAAAACTTCCGGCGGATTCTACCCGTATCCAGGGCATCAAAGCCGCAATGCGCAAAAATGGCCTGCATTCTGTCTGCGAGGAAGCGTCTTGCCCAAACCTGGCTGAATGTTTCAACCACGGTACCGCTACGTTTATGATCCTTGGCGCCATTTGCACTCGCCGCTGTCCGTTCTGTGATGTCGCCCATGGCCGCCCCGTTGCGCCGGATGCGGAAGAGCCGCAGAAACTGGCGCAAACGATCGCCGACATGGCGCTACGCTATGTGGTCATCACCTCTGTCGACCGTGACGATCTGCGTGACGGCGGCGCCCAGCACTTTGCTGACTGCATCACCGCCATCCGCGCCAAAAGCCCGGAGATAAAAATAGAGACCCTGGTGCCAGACTTCCGTGGACGTATGGATCGCGCGCTGGATATCCTTAACGCGACGCCGCCGGATGTGTTTAACCACAACCTGGAAAACGTGCCGCGTATTTACCGCCAGGTTCGTCCGGGCGCCGATTACAACTGGTCGCTGAAATTACTGGAACGCTTCAAAGAAGCACACCCGGAAATTCCAACAAAATCGGGTCTGATGGTGGGCTTAGGCGAAACCAATGCGGAAATCATTGAGGTTATGCGCGACTTACGCCGTCACGGCGTTACCATGCTGACGCTTGGTCAGTATCTACAGCCAAGCCGCCATCACCTGCCGGTACAGCGTTATGTCAGCCCGGAAGAGTTTGACGAGATGAAAGCGGAAGCTCTGGCGATGGGCTTTACCCATGCCGCCTGTGGCCCCTTTGTACGTTCTTCGTACCATGCTGATCTCCAGGCCAAAGGCATGGAAGTGAAATGATCGTGTAATAGACGCTTACATTTCAGGCAAAAAAAACCGGCAACTTGCCGGTTTTTTTACTCTGCGGAGCAAGCGCGTTGCGCTATTACTCTTTATGCGAGAGTTTTTCAGCCTGAACGCTACCGTCGACGTCTTTCTTAACGCCCGCGTCTTCATCGTTCATTGCTTTCTTGAATCCTTTAATCGCCGTGCCCAGGTCTCCGCCCAGCGTACGTAACTTCTTGGTACCAAACAGCAGAACAACCAGTGCGGCAACCACCAGCAGTTTGGTAATACTAATCTCACCCATAGATACCTTCTTCACTAAAAACAGGCTGCGTAACGCGCCGGATTAACCTGAGAATATTAACGGTCTTTCGACGCGCGCACACAATAGCAATCTGTAACAAGGTGAATCAAGCTTTGCGTAAAAAAACATCATAATAATTGCGGTGGCGCAAATCGTCGTTGCTGCAAAAGAGGAAGTTGCTCCCGCACCTGGTCTATTCGTTCTCTGAATATTTCCGCGACGATCAGCGCCGGACGATCGGCTGCCGCGGCTATCGTTACCCCCAACGGATCGATAATACGACTTTGACCAATATTACGATTACCACACTCCCCGGCCGCAATCATATAGCAGGTGGAATCCAGCGCTCTCGCCGCCAGCAGCGTCGACCACTGCTGCTCTTTCAACGGGCCGCGAACCCAGCCCGTCGGCAGCGCCAATACGTCAGCCCCCTGTAAAGCCAGCGCTAACGCCATATCCGGAAAGCGCAGGTCATAACAGGTCATAAGCCCCACCTTAACCCCCTCCACGTCCAGCACAGGCGCGATAACGGTTCCGGCATCAATACTTTGGGATTCTTGCATCGAAAACGCATCATAGAGATGCAGCTTCGCGTAACGCGCGACAATGTGACCCGCCCGTAGCGCCACCAGCATATTAACCGCCCGTCCAGGCGTTGACGGGACAAGGATAGTGAATATCGTCGTCATATTATTATGAGCGCTTTCTTCCAGAAGCCGCGTCATAAACGCGCCATCCAGCGGCTGCGCGGCGCGAATCGGCAGGTCAAGGTCGATGTCATCTCGCGCTAATATCCCCTCAGGCAACACCAGAAGCGATACGCCGCGGCCCGCCGCCTGAGCCATTAACGAAACGCAAACTTGCGCATTCTCTTCCCATACAGAACTCACCACAAACTGCCCGGCTGCAACGAACATATCCCCTCCCACACCTCTGTCAGGACTCGCCAATTATGCGTGTTCGGCGTTACACTCCTCTTGTATAGCAATTAAATAAAGGATTCGGCAGTGTTACAGCTTCTTTTAGCAGTTTTTATCGGCGGTGGAACGGGGAGCGTAGCCCGGTGGATGCTAAGTATGCGTTTTAATCCGCTTCATCAGGCGATTCCCATCGGTACGCTAACAGCAAATTTGCTTGGCGCGTTTATTATCGGCATGGGGTTCGCCTGGTTTAACCGCATGACACATATCGATCCGATGTGGAAAGTGCTCATCACAACCGGCTTTTGCGGCGGCCTGACGACCTTTTCTACTTTTTCTGCCGAAGTGGTATTCTTGCTGCAAGAGGGGCGCTTTGGCTGGGCGCTGCTGAATGTGCTGATTAACCTGTTAGGTTCGTTTGCCATGACGGCGCTGGCATTCTGGCTATTTTCCGCCGCAGCGGCGCGTTAAGCGCAAAAAAAACCCGCCGAAAGGGCGGGTTTTGAAATCTTGCTGTCGGACGTATGCTTACAGAGCAGTTACGTTTGCAGCGGAAGGGCCTTTGGCACCGTTAGTGATTTCGAACTCTACGCGCTGACCTTCAGCCAGAGTTTTAAAACCATTGGTCTGGATTGCAGAGAAGTGTACGAACACGTCTTTGCTGCCATCTTCCGGAGTAATGAAACCGAATCCTTTGGATTCATTAAACCACTTAACGTTACCTTTAATCTTAGACATCAAAATTACCTTTACATGAAAAATAGACACAAATGCTGTGTCGGATACCAGTACAACAATTGTGATGCATTTTGTCCAGTCGAACTTTGCGAAAAAGTGATAAATATCGCGTTAATTTTTAGCTAACTCTATCTACTTATTGTTTTTTAAGGCTTTTTAATTCACAACAGAACAATGCCCTTCCCCGTCAAAACTGGAAACGCATCCAGGCGAAATAGACGTTTCCGTTGTTATACGAACCCGGAATGTAGGTCATCTGAAAGGTAGCGGGACCATAGCCTATCGACGCTAAAGGCAACAGCACAGGGATGGGAATATAATTCCAGTTGTCGCGCGCGGTAACGCCTGCGGTAAAGCCCAGTCCCAGACGAAAATTATCGTCTTCCAGCGGTCGCCAGGTTTTTTCCCAGCCATAACCGCCTATGGGTTCCCATTTGTTAAATGAATCTTTAAAGGCCATCATATAGAGGCCATGCCAGTTGCCTTTATCGTCCCAGCGCGACTGACCAAAACCAACGCCCCACGGCCGCTCGTTATAGCGATCCGTTTTCTCTTTATCGTAGGCAAAGCGCGCATGCCAGGTAATGGCGGGGACATACAAATCATAATGCTCAGGCTGTCGCCACGTTTCTGCGACGTTATCGGTAAACGTGTTAAACCACCCTTTATCCGCCGCAGAGACTGAAGGAATAGCCAGCCATGGCATAACAAGGAGAGCAATAATAAGAAAATACTTTCTGATAATCATCACAACAGCCATACCGTTCAAAAATTCGACTGTGATAATAACAACATTAACCTGAATAAAATCTTAACAAACTATAAACAGAGAATAATCTGAGAGAGTATCGGGTTAACGGCGTTTGATTTAGCACTCAGAACCGTCGCGCGCTCCTTAATAAGCTTTCACAAAAAACACAAAACAAAGCACAACAAATAAAACAATAAAATAACAATAAATTAATACTTATAGCGCTACAGAAAATTCGTATAAGCATATTTCATCTTTAGCGATGACATGAAAAAATAACCGCGCCGTGATTTTAATCAGTAAGGCGCCATCCTTTATTCGGTACATTTTTATACCGCTTTTGTGGCTCTTATTTTTACTCTGGGTGTCGATAAGACAGGGGAAACAATGCTAACAGTTATAGAACTCCTTATCGGAGTCGTCGTTATTTTGGGTGTAGCGCGCTACATCATTAAGGGATATTCCGCCACTGGCGTTTTATTTGTCGGCGGTCTGGTTCTGCTTATTATCAGCGCGCTGATGGGGCATAAGGTATTACCTGCCAGCGAAACCAGTACCGGCTATACCGCAACAGATATTGTTGAATACATCAAAATTTTGCTTATGAGTCGCGGCGGCGATCTTGGCATGATGATCATGATGCTGTGCGGCTTTGCCGCCTATATGACGCATATCGGCGCGAATGATATGGTCGTGAAGCTGGCGTCGAAACCTTTACAGTACATAAACTCGCCCTACCTGTTGATGATTGCCGCCTATTTTGTCGCCTGCCTGATGTCGCTGGCCGTCTCTTCCGCGACGGGGCTTGGCGTACTGCTCATGGCTACTCTCTTCCCGGTGATGGTCAACGTCGGCATTAGCCGCGGCGCGGCGGCGGCTATTTGCGCCTCTCCGGCCGCCATCATCCTCTCGCCAACGTCTGGCGATGTGGTTTTAGCCGCAAAAGCGGCGGAGATGCCGTTAATCGATTTTGCGTTCAAAACCACGCTGCCGATTTCCATCGCCGCCATTATCGGTATGGCGATTGCGCACTTTTTCTGGCAACGCTATCTGGATAAAAAAGAGAACATTTCACATGAGATGCTGGACGTGGCGGAGATTACCACCACGGCCCCGGCGTTTTATGCCCTTTTGCCGTTCACGCCCATTATCGGCGTACTGATTTTTGACGGTAAATGGGGGCCGCAGTTGCACATTATTACCATTCTGGTGATCTGTATGCTGCTGGCCGCCGTGCTGGAATTCGTGCGCGGCTTCAACACGCAAAATGTGTTTTCCGGCCTGGAAGTGGCTTATCGCGGCATGGCGGATGCGTTTGCCGGCGTTGTGATGCTGCTGGTCGCGGCGGGCGTTTTCGCCCAGGGGCTGAGCACCATTGGCTTTATCCAAAGTCTGATCTCGATTGCCACTTCTTTTGGTTCCGCCAGCATTATTCTGATGCTGGTATTAGTGATTTTAACCATGCTGGCCGCGATGACCACCGGTTCAGGCAATGCGCCTTTTTACGCCTTTGTTGAGATGATCCCTAAACTGGCGCACTCCTCCGGCATCAACCCAGCCTATTTATCTATCCCAATGCTGCAAGCCTCAAACCTGGGGCGCACGATTTCGCCGGTCTCCGGCGTCGTGGTCGCTGTCGCCGGGATGGCTAAAATATCACCGTTTGAAGTGGTGAAGCGCACGTCCGTTCCGGTCATCGTCGGTCTGTTGATCGTCATTATCGCCACGGAAATTATGGTGCCAGGCGCCTCTTCCGCCGTTACTGGCGGCTGATAGCCCGTAAGCCGGGGCGAGGGAAAACATCGCCCCGGCATCTTAAACCAGGCTTAGCCGCCGTGGTAAATACGCTGCGGCCTGCCCACTTTGCCATGAATAATCTCTGCGACAATCAGGTGCCGACTCGCGCAATATTCCAGGTAGCGTCGGGATGTGGTGCGGCTTATCGTTAAGGCCTGCGCGACCGTTTCAGCCGTATGGCGTACGGTTGGATCGGCAAACAGCTTCATCACCGCATTAAGGGTTAAGGCATCAATACCGGTCGGCAAATCCCCTTTCGGTTCGCCGCGCGCATAGGCGTTGAACATTTCATCTATCTGCTTCTGACTTGCGCTATCCGCGCTCGCCAGCATACGTCTGCGCTGTTGATAGCGGGTCAGCGTCTGCCCCAAACGCTCATAAGCAATAGGTTTGACCAGATAATCAAACGCACCGCTACGTACCGCTTCCGCTACCGTCTCCATGTCACTGGCGGCGGTCGTAAACACGACGCCGCCGGGATAGCGCGACTGCATTAATTCATGCAGCAGCGTAATCCCCTTCCCATCCGGCAGATAATTATCCAACAGAATTAATCCAGGTTTGAACCGGTCAATCATCATTCTCGCCTGCGCCAGATTGCCCGCCAGCCATATCTGGTTAAAGCCAGGAATATGGCGGATATATTCTGCGTGCATTTCCGCCAGCAGCGTTTCATCCTCAACGATCAATAGGGTTAATGGTTCTGTCATCGTTTTTTTTCACTTTCGGAAGGAATAAAGAAAATAAGGTGCCACAAGGATCATTGTCTTCCAGCGTAATGACCCCGCCACAGCGCCCCACATAACTTGCAATCAGATATAACCCGATACCATGCTCACCGGGTTCGTCGGTTCGGGTACTTACGCCCTGTTCAAAAATTTTTTCCCGCAGCGCTTCAGGAACGCCGCAGCCCTGGTCGGCGACCTCTATCACCACCTCGTCGCCCTCGTCGCTCAGGAAAAGTTCGATGGTATTGTCGCCTTCCTGTGTACGTAAACTCGCCTCAAACGCGTTATCCAGCAGATTCCCGACGATGGCGGCGAACTCCGTGCTATCCAGCCCCTCCGGCAGTTGATGTAGCTGGCTGCCGGGAACAATCACCATCTTGAGCCCCAGTTCACGCGCGCGCTGAACTTTGCCAAACAGCAAACCGGCCACCTGACGATCGGCGAAGGCGCCGCGTAAACTATCAATAAGTTGCTGCTGCGCCTGCGACTCACCCTGCACCATCTCTCTGACCCGATCATACTCTTTCATTTGCAGCAGGCCGTTCAGAGTCGACATCCAGTTCAGGTGCTCATGGCGTAGCGTGCGCAGGCTCTCAACATACTGTTTAATCTGGGTTAGCTGCGCGTTCAACGTCGCGATTTCATCTTTGCTGCGAAAACTAATAATAGCGCCCAGCAGCTCCTCGCCGGAACGGATAGCCTCACGATTGGCGATGACGCTCAGGCCATTGAAGTTGGCCATCACGTCCTGGCGTCTTTCTGCGATCTGGCAGGTAAAAAAGTCTGCCGGATTGACGACTTCCGCTATCAGCTTGCCCAGCCACTGACGCCCCGGCGACGGCAGCCCCAACATTTTTCTCGCATTGCGGTTAATCGCAGTGATATGTCCCTCCGGATCAACGGCGATCAGCCCTTCATAAACCGAGCTAAATAACGCCTCCTGCTGGCGTACCACGCGCGCAATCTGTTTCGGCTCCATGCCCAGCATTTGTCGGCGGATATGCGCGGCGAAAAACCAGGAAAGCAGCATTAATACCACCAGCAACAGGACAAAAACCCCCGCCATCGGTAATAAGAAGTCCAGCCGCCAGGAGTCGATTTTACTGACCAGATAGCCAATTGAAACAACGCCGATCACGTTGCCTTTATTGTCAAAGATAGGCGTTTTGGCGCGCATCGCCATCCCTATTGAGCCCTTACCGGTAATGAAATAACTTTCTCCTCTTTCCAGCGCGCCGGGTTTCGTAAACTGCATGGGATAGCCGATTTTTTCCGGATTCGGATGGTAAAGCCGGATCGAGTGGCGATCGCCTATCACCACATAGTCAAAATCCGTCCCGCGCTGCAGTTTATTCGCAATTATCGCCAGGCGTTTATAGTCCCGGTTTTTTACGGCAGCGATAATGCTGTCGTTAGAAGCAATAATTTTTGCCTGATTCATCGCCATATCACGAACATGGGACGCCAGATAATCTTCGAAACTGGCAGACAAATATTGTGCTAACGCTGCCACGATGAAAACAGAAACCACCAGAATGAGCAGAAAAATACGTAACGGAAACGCGAGTTGCCGAAAAAAAGGAAACAGCTTTTTATTTTTCTGATAGGACATTAAGGTTCCTTATGGGCATTTCTCTTCAGATTTATCGCAAATGTAATAAAAATGTTTTCAGCATCTTGATGCATATAAAAACCAATCGTTACAGATTCCCCACATTAAATCAATTAAACAACTAAAACCCACCGCCGGAATGGCGATTAAATTAATTAAAAAACTTAAAACCATAAAACACTTAAAAACCATCTAACGCTTTGTGAAATAAATCAAAATTTACCACCAAAATACTCCTTACGATGTATACGTCAGAGAGAAAAATAAATAACTCGTCATAAAAAAACTCCCACTCTGACTGAAAAGAAAAAGTTATCAAGTTGCAACACAGCGCAACATATACAGAAAAGTGGCAACAAGCATATCACCAGGATATTTCTTACTATGTTTGGCAATAATGTATTCACTCGGGTAAAACGCTCTGAAAATAAAAAAATGGCGGAGATCGCTCACTTTCTCAAAGAGAATGATTTAAGCGTCGATACCACTGTAGAAGTGTTTATTACCGTCAGCCGTGATGACCGTCTTATTGCCTGCGGCGGTATTGCCGGAAATATCATTAAATGCGTGGCCATTAGCGAATCAGTACGCGGCGAAGGCTTAGCGTTAACGCTGGCGACGGAATTGATTAATCTCGCCTGGGAGCGGCACTGCACCCATCTTTTTATTTATACCAAAACGGAATACGAAGCGCTGTTTAAACAGTGCAGCTTTTCGACGATAGCCAGCGTCCCTGGCGTGATGGTCTTAATGGAAAATAGCGCGACCCGGTTGAAACGGTATGCGGAATCGCTGGCGACATTGCGTCACGAGGGAAAGAAAATTGGCTGTATTGTGATGAACGCCAATCCTTTCACGCACGGCCATCGCTATCTGATCCAACAGGCGGCGGCACAGTGCGACTGGCTGCATCTGTTCCTGGTCAAAGAAGATACATCACGCTTTCCCTATGAAGACCGACTCGATCTGGTCCTTAAAGGGACTACCGATATCCCGCGCTTAACCGTTCACCGCGGCTCCGAATACATTATTTCTCGTGCGACGTTCCCCTGCTATTTCATTAAAGAGCAGAGCGTCATTAATCACTGTTATACCGAAATCGACCTGAAGATTTTCCGCCAGTATCTGGCGCCCGCGCTTGGCATCACACACCGCTTTGTCGGTACGGAGCCGTTTTGTACCGTTACCGCCCAGTACAACCTTGATATGCGTTTCTGGCTGGAGACGCCAACGCTTCCCGCCCCACCCATTACGCTGGTGGAAATAGAGCGGCTTTGCTTCCAGGAGACGCCGATATCCGCCTCATGGGTACGCAAGCTGCTGGTTAAACACGATCTCACGGCTATCGCGCCGCTGGTTCCCGACGCCACCCTGCGCTATTTGCAGGGCATGGTCGAACGCCATCCGGGCAGCGCGGCAGCCCGTCAAAAGTCCCCCGTATTAGCAACAGGTGAAAAATGAAAATAAACCAGCTAGCCGTCGCAGGCACGCTTGAGTCCGGCGATGTGATGATACGCATTGCGCCGCTCGATACGCAGGATATTGACCTGCAAATCAACAGTAGCGTTGAAAAACAGTTTGGCGAGGCCATTCGCGCCACCATCCTGGAGGTGCTTTCTCGCTACGACGTGCGCGGCGTACAACTGAACGTCGATGATAAAGGCGCTCTGGACTGCATTTTGCGCGCCCGACTGGAAACGCTACTGGCGCGCGCCAGCGGTATTGCCGCTCTGCCCTGGGAGGATCGCCAATGATTTCCGCCTCTCTGCAACAACGTAAAACCCGCACCCGCCGCAGTATGTTATTCGTACCGGGCGCCAACGCGGCGATGGTGAGCAATTCGTTTATCTACCCGGCCGACGCGCTGATGTTCGACCTGGAAGACTCCGTTGCATTACGCGAAAAAGATGCGGCGCGCCGTCTGGTATATCACGCGCTGCAACACCCGCTTTACCGTGACGTCGAAACCATCGTCCGCGTGAATGCGCTGGACTCCGAATGGGGCGTCAACGATCTGGAAGCGGTCGTGCGCGGCGGCGCGGACGTGGTGCGTTTACCGAAAACCGACACCGCGCAGGACGTCATTGATATCGAAAACGAAATTCTGCGCATTGAAAACGCCTGCGGTCGCGAACCGGGCAGTACCGGCCTGTTAGCCGCCGTGGAATCGCCGCTGGGTATTACCCGCGCGGTAGAAATCGCCCACGCCTCTGAACGGTTGATCGGGATTGCGCTGGGCGCGGAAGACTATGTTCGCAACCTGCGCACCGAACGCTCTCCGGAAGGCACCGAACTGCTGTTCGCCCGCTGCGCCATTTTGCAGGCCGCGCGTTCCGCCGGTATTCAGGCCTTCGATACCGTCTATTCCGACGCCAACAACGAAGCCGGTTTCCTGCAAGAAGCCGCCCACATTAAACAGTTGGGCTTTGACGGTAAGTCACTGATCAACCCCCGCCAGATAGAACTGCTGCACAACCTTTATGCGCCGACGCGTAAAGAGGTCGCCCATGCGCGTCTGGTCGTTGAAGCCGCAGAAGCCGCCGCCCGCGAAGGTCTCGGCGTCGTTTCCCTTAACGGCAAGATGGTCGACAGCCCGGTGATTGAACGCGCCCGTCTGGTGCTCTCCCGTGCAGAACTTTCCGGTATTCGCGAAGAATAAGGCAAAAAAATGACGCAGAAAAATGAATCTCAACGCCAGGATCGCGTAGCCGCCTGGAGCCGTCACGCTGAAAGCGAACTGAGCGCTTACCAAAGTGCGGCAAAATTGGATCTACAAGCGCAAAAACCGCGCGACCACAAACTGTGCGCCAGCCTGGAAGAGGCCATCCGCCGTTCCGGTTTACGCGACGGCATGACGGTCTCCTTTCACCACGCGTTTCGCGGCGGCGATCTGACGATTAACCGGGTGATGGAAACCATCGCGAAGATGGGCTTCAAAAACCTGACCCTGGCCTCCAGTTCGCTGAGCGACTGCCACGCGCCGCTGGTTGAACACATTCGTAACGGGGTGGTCAGCCGCATCTACACGTCAGGCCTGCGCGGCCCGCTGGCGGAAGAAATTTCTCGCGGCCTGCTGGCTGAGCCGGTTCAGATTCACTCCCACGGCGGTCGTGTACATCTGGTACAAAGCGGCGAACTCAATATTGATGTTGCGTTTCTTGGCGTGCCCTCCTGCGATGAATTCGGTAATGCTAACGGTTATACCGGCAAAGCCTGTTGCGGTTCACTGGGCTACGCGATGGTGGATGCCGACAGCGCGAAGCAGGTCGTGATGCTGACGGAGCAACTGCTGCCGTATCCGCATAACCCGGCAAGCATCTCTCAGGATCAGGTTGATCTGATCGTGCAAATCGAAGAAGTCGGTGATGCAAACAAAATCGGCGCTGGCGCGACCCGCATGACCACTAATCCGCGTGAACTGCTGATCGCCCGCAGCGCGGCGGAAGTCATTGCTCACTCCGGCTACTTCAACGAAGGTTTCTCCCTGCAAACCGGCACCGGCGGCGCATCGCTGGCGGTCACCCGCTTCCTGGAAGACAAAATGCGTAGCCGCAACATTGTGGCTAATTTCGCGCTGGGCGGTATCACCGCCACCATGGTCGACCTGCATGAAAAGGGCTTAATCCGCAAACTGCTTGACGTGCAGAGCTTCGATCGTAACGCTGCGCAATCTTTGGCCCGCAACCCGAACCATATCGAAATCAGCGCTAACCAGTACGCCAACTGGGGCTCTAAAGGCGCTTCCGTCGACCGTCTGGACGTGGTGGTACTGAGCGCGCTGGAAGTAGACACCCACTTCAATGTTAACGTGCTGACCGGCTCCGACGGCGTTCTACGCGGCGCGTCCGGCGGCCACTGCGATACCGCCGTCGCGGCGGCGCTGTCCATCATCGTCGCGCCGCTGGTGCGCGGTCGCATCCCAACGCTGGTTGATAACGTCACCACCTGCGTCACACCAGGCTCCAGCGTCGACATTCTGGTCACCGATCACGGTATCGCCGTCAACCCGGCGCGTCCGGAGCTGGCTGAACGACTGCAAGCAGCGGGAATGAAAGTGGTATCGATTGAGTGGCTGCGCGAACGCGCGCAACTGCTTACCGGTCAGCCCCGCCCTATCGAATTCACCGACCGCGTGATTGCTGTCGTGCGTTATCGCGACGGTTCAGTGATCGATGTGGTGCATCAGGTGAAGGAATAAGCCATGCGCCTGTTTCCTGAACTCGCCACCTGTCACGACGTTTCTATTCCTGAGCTGCTCGCCAGCCGGGATGAGAGACAAGCAAGACAGCGCGCCTGGCTAACGCGCCACGCCACTCCACTGGTCTCCTTTACCGTGGTGGCGCCAGGCCCGATAAAAGACAGCGCGTTAACCCGCCGGATCTTTAATCACGGCGTGACTGCCCTGCACACGCTGGCAGAAGAGTATGGCTGGACCATCCGGGAGCAGGCTGCACTGGCTTCCGCCAGCGGGCCGGAAGGGCTGCTGGCGATTGACGCGCCCGCTCAGGCGCTCAAACAGGCGACCATCGCACTTGAACAGCGTTATCCACTGGGGCGCCTGTGGGATATCGATGTCCTGACGGCGGAAGGCGAAATACTCTCCCGCCGCCATTTCGCGCTTCCCGCCCGCCGCTGTCTGCTGTGCGGGCAAAGCGCGGCTGAATGCGCGCGGGGTAAAACCCACGCGCTGACTGATTTACTGACTCATATGGAGGCGCTGCTGCATGATGCCGATTCCCGCCAACCCGACTAACGCCTCCATTCAGCCTCAGTCGCTGTATGACGCCTGGGCCGATTTGGCCTGGCGCGCCATGCTGACCGAGGTAAATTTATCGCCAAAACCCGGTCTGGTAGACCGACTAAATTGCGGCGCGCACAAAGATATGGCGCTGGCGGATTTTCACCGCAGCGCGGAGGCGATTCGACACTGGCTGCCGCGCTTTATGGAATATGGCGCCAGCTGCACGCGCCTGCCGCCAGAGTCAGTTCTGGCGGGCCTGCGTCCATTGGGGATGGCCTGTGAAGCAGCGATGTTTCGCGCAACGGCGGGCGTCAATACCCACAAAGGCAGCATTTTCTCGCTGGGGTTACTGTGCGCCGCCATTGGCCGCCTGTATCAGCTACGCCAGCCGATCGCCGCAGAAACACTCTGCGCTACCGCCGCCGATTTTTGCCGCGGCCTGACCACGCGCGAACTGCGCCAGAACAACCTACAGCTCACCGCAGGTCAGCGGCTGTATCAGCAACTGGGATTAACCGGCGCGCGCGGTGAAGCGGAAGCGGGCTATCCGCTGGTCATCCGCCACGCGTTGCCGCACTACCGCGCATTGCTGGCGCAGGGGCGCGATCCCGAACTGGCGCTGCTTGATACCTTACTGCTGCTGATGTCGCTTAACGGCGATACCAACGTCGCGTCGCGCGGCGGGGCGGACGGTCTGCGCTGGTTACAGCAGCAGGCTGCGGTCTTATTACAGCAGGGCGGCATACGGACGCCTGACGATCTCGTTTATCTCCACCGGTTCGATCAGCAATGCATTGAACGCAATCTCAGCCCAGGCGGTAGCGCCGATCTGCTGATCGTGACCTGGTTTTTAGCGCAAATTTCGCAAGTTAATCATTAACACAATTATAGAAAATATCCTTTCCGGAGAGTCATTTATGTCTTTATCCAAAGATAATATATGGAAGTTGTTGGCCCCATTAGTGGTGATGGGCGTCATGTTGCTAATTCCTGTTCCAGATGGTATGCCGCCGCAGGCCTGGCACTATTTTGCGGTTTTCGTCGCGATGATTGTCGGTATGATCCTGGAGCCGATCCCGGCGACAGCGATCAGTTTTATCGCCGTAACCATTTGCGTGATCGGCAGCAATTACCTGCTATTTGACGCTTCAGAACTGGCCGATCCGGCGTTTAAAGCCAGTAAACAGGCGCTGAAATGGGGGCTTGCCGGTTTCTCCAGCACCACGGTCTGGCTGGTTTTCGGCGCGTTTATTTTCGCGCTGGGCTACGAAGTGACCGGGCTGGGGCGCCGCATTGCGCTGTTTCTGGTAAAATTCATGGGTAAACGCACGCTGACGCTCGGCTATGCGATTGTCATTATCGATATTTTGCTGGCGCCGTTTACTCCCTCCAATACGGCTCGTACCGGCGGGACTGTCTTCCCGGTCATCAAGAACCTGCCGCCGCTGTTTAAATCGTTTCCAAACGATCCTTCCGCACGCCGCATCGGCGGTTATTTGATGTGGATGATGGTGATCAGTACCAGCCTGAGCTCTTCGATGTTTGTCACTGGCGCGGCGCCAAACGTGTTAGGTCTGGAGTTCGTCAGCAAGATCGCCGGCGTCCAGATTAGCTGGCTGCAGTGGTTTCTCAGCTTTCTGCCGGTAGGGATTATTTTACTGATCGTTGCGCCGTGGCTCTCCTATGTGCTTTATAAACCTGAAGTGACCCACAGTGCGGAAGTCGCAGCCTGGGCTGGCGGCGAGTTAAAAAACATGGGGCGTCTGTCCCGCAAAGAGTGGACGCTGATTGGCCTGGTGCTGCTTAGCTTAGGATTGTGGGTTTTTGGTGGAAAAATCATCAACGCCACTGCCGTGGGTCTGCTGGCCGTCTCGCTGATGCTGGCGCTGCATGTTGTGCCGTGGAAAGACATTACGCGCTACAACAGCGCCTGGAACACCCTGGTAAACCTCGCTACGCTGGTGGTCATGGCCAATGGCTTAACCCGCTCCGGCTTTATTGACTGGTTCGCCAATACCATGAGTACGCATCTGGAAGGTTTCTCGCCGGATGCAACCGTGATTGTACTGGTACTGGTGTTCTATTTCGCGCACTACCTGTTCGCCAGCCTTTCCGCTCACACCGCGACCATGCTGCCGGTCATTCTGGCGGTGGGTAAAGGCATTCCGGGCGTTCCGATGGAACAACTGTGTATTCTGCTGGTGCTGTCTATCGGTATCATGGGCTGTCTGACGCCGTATGCCACCGGCCCTGGTGTGATTATCTACGGCTGCGGTTACGTGAAATCCAGAGACTACTGGCGGCTTGGCGCAATCTTTGGCGTTATCTATATCGCGATGCTGTTGCTGGTGGGCTGGCCGATTCTGGCAATGTGGAATTAAACATTACGCCAACGTAGGTTAAAAATGATGCCGTTCAGGTTCACCTGAGCGGCATTTTTTATGATTAAATGGGTAACATTCATAATGTGTATAAATTATCGAATTCATCATGAACACAATATGGCATTACAGTCCGCTGCTGGCTGCCCTCTTAACTCCAATTTTTGCCGCCAACGCCGACGAACTTCAGGCGCAACAGTACGGTGATTTCACTGACTATGTGCTGGCGCTTTCCTGGCAAACCGGTTTTTGTCAAAGCCAGCATGAACGCCGCCATCGGGAACCCGATGAGTGCCGTCTGCAAAAAGAGCCAGTCAACAAAGCAGACTTTCTGACCGTCCACGGCCTGTGGCCAGGATTACCCAAATCTATCGCCGCACGCGGTGTTGACCAGCGACGCTGGCAGCGCTTTGGTTGTGCGACGCGGCCAATCCCGAATCTGCCTGAAGTCAAGGCCAGCCGGAAATGCTCCGCCCCCGCCCCCGGACTTTCGCCTGACATCGCGGCAGCGCTTAAGGAAGTGATGCCCGGCGCGGGGGGGAATTCCTGTCTGGAGCGCTACGAATATGCCAAACATGGTGCCTGTTTCGGGTTTGATCCCAATGCCTATTTCGGCACCATGATACGGCTGGATAAGGCGATAAAAGACAGCGCGCTGGGGCAGTTTCTGGCGGATAATTACGGCAAAACCGTTAGCCGCGCTGAGTTTGATAGCGTCGTCGCACAAATGTGGGGCCAGGATAATGTCAAAGCCGTTAAAGTAAACTGCCATGGCAATCCCGCCTATTTAACAGAGATTCAGTTTTCATTAAAGGCGTCGATGATTAACGCGCCGCTCTCCTCTGCCTCATTCCTGCCGCAGCCGCATCCCGGCAACTGCGGGAAACAGTTTATTATCGATAAAGCCGGTTATTGACGAAGCAGAGGTTTAAAACCGTAGCCACATTTGAGAACACGCCCGAATGTAGACTAAAATTCACTCAGGGCTATGACGTTTGAGGATTTACCCGAATGTGAACTAAATCACTTCAAAGACGGGGTAAGTCTCAGTATCATCATGAGAGTTAAACCCTCGCCGCCAGACGGTGAGGGTTTTCTTTTGGGACCATTTACCTGCACTACTCGCAGTATCGATGACATGGAGTAAGAAATGTCCAGACCCACTATTATCATTAACGACCTTGACGCCGAACGTATTGATCGTCTTCTGGAACAGCCTGCGTATGCGGATCTGCCGATTGCCGACGCGCTCAACGCCGAACTGGATCGCGCGCAAATGTGTTCCCCACAAGAGATGCCGAACGATGTCGTCACCATGAACAGCCGCGTTAAATTCCGCAATTTGAGCGATGGTGAAACACGCGTGCGGACGCTGGTGTATCCCGCCAATATGACGGATAGCAGTACCCAGCTTTCGGTAATGGCGCCCGTCGGCGCGGCGTTGCTGGGACTGCGCGTCGGCGACACCATTCACTGGGAACTGCCGGGCGGCGCCTCCACCCATCTCGAAGTGCTGGAACTCGAATATCAGCCTGAAGCCGCGGGCGACTTCCTGCGTTAAACCATCTGCATAAGCGTTAATGCGTTTACACAGAGGATGCCTGCGCATCCTCTTTCCGTTAGCCCTTTCATTGCTGCCTGTTTCAGACAACGCCGCCTGGCATCGGGTTGATTACTCCCGTCGCCTGTTTCTGCGCCGCTTGTGCCGACGTCGCTCCCGGCACCAGGATAACCTTCCGGCACTCTTCTTCGCGTTTTTCGAAAATTTCGTAGCCGCGCGCCGCCTCTTCAAACGGCATATAGTGCGTGACAATCTCCTCCGGCTTCAGCAACCCTTTTTCAATAAGCGGTAATAATTCCCCCAGCCACGCGTGAACATGGGTTTGACCCATTTTAAAAGTTAGCCCCTTATCAAAGGCGTCGCCAAATAAAAAGCCGTGAATAAAACCGGCATACACGCCGGGCACGCTGACCACGCCGCCGCGTCTGACCGCCGCGATACATTGTCGCAGCGCTTTGCCGCTGCTGCCTTCCAGTTTAAGGTTCGTCAGCACCGTCTCCGTCATGCTGCCTTTCGCTTCAAAGCCTACGGCATCAATTACCGCGTCCACGCCGCGGTGTCCTGCCGTCTGCTCAATGATTTTTTCCGCCGGATCGTTCTCATCATCGAAGTTGATCGGTATCGCGCCGTAACGTTCTTCGGCGAAACGCAGGCGCCAGGCATGGTGATCAACGACGAAGATCTGCTCCGCGCCCAGCAGTCGCGCACAGGCGATAGTCAGTAATCCTACCGGCCCTGCGCCAAAAACCGCCACGCTGGAACCTTGCTGAATCTGAGCATTTTTTGCCGCCTGCCAGGCGGTAGGCAAAATATCAGAAAGAAACAGCGCTTTATCGTCAGATAACAGCGGCGGCACCTTAAATGGACCGACATTACCTTTTGGCACGCGAACATATTCGGCCTGTCCGCCGGGAACGCCGCCATACAGATGGCTATACCCAAACAGCGCCGCCGGTGGCGGGATCTGTTTTTTATTCATCGCCGCGCCGTGTCCGTCGTTAGTGTTTTCACACGCTGAATATTGCTGTAGCCGACAGAAAAAACAGTCACCACAGGCAATGACAAACGGGATAACGACCCGATCTCCTTTTCGAATATTCTTCACATCATGTCCGGTTTCCACCACCTCGCCCATAAACTCATGGCCGAAAATATCGCCATGTTTTACCTGTGGGATCTTGCCGCGATAGAGATGCAAATCAGATCCGCAAATCGCGGTGGCGGTAACACGCAAAATGATATCGTCAGGCTGCTCAATGCCAGGATCGGGTACGTTTTCAACCTTTACGTGATGTGGACCGTGATACGTCAATGCTTTCATGCAGCCTCCGGAGTAACGGTGAATGTTGCGTTCGACTATAAAAGGGTAGCTATCCCGGAGAGACTGCCGGAAAAACAGGCGGCTTTAGGATTTTTCCTGGAAAATACACGACTTTTTTAACGTCAGGTTGTCGCAATATTTAAAATTGCCAGACAAATAGCAGAAAGAAACATTATTATATGCTTGAATAAATTCAGTATTGATTAACAGGGAGTAACGGGTATGTATAAGACAATCATTATGCCGGTTGATGTTTTTGAAATGGAACTTAGCGATAAAGCCATTCGCCACGCTGAGTTTCTGGCGCAACAGGATGGCGTCATTCATCTGTTGCATGTACTGCCTGGGTCCGCGAGCATGAGTCTGCACCGCTTTGCCGCCGACGTGCGTCGCTTTGAAGAACATTTACAGCATGAGGCGGAAACGCGTCTGCAAACGATGGTGGGACACTTCAGTATCGATCCTTCACGAATTAAAACGCATGTTCGCTTTGGTAGCGTGCGCGATGTCGTCAATGAGATGGGCGAAGAACTGGATGCGGATGTCGTGGTAATCGGTTCGCGTAATCCGTCCATCACGACACACCTGTTGGGGTCTAACGCCTCAAGCGTGGTGCGCCATGCAACGCTGCCGGTATTGGTTGTGCGTTAACTCTGGCGGCTAAAAACTGACACGCCCTGCCAGGTCACGCCTGGCAGGGCTTTTTACTGCATCATCGTTAGTACAAATGCCCGATATTCACAATAGTACTCACCGTGTCGCCAAAAAAGACCAGCCGACTCAGAAATACGCCAACGAATAACAAGACGAACAGGAGTTTCGAGCGCGAATCACCGTGACGGCTGGCGACAAAAGCGAGCGCAAGGCAGACCAGGCTTGCCAGATAAAACGGGGAAGCCAGCCATGAACGAGCCGTCATCTGCATTACCGTTCCACCGCTTAACCACACCAGCGGCGCCGCGATAAGTACCGCGATACACACCACAATTCCCTGGCGTAACGCAGGAACGGCAGGCCTGAGTTTTAACAGCGGAATCGCCGCGCAACCCATGACCCATACCGTAATAAAAAATAACAGCATGGTAAATCCATTAGCGATAGCTACCATCGCTGGCGCGGCGTAGGTCATCCCCTGCACCGCCACCAGTAACACGCCGAACACGGAGGCGATAAGAGCCATCGCTTTATGTCCCTTTGCCAGGAACGTTACGCCGACCGCTGCGCCAAACAACGTGGCGCCAAGGATTTCCCGACTTAACCAGGCATGTCGCAGGTTAATCAGCGCATTATAAGCGCGATCGGGATGCGCCAGATGCAGAATCGCGGCAATAGACGCCAGTGCCAGCACCAGCCCGGTGACCAACCAATAGAAACGCTGGCCTTCCACTTCACCACGCAGCGTACGCCATGTCAGTACCAAAGCCATCCCGACAGACATCTGGCTTAATACCGTAAAAAACACCAGCGGCAGTTCATATTTTTCCATTACTTGTCCTCCGGCTGCTTAGGCTGGCGCGCCAGAATAAAGCGCGTTCCTGGATTAAGCTGTGGCATATGCGGGAACCCTGGCGGATACTGCACCGCATTATCGGGCACAGGATCGGCATCCAAATCGATAATCGACAAGGCACCCACCGGACAGGCGTTTACGCACGCCGGATTCATACCGATATCAAGACGCTCGTAGCACATACTGCATTTTTCCGCTTTACGTGTCTCTTCATTAAAACGCGGCGCGCCATAAGGACAGTTACGAATACAGTTTTTGCAGCCAATGCAGCGCTCAGGGTTATGCACCACCACCCCATCTTCACGTTTGGTATAGGCTTCGACCGGACAGGCGGCGACGCAGGCCGGATGTTCGCAGTGGTTACAGGCCAGCGAGTAAAACGCCCGCTCTTCATGTGGATAGATGTCTTTATCCAACGGATAAACGTAGCGCCAGAAGCGATCCGGCTCCAGTTGGTTAAAGCTTTTACACGCCATAGCACAGCCGCGGCAGCCGATGCACTTATCGCTATTCACTAAAAACGCACGTCTCATGCTACGGATTCCCCTTTACCGATCAATACAACGTCAGCAAACTGACTGTGGATAGCGGCGCCCGGCGCGCCAGTTTTCATCAGCCCCATATCAGCAGGCGTATCGGCCACGACGTTTTGCACGTTGTACTGCCGTTTCGGGAACCACGCTTCATACATCACCAGAAAATCTTCCGGCACGTTGGTGGTGACTTTTGCCCGCAGCTCAACTTCACCGGTGCCATTGAAAACTTTGACCAGATCGTTCTCACTGATGCCCTTTTTCTTCGCGGAAGAAGGATGGATATAAACGAACGGTTCCGGGTAGAACACCTGCATCCAGTCCAGGTTGATAAACTGCGAGTGCAGGCCAAACTGCACGTGCGGCGTAAACAGATGGAACGGCAGTTTGCTCTCGGCTTCCGGTTTGTATTCCGGCAGCGCGGTGTGGCCGTTTTTCTCCGCCAGTTCAGATTTAAATTCATACTTGCCTGACGGCGTTTTGAACTTGCGGTCGTACCAGGCGGCAGAACTTGGCAGGATCGCTTTTTTTGGCCCGTCCAGCAGATCGTCCCAGGAAGAGATGCCGAACATTTTCGCCATACCGTCGTTGAACTCCTGATCCAGCCAGCGCTTGTGATCGAACTCTTGCGGGAAGGTACAGGAACCCGGCGCCATCTTATTAATGGTGCGCGACAGCATGGTAGCGATTTCGAGATCGCATTTTGCTTCATACATCGGCTTAATCGCCGGCTGATTAATGGAAAGCCAGTAGTGCCAGTAAGAAGCATCCACGTTCCACTCTTCAAACGCGGTGGTAACAGGCAGCACGATATCAGCGTGTTGCACCGTTTCGTTGAAGAACTGATCGGCGCAGACCACCATTTCCAGCTTTTCAAACGCTTTTTTCATCTTGCTGCGATCGAAATCCTGGGCAAACGGGTTTTTACAGGCGACCCACAGCATACGAACCGGCGGATCGTTGGCCTCCAGAATCCCCTGCGCCGTCTGGTTGATATTCAGAGAGCGATCGGAGTACTGCACGGCGTCGCTGCCAGCGGCAGCCCCGAATTCACTGGTGGTGCCCGCCGCTCCCGGTATGCCAATAGCGCCCACCGGCGGCTTCTGCAGCATGGCGTTATAGTTAAAGCCCCAGGTATGCAGATGGCCATAACGCGCGCCGCCGCCTTCGACACCGATGTTGCCGGACATAGCGACAAAGGCGTCGATAGCGCGAACGTTGGCGCCGCCGTTGACATGACGCTGCATCCCGTAACCAATCCAGACCGTGGCCGGCTTAACCGCCGTAAACTCTTCCGCCAGCTGGCGAATGACATCCGCAGACAGGCCGCAGATTTCTGCCGCCCATTCCACGGTGACGTTATTGCGCAGATAGGCTTCAAATTCCGGATAGCCATGAGCATCGTTGTTGACAAAATCCTGATCCACCAGGCCTTTATCCACCAGATGACGCGCCATTCCCAGCGCCAGCGCGCCGTCTGAGCCAGGCCGCACGCGCAGGTAGAGATCGGCTTTGGCGGCAGTCTGCGACAGCAGCGGGTCGATAACCACGACCTTCGCCCCTTTCTCGCGCGCCTGATAGATATACTTCATGCTGTGCATTGAGCACCAGGCCGGGTTGGCGCCCCAGATAATGATGTATTTCGCTTTCACCATATCTTCCGGGTCGTTACACCACATGTCGCCCATGTCGTAGTTTTGCGCGTCGATACCGGCAGGCCAGCACGGCGTACCGGCAAAACGGGTGGTGTAGCCAAGCGAGGACATCATCCCTTCAACGGCATAGTTCAGCACGCCAAACTTACCGGAATATTTGGTCAGCGCCAGACCGAGCATAGAACCGTCTTTTTTCTTAATCTCCAGCATTTTGGCGGCAATGCGCTGCATCGCCTCTTCCCATGAGATGCGACGCCAGTTGCCGCTACCGCGAACGTCCTGCGCCATGGGATATTTAATACGATCGGGGCTATAAACCCGGCGCGGATAGCTTAACCCTTTGACGCAAGGGGTACCGTGAGTAAATGTTGATTCCGGCGCGCCTTCCACGAAAGTAATGACCCCGTCCTTTACCCACGTCTTGAGGCTACAGGTGTCATAGCAGTTACGCGGACACGCGTTACGATAAATTTTGTACGTTTTAGGGTTAAAGGGAACAGGCGGCTGCGCAAGCGCGCATCGGGAGGTCAGTAATCCTCCGGGTAAAGCCGCAACGGCGCCCAGTGCCACTATCCCCTTTAAAAAAGAACGTCTGTTCAGATGTCCTGTCTCATTACTCATATTGATACTCTCGTTTTAATTCATCAAGCCAATAAAATAAGATGTCCGCCACCGTATATAACGTGGTCGTTTGTGCATGAGTTTTTATTTTTTCGATATATAATGGCACCCACTTTGTTAAATAGTTATTGATATATTGAGTGAGAGTAGAGCGGTATGGTGACGTTTGCCGGGTATTAGCCAGTAATAGTGTGGTCAATTCCAGCACGCAGGAAATATGATCGTCAGGAATATTGCTCTCCTGATTAACCGATAATCCCAACGCTGCCATAAACTCCCGTATCTCCAGCGTCGCCTTTCCCATCACCAGCGCATCATCTTCCAGATACACTGAAGCGAAAGGCGCAGCCAGCAGCTTGCCAGGGCCGACGAATAGCGCATTAAAGTCATACTCCGCTTCCAGCCACGCCCGGTCGGTAAGGTTTACCGCAGCAGAGGGATTTAATCTCACGTAGGCAGATTTCAGTGAATGACTATCATGAGAATTAAAAAAATCACGCAATGTAAGCCCTGTTTTTTCTAATTCCGTCAGTGATTCATAGATTGAATCCATGAATAAATAACCTCACATACAAATGCAATATAAATCAAGAAAAAAGAATGGGC
The DNA here is from genome assembly GCF_046550775.1 of Salmonella sp. SAL04202. Classification (NCBI taxonomy): domain Bacteria; kingdom Pseudomonadati; phylum Pseudomonadota; class Gammaproteobacteria; order Enterobacterales; family Enterobacteriaceae; genus Salmonella; species Salmonella sp. SAL04202. Next base: position 355,873 of record NZ_JBGDXK010000001.1, on the reverse strand, counting down.
ATGTTAACGGAAGCGCTTAATCTTTCTTTGATAAAAAAACAGAAAAATTCCAGTTAAATCCGTAGAAGGCTTTTTTATTGTTTCAAAGTTTAAAAACAGAAGACCGTTGAAATAAAAAACCGTCTGTTATTAACAGACGGTTTCAGAGTATTGATAATGAAGAAGGTGTTTTACCCGGTGACGTTCCCCAGGCATAAACACCGCAGGCCCGAATAGCTTACACTATCGGGCCATTTACGATGGCCAGTTAACTGACCTTGCAGGTGTGCTTACTTCTTTTTATGCGATTTTGGTGCGAATCAGATAATCAAAGGCGCTCAACGAGGCTTTCGCCCCTTCGCCTGTGGCGATGATAATCTGTTTGTAAGGAACAGTGGTACAATCGCCTGCGGCGAAGACGCCCTTAACGCTGGTTTCACATTTGGCGTCAATAATGATCTCGCCCATGCGGTTACGCTCAAGCGCGCCTTCCAGCCAGTGGGTATTCGGCAACAGACCAATCTGCACAAAAATCCCTGCCAGCGCGACGCTATGAATATCGCCGCTGACACGGTCACGATACTCCAGCCCCACCACTTTCGAACCGTCGCCCTTCACTTCTGTCGTTTGCGCATTCAAAATGATATCGACATTTTTCAGGCTACGCACTTTGTCCTGTAGCACCTGATCCGCCTTCATCTCCGGCGCGAACTCCAGCAACGTAACATGTTCTACAATACCTGCCAGATCGATAGCCGCTTCAACGCCAGAGTTGCCGCCGCCGATGACCGCCACACGCTTCCCTTTAAATAACGGACCGTCGCAGTGCGGACAATAGGTGACGCCTTTGGTGCGATACTGATCCTCGCCCGGCACATTCATATTGCGCCATTTCGCGCCGGTGGCGATGATGATACTACGCGCTTTCAATACTGCGCCGGACGCCGTTTCAATCTGATGCAGGCCGCCTTCTGTCGCGGCCGGAACCAGTTTACTTGCGCTCTGGCTGTCGATAACGTCAACGTCGTAATCGCTGACATGCGCTTTCAGCGCGCCCGCCAGTTTTTGGCCTTCGGTTTTCGGCACCGAGATATAGTTTTCGATATCCACGGTATCCAGCACCTGACCGCCGAAGCGCTCGCCCATCAGACCGGTACGGATGCCTTTGCGCGCCGAGTAGACCGCCGCCGCCGCGCCCGCCGGGCCGGAGCCGACAATCAGTACGTCATACGCATCGCGTTTGTTCAGCGCTTCCGCCGCGCGTTTTTCTGCGCCAGTATCCACTTTAGCGACAATCTCGGTCAGAGTCATACGTCCCTGGCCGAACTCTTTACCGTTAACAAATACCGCCGGAACGCCCATCACGTTACGTTCGGTGATTTCGTTCTGGAAGGTGCCGCCATCAATTGCCGTATGTTTAATACGCGGGTTCAGCACCGCCATCAGGTTCAGCGCCTGCACTACGTCCGGGCAGTTATGGCAGGAGAGTGAATAATAAGTTTCGAATTCAAAATCGCCGTCAATATCGCGAATCTGCTCCAGCAGCGACTGCGCTTCTTTTGACGGATGACCGCCGGTCCACAGCAGCGCCAAAACCAGCGAGGTAAATTCGTGGCCCAGCGGAGAACCGGCAAAGCGCGGCCCCTGCTGAGAACCTGGATTCGTAATCAGGAAAGACGGCTTGCGCACCGGCAGAGTATTGTCTTCTTTAAACGTGACTTTGTCGGACAGCTCGGCGATTTCAGCCAGCAGTTCCTTGATTTCCGCCGATTTAGCGCTGTCATCCAGCGTGGCAATCAGCTCAACAGGTTTGGTCAGTTTCTCAAGGTAAGCCCTGAGCTGGGTTTTCATATTTGTGTCGAGCATTCTTCTTCCCTCTCTGAAAACATCATCATGCAAGCCGACTTCGCGGGACTGCATTAATGCAACTTGCGTCATGGTGCTGAAATGAAATGGGCGCAGGTGCGCCCATGACTGAAACAATTTCCAAAGTATTTCACGTCAGAGTAAGACGGCTAGCCTGAGAATCCCCGGGAGCTTACTGAAGTAAGTGACCGGGGTGAGCAGGCGACGCCAACGCAGCTATGGCGTGAAAGACGACGGAAATTTAGATTTTACCGACCAGGTCTAAAGATGGAGCCAGAGTCGCTTCACCTTCTTTCCATTTCGCCGGGCATACTTCGCCTGGGTGAGCGGCAACGTACTGTGCTGCTTTAATTTTACGCAGCAGGTCAGACGCGTCACGGCCGATACCTTCAGCGGTAACTTCGATCGCCTGGATAATACCCTGCGGGTCAACAACAAAGGTCGCACGGTCTGCCAGACCTTCATCTTCACGCATGTTGTCGAAGTTACGGGTCAGGGCGCCAGTCGGGTCGCCGATCATCGCATATTTGATTTTTGCGATAGTTTCAGAGCTGCTGTGCCATGCTTTGTGCGTGAAGTGAGTATCGGTTGAGACGGAATAAACGTCTACGCCCAGCTTCTGCAGTTCTTCGTAATGGTCGGCAACGTCACCCAGTTCAGTCGGGCAAACAAAGGTAAAATCGGCCGGGTAGAAGAAGAAGACGCTCCAGCGGCCTTCGGTATCTTTCTCGGTGACTTCAATGAATTCACCGTTTTTGAACGCCTGGTTTTTGAAAGGTTTGATTTTGGTGTTAATTAAGGACATCTATACTTCCTCCGTGTTTTCGTTGAGGAGTAAGTTAACGAAATTTTGCTGATTCGGCTAATGCGTTTCCATTATCAAATCAATAAGCGTTAACTAACAACCCGATTCGGGCGACATTGTGAACACTGCGCCCTGTCAGCCATCTAAAGTAAAAAGGCCGCCTGACAGGCGGCCCCATTACCTGAACTACCCGTAGGTAACTTCAGAGCCAGTACGACTCGTCTTGCAAATTACAGACGTATTGTCTGCAACTCGAAATCCATAGCGTATATGCTGGCTAAGTGTTGCGCTCTACATTACCTTAACAAAGGCTGTAACAGCGAAAAGGATTACATCACCCCAGCATAGAAAGGGCAATCCCGGCACGCCAGCTCTTACCTATGTCTGTGATAGGCATCATCATTAATACTCTTTTCGCTTTGATCTTAAAAGGAAAAAATATGATTAAACGTACATTGCTGCTTGCTATGCTGCCCATTCTCGCCCACGCGGAAGAACTGCCTGCGCCGGTTAAAGCCATTGAAAAACAGGGCATAACTATCCTGAAATCCTTCGAGGCGCCGGGGGGCATGAAGGGCTATCTCGGAAAGTATCAGGATATGGGCGTCACGATTTACCTGACGCCGGACGGCAAACACGCGATTTCCGGCTATATGTATAATGAAAAAGGTGAAAATCTTAGCAACGCCCTGATAGAAAAAGAGATCTATGCACCGGCCGGACGTGAAATGTGGCAGAAAATGGAAAAAGCGTCATGGATACTCGACGGTAAAAAAGACGCGCCGGTGGTGCTGTATGTCTTCGCCGACCCTTTCTGCCCCTATTGTAAGCAGTTTTGGCAGCAAGCTCGCCCGTGGGTCGAATCCGGCAAGGTACAATTACGTACGTTACTGGTCGGCGTGATTAAACCGGAAAGCCCGGCCACAGCCGCAGCGATTTTAGCCGCGAAAGACCCGGCGAAAACCTGGCATGACTACGAAGCCTCCGCAGGAAAGATGAAGCTGGAGGTTCCGGCGTCCATCCCCCCGGCGCAGATGAAAGTCATTAATCAGAATCAGCAGTTAATGGACGATCTTGGCGCTAACGCGACGCCAGCAATTTATTACATGAATAAAGATAAGATTTTGCAACAGGTTGTGGGTTTACCGGAAAAAGCGCAACTGGACGCCATGATGGGGCAGCCTTAACGCAGAAATTAGCAAGGCAGAAGCTTAACCGTACCCCGCCCGATAGCGCTGCGTTTGTCGGGCCAACCTCTTCCTGGCATTAACGCGACGCCAGACCAGCATGTCATCCGGCACAGCCTTTTTAGACTAACGGCGTGATTATAAAAGTGTACGTTATGTCCGCCTTTACTGTGATTATTTACTCGCTAAAATATTCATAACTGTGGTATTTTAGTTTAAATAAACTCTACATTAAGTTTAATAAACATAACTCTGGTAAATTATTGAGATTAAGTCATAATCATGAAAGATACCATGATTATGCCAGGAAGATACTATGGCTAACCTTTACGACCTTAAAAAATTTGATCTTAACTTGTTGGTTATATTTGAATGTATCTATCAACATTTAAGCATTAGCAAAGCAGCAGAAACACTCTATATTACACCTTCTGCCGTAAGCCAGTCATTGCAACGCCTGCGCACGCAATTCAACGATCCTCTATTTATTCGTTCAGGTAAAGGAATTACGCCTACCGTAACAGGCATTAATTTACATTATCATTTAGAAAATAACCTTAACAGCCTGGAACAAACTATTAATATAATGAATCAGTCCAGCCTGAAGAAAAAGTTTATTATCTACAGCCCACAGCTGTTGATCACCCAATATGTGATGAGATTAGTTAAATATATCCGCAAAGATCCACAGGTTGAAATTGAACATCACGACATTTTGACCACTGACGAACAGCCTGAAGATCTGCTTGCCTACCGCAAAGCAGATGTTGTGGTTTCATCGGCCCCACTGAATAATCGTTCTATTGTTTGTTCTCACTTTAATAGGATGGAATGTATCCTTGTTTGCAGTGAAAACCATCCCCGACTAGGCGACACCGCCACTATCGACGAAATTCTACAAGAGTCATTTACGCAACTCGTCGCCCGGGCAAGCGGTATAAAAGAGTATCATTCACTTATAGATGATGTGCTGGGGGAAAGAATAATTGGTTTCAGAAGCAAATCGCTGATGACCATCGCCAACGCCATCAGCTCCACGGAGCTTATTGGTTTTTTACCAGAATCACTTGTTGACTATTACTCTTCCTCTATCAAACTTAAAAAAGTCACTACACCTTTTACCATTGCTCCCATACAGCTCTATCTTATGTATAATAGAGCTTCGCTGAATAATAGTGGATTTGCTGAGCTCATTGAGCACATCACAAAAAAGCATTAATAAGAAGGTCAGATAACAGGTGTTAATATAAATTCAATGTATATATTTATGGGATATATTTATTTTACAAATATAATAAAGCATTGCAAGTTCATCTAATCCGCTTATCCTTTATGTTAATTATTTCGAATATACTGTAGTTAACACATCGGAGACTATCCAGAGATGTCGGTTTATAAAGTTCCACTTGAGCAAAATGTTCTGGAAGCGGCTCAAGAGCGTATAATGTGGACCCTGGAAACCTTACCCCGGGTCTGCGTCTCATTTTCTGGTGGTAAAGATTCAGGACTTATGTTGCACCTGACGGCAACGTTGGCGCGCAAAATGAATAAAAAGATCCATGTTCTCTTCATTGACTGGGAAGCGCAATTCTCCTGTACCATCGCCTATATTGAATCGTTACGTGAATACTACGCGGACGTTATTGAGCGTTTTTATTGGGTCGCATTACCCTTAACCACACAAAATTCCCTTTCACAATACCAGCCGGAGTGGCAGTGTTGGCAACCGGGTGCCGACTGGGTACGACAACCGCCAGAAGATGCGATTACCGATCCGGCCTTTTTTTCCTTTTATCAACAAGGCATGACCTTTGAACAGTTCGTTCGCGATTTTGCCGACTGGTTTTCAGAAAAACGTCCTGCCGCTATGCTGGTCGGTATTCGTTCCGACGAATCCTATAACCGATTTGCCGCTATCGCTAACTCGCATAAGCTGCGCTTTGCCGACGATAAGCCCTGGACCACGTTAGCCCCTAAGGGGCACACCTGGTATATCTATCCCATCTATGACTGGAAAACCGCAGATATCTGGACCTGGTTCGCCAAAACAGGTAAACCCTGTAACCCTTTGTATAATTTGATGTATCAGGCTGGCGTACCACCCCGTTACATGCGTATTTGCGAACCGTTCGGCCCGGAACAACGACAGGGGTTATGGCTGTATCATGTTATCGAACCTGAGCGCTGGGCGGCCATGTGCGCCAGAGTCAGCGGCGCACTCAGCGGAGGAATATACGCCGGACAAGACAGCCATTTTTATGGCCACCGGAAAATTTTAAAACCCGATCACCTTAACTGGGAAGAGTACGCGCTGCTCCTGCTACACAGTATGCCTGAAGTCACTGCCGAACATTACCGTAATAAAATCGCCGTTTATTTGCAGTGGTATAAGAAAAAAGGCATGAACACTATTCCACAGACGCAGCATGGCGATATCGGATCGCGCGATATTCCGTCATGGCGACGGATCTGCAAAGTATTACTGAACAATGATTACTGGTGCCGGGCGCTGTCATTCAGTCCGACAAAACCTAAGAATTACCAGCGTTATAACGAACGTATGAAAGCTAAACGCCAGGAATGGGGGATCTTATGCAACACCGACTCACAACCGAAATAACTCACTTTCTCTCTGAACTGCCTGAAGAGGAGAGGATCGCCGCCATTAATGAATTTAGAATGGCGATACATAGCGTTAGTCCTTTTCGCGATGAGCCTGTCGATTGTGTCCTGTGGGTGAAAAACGATCATATTTCACCTAATGACTACAACCCGAATAACGTTGCGCCGCCGGAGAAAAAACTGCTGCTTAAATCGATTGAACAAGATGGGTTTACGCAGCCGATCGTGGTGGTAAAGGCCGATGCCGAGGAGTACGAGATTGTGGACGGTTTTCACCGCCATGAGCTGGGCAAAGGAAAAGCGGCCCTGAAAAGGCGTCTGAAAGGCTACCTGCCGATAACGTGTCTGGACAGAGAACGTCACGAACGTATGGCGGCAACCATTCGGCATAACCGCGCGCGCGGGCGTCACCAGATCCACGCCATGTCAGAAATCGTGCGCGAACTTTCTCTGCTAGGCTGGGACGAGAGCAAAATCGGCCAGGAGTTAGGTATGGACGCCGATGAAGTCCTGCGCCTGAAACAGATCAACGGCCTGCAGGAGCTTTTTGCAGACCGTCGATTCTCCAGAGCGTGGACGGTTAAATAACTACAGTTTACACAGGCGCTCTGCGGCGGCCAGCAGCGTTGATTCCTGTTTAGCGAAACATAAACGTATAAGCTGATGCGGGAAAGAGGCGGCGCAAAAGACAGAAAGCGGAATAGCGGCGACACCGACTTCTTCGGTTAGCCACTGACAAAACTCAACGTCATTTAGCGTCGACACTGCGCTGTAATCGATTAACAGAAAATAGGTACCTTCACAGGGCAGCACTTTTAATCGGCTTTGCGCCAGCGCGTTAACCAGCACATCGCGTTTTTTCCGGTAAAAATCGGGTAACGCGCGATAGTGTTCCGGCGCGGCGCGCAGCATATCCGCCAGCGCCAGTTGCGCCGGCGTATTGACGCAAAACGTCAGGTACTGATGAACTTTGCGTATTTCGGCGCTAATGGCCGCAGGCGCAACGCAGTAACCAATCTTCCATCCTGTCATATGAAAGGTTTTACCAAACGATGAAACGGCAACCGCCCGCTCTCGTAACTGAGGGTGCGCCAATACGCTGGCATGACCTTCGACGGCAAAACAAATATGTTCGTACACTTCATCGCTTAACACATAAATTTCCCGCTCGCCGATAGCCTGCCACAGCGCCTCGATATCCTCCTGACGCCAGACGGTAGCGGTGGGATTATGCGGCGTATTGAGGATCACTAGCCGCGTGCGCTCGCTAAGCAACGCCGAAAACGCCTGCCAGTCGACGCGAAAATGCGGCGGCGTAAGCGCTATGCGTTTTAACACGCCGCCGGAAAGCGCCACGGCCGGGGCATAGCTGTCGTAACTGGGATCGAAACAGATAACCTCATCCCCTGCCCGCACCAGCGCGGTAATCGCCGCATACAGCGCTTCTGTCGCGCCCGCCGTGACGGTGATATCACTTACGTCATCGGGTCGATAACCATATATTTCCGCCGTTTTATCGGCTATGGCCTCCCTCAGCGCCTGCGCGCCTGTCATCGGCGCATATTGATTCGCGCCCTGCGCGACATGATAAGCCAACCGCTCGTGCAAATAAGAAGGACCATCAAAATCAGGGAAGCCTTGCGACAAATTTATTGCCTGATGTTTCTGCGCCAGCGCGCTCATTTGCGTAAAAATCGTGGTGCCAAGATTGGGCAATTTGCTTTTTGGAATCAGTGGGTTATTTCTCATTATCTTCATACCCGCCAGTGATGTGGTTATTGACACACTATCACAGGGTGTTAGTATTTGGCAATCAAGACGTTTAGATGTCTAAATATAATAACAACGGTGAGAAGACCCTGAGGACAACACAACATGAACCACACTGAGATCCGCGTCGTTACCGGCCCGGCGAATTATTTTTCCCATGCAGGAAGCCTCGAAAGACTGACCGACTTTTTCACGCCGGAACAGCTTTCCCACGCCGTTTGGGTGTACGGCGAACGCGCGATTGCCGCCGCCCGGCCTTACCTGCCGGAAGCGTTTGAACGTGCTGGCGCAAAGCATCTGCCGTTTACCGGCCATTGTAGCGAACGCCATGTTGCCCAACTGGTGCACGCCTGCAACGACGATCGTCAGGTGGTGATAGGCGTCGGCGGCGGCGCGCTGCTCGATACCGCCAAAGCGCTCGCCCGCCGTCTGGCGCTGCCGTTTGTCGCTATCCCGACAATCGCGGCAACCTGCGCCGCCTGGACACCGCTTTCCGTCTGGTATAACGACGCGGGACAGGCGTTACAGTTCGAAATTTTTGATGATGCCAATTTTCTGGTGCTGGTCGAACCGCGCATTATTCTGCAGGCGCCCGATGACTATCTGTTAGCTGGCATTGGCGATACGCTGGCGAAATGGTATGAAGCCGTTGTGCTTGCGCCGCAGCCTGAAACATTGCCATTGACCGTAAGGCTGGGCATTAACAGCGCGTGCGCTATTCGCGATCTCCTGCTGGACAGCAGCGAACAAGCATTAGCGGATAAACAGCAGCGTCGGCTGACCCAGGCATTTTGCGACGTGGTGGATGCGATTATTGCTGGCGGCGGTATGGTCGGCGGCCTTGGGGAACGCTATACCCGTGTCGCCGCCGCCCATGCGGTACACAACGGTCTGACCGTCCTGCCGCAAACGGAAAAATTCCTGCACGGAACGAAAGTGGCTTATGGCATTCTGGTGCAAAGCGCGCTACTGGGACAAGATGACGTGCTGGCGCAATTGATTGCAGCATACCGGCGATTTCATCTGCCGGCCCGGCTTAGCGAACTGGACGTGGATATTAATAACACCGCCGAGATCGATAGGGTAATCGCGCATACCCTGCGCCCGGTCGAATCCATCCACTATTTACCGGTGACGTTAACGCCAGACACCCTGCGTGCGGCGTTTGAAAAAGTTGAATTTTTCAGAATATAGCCTGGTGACGTTGCGTTTATCAGGCCTGGCAACCCTCAGCAGCAACGCGCGCCGCCTTTTCCACCATAGCGCGCATCCTGCCGCTCGCGGAAAAATTCTTCATAGGTCATCGGCGTCTGATCCGGATGCGTTATGCGCATATGCTCAACATAGTTGTCGTAGTCTGGCACGCCAATCATCATTTTTGCGGCCTGTCCCAGATATTTTCCGGCTTTCGAAAGCGTATCGAACATCGTTGTCACCTGTCATCCAAATGCCCTCTCCTTATTCTGGAGAGGGCTATTGATGTAAAAAGATTAGTGCGCGCCTTTCGCCTGCGTCACGATCTCATCCACATTTTCCGGCATCGGCTCATACGGCGTTTCATTCGCCGTCGGTTTATCAATTTTCAGAGCGGCCAGCGCCGTCTTAATAGAGAAGACCGCCAGCACCACGACCACCACCATAAAGAAGATGGTTAGCCCGGCATCCAGACGGTTATTGAATACCAACTGCGCGAGCTGCGATTCGGTGTACTGCGGCGGAATATTGCCGCTGTCGATCATCGCCTGGAACTTATTGGCAATGGCCAGGAAGCCGATTTTCGCATCCGGACTAAACGCTTTCTGCCAGCCCGCCGTCAGCGTACAAATCAGCAGCCAGGCCGTTGGCACCAGCGCGACCCACGCATAACGCTGACGCTTCATTTTGAACAGTACCACGGCGCAAAGCATCAGCGCCATCCCCGCCAGCATCTGGTTAGCGATGCCAAACAGCGGCCACAGGGTGTTAATACCGCCCAACGGATCGACCACGCCCTGATGGAGGAAATACCCCCACGCCAGCACGCACAATGCCGTAGCAAGCAGGTTCGCTGGCAGCGAATCGGTACGTTTCAGCCCTGGCGACACTACGCCCAACAAATCCTGCAACATAAAGCGCGCCGCACGGGTACCCGCATCCACCGCCGTCAGAATAAACAGCGCTTCAAACAGAATGGCGAAGTGATACCAGAACGCCACATCCATCATGCCGCCCAACGCGCCATGTAAAATGTAGGCCATCCCTACCGCCAGCGTTGGCGCACCGCCTGCGCGGGAGATAATGGATTGTTCGCCGACTTCATTGGCAATCTGGTGTAACGTATCCGGCGTGATAGCGAAACCCCAACTACTGACCACCTGCGCGGCAGAAGCTACGACATCCGCTGTCCCCGCTGGCGCCAGTACCGCCATCGGGCTATTCATCGCAAAGTAAACGCCCGGATCGATAATACAGGCGGAGACCAGCGCCATAATGGCGACGAAAGATTCCATTAACATCCCGCCGTAGCCGATAAAGCAGGCCTGGCCTTCGTTGGCCAACATCTTCGGCGTCGTGCCGGAGGAGATGAGCGCATGGAAACCGGAGACCGCGCCGCAGGCGATGGTAATAAACAGGAACGGGAACAGGTCGCCCGTCCAGACCGGTCCGGTACCATCAACAAATTTGGTCAGCGCCGGCATAGTCAGCGTCGGACGCATAATCAGAATCCCGACCGCCAGACCGACAATCGTACCAATTTTCAGGAAGGTAGAGAGGTAATCACGCGGCGCGAGCAGCAGCCAGACCGGCAGTACCGCCGCGACAAAACCATAACCCACCAGCATCCAGGTAAGCTGCACGCCAGTAAAATCAAAGTACGGCGCCCAGGTTGGGCTTGCCGCCACCCATCCGCCGGAAATAATAGCGAAAATAAGAAATACCAGCCCAATGACCGACACCTCGCCGATGCGCCCCGGACGCAGATAACGCAGGTAGATGCCCATAAAAATCGCCAGTGGAATAGTGAACGCGACAGTGTACGTTCCCCACGGGCTATGGGTCAGCGCTTTCACCACGATCATCGCCAGGACGGCCAGAATGATCACCATGATCATAAAGCAGGCCACCAGCGCGATCACCCCTGCCGTCGCGCCCATCTCCTCTTTAACCAACTCGCCAAGCGAACGCCCATCGCGCCGGGTCGAGACGAACAGCACCATAAAGTCCTGCACCGCTCCCGCCAGCACGACGCCCGCCAGCAGCCAGATCATCCCCGGCAGATAGCCCATCTGCGCCGCCAGTACCGGCCCGACCAGCGGACCTGCGCCAGCAATGGCCGCAAAATGGTGACCAAAAAGCACTTTCTTATCGGTCGGGACATAATCCAGACCATCATTATGACGTACCGCGGGCGTCATACGCGTTGGGTCAACCGCCAGCACTTTTTTGGCGATATAGAGCCCATAAAAACGATACGCAATAAGATAGACACAGACCGACGCCACCACGATCCATAGCGCGTTGATCTGTTCCCCACGATTTAACGCAATATAGCCCAGGGCAAACGCACCCAATACTGAGAGCGCTGTCCAGACGAGGTATTTCCCTGATTTATTCATAGTTGTTGTCCGTTTGGGTGTTCCAGAGAGATGTTACATTTTGTTTCTATAACACCTTTACCGTAATTAACAACACAACAACATGATAAAACCGTATCGTTACCCATTTTTTACATTACAGTGTTAACCAGATCACTTCCTTTCTTCGTTAATGCTGCAATTGCATTTTACTTTGCCAGAACTATCCCATTACCGCCGTTCCCAGGCGACAGGTGCAGCAGCGCCTCCCCTGCTCGTCAAAGAGCGTAATTTCCCAGCTTTGATTCTGCCGCCCCAGATGCAGCGGCAGGCAAACGCCGCGTACTTTCCCCTGCGAGACGGCGCGGTGGTGGGTGGCGTTTAACTCGGTCCCGACCACGCACTGCCCGTCGCGGGTCATCAGATAACCCGCCATTGATCCTAACGTCTCCGCCAGCGCTGCCGATGCGCCGCCGTGTAGCAGACCAAATGGTTGATGAGTGCGGGCATCGACGGGCATTTCCGCCTCCAGCACGTCATCGCCCAGACGGGTGTAAACAATGCCCAGATGCGCCACCAGCGTGTTCTGACTGGTAGCGTTCAATTCATCCAGCGTTAAGTGCCGTTTCCAGATCATCGTCAGGCTCCCAATGTTGAACCGCCGTCCACCACGATATCCTGCAAGGTAATGTGGCTGGCCAGATCGGAGGCAAGAAACAAAATGGTATTGGCTATCTCCTGCGGACGGGCGATTTTACCGAGCGGTATGCCGAGCTTAAACTGTTCGCCGAAACCGCGAATACGCTGCTGTTCGGCATCTTCACTTACCCATAACGTGCGCTGCATATCGGTGTCAGTCGAACCCGGCGACACCACATTACAGCGCACCCCGCAGCCCGCCAGCTCCAGCCCAACGGTTAGCGCCAGGCTTTTCAGCGCCGCTTTAGAGGCGCCGTAGGCGCTCATACCGATACGCGGCGTATACGCCGCATCTGAGGCTACGGTGACAATCGCCCCTCCCTGCTGACGGCGAAACTGCGCCATCGTCTGCGAAAACAGGTTAAATGCCCCGCCCACATTGACCGCAAATGTCTGCTGCCAGTCGTCGACGCTAAGCGCATCGGTCGCTCCCATACGCAAAATACCGGCGGCGTTGACCAGCACATCCAGCCGCGGCGTTTTTTGCAACACACGCTGGCACACCTGCGCGACCTGTGCGGCATCCGCCACATCCATGACTTCGGTAGCAAAGGGATAATTCTCTTGCGTAAATTCGCGATCGAAGCCGATCACCCGCGCCCCGGCGTCGACAAACGCCAGCGCCGTCGCGTAACCGATCCCTTTCCCCGCCCCGGTCACCCATACCGTTTTGTCTGAAAAATCAAAGCCGGTCATTACTCTACCCCGCGAGAAAGCAACGCCCACCAGGCGTCAATGGTCGGGTTTTTCGCCAGCATCACGAAGTCGATATCGCCGTGTACTTTACGCCAGCGCGCCGCCAGCCCCATCATGCGTACTGAATCCAGGCCATAATCAATCAGGTTTTCATCATCCAGCGGCTCGTCGGTCTCATCCAGCAACGGCAGAATCAACGCCCGCAGCGCCGCTTTACTGGCAGGAACCGGCGTCGGCAGCAGCGACTCGGTCATGACGACGCGACCGGAACGCCCCGCCACATAGTTCAGCGCCATCAGATGCTCTTCCCGGCTGAAATCCGCCAGCGCATCCGCCACCATAAACGGCTTAATGTCGCGCATAAACGCATCGGTAGCGGTGGTCATACAGCCAATATGCGCATACACGCCGGTAATGATGAGCTGATTACGTCCGGTATCTTTTAACATCTGTTCCAGCGGCGAGCGGTGAAACGCGCTATAGCGCCACTTCACCAGCACCGTATCCGCCTCATCCGGCGTTAAGGCTTCTACCACCTTCTGCTGTTCCGGAGAGCGCGTCAGTCCCGGCCCCCACATATCATTGAGTAACGCGCGATCTTCATCGCTTTGCTCTTTCGGCTGAGCGGTGTAATAGACCGGGATATGATGTTCCTTACAGTACTGGCGCAGGGCGGCGATATTAGCAATCACCTGGTCCATCATTGGGCAGTTGCGGCCCCAAAAGCTGACAAAGTAATCCTGCATATCGTGGATGAGCAGCGCAGCGCGCTCCGGCTCAAATGCCCAGTTCACTTTGTTGGTCGGGATATCCAGTGCGGTGGGCAGCGCGTAAGACTGTAGTTTCGGGATTGCCATCTCTCTTTCTCCTTCAGAGCGGTGAACGTGACGCCAACCGCTGGCGTAATTGTTTTTTATCGACTTTACCAACCGGCGTCAGCGGCAGTGACGCAACGCACTCTACGCGATCCGGTAATTTAAATTCCGCCACGCCCTGCTCTCGCAGGAAACGGCGTACCTGTACCGCTCGCAGCGGCTCTTTTACCACCAGATATGCGCAACTTTTTTCTCCCAGCAGTTCATCTTCCATGCTGACCAGCGCCGCATGGATCACCGCCGGGTGGCGCAGTAACAGGTTTTCTATCTCTTCGGCGGCTATCTTCTCGCCGCCCCGATTGATCTGATCTTTTTCACGCCCGTGAACGGTGATGTAGCCGTCTTGATCAATGGAGATCAGATCGCCGGAGCAGTAAAAACCGTTGGCGTCAAAGGCGCTGGCATTGTGTTGCGGACTGTTGAAATAGCCGCGAAAAGTATAGGGGCCGCGCGTCATCAGACGACCAATCTCGCCCGGCGGCAGTGGATTCCCGTCAGCATCCGCCACCCACACTTCGTCGTCCGGACACATGGGTCTTCCCTGGGTATTGATAATCCGTTCCGGACTATCGTCCAGCCGGGTATAATTCACTAACCCTTCCGCCATGCCGAAGACCTGCTGCAACTGACAGCCAATTTCAGCCGGAATACGGGCGGCCAGCGTCGCAGAAAGCCGCGCGCCGCCGACCTGCAATAACCTTAATGACGCCAGCGGCGTATTGCCGCCCCACTCCTGGATAGCCTGTAGCCATAGACTGACCGCGGGCGGCACCAGCGCCGTGGCATTAATCTGGTATTTTTCGATCAGCGGGAAACAGAGCGTGGCGCTGGGATCGGTCGCCAGCACTACCGTTCCTTTGGCGAGAAAAACGCCCAGCGCGCCCGGCGAACTCATGGCGTAGTTATGCGCGGCGGGAATCGCGCACAGAAAACGCGTCTCCTCGTTGAAACCGCAAATCTCATTGCTGCGGCGCACGCTGTAGTAATAGTCGTTATGGGTACGGGGAATAAGCTTTGGCGTGCCGGTAGTACCGCCGGAAAGCTGAAAGTAGGCCACTTCGTCAGCAGGTGATGGCGTGGCAGTGAAATCTTCCGCCGCCTGCCGCATCGCCGCGTCCAGGCTGTGATCGCCGTCGTCGTTGCGCAATAACACCACCCGCACAGAGCGGTGTTCAGCCACAAACGTGTTGAGAAAGTCCTCCCCGGCGAACAGCATATGTTGGCGATCGGCAATCACCAGCGTCGGCGCGATCTGCATCGCATAGGCGTTAAGTTCGGTACGTTGATGGCTAAACAGCGCCAGAACAGGCGCTACGCCAAGCTTCAACAGGGCGAAAAAGGTGATATACAGTTCCGGTACATTCCCCAGTTGTACCAGAGCGGTTTCGCCAGGTTTGATGCCCTGACGGCGTAAACTGCAGGCCAGATTATCTGCGGCCTGGTTGAGCTGGCGATAGCTGAATGCGCGCTCGCCTTCAATGACCGCCGTCTTGTCGCTGTCAGCGTGGCGGGTCAGAATATCGGTCAACGGCACGTCTTGCCAGTAGCCTTTTTCACGATAACGGCGGGCAAATTCATCCGGCCAACGGGTGAAAGGTATACGCATCATCGTTCCTTAATGCAGTCCAAAAACGTTCAACATCGTAGAGAGTTTGACGCCAGTTTCCCGCCACTCGCCGACTGGCGAAGAGGCAGGGACAATCCCGGCGCCGGCGAACAGGCGCACCTGATTACCGTGCAATTTCGCGCAACGAATCGTTACTACCCACTCGCCGTTTCCTTCGGCGTCGCACCAGCCGACAATGCCGCCAAACAGTTCACGATCGAACGGTTCCAGTTCAGCAATCAGCTTTTTCGCGACCTGATGGGGGAAACCGCTTAACGCAGGCGTTGGATGCAGCAGACAGGCCAACGTCAGCGCGTTTTCTCCGGCGTTGGCCTTGCCCTCAAACGGCGTACCGAGATGCCATAGCGTCGGCGTGGTGATCAACTGCGGAGAGGAAGGTAATTGCAGTTCCGTGCTGCGATCGCGCAGGATCTGCTTCATCGCCTGTGTCACCAGCTCATGTTCATGGCGATCTTTTTGTGAAGCTAGCAGTCGGTTTCCCGCCTCGCGATCCAGAACATCATCCGGCTGTCGGCGTGCCGAGCCTGCTAACGGCAGCGAACTAAACCGCTCGCCCTCCTTGCGTAGCAGCAATTCGGGGCTGGCGCCCAGCAGAACGCCGCCATCCGCCAGCGGCACATGGAAGTTGTAACTAACTGGATTCTGCGCAACCAGCCGCTCCAGCAATGCTCCGCTATCCACCGCCACATCAGTGGTGATATCTATTAACCGGGAAAGCACCACTTTATCGACGTCTGGCGTGGCGGTCAGCATAGCCGCGCGTGCGACCATCGCTTCAAAAGCATCCTGCTCCGGAATCGCCTTTCGCGCCGTCACCGTCAGCGGCTGATGGTCAGTAAAATAACGCGCCGTGCGCTGCTTTTGCTGGCGAGAAAAGGACTGCCACGCCATCGGGATAAATAGCGACGACGGCTGACGGGTATCAAAGGGGATCGCCCCCACCAGGATAGGGTTGGCGATGCCCTGCGATTTGGCCTCGGCAAACTGCTGGCGCAATTTCTGCTGGAAAGGGCTATCCGGCGAATCGCCGGCAACCGCAGGCTCGGTATAACGGGCGAAGCACCCGGAAGTGGTAAAACTGCGATACGGCGACATGAAGAAAAAGCGATCGGGAGCAAGCGTTGCCATTGTCTCCTGAGCGTCCTCGGCCAGTGACATATCCATATCATCCTCCAATGATAAAGGCTTATATACACTTCATCTTTCAAGCTGCCTCTTTGTTGGCTGCGCTCAGAAACCCCGGTCACACAGTTATCTATGCCCGCGGGGATTTCTTCCCTTGCCGTCGCGATGCTTCTTGAATGATTTTGTGTATAATAATGATTATTATTTCTATTTTTAGTGCGCTAACCTAAGAGTAAAACGTCGCTCTGTCAACTCTGGTCATGAGTTAAATGGCACTAAGGCTTGCATCTCGCTGCCGTTGACATGAAAATGAGAAGCATTAACTTTATTAATAACAGGACGCTATTGTGAGACTCCCCGCCTTTTATCGTTGGCTGCTTTTAGTGATTGGTATATCAATTTCAGGAATATCCTTAGCCCAGGACGCCGGTTGGCCCCGACAAATTCAGGACAGCCGCAGCGTTCATACTCTGGACCACAAACCCGCGCGTATCGTCTCTACCAGCGTGACGTTGACAGGCTCGCTGCTGGCGATTGATGCGCCCGTCGTCGCCAGCGGAGCCACTACGCCGAATAACCGCTTTGCCGACGATCAAGGGTTTATGCGCCAGTGGAGCGACGTAGCAAAGGCTCGCCATGTCGCCCGGCTGTACATCGGCGAACCGAATGCCGAAACGGTCGCCGCGCAAATACCGGATCTCATTTTGATTAGCGCCACCGGCGGCGACTCCGCGCTGGCGCTTTACGATCAGCTCTCCGCCATCGCGCCGACACTCGTCATCAATTATGACGATAAAAGCTGGCAGAGTTTGCTCACGCAGCTTGGCGAGATCACCGGTCAGGAGAAACAGGCCGCCGCGCGAATAGCGGAATTTGAGGCGCAACTGACGACGGTTAAACAGCGAATCGCCCTGCCGCCGCAGCCGGTTAGCGCGCTGGTGTATACTCCTGCCGCGCATAGCGCCAATCTGTGGACGCCAGAATCAGCACAAGGCAAGCTGTTGACGCAGTTAGGCTTTACGCTGGCGACATTGCCCCGAGGGCTGCAAACCAGCAAAAGCCAGGGTAAGCGCCACGATATCATTCAGCTTGGCGGTGAAAATCTGGCCGCCGGGTTAAACGGCCAATCTCTTTTCCTGTTTGCCGGCGACAACAACGATGTCGCGGCCCTTTACGCCAATCCGCTGCTGGCGCACCTGCCAGCGGTGCAAAATAAGCGCGTCTATGCCCTGGGCACGGAGACGTTCCGTCTGGATTATTACAGCGCAACATTGTTGCTTAACCGGCTGGCCGCCCTGTTTTAGCCTTATCGGAGTCTTATCCGACTGACCAGACCGATTTTGTCAGTCGGATAAACGCCTCTTTATCAGCCAGCATCGCTAACCGGCGGCGTCTGGCGAAAACGGCGTAGCTCGCCCAGCACTAACAGCAGCAACAAACCGATAATCACCAGCCCGAATCCACTCACGCTCGCGGAAGCGACCGGCGTCATCATTGCGCCAAGACCGCCTAACAGCGCCGCGCCGATAGCGTCTCCCGTGACGTTTTGCGCGGTCCACAGGCCGTTCATTCGCCCCAGCATATTTTCCGGCGTCTGAGTTTGCAGCAGAGTGTATTGTAATAACGAACTGATGGCGCTAAGCCAGCCAAATAGCGCCAGACAGATAACACCTGCGATCCAGACCGGCATGATGGCGAACAGCCCCACCGCCAGAAAAGAACCGACTGTCGAAACCAGCATAATGAGCCCCGGACGAACGCTATGCGCCAGTTGTCCGCTGGTCAGCGCACCAATGGCCGCCCCCAGCGGAATTGCCGCATACAGCAAACCGATTTGCGCCGCCGACATCTGCCAGCTCATCGCCAGCGCCGGATAGAGGACGCGTACCGCGCTTGCCATCGTCACCAGACCGCCAAGCAGCGCAATACCGCCGATAAGCGGACTGGCGAGCAAAAAACGAAATGCCGCCAGTAACGCGATAAATGGATTTTCCCGCGGCTGCGGAGGGACAGGCAGTCGCGGCAGCGTCAGTAACGGCAATAGCGTAATAAACGTCCCGGCGGCCGCCAGCCCATAGTTCCAGGCTACGCCGCCGCTGGCAAGCAATATGCCCCCCAACATCGGGGAAATAACCGATCCCAGACGTACCGTCAGCATGGTAATCGCGCCGGCCTGCATCAGATTTTCTCTTCCGACCAGCGCTGGCGTCGCCGCCAGTAACGCGGTCACGCCCAGAGACGCGAAAAAGCCGTCCCACAGGCCAAGGAGATATATCGCCAGCAATGATGGTTCCGGCAGCAGCGCGTTCACGCACAGGCCAATAAAGCCAATACCGCAAGTACCGCGCGCCAGCAGAATCACCTTTTTGCGTTCGTAGCGATCGGCCAGTACGCCGCCCACCATTAAGCCAATAAACATGGCGCCGCCGGTTAACGTTACCGACAGCCCTACCTGCCAGGTGGAGTGCGTCATCATTTGGATCTGTACCGGAACCGCCACGCCAAGCAGCCCCAGCGAGACAATAGAGATAAAACGGGCCAGAAATACTGCGCGAAATGCAGGGTGCGTCTTCAACAGGCTGAGATTGAGCAGCCAGGATTGTCGATTCATTACAACGCCTTAATGCGAGTTTTTTTAAATATCCATTCAATGGCTGCACATGCTAACATAACCAAATAAGATAGATAACGATAATTACTATCATTATCAGGGAAGTTACTATGTCATGCTCGTTTTCCGTGACGCGCGCGTTTGCCGTGCCCGGATTGTTGTTATTACTGAGTCTCGCCGCGGTTTTAAGCCTGGTCATTGGCGCGAAACCGCTGCCCGCCGCCGTCGTGCTGGAGGCGTTCACCGGCGTGTGCCAAAGCGCCGATTGCACCATCGTCCTGGATGCGCGTTTGCCGCGTACGCTGGCCGGATTACTGGCAGGCGGCGCGTTGGGTCTCGCCGGGGCGCTCATGCAAACACTCACTCGCAACCCGCTCGCCGACCCGGGGATTCTGGGCGTTAACAACGGCGCCAGCTTCGCCATTGTACTGGGCGCGGCGCTGTTTGGTTTCTCCACGCCGCTGGAACAGCTTTTCATGGCATTTAGCGGCGCGCTTATCGCATCGCTGATTGTCGCCTTCACCGGTAGTCAGGGCGGCGGCCAGTTAAGCCCGGTCCGCCTGACACTGGCGGGCGTGGCGCTTGGCGCGGTACTGGAAGGATTGACCAGCGGCATCGCGCTGTTAAATCCAGAGGTCTATGATCAGCTTCGCTTCTGGCAGGCGGGATCGCTGGACATTCGCAGCCTGCAAACGTTGAAAGTCGCGCTCGCGCCCGTGGTTATCGCTGGGATCGTGGCGCTATTTCTGAGCCGAGCGCTGAACAGCCTGAGCCTCGGCAGCGATACCGCGACGGCGCTGGGGAGTAAAGTGGCGCGCACCCAACTTATCGGTTTACTGGCGATTACCGTCTTGTGCGGCAGCGCAACGGCGCTGGTCGGCCCTATCGCCTTTATTGGTCTGATGATGCCGCATATGGCGCGTTGGCTGGTGGGCGCAGACCACCGCTGGTCGCTGCCAGTGACGCTACTGGCAACCCCTGCTCTGCTGCTTTTTGCCGATATTATTGGTCGTCTGTTGGTGCCGGGCGAACTCCGCGTATCGGTTGTCAGTGCGTTTATCGGCGCGCCGGTACTTATCTTTCTGGTACGCCGTAAATCGAACGGAGGCGGCCTGTGATGTTTCTTTCTCGTCGGCTTATCGTAAGTTGCCTGCTTCTGGCGGCTGGCTGCTTCGCCATTGGCTTATGGAGTCTGCAAAGCGGCGCCGTGCCTCTTGAGACCGGGCAGATTATTGCCGCGCTGCTGGGCGATGCGCCGCGTAACATCACCCTTGTCGTAACCGAATGGCGACTACCGCGCGTATTAATGGCGCTGCTGATTGGCGCTGCGCTTGGCGTCAGTGGCGCGATTTTTCAGTCGTTGATGCGTAACCCGCTAGGCAGCCCTGATGTGATGGGCTTTAATACTGGCGCCTGGAGCGGCGTACTGGTCGCAATGGTCCTGTTTGGCCAGCATCTTACCGCGATCGCGCTGGCGGCAATGGCGGGCGGTATCGTCACGTCATTGATTGTCTGGCTGCTCGCCTGGCGTAACGGGATTGAAACTTTCCGGCTGATTATCATCGGTATCGGCATCCGCGCGATGTTAGTCGCCTTTAATACCTGGCTTCTGTTGCAGGCGTCGCTGGAAACGGCGCTCACCGCCGGCTTATGGAACGCCGGGTCGCTCAACGGTCTGACATGGGCAAAAACCTGGCCTTCGGCGCCGCTGATTATTGTGATGCTGACAGGCGCCGCGCTGCTGGTGCGTCGTATGCGGCTGCTGGAGATGGGCGATGACAGCGCCTGCGCGCTGGGTGTTAGCGTGGAGCGGTCACGCCTGATGCTGATGCTGGTGGCGGTGTCGCTCACCGCTGCGGCAACGGCACTGGCTGGCCCCATCTCGTTTATTGCCCTTGTCGCGCCGCACATCGCCCGCCGTCTTAGCGGCACAGCGCGCTGGGGATTAACCCAGTCGGCGCTGTGCGGCGCGTTGTTACTACTGGCCGCCGATGCGTGCGCGCAGCAACTGTTTATGCCTTATCAGCTTCCAGTGGGCGTGGTCACCGTCAGCCTCGGCGGTATTTACCTTATCGTCTTGTTAATTCAGGAGTCCCGCAAAAAATGACCGAATCCGTAGCCCGTTTGCGCGGCGACCAGTTAACGCTGGGTTATGGCAGCTATACCGTCGCAAAAAACCTTAATGTTTCGATTCCGGACGGCCATTTTACCGCTATCATCGGCCCTAACGGCTGCGGCAAGTCGACGTTGCTACGCACGCTAAGCCGTCTGATGACGCCTGTTGACGGCCATGTCTGGCTGGATGGCGAACAGATACAGCGTTACGCCAGTAAAGAGGTGGCGCGGCGCATCGGATTGCTGGCGCAAAACGCCACTACGCCGGGCGATATCACCGTACAAGAGCTGGTCGCCAGAGGGCGTTATCCGCATCAGCCGTTATTTACCCGCTGGCGTAAGGAAGATGCCGATGCCGTCGCCAGTGCCATGCGTGCAACAGGTATCACCTCACTGGCGGCGCAAAGTGTAGACACTCTGTCCGGCGGCCAACGTCAGCGGGCGTGGATAGCCATGGTGCTGGCGCAGGAAACGTCCATCATGCTGCTGGATGAGCCGACAACGTGGCTGGATATTAGCCATCAAATTGATTTGCTGGAGTTGTTAAGCGATCTCAACCGCGAAAAAGGCTATACGCTCGCCGCCGTCCTGCATGACCTGAATCAGGCCTGCCGATACGCCACGCATTTGATTGCATTACGCGAAGGTAATATTGTCGCACAGGGCGCGCCGAAAGAGATTGTTACCGCAGATCTTATCGAAAAAATCTATGGGCTGCGCTGTATGATTATCGACGATCCGGTTGCCGGGACGCCGCTGGTGGTACCGCTGGGGCGGCGATAGTCGCCCACACAGATGACAAAGCCGGATATCGCTATCCGGCTTTTCGGGTAAATCAGACTAACCGTTCATCTATCGCCAGCGCGTTTTCCATTTTACGCGAGACCATCGCGTGACGCAGTAATACGCCGCCGCAGGCCATCATACCGCCAATCAACGCCGCCAGGATAATAATGACCGCTTTACCCGGGCCATCTTTTTTCACTGGCAAAGACGGCGACAGTTGATATTTAAACGGGGTAAACTTCACGTCGCTCACATTCATTGCCACCAGTTGTTCAACATGGTATTGACGGTTACGCAAATCACCGTTGATCTCGGCCATGTCCGTTACCCCTTTTTCAATTTCCAGTTTGCGGGAAATACCATCCGCGCCGAGAGAAATAGAAAAATCCGGATCATCTTTTACCGCCTGACCATTGCTGTAAACCGGTCTCTTAATGCCGGCGGCGTTGGCGATTTCCAGCGAATAATGGAGACGTTGAATATTGGCATCAAGCTGGTTTTTGAGACGCACTCGATCCATCGCCAGCTTTTCCTGCTCATAGCGGGTTTTGATTTCCAGCTGGTTACGAATATTTTCCAGCGTCTCTTTCACGACGATATCGGAGATGTACTGAATATAGCCAGCTAACACTTTTTGCGCTTCTTCCCGCGTCGGCGCGGTAAAACTCAGCGTCCACGACGTGAATAACGACGTTTCATTTTTCTTGCCGACATTACTGTCCACCGCTTTCATTTTTTCGCTCAGCACGACAATCGCCCGGTGAAGATCCTGCTCGTCTATTTGCGCGCCTTTTAATTGATCCATGACATACGGAGAAGAACGAAGATATTCTTCCAGCAGCGAGGGCGAGCTAAACTTTTTAATAAACAGATTAAATACGCTGCCCCGATCAACGCTTACCTCCATATCCAACACGCGCAGCGCGGTCAACGTTCTCTCCAGACCGTGCCACTGTACCGACTCCGCCGGTGTGACAATCGCCTGGCTGGTCCATTTTTGCGGCAGCAGAAAGGACAGAAGTAACCCCACGCACGCAAAGGCGAAAACGGTAGCAAGAATACGACGTTTCGCCTGCCATAACACCTCTATAAGGCTAAACAAATCGATTTCATGACTGTTGACGGGCGGCAGTGAGTAACCTGCAAATGACTGATTTTTTTCTTGTTTTACATTAAGAGATGGCATGCCGTATGACCTGAAAACTTTATCCAATGAAAGAACACATTCCTGTCAGAGATTCTAACAGCAAGTCAGAATTATCCGAAACAATCTTTACGCGCCAGTGCCCGAAAAGCTAAATATTCGGAATTAAACTTGCCTGTAGCATGTATCACTTATGTTAAAAGAATTAATAGTTGCAATAAAAAACCCATAATAATTAGTAATTATTATGGGTTTCAGGATTTAATTTGTTAAAGGCAGAAACAACGCCCGTTATTTATTAATAAGTTCGCTGATGATGGGCCCGATAGTTTCAAAAGCGGAGGGAGAAATAATATCTACATGCGCGCACGGCTGGCGATAAATAGCCAAAGACGCTATCCACGGCGACCAGCTCTGTTCAGGCGATACGCCTTCCGGCACCGTTTTATCCGCCACAAAGAGCGTAGCATGTCCATCAAACGGTACGCTATGCGCCGTCGTCAGCAAACGGACGGCATCCGCATAATTGCCTTCAATGGCGGTAAATAAGGCTTCGGAGGCATTTCCCTGCTGCGCGGCGACAAACGCAGCGCGTTCACGTTCAATTTCCGCCAATACGTCCGGATTGAGGCCATTCGCCTCTTTTTCCCGCCAGTTTTGCGTTTCCGGCGGCCAGGTGTCCAGTAACCCCAAAAACGCCACCGTTTCGCCGCGCGCGCGCAACCGGGCGGCGATCCCTTGCGCCAGCGTCCCGCCCAGCGAATAGCCTAATAAATAATAAGGGCCATGCGGCTGCCGGGCGAGCAATGTCGCCAGATGATGTTCACATACCTCATCAAGGGTGGTTGCGGTTTGCATAGGGCCAGCGGGGCGCGGCGACTGAATCCCCATAATCGACCACGACGGGCTGAGATAGCGTGATAATACGCTAAATTGCCAGGCGAACCCCGACGCCGGATGGAAACAAAATAACGTTGGACCATCGCTTTCACGCAGCGGCAACAGCGGCCCGAACCCCAGATTGCGCGAGCGTTCGTCATCGTCAGTATCGAGCAGCTTACTTAACTGCGCCACGTCAGACGCCACCATCACCTGCCCCGGCGTCACCTGGCGGTTAAACGTCTGACTTAGCTGCGCGGCCAGTTTCATCGCCAGCAGCGAATGTCCGCCCAGCGCAAAGAAATCACTTTCAACGTCGTTAATCTCACAGCCCAGCAGGCGGGAAAACGCCGCGGCGACAGCAATCTCCGTTGCGGACTGCGGCGCACGCCCTTTCACGCGCGGCGTCAGGTCCGGCAGCGGCAGGGCTTTGCGATCCAGCTTGCCATTGGCGCTAAGCGGCAAGCTGGCAAGTTGCAACAGCACAACCGGCACCATATGCGCGGGAAGTTTTTGGCGTAATTTTTCCTGCAGCGCCGGTAAATCCAGCGGCAAACCGGAGTGCGACACCAGATAGCCGACCAGTTGCCGGGCATCCCCGCCCGTCGCCGCCGCCTGATTAAAGACGCAGGCATGTGCTACCGCCTGTTCAACATCCGGCAGCGTTTGCATGACGCGGTCAATCTCGCCCAGTTCAATACGTTGCCCCCGAATTTTGAGCTGATCGTCGCTGCGCCCCAGGTATTCTACCGCGCCGGAATCCAGCCAGCGCGCCACATCTCCGGTACGGTACATCCGTTCGCCTGGCGCAAAAGGATCGGCGATAAAACGGCTGGCGGTAAGATCCGGACGCCCCAGATAGCCCTGCGCCAGTTGGATACCGGTAAGATAGAGATCGCCAGCCACGCCCGGCGGCACCGGCTGCATATGCGCATCGAGAATACGTAAACCGGTATTCCAGACGGGATAACCAATCGGGATGCTGTTGCCGTCAACAGCCGCCAGCTCATCGCCACAGGCCGGATACCAGCTCACATCCACCGCGGCCTCCGTTGGCCCGTACAGATTGTGTAGCGGCGCGTTGGTTAACGTCTCCCATTCGCGGCACAGCGCCGTCGGCAGGGCCTCGCCGCTACAGAAAACGCGCGTTAAGGAAGCGCAGCTTTTCCCAGCCGACGCTGGCGTGAGCGAGGCAATAAAGGCCGCCAGCATCGACGGCACAAAATGGGTGGTCGTGACGCCGTATTGCGCAAAGAACCGCTGCATCGCGAGCGGGTCGCGGTGCGCTTCCGGTTCAGCCATCACCAGTTTCGCCCCGGCGATAAACGGCCAGAAAAACTCCCATACTGAGACGTCAAAACTGCACGGCGTTTTTTGCGCTACTACATCATCCGCCGTCAACGGATAGTGATCCTGCATCCACAGCAGCCGGTTGACTATCGCCGTTTGTCCCACCATCACCCCTTTCGGCCTGCCCGTCGAGCCAGAGGTGAAAATGATGTAAGCGGTATGATGCGGTAACGACAGCCTCAGCGGAGTGGCGTCACTGACCGGTAGCGGTTGGCTATAACACAAATATTCCATCCCCGGAATATCGTGAAAGCGCGCCAGCTGCGCCTGAGTCGTAATTAACAGTTTCGGCTGCGCATCTTCCAGCATCATTCGCAGCCGATCGTCAGGATAACCGGTATCCAGCGGCAGCCAGGCGGCGCCCGCCTCGACAATGCCATGCAGCGCTAAGGTCAGGAAAACCGACCGCGGCAACGCCACCGCCACGCTATCGCCAGGCTGAACGCCGCGTTCCCGCAGCGCGTACGCCAGCGCTACAACCTGTTCGCGCATTTCACGGTAGGTAAAGTGATAATGCGCATCTGCCAACGCGGAAGCCTCTGGCGTTTTTTGCGCCTGCTGCGCCACCAAATCGCTAAGCGTGGCGGCGGGAATCGTTACCGCCGTATTATTAAGGTGTGTTAATTGCGTTTGTTCTTCCGCCAGCAGCATTTGCGCATCGCCGCAGCGCAGCGCCGGGTTATCAGCAAACTGCGTGATAAGCGCCATCAATCGTAAGGCATGGCGGGAGAGCGTGGCGTCATCGTAACGCTGTGCATTCGCCAGCAATTCAATATCCAGACCGCCGTTTTCATCCGGAAAAAGCGCCAGTTCAAGATCGTTAACCGGCCCCGTCGCCAGGGTATGGGTTTGCGCCTGTATGCCAGGAAGATCCAGATGATAATCAAATACTTTTATATTGAGCACCGGGCCAAATAGCGGCGTCTCCCCTGCGGCTCGCCCGCTATCGCGTACAATCTGTTCGGCGTCGTAACGCTGGTGGCGGCGCATCTTCTTTAACTGCGCCGCAAGACGCTTCGCCAGCGTTGGCAGATCTTCCGTCGCATGAAGGTTAACCGCCAGCGGCAACACGTTAAGGACAGGCCCGGTCGCCGTTAACGCCGCCGAGCCCATCCGCCGCATAAAGATAAATCCAGCGGCATAATCCATTCGCCCGCATAATCGTCCCAGCCACAACGTCACCAGCGCCAGGGCAAGATCCGCTCGCGGTATCTCAGGCATGTGCGCCGCCAGTTGGCGAAACGCCCCCGCCGGCGCGCTCAATTTCATACGCAGAATACCCGCGCTCGCCGACCGCCCCGGCAGCGGCGCGGCAGAAATTGACGCCGGGGGCGGCAGCTCGCGGCGCTGCTGCGCCCAGAAGGCGCCGTCACGCTGCCAGGCCTCGCTCTGGCGATAGCGCTGATATTCCTCGACCACATCCGCAAAGGGGGTAAAAGGCGACTCCGGCGTAGGGGCGTCGCTCTGCCAGGCGCGATAAATCGCCGCAATCTGGCGGGTTATCGCCGGGAAGCTAAAGCCATCCACCAGCAAATGGTGATAGCGCTGATACCAATACCAGCGGGTATCATCAATGCGGATTAACTGGTGAAACGCCAGCGGCTTACCGCTATCTGCGCGCAGGTTTTGCCGTAAATCCGCCTGCATTAACGCCAGCGCCGCGTGATGCGGATCGGGCTGGTCGCGTAAATCGGCAATCGGGGGCTCGCCGAAGGTGTGCTCAGGATCTATCCATTGCCAGACCTCGCCGTTCTCTTCGGTAAAACGCATCCGTAGCGTATCCGCCTGTTGCATCCCTACCGCTACCGCTTTTGCCAGCAAGGGGGCATCCAGCTCGCCATTCAGTTCCACGTAGTGCGCCACGCTCCAGGCGGAGGGTAAATCAGAGAGTTTTTCTGCCATCCAGATCCCCGGCTGGGCGGCGACTAACGGTAAACGCTGCGTCATTTCGCCTCCTGCTTATCGGCATAATGCGCCGGATTCAGTGTTGTCCAGCGCGTATTAAGCCACTGCTGGCACGCGTCCTGCGATTGCGGTTCGCATACCACGTCCCAGCCTGCGGGAAGCACGCACGCCGCTGGCCAAAGGCTGAATTGACGCTGCGCATTTTGCAGGATGTAAAACTGTCCCTGCGGATTATCGAAGGGATTACTGAATTCCATACTCAACTCCTGTCATGGACATGTGCCCGGTTAAAGCGTGTCGATAAGCGGCTGCCAAAGCAGCATCAGCCCTTGCGTTAGCCCGCCGCGCCAGCAAAGCGCATCGTGTCCGCCGTCAACCTGACGCCAGAAAATGGACTGCTGCGAAGTATTCAGTTGGGCATAAAGCGCCTGATTCGCCTGAAACACGATCGGCTCACGCACGCCGGCTTCCAGTACGATACGCAGTCCGCGCGCGCATAATGCGCCGGTTTTCAGCCGGGTAATGACTTCCCCCTCCGGCGGGGTGATGCGATGAGGCCACCAGAACGATCCTGACTGGCTTAGTACACAGCCAAAACGCGTCGGCCAGTTCAGGCCGGCATACAGCGCCGACAGGCCGCCAAAACTCTGTCCGGCGACCACCGTTCGCCCGGCATCATCGCTAAAAGGCGTCACGGCTCTGACTTGCGGCAACAGTTCCTGCTGCACCGCCAGCCAGAAGTCGGCATTGCAGGGCAACTCCTGGCTGCGGTGTTGAGTATCAATCGCGTCAATCAGCAGATAGACGGCACCGGGAAGCAGGCGTTGATGAGTCAGCGAGGCGAGTGCGGGCCAGACGGGCATATTTTCCGCCCAGAATTGACCGTCCAGCAGAATAGCCAACGGTCTTTCCTCCGGCGCCTCGTCTCCGGTCGTCAATATCCATACGCGGCGGGAGTTACCCAGACGTTCGCTATGCCACTGCATCATCAAAGGCGGCGAGTACGGCGTTTCAGGACGATCCCATCCCGGCTGAAGGGGCGCACCCGGCATTTCCAGCGCTGAAACCGCATGACCACGTCCTCCCCGCCAGCTTCGCGAATTAAGCGGGTCGGCAATCGCCTGCGGTAATAGCTGTCGCCAGCCTTCACGCAGCGCGTTCCGATCGGGCGTTTCGCCCGGCGCAAAAGCGGCAAAAACGTCATCGCGTTCGGTAGGAATAAAACAGTAGCTGCCGCGCCAGTTAGCGCTAAGCGCCGTACTCCAGCGCCAGACATCCGTTCCGGCAATACGCGCCATCGTCTGAGGCTGCGCGTTTTGATGATGATCGGTTACGCCAGTGATGTAGACCCAG
Source organism: Salmonella sp. SAL04202 (assembly GCF_046550775.1). NCBI lineage: Bacteria > Pseudomonadati > Pseudomonadota > Gammaproteobacteria > Enterobacterales > Enterobacteriaceae > Salmonella > Salmonella sp. SAL04202. The sequence goes on along the minus strand of NZ_JBGDXK010000001.1, from coordinate 326,925 downwards.
ACACGCCGTATCGGGGAGTGTGTTTCGTTTCCCTGCGGGTCGCGCCACCAAAAAGTGACCCGATAATTTCCGTCTTTTTCCCGTATCCATTCCGGCCCGGTTTTCGTCCTCCACCAGGCCTCACTTCCCATTGCCAGCGCCTCTTTCATTATAACCCTGTGTTTATTATGAATTTTGTATATAAAAGGTGAAATATATTGATAATATTATTGATAACTATTTGCATTTGCAATAGCGTATTGTCGCGCTATGGGACGCGCGAACACAATTTCACCACCCGGCCAATGCCTTTGACGGGCGCTTTGGCTTATGTGGCTAAAGAAAAGCAGGATATACAATGAACAAGAAGATTCATTCCCTGACCTTACTGGTCAATTTAGGGATTTACGGGGCCGCTCTGCCCGTGATGGCGGAAGACAAAACCGATAGCGCTGCGCTCACCAATGAAGACACCATCGTGGTGACTGCTGCCCAGCAAAACCTACAGGCGCCAGGCGTATCCACCATCACCGCCGATGAGATCCGCAAAAATCCGCCCGCGCGCGACGTGTCAGAAATCATCCGCACCATGCCGGGCGTGAACCTGACCGGCAACTCCACCAGCGGTCAGCGCGGGAATAATCGCCAAATCGATATTCGCGGCATGGGGCCGGAAAACACCCTCATCCTGATAGACGGTAAACCCGTCACCAGCCGTAACTCGGTGCGCCTGGGCTGGCGCGGCGAACGCGATACCCGCGGCGATACCGCGTGGGTGCCGCCGGAGATGATCGAACGCATTGAAGTGCTGCGTGGCCCTGCCGCCGCACGCTACGGTAACGGCGCGGCGGGTGGCGTGGTCAATATCATTACCAAAAAAGGCGGTAGCGAGTGGCACGGCTCCTGGAATACCTATTTCAACGCGCCGGAACATAAAGACGAAGGCGCGACCAAACGCACTAACTTTAGCCTGAACGGCCCGCTGGGCGGGGATTTCAGCTTCCGTCTGTATGGCAACCTCGACAAAACGCAGGCGGATGCGCGTAATATTAACCAGGGGCATCAGTCTGAACGTACCGGGAGTTACGCCGACACGTTACCAGCCGGACGCGAGGGGGTCATTAACAAAGATATCAACGGCGTGGTTCGTTGGGATTTTGCTCCGCTTCAGTCTCTGGAGCTGGAGGCCGGTTACAGTCGCCAGGGCAACCTCTATGCCGGCGATACTCAGAACACCAATACGAACCAACTGGTGAAAGATAATTACGGAAAAGAGACGAACCGCCTCTATCGGCAGAACTACTCTCTGACCTGGAACGGCGGCTGGGATAATGGCGTAACCACCAGTAACTGGGTGCAATACGAACATACCCGTAACTCCCGGATGCCGGAAGGCCTGGCAGGCGGCACCGAAGGGATTTTCGATCCCAAAGCATCGCAAAAATATGCCGATGCCGATTTGAATGACGTCACCCTACACAGCGAAGTGAGCCTCCCTTTTGATCTGCTGGTCAATCAAAACCTGACGCTGGGTACCGAATGGGCCCAACAGCGTATGAAAGACGAGCTCTCCAACTCGCAAACCTTTATGGGGGGAAATATCCCGGGTTACAGCAGTACCAATCGTAGCCCCTATTCAAAAGCGGAAATTTTCTCTCTGTTTGCTGAAAACAACATGGAACTGACCGACAGCACCATGCTGACGCCGGGGCTACGTTTCGATCATCACAGTATTGTGGGGGATAACTGGAGCCCGTCGCTGAACCTGTCGCAAGGTCTGGGGGATGACTTTACCCTGAAAATGGGAATCGCCCGCGCTTATAAAGCCCCGAGTCTGTACCAGACTAACCCAAACTATATTTTGTACAGTAAAGGTCAGGGTTGCTACGCGACTGGCGCGGGTACCGGCATCGGCTGCTATATGATGGGTAACGATGATCTGAAAGCCGAAACCAGCATCAATAAAGAGATCGGTCTGGAATTTAAACGCGATGGCTGGCTGGCCGGCATCACCTGGTTCCGCAATGATTACCGCAATAAGATTGAAGCGGGTACAGTGCCGTTGCAGCGTATCAATAACGGCAAAACGGATGTCTATCAGTGGGAGAACGTGCCGAAAGCGGTCGTTGAAGGTCTGGAAGGCACGTTAAACGTACCGGTTAGCGACACCGTCAACTGGACGAATAACGTTACGTATATGCTGCAGAGTAAAAACAAAGAGACCGGCGAACGCCTGTCGATTATTCCACAGTACACGCTTAACTCTACCCTGAGCTGGCAGGTACGTCAGGACGTTTCTCTGCAATCGACCTTCACCTGGTACGGCAAACAAGAGCCGAAGAAATATGATTATCAGGGTAACCCCGTTACCGGAACAGATAAGCAAGCGGTCAGCCCATACAGTATTGTTGGCCTGAGCGCGACCTGGGACGTGACCAAAAATGTCAGCCTGACCGGTGGCGTGGATAACCTCTTTGACAAACGTCTGTGGCGTGAAGGTAACGCGCAAACCGTCAGGGATACGCAAACTGGCGCTTATATGGCGGGTGCTGGCGCGTACACCTATAACGAACCGGGACGTACGTGGTATATGAGCATTAATACCCATTTCTGATGGCAACCTTCCCTCCCTCATTCGGGGAGGGAATTGGCAAAAACGATGCTGACATCTCATTTTCCCCTTCCCTTTGCCGGACACAGGCTGCATATCGTCGACTTTGATGCGAGCAGCTTTCACGAACACGACCTGTTATGGCTGCCTCATCACGATCGGCTCCGGTCTGTCGGACGCAAGCGTAAAGCTGAACATCTGGCAGGCCGCATCGCCGCCGTTCATGCGCTACGCGAGGTGGGCGTCAGGACAGTGCCCGGTATTGGCGGCAAGCGACAGCCGCTATGGCCGGACGGCCTATTTGGCAGCATCAGCCACTGTGCGACAACGGCGCTGGCCGTCATATCCCGACAGCGTATCGGCATTGATATAGAAAAAATCATGAGTCAGCACACGGCGACAGAGCTGGCGCCGTCCATTATTGATAGCGATGAGCGCCAAATTCTCCAGGCGAGCTCGCTCCCTTTTCCGCTTGCCCTGACGCTGGCTTTCTCCGCCAAAGAGAGCGTTTATAAAGCCTTTTCAGACCGCGTCACGCTCCCGGGATTCGATAGCGCAAAAGTTACCTCGCTTACCGCCACGCACATCTCGTTACATCTGCTGCCAGCCTTTGCCGCCACGATGGCTGAACGTACCGTCCGTACAGAATGGTTTCAACGTGGCAATAGCGTTATTACTCTTGTTTCTGCAATAACGCGCTTTCCCCACGACAGGAGCGCTCCCGCTTCTATACTTAGCGCAATCCCCCGATAAATGAGATCGCTATGGCGCTGAATGATTTTCACGTTTCTGAACCTTATACGCTTGGTATTGAGCTGGAGATGCAGGTGATCAATCCACCTGGCTACGATTTAAGCCAGGACTCTTCTACGCTGATCGACGCCGTTAAGCCCCAACTTACTGCGGGAGAAATTAAGCACGATATTACCGAAAGTATGCTGGAGATGGCCACGGGCGTCTGCCGCGATATTGACCAGGCGGCGGCCCAACTTTCTGCCATGCAGCACGTTATTTTACAGGCGGCGTCGGAACACCATCTCGGCATTTGCGGCGGCGGTACGCACCCTTTTCAAAAATGGCAGCGTCAGGAGGTCTGTGATAATGAGCGCTATCAACGCACGCTGGAAAATTTCGGCTACTTAATTCAACAGGCGACGGTTTTCGGTCAGCATGTCCACGTCGGCTGCGCGAACGGCGACGATGCGATTTATCTTTTACACGGGCTGTCGCATTTTGTGCCGCACTTTATTGCGCTCTCCGCCGCGTCTCCCTATATGCAAGGATCTGACACCCGTTTTGCCTGCGCGCGCCTGAATATTTTTTCCGCTTTTCCCGATAACGGTCCCATGCCGTGGGTCAGTAACTGGCAAGAGTTTGCCGGACTATTTCGCCGTCTGTCTTACACCACGATGATCGACAGCATCAAAGATTTGCACTGGGATATCCGCCCCAGCCCGGCCTTTGGCACGGTAGAAGTTCGGGTGATGGATACGCCGCTCACCCTTGATCATGCCATCAATATGGCAGGGTTGATTCAGGCGACCGCGCACTGGCTGCTGACCGAGCGTCCCTTTAAACCGCAGGAACAAGACTATCTGTTATATAAATTCAACCGTTTTCAGGCTTGCCGCTATGGTCTGGAGGGCGTGCTAACCGATGTCTATACCGGCGACCGCCGTCGCCTGGCAGATGATACGCTGCGTCTGCTGGACAACGTTACCCCCTCTGCGCGTAAGCTGGGCGCCGACAGCGCCATTGACGCGCTACGTCTGCAGGTGAAAAAAGGCGGTAACGAAGCGCAATATATGCGGGAGTTTATTGCCGACGGCGGATCGCTGATAGGTCTGGTACAAAAACATTGTGAAATCTGGGCGGGACAATAGACAGCATATTTGCCTTACCAGGCGATATCCCGGACAATGGCATTTTAACTTACGTTTAACAAAGCCATGAAACACCCGCTTGAATCATTGATGACCGCTGCCGGTATTTTGCTGATGGCGTTGCTCTCCAGCCTGCTGCTGCCCGCCCCTTCGCTCGGCCTTGCGCTGGCGCAAAAACTGGTCGGGATCTTTCATCTTATGGATCTCAACCAGCTTTATACTTTGTTGTTTTGTTTATGGTTTCTTTTGCTCGGCGCGCTGGAATATTATGTTATTCGCTTTATCTGGCGGCGCTGGTTTTCGCTGGCCGATTAAACATTTCAATGCGTACGGCCATGCTTTTCTTTACGATAAGCGCCTGGCGGCAGGTTGAACGTGCGGGTAAAAATGCGCGTAAAGGTTTGCTGCGAATCAAAACCATACTTGAGACAAATATCATACACCTTCTGGTCGGTGTCGCGCAGGTCGCGCGCCGCCAGTTTTAGCTTCCGTTCACGCACGTAGCGCCCCAGACTCTCCCCTTTGTACTGCATAAAAAGGCGCTGCAGGTGCCACTTGGAATACCCCGCATGACGGGCAATATCATCAATACGTAACGGCTGATTCAAATTATCATCAATCCACTCGACAATCGTGTCGATAACCTGAGCGGAAATGGTCATCGTGCTCTCCCCTCTATCAAACTCGTCAGCGGCTCCCGCACCGCACATTTACGGCAACAGCAATAAGCATAGTAATAACCACATAAATTGTGAGACGGCTTATCGCATGGCCTGCAATATGCTTTTCTACCACTTCATGCGGCAGCCCTTGATTATGAGTGAGTAAGCACTCATTATAAAAAGCAAAGATACGCCGTCAAGGTACTTTTCAAAGGTTGACATTCACCGTTGCGACGCGACAACGGGCATGATTCAATCATGTTTTTCCAGACATAAGGGTAACGTGTAGTGGCTCGTCCGAAGAGTGAAGACAAAAAACAAGCATTACTGGAAGCGGCAACCCAGGCGATAGCGCAATCCGGTATCGCCGCCTCAACGGCGGTGATTGCGCGTAACGCAGGTGTTGCAGAAGGAACATTGTTTCGCTATTTCGCGACCAAAGATGAGCTGATTAACACGTTGTATTTGCATTTAAAGCAGGATCTCTGCCAGTCAATGATAATGGAGCTGGATCGATCCATTACCGATGCCAAAATGATGACTCGTTTTATCTGGAACAGTTACATCAGTTGGGGTCTGAACCATCCCGCGCGCCATCGGGCGATCCGTCAATTGGCCGTCAGCGAAAAGCTCACCAAAGAGACGGAACAACGGGCCGACGATATGTTCCCCGAATTGCGCGATTTATGTCATCGTTCCGTTTTGATGGTATTTATGTCGGATGAGTACCGCGCCTTCGGCGACGGCCTTTTTCTGGCGCTGGCTGAAACAACAATGGATTTCGCCGCGCGCGATCCCGCTCGCGCTGGCGAATATATTGCGCTGGGATTCGAAGCCATGTGGCGCGCGCTGACTCGCGAGGAGCAATAATGGACGGTCAAACACTGCACGCCTGTGCAAAACGCTTTGCGCTGGAACTGCCTTTTACCGAACACTGCTGGCCTTTCGGCCCACAGTACGATGTGTTTAAAGTCGGCGGCAAAATATTCATGCTGTTCACTGAACATCACTGTCGCCCAGTAGTGAACCTGAAGTCGGATCCCCAAAAATCCCTGGTAAATCAACAAATTTACCCCAGCATTGCGCCTGGCTATCACATGAATAAGAAACACTGGATTTCAGTCTATGCGGGCGAGGATATCACCGTCTCGCTACTCAACGATTTGATAAATGACTCATGGAATCTGGTTGTAGACGGGCTGCCTAAAAGAGAGCAACTGCGCCTGCGACCGCGCTGATGCAATAACCGTTTCCGCATTTTCCTCCCTTATCTTTTTACCGATAACCCGGTACCCTGCTGATACAAAAGGGTACTAAACCAACCAGGAGCATTTATGGATATCGTTTCTGTCGCCTTACAGCGCTACTCCACTAAGGCGTTCGATCCCAGCAAAAAACTGACCGCCGAAGAAGCGGATAAAATAAAAACACTACTACAGTACAGCCCCTCCAGCACCAATTCCCAGCCGTGGCACTTTATTGTCGCCAGTACGGAAGAAGGCAAAGCGCGCGTAGCAAAATCCGCTGCCGGAAACTACACGTTCAACGAACGCAAAATGCTGGACGCCTCCCATGTGGTGGTCTTCTGCGCCAAAACCGCAATGGATGACGCATGGCTTGAGCGCGTCGTCGATCAGGAAGATGCTGATGGCCGTTTCGCTACGCCGGAAGCTAAAGCGGCAAATGATAAAGGTCGCCGCTTTTTCGCCGATATGCACCGCGTCTCGCTGAAAGATGACCACCAGTGGATGGCGAAGCAGGTTTATCTGAACGTCGGCAACTTTCTGCTGGGCGTCGCCGCGATGGGTCTCGACGCCGTCCCCATTGAAGGTTTCGACGCCGAGGTGCTCGACGCTGAATTTGGTCTGAAAGAAAAAGGCTATACCAGTCTGGTCGTGGTGCCGGTCGGCCATCATAGCGTCGAGGATTTCAACGCCGGGCTGCCGAAATCACGTCTGCCGCTTGAAACCACACTGACGGAAGTCTAATCCCCTGCCTAAGCCGGACGCCCGTCCGGCTTTTTTCACCTTTCTGCCAGGTTCCCCAATGATCAATGGCGCGAAGTGCCAGGTTTTACATCGCTAGTGTTAACTTTCTCTTTCAAGCCATTGAAAATAAATAACATTTAAAACTGGCACGCCGTTTGCCATATCTGGATACCCCCTATCTGGATGAAGGAGAAAACGGGTGAGACATGTTTATGTAGCCAGCCATGGCCCTTTTGCCCGCGGACTTATTAACAGTCTATCGCTGCTGATTGGCGACGAACACGGCGTGACACCGGTTTGCGCCTACGATGGCGATATTGTCACCACGGAGCAGCTTGAACAAACCCTCGAAAATCTGATCGCGCAAGCCAACGGCGAAGAAGTGGTGGTGTTTACCGATCTGCTCGGCGGCAGCATCAACAATAGCGCCGCGAAAGTGCTGATGCGTCACCGTCACGTTTTTGTGGTGGCTGGCGTCAACATGACCCTGCTGCTGGAGTTTTTACTCTGTGAAGAAGAAAGCACAGACGCGGCCATTACCTACGCCACCAATGCGGCGCGTGAATCCATTGTCTTTATCAACACGCTAATAACACAACCATCCGCTGACCTACAGGGAGAATCCCATGATCAAATTAGTGCGCATTGATTACCGCCTGCTGCACGGCCAGGTGGTCTTCGCCTGGACCCGGGCGCTGGATATCGACCATATCATCGTCGCTAACGCCAACGCCGCCGGCGACGCGTTTGTCTCTATGTCATTAAGTCTGGCAAAACCCGCTGGCGTGTCGCTGGACATTATCACGGTGGAACAGGCGGCGGAAAAACTCGCCAGCGGCAAGCTGGATCACAAAAAAGTGATGGTGGTGTTGGGAAATACCGCCGAAACCCTCGCCTTCGCCGAGAAAGTGCCAGGGATTAGCGTTATCAACTACGGCGGTATCGCGCAAAAAGAGGGCGCGCAGCAGTTCGGCAAAGCCATATACCTGACCGAGCAGGAGATTGCCGATAGCCAGGCGCTAAAAGCCAAAGGTATCCGTCTGGAAATGCGCCAGGTTCCGGCCCATTCCGCCGAATTGCTTAACGATAAACTCTGAACCTGGAGGTCACTATGTTGCTCACCGCAACGCTGCTCGGCCTGATTGCCGCACTGGGCATTCTTGACGGGCGTTTACTCGGCGTGTCGATGATTGACCGTCCGCTGGTGATGTGCGCCCTCACCGGTCTGGTCTGCGGCAATTTACACGAAGGCATTCTGATCGGCGCGACGCTGGAACTGATCTTTTTAGGTAATGTCGCTATCGGCGCCGCGGTACCGCCTGATGTCGTCACCGGTTCGGTACTGGCGACCGCGTTTTCAATTATGTCCGGGCGCGGGCCCGAAGCGGCGCTGACCATCGCGATTCCTATCTCTATGCTGGCGCAGACCCTCGGCGTCCTGGTGCGCGTGGTTAACGCCCGCTTTGGCCACATGGCCGATCGTTATGCGGCGCAGGGTAATACCCGGATGGTTGCCGTTATGCACCTGGGAGGCCCAACGCTGCTCTATTTTCTAAGCGGTTTTCTGCCGGTCTTTTTCGCCATTTTGCTCGGTTCTGCCGCCGTCACCTGGTTCCTCGACGCCATTCCCGCCTTTATTACCAATGGCCTGGTTGTCGCCAGTAAGATTTTGCCGGCGCTGGGTTTCGCGTTGCTGATCAGCATGATGCTTAGCAGCAAATTAATGCCTTACCTTGGGCTGGGCTTTCTGATCGCCGCATATACCAAACTGGACATCATCGCCATCGCGCTGTTTGCCGTGGTGCTGGCTTTCATTATCAGCCAGTTTCTTAACACATCCCAACAGGAGGGCTAATCATGAGTGAAGTGACGCAGACCCTGATCGACGACGCACAGGCTCACTCGCAAAGCGAAAGCCGCATCACCGCCCGCGATTTACGCAGCGTTTTCTGGCGCTCCTTTACGTTGCAAGGATCGTGGAACTATGAACGCCAGCAGCATATGGGCTATGCCTTCGCTATGTCGCCAGCGCTAAAGCGTATCTACCAGGACCCCGCCGAACTGGGGCGCGCCTTACAGCGCCATCTGGTGCTGTTTAATACCACGCCGCATCTGTCAACGTTTGTCTTTGGCCTGTCGATTGCGATGGAGGAGGAAAATCAACGCAACCCGGACTTTAACGAAGAGTCGATCAATGCCGTTAAAACCAGCCTGATGGGGCCGCTGGCCGGGATCGGCGATTCCATCTTTTGGGGATCGCTGAAAGTTATTGCCGCCGGGATGGGGATCTACTTTGCCCAGCAGGGCAGCATTCTGGGGCCGATTCTCGCCCTACTGGTCTATAACATTCCGCACATCCTCTGCCGCTGGTACGCCCTCAAACTGGGCTACCGGGCGGGGACCACCTGGCTGATGCGCCTCTGGCAAAGCGGGCTGATGGACAGGGTGACTTATATCGCGTCAATCGTCGGGTTGATGGTCGTCGGCGCCATGACCGCCAGCATGATCGACATTACAACCCCGCTGAGCTTTACCGCCGGGCAGACTACCATGAAAGTGCAGGATTTTATTGACAAAATCCTCCCTTCCCTGCTGCCGCTGCTCTTCACGCTTGGCATGTACAAACTTATCCGTAAGGGCGTGAACATTAACTGGATCCTGTTAGGCACCGTCGCGTTTGGGCTTCTTGCCAGCGCGCTGGGCCTGCTTTGACGAGAGGTAACACTATGCAAGTAGAAGACTATATGAACGAGACGCCCCTTCGCCTGCTGGAGATGCTGACGCAGACGCGGGAAGATCTCTGGCGCGCGGCGCAGGCGCTAACGGAACGCAGCGTCACCCGCATTATTCTGACAGGCTCCGGCACGTCATACCACGGCGCGCTGACCGCTCGCGCGTTTATGCAGCGCTGGTGCGCGTTGCCGGTGGATGTCTGCTGGCCGTTTATGCTTGACGACGAGACGCTTGCCCGCAGCGGCAAGGCGCTGGTTGTCGGCATCTCCCAGGGCGGCGGCAGCCTCTCAACGCTGGCGGCGATGGAGCGCGCCCGCAATGTTGGTCATATCACCGCCTCAATGGCTGGCGTGGCGCCTGCGACTATCGACCGGGCGGCGGATTATATCCTTACCGTTCCCTGCGGCGAAGAAACCGCTGGCGCGAAAACAAAAGGCTATCACTGCACGGTTCTCAATTTGATGCTGCTGGCGCTCGCCGTCGCCGGGCAGCAACAGCGGCTGGACGGCGAACAGCGCCGGTCACTGCTGCTGCGGATGGAAAAGACCTTTAACCACCTGCCCGCGCTGGTTACCGCCTCGCAGGCGTGGGCGCAAACCAATGCGTTGGCGCTGCGCGATAGCGCAGATATTCGTCTGACCGGCCCGGCAACGCTGTTCGGTACGGTGCAGGAGGGTGCGCTCAAGATGCTGGAGACGTTGCGCTGCCCGGTGTCGGGCTACGAATTCGAGGAGTTTATTCACGGTATTTACAATGCCTTTAATGCGCAATCCGCACTCATTATGCTCGACCCGCAGCCTGACGCGCGTCAGGATCGGCTGGCGCAAATACTCGGTGAGTGGACGCCGTCTATTTACCGCATCGGCCCGCAGGTAGAAAATAATGGTCTGAATCTGAATTTCCCGTTTGTCAATGATGAGGACTTTGCCGTCTTTGAATATATCATTCCGCTACAAATGCTATGCGCGATATTACCCCCGCAAAAAGGCATTAATCCGGCGATACCCAAAGATCCGCAATTCCATCAAAAAATGAAAAGTAAGCAAGAAATTTAATTTTTATTAATGCTCGTTATTATCCGCGCTGTTGCGGAGGACGCGCTACACGCTAAGGAGATAAATATGTCTGTTGCTCATGAAAATGCCCGCCGTATTATTAGCGATATTTTAGGTAAACAAAACATTGAACGTGTCTGGTTTGTCGGCTGCGGCGGTTCATTAACCGGCTTCTGGCCAGGGAAATACTTTCTGGACTGTGAAGCGTCAAAACTGGCTGTCGGTTATATCACCAGTAATGAATTTGTCCACGCCACACCAAAAGCATTAGGAAAAAATAGCGTCGTTATTCTTGCCTCGCAGCAGGGCAATACGGCGGAAACCGTCGCAGCCGCCCGCGTGGCGCGTGAAAAAGGGGCGGCGACCATCGGTCTGGTTTACCAACCTGGCACGCCGTTGTGCGAATACAGCGACTACATCATTGAATATCAGTGGGCGCGTTATCCGGAAACGGTCGACCCTGCACAACAAAAAGCCGCATACAGCCTGTGGCTGGCGCTGGAAATTCTCGCCCAAACAGAGGGCTATGCGCAATATGATGAGTTAGTCAGCGCGTTTGGGCGCTTTAGCGACGTTGTTCACGGCGCCCAACGGCAGGTACAAGAAGATGCTCAGCGTTTCGCCGCCGAATGGAAGGATGAGAAGGTGGTCTATATGATGGGCAGCGGCCCCTCTTTCGGCGCCGCGCATCAAGAGTCTATCTGTATTCTGCTGGAAATGCAGTGGATCAACTCCGCCAGCATACATAGCGGAGAGTATTTCCACGGACCGTTCGAAATCACCGAGCCGGGCACGCCGTTTATATTGCTGCAAAGCAGTGGTCGCACTCGCCCGCTGGACGATCGTGCGATTCGCTTTATTGAACGCTATCAGGGAAAACTGCAGTTGATCGATGCGGATAAACTCGGCATTCAGGATCTGTCCACCGACGTTGGCGAATACTTCTGCGGTCTGTTGCACAACTGTGTGCTGGACGTTTATAACCTCGCTCTGGCGACAGCCCGTAATCACCCACTGACCACCCGCCGGTATATGTGGAAAGTTGAATATTAATAGTTATGCCGGATGGCGGCTTCGCTTTATCCAGCCTACAAAGCGATCTGTAGGCCTGATAAGCGTAGCGCCATCAGGCCTTTCTTCTGCGGGGCGCTAGCGCCCCTTTTTTCCTGAACTACCGCGGCTACCAGCGAAAATCCTCTATCCGTAATTCGAAAATATCGTGGATATAGCCAATTTCCGCTACCGGCAGCGCCACGTTATAAAGAATTTTCAATCGCTGAAACGAATGATTTACCATCGCGATAAATTCACCATGCCGCTCGTTAAATTCCGTCATGTTTTTATAGTGGGTAATTTCATTGCGCATGACCAGTCGCTCAATCATACAACTCAAATGAACATATAAACTAATAATCAAATTATTATTAAAGCTGAAGCCCAGCGTATTTTGCCATTCGGCAATAATCGTTTCGATATGCCCTATCGTCTTATTGGCATTGAGAATGGTCAGCGAATTAACCACATTATGCAACGAAAATTCGCGAACCATATTTTTATTAATTAACGCAATTTGTTTATCGTTAAGATAACCGCTTAATAACTGACTTAAATGCGCATACCCCTGCTCGCCAAGCAGCTCTTCAATCCCCACCCAGGGAACGCCCGCCAGCTGCGGGTCAATGGTGCCGACAACCGCAATCACTTCATACTGATTCAGCAACGAGGCCGCCATCCGGCTGTTTTTCAGACGGGTATATTCACAGGCGATAATATTAATATCAAAGTCGGTCAACTGACTTTTTTCCATCAAATTTTTAAATTTAAACGCCGTCCCGATGCCGGTAATACAGGTCACCAGCAGCGCGCGCGCTTTTTTCTGCGCGGGCCAGAAGACATCCCAGCGCGACTGATTTAACGGGACGATCTCTTCGGCGATCTGTTCGATGTTTTTTTGCAGCGCGATCTCGCTGGCCACGTTCAGCGCCAGACGCGTCGTAACGTTATCGACCACCACCAGCGGGCCATGAATTACGCTCAAAAGCGCATCGGCGATCTCTTTGGTGTATCCCATATCGATCAGCACCATGACGCCTGCGCGGGTATCCGTATGCTGGAGATAATCGACAATGGCCCGGCTGACATCGCTAAACGCGACCTCCATCGGCATATCCATCGCATGATAAATCTTTTCGCCAATCAGACGGTTCGCCACGCCTGCAATGCTGCTGGCGGTCGAATAACCATGCGCGATGATAAGCGCTTTTACCTTACCGCCGCTGGTGGCGTCAATGGCATTACTGACTATGGCCGCCACGACCAGTCTGTCGAGCGTGTCGATCAACAAATCATATTTATTATTTACCACGTCCAGCAGTTTTTGCGCCACACGCTGCGCCAGCCCCGGCGCCTCCTCCAGCCAGCGCAGCATCACATGGCGAACCGATGGCGACGCCTCCACCGGCGTTAACGGCAGGCTGGTAAGGTAACGTCCAGTGAGATAAGCGAATTCCGCATTCAGTTCGAGATCGTAATGTGCAGCGATCGCTTTCCCGACATCTTCGATAAAACGCAGCCGCTTGTCCTGACGAGCGCGAGGGCTCTCTTTATTCATTAAGGCATCGAGATATAACGTGAGGTTTTGATAGACCAGCTTGTCAAACGTCCGTGCGGAAATATTCTCCTGCGCCAGCTCTTCGCACAGGCCGCAAATGTTTTCCGTCAACCGTAAATATTCCTGATGCTGACCGGAAACTCGCGGAAAAACGCCACCTTCGCGATAAATCATGACGCGTTCCGCCGTCTGCGGAACGGTAAAGGGCACCTCCATCAGCAGACGATCCGGCAGTTGCCCGGCTTTTACTTCCAGTACCCCATCGTCACGCTGGCCGAAAGTCCAGGCGCTGGCGCAAATATTACGAATGAGATTTTCCAGGCCGCCGACATTCCCTTCCAGGGTCTCCTGCATCAGTTGGCTGATAATTTCACTATCCAGCGACAAATCGTGATGAAGACGCTGCGCCTCGCGACGAAAAAAATGGTGAATAAACGCCAGCCGCTCATATTGTCCGCGTTCGGCGATAGGCAGAATTTTGACAATGACCGGTATCCGGCGAATAAATGTCGCCAGAAAGTGCTTTTCCAGATCTTCGGTAGAGGCGAATATCAGACGTACCGTGGCGCTGCGTTCATCGCTGCTTTCGCCTAAGCGACGCCAGGTGCCGTTATCCATAAAATGGAACAGTTTTTCCTGCCCTTCCGGCGGTAGACGGTGCACTTCATCGATAAACAATACGCCGCCATTACTGGTCTCAATTAACCCGGATACCGCTCTGTCTGCGCCGGTAAAAGCACCTTTAGCATGACCAAATAATTTTGACGTCAGCAATTCCGGGTTATTAGCGTATTCGGCGCAGTTAAACACGGTAAAGGGCGCCTCCGGGGGCAAAATGCCCTGCTCGATGGCATACTGCCAAAGTTGACGCGCCAAAAAACTTTTTCCTGTCCCCGTCGGGCCGCGCAGCAGCAAAGGCAAGCCCGCGCCGGGATAACTGATCGCCGCCTTACACTGACGCAGGGACTCCTGCAAGCTGCCCTGTGCGCCAATGAGCAGCTCCAGACTGTCCTGCCGCTCCGCGCACAGCGCCTGAATGGACGCGTAATCCCCCTGCCGAACCGCCAACCGGTGGTGACGACGTAGCGCCTCGACGGGCAGGAACAGCACCGGGCGGCTATTCACTTTGACCACCCGCTGCTCACGATGCAAGTTATTAAGATGGTGACTAATAATGCTGCGTTTTTGCCTGAGACTGTCGGCAATCGCCATTGCGCTAAACCCGCTTAACGCGTCGGCTGTTAGTGAACATCCGGCCAGCCGTAGCTCCAACTGACGAAATATGGACTCTTTATTCATACCTGCGCCCCGCCAAAAACGTAAACTCCGCTTATACGATAATTTACAAACGACGTCACAGGCTTCACCCACATTTTTGAAAATACTTACTTTTTATAAAACTTACCGTTGCGCTTTCGGCTCATCGTGTCACGAACGAACGGAGTTGGCCCTCCCTGGCGTGTCATCAAAATCGGGCGCTAAACCCAACGTTATAACGGGTTTGATTGCCATCGCTTAACCCTGCCGTTTGCGACAGCCCGGCGAAAGCGGACACCGTTGCCGACAGCGGAAAATCTGCGCCAATCGCGATATCAACCCAGTTTTTATCCTGCGCTTTTCCGTCGCGGCTAAACGTCAGAGCGGTCGATTTAAGGCCGCCGTTCGCCACATACGTATCATCGCCAAACTGACGGCGATAATTAATCTGCGCCCAGGAGTGAATGATGCTGTGGCGGAGATCCAGACGCCAGCCAGCGCCACCCACCTGCGAATGGGCGTTTTGGTCGCCAAAACGCATTGATGTACTGGTATTGAGCTTCTCGCTATAGCCATTAACGTGGCTGTAATCCCATGCATATTGCAGCATCGGTCCGGTCGTTAACCACGGCATCATGACAAAATCATAACCACTGGTTAACCTCGCGCCCCACAGCCGACCGTTGGTTTCGCCCTCTTCCACCCGTCTTAGCGCACCGAGCGTGATACTGCGCTGAATGTTACTGAATTTAGCGGACAGGTAGTGTAAATCGCTATCCAGCCACGCCTGACCGGCGCGTAAATGGCTGAATACGGCGGCCTGAAAACCGCGGGCATCATAACGATAATTATCGTCAGGATGTTGCTTATCCAGAGAACCGGCTATCAGCCCTCCCAGCAGTACCTGCTCGTTAAGCTGATAATCGACGCCAACCGTCAGATTATTATGATTACCGCTCCCGTCGGCCTCATTATTATCATAACGTTGATATCCCCCGCTGTATCCACCGAACATGCCCAGTGAACCAACAGGATTTTCCCCCTGGCGAAGCTGCTGATAACGGCTGTCAAGCGTGGTACGACTACCTTGCGCCATCGACTGAACGCTTTGGTTCAGATATGTCGCCTGTACCGGCGCGGCAATGATCGACTGGATATATTGCGCAATAATGGTATGGACCTGCGGACCGGGATGTAAATGATCGGCAAACAGATAGTCCTGCGACGCATTAAATCCAGGCATTGCCGAGGAGCACGCCGAAGCGGATACGCCCGGCGGGCAGGCCATACCTACGGTATTTGTCAGACCAAACGCCTGCGGGTGGGCAAGAATTTCCTTAAAGAGGCCGTTGATATCGGCACGGGCTATATTGCCGCCGTGTTGCTCCAGCCCCTTCTCTTCCATCTGATTATAATAATCGGTCAGAGCTGACGCCTGCCCTGCCGCCTTTTCATAGCCCGCCAGCAGTTGCTCAACGAGCAGTTGCTGAATAAACGGATTGCTGCTTACCGTTGCAGCCGCCGCCAGCAACGCCTTGCGGATCGCCTGTTGCCGACTGGCGAAATCGGGCGTAGCGCCCTCCGCCAGCGCCTCTAACGCCGCTTTTAGCGCCGGGGGCGCCGCTGCGCCCAGCCCGGCGGTGATTACCGCCTCCAGAAGCATTGGCGTCGCACTAATATCCGGTACGTTTGGCACCACGACCAGCCCGGCGCCGGCATCCAGTAACAGCCCTACCTGCGCCGCCGCGCTAGTGGCGCTATTACCGGCTATTTGCTGTGCCATGGCAGGTCGCGCGATGGCCGCCGCCAGATCGTTTCCGCCGACCCAGTGAATATACAAACCGTTGTGGTCGGCTTTTCCCCCCGTTTTGGCAAGCCACTGCCGTACCTGATCGGCGGTATTATCCTGCGGGTTTAATTCCGGGGTCGCCGTCGCGCCGCCGGCGGCATAATTAGAGCCGCCATTGCTGGAAGGGCTTAATTCCAGCCCATATCGTTCGGCCAACTGTTCGTCGTAGAGCTTATTTTGACCACTATCCCAGGTCCAGCGACCGTTATTCCCGGTATCGCTAAGGCTATCGCCAATTACCGTAAGAGAATCAAACGCACAGGCAGATAATGGCGCGGCCAGCGCCAGCGAGAGTATGCCGTATTTTAGCAGGGTACGCTTTTGGGTCATCCGATGTTCCTTAATGTTATTGTTGATAGGTACGACGGTGCTAATCATTATCCGACAGAGATATTGCAATCGTTTTAAACATTCTGGTTAAAAAGTTTTCATTCATTGTTGACGGACTGGCGCCTGTTCAAAAAGAGGGAACCGCGTAAAATAACGACGTTTATAGGGCGCTGGATAAAATATAGCGTATGGATAACCCCAGAGGCGCTTTTACCCGTCTGTTGCTGATTATGCCTGAAGCGCAGGCGTCCTGATTTGCATAAATGCCATTCAGCAGTCATCATAGGCTGCTGTTTATAAAGGAGAGATTATGCAGGAATTGATATCCCAGGTAGAAGATTTAGCGGGAATTGAAATGAATCACACCACGTCGCTGGTGGTGATATTTGGTATTATTTTTCTGACAGCAGTTGTCGTGCATATTATTTTGCACTGGATAGTACTGCGCGCTTTCGAAAAACGCGCCAGCGCCAGTTCCCGCCTGTGGCTGCAAATTATTACCCAGAATAAATTATTCCATCGTCTGGCTTTTACGCTGCAAGGCATCATTGTCAATATTCAGGCCGCGCTCTGGCTACAAAAAGGCAGTGAGGCTGCGGATATCCTGACGACCTGCGCGCAGTTATGGATTATGACCTACGCCCTGCTGTCGTTATTTTCTCTGTTGGACGTGATTTTCAATCTATCGCAAAAATGGCCCGCCGCCTCTCAGTTGCCGCTAAAAGGAATATTTCAGGGCATTAAGCTCATCGGCGCAATTATCGTCGGCATTCTGATGATCTCACTGCTGATTGGCCAGTCACCAGCAATTTTAATCAGCGGGCTGGGCGCGATGGCCGCGGTATTAATGCTGGTCTTTAAAGACCCGATTCTTGGCCTGGTTGCCGGTATACAGCTTTCCGCCAACGATATGCTCAAACTGGGCGACTGGCTGGAAATGCCAAAATATGGCGCAGATGGCGCGGTCATTGATATTGGCTTAACCACGGTAAAAGTACGAAACTGGGATAATACCATCACCACCATTCCCACCTGGTCGCTGGTTTCCGACTCGTTCAAAAACTGGAGCGGCATGTCTGCGTCCGGCGGACGCCGGATTAAACGCAGCATTAATATTGACGCGACCAGTATCCATTTTCTGGATGATGATGAAAAACAGCGGCTGTTAACCGCGCAACTGTTAAAGCCGTACCTTACCAGCCGTCATCAGGAAATCGATGAATGGAATAAACAACTGGATGCGCCGGAATCAGCCTTAAATCACCGCCGAATGACCAATATCGGGACATTTCGCGCCTATCTGAACGAATATTTACGCCACCATCCGCGCATCCGTAAAGACATGACGCTGATGGTACGCCAACTGGCGCCTGACGATCATGGTTTGCCGATAGAGATCTACGCCTTTACCAATACCGTCGTGTGGCTGGAATATGAGAGCATTCAGGCCGATATTTTCGACCATATATTTGCGGTGGTGGAAGAGTTCGGCTTGCGTATTCATCAGACGCCGACCGGCAGCGATATTCGCGCGCTGTCAGGGACATTGCGCCATTAATGGATTGCCCGATCGCATGAGCATGGGATCGGGCAAAAAAGTTAATGAGCCTTACGGCGCAAAACGGTAAACGCGATAAACAGGAATACAATCCATACCGGCAGCAAAATCGCCGACAATCGCATATCGTCCATCGTACACATTAACACCAGAATCAGCGCCAGAAACGCAATGCACAAATAGTTTCCGGCGGGATAGAACAGCGCCTTAAATTGCGTCTCGCGCCCTTTACGACGCATCGCCGCGCGAAAACGTAAATGCGCGAGACAGATCATTATCCAGTTTAGCAATAGCGTCGCGACAACCAGCGCCATCAACAGGCTAAACGCTTTTTGCGGCAACAGATAGTTGATCAGCACCACCAGCGAGGTAATCGCTCCGGAAAGTATCAGCGAGTTCACCGGTACGCCGCGATGGCTGACGCGGGTTAAAAATTTCGGCGCGTTGCCTTGTACGGACAGGCCGAACAGCATTCGGCTATTCGAATAAACGCCGCTGTTATACACCGAAAGCGACGCGACCAGGATAACGAAATTCAGCGCCGAAGCCACCACATTACTGTCCAGGTTATGGAAGATCATCACAAAAGGGCTGCTATTGGATTTCACCTCTACCCACGGATAGAGCGCCAGCAACACCACCAGCGAACCAATGTAGAACAGCAAAATACGGTATACCACCTGATTCACCGCTTTCGGGATGCTTTTTTGCGGATCGCGCGCTTCCGCCGCAGTAATGCCGATCAGCTCCAGTCCGCCAAAAGAAAACATAATCACCGCCAGCGACAGAAGCAAACCATGCCAACCGGTAGCGAAGAAACCGTTATAACGCCAGAGGTTATCAATGCTGGCATGTTCGCCGCCGTGGCCGGAGAACAGCAGCCACAGACCAAAACCTATCATGCCGATAATCGCCAGCACTTTAATCAGCGCGAACCAGAATTCCGTTTCGCCATACAGACGAACGTTCACCAGATTCACGGCATTAATGATAATAAAAAACGCCGCCGCCCATACCCAAGTTGGTACGTCAGGCAGCCAGTACTGCATATAGATGCCCGCCGCGGTCAGCTCCGCCATCCCGACCAGCACAAACATGACCCAATAGTTCCAGCCCGACAAAAAGCCCGCAAACGGCCCCCAATATTTCCAGGCGAAGTGGGCAAACGATCCGGAAACCGGCTCTTCCACGACCATTTCACCCAACTGGCGCATAATGAGAAAAGCAATAATCCCGGCAACGCCATAGCCCAACAAAACAGCCGGCCCCGCCATTTGAATCGCCGGGCCGATGCCCAGAAACAGTCCGGTGCCAATGGCGCCGCCCAGGGCGATTAGCTGAATATGGCGGTTTTGCAACCCCCGTTGAAGCGTCGGTTCATTCTTCGACGCGGCATCCGACACGCTGGCGCCGGATGCAGTTGACGCGTTTTTCACGTCCTACCCCTGTATCGTTTTTATTGAGGGGCACCTTTTAACATTTCGCTCTCGCTGCCGCAAGGCGCAATCGTTTGTCAAGGCTCAACTCCGGACGTTAACGTTATCGTGTAAAAAAAGATGTCGCGGGCAGTAAAAAGAAAAGAGTGCGCGCCGATATAGAACGTTACGGGTGACAGACGCCGAGTATAAAATATGTGAATAACTCTGGACGAAAAGTACGACACCCTACAGAATACATTTAGTATTTTTTCAGTATTTTCAAAAA
Organism: Salmonella sp. SAL04202; assembly: GCF_046550775.1. Taxonomy (NCBI): domain Bacteria; kingdom Pseudomonadati; phylum Pseudomonadota; class Gammaproteobacteria; order Enterobacterales; family Enterobacteriaceae; genus Salmonella; species Salmonella sp. SAL04202. The sequence goes on along the minus strand of NZ_JBGDXK010000001.1, from coordinate 306,705 downwards.
GGTGAATCAGACCTGGTATCTGTTATCCGTTTTTGAGCCACGCCAGGCATCAACGTCATGAATAAGATCATCAAACGTTTAGAGATCATCAAAAGCGCCATCGAACTTGAGGACGAAGAGATTATCCGTCAGCAGCTCATCTACCTGAAAAATGAGCCGCAGGATGCCGTAATCAGCGCGATTGCCCAGGCGATTGAAGCTCGTCGATTCAGTGACGCCATGCAAGAGATCGCCGCCTGGCTACAGGCTCAACGGGCGCTCTCGACGTGGCAAGATCCCTCTATTGCCGCCAGTAAACTGGAGCTGAAAGCGCTTGAAGCCCAACTTCGCGATCTGATTGACAAACGAAATGCGCGGGTACAAATCCTCGACGATTTCAACGACCTCTATCATCTGCGCCTCGGGCCGTTGATGAGCCGTATTCTGGAGTTGCGTAAACAGCTCGCGGTGAGTATGCAGCGTAAGCAAGAAGCCGAAATAAAACGCCGGGAAAAGGATTATCAATCCTGCCTGCAATTTATTTCCCAGGCCGTGGATCAACTGGCAACGCTAAAACAGCAGTGGACAGGATTGAATGCCGCCTCGCGCGAAGCGGTGGGCATCCGTCAGCGAATCCAGCAGCAGACGGAATTAATTACCGCGTTGCTGGCGGAAATTCGCGAGCTGGAAGCGGATTTTTCCCATCAGGACGACAGCGCATTCCGCCAGGCGCAGGAAAATGCGGAACAGGACTATCACCAGTACCGGGAGCAGCAGCAGGAAGCGCAATTCCGCTACGCCCGCGATCAACGTTTGTCGGCTGACGAACGCAGTGAATTAAAACGTTTGTGGCGTCAGGCCAGCCGCCTGTGTCACCCGGATGTGGTCGCCGATGAATTGAAAGAAAAAGCGCACCAGATGATGGTACAGCTTAATCAGGCGCGGCAGAATGCCGATCTGGCGGCAATTCGCGCGTTATTGACGCAGCTGCAAAGCGGCCTGGAACCGATGATGGCAAGCGACAGGCTCAATAACCTGGAACATCTGCGCCATAAAATACGCCAGCTCCGCACGCAAATCGACGCGCTGTTGAAAGAGATAACGCAACTGGAAACGGAAAATGCCTGGCGGCTCGCCTCTTCCGTTGCGGATAAGGAAGCCTATTTCTCCGAGCAGGAACGGGCGCTAACCGAAATTCGCAATACGCTGGAGGCGCAAGTTCAACAGGTGGAACAGGAACTTCTGTCAGGGTAGTCCATCATTCATCAACACATTGTCGGATGGCGCAAGCGCCACCCGACGAATCGCGGCATAAAGAGGGTAAGAGGGTCGCTACTGTCGCTGTAAAAGTAACGAACGGGCGGAATCCGCCATGATCATCACCGCACCTGCCAGCATTAACGTATCTTTTAATACCAGCCGCCCGGCGCCCGATAAATACGGAAAACCATAATGCGCATCGCCCAGCGGCATAACCCAGGCCTCCGGCGTAGTGATTAAAAACGACAGCGTGACAAATGGCGTCAGGAATGCCAGCACGCCGCCTGCCAGCCCTAACCAGCGGCTGACAGGGTTAGCCAGTACCAGCGCCGCGATAATCAATTCCACCACGCCCAGACCATCCGAAAACGCATACGTATTATTGGCGGTTTGCCAGGCGCGTTCCTCCGGTTTTAGTTCGCCCTCATGAGTCAGATGCTGACGATATTCTTCAGGATGTTCATAGAAAAAAGACATAAACGGGCTGTTCGCCACAAACGGGGTAATACTGTCTGCCTCATAGGGCACAAATTTTAGTAGTCCAATCCAGATAAAAACGATGGCGATACTCAGGCGAATTAATGTTAACCCCAGCCGATCCCCCTGACTTAACAGGCGAAGATATTTATCCATCTCAGACTCTCCTTATTTATATAATATCGCAGTGGCGTAACCCGTATTATCAATACGCATTGACGTAATTTTCCATGACGACGCCTGTTTACTTTGCGCCAGTCTGGCAATAGCGTCTTCAAGCATTGACGGCGTTGCTGACACCGCAGAAACGCTGATATATTCAACGTCGGTTAGCGGCTGGGCGGAAGCGGAAAACGCCAGCGGCGCAGCCAATAATGAAGCAATAAGTGTGGTAATTTTTAACATCGAGATTTCCAGTCGTGGGTTATTTCAATGGTGTTATAATACGTTATGCCTGACTAAAGCCTTTTCTTTCAGACGCCAGCATATTTGTTCTGGCGTATTTTTATAGCCTGACAGGCAAAAAAAAGCCCTGATTAACAGGGCTACGTTATTTATGTTTTACTTAATGAGAGAGAAGAGATCGTTTAAAGACTCACTCATTGTAGGATGGGTAAATATCTGGTCGCGTAACACCGTATAAGGTAAATCTGCATCCATAACGGTTTTAACGATATTAATCATTTCATGAGAATCAACGCATAACAATGACACCCCTACAATACGCTGCGTATTCACGTCCACTACCGCTTTTAGTACGCCACGGGTATCGTTCATAACACGGGCGCGAGGGATCGCCGCCACCGGTAATGTCACCACCTGCACCGTTGCGCCGCTTGCCCGCGCTTGTTCTTCCGTCAGCCCGACACGAGAGAGCGGCGGCGTCATAAAGACGGAATACGGGACGTTCTGGCGATCGCGGGTACTGCGTTTGCCATCTCCCAATAACCCGTCGCGTACAATACGAAAATCATCCAGTGAAATATAGGTAAACTGCAACCCACCGGTAACATCGCCCATCGCCCAGATATTGTCCGCCGTGGTACGCAGGTAATCATCCACGATGATCCCGCCGCGTTCGTTCACCGCCACGCCGGCGTTCTGCAACTGTAAGCCAGCCGTCGCCGGTTTTCGCCCCGACGCCACCAGCAGGGCATCCACAAGATGCGCGCCTTCCGGCGTTTCTACTTGTACCGCGCCCTCCCTTGAGGATACGGCCTGTACGTTGGCGTTTAAAATCAGCTCGACGCCCTTTTCCTGTAAAATGCGGGTAATTGCCTGCGCGATATCCCGATCTTCACGAGGCAGGAATTGCGGCGCTGCTTCAAAGATAGTGACCTTCGTACCGAAGTTGGCGAACATTGAGGCAAATTCAAGGCCAATATAACCGCCGCCTAAAATCCCCAGCCGCGCCGGACGCTGGCTCAGGCTGAGTAGCCCGGTGCTATCGAACACCCCTGCCGTCGTTGTTAAGCCCGTAATAGCCGGGATCACCGACTCTGCGCCAGTATTAATGAAGATCTTTTCTCCCCGTAACACCCGCTCGCCGTCCGCCTGAAATACCCGTAAGGTATGGTTATCAATAAACTCCGCCCTTCCCTCAATCACATCGACATTGTCCAGGTCGGCAAGATTATGAAAATTTTTGTCGCGTAAAAAATTTACGACCGCCGCTTTGCGTTGCATGGCGACAGAAAAATCGCCCTCACGTTCCGCGTCATGCACCAGCGTTTTCGTTGGAATACAGCCAATGTTGATGCAGGTTCCGCCGAACATACTGGCGGACTGTTCGATAATCGCCACGCGCCATCCCGTCTTCGCCAGAGTTGCCGCCAACGTTTTTCCTGCCTTGCCAAAACCAATAATGAGCGCCTGATACTGTGTCATCTTCTTTCTCCGCCAAATCACCATCTGTTTGTCAGGACAAGTATAAATAACGTCAAAAAAGACAGGGTTATCCGCAACGCGTCATTTTTTGTCTTATCGTCTAAATTGGCGGTTAGCAAAAACAAGAGTAGAAATGACATCAAGTCCGAAATATAGTGACAATAGACAGAAATGGTTATCCCTATTTTTGAAAAAGAATCTGTTCTGGAGTCTATATGGATGCGCTTAGTCGGCTATTGACGCTTAACGCCCCTCAGGGCTCAATCGACAAGAATTGCCCGTTAGGCGGCGACTGGCAGTTGCCGCACGCCGCTGGCGAGCTATCGGTGATTCGCTGGCATACCGTTACGCAGGGCGAAGCGCAACTGGAAATGCCTACCGGCGACGCCATGACGCTTACGCCGGGAAAGGTAGTGATTCTGCCGCAAAACTCCGCCCACCGTTTGCGCCAGTCTGGCGAAGCACCGACACATATCGTGTGCGGTAGTCTACGTCTGCACACAACGTCACGTTATTTCCTTACCGCGTTGCCGGAAGTGTTATGTCTTGCCCCGCCGCCGCATAGCCCCGCCAGTATCTGGATTAACGCCGCCATTTTGCTGTTACAGCAGGAGTCAGAACGCCATTTACCTGGCGCTGATGTCTTATACAGTCAGCAGTGCGCCACGCTGTTTACCCTCGCCGTTCGCGACTGGCTATCGCAGGCTGGCACGGCGAAAAGCGTGCTCAATTTATTGCTGCATCCCCGGCTGGGCCGCGTGATCCTTCACATGCTGGAAACACCGGCGCATCCCTGGACGGTCGAAACGCTGGCGCAACGGGTACACATGTCGCGGGCGAGCTTCGCCCAGCTATTTCGCGACGTGTCCGCTACAACGCCCTTAGCCGTGTTAACAACGCTGCGCCTGCAAATCGCCGCCCAGACCCTGTCGCGTGAAGCGCTGCCGGTGATGGTGATTGCCGAGTCGGTAGGTTATGCGAGCGAATCTTCTTTTCACAAAGCTTTTGTCCGTGAATTCGGTTGTACACCAGGCGAGTACCGCAAACGGGTCAACGCGCTCGGACGATAAGCGTACGCTGAACCCGCCTACAGTTTGACGCCGCAGGCGGGGTGCACACGTTATGCCGCAAGGCGACGATGCCTGCGCAGCCACATCAGCTTGTAGACTGCCGGAATGATGAACAGCGACAGCAACGGCGCGGTAATACGGCTCATCACCTCAGAACCCGCGCCTTTTCGATCGTTTTTATCGGGTTGATCCCTCCCGCCAGCGTAAAGGGGAAGGCAGCGGTATAGGCCTGGCAATTGTAAAATCCATCGTCATTGCGCATCAGGGAAAAGTTTCTGTCACCTCGATACGCGCGCTCCTCGTTTTATTTTGACATTACCCAAACACCTCCGTTGAACTGTAGCGATAGTGAAAGGCGCTATCACTAGCCAGCAAAATAATCTGATATAATCGTCATTATCCCGTCACGCGCCAGACCCAACGACTGTTTTATTATTTCTCTTATTAACCCACACCGGAGAAATAAGTTGAATAAGTTTACATCCCTTTTAGCTGTCGTTTTTTTATTTCAGCTGGCGTAAAAGTCGCAGAGAAAATGGAATCCCGCCAATTATCCGCCACCGCGCATGAGATGATGAATAACGGTGACGCCTTCGCGCATCAGCAAATGGCTCAGACACAGAAAACCAGCGCCCCGACTACTGTGGAAATGCGACACCCTTTTCTGAAATGGACGACTATGAAAAAGCAATGGTCATCCATCAATCGATGAATAATGCCCATTCTTTCGCCCACGAGATCCAGGCTGAGGAGCACCATAAACAGATTAAACGCAATTAGTTATTTGCATATTAGCGTCATGTACTGCGGATGGCGCAACGTCGCCGCCGCAGAAGCTTACGGATTAACGTAATTTTGAGAGGTTAAATGGCGCGCCCTGCAGGATTCGAACCTGCGACCCACGGCTTAGATGTTCCTGGAACTACTTGAGCTAACAACAAGTTATCCCATTACTACGACACTCACACTCGCCCCATCTTCGAAAAACATGCAAAGCCTTGCAAGCCGATGCAAAGCTTTGTGTGTGCTGTTTTTGTCCCAAATAACTTAGCAATCAGCAACACCAATTGATCGGTAATAACGATCAATCAACAAGCAAATAATAATTTTAAGCTATCAAAAATTGCATTATTGATCGTTTATATCGATCAAAACAATTTGTAGTGCTACACTCCAGACCTTTCCGAATCCGCTGATTTTCATAATGTTGAAGTTATTCGCTAAGTACACATCGATCGGTGTTCTTAACACGCTCATTCATTGGGGCGTATTTGCTTTTTGTGTGTATGGGATGCATACGCATCAGGCGCTGGCGAACTTTTCCGGTTTTGTTGTCGCTGTATCGTTCAGCTTCTATGCCAATGCGCGCTTCACCTTTAACGCCAGCACCACCACGCTTCGCTACATGATGTACGTGGGATTTATGGGAACACTGAGCGCCGTTGTTGGCTGGACGGCTGACAAATGCTCCTTGCCACCACTCCTTACTCTTATCACCTTTTCAGCTATCAGCCTGATATGCGGATTCATTTATTCAAAGTTCATTGTCTTTAGGGATGCGAAATGAAAATCTCGTTAGTCGTTCCGGTCTTCAATGAAGAAACCACGATACCTATTTTCTATAAAACGGTTCGCGAGTTTGAAGAGCTAAAACCGTATGAAGTTGAGATTGTTTTCATCAACGACGGAAGCAAAGATGCGACTGAATCAATAATTAACAAAATAGCTGCATCTGATCCGCTCGTTATTCCGCTTTCGTTTACGCGAAACTTCGGTAAAGAACCTGCTCTTTTCGCGGGTCTCGACCATGCAACCGGGGATGCGGTCATTCCTATTGATGTCGATTTACAGGATCCGATAGAAGTTATCCCCCATCTCATTGAGAAGTGGCAGGCTGGCGCAGATATGGTGCTGGCTAAGCGCTCAGACCGCTCAACTGACGGGCGCATGAAGCGTAAGACAGCTGAATGGTTTTATAAGCTGCATAACAGAATAAGCAGCCCGCAGATTGAGGAAAACGTAGGAGACTTCCGCCTGATGTCTCGTGAGGTTGTAGAGAACATCAAGCTCATGCCTGAGCGCAACCTGTTTATGAAAGGGGTTTTATCATGGGTTGGGGGTCGCACTGAAGTTGTTAAATATGCACGTGCTGAACGAATTGCCGGGGTGTCAAAGTTTAATGGATGGAAATTGTGGAATTTGGCTATAGAGGGGATCACAAGTTTCTCTACGTTCCCGCTACGTATGTGGACTTATATCGGATTAACCGTTGCTGGAATGGCGTTCCTTTACGGAGCATGGATGATATTTGAAACATTGGCATTCGGTAACCCTGTCCGTGGTTATCCATCAATTCTGGTTTCAATTCTTTTCCTGGGAGGAGTTCAGTTGATTGGAATTGGGGTGCTTGGAGAGTATATAGGTAGAATATATATAGAAACAAAATGCCGCCCAAAGTACTTAGTAAAAAAACAACCAAAATAAATAACGGAATATTTTATGATTTCCTTCAATAAATCTAAAATTTTAACATGTGGTTTATTTGCAATTATATCTGCAATTTCACTTTACTTTTTTTTAGTTTCACATCCAACAGTGATCATATCAGGAGATGATTGGGGAAACCTGACATCTACTAGAGCATTATATCCTCAATGGGGGATCGCTAACCCAATTAAGGTAATGCCAGAGCTAGGCTACCCTTTATTTGCAAAGTTATCCACTGCGCTTATAATGCCGCTTGGTTTTGGATTTCTTGAATCATTTTCAATCATAACAGCCATTTTCATCACTATACTTTTGTCTTTGTTCTTACATCAACTATTCCAGCTATTTAATGTTAATCTCTCAGCTGGATTTTTACGATCATCTATTTTTGTTGTTTTTTTCTACGCTTCAATTTTTTTCATTTTCTTGAAAGAGGGCAATCATGAGAACTTATACATGCTATGGGAGGTAAACATAACATGTTTTTATCATTATATAGCACCTGCTTTAATTAACTCTGCGCTATCAATATTTGTAATAAGAAATTATAGAAATTTCGATGTTAACATCTTAAAGAGAAATGGTGTTTGGTATTCTTCGTCGATATTTTTTGCTTCATATATTGCAGTGTTTTCCAGCATGTTCGCTAATATTATATTAGCGATAACTTGCGGAGTGACACTACTGTTCTCGCTCATTAATAATAAACTATCAATAACGCAGACAATAAAGGAAAGCACCTTACAAATATTCACACTAACCGCTTGGGTTGTTGCTGTGATTTATGAGGCCAACGGTGGAAGGGCTGCCAGCCTTGGTTCTGGCTCACTTGATATATATGGCACATTAAGCGTATTAAATTACCTAATAGAACAAGTCCAACCAGCTTTTAAATATTCAGCAACCGCACTCGTTTCAATTGGAATAATATCATCATTGTATTCATTAATAAAAAATAAAAATAGAGACCAAAGTATTGTTTTCTTTATTGTGTTTATTTCAGGAGTGCTGTCATTAATAGCGCTTGTTCTTTTGTGCGCCAGAGCAGGAAGTTATTATGCTGCTCGACCTGTTGTGATGTGGGGGGGATTCCTGTATGTAAGCATGGCGTCTTTCATCACAATTGACATTCTGGCCAAGGACAGAACAAAACTGATAAATGCATTGCTGGCTTTTTGTACAATTATTTTAGTCTATAAAGGGCTGACTTCTAACTCTACTCTTAAGCAGTCAATAAATCTTAACTTAAGCTATAGCCAAGCTAAAGCGGTAAGCCAGAATATAATAGATCAGGTTATATCAACCGACAGGAATAATGGCACAAACATGATTCTTTATGTCCCTAAAGGTGATGATCACGATAACTGGCCATTCCCTATTTATGAAGGACCATTCATAGGGAAGGCATTAAAGAATTATGGCATAATACAAAATGATATATATATTGAGGTTAAGCCTGATATTTATTTGAACCAGAAGATGTCTGTCCCGATTAGTTAACATAATTAGCGGCAGGGGCGCCCTGCCGAAATCTACAAGGCTTTATGGGTACGCCACCACCGAGCCGGAAGTGTTGTAATTATTAGCCACTCTTGGTAACAATATCAGTTGTTGACAACGTTCCTCCTAACGTATTGAAAACGTTTCCCTAATAACTTAAGAAGTGCTTTCCACTTGTTGGAGTAGTAATGACCTTGGCCCAAATTCAGTACAGTGCTAAATCAGAGCTCTTCGTCTTTCCGGAGACTTCGGATAAATTCAGCCGGAGTCATGTCATTTAATGATGAATGCGTTCTCTCATGATTGTATTCCCTGCGCCAGTTGTCGGGTTTTTCCTGCGCATCTTCCAGTGACAGGAACCAGTGAATGTTCAGGTATTCATCCCGCAGACTGCCGTTAAATGATTCAATAAACGGGTTATCTGTCGGCTTTCCGGGGCGCGAGAAGTCCATTGTGACGCCGTGTTCATACACCCATTTATCCAGACTTTTTGAAATAAACTCGCTGCCGTTATCCGTCTGGATACGTACCGGCAGCCGCTTATCCGGCACCCGCAGTGCCTCCATTATTCTGACCACATCCTCGCCTTTTAACGATTTTCCGGCATGGATCGCCAGGCATTCCCGACTAAAATTATCCACTACAGTCAGCGCCCGAAAACGCCGCCCGTTAAACAGATTATCTGACACAAAATCCATACTCCAGCACTGATCGACATGCGTCAGGACCGGGCGCTGCTACGGCGTGCTGCACTGACATGTCTGCGGGGCGTTTTCTGCGCAGGTTCAGGCCTTCCGGACAATAAATCCGGTGGGTTTTCTTGTGGTTAACAGGCCATCCCCGCCGGACGCTGATACGGTAAGCCTCCAGCAAAAATATCACCGCCAGGCGCTTCTGAGCCGGCCTCAGAACTTTTGCTTCAGTACCTCCTGCAGCATCTCCTTGTCCAGACTCAGCTCAGCGACCAGCTTCTTCAGCCGCTGATTCTCATCCTCCAGTTGCCGCAGACACCGCAGTTCGGTCACGCCCGGCCCGGCAAATTTTTTCTTTCAGTTTTAAAATGTGGCCTCAGAAATTCCCATTTTTCTGCAGACTTCCCCGACGCGGGTGCCGGTTTCAGCCTGTTTCAGGGCAAATGCAATCTGTTCTTCGGTATAACGGGTCTTTTTCATGGCAATGCGCCTCTCTGTGAGATGGAAGAAAGACCGGAAACTTCTGTTTAGACTGGCACTGTTTACAGGGGGAAGGTCAAGGGAAATAAAACAGCACCCGTAACGACACCTGTTGCGAGATTATTGATAATTAAAAACGTAAGGTAACAGCTTGATTTATCAATGGCGCGCCCTGCAGGATTCGAACCTGCGACCCACGGCTTAGAAGGCCGTTGCTCTATCCAACTGAGCTAAGGGCGCCTTGTGAAGTGAAGACTTCGTGTAGACGAAACGCGAGAATTATACGGTCAGGCACTCCTGAGTCAATGGCTTTTGTTCTGGTTGCTGACTAAGTGTACGAATATCGTCTTTTCTGGCGCAATGCCAGGTTCCAGGAAATCGCCTGGACACATCTCAGCACGCATAAAGTGGGAATTAAGGCCGCCAGTATTTAGATAATCAATCAGTTTCTTTAATATTTCACCATGATTCACCTGCCGTGTAGGATTTTTTTTATGCTGCGTATCGCTATTAAGGAACAAAACAGTCACTTTGAGCATGGTTTGAAAATCATCATGACGCGTCTGGCGAATCAATGGCAGCAGAAAATTGACTTTCTGCCGCCAAAAGAGATAGATAATGCCGATATCGCTTTCCTGGCCCTGGATGATGATTGGTTCAGCGCAGGCTGTTACCAGATACCTATGCATACCCAACATCAGCTACGGGTGATTATTTGTAATAAATGCGATAAAGAAAAGCTCATGTTCAGACCATGTCTGTATATGCTGCCGCATATTTATCGGGAAGATGATGTTGAAGAAATTACCCGGAAAATGATATTGATCTTACATAAGCGAGCGCTTCGACATAGCGTCCCTTCTGGCATTTGCCACTACTGCACGACTCGTCATTTTTCAGTAACAGAACGTCACCTGTTAAAACTGATCGCCAGCGGTTATCATTTAAGCGAAACGGCTGCTTTACTTTCACTTTCTGAAGAGCAGACAAAGTCACTCCGCCGGAGCATTATGCGCAAATTACATGTTAAAACGGAGCAGCAGTTTTTAAAGTATATTAGAGTTAACCTTCATTTCTTACTCAGTAAGTAAACTCACTTAACTTTTTACAAGGCTTACGAAATATCTCACCAATAATTAAGTAACGATACCTACAGGCATTTTTTTAACGCTGCCACAATGATGCCCATAATATCCTGATAGATTCAGGGGTCAAAAATATATGGCTGTATCATAAATGCCTGGAGGAGTGTTTGGTGGCACAGGGTACTTTATTAAAGGAAAGGATAAATCCCCCACACCTGGCGTCTTCGCCAACACGCCATTCATATCTCAACAGCGGATTGTTAAAATCAGAGCCAATCGTTCATCTCTCAACTGCGCAATTAATCGGCTATGAGGTCCTGACGCAACTTCCGTCAGAACATGATAGCGAAGTTTTTTTTCAGCAGTTAATGCTGATGGAAGGCATTGAAACATCAGAGCAACGAGGCATTGCTTTTTACGCTGGTGCAACGATGGGACAAGGTTATTTATGGCCAGCCATATTACCAGATATATATTAGAGCAATGGAAAAAGCAGGATGCGCAGCGTACCACGCAGGGAAAGACACCGCCGTTTAAGAAATGCCAAAGACTGCGCCTGCCGTTATCACTCTCCAACGCCGCAGATATTTGATCGCCTTGAGTTACTGGACCAACAGCTTAATTATGCCTTGCCGGTTGGTATCATTTCCCAGGCAATAATTACAACTGATAACTACCTCGGCTATTCATTGAGTCACTACTTATTTTCCGGAAAACGTACCGCTGCATTCCGCTCATTAGATGACATTTCTTTGTGGATTGAAAAGGGGTCGCTCAGACAACTGATTGTAGATATGGAGGCGCTACCTGTCTCCTGTATTGAGGCGCTTAACCAGCTACGCGCGCTCAGTTGGCAACAAAGCGATATCCAGATTTACCTGCTGGTATCAGATAAAACCCCCGCTATAACACAGTTTATCCGTATGGCTGGGCGTTTTTTTGTCCTGTCGCGACGACAAAATCTGGCCTCAGTACGCGAAGCCTTGTTATCAGCCGCCAAACCTCGCTTATCGGAAAGCTTTAGCCGTACTGACTGGTTGATGATTGAAACTTTAGCGCAAGGTGCCTCTTTAAAAGAAATAGCACGTCAGCAAAGCGTACCTTATCATCGTGTAGTTTACCGGCTTAAACAACTTATCACCCTCCTTAACCTTCCCCACAGGCAAAGCTTTCTTCGGCTGGTCCAGCAGTTAAACGTTACTTTCCACGATATTTTTTAACGGAGTAACGTTTTGGTGAATAAGATTTTTTAAGAAATTACTTATTTTCACTTCCATTAAATGTAAATATTTCACATAAAATTAATATTTACAACTCGTCCTGGTAAGCGATAAAAATTTTTTTCTTACATCGTCCCCTATCCCTCCTCGTTTTTTGAGGTCTCCAGCGTCAACATCTTTCTGTTATTACATAACAAATACTAAACAATTAGTCTTTCATATTATTTTTATACTTAAAAACAACAGTTTAAACTGCTCAATGTCAACTCTAAAGAAAATAGCTCCACCACGAACAAATTTTCTATAACGCCACAGAACATCCTACCCGCTATCCATAATTCGCATTTCGCAAGACTTTTCCGAGAAATCAGACCAGGTATAATCCATATTGTTTTTACTTAATCAGAAATTTCTTTTTTGTTGGTGCGAAATGGATATTCCACATATTTATTACTCTTACGCAAAATAGCCAGTCAACAGGGAGGTCTCATTCTTTATTATTGCTCCACTGTGTGGTGTGTAGATCTGGCTATTTCACAATCTTTAAGGTGTCTGACGCTTATTCTAAAACGAAGGACGCATAACAGTCTGAGGCATACAACAATGAAACCTGCATCTGTTATCATTATGGACGAACACCCTATTGTAAGAATGTCGATCGAAGTTTTACTCGGTAAAAATAGCAATATTCAGGTTGTCCTGAAAACGGATGATAGCCGAACAGCGATAGAGTATCTGCGCACTTATCCTGTTGACCTTGTCATTCTGGATATTGAATTACCGGGCACCGACGGCTTTACCTTACTTAAACGAATCAAATCTATCCAGGAACATACCCGGATACTTTTTTTATCGTCGAAATCAGAGGCTTTTTATGCCGGAAGAGCAATAAGAGCGGGCGCAAACGGATTTGTAAGTAAACGCAAAGACCTCAATGATATTTATAATGCGGTAAAAATGATTTTATCCGGCTATTCTTTTTTCCCATCTGAGACGCTTAATTTCATCAGTAATACCCGTACCCCCAAAGGCGGGCACCATGATATGCCACTATCTAACCGCGAAGTTACCGTGCTGCGCTATCTGGCCAATGGAATGTCTAACAAAGAAATTGCCGAGCAACTTTTATTGAGTAACAAGACTATCAGCGCGCATAAGGCCAATATATTTTCTAAACTTGGCCTTCACTCTATCGTTGAGCTTATCGATTACGCCAAATCACACGAATTATTGTAAATGTACTCCCGGCGAATTATCGTTCGGGAGCCACAATAACGGACACTAATTGTAATTGATCAGGAAGGTCGCATCCGCGTTAGCAAGTCCGGGCTGCACGCCATCGGCTAAGGCGATATAGTTCGCATAGAATTTCAGGGTAGCATTGCCGTTGTTGTCAATATCAACGGCCTTGCTGGCCTGTTCAAGTGGCAATCGACGTTGATCGCCATCGCGAATTTCAATCGCCAGTTTTTGCGCCATTGCCGTATCAGCAAGCGCCAGTAATGCCGTGCCGGGCGCTGGCGTCCCGGAAAACGTTATAGACGCCGACCCCGGCGGGCAGCCTTCAAGTTTTAGGCTAAAGGCTACCGGTTGCGTGGCGTCACCGGCGGCGTGAAGCTGTTTTGTCGGCCAGGTGCCGAGGTTAACCGATTTGTTACTGTCGCCCGCCACCACGGCGCAGGTAAAATCCACCACGTTACCGCGCAGTTCAATATTCACTTCGCCCAGAGATGAGTTGGCCTGACTCAGCGGGCTGAACAAAACACAACCGATAGCGATGAAAACGCGCCGAAAGATCATTATGCCTCCTTAATCATAATCGACTCGTAGATAGCCGCGCGCAGTAAACGGCCCTTCCGCCGGTTTATTCCCCGTCACGCTGATCGGCCAGGCGCGAATACCTACGCGAGCGGCGGCGTTATCATCAAGATGAAACGGAATTTTACTCGACAAATTATTGGGTGTGAGCGGCGTACCGTTGCTATTAGCAACCACAAAGCCTAAATCCGGATTATCGGACACCATCGCCTGCCCTGAGGCCTTTTCGGCTTCAAGCCGCATAGATAAATAGGCCTGCGCCGCGACGTTGGTACATTTAATAGCGATAGTTTTCGTTTGCGGCGTGACGCCTTGCGGACGATTACCCGCCCCCGCCTGACTAAATAACGACGCGCCGATATCGCCGAAATCAAACTCCACGACCTGTCCGGCATTCACTTCACAGTTTTGCGGTACTTCCACTTTGCCGCTGTAGCTAATGGTATATACCGGCGTGCTCAACGCGTCGCCGGTAGAGGTCGTCACATAGACAGTAAACATTGTCTGGCGAGGGATCGTCACCATATTAATAAAAGGCCGTATCACTTTTAATTTAAAAACCAGCTTTGAGTCCTGCACGCCAAACGGCATTTGCTGCGACACGTTAGAGTCGACGCCCATGCGAATATAGTTACGGGGCGGATAAAATACGCCAGCGACACTATCGGTGATGCTCATCGCGCCCAGAAGGTAGTCATTCAGCTTGAGGTATTTAAAATTTCCTTCGGTGCTTTGTACCGGTAATTCTGATACATAGCTTCGGTAGGTATAATTTACCGTTGTCCCCGCCGGGCACGTCGCGTTTACGCCGACCCAACCAGATTTTTCCGGCAGCGTAACCACCTGTCCCGGCTGATTATTGCCGCTGGTGAAAACATCTGACAGGTCGTAAAAGATATCGGTCACCGTCCCGTTTGAATTACGGCAAACCGTCGCCAGCGCGGGATGGGTGAAAAAGAGCGCGGTCCCCGCCAGCAATAGCGCTGAGTATATTTTCATCTCTATTTTTCCTTTTATGACGACGGACGGATACAGGTCGCGCTGGCTACCGTAATCGCCTGCTTCAGGCTATCCTCCACCAGGGCGTAAGGGGCGATACAACGCGCGTTTTTCCCCTCTCCCCACTGGATGAACAGTTCACCTTTTAGCGGCAAGCCGCTCAGATAAATTTGCCCGTCATCGCCGACCATACTGGTAATGCCGCTGGCGGTTTCTCGTACTATCGCGCCAAACGGTAACGGACGTCCGCCAAGCCTCGCGGTAATGATTGCCCTTACGCCTATCCGCGTATCAAAAGCAGCCCGCACCAGCGCGCCCTCTGTCGGCACTACGCTGCTGACGTTATTTTCGACATCGGTATGGTTGTCCATCGTGTTGGTATCTAACGCGACGCGGTTATAGCGATATACCGTGGCGTAGGGCATTACCGCATAGCCCCGCCAGTCCGTTTTCACGCCGGTCTGGTTTTCGATGCGCACGCCTTTCGCTCCCGGCGCTTTAATCAAGACATTGGTATCGCCCAACGGTTGGCTAAACGTAATACCATCCGCATGACCGACCACGCCGCCGGAAAGTTGCCAGTTATAGTCATGCTGATCGCGATCGTAGTTATATCCCACGCCCAGCGTGCCATACGTCGCCTGCCAGCTAGCGCTGGCGCTGCCGCTATAACCATTGCTACTGCTACGCCCTTGCGTCACGCTGTAGCTCAGATTACGTCCTTCCAGAAGCGTGCCGCCCACGCCGGTCTGCCAGCTATTGTCGCCGTCGCGGTTGCGGTTGGCGTTAAACGTGGCATAAGTACGATCAAGAATAGTGTCGCGCGCATAGCGCCGTCCGGTCAGAACGCTAAACGGAACGGACATATTGAATGCCAGAATGCGGTCGGCGCCTGAGATCCCCACCGACTCGCTCCACGACCATGACAGCGAATAACTTATGCCTTGCCATCCACTGGCGTATCCCAGTTGATACCAGGTATTGGTATCCGCCGTATTCCAGTAATTTTGTTGACTGCCGGAAAGATACAGTGACCCGTAATCCCCCAGATTTTGCGAAATATTGACCTGAAAGCGGCCTTTTTTGCTGTAACGGAGATTGTGGTAGCTCTGCGCCACCGGCACTTTATGGCGGCGTCCGTCGCTATCGTATTCGTAGTCGTACCCTTCCATACTGCGGTATGCCACATCATCCAGGGTGTAAAATCCGCGCGTGGAATAGCGGTAACCCAGCAATTGAAAATTAGTCCCGTAATTATTCAGCGATTTGGCGTACAGAAAACGCAACGATTGCCCCTGATGGGTGCTGTCATCTGCCAGTTGGCTACGCGCATGTGTGACATCGACCGACACGGCACCCCAGTCACCCAAATTTCGCCCCGCCCCGACCACCACGGCACGGTAACGATCGGCAAGTTGCGTACCGCCGTAAGCCGTCAGCCCCGCAGGCAGGCCGGCAATCACCGTTCCCTGGAAAAAGAATGGCGAAGACTGCTGACTATTGCCGCTGCGAAAATCCCCGGCCACCAGGTCATACTTCACCCTGCCCTCACGCTGCAATAGCGGAACGGTAGAGTAAGGCACCGTGTAACGTTGTTGGCTACCGTCTTTTTCATCTACCGTCACCTCAAGGTCGCCGCTGGAAGAGGTAGGATTAAGATCGGTAATCGCAAACGCGCCCGGCGACACATAGCTTTGGTAGATAACATACCCGTTCTGTCGTATCGTCAGCTTTGCCGCCGTCCGGGCGATTCCTCTAACCGTGGGGGCGTAGCCCTGCAGGCTATCGGGATACATATTGTCAGAAGAGTACAGCCGCGCTCCGCGAAAGCCGACGCTGTCGAAAACATCGTTCCCGGTATTGCTGTCCCCCATGACCAGTTCGCTTTTTAGCGGAATGATGGCGCGCTGTACCCAGGTGCCAATGTTGTTCCAGCGTTGCGAATGATAGCCATCCCCTTTCGAATAGTTCCAGGCTCCGTTATTACGCAGCCGCCAGGGGCCATAGTTCAAGCCGCTCGACAGACTCAAAAAATAGCTATCGCTGTCTGTTCCGCGGCTACCGGTAAAACTGTAATTAATGAGTGCGGCGGGTATCCCTTCATCCCACTCTTCCGGCGGGATATAGCCACGCGCGCTGTTGAGCAATGACGCCTGCGGCAAGCTAATATTTAAGCGCATCGACGCGAAATCAAACGCGACCTCCGCGCCCGGAATTTTCTCAGGAAGGTGAATACACGTGGTATCGACGCCTTTATCTGAGACAGGGAACGCCGCGGTATTCACGCCCAGCCGTTTAATCCACTCCGGTGTAAAACAAGGCATCAGGCCGCCGGATTTATCGTCGGCGCCCACGGCGCCCGCCTCAAAACGAATATCCTGCGTCGCTACGAATTCGTCGTTACGCCAGATATCCACCCGGTAAATACCGGGCGGCTGATGATTACCTTTTTCAAAGCGAGATAAATCCGCCACGGACGCGGTATCCGCCGACAAAAACGCAGGGTTGAAATAACTTTCGCCGCGGCTCGTCAGCGGACACAGCGCCGCCAGCACCGACAGCGCCACGCCGCTTAACGGTGATACATAGCCGGGAAATCGCCCTGCAAACCAGGTTGTCTTCTTCATCGTGTTCTCGTGTGGCTTCACGCTCTCTGCTTAACCGAGACTGGCCGTTGTCGCCGACGTCAATGCGCCGTAATCATTGACGGTCTGAAATGTCACGCTGCCCTGCGCGCCAGTCGGTAAGGGAATTTGCATGTCGCTTTTTGGCGCGATCATCACGTTATCAATCTTTTTCGCGCCCACGCTGATATTGACCAGCGTGAGGTAATAAGCAGATGGGTTGGTTATCTTGAGATGGTTGCCGACACGGGAAAATTTCAGCAAGGTCGGCGCGTCTTCCGGCGTCTGCGGCAAATTCGCCGGACGCACGAACAGTTTGATGCGCGACAGAATCGCCAGTTGCAGAACGTTTTTTCCTTCAATATGACTTTTATCGACCGACGGGATGGCTTTCACGTTCATCCAGAATAACGACTCCCGATCCCCGGGTAGCGGTTGCCCGGCGTAGATAATACGCAGCGTGTTTTCGCTTTTGGGTTCGCTGACGAATAAAGGCGGCGTAACGATAAACGTTTTTTCTTTCTGCCCGGCGCTATTTTCGATCCATGAATTGACGAGGTAACGTTCTTGAGTATCGCTATTACTGATTGCCAGAGAAGTCTGTTTCGCCGCCGAGGGATAAATAACTCGCGTGGCGCCTAATGCAATCCCCCCCGCCGCCTGTACGTTCAACGAAGTAAATAACGTGAGAAGAACAATAAAGCCTAATTTTATACTATTCAGCATGGTAAAAAATACCTTTTGCATTGAGTCACGTCGGCAAGAAAATTCATGGGTAAACCAGCGTAAACCACACTTCTGAATGAATTCGTCCCGGCGTCATATTTTCTGAAATTGCCCGATAGCGGGCGGTAAAATGCAAAGTCATTTCTGACGTTAAAATGGGCGTGTAATGAAGCGGTAACGTGTTAGGTATGATTTGCCGCTGCTGGTCATCAAATAATGCCAGGCCGATTCCGGCATTACCGATACCCTCGCCGCTGGCCAGAAAAACATGGGGATCTTCCGCAGGTGTAACGCCGGCAAACGCAATGCCGACATGACGCCAGACCTCCGCGCTACAGGAGATTAACCGTAACGAAAATGGAACGCTGACGGGAGCGAAGCTGCCAGGACCGGTAAACGCATTCGTGCGGTACTGTCCCATCAGTACGCGCAAATCCTGGCTTTCTGTGGCGACAGCGCAGCCGCCATTGACCAGTTGTCCGCGCAGGTGAACACGCCCGCTCTCTACCATTACCGGCTGCGCAATAACGGGCGACATCAAAACAAGCCCCACTAGCGCCGCGCCTTTCCTTATCATCTGCTATGTTCTCTTTTATCCCCGATAGCCTCTTCCGTTGAGGCGCCTCCCTTCCCTGGCGTTCCCAGACGGGATTATTCGTATTTCATGATAAAGGTGGCGTCGGCATTAGCCTGGCCTGGCGTCGTGGCGGTGGCGGTTGCCTTATAGCGTGCGGTAAAACGCAGCGTATTGGTGCCTTCAACCAGCGCCTGCTTCGCCGAGAAGGTCGCGCCGTCCGGCTTCAACGGTGAAGAGGTATTATCAAGAATCTCAATCCCGACGCCGGTTGCGGTAGTGCTATTGTCCGCAGAGGAGACCGCCAGCAAATTAGGGTTGGTGTTATCTGCCTGACCAGAGAAAGCCACGGCAGCGGTGGCCGCCACTTTCGGATCGCAGTCATTCAGGACGATGGAGAAAGGCACCTGCGCAGTCGTATTACCAATCGCCGTAAAGCTGGCGGTACGGTATTGACCCAGCGTCACCGTTTGATCGGCGGATTTAGTGCTGACGGCACAGGCTGCATTAACCAGTTTACCTTCGAAATGAATAGTACCGCCACTCACGCTCACCGGAGTAGGATCAGCCGCAACCGCTGCGCCAGCGACAAACATCAGACTCGCAATAGTAGAGGTCATTAATTTATGTTTCATGGATTTCCCTTGAATTACACACACCCGGTTTCGGCATCCTGTCGGCTCCGTTTGAATTATTATCGACATAGCATGTCAGAAAAGTTATCTCTGCATCCTGTAAAGATAGATATCGCAGATTAATTAGTTTTCTGTTTCTCCCCTGAGTATCAGACGCAGTAATTAATCTTTGCGAATATGACATTTCGTCACGGTAATAAATTAAACATTTCGCTAAATAAAAAATAGCCGCAAACTCTTTTAATGACCTAAGCTAATTCTTATTGGGATATAAGAAGGGTCTAATCTTATTTTGTATAAAATGTCGCATTATGCCGCCCGATGCTATTAACGGCGAGGGATTACGGTAACCATAGCCAGGGTGATGAATTGTTTCTTTTTGGTTAATCATGGCGCGCTTACTGGTCACGTCTCAGCATCGGCAACGAACGGGGGAGACGTCGCGTTTGCATCGGAAACACAAACGTTAACTGACAGCGAGGCCCGCTTCTGACAAAATAGCGTCATCCCCTTTGACTTGAAGTAACAGATGGAATCTTCTCTCTGATGGCAGCAAAGATTATTGACGGTAAAACGATTGCGCAGCAGGTGCGATCTGAGGTTGCTCAAAAAGTTCAGGCACGCGTCGCAGCAGGGCTTCGCGCTCCCGGCCTGGCTGTGGTGTTGGTCGGCAGCAATCCGGCCTCACAGATTTATGTCGCAAGCAAACGTAAAGCGTGCGACGAAGTGGGATTCGTCTCCCGCTCCTATGACCTGCCAGAAACCACCAGCGAAGCCGAACTGCTGGCGCTTATCGATACTCTGAATGCAGATAACACGATCGACGGTATTCTGGTGCAGTTGCCTTTACCGGCAGGCATCGACAACGTTAAAGTGCTGGAGCGTATCGCGCCAGATAAAGACGTAGACGGTTTTCATCCTTATAATGTCGGTCGTCTGTGCCAGCGTGCGCCGCGCCTGCGTCCCTGTACGCCCCGCGGTATTGTGACCCTGCTTGAGCGTTACAATATTGATACCTACGGCCTGAATGCGGTGGTCATTGGCGCGTCCAATATCGTTGGACGCCCAATGAGCATGGAGCTGCTGCTGGCTGGCTGTACGACTACCGTTACGCACCGCTTTACCAAAGATCTGCGTCACCATGTCGAGCATGCTGATTTGCTCATTGTCGCCGTAGGTAAACCGGGCTTTATTCCCGGCGAATGGATTAAAGAAGGCGCAATTGTGATTGATGTCGGTATTAACCGTCTGGAAAATGGCAAGGTCGTTGGCGACGTCGTGTTTGACGAAGCCGCGGCGCGCGCGTCATACATCACGCCAGTACCGGGCGGCGTCGGCCCGATGACGGTCGCCACGCTTATCGAAAACACGCTGCAGGCGTGCATTGAATATCACGATCCACAAGGAAAATAACATGGCGACATTCTCTTTAGGCAAGCACCCGCACGTCGAGCTGTGCGATCTGCTCAAGCTGGAAGGCTGGAGCGAAAGCGGCGCGCAGGCGAAAATCGCCATTGCCGACGGGTTGGTGAAGGTTGATGGCGCGGTTGAAACGCGTAAACGCTGCAAAATTGTCGCCGGGCAAACCGTTAGCTTCGAAGGCCAAAGTGTGAACGTCGTGGCCTGATACAGAGTGCCGGATAGCGACGCAAAGCGTCTTATCCGGCCTGATTACGCTGTCTTTTCAGATAATCATCCACTTAATCCTCTGCGTTCCAACTGCTAGCATAGCTATTTCCCTGTGAACCATCGCTATGCCTACCGTTATCACCCACGCCGCCGTTCCTCTGTGTCTTGGCGCAGGCTTAGGCCTGAAAGTTATCCCTCCTCGCCTGCTGTTTGCCGGTGTTGTGCTGGCGATGCTCCCCGATGCCGACGTGCTGGCCTTTAAATTTGGCGTCGCCTACGGCAACGTATTTGGACATCGCGGATTTACCCACTCTTTACTTTTCGCATTCGTCCTCCCCCTGTTGTGCGTACTCGCGGGACGACGATGGTTTCGAGCTGGGCAGGTGCGCTGCTGGCTGTTTTTAACCGTTTCATTGCTGTCGCACAGCCTGCTGGATTCGATAACCACGGGTGGGAAAGGCGTCGGATGGCTGTGGCCGTGGTCAGATGAACGTTTTTTTGCGCCCTGGCAGGTGATTAAAGTCGCGCCGTTCGCGCTTTCAAGCTACATCACGCCGTATGGACATCAGGTCATTCTCTCAGAATTGCTGTGGGTGTGGTTGCCGGGAAGTATTTTAGTGTTATTTCTATGGGTACTTAAAACGCATATTAAAAGGAATCAATATGAATAAAATGACATTCGCCGCCGCGGTCGTCTGTTTCTCATTTTCCCACGCCAGCTATAGCGAAGAAATGTCTGCCACTGGATGGTATGCGGCATCGTCTGCGGTTGTCAGCGTGGGCAGTTCCGCACTGGTTAGCGGAATTATACTCTCCCCCGTACTGCTGCCTCTCAACCTGAGCATTGGATCTGTTGTCGAAAATAAAAAGCAAAAAACCGCGCTGTTAACCACTAAGTCCCCCGATAACAAAGACATTAAAATGCAAGTTCCGCTAAATGTCGTCAAAGAAGGCAACCTCAAAGCAGGTGATAAAGTCACTCTGGAAAAAACGCAGGAAGGCACCGGCGCTTATTTGAAAAAAGAGGGCAAGGTCCTTGCCCATATGGTAAATCAGGACGACGCAGGACTTTCCAGCAACCAGACGGTACCGGCCAAATGAAGCGGTTCGCGTTTGCCCTGTGGCTCAGCGCAATCTCGCTCAACGCTTATGCAGACAGTGCTAACTGTCACCAAAAAGCAAACACGCCGGAGAGCATCGCAGCGACAATGGATCAGGCGCTACAGCTCAAACAACAGCTTAACAGTCAATCCGATCCGGTCGTCATTCTGGTTCGCCAGGGGCAAGATATGTCGAGCCGACATTTAACCTGGTCACATGCTGGCTATGCCATGCGCCAGCCAAACGGAGACTGGCGGGTTTACCATAATCTGAATACTTGCGGAACCGCTGAATCAGCGCTCTATATACAAGGTCTGTATGAGTTTCTGGCTGATGACCTGGTGAATCAGAGCATTGCCGTTTTGCGCCCGCGTTCAGATATCGCGACGGCATTACAAACGCTCTTACATAGCGCTACCAAACTCAATCTCTTCCACAGTCCCCGCTATAACCTGATTGCGTGGCCTTTTTCCGGCCCTTATCAGAATTCGAATGGCTGGCTTCTCGAAGTGTTTGCGCGAGCAAACGATGCGCAGGTTTGGTCACGTAATGATGCCCGCCGCTGGTTGCAGCTTCAGGGTTATCAACCCTCTATCGTTAGTGCTGGCACTTTTGAACGATTAGGCGCAAAACTGTTCACCCCTAACGTTTTCACCGACGATCAGCCAGCAGAATTGCTGCGAAAAGGAAATGTGGGGCTAAACAGCGGCGACAGCGTCATCCGCTTTATTGCCCATTACAGCCGGGCAATACCCGGGTGTGAACATCAGAATCTGGGGGAGTCGGTGTGTGTTTATCTTTCGCCCGGCGCGAAAAAATAAAAAACAGGCCGTTCTATGCAAATAGAGCGGCCTGTAAAAGCGCTTACTTACGCCGCCAGGTGGTGCCCTGCGGGCCATCTTCCAGAATAATACCCATTTCAGCGAGACGATCGCGCGCCGCGTCCGCCGCCGCCCAGTCTTTCGCTTTACGGGCATCCAGACGCTGTTGAATCAAGGCTTCAATTTCCGCAACTTCACCGTCATCCGCCTGCGCGCCGCTTTGCAGGAAAACATCCGGCTCCTGCTCCAGCAGTCCCAGCACGCCAGAAATCTTCCGCAGATGAGACGCCATCGCATTCGCGGCGGTCATATCCTCGCCCTTCAGACGGTTGACTTCACGCGCCATATCAAACAGGACGGAGTAGGCTTCCGGCGTGTTGAAATCGTCATTCATCGCCTCCACGAAACGCGCTTCAAACGCCTCGCCGCCCGCCGGGGCCGCTGATTTATCCGTTCCACGCAATGCAGTGTATAGCCGCTCCAGCGAGGCGCGCGCCTGCTTGAGGTTCTCTTCGCTGTAGTTCAGTTGGCTACGGTAATGCCCGGACATCAGGAAGTAGCGCACAGTTTCCGCATCGTAGTATTTCAGCACGTCGCGCACGGTAAAGAAGTTGCCCAGCGATTTGGACATCTTCTCGCGATCCACCATCACCATACCGGAGTGCATCCAGTAGTTGACGTATTCGCCGTCATGCGCGCAGGTAGACTGGGCAATCTCGTTTTCATGGTGCGGGAACATCAGATCGGAACCGCCGCCGTGAATATCAAAATGGTTGCCCAACTGCTTGCAGTTCATCGCCGAACATTCAATGTGCCAGCCCGGACGCCCTTCGCCCCACGGCGACGGCCAGCTCGGCTCGCCCTCTTTCGACATTTTCCACAGCACGAAGTCCATCGGGTTACGCTTCACGTCAACGACATCCACGCGCGCGCCCGCCTGAAGCTGCTCAAGATCCTGACGGGAAAGCTGCCCATAAGTCGGATCGGTCGGTACATCGAACATCACATCGCCGTTATCCGCCACATAGGCGTGCCCTTTCTCGATTAAGGTGCGGGTGAGCTCGATAATTTCCTGAATATGGTGCGTCGCACGCGGCTCGCTGTCCGGACGCAGAATATTCAGCGCGTCGAAGTCCTGATGCATTTCCGCAATCATTCTATCGACCAGCGCGACAAAACTTTCGCCGTTTTCATTGGCGCGTTTAATAATTTTATCGTCGATATCGGTAATGTTACGCACATACTTCAGCTTATAACCGAGAAAACGCAAATAGCGCGCGACAACGTCAAAAGCGACAAACGTGCGTCCGTGGCCAATGTGGCAGAGATCGTAAACGGTGATACCACACACGTACATGCCGACTTCCCCGGCATGAATGGGTTTGAATTCCTCTTTTTGGCGCGTCAGTGTATTAAAAATTTTTAACATCGAAGATTCCGTATAGACGTGTGTGGGTAATAATCTCTGTATGATACATATTATTCGTAATCGAAGCAGCACACTTTGCAAGGTGATCGCAGCTTACGGTTATGCTATAACAAGCCCCTATATGTGCCCCATTGCGGGCTAAAGCACCACTCTCTTGGAACAGGATGCAAAAATGGTTACTTTCCACACTAATCACGGCGATATCGTAATCAAAACCTTTGATGATAAAGCGCCTGAAACAGTTAAAAACTTCCTGGACTACTGCCGCGAAGGTTTTTACAACAACACCATTTTCCACCGTGTGATTAACGGTTTCATGATTCAGGGCGGCGGCTTTGAGCCGGGCATGAAACAGAAAGCCACCAAAGAGGCGATCAAAAACGAAGCCAACAATGGTCTGAAAAATACCCGTGGTACGCTGGCAATGGCGCGTACTCAGGCGCCACACTCGGCTACCGCGCAATTCTTCATCAACGTGGCAGACAACGACTTCCTGAACTTCTCCGGCGAAAGTCTGCAGGGCTGGGGCTACTGCGTCTTTGCGGAAGTCGTAGAAGGTATGGACGTGGTAGATAAAATCAAAGGCGTCGCCACTGGCCGTAGCGGTATGCACCAGGACGTACCAAAAGAAGACGTCATCATTGAAAACGTGACCGTCAGCGAGTAATCGTGGCGACACTGTTTATTGCAGACTTGCATCTGCAAACGGAAGAACCGGCGATCGTCGCCGGTTTTCTGCGTTTTTTAGCCGTAGAAGCCCGTCAGGCCGACGCGCTGTATATTCTTGGCGATCTCTTCGAGGCCTGGATTGGCGACGACGACCCCAATCCGCTACATCGTGAAATGGCCGTTGCCATTAAATCGCTGGTTGATTCCGGCGTCCCCTGCTTCTTTATTCACGGTAACCGTGATTTCCTGATTGGCAAGCGATTTGCCCGCGAAAGCGGCATGATTCTACTGCCGCAGGAAAAAGTGCTCAACCTGTATGGCCGCAATGTGTTGATTATGCACGGCGATACGCTCTGTACCGATGATGCCGGATATCAGGCGTTTCGCGCCAAAGTCCATAATCCGTGGGTGCAACGACTGTTCCTTACCCTGCCGCTGTTTATCCGCCGCCGTATCGCCGCCAGAATGCGCGCCGGCAGTAAAGCCGCCAACAGCAGCAAATCGCTGGATATTATGGACGTCAATGCGCAGACCGTCGTCGCCGAAATGGAAAAACACCGCGTACAGTGGCTGGTTCACGGTCACACCCACCGCCCGGCAGTGCATGAACTTTCCGTCAACGACCAGCCCGCATTCCGCGTGGTGTTAGGCGCATGGCATCATGAAGGTTCAATGGTAAAAGTCACGCCGGATAACGTGGAGTTAATCGCCTTCCCCCTGTAAATGTTCGTCGAATCGTCCGTTACGGCGCACACGCAACCGTTTTCCTTGCCTGATTATCATGCTATTCTCTGATACCTCAAAAGCAGCGTGTCCCGCACCACAGGAGTTTTAAGACGCATGTCTTCCCGCAATAATCCGGCGCGTGTCGCCATCGTGATGGGGTCCAAAAGCGACTGGGCTACCATGCAATTCGCCGCCGAAATTTTTGAAATTCTGGATGTCCCGCACCATGTAGAAGTGGTTTCCGCCCATCGCACCCCCGATAAACTGTTCAGCTTCGCCGAAACGGCGGAAGAGAACGGATATCAAGTGATTATTGCCGGCGCGGGCGGCGCGGCGCACCTGCCGGGAATGATTGCGGCAAAAACGCTGGTCCCGGTACTCGGCGTGCCGGTACAAAGCGCTGCGCTAAGCGGCGTGGATAGCCTCTACTCCATCGTGCAGATGCCGCGCGGCATTCCGGTGGGTACGCTGGCGATCGGTAAAGCCGGTGCCGCTAACGCCGCCCTGCTCGCCGCGCAGATTCTGGCGCAACACGACGCGGAACTGCATCAGCGCATTGCCGACTGGCGCAAAGCGCAAACCGATGAAGTTCTGGAAAATCCCGATCCGCGGGGGACGCTATGAAGCAAGTTTGCGTTCTCGGCAACGGACAACTGGGCCGAATGCTGCGCCAGGCGGGCGAACCGCTGGGTATCGCCGTCTGGCCGGTTGGTCTGGATGCAGAGCCTACCGCCGTGCCGGTACAGCAGAGCGTCATTACCGCAGAGATTGAGCGCTGGCCGGAAACCGCGCTTACCCGCGAGCTGGCGCGCCACCCGGCATTCGTCAATCGCGATGTATTTCCGATCATCGCCGACCGTCTGACACAAAAACAGCTTTTCGATAAACTGGGACTCGCGACCGCGCCGTGGCAGCTGCTGACCAGCGCCGACGAGTGGTCCGGCATCTTTGACCGTCTGGGGGAACTGGCGATTATTAAGCGTCGCGTTGGCGGCTACGACGGTCGCGGGCAGTGGCGTCTACGCGCGGACGAAACCGGGCAACTGCCGGATGACTGCTATGGCGAATGTATTGTTGAGCGCGGTATCCATTTTTCCGGCGAAGTGTCGTTAGTCGGCGCGCGCGCTCATGACGGCAGTACCGTGTTTTACCCGCTAACGCACAATTTGCATCAGGACGGCATCTTGCGGACCAGCGTCGCGTTCCCACAGGCGAACGCCGAACAGCAGGAGCAGGCGGAATCGATGCTGTCAGCAATTATGCAGGCGTTGAACTACGTCGGCGTAATGGCGATGGAATGTTTTATCACGCCGGAAGGCCTGTTAATCAATGAACTGGCGCCGCGCGTGCATAACAGCGGACACTGGACGCAAAATGGCGCCAGCATCAGTCAGTTTGAATTGCATTTGCGCGCGATTACCGGCCTGCCGTTGCCCGCGCCGGTGATTAACGCCCCGTCGGTGATGATCAATCTGATCGGCAGCGAGCTGAATTACGACTGGCTGAAGCTGCCGCTGGTACATCTGCACTGGTATGATAAAGCGGTACGTCCGGGGCGAAAAGTCGGCCATCTGAATCTGACCGACAGCGATACGTCACGTCTTAGCGCCACCCTGGAAGCGCTCTCTCCGCTCCTGCCAGGCGAATACGCCAGCGGCATTATCTGGGCGCAAAGTAAGCTTAAATAAACAGCGTGGGCGGCGCATTCTCTGTCGCCGCCCGTCGCGATCACAGACAGATGCAGGTTCCCGCTCTGCCCGCCAGGGTATCGTCAATACGCGACAATGCGCCAATCCATGCCGGCTTTCCGCACCGCTTCACATATCCGCTTACCGCGGTCACCTTCGGTCCCATCGCGCCATCGGCTTTGGCAAACGGCGCCAGCTCATCGGGCGAAGCCTGACGAATAGCGCGCTGCTGCGGCGTTCCCCAATGTTCATACACCGCATCCGCATCCGTCAAAATGATCAGACCATCGGCCGCTATCTGCTCTGCCAGCAATGCCGCCGCCAGGTCTTTATCTATCACCGCCTCGACCCCTTCGCCCTCGCCGGCAACAGGTACCCCGCCACCGCCGCTGCAAATCACCACATGGCCCTCTTTTAGCAATAACTCAATAGCGGCGCTTTCGATAATCTGACGCGGCGCCGGGGAAGCGACGACACGGCGCAGATATTTTCCATCACGTTTCATATGCCAACCATAAGTCGCTTCCAGCGCCATTTGCTCTTCTGGCGAATAAACGGGACCAATAAACTTTTCCGGTTCAAGAAAAGCAGGATCGTCCGCCGATACCTTTATCCGCGTTAATACTGTAGTCACCGGCGGCATATCGGGTTCAAGCGCCAGACGCTGCGCCAGCATATAGCCGATCATGCCCTGACTTTCCGCTACCAGCACATCCAGCGGATAAGGCTCAACGGCTTTCCAGGCAAGGTTCTGTAAAGCCAACAGGCCGACCTGGGGGCCGTTGCCATGTACTATCGCCAGCCGATACGAGCGGGCAAGTCGCGCCAGCGCAGGCACTGCGTCGGCAATATTGCGATATTGATTCTCTGCCGTTAGCGCTTCTCCGCGCTGCAATAATGCGTTGCCGCCAAGAGCAACTACCAACGTTTTCATTCCCTATCCTTTTACTATTTGTTGTCCAAGCCAGAACCCCAGCAGCGTATCCGCGCCAGAGGTGTGCCCCAGCGCCAGCAGTCCGTCAATCGCCGTTTCTGTGCGAGCATCTCGTCGCAGCGCATGAATAAAGTGGAGTAAAGGCGACGCGAAATAACCCATAGCCGCATAGCGTAAATAACTGACGCTCACGAGCGTCGTCGCCCGATCAAGGCTGCCGGATTGGGCAAAAAAATTACGCCCGGCGCGTTCATCTATGGCGCCAAAATACCAGGCCGCCAGCAACATTCCCGTCAGCGTGTCGTCATGACTGGGCGTTAAGCCCGGCCCTTTACCCAGCCATAGCCGCCAGTCAGTCGCAGCACCTGCAAGCGCCGACTGAAAGCAGTGACAAAACTGGCGAAGTTCCGGACATAGAGGCTGAGCTGCGGCGACGGTTAACGGCCCAAACAGTCCCGTCTCCTCACTACGCTGCATGTACGTCGCGTTAAGACGCGGCGACGCAAGATAGCGTGGAACCCGCAGCGAACAGCGCCTCTCCGGCTCGCATAAAAGAAACTCGCCAATCTGAATACCGGCAGCGGTTGACTGCGGTTTTTCGCCATCGGTGAGCACATCGCGCAATGCGTCAAAATCGCCGCCGCGCAGTATCCACCCTCCCGGACTGAAGCCGCTCCCCCGACGGTGAAGCGTTAATAACTCACCGCTTTTCGCCACAAAATTAATAGAGCGACGCCATACCCCTGACATCTGCCAGGGTTGCCGATAATCCGCCGATTGTCGGCTTGCCATAAGAGGATGGATACGTTTCATGAGACGCTCTCTTAACTTACGCCCATGCTTTCCGCCAGCGCTTCCAGCGCCTGCTCGAAACAGGCCAGCGGCGCACGGACGGTTCCCGCGCCAATCTGTCCAATCCCCGCCTCTTTATGCGCGATACCCGTGTTAATCAGCGGCGTAATTCCGGTCTCGACCACGCGGCGGATATCCAGTCCCAGACAGGCCCCCTGAAAATCCCAGCCGGGGATTTGTAGCTGCATGTTGCGTTCGAGATAAATTTCAGCCATCTCTTCAGAAACAGATTTCGCCGCTTCCATTCCCCCGGCACCGACAAAACGCGTTACGCCAGGCGCGGCAATCATCGCAGCGCCGCCAATACCAAACGTTTCAGTAATGGCGCTGTCGCCCATGTCCGGGTTGGCCTGATCCTGCGAAAAACCGGTAAAAAATAGCCCCTGCGGCGTATTAACAGGCGCGGTGAACCAACGGTCGCCCAGACCGCTAACCCGAATGCCAAACATATCGCCATTACGGGTCATCGCCGTCACAATACTGCCGGCGCGAATCTGCGCGCCCGCGTCCATGGCGGCTTTACAGTAGGCCATCGCCAGATTAAGGAAGAATTGATCGGTGACGCTCAGAAAATCCATCACTTCCGCTATCTGCTGCTTATCATGTTCCAGACGGGCGATATGCGGCGCCAACGTGCGCATCAGCAATGCGGAAGAGGCGATATTGCGCTGGTGGAATTCATCTCCCATCGTAATGCCCTGCGCCATCATTGCGGTCAGGTCGAGCCCCCGCTCCAGACGTCCCAGCGCCGCGCTTAATACCGGCATCAGCACATCGCGCATCCAGCGCAAACGTTGCTGAACATCCTCGCCATAGGCGCCGAAACGCATCACTTTGCCGATCCCTTCGTTGAGATTGCAGTACGCGCGATTGCCGTCGGTGATATTTTCCACGACCAGCATCGGCATACTGGCTGACGTAATACCGCCCATCGGCCCCACGGCGTTAACGTGATGGCAGGGAATAAAGTTGACCTTTCCCTGCTCTAACAGCGCGAGCGCGCTCATTTCATCTTTGGCCCATCCTTCAAACAGGCATGCGCCGATACAGGCGCCTTTCATCGGGCCGGTCATCTCTTGCCAGCGCATCGGCGGGCCGGCATGAAGAAGCGTTTTCCCTTGATTGAGCACGCTAATTAATGAAGAGGCTGGCTTCACATCCAGCCAGTGCGGACGTGCGCGACGAATTTGTTCGATGACTGCAGCGTTGGCTTGCGCCACTGATGTAAACATGGGAACCCCTTATTGCAAACGTTCTAACAGACGAGCCAGTTTTTTATTACCGCCAGCGACAGGCGCCCACTGGTAGTGCACCACGGGCATACCGGCAGCCTGTAAATCCAGCGCGAAGCTACGTAACCCGGCATTAATCACCGCTACCGCTTCCAGTAACCGGGGAGCTGATGGATGAGTGGAAGAGAGAGTGGGTCGAATCAGTTCCGCGGCCAACAGAGTGGCTTCGGGAAGAGAATCCACTACCGTGATGCCGACATCTTCGAGCGCGGCGATTTGTTGCGAGCGGCACTGAGGATCGCGTTCCGTTCCGGTGACGGTTGCGATGGCGAACAGCGGCTGGTCGCTGGCACGTGCGGCACATGCCTTCTGCCAGGCCTGAATCAGCGATGCGGCGGGATCGGCGGTCGCGCCAAAACCAATAACGACGTCCACTAATAACACGCGTACCTGCGGCTGTGCGCCAAGCCCGGCGATAAGCTGATTACGTAACGCCGGGTCAATCATCGGATGTGGTCGCCCAACGGTATAAAAGTCATCGCCCAGATCGATAATCTGGTGGCCATCAGCGTCAAGCATCATGCCATGGTGATGTTCCGTATCCGCCGCGACGCCCAGATAGCTGGCCAGCAGTCCCGCCGCTTCCGCCGCCAGCGTTCCGCCGGTATAGAGACCACGAATCACGCCGCCTGTTGAAACCATTTCTTTACGCTGCGACGTCACGCGAGACAATAAACATGCCAGTCGGGCGGCTTCATCCAGCGTCGAGGCAAACCAGACGTTTTCCTCACGCGCAACGGGAGAGGAAAACCCTAAGAACAGCGCTACAACGGGTTTCCCGGTGGCTTTCATCGCCGCGATAATATGCTGACGAACCGCGTCGGCAGGCGGTTTGGAGACAAAGGCCAGCACCTGGCTCTTTTCATCCGCGCTGAGTATGTCCAGTGCCGTTAGCGCGCTGATCCCGCCGACCTCGGCGCTCAAATCGCGTCCGCCAAGCCCGATGGCATGGGTAATCCCTTCCCCCGCCAGCGCAATCTGTGAACAGAGCTCCTGAATACCGGTGCCGGAAGCGCCAATCACCCCGATGTTGCCCTCTGGCATGACGTTAGCGAAAGCCAGCGGCGTATTGGCGATCATAGCGGTGCCGCAATCCGGCCCCATGACCAGCAGTCCTTTATCACGCGCCCGGCGTTTTAGTCTGATTTCATCGTCCAGCGTGACATTATCGGAGAAGATCATCACGTTCAACGAACGATCCAGCGCCTGCTCTGCCAGTTCCGCCGCATATTCGCCGGCCACCGATACCAGCGCCAGATTCGCCTCTGGCAGTTTCTGACAGGCGCTTTCCCAGCGTCTGACCTGGATTAACGACTGGCTGCCGCTGCTTCCCTGCGCCAACTGCTGCAATGCTTCTTCGAGCTGTTGCACAATCACCTGCGTAATGCCGTCATCTACCGCTTCGGTACGAATCGCCACGCAAATGTCATTGGGCGTAGCGCCATGAAAATCGTCATGCCAGAAACCGGTAGTTTCCAGCAGCGACTTATTCGCAGGCGTTCCCATCATTACCGATACATCATCAACATTTTCGGACTCACTCAGCTTTCGAGAAATAATCATTAAGCTGACAGAGTCCTGAAAACACCCTTTTTTAATAAAGGCGTGGATCATAACAACTCCTTAATAATTGCACCCATTGCAATTGCACGAGCAGTGTTAATGTGCGCTTCACGGTATATATCCGGGAGGGTAAATAGAGTGATTAACGTCACATCAAATTTATTAACAAAAGAATTCAAACAACGGCTAAAGGATTAGTTATGATTTTCTAAAAAAGCTTTTTATTTAAGCAAAAAGATAAAACCCGCCTGATTATCAAATAAATTCTAATTATATTTTTTTGCCTGTCTGGATCACATAATCATTTTATTTTCCCGGTATGTTAATCGCAGTCATGCTTCACACCGTCGTTAAAAAGGAAGACAGATGAAAATCAGTCGGGAAACACTCCATCAGCTTATCGAAAATAAGCTTTATAAAGCCGGACTAAAACGTGAGCACGCCGCCATCGTCGCCGACGTACTGGTTTATGCAGATGCCAGAGGTATTCACTCACATGGCGCCGTACGCGTTGAATATTATGCCGAACGAATTTCAAAAGGCGGCACCAACCGGGAGCCGACGTTCCGCATTGAGAATACCGGTCCCTGTACGGCGATACTGCATGCCGATAATGCTGCCGGACAGGTCGCAGCCAAAATGGGAATGGAGCATGCTATTGAAATAGCGAAAAAAAATGGCGTCGCGGTTGTCGGCATTAGCAGAATGGGCCATAGCGGCGCCATCTCTTATTTCGTCCGCCAGGCTGCTCGCGAAGGCCTGATCGGTCTGTCTATCTGTCAGTCCGATCCTATGGTCGTGCCGTTTGGCGGGGCGGATATTTACTATGGCACTAATCCGCTGGCCTTTGCCGCGCCGGGCGAAGGCGATGACATCATTACCTTCGATATGGCCACCACCGTGCAGGCCTGGGGAAAAGTCCTCGATGCACGGTCCCGCAATGAGTCCATTCCGGAGAGTTGGGCCGTCGATAAAAATGGCGCGCCGACACATGATCCTTTTGCCGTCAATGCGTTATTACCCGCCGCAGGCCCGAAAGGTTACGGCCTGATGATGATGATCGATATTCTGTCCGGTATTCTGCTGGGGCTGCCGTTTGGCCGCCAGGTCAGTTCGATGTATGAAGATTTACACGCCGGACGCAATTTAGGACAACTTCATCTGGTCATTAATCCGGCGTTCTTCTCTTCCTGTGAATTATTCCGCAAACATATTAGTCAGACCATGCAGGAACTCAATTCCGTGAAGCCCGCCCCCGGTTTTAAACAGGTTTATTATCCTGGACAGGATCAGGATATTAAACAGAAAAATGCCGATATGAATGGTATCGATATTGTTGATGATATTTATCAATATCTGATTTCCGATGCCCTCTATCTCAAGTCATACGAAACAAAAAATCCCTTTGCCCAATAATTATTGAAACAGGAATTTTCTATGATAAAGCATTTTCGCCACGCGATAGAAGAAACATTGCCCTGGCTCTCTTCCATTGGAGCCGATCCTACGGGCGGAATGACGCGTTTACTTTATTCGCCTGAGTGGCTGGAAACACAGCAGCAGTTTAAAAAGCGAATGGCAGAAAGCGGTCTGGAAACACGCTTTGATGACGTCGGAAATTTATATGGCCGCCTTTGCGGCACACAATTTCCGGAGCAGGTGATTTTAAGCGGTTCGCATATTGATACGGTCGTCAACGGCGGCAATCTGGACGGGCAATTTGGCGCGCTTGCCGCCTGGCTGGCGCTCGACTGGCTAAAAGCGACCTACGGCGCGCCGCTGCGCACCGTCGAGGTAGTATCAATGGCTGAGGAAGAAGGCAGCCGTTTCCCTTACGTTTTTTGGGGCAGCAAGAACATTTTTGGCCTGGCGAATCCTGAAGAGGTACGCCATATCCAGGACGCCAAAGGCACAGGCTTTGTCGACGCTATGCAGGCGTGCGGATTTACCCTTCCCGCCGCGCCGCTCGCTGCGCGAACCGATATCCGCGCCTTTGTTGAATTGCATATTGAGCAAGGCTGCGTTCTGGAGAGCAACGGACAGTCGATTGGCGTCGTCAACGCCATCGTCGGGCAACGTCGCTACACGGTGACGCTCAACGGCGAGTCCAACCATGCAGGCACAACGCCAATGGGCTATCGTCGCGATACGGTGCACGCCTTCAGTCGTATTTGCAGTCAGTCCATTGAAAAAGCCAAACAGCATGGCGATCCCCTGGTATTAACGTTCGGCAAAGTTGAGCCGCAGCCGAATACGGTCAATGTAGTCCCTGGAAAAACCACATTTACAATCGATTGCCGGCATACGGACGCCGCCGTACTTCGCGAATTTACCGAACAGTTGGAAAACGATATGCGCGCCATCTGCGATGAAATGGATATCAGCATCGATATCGATTTGTGGATGGACGAAGCGCCGGTGCCGATGAACGCCGAACTGGTCGCGGCCCTCACCAGGCTGTGTGAAACCGAACAACTGAACTATCGCATAATGCATAGCGGCGCAGGTCATGACGCGCAAATTTTCGCGCCGCGCGTCCCTACCTGTATGATTTTCGTCCCCAGCATTAATGGTATCAGCCATAACCCGGCGGAACGTACCAACATTAATGACCTTGCTGAAGGGGTCAAAACTCTGGCATTAATGCTGCATCAACTTGCCTGGCAAAAATAAGGAGCCATCAATGGGATATCTGAATAACGTCACGGGTTACCGCGATGATTTACTGGCGAACCGCGCCATTGTGAAACACGGTAACTATGCGCTCTTAACGCCGGACGGTCTGGTGAAAAATATTATTCCCGGCTTTGAAAACTGTGACGTCACCATCCTTTCGACGCCGAAGCTGGGGGCTTCTTTCGTCGATTATCTGGTCACCTTACATCAGAATGGCGGCAACCAGCAGGGCTTTGGCGGCGAGGGGATTGAAACTTTTCTCTATGTCATTACGGGAAATATTGAAGCTAAAGCAGAAGGAAAAACATTCTCTTTAACCCAGGGCGGATACCTCTATTGTCCACCGGGCGAGATGATGACCTTTAGCAACGCTCAAACGGAAGACAGCCAGCTATTTTTATATAAACGCCGCTATACTCCTGTCGAGGGGCATGCCCCGTGGTTGGTTTCCGGCAATGCCAGCCAGCTGGAGCGTATTCATTATGAAGGCATGGAAGATGTTATTCTGCTGGATTTCCTGCCTAAAGAGCTGGGCTTCGATATGAATATGCATATTCTGTCGTTCGAACCGGGCGCCAGCCACGGCTATATTGAAACCCACGTCCAGGAACATGGCGCTTATATCCTTTCCGGCCAGGGAGTTTATAACCTCGACAACAACTGGGTGCCGGTGAAAAAAGGCGACTACATCTTCATGGGCGCTTATTCCCTGCAGGCCGGATACGGTGTAGGTCGTGGCGAAGCATTCAGCTACATCTACTCCAAAGACTGTAACCGCGACGTTATGATTTAACGGCGGGCAGCCCTCCTGATTATTTTTTATTTAGCTATGTTGGATTTTGCCACGGTGAGAACCGTGGCTTTTTTTATGCTTAATGAGTCCCGATGTCCTGGCCAAGTTTGATGACGCGGGCAATATTACAGGCGCTGTGGTAGAGATTTTGTTCACCGTTCGCCAGAACTTCCGGCAAAGGCGCCAGCCGCGGCAAAATACTGAATACGGCATCAATACCGTGGCGATGGACCACTTCCACGCCGTCGCCCAGTACGCCGGCAATGCCGATAACCGGGACGTGATGCCGTTTCGCCACTGACGCAACGCCTATCGGCGCTTTTCCTCCCGCCGTTTGCGAGTCGATTCGCCCTTCTCCGGTAATCACCAGCGAAGCCTCTTTTACCGCCTCCTCCAGCTTCACCGCCTGCATAACAATCTCAATACCGGGCTTCATTTCCGCTTCCAGGAAGACGATAGCGGCAATCCCCATTCCTCCGGCCGCGCCACCGCCCGGTATTTGAGACATGTCGCGTCCGGTCAGAGCATGTAAGACACGGGCATAATTACGTAATCCATTTTCCAGCGTCTCGACCATTTCAGGCGTCGCCCCTTTCTGCGGACCGAATACCGCCGCCGCGCCGCGTGGCCCCACCAACGGGTTATCAACATCACAGGCGACCTCAATACGACACTCTGAAATACGCGGATCGCACCCCTGCAGGTCAATGCTCGCCAGGCGCGATAAATTGCCCCCTCCGGCGCCAAGCGGCGTTCCCTGCGCGTCCAGAAAACGCACACCGAGCGTCTGCGCTACTCCCATTCCGCCATCCACCGTGGCGCTGCCGCCGATACCCAGAATAATATGGCGAATCCCCGCGTCTAGGGCGTGACGAATCAATTCGCCGGTGCCGAAACTGGATGCCAGCAGCGGATTACGCGCCTCGGGCGCCACCAGCATCAATCCGCTCGCCGCCGCCATTTCAATAATCGCCGTTTTGCCGTCGCCGGTCAGGCCATAAAATCCGTTTACTTTTTCCCCCATCGGCCCGCTAACGTCCACAGAAACCCGTTTCCCGCCGGTCGCAGCCACCATCGCGTCCACGGTTCCTTCTCCACCATCGGCGATCGGTAAACAGACATAGCGCGCATCAGGAAATACGGTTGAAAATCCCGCTTTAATAGCCTGACAGCATTTATCAG
Source organism: Salmonella sp. SAL04202 (assembly GCF_046550775.1). Classification (NCBI taxonomy): domain Bacteria; kingdom Pseudomonadati; phylum Pseudomonadota; class Gammaproteobacteria; order Enterobacterales; family Enterobacteriaceae; genus Salmonella; species Salmonella sp. SAL04202. Next base: position 269,837 of record NZ_JBGDXK010000001.1, on the reverse strand, counting down.
CGCTTAAGCTCTCTTTAAATGAATCTGGCGCAATTACAATCTTCATCATGTCTCCTTGTTTTCTCATGTTATTTAATGCGTTCCCACGGAATAAGATTTTCCATAAGCACTGCCAGTAAGATTCCCACCAGTAATCCGTTGCTAAGCAGAGGACGAATCATCAGTGGAAGATCCTGTAAATAGACCGGAGGAAGCCCCATCAAAAAAATGCCGACAAAAAGCGGTAATGCCAGGCGATAAATATTCCGCGCGGTAAACGTAATTTGCTGGCTAAAAACCAAACCGGAATAAAGTAAAGGTAAATAAGAGACCAGCATAACGGCGCTGCTGATCGCCAGTGGAATAGCGCAAAATAAGCGGGTTAACGGCGTTATAATGGCAACCAGCAGACACAGCGCGCTACCGCAGATAAAGGATTTGCGAGAACTGTCGCCGGTTTGCGTTAATAAACCAATGGAAGATACAAAAGGCGAAAAAGGCACGACCGCGAAAGGCACCGTCACTAACGTCATCAGTCCGGAAATCATAAAGCTTCGGCGATAACGAGAACTGCCCGACCCTTGATGCAGATAAAAGATATCGGTACCGCGGATGGCGCCGTAAGTGTTGCTGATGTTGACTAACCCCGTCATCACCGCCGTCACAATAATACCCGGCATCAGCGTGCCGTGGCTGCCCAGCGGAAACCATCGCCAGCTTAATTCACCCGGCGGTAAGTGTGATGAAGGAAAGCATAACCGCCATAGCCCCCACCCGACCACGGTCCCTACCAGTAACGCGTAACGGGAGATACGCTGTTGTAGGAAAATAATCATCGCGAGGATAAAACACATCACCGCGACCGCCAGCCCAAAGGGGGCCAATTTGATTCTGGCGCTGGTATCGGCAATACCAAAAGGCAGCCCCAGCATGCCTTTAAAAAATATTGAGGTCAGCTGCGCGCCCAAAAGCAGCATGAAAAAAACCATTACCGCCGGCGTAAACAGGCGAGCCAGACGGTGTCCTAACCCGCTAATGCCGATAAATATCGTCACCATTGCGGAGATCGCGATCCCGACCGACAGGCTGGAAGCGATATCGTTCAGCGGCGTGCCGCGAGACGCCTCGCCAAGCGTAATCGTAAGAATAGCGCCCCACCACAGCCCTGTCGGCCCTTCCATAATGGCGCGGCGATGGCCGCAAAATGCCTGAACCAGGCAGGCCAACGCGGTGGTCAAAAAAGCGTATTGTGTGAGCATTAACAGGTTATCAGCGGGAAGATGAAAAGCGGACAGCAAGGTAGGGGGAACCACAACCGTGTTACAGAAAATAAAGAAAAACCACTGAAAGCCGGACAATACACTTTCGCGGTTAATAACAGGGAACATATCCACACCTTAAAATAGAGAATGCCCGTCGTGACGACGGGCATTAAATCACACCGGATTACTGCTGATGTTTAAGGATAAACTGACCTTTTGGCGGCACAGGGAAGCCATGCTCGATGTCATAAATAACATCGCCGCGCAAAATCGTTTTGGTAATACGCGCGCCAATAGTACGGCCAACATACGGACTGACTTTATGGCGATATTCCAGATCTTCATTTTTCAGAACATAGCTGCTGTCAGGCTGAATAAAGACCAGGTCAGCATCTTTGCCGGGGGCAATACGTCCTTTATGTTTCAGACCAAAAATATCGGCGGCGTTGGTCGCCATTAATTTGCCAAACATCGGCAACGACATACCGCGTTTTTGCACCGCTTCATCAAACATGACGTCCATGCAGTTTTGCAGTCCGGCAATTCCGCCCCATGCTTGCATGATATTGCCTGCTTTCATTTCCGGAGGGCATGGAGAGTGGTCGGATACCAGGCAGTCGATTTCGCCGTTAAACAGTTTTTCCCACATCCCTTTCTGGTTTTCCTGGTCGCGAATTGGCGGAGAACATTTTGCCAGGGTGCCAATCTCTTCGAACTGATCGGTATCGAGGACAAAATAGTGCGGGCACGATTCACAGGTGACATCCTGACCTTCCTGACGCGCGCGCGTTACTTCCTCTACCCCCTCCGGGCTGCTGATATGGCAAACGTGCAGACGGCAACCTGCCGCTTTCGCCAGATACAGCACGCGACGAATGGCTTCCACTTCAGTAAATACCGGACGTGAGGCGACATAATCATGCGCCGTTACGCGTCCTTCGCGTTTAGCTTCTTCACCCAGCTCATCGCAAATCAGAGCATTTTCGCAATGTACCAGTACCGTCTGGTCCATTTCCCCCAGTTTTTGCGCGCCTTTGTAAAACTGCCAGTCATTAACGTCGCGAAAATCATTATCGATGCCACGATCGCCGCAGGTGGCGACAAAGCACTTGAAGCCGACAACGCCCACTTCGTCCAGCTCATGCAGCCGATCCAGGTTATAAGAAACCAAACCGCCCAACTGCGCGGCGTCGATGGTCAATTTACCTTTTGCCGCGTCAAACTTGAGTTCAATCGTCTCACGATCGACCGTCGCCGGCAGCTGATTGAGCGGCATCTCAATCATCGTGGTAATACCGCCTTTCGCCGCCGCGCGGGTACCGGTTTCATAGCCTTCCCAGTGGGTACGGCCCGGTTCAGAAATGTGGGTATGCGCGTCAACCATGCCCGGCGAAACGATCAATCCCGTCGCATCCAGCACATTTTTCGCTTCCCCCAGGTTTTCGCCAATCGCGGCGATTTTTCCGCCCTGGACGGCGATATCGATAACTCTCGCTTCGTTTTCTAAGATGACAGTACCGTTCTTAATAATTAAATCAAAAGACATAACAAACTCCTTGTATGGATACAGATAGTTTTTAAATAGCGCACACTTCATTAAATACGCTTAATGCTTTTTCAATATTTAACCTGCGAGTTTTTGCTCTCCTGTATTTTCAAAACCCGTGCGTTTCTTCAATAGCGCATAAGCAACGAACGCAACTATTACGCCTACAAACCAGGACACGCGGGATAAAGGCTCCATAAATGGTATAAACTTGCCGCCTAATGACAGAATGACTGCGACCAGGGTGACTGAAAATGCAGTCAGGTTAAATCCATTATCATAATATTTGTAATCACCGCTGGCGGTGTACAGCTCATCAAGATTAATTTTTCCACGCATTACCACAAAATAATGAGCTAACATTACGCCGATTACCGGGCCAAGCATACCGCCGATAATATCGAGGAACAGATAAATACTGTCCTGATTCTCCATTAATTTCCATGGGCAAATCAGTAGACTGATAATACTGGCAATCATTACGCCATTTTTATAGTTAAGCTTTGTCGGGGCAAGCGCCGCAATTTGATACCCCGCAGGTATAATATTACCGGTGGCGTTGGTTGAAATTGTCGTCATCAGAATCACCAGCACCGCAAAGAATGAAGCAAACAGGCTGTCCCAGCGCTGCACAATATCCAGCACGTTCCAGGTATCCATACCATAATGAATACTGGCTCCGGCAATAATGCACACGCTGGCTACGGCGAATAATATATACGCTACGATAAGCCCCAGTGTTTGTCCCAATGCCTGAGCGCGAAATGAATGCGCGTTTTGCGTGAAATCGGACGCGCTTACCGCTGGCGCAGCCCAGACGGCGACTACGGCGTTAATCACCACCAGGAACAGAAAGCCGCTGTGCTCTGCTTTTTGCACGCCTGAAGGCAGATAGTCCAGAATCGGGCCAATGCCGACCAGCGATATTGCCCAAATAGCCATGCCGCCAAAGACAATGTAAATACATGGATTGAGGATAGCGGTAAATTTATTTAATACTTTACCACCGCCAAAACCGATGCCAACGTTAATAATCCAAAAAATTAGAAAAGTAATTAGTCCTGGCAGTGAAAGACCCAGCAGCTTGAAATCTCCGCCTAATGTCAGAAATCCTGGCCAGATCTTCCCAATCAAAATAAGAAATGCCAGCGATCCCGCGTAACACTGCAAGCCGAACCACATAATTGCCGCGATTCCCCCTCGTAATAATCCAGGGAATAGCGCGCCGCGGACGCCGTAAGAACCTCGCAATATCATAGCAAAAGGAACGCCATATTTGCTGCCTGCCGCGCCATTCATTACCATCGCTGCCGCAATAAATAATGCGCTGATAATAATGGCCAACATGATATTAAATGTTGATAGCCCCAGTATAAAAAAACCGCCGACCATAACGTAATTTGGCACGTTATGTACAGATCCCATCCATAAGGTGAAATAGTTAAATGCTTTCCAGTTTCGTTGGGTTTCTGTTTTAGGTAATAAGTCTTCGCTATAACCGCGCTGCTGGTATAGCTCTCTTTGATGTTCCATAAATCCCTCTTTTCACGCATCGGATAACGTTGTTATGGGTTTAGCTATGAGGAACAAATAAATATAAAATAAAGAAACAGTAGATATAATTATTTTTAAGCTGAAGCAATACGTTGTGTTGCTTTCTTTTTATATAAAGTGACGACAGCAAAGATCAGCGTTCCGGTAACCACTAAACATGCTGAAATCACAAAACTGATCTCCTTCGACCCCGTTACATCCGAAATAAATCCGGTCAACGTTGGAGCGACAACCGCTGAACTCATGCCAAAGAAGTTAAAAAGGCTGAAAGCTCTTCCCAGACTTTTTGCCGAAGCCTGTTCAGATACAAAGGAGATCAGGATCGGGTCTACCGCCATTTTCCCCAGCAAGCCGTATAGCGTCAGGCTGACCATCAGCATCGTGGTATTCGGGGACAAAACCGTAAACGCCAACATTGCAGCCGCCACAATTTCCAGACCGAGAATAACCTTAACTTTACTGTTACGGAATTTATCTGACAGATGGCTAAAAAATAATGCCCCCGGTACGCCAACCACCGCTACCAGCGCTGATGCCAGCCCGATAGCTCCGCCATCAAATCCTCTTTCAGTCTGGAGATAAGAGGGCAGCCAGGTCACTATCAAATAATAACCGTAGCAGGTACAGAAATAGAGGAAGTAAACGCTACACAATAAACCAGAGAATAAAGGCGCGCGTTTCTCATCTTCCGTAACGGTTTGGGTTTGCTTTTCCGCTTGCGCAGAGTCGCTTTTGGCTTTACCGCGAATGATCAGCGTAAAGACGCACAGCATGATTACTAATATCGCGGCCACGATATACAGTACATTCTGCCAGGCCATGCTCATGTTTTTTACTAACACGCTGGAACCGATTAAGCCAATCCCCATCCCTATAGCCGACCCGCTGTTGATAATCGCGTTGGCTAATGCCCGACGGGCCTGCGGCACGTTTGCCGAAGAGAGTGAATAAGCCGAGCTAAAGAAAGAAGCGCATCCGCCACCTGCCATTAGCGACCCTATATAGATCATGGTCAGGCCATTGGCTTTCGCGATACAGAGTGTACCAATAATAAAAAGCGTAAATCCGGCCATCAGCATGATTTTTTGACCGAATTTATCGACCAATATTCCGCAAGGGATTTGCATACTGCAGTAAGCAAAAAAGTAAAAACTTGCAATGGCGCCTATTTCAGCATTACTTACATTGTCTAAAGATGCCTGAATTTCTGGATAAATTGGCGTAAGCACGGTGCGATAGATCCAAATCGCTACCCAGCCCAGACTCATTACGACAACAATTTGTTTCCAGTAATCAATTCCGGATTTTTTAGTTTCACTCATGTTCTTCACCTTTACAGAGTGTTCCTTGTGAACAGGTATCGCTGCAGCCGCAGCGATACACATAATTAGGACAATTTATGATTGGCCATTAATTCCAGCGCCTGTACCATTGCCGAATGATCAAGCTGGCTCCCGCCATTTGCCGCACAGGTATTGAATAATTCCTGGCAGGTCGCCGTATTCGGTAAATTCAGCGCCAGCGCTTTTGCGCTTTGCAATGCAAGATTAAGGTCTTTCTGATGAAGCGCGATTTTGAAACCAGGCTCGAACGTCCGGTTGATCATCCGCTCGCCGTGAACTTCCAGAATGCGTGAAGAGGCGAACCCGCCCATTAACGCCTGGCGCACGCGTACCGGATCGGCACCTGCTTTTGAAGCAAACACTAAGGCTTCAGAAACCGCTTCAATATTCAGCGCAACAATAATTTGGTTAGCCACCTTACAGGTTTGCCCATCCCCATTGCCGCCCACCAGGGTGATATTTTTTCCCAGGATGTCAAAGAGCGGTTTAACGCGGTCAAAGACTTTCTGCTCGCCGCCGACCATAATCGACAGAGTGCCTTCACGCGCCCCGATTTCTCCCCCGGAAACCGGGGCATCCAGGTAATCAGCGCCCATTTCATTAACGCGCTGGGCAAAACGTTTGGTTTCGATAGGAGAAATAGAACTCATATCGACGATGGTTTTTCCCTGAAGCGATGTTTTAGCGCAACCGTGTTCGCCAAATAACACGTCTTCAACCTGCGGCGTATCCGGCACCATTATGAAGATGATGTCTGCAAATTCAGTTACCTGACGTGCAGTCTCAACATTTACCGCCCCCAGCGAGAGCAGTTCGTCCGCGACCGGACCAATAGTCGTAACGTGTAATTGATGACCGGCGCGTGCCAAATTGATAGCCATTGGCGAGCCCATAATTCCCAGGCCAATAAATCCCAGTTTCATATACAACCTCTTTTATTGCTTTCGGTGTTTCCAGATTCAGGCAACACAATCCCCTTCCAACACAGTGGAAAAAAAAGCGCTGCCCGAATTATTCTGCGTTTTAACGGTACTGATTAATCCACGATAATCCCGCTTCCGTGGTAGTCAGTGGTTTATATTCACAGCCAACCCAGCCATCATAACCAGACTGTTTAATGACATTAAAAATAAAGTCATAATTAATTTCCCCTGTCCCCGGCTCGCCGCGACGCGGGTTATCAGCAATCTGTAAATGGCCTATTTTATCGGCCCATGCCGTCATGGTTTGCGTTAATTCCCCTTCCATGCGTTGCATGTGATAAATATCATACTGAATTTTGATATTATCGCTGCCGATATCCTTAATTAATGCTAACGCCTGTTGAGTGCCGGTGAGATGGAATCCCGGCATATCAAAGTGATTAATAGGTTCGATAAGTAATAAAATGTCTTCTTTCGCCAGCATATTTGCCGCATAGCGCAGGTTTTCGACCAACGTGTCGTGGATCTCCGTTGCGGAGAATCCTGACGGCGTTTTACCCACCAGACAATTTATTTTCTTATTGCCTAACGCACGTGCATAGCGGATTGCGGCCGCTACGCCATCGCGAAACTCTTCTTCGCGCCCAGGAATACAGGCAATTCCACGTTCGCCAGCCGCCCAGTCGCCAGCCGGTAAATTATGTAACGTATGTTCCAGATTATTATCCCTGAGCTTACGTTTTAACACTTCGATGTCGTTATCGTAGGGAAACATGAATTCCACGCCGCGAAATCCCGACAACGCCGCTTTATCAAAGCGTTCCAGGAAATCATATTCCGTAAACAGCATAGAAAGATTGGCAGAGAAACGTAACATCGATTACCTCCCTTACTCATATTTCATAAAACAGGTTTCTGTTGGCGCATCTTTCGCACTATCCGCAACCTCTTCAAACTCGGTTACGTTATCCAGTTCGCTGCCCATGGAAATATTGGTTACGCGTTCCAGAATGACTTCCACCACCACCGGAACGCGATATTGCGCCATTAGCGCTTTGGCTTGTTCAAATGCAGGCGCAATATCTTCCGGTTTAAAGACACGAATGGCTTTACAGCCTAACCCTTCCGCCACTTTTACATGGTCAACGCCATAGCCATTCACTTCGCTGGAGTTGATATTTTCAAAGGCGAGCTGTACGCAGTAGTCCATGTCAAATGCGCGTTGCGACTGGCGAATCAGGCCAAGATAAGCGTTGTTAACCAGCACATGGATATACGGAATGTTAAACTGCGCGCCGACGGCTAACTCTTCGATCAGGAACTGGAAGTCGAAATCGCCGGAAATCGCCACCACATTGCGTTGCGGATCGGCAGCACATACCCCTAATGCCGCTGGGATTGTCCAGCCAAGAGGCCCCGCCTGGCCGCAGTTGATCCAGTGTCTGTCTTTAAACACATGCAGCATCTGCGCTGCCGCGATTTGCGACAATCCAATGGTGGTGACATAGCACACATCGCGACCAAAGGCTTTGTTCATCTCTTCATAGACGCGCTGCGGCTTCACTGGCACGTTGTCAAAGTGGGTTTTACGCAGCAAAGTCCGTTTACGCTGCTGGCATTCGTCCACCCAGGTCTTCCGGCATGGCAAACGCCCCGCCTTTTGCATCTCCTGCGCGACATCGATCAGCAACGTTAGCGCCGCTTTGGCGTCCGAAACGATGCCCAGATCCGGGCACAACACGCGGCCAATTTGCGTCGGTTCAATATCGATATGGATGATTTTTCGCCCCTGAGTATATTTCTCAACGGACCCCGTATGACGGTTGGCGAAACGGTTACCGATGCCAAAAACCATATCAGATGCCAGCAGAGTGGCGTTGCCGTAGCGATGCGCCGTTTGCAGGCCGACCATCCCCGCCATTAAGGGGTGATCGTCCGGGATACAGCCCCAGCCCATCAGAGTAGGGATCACCGGTACGCTGGTCAGTTCGGCAAACTGCTGCAGCAGTGGCGCGGCGTCGGCGTTAATAACCCCGCCGCCCGCGACAATTACCGGACGCTCGGACTGAATCAGCATCTCCAGCGCCTTTTCAATCTGTACTCGGCTGGCGGCTGGCTTATATACCGGCAACGGCTCATACATATCCGGATCGAATTCGATCTCCGCAACCTGGACATCAAACGGTAAATCAACCAGTACAGGACCTGGGCGGCCTGAGCGCATCAGATGAAAAGCCTGCTGTAATACGCGCGGCACCAGCGCCGCCTCACGAACCGTCACTGCCATCTTGCTGACTGGTTTTGCAATCGCTTCAATATCGACTGCCTGGAAATCTTCCTTGTGCAGACGCGCTCGTGGCGCCTGGCCGGTAATGCATAAAATCGGGATAGAGTCGGCAGAAGCGGAATAGAGCGCGGTGATCATGTCGGTTCCCGCCGGGCCGGAAGTGCCCAGGCAGACCCCAATATTACCTGCAGCCGCACGTGTGTAGCCCTCAGCCATATGCGAAGCGCCTTCCACATGACGCGCCAGTATATGGCGAATGCCTCCATGCTTACGCATTGCAGAATAGAAGGGGTTGATTGCAGCCCCAGGAACGCCGAATGCTGTGGTGATACCTTCTTTTTCCAGCACATACATTGCCGCATCCACGGCTCTCATTTTTGCCATTTTATTGCTACCTCTTTTTATTGGAAAAAGTTTCCAACTTTTAAAAATTTTAAAAAAGTCCCGCTCCAGCGAGCGGGATGCGGCTCAGGCTACAGGGGGTTTTAGCCCAAGCGCCGTACTGATGTCTTTCGCAGTATCCCGTACCAGTTCACCCTGGCTGATAAAGCGATCTTCCGTCAGCCGGGAAGCCGGTCCCGATATTGAGATAGCGGCGACCACGCTGCCCGCATCGTCATAGATAGCGGAGGCGATACAATTCAGCCCGACAACATGTTCTTCCTGGTCAACGGTGTAGCCCTGTTCACGCGCCTGTTCCAGATTTTTAAGCAGGATAGGTAAATCCACCAGAGTGGTCGGCGTAAACCGCCGCAAACCGGTATTGACGACGATCCCCACCAGCTCTTCTTCGGTGAGCGGGTAAAGCAGCGCTTTTCCGGCGCCGGAAGCATGTAACGGCAGACGACTCCCTAAGGGCGCGCACATTCTGACCATCGATTTGCACTCCTTTTGACCGATTAACACCGCTTCATTACCGTTGCGAATCGCTACGTTGACCGTCTCGCCAGAAAGCAGCATAAGTCGGTGCATAAAGGGTCCGGCCACCGAGAGGACATCGCGATTATGAATATACGCAGAGCCCACATTAAATACGCCTAAACCAATATGCCACCAGCCAAGCTGGCTATCCTGGTACACAAAATCAGCCGCTTGCAGTACCTTTAACAGGCGAAACGTCGTAGAAAGCGGTAAATCCAGGCTGCCGGAAATATCGCTAACTGATGAACTGCCGCCGCTTCTTTCGAGATATTGCAATATCGCTATGCCCCTCTCCAGCGCCTGAGCGCCTTTCTGCGCAGTCGGCTCTGCCTGTCCTGGCCTGCCGCGTCGTCTTACTTCCGTCATATTTACGTTAACTCCGGCCCAAAATATGAGCATAAACAATGAACAATATGTTCATCTTATGCAAGAAGGCCAATAGCGTCACGCAAAACAGAGTTCATGTGTCGGGATACTTTCAACATCACAGTTATCGCTGCCGCCGCGATCCACCGTCAGAAAATCGGTAACCGTCTGCCACGCAAACAGCGGGTGATGCCATACATTACGGTGATAATTGACGCCCTGCCGTCCATTGCTAATAAACGCCCGCAGCGTGGAGAGATCGGGTTTATCATCGCCGAGCGCGACAATAACGACAAAAGCCTCGCCGTTCATCGGCACAAACGCCTGCGTACCTAAAGGATGACGTTCCAGTTCATGTACCACAATAGGCATCGCTGCCGGTTGCGCCCTGTTAATACTGATCAGCGTGCGATCCTGCTCCAGAACTTCAACCTTCGCCAGGTCGTGATATCGCTCAACTAACCCGTTGTTTATATGAAAAAAGTCACGTTCCTGCGTCTCAATAACATCGCCATAAGCGCTGAACGTCTTCTGATCTAACGGTAATACCTCAAGTTTCATTATTTTTCCCTTGTAGCTCGATTCCGTTTAACCGCGGTTTGGACTCTGTCCGGTTTCAATACCATGCAATCTAAAACCTTCGGGATTTAACATCAACATAAAAGTTGGAATATTTTTCCAAAAGTAGATTTAGACCACAAATCAAACATGGCTATTATGTAAAACTACTTAAAAATCATAGGAAAACAATTCTGGTTTTATCAGGATCGTAAGGAGGCGTCTGACGATGTTTGACCCGGAAACACTGCGTACCTTTATCAGCGTTGCCGAAACGGGGAGTTTCTCCAAAGCGGCGGAGCGCCTGTGTAAAACCACGGCAACCATTAGCTACCGCATCAAACTGCTGGAGGAAAATACCGGCGTAGGGCTGTTCTTTCGCACAACGCGAAGCGTCTCGTTGACGGCGGCGGGCTCTCACCTTCTCTCTCAGGCAAAAGACTGGCTTGCGTGGCTGGATAGCATGCCTGACGAGCTACGCCAGGTTAACGACGGCGTAGAGCGTCAGGTCAATATTGTGGTGAATAACCTGCTCTATAGCCCGCAAGCGGTCGCCAGTCTCTTATCGTGGCTTAATGCGCGTTACCCTTTCACTCAGTTTCACTTTTCCCGGCAAATTTATATGGGCGTCTGGGATTCGCTCCTGTATGAAGGTTTTTCGCTGGCGATTGGCGTAACTGGCACCGAGCCGTTGGCTAATACCTTTATGCTCGACCCTTTAGGTTCCGTACAATGGCGTTTTGTGATGTCCGCGGATCATCCTTTAGCTCACGTCAGCGGGCCTCTAACAGAAGCGCAGCTGCGCCGTTTCCCGGCAATTAATATCGAAGACAGCGCGCGTACGCTGACCAAGCGGGTAGCCTGGCGCCTTCCGGGGCAGAAGGAAATTATCGTGCCTGATATGGAAACCAAAATCGCCGCTCATCTGGCAGGCGTCGGTATCGGTTTTGTCCCGCAGCCGCTTTGTCAAACGCTGATCGACAAAAACGAACTGGTGAGCTGTACCATTCCGACGATGCGTCCGCCCTCACCGTTAAGCCTCGCCTGGCATAAATTTGGCGGAGGCAAAGCGGTAGAAGACATTGTGAAATTATTTACCCAACGACAGCCCGAAATAGCCGGTTTTTTATCCATTTTCAACACGGTACGCTGTTAAAAATCAAGCCACTTTGCGAATTGGCGCGTAAAATAGCGCAAAGGATGATTTAAGGTTACGTTTTACGTTATGCAAGACAGACAAAAAGCACAGGACTATCGCGCGCTCCTCCTTGCCGATACGCCTTTAATTGATGTACGCGCGCCGATTGAGTTTGAACAGGGCGCCATGCCGGGCACCATCAACCTGCCATTGATGATGGACGACGAGCGAGCCGCCGTCGGCACCTGCTACAAACGTCAGGGCGCGGATGCGGCGTTAGCGTTGGGGCATCGGCTGGTTTGCGGCGACATTCGCCAGCAGCGGCTTGAGGCCTGGAAAGCCGCGTATCAACGTTTCCCCAATGGGTATCTGTGCTGCGCGCGCGGCGGTCAGCGGTCACATATCGTACAACGTTGGCTGAAAGAAACAGGGATTGACTGCCCGCTTATTGAAGGCGGCTATAAAGCGCTGCGCCAGACAGCAATTCAGGCGACCTGGCAACTGGCGCAAAAACCGATACTTTTAATTGGCGGCTGTACGGGCAGCGGCAAAACGCAACTGGTGCGACAACAGCCCAACGGCGTGGATCTGGAAGGTCTCGCGCGTCATCGCGGCTCCTCTTTTGGCCGCACGCTGAAACCCCAGCTCAGTCAGGCCAGTTTTGAAAACAAGCTTGCCGTTGAATTGCTGAAAATTAACGCGCGTCAGACGCTAAAAAGGTGGGTACTGGAAGATGAAGGGCGAACGATCGGCGCCAACCATCTGCCTGAGTGTTTACGCGAAAGAATGGCGCAGGCCCCCATTGCGGTAGTGGAAGATCCGTTTGCGCTTCGTCTGGAACGACTGCGTGAAGAGTATTTCATCCGTATGCATCACGACTTCACCCACGCCTACGGCGATGAAGCCGGTTGGCAGGCGTATAGTGAATATCTTCATCATGGACTGTTCGCTATTCGCCGCCGTCTGGGGTTGCAACGCTTTGCCGAACTGACGGACACGCTGGATAGGGCGCTGGCGGAACAATTATCCAGCGGCAGCACCGACGGCCATATGGCATGGCTGGTTCCGCTACTTAACGAATATTACGACCCAATGTATCGCTATCAACTGGAGAAAAAAGCCGCGAATATCGTTTTTCGCGGCCCATGGCAAGAGGTTGCCAACTGGCTAAAAGCGCAATAGCTTATTTTTATTGCCGGCTGACGCTACATTGAGCCGGCTTAGTGTCTGTCGCGCTTGTCGGCACGTTTTGCCAGCCAGTCGCCCAGCATCTGAACGACCTGAACCAGCACAATCAGCGCCACCACGGTAACAACCATCACTTCGGTTTCGTAACGGTAGTAGCCATAGCGAATCGCCAGGTCGCCTACCCCGCCGCCGCCGACAATCCCGGCCATCGCCGAGTAGCCGATTAAGCTTACCAATGTAATCGTCAGGCCGCGCAGCAGCCCTGCGCTGGCTTCCGGCAACAGTACGGTACAGATAATACGCATCGGACTAGCGCCGAATGCCAGCGCCGCCTCAATAATCCCTTTATCGACTTCACGGAGCGCGCTATCTACCAGGCGTGCATAAAACGCGATTGCGGCCACCGACAGCGGGACGGAGGCTGCAATCGGGCCAATCGTATTACCCAGCAAAAGCTGCGTTAGCGGTAGTAACAGCACCAGTAAAATAACAAATGGCACCGAGCGGATAATATTCACCAGAACCGAGGCGACGAGATAAATAAAACGGTTCTGCCAGAACAGATGACGATCGGTGACAAAAATCAGAAAACCGAGCGGTAGACCGCCAAGAATCGCCAGCACCGTTGAAATACTCAACATCTGGAAAGTTTCATTGAACGCCAGCGTTAAATCCGGCAATAAATCATCCACGGATCACCTCCACCTGTGCAGTACGTTGACGGATATGCTCCACGGCGGCCGCCACCGCCGTTGGATTATGCGGCGCGGTTAATTGCACCACCAGAATGCCCAACGCGCGTTCGCCGATATACTCAATCTTGCCATGCAGGATATTGACCGCGACGCCAAACTTGATCGCCACCTCTGACAGTACCGGCTGCTCCGCCGAATCGCCGATAAACAAAATTTTCAGCAACTGCCCGGGCAGGTGTTCCCGTAAACGTTCCGGCAGGGTCAAATTAAGGGTATGAGACACCAGTTGCTGTGTGAAAGCGTGTTGCGGGTGGGCAAACACATCAAACACCTCGCCCGATTCCACAACCTTACCGCCCGACATCACCGCCACGCGATCGCAAATAGATTTGATCACGTTCATTTCATGGGTGATCAGCACAATAGTAATCCCAAGCTGTGCGTTGATCTGTCTGAGCAGGGCCAGAATCGTGGCGGAAGTTTCCAGATCCAGAGCGGAAGTCGGTTCATCACACAGCAAAACATCCGGATGGTTAGCGATGGCGCGGGCTATCCCCACCCGCTGTTTTTGCCCGCCGCTGAGCTGTACCGGAAAACGGTTCGCTTTATCGGCAAGGCCCACCAGCGTTAAAATTTCCGCCACCCGCGGCGCGATTTTGCTGCGTTCCCAGCCAGCCGCTTTCAGGCTAAACGCCACGTTTTGCGCCACTGTCCGGGTATGCATTAAGTTAAAATGCTGGAAAATCATACCAATACGCTGCCGCGCCTGGCGTAACGCTTTTCCGTCCAGCGCCGAAATTTCCACGCCGTTGACGTTGACGCGCCCCTGACTGGGACGCGTTAAGGCGTTCAGGGTACGCAGCAGAGTGCTTTTTCCTGCGCCGCTGGTACCGACAATGCCAAAAATCTCGCCCGTGGCGATATGCAGGCTCACATCATCCACCGCGCGCGTGGGGGTACCGCGACCGGCGGTAAAATCGACGCAGACTTTTTCTATTTCAATCATATTCACCTCAGAAATTGGGGATGGCCACCGCTGCGATCAGGGTGTCGCGGTCATCCATTCCGGTTTCTGGAAGGCGCTATAAATATTCTTTGGATCGTCGATAACCGCGCGATAAGCCGGCGATTTCACCGCCTCGACAATATCTTTGGCAAACGGCTTATCGGCATCTTCACTGCGTACCGCAATGATATTTTTCAGATTCTCATCCAGGTGTTCCTGCTTAATCGCGCTGGAGAGATCGAGTCCTGCCGCCACCGCAAAGTTCCCGTTAACCAGCGCGCCGGTCACGCCATCCAGCGTGCGTGGTAGCTGTGCGGCTTCCAGCGGTTTGAAAACCAGTCCTTTTGGATTGCTGGCGATATCTCGTTCAGAGGCTTTGGTCGGATCGATATTGTCCTTAATCGTGATAAGCCCCAACGATTGCAGGAAGCGAAGGCCGCGCGCCAGGTTGGTCGGATCGTTGGAGAGGGTAATAATGTCCCCTTTTTTAAGCGCATCCAGGCTGTTGATTTTACGTGAATAGAAGCCCATCCCGGCGGTCGGTACCACAATAAGTTTGCTGAGCTTCAGCCCTTTGTCAGCGGTGAATTTGTCAAAATAGAGGGTATGTTGAAAGAGGTTGGCGTCGATGCTGCCGTTAGCTAACGCCATATTGGGCTGGACATAGTCGCTAAACTCGCGCACCACGACCTTATACCCTTTTTCTTTTAATGTCGGCGCAATCGCCTGCTTCACCATGTCGCCATACGGCCCTGGCGCGACGCCAAATACGATCGTTTGCGGGGAACCATCGGCATGGGCAAACTGTAATCCGCAGGCCAGTAATAGCGTGCTGGCCGCAATGCGTAAACTCTGACGCAATCCCATAATTTCTCCATTTTAAATAGTGTGATGCTGTGCCGGATGCCGTTCATGCGGCATCGTCTGTTTTGGCCCAAACGAAAGGCTATTTCTTAACATGACACAGATCACAGCCTGCTGTCCTTGAAATTATTTCATGATGTTTCCTGGTGTGTCGTTAAATGTACGAGGCAGGCGCTCAGGCGTGTGTCAGGCGGGAATGGCGTAAAGGGAAATGCCGGATAAGAGGTCTTAACGCCAACATCCGGCACAGGAAAACGCTTTAGAAATCGTAACGCAGACGCACCAGGTTCATATCGCCCAGATTGTCAGTGCTGGAGGTGAAAACATGTTCATAATCAACGCGGAAACCATAATCCAGTTGGAAGGTGATCCCCACGCCGTTATCGGTGCGCAGATAATCGCGGCCATTCACATATTCAATGCGGTCGCCCATAAAGTACGGTTGAATAGCTTTCACGGCATACTGACCAATCGGGAAAGCGTAACCGACAAAATATTCCAGACCCCACGCATCGCCGGCAAAGTAATCATTCACAGACACTTTTTTGGTCGTCATAAAGTTCTGATACCAACCGCCGCCTGCGGCGATAGTCCAGTTTTCCGGCGTCCAGCTTAATGCGGTACCGACAATATTTTGATCGTAAGTTTTATTGCCGTTGCCGCGCATCTCCGCACGGGTATAGTTCCATGCCGTCCCCCAGGTCAGATCGTCGGTGAGATGGTAATCCGCGCCTAAAGAACCGCCGCCTTTACGTTTGTAATTCAGGCCGTTATTGGCATTATAATCGTCGCTGAACAGATAAGACGCGTAGAG
Source organism: Salmonella sp. SAL04202 (assembly GCF_046550775.1). NCBI lineage: Bacteria > Pseudomonadati > Pseudomonadota > Gammaproteobacteria > Enterobacterales > Enterobacteriaceae > Salmonella > Salmonella sp. SAL04202. The sequence continues at coordinate 253,393 of NZ_JBGDXK010000001.1, read as the reverse complement.
ATCGATATTGCCAATTCTTTTCTTATACTTCAATGACTTACGCGTGCGATAAGAACCATCGTAGTCGCCGTTAATCCCGTTGCCCGGCGCCTGACCTATCATGTCGTAATCCCAGATATCGGTTTTTACGCCCACCACATCGTAATAAATGCTGTTCTGTTGACCGAAGGTCAGCGTTCCCCACGTCGCGCTCTTGAAGCCGGTATACAGCATACGGCGAGTGGTATCAGTCGCGCCCTTCGCATAATGGTTATCCCAGTCAAATACCGCAGGGATATTGACGCCCAGCTCGTAATAGCTAATCCAACTGATATCATCAAACAGATAATAATCCGCGGCGAAGCGGAAACGCGTCCCGCCATCAAAACCATTACGTTTATAACCGTTCGCGCCGTCATTGCCGGTCATATTCTGGAACTGCGGACGTATACTCCCGCCGACGGTGAAATTGAGTCGGCTGAGTGGATTACCCGCCTGGGGATCTTGTTTTAAAACGGTGATTTCCGCCTGAGTGGCGAAAGGCATGAAAGCCATTGCCGCGCCGATCGATGCCGCCAACGCTGTTATTTTAATTGTCATTATATTTTCCTTGATAGATAGCCAATCCAAATCATTTAGCAGGCAAATAATAACTGTTATAAAACCTTACGTGTTGTGTATTTTTTAATGATTTGTGCTACTAAAAATCAAGGAGTTAGCAATTTGTGCGACTAAAAAAGTACGCGCCGTTTTAAAAACCGGCGCGAAATTATTCACATCATGAATCATCCGTTAAACTGTCGGAATAGCGCTTTGCCTTTCAGCAAACGAACGCCAAGCCAGCCGCCGCATACGGAAAGCAGCAGCGCGCCGCAAAACGGCAGTGCGCCCCATAAACGCCAGTCCGGCTCCCAGGGGAAATCAAAAACGTTAATTTGTAAGATCGCCAGCGCCGTCTCCGCGCCAATCGCGGCGACCAACCCGGCAACTAACCCCAGCATGGCGAATTCGCACCAGAGTGTGGTACGCAACAGTTTCTTTCCGGCTCCTAACGTGCGCCACACCACCAGCTCCTGATGGCGCTGACGCATCCCGACCTGTACCTGGGCCAGTAATAGCAACATGCCGCAGAGGGTGACTAGCACAACCATCACCTCCAGCGCCCGACTGACCTGCTCCAGCACCTGTCCCACCTGTTTCAGGATCGCCCCGATATCTAACAGGCTGACGGTAGGAAACTCGCGGTTAAGCTGCGTTAACATGCCGTTGCCATTCTCCCAGCGAAAACTGGTCAACCAGCTTTGCGGTTGCCCGTCCAGCGCCCCGGAAGGAAAAATGAAGAAAAAGTTGGGCCGCAGGCTTTCCCAGTCCACTTGACGCAGGCTGGTGACTTTAGCGCTAAATGCCTGGGTATCGCCCATAAAGGTTACGCTATCGCCGAGTTTGACGTTCAGCCGCTTCGCCAGCCCCTCCTCCATAGAGACTTCGCCCGATTTTGGCGGCCAGTGACCGGCGACCAGCGGATTATGCGCCGGGCGCGTATCCTGCCAGGTCAAATTCAGTTCACGGTTGAGCGACTCATCCTGCTGACCTTCCGTCGGATTACCGTTTATCTTCGTTAACCGCGCCCGCACAATCGGATAAAACGTCTGCGGAATCACCTGATGTTCCGCCAAAAAGGCTTTCAGCGGCGCGACCTGCTCTGAAGCAATATTGATAAGGAAATAGTTCGGACTTTCCGGCGGGAGCTGCTGTTGCCAGCGATCAAGGAGGTCGCCGCGCAGCACCAGCAAGAGCGCCAGCAGCATAAACGAAAGCGAAAACGCCGAAAGCTGACTCAACGTTGACCACGGCTGACGCAGAAGTCGGCTGACGGCCAGACGCAGCGGTAGCGACGTCAACGTCATGCCGCGCAGCACGTTAAGCAGCATCCAGCCCACCAGACCGCACAGCAGCGCCAGTATCACTGCACCCGCCAGAACCGCCCACAACAGCATACTTCCGCCCATCAATCCGGCGAGCAGCGCCACCACGACGGCGCAGGCGACAGGCAAATAAATTTTTAACGGCCAGACGCGAGCGACAACATCGCGGCGCAGCACCCGTAGCGGCTGGGTCGCCAGCAACAATCGATAAGGCCGTAAACCGACCAGCAGAGAGATGACCGTCATCGCACCCAGCGCCCACAGCCAGGGCCACAGGCTGGCGGGCGGCAAATCGGCGGGCAATACCGGTTTTAGCAGCACCAGCAATATGTTTTCAAACAGTAACCCAATCGCGCCTCCCGTGACGGCGGAAAGCCCCAGCACCATCAACCACTGTCCGATAATAAGTTTACGCAACTGGGCCCGGCCCGCGCCCAACGTTTTTAAAATCGCCACCAGATCGTAGCGGCTACGACAGTAATGGCTCATCGCCACCGCGACGGCAGCTACCGCCAGCAGTAGCGTTAATAACGCCGAAAGCAGCAAAAACTGCTGCGAACGTTCGAGCGATTTCCCCAATGCCCCGTCATCCTGTTCCAGTCCGTACCAGCGATGTTCCGGTTTAAGCTGCGGTAACAGCCAGCTTTCATAGCCAGCAAGCTGTTGCGGCGTTCCGCCGAATTTATACCGCCACATCACGCGACTCCCCGGCTGTATCGCACCGGTTTTTGCCACATCGGCCATATTCATCATCAGACGCGGCGCCATCTGAAAAGGGTTAAACCCGGAATCCGGCTCCTGCACCACTTCACCGGCAATACGCAAGGTCACGTCGCCGACATCAATGGTATCGCCCGTTTTTAAATTAAGCAGCGCCATCAGACGCGGCGCCAGCAGTACGCTACCCGGCTGCGGTTTCACTCCGCCAGGACGGGTTTGCAATTCGCCGTACATCGGATAAACGCTATCTACCGCCTTCACGCTGGCCAGTTGCGGCGTATCGCCTGCAAACGTCATGGTCGCAAAGGTTAACTGCTCGCCCACGTTAAGGCCGCGTTTACGCGCCTCTTCAAGCCAGGCTTTCGGTACCTCCCGCGAACTTTGCAGCGTCCGATCGCCTGCCATAAACTCACGGCTTTGCTGACTTAACCCTTTTTCCATCCGGTCGCTGATACTGCCGAGCGCCAGTACGCAGGCCACCGCCAGACTCAACGCCAGCCAGACAATAATCAGCGACGGCGAGCGCCATTCGCGCCAGAACCAGCGAGCTATCATGCCTCCTCCTGTAACTGACCGTTGACCAACCGCAGCCGCCGGTCGCAGCGCGCCGCCAGCGCCGGGTCGTGCGTCACCAGAATCAGCGTGGTGCCGTGCTCGCGGTTAAGCGAAAATAGCAGGTCGGCGATTTTATCTCCGGTCTGACGGTCAAGGTTGCCCGTCGGCTCATCGGCAAACAGCACATCAGGACGCCCGTTAAACGCGCGCGCCAGCGCTACGCGCTGCTGTTCGCCGCCGGAAAGCTGTGCCGGAAGGTGGTCAAGCCGTTTTCCCAGTCCCAGTTGTTCGAGCAGCGCTTTCGCCCCCGCCTTACTCTGACCGCTGTTTTCACCGCGTAGCAGGGCCGGTAGCTCAACGTTTTCCAGCGCGTTAAGCGTAGGAATAAGCATGAAGGATTGAAAAACAAAACCGACATGCTGAGCGCGAAGCTGCGCCCGCGCCTCTTCGTCCATCTGGTGAAGCGGTTTCCCCACCAGACTGACCTCTCCGCTACTGCCGTCATCCAGTCCGGCGAGAATCGCCAGCAGCGTAGATTTTCCCGATCCTGATTCGCCAATCAGCGCAATGGTTTCACCGCGTTTGACAACCAGTTCAACTCCGGTAAGGATGGAAAGCTCATGCTCACCCTGACCGACGGACTTCCTGAGACGATGAACTTCAACACTGTTTTCCGCTGGCATTTGCCCTTCCTGTTTTTGATCCTGTTAACTTTCCGTGCCGCCGCCGCAGACACCTTATTAATTCTGGGCGATAGCCTCAGCGCCGGTTACCGTATGGCCGCCAGCGCGGCATGGCCGTCGCTCCTTAATGATAAATGGCAAAACAAAACGTCGGTCGTTAATGCCAGTATAAGCGGTGATACCTCGCAGCAGGGACTGGCGCGTTTGCCGGCGCTGTTGCAACAGCATCACCCGCGCTGGGTAGTGGTGGAACTTGGCGGCAACGATGGCCTACGCGGTTTTGCGCCTGCGCAAACCGAACAGACGCTACGTAAAATCATTCAGACGGTGAAAGCCGCCGATGCCCAACCGTTACTGATGCAAATTCATCTGCCCGCTAACTACGGTCGCCGTTATAATGAATCCTTTAGCGCCATTTATCCTAAGCTCGCCAAAGAGTTCGATATTCCTCTGTTACCGTTTTTTATGGAAGAGGTATATCTGAAACCGCAGTGGATGCAGGATGACGGCATTCATCCCAACCGCGACGCCCAGCCGTTTATTGCCGACTGGATGGCGAAGCAGTTGACCCCTTTTCTCTCCTGAATAATTCGAGTTGCATGAAGGCGGCACGTAAGAGAATTTCCAGGAGCATAGATACCTATGTGACTGGAGTAAACGAACGCACAGGCAACTTGAAGTATGACGGATATAGTTAACCACGACTCTTAAATCAACGGAGATCCTGACAGGTAAAGTTATGCAAAAATCGGTCTTAATAACAGGATGTTCCAGCGGAATCGGTCTGGACAGCGCGCTTGAACTTAAACGCCAGGGCTTTCAAATCCTGGCGGGCTGCCGCAAACCTGATGATGTCGCCCGGATGAACAGTATGGGATTTACCGGCGTGTTGATCGATCTCGACTCCCCTGAAAGCGTGGATCGTGCCGCCGATGAAGTGATCGCCCTGACCGATAATCGTCTGTATGGGATCTTTAACAATGCCGGCTACGGCGTGTATGGCCCCCTTTCTACCATCAGCCGTGAGCAGATGGAGCAACAGTTTTCCAGTAATTTTTTCGGCGCGCATCAGCTTACTATGCGCTTACTTCCCGCCATGTTGCCGCATGGCGAAGGACGCATTGTGATGACCTCATCGGTGATGGGGCTGATTTCCACCCCAGGGCGCGGCGCTTATGCCGCCAGCAAATATGCGCTCGAAGCCTGGTCTGACGCGCTACGTATGGAGCTACGGCACACAGGCATTAAAGTGAGCCTGATAGAACCGGGGCCGATTCGTACCCGTTTTACGGATAACGTTAACCAGACGCAGCGTGATAAACCGGTAGAAAATCCCGGCATCGCCGCACGTTTCACCCGCGATCCTGACGCGGTAGTAGCGAAAGTGCGTCATGCTTTTGCAAGCGATAAACCCAGGCTGCGCTATCCCGTTACGCTGGTCACCTGGGCGGTGATGGCGCTGAAACGCCTATTGCCGGGCCGGGTGCTGGATAAAATTTTACAAAGCTGAGTTGAAGCGCGCCAGTCAGCCCCCATGTAAACGTGACACAGACAAAAGAGAGCGACGCCATGTCCGTACAGAACATTGTCAATATTAATGAATCCAACCTGCAGCAGACCTTAGAGCAGTCCATGACCACGCCGGTACTGTTCTATTTCTGGTCTGAACGCAGCCAACACTGTCTGCAATTAACGCCAGTGCTGGAAAGTCTGGCTGCCCAGTACCACGGTCAGTTTATTCTGGCAAAGCTGGACTGCGACGCCGAACAGATGATCGCCGCTCAGTTTGGTCTGCGCGCCATCCCGACAGTCTATCTGTTCCAGAATGGCCAACCGGTCGATGGTTTCCAGGGGCCGCAGCCGGAAGAGGCGATCCGCGCTCTGCTGGATAAAGTACTGCCGCGTGAAGAAGAGCTAAAAGCGCAACAAGCGATGCAGTTAATGCAGGAGGGCAACTACATTGACGCGCTGCCGTTGCTCAAAGACGCCTGGCAGCTCTCTTCGCAGAACAGTGAGATTGGCCTGTTACTGGCGGAAGCGCAAATTGCGCTGAACCGCTCTGAAGAGGCCGAAGCGGTGTTAAAAACTATCCCGCTACAGGATCAGGATACCCGTTATCAGGGGCTGGTTGCGCAGATCGAACTGCTTAAACAGGCGGCGGATACGCCGGAAATTCAGCAACTTCAGCAGCAAGTCGCGGAGAATCCGCAGGATGCGGCTTTGGCAACGCAACTGGCGTTGCAGTTGCACCAGGTCGGACGTAATGAAGAAGCGCTGGAATTGCTGTTCAGCCATCTGAGAAAAGATCTTGCCGCCGCCGAGGGACAGACGCGCAAAACCTTCCAGGAGATCCTTGCCGCGCTCGGCACCGGCGACGCGCTGGCGTCGAAATACCGCCGCCAGTTGTACGCGCTACTGTATTAATCCTCTCTTGCCTGATGGCGCGCTTATCTGGCCTACCTGTCGTCCTCAGGCCGGATAAGGCGCTTGCGCCATCATCCGGCCACTATCATGATTTCTTGAGCGGCATCACTACCAACTGATGACGCGAATTATAGAACTTCCGGTAGGTTAAATAGCAGGCAATGATGGTAGACAGGCTGGCTGTCGACAACAGCATAAACGTTACCATAATTTGATATTTAATCGCTTTTACCGGATCGATCCCGGCAAAAATCAGCCCGGACATCATCCCCGGCAGGCTCACCAGCCCAACGGTCTTTGCCGAGTCGATCGTCGGGATAAGCGATGCGCGGATGCTATCGCGGATAAGCCCGGCGGAAGCCATTTTCGGCGTTGCGCCCAAACTTAATTTTTCCTGGATTTGCTGCTGCTCGCTATGAAAACGCAGCCCCAGTTGGTTGTAGCACAGCCCTACCGCCACCATCGCATTGCCGGCAACCATGCCAGCGATGGGAATCACCTGCATCGGCGCAAATTCAATCGAACCGGTAAGCACCAGTACCGTCAGCGTTAGTCCGGCGCCGACGGTGATGGCGATAAACGAGGAGAGAAATGCCTTATCGATATATTTACTGCGCTTTTGCGCGTTCCAGGCGGCGTTAAAACAGATGAACAGCACCATCAGCAGCGTCAGGGCGGCATGATTAACGCCAAAGATGTATTTCAGTACATAGCCGACAATAATGAGCTGTATCACCGCCCGGCATACGCTCCACAGAATATCTTTTTCCAGCGCCAGCTTTTCCTTGTGACTGATGAGCATCGCGACCACCACCAGCAGCATCGATAACGCCAGCGAGGTATTGGTAATATTATGCTCGTTCATAACGCGCCTCCTGCATCTCTCCGGCAGATGGCGTTAACGTTATCACCTTATCCGCGTGTTGAATTTCATCTTTATCATGCGTTACCCACAAGACAGCGACCTGCTTATCGCGAACATAGCGATGAATAATATCATTTACATTCCGTTTGTTATGTTCATCCAGCGCGCTGGTTATTTCGTCGAGTAACAGTATTTTCGGCAGAAACTGTAGATTACGAATTAGAGCAATACGCTGTTTTTCTCCGCCGGAAAGCGCGGTAATCGGTTTTTGCAGAATCGTCTCCGGCAGTTCAAAACGCGCCAGATCGTCTGCGAAGGCTGTCGGCTGCGGGCGCTGATGGCGAATTTGCCAGGGAAAAATCAGGTTATCGTAAACCGTATCACCAAATAGCGCTGGCGTCTGAGCGCAATAAGAAACCTGCTGGCGATAGGCTTCCGGACTCAGAGTAGTAATATCCTGCCCCTCAAAAAGAATCACGCCGATATCAGGGCTTATTAACGAGGCCACCATTTTCAACAACGTACTTTTTCCGCAGCCAGAAGGACCGGTAATTAACTTAAATTCGCCGCGTTGCAGCGTAAAACTGATGTTATTCACTATTTTTGTCGTCGCAGTCCGGTAACCGACCTGCTTTAACTCAAGCAACATGCTACGTTCTGTCATTTATTGCGCATCCGTTGTTCATATTTTTATAGCGATAGTGTATCCCTGTAATTAATAAGGGGGGAACATGCTTTACTGAATCAGGTATAATTCGCTTAATTCGTCAGCAAAATCGGTTTATGGACAACGCAACAGGAGGTTTAGCTATGCTCATTCTTATCCCTATTCTCATTTTCGTCGCGCTGGTGATCGTCGGCGCGGGCGTCAAAATCGTTCCGCAGGGATACCAGTGGACGGTGGAGCGCTTTGGACGTTACACCAAAACCCTGCAGCCGGGATTAAGCCTTGTTGTACCGTTTATGGACAGAATTGGCCGCAAGATCAATATGATGGAACAAGTGCTGGATATTCCGTCGCAGGAGGTGATCTCAAAAGATAACGCCAACGTCACTATCGATGCGGTCTGTTTTATTCAGGTTATCGATGCGCCGCGCGCCGCCTATGAAGTCAGTAACCTGGAACTGGCGATCATTAACCTGACCATGACCAATATCCGTACGGTGCTCGGTTCGATGGAGCTGGATGAAATGCTCTCCCAGCGCGACAGCATCAACACGCGGCTGCTACATATTGTCGATGAAGCCACCAATCCGTGGGGAATTAAAGTTACCCGTATCGAAATTCGCGATGTCCGCCCGCCCGCGGAATTGATCTCCTCGATGAACGCCCAGATGAAAGCGGAACGTACCAAACGCGCCTATATCCTTGAGGCCGAAGGGGTACGTCAGGCGGAAATCCTGAAAGCCGAGGGGGAAAAACAGTCGCAGATTCTGAAAGCCGAAGGCGAACGTCAGTCCGCTTTCCTGCAGGCGGAAGCGCGCGAACGTTCCGCCGAAGCGGAAGCCCGCGCTACGCAGATGGTGTCTGAAGCCATCGCCGCCGGGGATATTCAGGCGATAAACTACTTCGTGGCGCAGAAATACACCGAAGCGTTACAGCAAATCGGCTCGGCGAATAACAGCAAAGTGGTCATGATGCCGCTGGATGCCAGCAGTCTGATGGGCGCTATCGCCGGGATCAGCGAGCTGGTTAAGGACAGCGCCAGCGAACGGAAAAAAGCATGATAGCGATGATTCTGGTACATCCGCATATCTTCTGGCTTAGCCTCGGCGGCCTGTTGTTGGCTGCGGAAATGCTCGGCGGTAACGGCTATTTGCTGTGGAGCGGCGTGGCGGCAGTGATTACCGGCTTAACCGTCTGGCTCTTACCGCTCGGCTGGGAATGGCAGGGCGTGCTGTTTGCGGCCTTAACGTTGCTGGCGGCCTGGCTTTGGTGGCGCTGGCTGGCGCGTCGCGTGCGGGAACAGAAGCCGGCCGACAGCCGCCTTAACCAACGCGGACAACAACTGGTAGGCCGCCGGTTTATGCTTGATGCCGCGTTAGTGAACGGACGGGGTCATATGCGTGTCGGCGACAGCTCGTGGCCGGTATGCGCTGACGAAGACCTGCGCGCAGGTACGCATGTCGAAGTGATCGCCGTGGAAGGCATCACCTTACGCATTCGTGCCGTTTAATCAACGTGGCTTTTGCGCCTTGTGATGACAGCAGCCGGAAAGATTATCAATAATCGGGCAGTCGGCGCTGTCATCGCCGGGACAACTCTCCGCCAGCGCCAACAGTTGATCGCGCATTGATTGCAGCTCGCTGATATGGCGTTCGATCTCCGCGACCTTTTCCAGCGTCCGCTTTTTCACATCTGCGCTATGGCGTCGCGGATCGTTAAACAGATTGACCAGTTCGCCACACTCTTCCAGATTAAACCCCACCTGCCTCGCCTGTCGCAGCAACGTCAGCTCGTTTAAATGCTTCTGCGTGTAGGTGCGATAACCATTTTCGCTACGTAATGGCGGCGTCACCAGCCCTTTCTCTTCATAAAACCGAATGGCTTTGCTGGTTAAACCGGTTTTTTTCGCCACATCGCTAATATTCATATTTCCCCCTTGACCTTAACCTTGCTGGAAGGTTTAACCTTTATCACAGTGAGTCACTACGATTACTAAGGTCAATGAATTGATGACCAATCATAAAGGAGTTTTTACTATGTCTCAAACTATCGACCTGACCCTGGACGGTTTGTCCTGCGGTCATTGCGTTAAACGCGTGAAAGAAAGTCTTGAACAACGTCCGGATGTTGAGCTGGCGGACGTTACCGTAACCGAAGCGCACGTTACCGGTACCGCCAGTGCGGACGCGTTAATTGAAACCATCAAACAAGCCGGGTATGGCGCGACGTTAAGCCACCCAAAGGCTAAACCGCTGACGGAGTCATCAATCCCGTCGGAAGCACTGGCAGCGGTTCCTCATGAGCTTCCGGTAGCGACGGCCGATGAAGAAAGCCAACAGTTGCTGTTAAGCGGCATGAGCTGCGCCAGTTGTGTCACCCGCGTACAACATGCGCTACAAAGCGTACCGGGCGTCACGCAGGCACGGGTAAACCTGGCGGAACGCACTGCGCTGGTGATGGGCAGCGCGTCCGCCGCTGATTTAGTGCAGGCGGTGGAAAAAGCCGGCTACGGCGCAGAAGCGATTGAAGATGACATCAAACGCCGCGAGCGCCAGCAGGAAACCGCCATCGCCACCATGAAACGTTTTCGCTGGCAGGCCATCGTCGCCCTGGCGGTCGGTATACCGGTCATGGTCTGGGGGATGATCGGCGATAACATGATGGTGACCGGCGACAACCGCAGCCTGTGGCTGGCTATTGGCCTGATCACGCTTGCGGTGATGGTCTTTGCGGGCGGTCACTTTTACCGTAACGCGTGGAAAAGCCTGCTGAACGGCACGGCGACGATGGATACGCTGGTGGCGCTCGGCACCGGGGTCGCCTGGCTCTACTCCATGAGCGTCAACCTGTGGCCGCAGTGGTTCCCGATGGAAGCGCGGCACCTCTATTACGAAGCCAGCGCGATGATTATCGGTCTGATTAATCTCGGACACATGCTGGAAGCGCGCGCCCGTCAGCGTTCCTCAAAAGCGCTGGAAAAATTACTCGATCTCACCCCGCCCACCGCACGCGTCGTGACAGAAGACGGCGAAAAAAGCGTCCCGCTGGCGGACGTTCAGCCTGGGATGCTGCTGCGGCTCACTACCGGCGATCGCGTGCCGGTGGATGGCGAAATTACCCAGGGCGAAGCGTGGCTTGATGAAGCCATGCTGACCGGCGAACCTATTCCGCAGCAAAAAGGCGAAGGCGACAGCGTTCATGCCGGCACCGTCGTCCAGGACGGCAGCGTCCTGTTCCGCGCCAGCGCGGTGGGCAGTCATACCACGCTGTCACGCATTATTCGCATGGTACGCCAGGCGCAGAGCAGTAAACCGGAAATTGGCCAACTGGCCGATAAAATCTCCGCGGTATTCGTTCCCGTCGTCGTGGCCATTGCGCTGTTCAGCGCCGCTATCTGGTATTTCTTTGGTCCGGCACCGCAAATTGTTTATACGCTGGTCATCGCCACCACCGTACTGATTATCGCCTGCCCTTGCGCATTAGGCCTGGCGACGCCAATGTCGATTATTTCCGGCGTAGGCCGCGCTGCCGAATTCGGCGTGCTGGTACGCGACGCCGATGCCCTGCAACGCGCCAGTACGTTGGATACCCTCGTTTTTGATAAAACCGGGACGCTGACGGAAGGCAAGCCGCAAGTGGTGGCGATAAAAACCTTTAACGGCGTTGAGGAAGCTCAGGCATTACGTCTGGCTGCCGCGCTCGAACAAGGCTCCAGCCACCCGCTGGCCCATGCGATTCTGGAAAAAGCCGGCGATGATAAACTGCCGCAGGTGAACGGTTTCAGAACTCTGCGCGGACTGGGCGTCAGCGGTGAAGCGGAAGGTCATCAACTGCTTCTGGGGAACCAGGCGTTGCTGAACGAACAGCACGTCGCCACGGATGATATGACGGCGGAAATCACCGCGCAGGCCTCGCAAGGCTCGACTCCGGTCCTGCTGGCGATTGACGGTAAAGCGGCGGCGTTACTGGCGGTACGCGATCCATTGCGCAGCGATAGTATTGCCGCGCTTGAACGCCTGCACAACGCCGGATACCGTCTGGTAATGCTCACCGGGGATAACCCAACGACGGCTAACGCGATTGCCAAAGAAGCGGGCATTGATGAAGTGATTGCGGGCGTTCTGCCGGATGGCAAAGCCGATGCGATTAAACGTCTGCAAAGCCAGGGTCGTCAGGTTGCGATGGTCGGCGATGGTATCAACGATGCGCCCGCGCTGGCGCAGGCGGACGTCGGTATCGCGATGGGCGGCGGCAGCGATGTGGCGATTGAAACCGCGGCGATTACGCTGATGCGCCATAGTCTGATGGGCGTGGCGGATGCGCTGGCCATTTCGCGCGCGACGTTGCGCAATATGAAGCAAAACCTGCTTGGCGCATTTATCTACAACAGCATTGGTATCCCGGTGGCCGCCGGTATTCTGTGGCCGTTTACCGGTACCTTGTTAAACCCGGTAGTAGCGGGCGCGGCAATGGCGCTGTCTTCCATTACCGTCGTAAGCAATGCCAACCGGCTATTGCGCTTTAAACCGAAAGCGTAAAAACGCTATATCAGGCAGCATCAGCTGCCTGATATATTATTAAGCCATCAGTAATTTACCGTATCAATATATAAAAATTTAACCGCACATCCTGTAGAAAAATAAAAATCAACATTTTATAATGTTTTTTTGAATCATAAGGATGTGTTATTTATGTTTAGAAAAGCAGTTACGCTTCTTTTCCTGCTTTCTCCCGCCGTCAGTTATGCAGGGTTATTTGATTCCACTCCAGAGTTAAAATGTGGCAACGATAATGCAGTCACGGCGGCAAAAGAATGGATTTACAATGAAGCATTAGGTCGTTTACAGCAAGACTATATTAAAGAGCCCTCCACGCTTTTCTTCGATATCCCCCAAACTCAATACGAGCAACAACTCCGGGCTATTCCTGTTCAATTCAGTGATGTAATCACGCAGAACCCTCAACCAGAAAATGCCAACTTACGAACTTGCTCGGCTACCGTCGCCATGGGTATTCCTCAGCCATTATTTAAATTAATGAAAGACTTACCAAACACTCTATTCTATATTTCACAAGGGGATGGACAAGTAATAAACAATACGGTGACCTGGAAACAGGTTAACTACAATATTCAGCTAGCAGACAACAACAAAGATATTGTTGTCACCCCTGTGCAAAAAACCGATAAATTGGCGCGGTCTATTTATGTAATGGCAAGAATGACGGTATCTGGTGATAGCATTATAAAGAAAAAAAATAACTCACTGATTGAAATCGCAGCAAAGAAATTTGAGAGTAGAGATCGCGAGCTTAATCAGGTCTGGAAATCGCTACCCACTTCTGCCCGAACGGCATTAAAACAAGAGCAGCGAGTCTGGGTGACAAAAAAAGAGCAGCAGTGCGGCAAACTTAGCGATGCCAAATCCGAGGCCATACCCGCTGAAAAGCGCATCAGTATTTATAAATGCCAGCTTGAAATGACCATCGCCAGAACGGCCTATCTCGACGGCAGCGAATAACCCGACCGATCGTTGACGTCCCGTCAGGGCGCATTGCGCCCTTTTCTCCAACGCGCTAGCATGAGCTTTTTCAAAGGGAGCGCGTATGGAGTTATTAAATCAACTTAAACGTTTATGGCGCGCGCTGCGTGGTACCCCAAATAGTTGGCCTGCTATCGATCTCTCCCTGCCCGGCGGTCGTCATCTGCATCTGGTTGGCAGTATTCATATGGGGACGCGCGATATGGCTCCTCTTCCAGCAAAGCTGGTGAAAAAGCTACGCCAGGCCGACGCGCTGGTCGTTGAAGCGGATATTTCTGGTAACGAAACGCCATTCAGCAATCTCCCCAAATGCCCGCCGTTGGTCGAACGTCTCAGCGCCGGGCAGCTAAGCGCACTGGAAAAACGGGTCAGCGAGTTGGGTATGCCGCTGATCCATTTTGATAATCAACCTTTATGGCAGATAGCTATGGTGCTACAGGCCACGCAGGCGCAACGGCTGGGATTGCGTCCGGACTATGGCATTGATTATCAGCTATTACAGGCTGCCCGCGAAATGTCACTGCCGGTGCAAGAGCTGGAAGGGGCGAAACACCAGCTCGAACTACTCTGCGATCTGCCCGATGGCGGGATGGCGCTGCTCGACGACACGCTGACACACTGGCACACCAACGCACGGCTTTTGCAGGTGATGATCGGCTGGTGGCTTGAACAGCCGCCGACCAGCGTCGGCGCTTCGCTCCCCAGAACGTTTAGCCAACCGCTGTATGATGTACTGATGGTAAAACGCAATGAAGCCTGGCGCGACGCGCTGCTGGCACTGCCGCCGGGACGCTACGTGGTAGCCGTAGGGGCGCTACATCTGTACGGCGAAGGCAACCTACCGCAAATATTGAAATAAAAAAATGGCCAATATCGCTATTGGCCCGTCAAAGAGGAATTTCATCGTTATTATTATCCCGACGCTTTCGCTTCGGATCTTCAGATTGTCGCTCAAAGTTGCCGCAACTGCCAAGACCTAATGCACAAGATTATACTATTTTTTAGTCCGCTTTCGGGCGTATGCTGATGGCAAATCACGTCTGTAGTAAGAAGGAACGTTATGACACCCGCAGTTAAGTTACTCGAAAAAAACAAGATTCCGTTTAACATTCACACCTACGATCACGATCCGAATGAAACTAACTTTGGCGATGAAGTGGTGCGTAAGCTCGGGCTAAACGCCGATCAGGTGTATAAAACGCTTTTGGTCGCCGTGAATGGCGATATGAAGCAACTGGCCGTCGCCGTGACGCCTGTAGCCGGGCAGCTGGATTTGAAAAAAGTCGCCAAAGCTCTGGGCGCGAAAAAGGTCGATATGGCCGACCCGATGGTGGCGCAACGCACCACGGGATATCTGGTCGGCGGGATCAGTCCGCTGGGACAGAAGAAACGGCTGCCCACGCTGATTGACGCGCCTGCCCGCACGTTTGCCACTATTTATGTTTCCGGTGGTAAACGCGGGCTGGATATTGAACTGGCGGCTGACGATTTGGCCGCCATACTGGGTGCTAAATTCGCTGATATCGCGCGTCGGGATTAAGCCTGCGTAAAATACATTGCCGGATAGCGGCGCAAACGCCTTATCCGGCCTACAGCAGACATAATCCGTAGGCCTTAAGGCTGCGCGCCATCAGGCAGTGATGGCTATCCGTACCGCTACAGCCAGCTCACCTCGCCTTTTGGCGTAAACGCCGCCGCATCCAGCGGTGAATTCTGCTGAATAAACTCTTTCAGCACTTCCGCGTCAATAAACCCGGTATTCACGTATCCCGGTTTGTTATCGATGCGCGGATAACCATCGCCGCCCGTGGCGTTGAAACTCAGCGTCGCCATGCGATAGGTTTTAGCCGGATCAACAGGCTCGCCTTTGATTTTCAGATCGGTGAGCTTGCCCTCTTTGGCGACAAAGCTCACATTGGCGAACTGTGGATAGGCGCCGGAGTCCGGTTTCATCTGCGCTACGGCGGTGAGATAATCAACCACCTCTTTGCCGCTCATATCGGCATACACCACAATATTGCCGAACGGCTGTACCTTGAGCACGCTTTTATAGGTAATATCTCCCGCCTCAATCGAGTCGCGAATACCGCCGCCGCTCATCACGCCAAAATCGGCGCCGGTGCGCGCGATCTGCGCAGCCAGAATCACCCGTCCCATATTGGTCTGGACAAATCTGACCTTACTGCGATCGCCTTCAAGAAGGCCATTCACGCTACCAATTTTCACCTCCAGTTGCGCTTTACCTTTATTCTGGAACGGCGTTAATAACGAGAGCATTTGCGGATTTTCGGCGATTTCCGGCGTGTAAAGTACACGCTCGCTTTTCCCGTTATCCCAGGTCACTTTTTTCTTGAGATTTACCGGAATAAGCTGGTAGTTAACCATTTTCATCTCGCCGTTACGGAATTCGAAATCCGCGCGGCCCACATATTTACCCCACTCATGCGCCTGCACGATCCAGATGCCATTTTGCTTATCCGGCGCGCAGGGCGTTCCCGGTACGTAATTCACCTGTTTTTTATTTTCCGACGCCATGCATACCGGGTCTTGTGAGTGACCGCCCACAATCATCGCCAACGAACCGGCAGGCAGGCTACGCGCCATCTCAACGTCGCCCGGCGCGTTCGAACCGTGATCGCCGTTGTCATAATGCCCCATATGCGTGGTCGCGATAATCACGTCCGGTTTTTCATTCATATTAAGTTCCTGAATCACCACCTTTGCTTCTTCAGCAGGTTTACGAAACTCAATATCGGTGAAATATTCCGAGTTGCCTATTTTCGCCGTGTCATCGGTGGTTAAGCCGATTACCGCGATTTTTATATCCTGGCGTGTAAAAATAGCCCACGGCTTAAACAGACGCTCGCCGGTACTTTTTTGATAAATATTGGCGGAAAGAAAGGGAAACTTCGCCCACTTTTCCTGCTGGCGCAATACGGTGAGCGGATTATCAAATTCATGATTACCGACGGCCATAGCGTCGTAGCCAATCAGATTCATCCCGCGGAAATCGGGCTCCGCATCCTGGAGATCGGATTCCGGCACCCCGGTATTAATGTCGCCGCCGGATAACAACAGGACGCTTCCCCCCTCTTGCGCCACCTCTTTACGGATACTGTCCACCAGCGTTTTTTGCGCCGCCAGACCATATTCGCCATATTCGCTGCGCCAGAAGTGACCGTGGTGATCGTTGGTATGCAGGATAGTAATTTTATAGGTTTTATCTTTTTCGTAAGCCTGTGCAGGCTGAGTCGTCAGCGCGAACGCCGCCAGTAACGCCAGCGCCACACCCCGTTTCAAAAATTTCATCTTTCTCTCCCTGACTCAATATCAACCGCAGAAATTACCTTTCCTTGCAATAATAGACAAATATGTTTTCAGAATTGAGACTTCCTTCAAACACATTTCACAGGTATGTTAGGCAAGTAATAATTACACATCCTACTATCTCCAACATCGCATAAAATTTAAGTGACTTTCTATGGCCATGAGTGAACCAACCCAGCCGTTAGCCGGCGCGCCCGCAGCGGCCGCTAAAGCACGTACTTCGTTTGGTATTTTGGGCGCGATCAGTCTTTCCCATCTGCTGAACGATATGATCCAGTCGCTAATCTTAGCCATTTATCCCCTGTTGCAGGCGGAGTTTTCGCTGACTTTCGTCCAGATAGGTTTGATCACCCTGACGTTCCAGCTCGCCTCATCGCTGCTGCAACCGGTCGTCGGCTACTGGACGGATAAATATCCCATGCCGTGGTCGCTGCCTGTCGGCATGTGTTTTACCCTGAGCGGGCTGGTACTGCTGGCAATGGCGGGAAGTTTTGGCGGCGTATTGCTCGCTGCGGCGCTGGTGGGTACCGGCTCGTCCGTTTTTCACCCGGAATCGTCCCGCGTGGCGCGCATGGCCTCCGGCGGACGTCATGGTCTGGCGCAGTCTATCTTCCAGGTCGGCGGTAACTTCGGCAGTTCGTTGGGTCCGCTGCTGGCCGCCGTGATTATCGCGCCCTATGGCAAAGGGAATGTCGCCTGGTTTGTGCTGGCTGCGCTGCTGGCGATCGTGGTGCTGGCGCAGATCAGCCGCTGGTATGCAGCCCAGCACCGGATAGCGAAAGGCAAGCCAAAAGCGATAATCGCTAACCCGCTGCCGCGCAATAAAGTCGTGCTGGCGGTCAGCGTATTATTGCTACTCATTTTCTCGAAATATTTCTATATGGCGAGCATCAGTAGCTACTACACCTTTTATCTGATGCAAAAATTCGGATTATCAATACAAAACGCGCAGCTCCATCTGTTTGCCTTCCTGTTTGCGGTGGCTGCCGGGACGGTAATCGGCGGGCCGGTGGGCGATAAAATCGGCAGGAAATATGTGATTTGGGGCTCTATTCTCGGCGTCGCGCCGTTTACCCTTGTTTTACCCTACGCCACGCTGTACTGGACGGGGATTTTAACGGTGATTATCGGCTTTATTCTCGCGTCGGCGTTTTCCGCCATTCTGGTGTATGCCCAGGAGCTGCTGCCAGGACGCATCGGTATGGTTTCCGGCCTGTTTTTCGGGTTTGCATTCGGGATGGGAGGCCTGGGCGCAGCGGTGCTGGGGCTGATTGCCGACCATACCAGTATCTATTTAGTTTATAAAATATGTGCTTTCCTGCCGCTTCTGGGGATACTGACCATATTCTTACCTGATAATCGACATAAAGCGTGATTTTATGGCGGTTAAAGGTACGCTTTAACCGCCTGTACATCCCGATGCCATCATGCTTTGCCTATCCCATACTTATCCCTTTTCCGTTCCGTGCTCTTTTTACCTTCAGATCGTATCTTTTTATAAAACACAACCATTTTTTATAAACATCCTGATTGAAATTGTCATAAACTATTACCCGGAGTTTTGGAGTCCAGCAACCAAAGGAGACGGAATGCATCACGCTACCCCGCTTATCACCACCATTGTCGGCGGCCTTGTGCTCGCTTTTATTCTCGGCATGATTGCCAACAAATTGCGTATTTCTCCACTGGTGGGATATCTGTTAGCGGGCGTTCTGGCGGGACCTTTTACCCCGGGTTTTGTTGCGGATACCAAACTGGCGCCGGAGCTGGCGGAGCTCGGCGTGATTCTATTGATGTTCGGCGTCGGGCTGCATTTTTCGCTGAAGGATTTGATGGCGGTAAAGTCTATCGCCATTCCCGGCGCTGTCGCTCAGATAGCGGTGGCGACGCTGCTGGGTATGGCGCTTTCCGCCGTGCTGGGATGGTCATTAATGACCGGCATCGTTTTTGGGCTCTGTCTGTCTACCGCCAGTACCGTCGTCCTGCTGCGCGCGCTTGAGGAGCGACAACTCCTTGATAGCCAGCGCGGGCAAATCGCCATCGGCTGGCTGATTGTCGAAGATCTGGTGATGGTGCTGACGCTGGTCTTGCTGCCCGCCGTTGCCGGCATGGTGGAAAAAGGCGATGTCGGCATAGCCTCGCTGGCAGTCGATATGGGGATAACCATTGGTAAAGTGGTGGCGTTTATCGCCATCATGATGCTGGTCGGACGCCGCCTGGTGCCGTGGATTATGGCCCGCAGCGCCGCCACCGGCTCGCGCGAATTATTTACCCTTTCCGTACTGGCGCTGGCGTTAGGCATTGCGTTTGGCGCGGTAGAACTGTTTGACGTCTCTTTTGCGCTGGGCGCGTTCTTCGCTGGAATGGTACTTAATGAGTCGGAACTGAGTCACCGGGCGGCGCACGATACGTTGCCGCTGCGCGACGCCTTTGCCGTCCTGTTTTTTGTTTCCGTCGGCATGTTGTTCGATCCGTTAGTCTTGATTCAACAGCCGCTGGCGGTGTTGGCGACGCTTGCCATTATCGTCTTTGGTAAATCGATCGCTGCGTTTTTCCTGGTGCGTATGTTCGGCCACTCGCCGCGAACCGCGCTGACCATTGCCGCCAGCCTGGCGCAAATCGGCGAGTTCGCCTTTATTCTCGCCGGACTCGGCATGGCGCTCAATCTGCTGCCGCAAGCGGGACAGAACCTGGTGCTGGCAGGCGCTATTTTGTCGATTATGCTTAATCCCGTACTGTTTACCCTGCTGGAGAAGTATCTGGCGAAAACCGAAACGCTGGAAGAGCAAACTCTGGAAGAGGCTATCGAAGAAGAGAAGCAAATTCCGGTGGATATCTGTAATCATGCCCTGCTGGTGGGTTTTGGCCGCGTAGGCAGTCTGCTGGGAGAAAAATTACTGGCGGCGGGGATTCCGCTGGTGGTTATCGAAACGTCCCGTACCCGCGTGGATGAGCTGCGCGAACGCGGGATTCGCGCCGTGCTGGGCAACGCCGCTAACGAAGAAATCATGAATCTGGCGCATCTGGACTGCGCCCGCTGGCTATTATTGACCATCCCCAACGGTTACGAAGCCGGCGAGATTGTCGCCTCAGCGCGGGAAAAAAGTCCTGATATCGAGATAATCGCCCGCGCGCACTATGATGATGAAGTGAAATATATTACCGAGCGAGGAGCCAATCAGGTAGTGATGGGCGAGCGAGAAATTGCCCGGGCGATGTTGGAACTGCTTGAAACGCCGCCCGCAGGTGAAGTCGTCGCCAGTTAAGGGTTTGCCGGACGGCCCGAT
This sequence comes from Salmonella sp. SAL04202, assembly GCF_046550775.1. Lineage (NCBI taxonomy): Bacteria > Pseudomonadati > Pseudomonadota > Gammaproteobacteria > Enterobacterales > Enterobacteriaceae > Salmonella > Salmonella sp. SAL04202. Next base: position 233,421 of record NZ_JBGDXK010000001.1, on the reverse strand, counting down.
GCGCACAGCGCCATCGGGCAAGCCAGATTAGCGATCCCAGTACGACTCTTCCAGGCTGTCCTCACGCTCCGGCAGCCCGCGTGTCAGACGCGGAGAATGCTGGTTCAGTACCTGATAACTGACACGGTTAGCATATTTACACACCTGCGCCAGCGACGAATAGGTCAGCCAGGTGAATTTGTGCTTACTGGAGTTCGGTACGTTGCTACGATGGTAACTGTTCGCCGTAATATCGTGCAGCAGCGCCGCCAGCGCGCCATCGCCCGCGCCGTTGGTGTTCATGATTTTTTCCGGCCCGCCCATATACGGCGCAATATGCGAATAAACGCGTAGCGGATTAATACAATCTTTATGGCGCATTGCCCGGCTAAATTCATACTGGTTAAATTCAGCAATAGCCCCCGGCAGCAGCGGATGCTGGGTTTTACGTTTTGCTTCCTCTTCGGTGAAGCCTGCCATATATAACCCTATCGGCCCGGCGGTGCATAACACCAGGTCGACCCAGTCCAGCGCCTTATCCGCCGCCAGCAGCGGGTCGTTTTCGCCGGTCAGCGCTTCCGCTTCTTCTTCATTCATTGCCAGAATCGAGACATTCTCTTTGAGAAACGCCTGCCACCACTGCGGATTATCGGCGATCACAAATTTGGTGCCCAGCGTCATGACAACCGGCACGTTATGCTTTTTCGCGTATTCGATCGCTTTCATCGTCGCGTCAGGCATCGGTTCGCCAGGCTTACAGCGCACCAGATATGAGGTCAACACCAGCGCGGAAGCGCCAGCGATCACCGCTTCCGGAATACTTTCCGCCCGTAGCTGATTCATATGGCCGGGGCTGATAGCGAAGGTACGCTCGCCGGATTCGCCAATCAGCGTGAAACAGCGGCCAATCGGGCCATCTACCGCTTGCAGATAATTCAGGTCGGTACGGCTGGAAGTATTACACAGGTAGCGATAAGCGTAGCTGCCAATCTCAATGTTGCTGCACATCACGCCCAGTAACACCGAACGGTCATCCGCCAGTACCGAGTAATTGTGCATCGTATTGCCTATGGTGCCGCCAGCAAACTGATGGGTGATCAGATTTTCCCGCGTCAGTTCCTGATACAGCTTCTCCGCCACCTCGTCTTCTATCACCAGAGAATGCCCGGCGCTTAATCCATAGCGTGTAATAAAATCGTCATCCACTTTCGCCTCAATATCCACCAACGTCTGGTCGATACCGACGACCCAGGAGGCGTTGGTTTCCTGTTCTGGCTGAATTTGTTGCAACAACGGGTCACGCGCATTGACGGGAAAATAGTGTTTGGATTTACGTTTACCGGGAAATTTCATGATTGTGCTTACGGATGAATAACGGAGCGCTGCATGGTAGCACATTCCCCCTGCTGCGCGCGACGGACGATGGCGTTTCAATATCGGACGACGAGATCGCAGTTTCTCCAGCCGCGTTTTTTACAATGGTTCACTTTCACAAGGAGCGTTTTATGAAGCCGGAAAATAAAATTCCCGTACTCACCCGACTATCTGACGAAATGACAGCCGTCGTAAACTTCCAGCAACCAGGCCTTCCCCCCTGGCCTGCCGATGGCGATATTGAGACCCAGCGTCAGTATTATCTTCTTGAGCGCCGTTTCTGGAATGCCGACGCGCCGTCCATGACCACCCGGACCTGTGCCGTCCCTACGCCTTATGGCGATGTAACAACCCGGCTCTACTTGCCGCAGCCGACCAGTCAGGCCACTTTATACTATCTGCACGGCGGCGGATTTATCCTCGGTAACCTGGATACGCATGACCGGATAATGCGTCTGCTGGCGCGTTATACCGGCTGCACCGTGATCGGCATTGATTATTCGCTGTCGCCGCAAGCGCGTTATCCGCAGGCCATTGAAGAAACCGTCGCGGTATGCAGCTACTTCTCTCAACATGCCGATGAATACTCGCTCAACGTGGAGAAAATCGGTTTCGCCGGGGATTCCGCAGGCGCCATGCTGGCGCTTGCCAGCGCGCTCTGGTTACGTGATAAGCACATTCGCTGCGGTAACGTTATCGCGATTCTGTTGTGGTATGGGTTGTATGGGTTGCAGGACTCGGTAAGCCGCCGTCTGTTCGGCGGCGCGTGGGACGGCCTGACGCGTGAAGATCTGGACATGTACGAAAAGGCCTATCTGCGTAACGATGAAGATCGGGAATCGCCCTGGTATTGTCTGTTTAATAACGATCTCACGCGCGATGTGCCGCCCTGCTTTATTGCCAGCGCGGAGTTTGATCCGCTCATTGATGACAGCCGCTTGCTGCACCAGACATTACAGGCGCACCAGCAGCCCTGCGAATACAAAATGTATCCCGGCACACTGCACGCCTTCCTGCACTATTCGCGAATGATGACAATCGCCGACGATGCCTTGCAGGACGGCGCACGCTTCTTTATGGCGAGGATGAAGACGCCGCGTTAACAGTACGGCGCCGTGAGTTTCAGCATCATATCAATATGTTCCGGCGTCGCGTTCAGCGCCGGAATGTACGCATATTTTTTACCGCCCGCTTCAAGGAAAATCTCGCGGTTCTGTTCCGCTATCTCTTCCAGCGTCTCCAGACAATCCGCGGCAAATCCCGGACACATAACCTGAATATGGCCAGTCCCCTTTTCACCCAACATTTTTAGCGTTTCATCGGTGTACGGCGTCAGCCACGGTTCACGGCCAAAGCGCGACTGGAACGTCATCATTACCTTTTCCGGCGGCAGCCCCAATGCGGAAACCAGTTCACGCGTGGTATCGCGACAGCGCTGCGGGTAGTCATCGCCTTCATCCGCATAACGTTGTGGAATGCCGTGATAGGAGAGCAGAAGCACATCGGGCTCGCCGTGCCTGGCGAACGACTCACGCGCGCTTTTCGCCAGCGCATCGATATAAGCGCCGTCATCCGCGTAATCGCGAATAAATGAGATACCGGGAATACGGCGTTTACGCGCCAGTATCCGCCCCAGTTCGTCCCAGACTGCGCCCACCGTTGAGCAAGAGTATTGCGGGTACAACGGCAGCACGACGATATGGTCGACGTCGCTTGCTAACAGTTCATCGACAGCGCTTTCCAGCGAGGGCGAGCCGTAGCTCATCCCCAGCGCGACGGGCGTATCTGGCAACCGCGCGGCCAGCGCCTGTTGCTGTTCGCGGCTATATACCATGAGCGGCGAACCGCCATCCATCCAGATAGATTGATAGAGTTTCGCGACGCGCGGCGAACGCAGCGGTAAAATAACGCCACGCAGCAGCGGCCACCACAGCAGACGAGGAGTATCCACCACGCGTCTGTCGCTTAAAAATTGTTTCAGGTAGCGCTTTACCGCTTCAGGAGTTGGGGCATCTGGCGTGCCAAGGTTAGCCAGCAGGATACCGGTTTTCGTCTGACGCATTGCCGCCTCTTATCTATTCAAATTGTTGATAATTGTAGCGGAAAAGCGATAAAGAAGAACTAATTGCTGCGAGAGGTAAGACGAGAATTTGCCGAATGGCGCTAACGATGCCAGTAGGCCGGATAAGGCGTTCAGGCCGCCATCCGACACCGATTGCCTGATGGCGCTACGCTTATCAGGCCTGCGGGATAATGGCAGGCCTGATAAGCGGTTCACTACGCGAAAAAATTAACCGAGGATTTTTTCCAGCGCTGCGCGCACGTCGGCAACGGCCTGCGTACCGTCAACTTTAGCGTATTTGGTGTTGCCCGCTTCCGCTTCTTTCTGGTAGTAGCCAATCAGCGGCGCGGTCATCTGATGATATTCCACCAGACGTTTGCGAACGGTCTCTTCCTGATCGTCTTTACGGGTGGTCAGATCTTCACCGGTGACGTCATCTTTGCCTTCTACTTTCGGCGGATTAAACTTAACGTGGTAAACGCGGCCAGAGGCGGCGTGCACGCGACGACCCACAATACGGTCAACGATCAGTTCGTCCGGTACGTCGAATTCCAGCACGTAATCCACCACAATACCCGCTTCTTTCATCGCGTCAGCCTGCGGGATCGTGCGCGGGAAACCGTCCAGCAGAAAACCGTTACGGCAGTCTTCCTGGGCGATACGCTCTTTAACCAGCGCAATCACCAGTTCATCGGTCACCAGTTTACCGGCGTCCATGATATCTTTCGCCTGTTTGCCCAACTCGGAGCCTGATTTCACTGCGGCGCGCAGCATATCGCCAGTGGAGATTTGCGGAATACCATATTTCTCCATGATGAACTGAGCCTGAGTTCCTTTACCCGCGCCCGGAGCGCCAAGCAGAATAATACGCATTACGAAAATCCCCTCAAAGGTTGTCGATATTTTTTAAAAAGCGCTAAACGATACCACCATCACGCATTTCGCTCAAGGAAGCCGCCTGATGCTGAAACGGTTAACGAAGAGAAATCCAGAAAAGAGAAGGTATTATAAAAAATGCCGGATGGCGCTGGCGCTTATCCGGCCTACAAACAGTACTCGCCGTAGGCCGGATAAGACGCTTCGCGTCGCCATCCGGCAGTCACAAAACAGTACCCGTCCGTAGGCCGGATAAAACGTTTCACGTCGCCATCCGGCAGTCACAAAACAGTACTCGCCCGTAGGCCGGATAAGATGCTTCGCGTCGCTATCCGGCAATCAGATGAGCGTTATCAGGACACCAGCAACTGGTTCATACGGCGGATAAACTGGTTCGGATCTTCCAGCGTACCGCGTTCAGCGAACAGCGCCTGATCCAGCAGCAGCTCGACCCACTCTTTAAACTGCGCTTCATCCTCGGTATCGGCAGTGCGTTTGACCAGCACATGATCCGGGTTGAGCTCAAAGATGTATTTCACTTCCGGCACGGACTGACCGGCCGCGGCGAACAGTTTCGCCATCTGGGTGCTCATTTCATCCGCATCGGTGGTGACAATCGCCGGCGTGTCGGTTAAACGATGCGTCAGACGCACCTCTTTCACGCGATCGCCCAGCAGGGTTTTGACACGCTCCACGAACGGCTCAAGCGCCTTTTCCGCTTCTTTCGCGTTTTCGTCGACTTCATCCGCCAGTTTTTCGATGGACTCATCGGCTTTAGCGACCGACTGGAATGCTTTACCGTCAAACTCGGTCAGGTAGTTCATCATCCACTCGTCGATGCGATCGGAGAGCAGCAGCACTTCGATGCCTTTCTTACGCAGCAGTTCCAGGTGCGGGCTGTTTTTCGCCGCCGCATAGCTGTCTGCGGTGATGTAGTAGATTTTTTCCTGCCCTTCTTTCATCCGGGAGACGTAATCTTCCAGCGACACGGTCTGGGCGGAAGAGTCGGTATGGGTGGAGGCAAAGCGCAACAGTTTAGCGATCGCTTCCTGGTTGGCGTGATCTTCCGCCGGGCCTTCTTTCAGCACCAGACCGAACTGTTTCCAGAAGGTTTGGTATTTTTCCGCGTCGTCTTTCGCCAGTTTTTCCAGCATTTGCAGAACGCGTTTGGTTAGGGCGCTGCGCAGATTACGCGTTACTGTGCTGTCCTGCAGGATTTCACGGGAGACGTTCAACGGCAGGTCATTAGAATCAATCAGGCCGCGCACGAAACGCAGATAGTTCGGCATGAACTGCTCGGCATCGTCCATAATGAACACGCGCTGTACGTACAGCTTCAGACCATGTTTGTGATCGCGGTTCCACAGATCCCACGGCGCCTGCGACGGGATATACAGCAGGCTGGTGTACTCCTGCTTACCTTCCACGCGGTTGTGGCTCCAGGTCAGCGGATCGGTGAAATCATGCGCGATGTGCTTGTAAAACTCGTTGTACTCGTCGTCTTTAATTTCCGACTTGTTGCGGGTCCACAACGCCTGAGCCTTGTTGATTTTCTCCCAGGAAATCACGGTTTCGCCGTCTTTTTCTTCCCGTTTTTCAATCTCTACCGGCAATGCGATGTGATCGGAATATTTACTGATAATTGAGCGTACGCGCCAGTCATCGAGGAATTCATCTTCGCCTTCACGCAGGTGTAAGGTGATTTCCGTACCACGGTCATTTTTGGTGATATCGGCAACGGTGTATTCGCCTTCGCCTGCCGATTCCCAGAACACGCCATTTTCCGGCTTGTCGCCTGCCGCACGAGTACGTACGGTCACTTTATCGGCCACAATAAACGCGGAGTAGAAGCCTACGCCAAACTGACCAATGAGCTGGCTATCTTTCGCCTGATCGGACCCCATTGATTCGAGGAAAGATTTGGTGCCGGACTTGGCAATGGTGCCTAAGTGGTCAATCACCTCATCACGATTCATCCCCACGCCGTTATCGGCAATGGTCAACGTACGCTTATCTTTATCGAAAGAGACGCGCACATGCAGCTCGCCATCTCCTTCATACAGGTCCGGGTTTGACAGAGCGCGGAAACGCAGCTTGTCCGCCGCATCTGAGGCGTTAGAGATGAGTTCACGCAGGAAGATTTCTTTATTGGAATAAAGAGAATGGATCATCAGGTGCAGAAGCTGTTTAACTTCTGACTGAAAACCACGCGTTTCTTGTCCTTTCATGTGGATAGACCTCAACAATGCCATTTTTAATGGTAAAAATACGTTGAGGGTGAGATGGGGACAAGCGGGTGTGATTTCAAGCGGAGGCCGCGAATGCCGCCTCCGTTTGTTCAGAAAATAATCTTATGGCGTCCCGCCAGCGAGTGGGACAGCGTCGTACCGTCGACCATCTCCAGTTCGCCGCCAACCGGCACGCCGTGGGCGATACGACTGGCTTCGACGCCGGCCTCCGCGCACAGCTCGGCAATATAGTTCGCGGTAGCCTCTCCTTCAACCGTCGGGTTGGTCGCGAGGATCAGCTCACTGATTTTTTCTGACGCCAGCCGCTGTTCCAGACGATCGAGACCGATATCATCCGGCCCGATGCCGTCCAGCGGCGACAGGTGGCCCATCAGCACGAAATACCGCCCGGAAAATTGCCCGGTCTGCTCAATGGCGTAGATATCCGCAGGACTCTCCACCACGCAAATCTGGCCGTTTTCCTGACGCCGCGGGTTCGAACAGATATTACAAACATCCTGCTCGGTAAAGGTGCGGCAGTCGGCGCAGTGGCCGATTTCCGACATCGCCCGGGTCAGCGCCTGCGCCAGGCGCATTCCGCCGCTGCGATCGCGCTGCAACAGGGTAAACGCCATCCGTTGCGCCGACTTAGGGCCGACGCCCGGAAGGCAGCGCAACGCTTCCATAAGCTGAGTTAACAGCGGACTGGTTTGCATCAGAATGGCATCTTAAAGCCTGGCGGCAGTTGCATACCGGAAGAGACAGAGGCCATCTTCTCTTTTTGCGTCTCTTCAATGCGGCGCGCCGCATCGTTGAAGGCCGCAGCGACCAGATCTTCCAGCATCTCTTTGTCATCTTCCAGCAGGCTTGGGTCAATTTCCACGCGGCGGCAGTTATGCGCGCCGTTGATGGTAACCTTCACCAGACCCGCGCCGGATTCGCCGGTCACTTCCAGCTGCGCAATCTCTTCCTGCATTTTCTGCATTTTTTCCTGCATCTGCTGGGCCTGTTTCATCAGATTGCCCAGACCGCCTTTTCCAAACATAAGCTCTCTCTCTTGATGGTTCACAATCGCAAGCCGGGCTTACGATCAAATGGGGCGGATACTCTCTTCATCCAGCTCGGCGTCGAAGAATCGACGCAGCGTCTGAATGTTATTATCCGCAATAATTGACTCACGCGCTTGCGCGAGTTTCTCTTCATAAATGGCCTGACGCCATTCCAGCGGCGTACGCACCGCGGGATTATCATCTTCAACGATGGTCAGTTCAACCGTCGTTCCCGTCAGATCGCTGAGCGCTTGCGCCAGCTTTTGCTGCGCGCCGCTGGAATTGAGGTGCCGCTGCGTCGAGCGCAGATGCAGACAAACCGCGTTGCCGTTCTGCTCCTTCCAGGCATTGAGCGCCACCTGCTCCACCAGCTTAGGCAAAGAAAGCTGGCTTACCTGCGCCGCCCACGGATCGCGCTCAATCGCTTCCGCCGCCAGTTTAGCCGCCAGCTCCGGCGTTTTTTCATGCTCCAGAGCTTTCTTAAGCGCTTTTGGCGTAGCCACCACTTCTTTGGTTTGTACTACCGGCGTGGTGGCCTTCCAGCGATAAGCCTCTTTCTTTACTGGCGCCGTTTCCAGCGCAGACGGCGCCGGGCGCGCCTGTACGCGCTCCGAAACCGAGGCCAGCCGCTCCAGCGCAGAGTTATTCACCGGCCGCGCGCGGGATGCGGCTGCCGGTTCACTCTTTTTTGTTTTGGTTACTCCCTGCGCGCGCTGTAGCTGATTGCGCGCCGCCAGCACCTGACTGGTAGACGCCGGCAGCGGCGCTGGCGATGTCTGCGGCGCGGGCGCCGACGGCTGCTGCACCTGCGGCGGCGTCATTACCGCCGTTGGGGCCACGGGCGCAAAAGACTGCCGCGGCGTTTCAGGCTCCGGCAAGGGCATACGCGGGTGAAACGCCAGCGCACGCAGTAACGTCATTTCAACGCCCATCCGCCGGTCCGGCGCCCAGGGCAATTCTTTGCGACCAATCAACAACGTCTGATAATAGAGCTGAAGATCGCCGGGAGGCACCGTCCGGGCAAGTTCGCGCATCCGTTGCTCGATAGCCGCCATATCGCTGCCTAACGCGGCAGGCGAAAGTTGCACCATCGCAATACGGTGCAGCAGGCTAAGCATTTCGACCAGCAGCGCTTCCCATTCAATACCGCGCGCCGCCGCCTCGTTGATAAGCGACATGACGCGTTCGCCGTTAGCGTCAACCACCGCCTCGACTAATGACAAAGCCTGGTCGTCGTCCAGCGTACCGAGCATGGCGCTTACCGCCTGCGTCGAAACCTGCCCGTCGCCGCTGGCGATCGCCTGGTCAGTCAGACTTAATGCATCGCGCAGGCTGCCGTCAGCCGCGCGTGATAACAACTGCAACGCGCGGGGTTCGTGAGCGATATGTTCCTCATTGAGAATATGCTCAAGCTGATGGCGAATCTGTTCAACATCCAGCGCTTTGAGATGAAACTGTAGGCAGCGCGACAAAATGGTCACCGGCAGCTTCTGCGGATCGGTGGTCGCCAGTAAAAATTTCACATGCGCTGGCGGCTCTTCAAGCGTTTTAAGTAGCGCATTAAAGCTGTGGCGCGACAGCATGTGGACTTCATCGATCAGATAGACTTTAAAGCGACCGCGCGCAGGCGCGTACTGGACGTTATCCAGCAGGTCGCGGGTGTCTTCGACTTTGGTACGCGATGCGGCGTCAATCTCAATGAGATCGACAAAACGCCCCTGCTCAATTTCCCGACAGTTATCGCAAACGCCGCACGGCGTCGCGGTAATACCGGTTTCGCAGTTCAGCCCCTTCGCCAGCAGCCGGGCGATAGAGGTTTTACCGACGCCGCGCGTGCCGGAAAAAAGATATGCGTGATGAATGCGCCCTAACGACAAGCCGTTCGCCAGTGCGGTCAGCACATGTTCCTGGCCGACGACGTCAGCAAAGGTTTGTGGGCGCCATTTTCTGGCTAAGACCTGATAACTCATTGGCAGGCTCTGAAACGCTGGAAGGTGGATTCATAGAAGGGTAATGCTAACACAACCTCGCCGATACAGCGAGGTTGTCTCTCTGGCTAAAATAGCAGTGCGGATAGCCTGAATCAATGCCCTGGAAACGGCACCAGGCTGTAACAGGTAATCCCCTGCTTTTCCAGACGCTGCTCGCCGCCCAGATCGAACAAATTGATGATGAACGCCGCATCGGTGACTTTCCCGCCCAGACGACGGATCAGCTTCACGGTCGCCTCAATGGTGCCGCCAGTCGCCAGCAGATCGTCCACGACCAGCACGTTGTCGCCAGGTTTAATCGCGTCGACATGGATTTCCAGCTGATCGGTGCCGTACTCTAATTCATAGGTCTCGGCAATAGTTTCACGCGGTAATTTGCGCGGTTTACGTACCGGAACAAAACCAACGCCCAGCCCAAGCGCAACCGGCGCGCCAAACAGGAAGCCACGCGCTTCGGTGCCGACCACTTTGGTGATACCCGCATTTTTATAACGCTCAACCAACAGTTCAATACTGAGCGCGTAGGCTTTCGGGTCTTCCAGTAAGCTGGTGACATCACGGAAAAGAATGCCCGGTTTCGGGTAATCCTGAATGCTTTTGATGCTGTTTTTGAGAAACTCAAGCTGCTGTGCAGTCGCGGTCATGGATATATGCCTGCTAAGTACGGTGTTACTCACGGCGCAATACTTTTCAGTCAGGGGTAACGCTCGGTTACTCTTTGACCGCCTGCGCCTGTGCTCGAAAACGGTCGAATTTACTGGCTGTGAACGACAATTGCAACAGCGATTCGTGTGCTTCAGCGCTTTTGTTGCTTTTCATCAATCACCGGTATCCGCCACATAAAAATCAGCAGACAGGCCAAAATAACCAACAGCAGCACCCGCACCCACATCATATTCACCAGCCACAGCGAAATACCAAAGGTCAGCAATATCAACGCGATCGCTCGCGGTTTCGCTCCCGGCGGCATGGCCCGATAGCGCTGCCAGTGGCGCAGATAACCGCCAAACCATGAGCGGTATAACAACCAGGCATGGAAACGAGGCGACGAGCGGGCGAAACACCAGGCCGCCAGTAAAATGAACGGCATAGTCGGCAACAGGGGCAAAACCACGCCCAATGTCCCTAATACTACCGCCAGCCAGCCAATGATGATTAAAATAGTACGTTGCATAATGCGAATCGTTATCAAACAGAAGGCTACTGTAGCACAGCCTGTCTTATTTTCATCGGGGTGTTGAATTGAAAACCGCTATGCTGTTACAGACGCTGGAAGAGAAGCTGGCGACGCTACGCCAACGCTGCGCGCCGCTGGCGCAACATGCGACGTTAAGCGCGCGCTTTGACCGACACCTTTTCCGTACCCGCAGTACTCTGTTGCAGGGATATCTGGAAGAGGCTGACGCCAATCTCGCCGCGTTGCGTCAGGCGGTAAAACATGAGCAACTGCCGCAAGTCGCCTGGCTGGCGGAACATCTGGCTTCGCAACTGGAGGCGATATCGCGTGAAACCGCCGCCTGGTCGCTGCGCCAGTGGGACGCCGCCGCGCCAGGGCTTGGCCGTTGGCAGCGCAGACGAATACAGCATCAGGAGTTTGAACGTCGACTACTGGCGATGACACAGGAGCGCAAAATCCGTCTGGCGCAGGCGACCGGCCTTGTCGAACAACAAACGCTGCAAAAGGAAGTCGAGATCTATGAAGGACGGCTGGCGCGCTGCCGACATGCGCTGGAGAAAATAGAAAACGTACTGGCGCGTTTAACCCGTTAATCCTGGAGAAAGTATGTCGCTTGAAAATGCCCCTGATGAAGTCAAACTGGCCGTGGATTTAATTGTGCTGCTTGAAGAGAATCGCTTACCGGCACGAACGGTGCTACGCGCGCTGGAAATAGTTATGCGTGATTATGAAAACAAGTTAAAAAGTACGGAAGACGACTCGCAAACAGAATAATTGCCCCCTGGTTTGTCCTCGTTGTCGCTGACAAAGTGGTCGCTACAGTCAGGCAACAAGGGACGGGTCATGGAACGTCTACCCACCACGCCGCACGATGCGGTATTTCGACAAATGCTGATGCAAAAAGAGGTCGCCCGCGACTTTCTGGCTCTCCACATGCCAGAAGACTTTCTTGCAATCTGCGATCTGGATTCACTGAAGCTGGAGTCGGGGAGTTTTGTTGAAGACAATTTACGCAGCCGCTATTCAGATATTCTCTACTCTCTGCATACCCAACACGGCCCCGGGTATGTTTACGCGCTCATTGAACATCAGAGCAAATCAGACCGGCTGATGGCTTTTCGCCTGATGCGTTACGCCATTGCCGCCATGCAGCGTCATCTGGATGCCGGTCATGATACCTTGCCGCTGGTGGTGCCAATCCTTTTTTATCACGGTCCGGAAAGCCCGTGGCCCTATAGCCTTAACTGGCATAATATGTTTGTGAAACCGGATATGGCGAAGGCCTTATACAGCCGTGATTTTGCGCTGGTCGACCTGACGATAATGCCGGATAATCAGCTTTTGCAGCATCGGCGGATAGCGATGTTAGAGCTCCTGCAAAAACATATTCGTCAACGCGATTTAAGCGAACTGCTCGACCCCCTTATCACGCTTTTAACGCAGGATCATTTGACGGACACGCAGCTCAGTGTGTTGATCAACTATATGTTGAAAGCAGGAAACGCCGCAGAACCCGGGGCGCTAATTCGTCAACTGGCGCAGGGCGCGCCGCAGTATAAGGAACAACTGATGACAATAGCGGAATGGCTGGAAGAAAAAGGCCGAACGGAAGGGTTGCAAAAGGGCCTGCAAAAAGGCCTTGAGCAAGGGTTAGCACAAGGCCGAGAGGCCGAAGCGCGCGCTATTGCCCGCAAAATGCTTGCCAACGGGCTGGAACCCGGGCTCATCGCCAGCGTCACCGGCATTACGCCGGAAGAGCTTTCTACGCTTTCACATTAGCGGCGCCGCGCGCACTCATAAAGCGCGCGGCCCACCGCCTTTTAGCTTGCCGTAGGCGCCAGATCGCCGCCGTTGAGATCGCGCTTCACTTCAGTGACTTCGTCGCCCTTCGCGTTATGCAGATGCACCTCAAGCTGGTTAAAGGCGATATTGATATCATTTTCACGGCACAGTCGATCGATCGCGCGGTTCAGTTCATCCACCGTATGGCTACGATCGCGCAATTCACGCACATACAGACGCAGTTCATGATCCAGAGTGCTGGCGCCAAAGGTGGTGAAGAATACGGCAGGTTCCGGATCGTGCATCACCTTCGGATGCTCCATCGCCGCCTGTAGCAGGACTCTTTTCACTTTCTCCAGATCCGAGCCATAGGCCACGCCAAGCCGGATCACCAGACGAGTCGTGGTATCGGAGAGGGACCAGTTAATCAACCGCTCCGTCACGAACGCTTTGTTCGGAATGATCACTTCTTTACGATCAAAATCGGTAATAGTGGTGGCGCGAATACGAATCTTACTGACCGTGCCGGAATAGGTGCCGATCGTTACCGTATCGCCAATGCGTACCGGACGTTCGAAGAGGATGATTAAACCCGAGACAAAGTTACCGAAGATCTCCTGTAGCCCAAAACCGAGACCCACCGACAACGCCGCCGCCAGCCACTGGAGTTTATCCCACGAGACGCCGAGCGATCCGAATACTGTCATCGCGCCAACAGCGATAATGACGTAGTTAAGGATCGTGGTGATCGCATACGAAGCCCCCTGGCGCATATTGAGGCGTGAAAGCACCAGCACTTCCAGCAGGCCGGGTAAGTTGCGGATGAGCGCCCAGGCCACCATCGCGGCAATAATGGCGAATAGCAAGCTGCCCATCGTCACGCTTTTCACCACCGCAGCGCCAGCTTCGGAGCCGTTGTAGTGCCACAGCGTGATGCTATCAAGATAGCTGAATACGGTGATCAAATCGGACCAAATCGCCCAGAACATAACGCCGAACAGGGCAAGCATTAGCAGCATCGTGATACGTAATGTTTGCTGGTTAATCTGCTCCAACGCGATGGCGGGTTCTTCCTGTGGCTCCGCGCCTTCCGCTCCCTCTTTTACCAGGTTCTGACGACGAGCCAGCGCGCGTCGCCAGGCAATCCGGCGCGCCGCTACGCTTAACCCGCGCAGCACCGTTTGATAAAGCAGGTTCCAGATAATGACCAGATAGACGGTTTCAATCCAGCGCCCCGCCAGGCGCAGGGTGGTATAGAAATAGCCGGTCGCCGTTAATACCATTAACGCCACCGGAATAATGGAAAGAATCGTCACGGTCACCAGTCGAATGCCGTGAGATTCTTTATCGCGCCAGCTTTCCCGGCACAGTGGCCACACCAGCAATGTTATGACCAGCAGATTGAGGAAAATAACCGCCTGCCCCAGCACGTCATCCATCAGATTCAGCGGCGACAACTCCGCCACCACAGACCAAAAGTGCAGCGGCAGCAATGCGAGGCTAATGCGTACAATCTGGCGACGCCAGTGGCTGGTCAACTGCGCTGGCATACCGAAATGGCGTATTGCCACGCCCTCTTTTTCCAGCACCTTCCAGCACAGCCCAAAGACCAGCCAGAACATTGCGAGCTTTTTACTAAAGGCCCAGAGCAGATCGCTGATATTTAGCTGCATGGTCAGCAGGATCAGTCCAAGCGCGAGGATAATCAGACACACCGGCAGCGCGCGGATCAGATCGATCAGAATAGCTTTTGGCGTATTGAGTTGACTATCGTTACGCAACGATCCCACGGCGGCGGCCAGCTTCTGTTGATACGCTTTTAACCATTTCAGACGCCAGCGGATTAAACCGGCGATGAGCAAGAGCGGCAACCCGGCCAAAAAAGCAATAAATACCGCGGGCCAGGCTTTTTGCCAGTTCACCGTGATTTTCATGGCGCTGAATTGCTCTTTTAACGTTTGGGGGAACGCTTTAAGCCAGTCCCAGTCCATAGGGCGGTTACTGTTCACCCAAAAAATCTGCTGCGTCAGAATGGCTTTCAGATTTTTCGAGACGCTCATCAACTGCTGCTGGTTAACTTGCAGGTTAATCGCCATCATCAGCTGGTTACCCAACTGTTTATTTAGCTGATCCAATAGCTCACGGCGCATCTCCACCACCTGAAGCAACGCATCATGAACTTCATCATTTACCTCGCTGGTATGCCCCTCCTCCAGCTTGTCGACAAAGGCATCGCTTTGGAATAAGGCATCACGCTGCTGGTTGATTTCAAACTGCTCCAGACGCAAATCCGCAATACGGTTGGTCATATCTTCGAGTTCGTCGGCGGAGGGCAGGGTTTGCTGCTGTTGATAAAGAATACGCGACAGCAACAGGCTGCCTTTTAAGACGGCAATCTGTTCTTTGATATTTCTTTCCGACTGCAGCGCGCGATCGAGCCAGTTTTTTACTTTAATGTTTTGCTGCATCAACATATTGCCGTTTTCGGTCGCGACAATCAGACGCTGGCTGAGTTGATGGTTAATATCCAGTTCCTGTTTTACCAGCGGGTTCGCCTGGATACGCGCCGTTTCGTCCGGCGAAATGGCCTCCTGGGCCGTTTTTTCCGTTAGCGTAAGTCGTTTACTGTTGACCGCCTCCTGTAAAAGTTGAAGCTGATGTTCAAGGCGATTACTGTTGGCCGTCACGTAATCCCGCTGTTTTTGCAGGGTGTCCTGCAAAACGGTATTCCCTTCAAGACTCTTACGTTGCTGGTCGATCTGCGCATTAAGCAGCGCCTGTTGTGCCTGTAATAACACCTGTTGGCTGGGGCGAAGCGCGGCTTCGCCGACGTTATTGCCGTCCAGACGGTTACGGATTTGCTGTATTTGCTGTGAGGCGGTATACATGGCGTTTTGCACGCGCTCAGGCTGGGTCTGTAGCGAAACAAGCTGGCTGTTATAAGCGGCAAGATCGTTTTGCGAATTTTGCAAATCATCCAGTACCTGCGCCACGCGCAGCTCAAGCTGACGTAGCGAAAGCGCACTCAGCGTTTTTCGCATTTCATCATCATTATCGACGTCGCTCAGCGCATTCAACGCAGCCGTCGCCTGACGCATTTTTTCAGGCGCCTGCGCCACCTTCTGCCGTAGCTGTACGGTCTCCTCTTTCACCCGCTCGATTTTATCCAGCGTAGCTAACGTATCAATAAGGTCTTGCTGGACGAGCTTATCCTGGGCGGAGAGATCTTTTTGCTTATTCAGCGTATCCAGCTGGTTTTGTACATCCGCTTTTGACGGCAGGTCGCCATTCGTTTGCCCCCGGGCAAATGCCAGAGACTGACAGGACAGCAGGATAATAAGGACGCTAATTGTAATAAAAACAAAATGCTGTGAACGTTTATAAAGCTGCAACATAGTCATGAGAATGAAGTGTCTGAACCGGCAAGCAGACCGGAAATAATTGAGTCGCAAGAATATCACGCCTGTAACAAACAGAATAGCGACACAGAAAATGTCCAGGAGTTTTCCTGGAATATTATCAGGGGGAGCCGTTGACCGTCGACGCGCGCAGCGTCGGACACAATTGATACATCTCCAGCAGGATCGTGACGTAGGCGCGAGCTTCTTTTTTTAAATCAAACGATTGCGGAGCAAATAACCAGTTTTCCATGAGCCCTGAAATAAAGCTGCGCATCAGTATCGCCGCACGACGAGTCAGCAGATTTTCAGGCAGCATTTTAGCATTAATACAATGTTTTAACGTTTGTTCAATCCGATCGTAACTTTCCAGACAAAGGCTACGTTGCGCCTGTTGAACCACAACCATTTCTCCGACAAACTCACATTTATGGAATATAATCTCCATCAATAAGCGGCGTCGTTCTTCTGTTACAGTAGCTTCAAGAATATGAACTAAAATTTCTCTTAATACAGATAGTGGATCGTCGGGGAATTTTGCCTGATACTCAATCTCAAGCTCACCAATATTGGATTCTGATAGCTCCCAGATCTCACTGAATAAATCCGACTTATTTTTGAAATGCCAATAGATTGCGCCGCGCGTCACGCCAGCAGCGTTCGCAATCTCCGCCAGCGAGGTTGCTGATACGCCTTGCTGCGAGAACAAACGCAGGGCCACATCCAGGATGTGTTGTCGTGTCTCCAGCGCTTGTTGTTTGGTTTTTCGTGCCATATGTCGGTGAATTTACAGGCGTTAGATTTACATACATTTATGGATGTATGTACCATAGCACGACGATAATATAAACGCAGCAATGGGTTTAAGGACCTTTGACCATTGACCAATTTGAAATCGGACACTCGAGGTTTACATATGAACAAAAACAGAGGGTTAACGCCTCTGGCGGTCGTTCTGATGCTCTCAGGCAGCTTAGCGCTAACAGGATGTGACGACAAACAGGACCAGCAAGGCGGCCAGCAGATGCCAGAAGTTGGAGTTGTCACACTAAAAACGGAACCACTGCAAATCACAACTGAACTTCCGGGTCGTACCGTTGCTTACCGTATCGCCGAAGTTCGCCCACAGGTAAGCGGCATTATCCTGAAGCGTAATTTCGTTGAGGGAAGTGATATCGAAGCGGGAGTCTCTCTCTATCAGATTGATCCTGCGACCTACCAGGCGACTTACGACAGCGCTAAGGGCGATTTGGCAAAAGCGCAGGCCGCCGCGAATATCGCTGAACTGACGGTGAAGCGTTATCAAAAGCTGCTGGGTACGCAGTACATCAGTAAGCAGGAATACGATCAGGCGCTGGCTGACGCGCAACAAGCGACTGCCGCCGTTGTCGCAGCAAAAGCCGCCGTTGAAACCGCACGTATCAACCTGGCGTATACCAAAGTCACCTCGCCGATTAGCGGTCGTATTGGTAAGTCATCCGTAACGGAAGGCGCGCTGGTACAGAACGGTCAGGCGTCGGCGCTGGCGACAGTGCAGCAGTTGGACCCTATTTATGTCGATGTGACCCAGTCCAGCAATGATTTCCTGCGCCTGAAGCAGGAGCTGGCAAATGGTTCGCTGAAGCAGGAAAACGGCAAAGCGAAGGTCGACCTGGTGACCAGCGACGGTATCAAATTCCCGCAGTCCGGTACGCTTGAGTTCTCCGACGTGACCGTTGACCAAACCACCGGATCTATTACTTTGCGCGCCATCTTCCCTAACCCGGATCACACCTTATTGCCAGGAATGTTCGTTCGCGCACGTCTGCAGGAAGGGACAAAACCGACGGCATTACTGGTTCCACAACAGGGCGTTACCCGTACTCCACGCGGCGATGCCACGGTGCTGGTGGTTGGCGCTGATAACAAAGTGGAAACCCGCCAAATCGTCGCAAGCCAGGCGATCGGCGATAAGTGGCTGGTGACTGACGGGTTGAAAGCGGGCGACCGCGTAGTCGTCAGCGGGCTGCAAAAAGTACGTCCTGGCGCACAGGTTAAAGTGCAGGAAATTACCGCGGATAACAAACAGCAAGCCGCAAGCGGTGATCAACCTGCTCAGCCCAGGTCTTAACTTAAACAGGAGCCGTTAAGACATGCCTAATTTCTTTATCGATCGCCCTATATTTGCGTGGGTGATCGCCATCATCATCATGTTGGCAGGGGGGCTCGCGATCCTCAAATTGCCGGTAGCGCAATATCCGACGATTGCGCCACCAGCAGTGACGATCTCCGCAACCTACCCTGGCGCTGATGCGAAAACGGTACAGGATACCGTCACGCAGGTTATCGAACAGAATATGAACGGTATCGATAACCTGATGTATATGTCCTCCAACAGTGACTCCACGGGGACCGTGCAGATTACGCTGACCTTTGAATCCGGCACCGATGCGGATATCGCGCAGGTTCAGGTTCAGAACAAGTTGCAACTGGCAATGCCGTTACTTCCCCAGGAAGTACAGCAACAGGGCGTGAGCGTTGAGAAGTCCTCAAGTAGCTTCCTGATGGTAGTGGGCGTCATTAACACCGACGGCACCATGACCCAGGAGGATATTTCGGATTACGTTGCCGCCAATATGAAAGATCCGATCAGCCGTACCTCTGGGGTGGGCGACGTTCAGCTGTTTGGTTCGCAGTATGCGATGCGTATCTGGATGAATCCGACAGAGCTGACCAAATACCAACTGACGCCGGTCGACGTGATTAACGCGATCAAAGCGCAGAACGCCCAGGTCGCGGCAGGTCAGCTCGGTGGTACGCCGCCGGTAAAAGGCCAGCAGCTTAACGCATCGATTATTGCCCAAACGCGTCTGACCTCAACGGATGAGTTTGGCAAAATCCTGCTGAAGGTGAATCAGGATGGCTCTCAGGTTCGTCTGCGGGATGTAGCGAAAATTGAGCTTGGCGGCGAAAACTACGACGTCATCGCGAAATTTAACGGTCAGCCAGCGTCAGGTCTTGGCATCAAACTGGCTACCGGCGCCAACGCGCTGGATACCGCTACCGCTATTCGCGCCGAACTGAAAAAAATGGAACCGTTCTTCCCGCCAGGGATGAAAATCGTCTACCCGTATGACACCACGCCGTTCGTGAAGATCTCTATTCATGAAGTGGTAAAAACTCTGGTCGAAGCGATTATCCTCGTGTTCCTGGTGATGTACCTGTTCCTGCAGAACTTCCGCGCGACGTTGATTCCGACTATTGCGGTTCCGGTGGTGTTGTTGGGAACCTTTGCCGTGCTTGCGGCATTCGGTTTCTCGATAAACACGCTGACGATGTTCGGGATGGTGCTCGCCATCGGCTTGCTGGTGGATGACGCCATCGTGGTGGTCGAGAACGTCGAACGTGTTATGACGGAAGAAGGCCTTCCGCCGAAGGAAGCGACGCGCAAATCCATGGGCCAGATTCAGGGCGCATTGGTGGGTATCGCGATGGTACTGTCGGCGGTATTTATTCCGATGGCCTTCTTTGGCGGCTCAACCGGGGCAATTTATCGTCAGTTCTCTATCACCATCGTATCGGCGATGGCGCTGTCGGTGCTGGTCGCGCTGATCCTGACGCCTGCGCTGTGCGCGACGATGCTCAAACCCGTCGCCAAAGGCGATCATGGCGAAGGGAAAAAAGGCTTTTTCGGCTGGTTTAACCGCCTGTTTGATAAGAGCACGCATCACTACACCGATAGCGTAGGCAATATTCTGCGCAGCACCGGGCGTTATCTGCTGCTCTATCTCATTATCGTCGTCGGTATGGCTTATCTGTTCGTTCGTCTGCCAAGCTCTTTCTTGCCGGATGAAGACCAGGGCGTATTCCTGACAATGGTCCAGCTCCCCGCCGGCGCGACGCAAGAGCGCACGCAAAAAGTGCTGGATGAGGTCACGGATTACTATCTGAACAAAGAGAAAGCCAACGTTGAATCGGTATTCGCCGTCAACGGCTTCGGTTTTGCAGGGCGCGGTCAGAATACCGGTATTGCATTCGTGTCGTTGAAAGACTGGGCCGATCGTCCAGGCGAAAAAAACAAGGTTGAAGCGATTACCCAGCGGGCAACCGCAGCGTTTTCACAAATTAAAGATGCGATGGTCTTCGCCTTTAACCTACCGGCGATTGTTGAACTGGGCACCGCAACCGGGTTTGACTTCGAGTTGATTGACCAGGCGGGACTTGGTCATGAAAAACTCACCCAGGCACGTAATCAGTTGTTCGGCGAGGTGGCGAAATATCCTGATCTGCTGGTCGGCGTTCGACCTAACGGTCTGGAAGATACGCCGCAGTTTAAAATCGATATCGACCAGGAAAAAGCTCAGGCGCTGGGCGTGTCTATTAGCGACATTAATACCACGCTGGGCGCAGCATGGGGCGGCAGCTATGTAAACGACTTTATCGATCGCGGTCGTGTGAAGAAAGTTTACGTGATGTCCGAAGCGAAATACCGCATGTTGCCGGATGATATTAACGACTGGTACGTTCGTGGTAGCGATGGTCAGATGGTGCCGTTCTCCGCATTCTCCTCTTCCCGCTGGGAATATGGTTCGCCGCGTCTGGAACGCTATAACGGTCTGCCTTCGATGGAAATTCTGGGTCAGGCGGCGCCAGGCAAGAGTACTGGTGAAGCGATGGCGATGATGGAGGAACTGGCCAGCAAGCTGCCGTCAGGCATTGGGTATGACTGGACCGGGATGTCCTACCAGGAACGGTTGTCCGGCAACCAGGCCCCTGCCCTGTATGCTATCTCGCTGATCGTCGTCTTCCTGTGTCTGGCGGCATTGTATGAGAGCTGGTCTATCCCGTTCTCCGTAATGCTGGTTGTTCCGCTTGGGGTTATCGGCGCGCTGCTGGCCGCGACCTTCCGCGGACTGACTAACGACGTTTACTTCCAGGTGGGCCTGCTCACAACCATTGGGTTGTCGGCGAAGAACGCGATACTTATCGTCGAATTCGCCAAAGACTTAATGGATAAAGAAGGGAAAGGTCTGGTAGAAGCGACGCTGGAGGCCGTCCGGATGCGTTTGCGCCCGATTCTGATGACCTCGTTAGCGTTCATGCTGGGGGTTATGCCGCTGGTTATCAGTTCCGGCGCGGGTTCCGGCGCGCAGAATGCGGTAGGTACTGGCGTACTGGGCGGGATGGTAACGGCAACCGTACTGGCTATTTTCTTCGTACCGGTCTTCTTCGTGGTGGTACGCCGCCGCTTTAGCCGTAAAAGCGAAGATATTGAGCATAGTCATTCGACAGAACATCGCTGATTTGTTCACTGTTGATAAGGCCGCGCAAGCGGCCTTTTTTACGCAAAAATCATAAAATACGCTTATTGTTAGATTGATTATTTTTTGCCATATTAATAAAAGGTATAATCCTTACTGCGTTAAAGGCTTTTCTTAGGAAAGTTGGCCATTTCTTAATTCAGCCATTAATTAAGAAATATTAAGAATATTCCTGGCTATTTTCTCCTGTCAGAGTCTATTGTTTTAGCCTGAAAAGCTAAAAAACGTTAACCCAATGATTACACAAACAATAAAACTGGTTCCTTTTTAGGCGACCGACGATCACTGTTAAAATTCGAAAAAGTATGGCAACACGCGGCTTTCACGCAATTGTAATTTTTCGTAATATGACGATGAAAAGTTTTTTAGAGTAGATTATAGTTAAATCATAAGGTGACGTGGGAAGTACCAGGTTAGTTAGTTGTATCCATCCCGAAGGTGTTCGGTTAGTTTAAGCCACTAAAAAGGGGATGCATTATGGACGAATACTCACCCAAAAGACATGATATAGCACAGCTTAAATTTCTTTGCGAAACCCTGTATCATGACTGTCTTGCAAACCTTGAAGAAAGCAACCATGGCTGGGTTAATGACCCGACCTCAGCAGTCAACCTGCAGCTCAATGAGCTGATAGAGCATATTGCAACTTTCGCGCTTAATTATAAAATTAAGTACAATGAAGACAATAAATTGATTGCGCAGATAGATGAATACCTGGACGACACCTTTATGTTGTTCAGCAGCTATGGTATTAATACGCAGGATTTGCAAAAATGGCGTAAATCGGGCAACCGCCTGTTCCGTTGTTTCGTCAACGCCACCAGGGCTAATCCTGTTAGTTTGTCTTGTTAAAAATTATTACAATCATAGGTAGAATTTATGTCTGATAAACCATTAACTAAAACTGATTATTTGATGCGTTTACGGCGCTGTCAGACAATTGACACTCTGGAGCGCGTCATTGAGAAAAATAAATATGAATTGTCCGACAATGAGCTGGCTGTATTTTACTCAGCTGCGGATCACCGTCTTGCAGAATTGACGATGAACAAACTCTACGACAAGATCCCCTCTTCAGTATGGAAATTCATTCGTTAATCACGCTACATTACTTTTTAGAGAACACGCAGGTGTTATCTGCCTCCTCGTTCTGGCTAATAACACAACGGGCTATTATAGAACAGTGATATAGATCACATACCAATAGCAGGGAACGTTCCCTCTAATACTCTATTATTGCTTCTATTGCGATAATATCCATCAAGGGGAGCGCGCGATGAGTGACGAAAAACAAAAAATGATCGCTGGGGCACTGTATTGCCCGACCGATGAAACTTTATGCCAGGATCGACTGCGGGCGCGTCAACTCATCCATCAATACAATTATACTACGCCTGATGAAATAAATAAGCGTCAGGCGATTTTACGCGACCTGTTGGGTCGATGCGAAGACGCCTATATTGAACCTTCCTTCCGTTGCGACTACGGCTATAATATTTTTCTTGGTCACTCCTTTTACGCTAACTTCGACTGCGTCATGCTTGATGTTTGCCCAATTCATATTGGCGATAATTGTATGCTCGCGCCAGGGGTACATATCTATACCGCCACGCACCCGCTGGACGCCGTCGAACGCAACAGCGGCAGAGAATTAGGTAAACCCGTCACTATCGGAAATAACGTCTGGATAGGCGGACGAGCCGTCGTTAATCCTGGCGTAACCATCGGCGATAACGTCGTCGTCGCTTCAGGCGCTGTGGTGACAAAAAACGTACCGCCAGACGTCGTGGTAGGTGGAAACCCGGCGCGAATCATTAAAAAATTGTAGTTAAAATGATAACTGTTATGCTAATTCGTGGTTAATCTGTTACTTTTTTCACGTGACACCTCCCTTTAAAATGGGCTGTTACTACCCCTATGTCGCAGAAATCATGAAGGCAAAAGATGACAGAGATACAGCGCCTGCTTAGCGAAACTATTGATGACTTAAACGTCCGTGAAAAACGCGATAACAGGCCGCGTTTTAGTATCAGTTTTATCCGCAAGCATCCTGGGTTATTTATCGCGATGTATGCAGCCTGGTTTGCGACGCTGGCGGTCATGCTGCAATCAGAAACGCTGGTGGGGTCAGTGTGGCTGTTAGTGGTGTTATTTATCGCATTTAATGGCTTCTTCTTTTTCGACATCGCCCCGCGTTATCACTATAACGACATCGATGTGCTGGACCTCCGGGTCTGTTACAACGGCGAATGGTACAACACCCGCTTTGTTCCCCCCACGCTCATTGAGACGATTCTTCAGTCTCCACAGGTGGATAATGAACATAAAGTCCAGCTGCAAAAAATGGTTGCCCGTAAGGGCGAACTTTCCTTCTACGATATTTTTACGCTGGCCCGCGCAGAAGCCAGCCGGTAATAAAAAAGTGCGCACCCTCCCTGGTACGCACTGCTTTCCCTGAACTGTTGGTTTTTTAACGTCTTTTTTTACGCCCCTGAACCGCCTTAAAACGCGGATTTGTTTTACAAATCACGTATAAGCGTCCTTTGCGTTTGACTATCTGGCAATCCGGATGCCGTTGTTTTGCATTGCGAAGTGAGTTTAACACCTGCATTTCATTTACCCCCGTTTAGCGCCGATAAAATGACCAAAACGTTTCTGGAAGCGTGCGGCGCTACTTTCGCTATCAAACGTTTTCTGTCTACCGGTATAAAAAGGATGCGATTTTGATGACACATCAATAGTGACATACGGATATGTCACGCCGTCCAGTTCGATTTCACGTTCAGTTTTGATAGTTGATCCCACTTTCACATATTCATTTGCGCTGGTGTCGTGAAATACGACGGTGCGGTATACAGGATGAATATCAGGTTTCATTGCGCTCTCTCAATTATGTTATAACATAACAATAAAATACGCTATCAACGCTCCTTTTTCAACCGGTAAACATTCACGATCTCTTCCTGGCGGCAAAAGCAACGTGGCGTAACGCGTTAGTCTGGCCCCTGTATCTGTAAAATCGATAAAATAGCTTTATCATTCGAGGGCGCGATTTACGATCGGATATACTTTCTCTACGCTGTGTTTATAAGGACATCACTGTGACAACACGACATCTGGTCAGCCTGGTAACGGGAGTGCTTATCCTGTCTGTCCTTTTCCCGATAGGATTGAGCCTGTGGCTGGCGCACCGTCAAGTTGAAAAAAGGTTTAACGAAGAGCTGGATATCTTCTCGTCCCGGGTGGCGCTACGTACAGAAAGGGTCAGTGACCAGGCAAAAGCCGCGTTAACGCATATTGCCTCCTTTAAAGGCGAGCCCTGCAGCAGCGCCCATTTACTCGCCATGCGCCGCGTGTCTTATAGCTTTCGGTATGTCCAGGAAGTTCTGTATCTTAAAAATTCGATTCCCGTTTGCTCCTCACTTGAAAAAGAGAGCCATATTCCCGCGTTCCCTCCGCCCATGAAAATCACTCGCGATGGTTATCGCGCCTGGTTTACGGCGCAAAACGATCTGGGTATAAAACGCTATATGGCGGCACTCGGGAGCGACAGCTATATCGTGATGATCGACCCGGCGTCCTTTATCGATGTGATTCCGTTTGGCGCATGGCCGATTGACGTCGCTATTATTGGCCGGGAACGCAATACTGTGGTTGCCAGCAGCGGTAACCTTGACCCCGCTATTCTTCCGCTCATTCACCATGAGACGCCCCTGCGGCTGGAAAACCGAGGCATTCAGTATGCTATCCACCCCTTTCCGGAAATGGGCATTACTATCGTAAGCTGGGCACCGACCGCTCCGCTGGAAAGGAGCTGGTATCGACAGGCGTTTATCTGGCTACCGGCGGGCATCGTAACGGGTCTGCTGGCCGCGGCCTTTATTCTGCGTATTTTGCGTCGGCTACAGTCGCCCCGCCACCGTCTCCAGGATGCGATCGACAATCGCGAAATTAACGTACACTATCAGCCTATTGTCTCCCTGAGCAGCGGAAAAATTGTCGGTGCCGAAGCCTTAGCTCGCTGGCAACAGGCGGACGGCACTTTCCTTTCGCCGGAAATTTTTATCGCGCTGGCTGAACAAACCGGGCTCACGGAGCCGCTAACCCGGCTAATCATCGAAACCGTTTTTGAAGACATGGGGAGTTGGTTAAAGTCCCATCCCGAACAACATATTTCAATCAATCTTGAGGCATCCGATCTGGCGTCGGAAACGTTGCCGACGCTGTTAAGCACGCTGCTGAACCGTAGCCAAATTTCTCCGTCGCAAATCGCGCTTGAATTAACGGAACGCGAGTTCGCCGATCCGAAAACCAGCGCGCCCATTGTCGCCAGATACCGTAACGCGGGACATTCCATTTATATTGATGACTTTGGCACCGGCTATTCCAGCCTCAGCTACTTACAAAATCTGGATGTGGATGTCCTTAAAATTGATAAATCTTTTGTCGATGCGCTGGAATATAAAAACGTCACGCCGCATATTATTGAAATGGCGAAAACGCTCAAACTTAAGATGGTCGCAGAAGGCATCGAAACGACCAGGCAAGAACAGTGGCTACGCCAGCATGGCGTACATTATGGTCAGGGCTGGTTATACAGTAAGCCCCTACCCGCTACGGCATTTATTCTTTGGGCGGAACAGCGGCTATAACGTCGCACAGCAGAAAAGAACAGTGTGGAGAGGCACAAATGGGTGGGGGCCCTGCCAGCTACATCCCGGCACACGCGTCATCTGCCTTGGCTGCTTCCTTCCGGACCTGACCTGGTAAACAGAGTAGCGTTGCGGGAGAACCAACAGAGCCCCCATTGAGAGCGTTGTGAACCAACGCGCAGGCGCATTATCACTGCTATATCGTGCAATTGCAACCCATCAGGCATCGGATGCTGGTTTCTTGCGCATCCGGGCTTTCCTCCCCCCTTATTCCAGATTATCCTGAAGCATTAACGCAGGATTCTATTATGGATATTCAGGACACATTTCCTCAACGCGTCTGGCAAATCGTCGCCTCGATCCCGGAAGGATTTGTCACGACCTACGGTGATGTCGCCCGGCTTGCCGGTTCCCCTCGGGCGGCGCGTCAGGTCGGCGGAGTTTTAAAACGTCTGCCGGAAGGCAGCACTTTGCCATGGCATCGGGTGGTGAACCGCCACGGCGCGATATCACTTACCGGGCCGGATCTACAGCGGCAACGTCAGGCATTACTGGCGGAAGGCGTGGTGGTGTCGGGAAGCGGACAAATCGATTTACAACGCTATCGCTGGGTGTATTAACCCTCTCCGTAACGGAGAGGGTTGGCGCAGGATTAATACTGGGTAGGCGCAGGAACGGCAGAAGACGGATTGACCTGGGTCGGCGAAGTCGATGGAACCGTCGTCGTCGCACCACCGCTGGCCTGCACAGGTACCGCCGTTTGCTGTACCGGTACCAGCGTAAGATCCGCTTTAGTGCCGCCATTGTTAATCACCGGTTTCACGCTATCGGTAATAAATACCAGCTTATTATCAACGGTGATGGCCGCGCTCAGGAGAATGCGCGCGTTAGGTTGAATATCTGATGGGTTAAACGGCAACACAAAACTGAAAGGCGCCTGTTTACCTTCGGTACGTACCGCTTTTTGCGACAGCACCTTAGACGGCGCATCAGCCAGCGAAGCATCTGAAAGCGTCACGGTCAGCACCGCATCTGGCGGCAGAGCGACCTTCTGGCGGATCCAGACGGTACCGGAAACATTGGGTTGCTGAATAGTAGACTGGTTAGCTGTAATCGACATGTTAGGGTTTGGCGCAGGCGTCTGGATATCAGCGCTTTTATCAGCGCAGGCCGCCAGAGATATCGCAACCGCTAAACCACTTACGATGTGCACGAGTTTCATTCAATTCTCCTTATCATCAATGCACCAGCAGGCCTTTCCCCCCGCCGGAAGAGTGGTTAACAGAAACATAACGTGATTAAGTGTGGCACATGTCACTCATTTTTGCCTGGAATTGGTCTGTTATTCAGACTTTTGTACCCATCGGACCACTTACAAAATTGCGTTATACTCTGCCCTACCTCGCTTCGGCATCGTTGTCACCTGGAGAGTATGTATGAGTCAGACACTGAATAATTTGCTGACATTATTGAATCTGGAAAAAATTGAAGAAGGACTCTTTCGGGGCCAAAGTGAAGACTTAGGGCTGCGCCAGGTATTTGGTGGTCAGGTGGTGGGCCAGGCGCTCTATGCCGCCAAAGAAACGGTGCCGGAAGCGCGACTGGTACATTCATTCCACAGTTATTTTCTGCGGCCAGGCGATAGCCAAAAACCCATTATCTATGACGTAGAAGTGCTGCGCGATGGGAACAGCTTCAGCGCCCGCCGCGTTGCCGCAATTCAGAACGGGAAACCCATCTTTTACATGACCGCCTCATTCCAGGCGCCGGAACCGGGTTTTGAACATCAAAAAACCATGCCGACAGCAGTCGGGCCGGAAGGACTACCGTCAGAAACGGAAATCGCGCAATCGCTGGCGCATTTACTGCCGCCGATTCTGAAAGAAAAGTTTCTCTGCGATCGCCCGCTGGAAATTCGTCCCGTCGAATTTCACAATCCGTTGAAAGGTCACGTCGCCGCGCCTGTGCGTCAGGTATGGATTCGCGCCAACGGCACCGTTCCGGATGACATTCGCGTCCATCAATATTTACTGGGATACGCCTCGGATCTGAATTTCCTTCCCGTCGCGCTTCAGCCTCACGGCATCGGTTTTCTGGAAAAGGGCATTCAGATCGCCACTATCGATCACTCTATGTGGTTCCATCGTCCGTTCAATTTTAATGAATGGCTACTTTATAGCGTGGAGAGCACTTCCGCCTCCAGCGCCCGGGGCTTTGTTCGCGGCGAGTTTTATACTCAGGATGGCGCGCTGGTCGCTTCAACCGTGCAGGAAGGGGTAATGCGTAATCACAATTAAAAAACATGCCGCTATGCGGCGTTAATGGCCTGATGACGCTGCGCTTATCCGGCCTACGGTAAACTGGATAAGCGCAGCGCCATCAGGCATGTTGCGCAATCACGCGTTATACGCATTCTCGCCGTGACTGTTCACATCCAGCCCCTCGCGCTCCTGCTCTTCCGGTACACGCAGTCCAACAAGGATATCCGCCAGTTTGTAACCAACAAACGCGACAACGCCGGACCAGACGACCGTAATAGCAATACTTTCCAGCTGTACCATCACCTGATGTCCCATCGTAACGCCGTCGACAAAGCCAACGCCGCCCAGCGAACTGGCGGCAAAAACGCCGGTCAGGATACAGCCGACTATTCCGCAAACACCGTGAACGCCAAATACGTCGCACGGATCATCTACCCGTAACAGACGTTTAAGCATGGTGACTCCCCACAATCCCGCCAGACCCGCAATAACGCCGATAACCAGCGCGCCGCCAACGCCAACATAGCCACAGGCTGGCGTCACGCCGACCAGACCGGCAATCGCGCCGGAACACGCTCCCAGCAGGGAAGGCTTACCGCGTAGCGTCCACTCGCCGATAATCCACCCCAGAATCGCGGCGGCGGTCGCCACCACGGTGTTCACAAAGGCCAGCGCTGCTATCTCGTTTGCGCTACCAGCAGAACCCGCGTTAAATCCAAACCAGCCGATATACAGAATCGCAGTACCGGTAAAGACCATCGGCAGGTTATGGGGTTTAAATGCTTCTTTCCCAAAGCCGACGCGTTTGCCAATTAAATAAGCCCCCACCAGCCCGGCGATAGCGGCGTTAATATGCACCACCGTACCACCGGCAAAATCCAGCGCGCCGTGAGCAGCCAGCAGGCCGCCGCCCCACACCATGTGCGCAATCGGAATATAAGAGAGCGTGAACCACACCACGACAAAAATCAGTACCGCCGAAAAACGAATACGCTCCGCCAGCGCGCCGACAATCAGCCCGACGGTAATACAGGCGAAAGATCCCTGAAACGCGACATGAATATACTGATAAATCGTACCCGTTACCGCCGTCAACGCGATATTCTTCAACATCGCCCCATCGGCATTACCGAAGAAATGATTCCCTTCGCCAAAAGCCAGCGAATAGCCGTACACCACCCATAAAATACAGACCAGCGCAAAGGTGACGGTCACTTGCGTTAACATTGACAGCACGTTCTTGGCGCGAATTAATCCGCCGTAAAACAGCGCGATACCCGGTATCGTCATGAACAGCACCAGCGCGGTGCAAATCATCATAAAAGCACTATCCGCTTTATCGGCAACCGCCGGCGCGGCTATCGTTAGCCCAGGCAGCAGCGCCAGTGAAGCCAGTGTGGTTTTTATCATCGCTATCTTCATTTTTTCATTTCCTGTTGCTGTGTGGCGGGTCTTACAGCGCTGCTTCGTCAGCTTCGCCGGTACGAATCCGAATAACGCGCATGAGCTCCGCGACGAAAATTTTGCCGTCGCCAATTTTTCCGGTGTAAGCCGCTTTACTGATGATATCGATCACCTCTTCCAGTTGGTCGTCGGCGATAGCCACATCAATTTTGACCTTCGGCAGGAAATTCACGCTGTACTCCGCGCCGCGATACAGTTCGGCGTGTCCTTTCTGACGGCCAAACCCTTTCACTTCGGTGACGGTCAGTCCCTGAATGCCAATGGAAGAAAGCGCCTCCCGCACGTCCTCCAGCTTGAACGGTTTGATAATCACAGTAACCAGCTTCATAGAACCCTCCAGTCAGAATTAGGTAACGGCTGCCGCCGCGCATGGACTCTTCAGGATGGATATTGCAAAGGATGTGCCAGAAGCTGGCGAGCGAGGAAAAGCGCGGTTAGCGGCGCGTCTTTATATTGACGCGCCCCAAAATCGAAGCAGGGAAAGAAAAACGCACCACGACGGTGCATGATGGGCGAGGCTTTGCCCTGTGGTGCCAAACCTTATGCCGCAGGGCCGGGTTCTTCGTGTACGCTGGCGGCTAACTCCTCGCCAACTAACTGTAATTGATACATTTGCCAGTAGCGCCCTTGCGCCGCCAGCAATTGTTGATGCGTCCCGCGCTCCACCGCCTGGCCGCGATGGAGAACCAGAATGGTATCCGCCTCCACGATTGTCGATAGCCGATGGGCAATAACCACCAGCGTGGTGCGCTCGCGAATCGCCGCCAGCGCCTGCTGTATCGCCTGCTCAGTGCCGGAATCAATGCTGGCCGTCGCCTCATCAAGAATTAATATTTGCGGGGCGTCAACCAGCACGCGCGCCAGCGCCAATAGCTGTTTTTGCCCGACGGACAGCGTATTTCCCTGCTCGCCGAGATGCGTATGCAGCCCGTCGCTCAGGCCGCGCGCCAGATCTGCCAGTTGTACCGTTTCCAGCGCCTGCCACACCTGCGCCTCGGAGACATCGCGCCCCAGCGTCACATTAGCCAGAAAGGTATCCGCCATCACTACCGGGTCCTGTTGAACCATCGCCACGCCCTGGCGTAAAACGCGATGATTAAGAGAGGCGATTTCTCGCCCATCCAGCCGAATTTCGCCTTGTGTCAGGGGGTAATACCCCATTAATAAGCTGGCGAGCGTGCTCTTCCCGCTGCCGGTGTGCCCCACCAGCGCCACAAAGCTACGGGACGGTACTGAGAGCGTAATGTCCTGTAAAACAAGATTATCGTCGCGGTAAGCAAACGACAGATGATCAATATCAATCGCCCCGCTTTGTAACGGCCTGTCGTCGCTGCCATAGCGCTGGCGCGGGCGATCCATCAGTTCAAAAACACGTTCTCCCGCCACAACCGCCTGCTGTAGCATGGATTGCTGGGTGGTCAGTTCAATGAGCGGCTCGTTCAGACGTGACAAATAGCTAATGAACGCATACAGCACTCCGACCTCAATCGTGCCGGCAGACGTAAAGCTGAAAAGCATCAACAGACCGCACAAAATGAGCGCAGAAAAGAGGCTAAGCAGCGGACGCAATAAAAAGCCGTCTAAGCGTAGTGTCTGCATCCGCGCCATGTAGTGCGAGCGGCTGGCCTCGCCCATGCGTTCGCCGAAGCGCGCCTGCTGGCGAAACTGCTGGATTACGCTCATCCCGTTGATGATTTCGTTAAAGCCGTCGTTAATATCCGCCAGGTATGCCCGCACGCGGCGTACAATCGGCGTGCTGTAGCGCTGATAAATGACCATCACGGTCAATACCGCCGGAAAAATCAAAATCGCCACCAGCGCCATCCGCCAGTCAAGGCTGAACATAGCGACCAGCATGGCGCCGATCAACGCCGCGCTACGTAATACCGTTGCGACGACCGTGACGTACAGATCGCGGATGACTTCCGTATCGTTGGTCACACGTGAAATTAATTGTCCGACAGGCTGCGTGTCGAAGGCGCTTAGCGGCTGGCGCAAGGCGGCATCCATGACGTCCGTGCGCAAAGACTGAACCACGCCAACGGCCGCCCGGTTAAATAATAAAGACTGGGCGTAATGCAGACCCGCCGCCAGAAACTGTAGCCCTACATAGGCGGCCGCCAGCCCCGCGACCTTGCCCAACGGTAAATGGTGGCGGGCCACCATGTTATCAATGAAATAGCTGATCAGCAGCGGACCGCTAACCTCCGCCGCTGCCGCAATCCACAGCATCATCACCGCGACAGAGAGCGGTTTTCGCCATGGCGAGCCATACGCCAGCAACCGTTTCAGCGTCGGCCATAGCTGTCCAAAACTACGCATTCGCCGCCTCCTCGCCGCGTTCCGGCGCGTCATCCAGAGCGGCCTCCAGTTGCTGATAGCGATACATATCGCGATACCAGCCAATCTGCTGCGCCAGTTGATTGTGATCGCCGCGCTGAACAACATGACCATGTTGCATAACGATAATTTCATTGGCGTCGGTCAGCGCGGATAAACGATGCGCGCTGATGATGACCGTACGCCCTTCGCCCCACTGGCGCAAATTATGCAAAATCTGATGCTCTGTACGACCATCTACTGCTGAAAGCGCATCATCGAGAAGCAGAATTTCCGCATTTAACAGCAGCGCTCTGGCAATCGAGATACGCTGTTTTTGCCCTCCCGATAACATGACGCCACGTTCACCTACCTGCGTGTCATAGCCCTGAGGCAAACGGAGAATATCCTCATGTACGCTGGCTAAACGCGCCACCCGTTCAATCTCCTCTTGAGTCGCCTCCGGGCGTCCGAGCGCAATATTATTGGCAATAGAGTCCGAGAACAAAAACGGCGTCTGGCTGACGACCGCCAGTCGGCTACGCCAGCTATCCAGTTGCAGATGCGTCAACGGCATGTCATGGAATCGGATTTCTCCCTGCGTCACATCAAAATGGCGCTGGATAAGCGACAATATTGTGCTTTTCCCCGCGCCGGTCGGACCGCATATCCCCAGCATCTGACCCGGTTTAAGACGAAAGTTCACATTCTCCAGCGCCGGATGCGTCGTTTGCGGATAGCAAAACTCACGAATGGCCGCCGTCAGTTCGCCACGCCCCGCCGGGACCGGCTCTTCGCCATCCTTAACTACCGGCGCTTCCGCCAGCATGGCGCGGATGCGGCTGTAAGCGGCGCTACCCCGCTCCACGATATTAAACATCCAGGCCAGCGCCAGCATCGGCCAAATCATCAACCCCAGATACATCATAAAGCTGGTGAGTTCGCCCAGCGTCAGGCTGCCGTTAACCACCATCCAGCTTCCGCCGCTAATCGCAAGCAGGTTCGCCATGCCAATGGCGATGTAAATGGTTGGATCAAAACGCGCGTCAATACGCGCCACGCGCATATTTTTCTTGCCGGTATCTTCGGCATCCGCCGCAAACAGCGAAGACTGGCGATCCTCCAGACCAAACGCTTTGATCATGCGGATGCTGGTCAGACTCTCCTGCGTGCGATCGTTCAGGCTGGAGAAGGCGGCCTGCGCCAGTTTGAAATAATCATGCAGCCGATCGCCGTAACGTTTGATCATCAGCGCCATAATCGGCATCGGCAACAGCGCTAATAGCGTTAGCTGCCAGCTAATTTGCGTCGACATGACAATCAGTACCGCGCAGCCCATTACCAGCGAGTCAACCAGCGTCAGAACGCCCTCACCCGCCGCAAATACGACGCGATCCACATCATTCGTCGCGCGCGCGATAAGATCGCCCGTCCGATGGCGCTGATAAAATTCAGGATGCTGACGACTCAACTGGCGATAATAATCTTCACGCAGTTCGACGGCTAATTGATAAGAAGCGCCAAATAGCAGCACGCGCCAGACATAGCGCAACAAATAGACCACTACGGCGATCAGGGCAATGGTGCCAATCCACATCGCTATTCGGCCTGGAGTAAAATGCTGTGCGGTTACGCCATCCACGACAATCCCCACCACTTTGGGCGGGATCAGCTGAAGCATCGCAATAAGCATAAGCAGGGCCACCGCGCCAAGATAGCGACGCCATTCTCGGCGAAAGTACCAGCTTAATTGAGCAAATAATCGCACGCGTTATTTCCTGATATGATTTCCGGCAATACCGGGAGAATTATTCAATGGGCAGAGAGGTGGTGTACTTAATCTGTTCCATCGCAAAACTGGAGGTGACGTCTGACAGTCCTGGGACGCTATTGACCAGACGTTTATAGAAGTCGTCATACCGCTTCATGTCGGCCACCTGAACTCGCATCAGATAGTCGTATTCCCCCGCCATCCGCCAGAAGCCAAGCACTTCCGGCATCTCAGAGACGACGGTCACGAACCGACAGTACCATTCACTGCTGTGGTGCTGCGTTTTTATCAACACAAAAGCGGTTAATCCCAGCCCCAGTTTTTCCGGGTCCAGCAGCGCGACCCTGCCAAGCAGGATACCGTCATCTTCCAGGCGTTTAAGCCGCTTCCAGCAAGGCGTTGTCGTCAGATTAACGGCATCCGCCAGCGCCTGCAAAGAGAGGGTACAGTCCTGCTGCAATAAGCAAAGCAGCTTACGGTCAATTTTATCTAACATACCCACTCCATAGAGAATATTTTTCTCCTTACATTGTAATTTAAAGGTCAAATAGCAACAATTTTTTCCGTACTTTTCGCTACTCTTGGCACAAAATGATAAATGGATATTAATGATGAGTAGCAATTGGGTTAAAAATGCCATTAATGAAATTAACGCTGACCACCAGCGCTCGGCGGATACGCATCTTATTCGTTTGCCCCTGTCGGCATTTCCAGGTATCCAGCTTTACCTGAAAGACGAAAGCACGCATCCCACCGGTAGCCTCAAGCATCGTCTGGCGCGCTCGCTGTTCCTTTATGGGCTGTGCAATGGCTGGATTAAAGAAGGCACTCCGATTATTGAAGCGTCATCAGGCTCAACGGCGATTTCCGAAGCCTGGTTCGCGCGTTTACTGGGACTGCCGTTCATCGCCGTCATGCCCGCCTGTACCGCAAAACGTAAAATCGAACAGATTCAATTTTACGGCGGCCACTGTCATTTTGTGGAGAGCGCCTGCGAAATTTATGCCGCCTCCGAGCGGCTGGCGCATGAACTGAACGGTCACTATATGGACCAGTTTACCTACGCAGAACGAGCTACCGACTGGCGGGGCAACAATAATATTGCCGACAGTATTTTCCGCCAGATGCGCAACGAACCCCATCCAGTACCGCGATTTATCGTCATGAGCGCCGGAACGGGCGGAACCTCTGCGACGATTGGGCGCTATATTCGCTGCCAGGGCTATGATACTCAGCTCATGGTGGTGGATCCGGAAAATTCCGTCTTTTTACCTTACTGGCAGGATCGCGACGCTTCATTACGCAGCCCGGTGGGCAGTAAAATTGAAGGAATTGGTCGTCCGCGAGTAGAGCCTTCTTTTATTCCGGATGTCGTGGATGAGATGCTGCGCGTGCCGGACGCCGCCAGCGTTGCCACCGCACACTGGCTGGAAACGCAGCTAGGCCGTAAAGTCGGCGCCTCTACCGGCACGAATATGTGGGGAGCGCTGCAGCTTGCGGCCCGGATGCGCGAGGCTGGAGAAACCGGCGCTATCGTGACGTTATTGTGCGATAGCGGCGATCGCTATCTGGATACCTATTACCATCCGTCCTGGGTTAGCGACCATATCGGCGATTTGACGCCGTGGTCAGCGGCCATCGCAAAATTACTTACCGGCGACTAAAAACCAAAAAAAAGCCAGACTGAATGTCTGGCTTGCTGGAAGAGATCTCTCATTCGGGGGAATAAGGTAGATGCGGATTGTCCAGCCAATGCGTCAAAAAGTGTGATACCGCTTGATTACCACAATGTCCGATAACCGAAAGGTGTGGCAGCGCGGCGATAAGCTGCGGCATGGCATTGCCCATAATGAGCCCCCGCCCGACGCTGCCCAGCATTTCCCGATCGTTCATCGCGTCGCCAAACGCCATGCAATCTGCCAGTGAAAGCCCTAAATGGTTGCTCAATACCGCCAGCGCCGATCCTTTATTGCACCCCAGCGGTAGCACTTCCAGGCAGTCGACGGCAGAGAAACAGAGGTGCGCGCGTTCTTCCAGCGCCTCATTGAGCTGAATGCGCAAACGGATCAGATCGTCATGATCGCCGCAAAAACAGATCTTCGTCACCTGATGGGCCGGAATACTTTTTATATCGATAACCTGATAACGAAAGCCGCTGTAGACGTGCGCCTGGAGTAGCGCGGGGATCTCCTGGCCTGTAAACCAGCCGTTGTCATTAAACACATGCATACTGGCTCGGGTATCCCAGGCATGGTGCATCACCGTATCGGCAACCTGAGGATCGAGATCCTGACGATGCAGCACGTCGCCTTCCAGCGAGTGAATTCGCGTCCCGTTACCGGTAATAAGATAAGCATCCAGTGAAAGCGTCCCCAGAATATGCCGCATTTCCAGCACATGACGACCCGTAGCGAATGTCAGGGTGATATCGCGTTCGCGCAGACGCGACAGCGTGGCGATCGTTTCTCTACCCAAATGGTGATCGGGCATTAATAACGTGCCATCCATATCAAATGCTGCCAGACGGGCCATCTCTTTCTCCACACTGTGACGCGGTTAACTTGTTGTTCAGTATTACCTGAGATATACGGAAGTAATAGTGAACAGATAAAAGGAAGTGTTCCGGGTTTCTATGAGGCTACTGAATCGGCTTAATCAATATCAACGCCTCTGGCAGCCTTCCGCCGGGGAAACGCAACATGTCACCGTTAGCGAACTGGCCGAACGCTGTTTTTGTAGCGAGCGCCATCTGCGAACGCTGCTGCGTCAGGCCCAACAGGCAGGTTGGCTAAGATGGGAGGCGCAGTCCGGGCGCGGGAAACGTGGACAGCTCCAGTTTCTGGTCACGCCGGAATCGCTCCGCACCGCCATGATGGAGCAGGCTCTGGAAAAAGGGCAGCAGCTCAACGTACTGGAACTGGCGCAGCTGGCGCCTGGCGAGTTACGGGCGATGCTCCAGCCTTTTATGGGCGGCCAATGGCAAAACGATACGCCGACATTGCGTATTCCCTACTATCGTCCGCTTGATCCGCTGCAGCCGGGTTTTCTGCCAGGACGCGCGGAACAGCATCTCGCAGGGCAAGTTTTTTCCGGGTTAACGCGCTTCGACCGCGATAGCCAATATCCTTGCGGGGATTTGGCGCATCACTGGAAGGTTTCCGCCGACGGTTTACGCTGGGATTTTTATATTCGCTCCACGCTGCACTGGCATAATGGCGATGCGGTGGATACCGCGCAGCTACACGAACGCCTGGAAAGGCTGCTTACCCTACCCGCGCTAAGCAAATTGTTTATTAGCGTCGCACGGATCGAAGTAACGCATCCTCAGTGCCTGACCTTTCTCCTTCACCGACCTGATTACTGGCTGGCGCATCGTCTGGCGAGCTATTGTAGCGGTCTGGCGCATCCTGACCTGCCGCTTATCGGCACCGGTCCTTTTCGCCTGGCGTTGTTCACGCCGGAACTGGTGCGTCTGGAAAGTCATGACCATTATCACCTCAGCCATCCGCTGCTGAAAGCGATTGAATTCTGGATCACCCCGCAACTGTTTGCCCAGGATCTGGGCACCAGTTGCCGCCATCCGGTGCAGATTGCCATCGGCAAACCGGAAGAGCTGGCGACGCTGAGTCAGGTAAGTAGTGGTATCAGTCTTGGCTTTTGTTATTTAACCCTCAAAAAGGGCTCACGGCTCAACGTACAGCAGGCGCGGCGTCTGATACATATTATCCATCATACTTCGCTGCTGAAAACCTTACCGGTAGATGAGAACTTGATTATGCCAAGTCAGGGGCTGCTACCCGGCTGGACAATCCCGCAATGGCAGGACGTTGATGAAACGCCATTGCCGAAAAAACTTACCCTGGCGTATCACCTTCCCGTAGAGCTGCATACGATGGCGGAACAGCTTCGACATTACCTGGCGACGCTCGGCTGTGAGTTAACGTTGATTTTTCATAATGCCAAAAACTGGGATAACTGCCCTGCGTTGGCGCAAGCGGATCTGATGATGGGCGACAGGCTGATCGGCGAAGCGCCGGAATATACGCTGGAGCAGTGGCTACGTTGCGATCAGATCTGGCCGCATGTCCTTGACGCGCCTGCGTTTTCCCATCTGCAGGCTACGCTTGACGCTCTGCAAATTCAGCCCAATGAAAAAGATCGCCGCGCCGCGCTACAACAAGTTTTTGCCAACCTGATGGATGACGCCACACTTACGCCACTATTTAATTATCACTATCGCATCAGCGCCCCACCGGGCGTTAACGGCGTTCGACTCACCCCTCGCGGCTGGTTTGAATTTAGCGAAGCCTGGCTTCCTCCGCCTTCGCCGTGAAGAAGCTGGTCGGGATTATCCGTACGCGTTACCATATTGGCTTTCGTCATTGATCAGGATAACTATGAAACGCGCCGTTGTTGTATTTAGTGGAGGTCAGGACTCCACCACTTGTCTGGCGCAAGCGCGGCATCAGTATGATGAAGTGCATTGTGTCACGTTTGATTATGGTCAGCGCCACCGCGCAGAGATTGATGTCGCGCGCGCACTGGCGTTAAAACTTGGCGCACGCGCGCATAAAGTGCTGGATGTCACTTTGCTGAACGAACTGGCGGTCAGCAGCCTGACGCGGGATAGCATTCCGGTGCCGGACTATGAACCGAACGCTGACGGTATCCCCAATACTTTCGTACCGGGACGCAATATTCTCTTTCTGACGCTGGCGGCGATTTACGCTTATCAGGTCAAAGCCGAAGCGGTGATCACCGGCGTTTGCGAGACCGATTTTTCCGGCTATCCAGACTGTCGCGATGAGTTCGTCAAAGCGCTGAATCACGCGGTGAATCTGGGCATGGCGAAAGATATCCGTTTCGAAACGCCCTTAATGTGGATTGATAAAGCTGAAACCTGGGCGCTGGCCGATTATTGGGGCCAACTGGATTTAGTTCGCGAAGAGACGCTGACCTGCTATAACGGCATTAAAGGCGATGGCTGTGGTCATTGCGCAGCCTGTAATCTGCGCGCTAACGGCCTGAATCATTATCTGTCGAATAAAGCGGCGGTGATGGCGGCAATGAAGCAAAAAACCGGGTTAAGGTGATTGTTTTGCCGGATGGCGGCGCATGCACCTTATCCGGCCTGGCGATATGCACCATGGTCAATATCGCCAGGCCGGACAAGTTCAACGCCATCAGACTGCGAAGCGTTATTGCACCATCTGTTCCAGCTTTTCACGCAATTCGCCTTCCAGCGGCAGCGCTTTTTGCGTTTTTAAATCAATACAAACAAACGTGATGAGCGCATCGGCCACCACCTGTCCTTCTGGCTCCAGCGTAATCGTCTGGCTTAATACGCCGCTTTTACCGTTAAGCTGTTGTACCTGGCTGGTCACGGTCAGTAGATCGCTCAATACCGCCGGGCGACGGTAATTTATATTGATGTTTACCACCACAAAGGCAATATTGCGGGCCGTCATCCACTGAAAGCTGTCGCTGTTTTCCAGCCCATCCCAACGGGCCTCTTCCAGAAACTCCAGATAGCGGGCATTATTAACATGTTGATAAACATCAAGATGATATCCACGAACTTTGATTTGTGTTTGCATAGCGCAATAACCTTACGTTGTTGTTATAAGTAAACGACAAGTACAGAGGTCATAACTGGTATGACCTCTACAGTCTGGCAAATTTTGGCCACTGTGCAAGTGATTACAATGTTAAAACTGCCAGATTACGCTCCACCAGCGCGCTTCCCATTCCCGGCACCTGCTTTAAATCATCCACCGTTTTAAAAGGACCATACTCCTCCCGATAGCTCACAATAGCCTGCGCTTTTTTCAGCCCAACGCCGTTCATCACCCGCGCCAGATCCTCCGCAGACGCGGTATTAATGCTCACCCTGGTACCTTCATCATCGCTGGCTTTAGCAGGTAATGCCGCTTTGGCGGAGGATGAAGAAGGCGTATCCGCTTTTGTTTCCACCGCTGCATTTTTTGCGACAGGCGTCGCCGCCAGCGCGCTATGGGCCATGCCTGCGCAGGTTAAAGGAAGCGTAATAAGCAGTGCTTTAATTCCGTGTTTCATACTGTTTTCTCCTTGTTTGTTAACAGTGCAGCCACGATAGCGGGGCGGAGAAAAACGAACAAACGGCAATTCTCAGAAATGGAAAAGGCCGCGAAAGCGGCCTTTGTGGGATACAACGTTTTGCAATTTTTTGCGAAGCGCCTCGACGATTACTGCTGTTCCAGAGCGTCGCCGATTTTGATTTTCGCCTCTTTACGCAGATTGCTCATCAGCGCCTCAAAGACAATTTGCGCATTGTTCTGCGTGATGCCCTGCACCATCGCTTTTTTCTGCGCTTCCGGCATGGCGCCCGCTTTCACCTCGTCAAACGCCAGCAGAACGACGTTACCCTGCATATCGTTCGCCACGCCATAAACTGGCTTATCTTTCGTCGGAAGGCTTAACGCAAAGGCCGCCTGACTCACCGGATCCTGACTGGTACGACTTAACGTTTTAGGCTCGCCAAAACTCAGACCCGCCGCTTTCATCGCTTCCGCGCCTTTGCCCGCTTTCAGCTCGACCAGCAGTTTTTCCGCATCCAGCTTCGCCTGTTGTTCCGCTTTGTTATGCTTCACCAGGGCAGTGACCTGTTCCTTCACTTCTGCCAACGGCTTCACGGCTTCAGGTTTATGTTCGCTCACGCGCACAACAAAAGCCCGGTCGCCATCTACGGTGATAATGTCTGAATTCGGCCCCGGCGTACCGTTTTCGCCTACCAGGCCGCCATTAAAGATAGCATCGGCTACCGGTTTGAAGTTCAGCTCTTCCGGTAAGGTGTCATGACTAAACCAGCCGGTTTCAACGGCTTTTACGCCAGCGACCTGTTCAGCGCCTGCTAACGACTCATTGTCGTTGCTTGCCGCATCGCTCACCTTCTGCTGCAACGCATAGTAAGCATCCAGCGCTTTTTCTTGTTTCACTTTCGCGGCAATGTCGTCGCGAACCTCGCTTAACGGTTTCACTTTGGCAGGCTGAATATCATCCAGACGCGCCACCAGAAAACCGACAGACGACTTAATCACGCCAGATATCTGGCCTTTTTCTTTTAATCCGGCGTTTTTCAGTTCCGGCACCGTGGCAGACTCTTCCAGCCAGCCCATATCGCCGCCATTACGCGCAGAGATGATATCGGTAGATTTCTCTTTCGCCAGCGTGGCGAAATCTTCGCCCTTGTTCAGCGCATCCAGTACCGCTTTCGCATCATCTTCCGTTTTGGTCTGAATAATGCTGTAACGAATACGCTCCGGCTGAGTAAACTGATCTACATGCTGGTCATAATAGGCCTGAATATCCGCATCGCTGACCGGTGCCTGCATCGTCGCGGCATCCAGCTTGATATAGCTTACGCGGAACTGTTCCGGCGTCATAAAGCGGACTTTATTCTGATCGTAGTAGCTGGACACTTCCTGATCGGTCACCTGCTGCTTCGCCGCCAGCGCGTTGACATCAATAACGGCTTCACGCACCACGCGCTGTTGAGAGACTAATGCCGCCAGTTCGTCGGTTTCCCCTTTCAGCATAAAATCAGTACCGGCCACGCCGTTGATCAGTTGCTGAGTGGTAAGCTGGTTACGCAGCGCCTGAGCGTACTGATCGGCGGTCATTCCCATCTGATTCACAATCGCGTTATAGCGGTTGTTGTCAAACTTACCGTCCACCTGAAAAGCGGGAGTGGCGAAAATCGCCTGCTTTACCTGCTCATCGCTGATGCCCAGTTTCAGTTCGCGGGAATATTGATCCAACAGCGCTTCATCTATCAGACGATTCAGCACCTGCTGGCGCAGGCTTTTCATATAACCTTCGTTGGCCGCCAGTTCAGAATACCTGTCGCCCAACTGCTGCTGCATACGGTTACGTTCGTTATTAAACGCATTCTCAAACTGTGCCCGGCTGATTTCCTGGCCATTCACTTTTGCGGCGTAGTTATTGCTTCCGCCAATCAGGTAACCACTAACGCCGGTCAAAATGAACGACACGATAATGATAACGAAAATAATCTTGAGCACGAGACTGTTTGCAGCCGTGCGTAAGCTGTCCATCATGGTGTAACCACACTCCGCTGTAGGTGACTTTACACTTTATCTTTCAGGCGGCTTCTCCGCTGGCTACCGAGTGATTCGCTCAGTTGCCGCGTCGACGCAACCTGAATGATTTGCGTATAGAGACTTCACGCGCATCGCATTTTCTGAACGCGGCGCACAAAAGCCTATTGTGACAAGAAACGAGGGCAATTGTCAGCCCGCAACGCACAGAAAGTCCCGAATCGCCAATAAAAAAGGCACATCAGTTGATGCGCCCTTGTACTTTGTCACATCCCCCGAGGGGATCACGCTTAGTTTACCGCGTCTTTCAGCGCTTTACCTGCACGGAAACTCGGCACTTTGGCAGCGGCGATGGTGATCTCTTTACCTGTTTGCGGGTTGCGACCAGTACGGGCAGCACGCTCTTTAACAGCAAAAGTACCAAAGCCTACCAGTGCAACGTCATCCCCTTCTTTCAGAGATTCGGTAACAGAAGCAATAATCGCATCTAACGCACGTCCAGCCGCAGCCTTAGAGATATCAGCCCCTGCAGCAATTTTTTCGATCAGTTGAGATTTATTCACTCTTCTCTTCCTCTTTATAATTTATATCGCACCTGAATCCTTCGAAGTACGACCGCGCAGCAGTTATATCAGGCCTGCCACGCCCTTACAACACCCGTTAATGGTGGCAGACCCAATCAACCATCTAAATTAGCTATACAAAAAAAGGCTGGCAAGTCCGAAATAGCCTGCCAGCCCTGTTTTTATTAGCGCTATTTGCGCGAGGTCACTATTTTGCGGTTACAACCTGCATTCCAGACGGTTCGTTTTGCAGAGCAAGCGTCAGAACTTCCTCAATGCGCTTAACCGGGTGAATATCCAGATCGGCAATCACGTTGTCCGGAATCTCCTCCAGGTCACGTTTATTTTCGAATGGAATTAAGACCGTTTTAATCCCGCCGCGATGCGCCGCCAACAGTTTTTCTTTCAGGCCGCCGATCGGCAACACCTGACCACGCAGCGTGATCTCACCGGTCATTGCCACATCTGCGCGCACCGGATTACCGGTCAGGCAGGAAACCAGCGCGGTACACATCGCGATACCGGCGCTTGGACCGTCTTTCGGCGTTGCGCCTTCCGGCACGTGAACGTGGATATCGCGTTTTTCGTAAAAGTCCGGATTAATACCCAGTTTTTCCGCGCGCGCGCGCACCACGGTCAGCGCCGCCTGAATAGATTCCTGCATCACTTCACCGAGCGAGCCGGTGTAGGTCAACTTGCCTTTGCCCGGGACGCAGGCGGTTTCGATGGTCAACAGATCGCCGCCCACTTCCGTCCACGCCAGCCCTGTCACCTGACCTACGCGGTTTTCGCTATCCGCGCGGCCATAATCAAAGCGCTGGACACCGAGGTAGTCGTGCAGATTATCACCGTTAATTTCGATATGTTTTAACGACTTATCGAGCAACAGTTGTTTAACCGCTTTGCGGCACAGTTTGGAGATTTCACGCTCCAGACTACGAACGCCCGCTTCACGCGTGTAATAGCGGATAATACCGATAATCGCGCTATCGTCGACCGTCAGTTCGCCTTTCTTCAGCGCGTTACGCTCGATCTGCTTCGGCAGCAGGTGACGTTTAGCAATATTCAGCTTCTCGTCTTCGGTATAACCGGACAGACGGATCACCTCCATACGATCCAGCAGCGGCGCCGGAATGTTCATGGAGTTGGAAGTGGCGACAAACATCACATCGCTGAGATCGTAATCCACTTCCAGGTAATGATCGCTGAACGCCACGTTCTGCTCCGGATCCAGCACTTCCAGCAGGGCGGAAGCCGGATCGCCGCGCATGTCAGAAGACATTTTGTCGATCTCATCGAGCAGGAACAGTGGGTTTTTAACCCCCACTTTGGCCATTTTTTGGATCAGTTTACCCGGCATAGAGCCAATGTAAGTCCGGCGATGACCGCGGATTTCCGCTTCATCACGCACGCCGCCCAGCGCCATACGGATGTATTTACGCCCTGTTGCTTTAGCGATGGACTGGCCCAACGAGGTTTTACCTACCCCCGGCGGCCCCACCAGACACAGGATCGGCCCCTTGATTTTATTTACACGGCTTTGAACCGCGAGATACTCAAGGATGCGGTCTTTCACGCGCTCCAGACCATAATGGTCAGTATCGAGGATTTCCTGCGCCTGACGCAGGTCTTTTTTGACCTTGCTACGCGCATTCCACGGCACCTGCACCATCCAGTCGATGTAGCCGCGCACCACGGTCGCTTCCGCCGACATCGGAGACATCATTTTCAGCTTCTGCAGTTCCGCTTCCGCTTTCTCTTTCGCCTCTTTCGGCATTTTCGCCGCGTCGATCTTACGCTTCAGCGCTTCGTTTTCGTCCGGCGCGTCGTCCATCTCGCCAAGCTCTTTCTGAATCGCTTTCATTTGCTCGTTCAGATAGTACTCGCGCTGGGATTTCTCCATCTGCTTTTTCACGCGGTTGCGAATGCGTTTCTCAACCTGCAGCAGATCAATTTCAGATTCCATCATCGCCATCAGATATTCCAGACGTTCGTTAACGTCGGACATCTCCAGTACGGACTGTTTATCCGCCAGTTTCAGCGGCATATGCGCGGCGATGGTGTCAGCCAGACGTGCAGGGTCGTCAATGCTATTGAGTGACGTCAGCACTTCCGGCGGAATTTTTTTGTTCAGCTTGATGTAGCCTTCGAACTGGCTGATAGCGGTACGCACCAGCACTTCTTGTTCTCGCTCATCAATGGCTGGCGAATCAAGGTACTCCGCCTTCGCGGAGAAATGTTCGCCGTTGTCAGACAGCGCGGAAATACGCGCGCGCTGTAACCCCTCGACCAGCACTTTTACGGTGCCGTCAGGCAGTTTCAACATCTGCAAAATAGAGGCCACGGTCCCGACGGTGAAAAGATCGTTTACACCCGGCTCATCCGTTGATGCTTCCTTCTGGGCGACCAGCATGATTTTTTTATCATGGTCCATAGCCGCTTCCAGACAACGGATAGATTTTTCCCGCCCTACAAATAAGGGTATGACCATGTGCGGATAAACCACCACATCGCGCAAGGGCAATACGGGGATTTCAATGCGTTCAGAACGCTCAGGATTCATAGAGCTCTCTCTTAGTTTAGTGTCCGCCAGGTAATCAGATA
The DNA here is from genome assembly GCF_046550775.1 of Salmonella sp. SAL04202. Lineage (NCBI taxonomy): Bacteria > Pseudomonadati > Pseudomonadota > Gammaproteobacteria > Enterobacterales > Enterobacteriaceae > Salmonella > Salmonella sp. SAL04202. The sequence goes on along the minus strand of NZ_JBGDXK010000001.1, from coordinate 188,475 downwards.
GTATAGCTGTGCTCCATACCACCTATAACATGTACGTCAGTATATGGGGATGTTTCCCACACATTCAACGGCGTGTTTACAGGAAAAACGAAAGGGGAGATAAAATCCCCCCTTTTTTGGCTAACTGATTGTATGAATGTTTAATTATTCGCCAGAAGCCTGCGCTTCCGGTTTGCCGTAAATCAGCAACGGCTTACTCTGACCGGCAATAACGGACTCGTCGATCACCACTTTTTCGACGTCTTCCATAGATGGCAAATCGTACATGGTATCCAGCAGCGCTGCTTCGACGATAGAACGCAGACCACGGGCACCGGTTTTACGCGCCATTGCTTTCCTGGCGATAGCGTCCAGCGCTTCGTCACGGAATTCCAGATCGACGCCTTCCAGGTTAAACAGCGCCTGATACTGCTTGGTCAGCGCATTTTTCGGCTCTTTCAGGATTTGAATCAGCGCTTCTTCGCTGAGTTCGTTCAGCGTCGCTACCACTGGCAGACGACCGATAAACTCAGGAATCAGACCAAATTTGATCAAATCTTCCGGTTCAACCTGCGACAACAGCTCGCCTTCGCTGGCTTTGTCGGACTTCGCTTTCACCGTCGCGCCAAAACCAATGCCGGAGCCGGTTTCAACACGGTTAGCGATCACTTTATCCAGACCGGCAAACGCGCCGCCGCAGATAAACAGAATCTTAGAGGTATCTACCTGTAAGAACTCCTGCTGCGGATGTTTGCGACCGCCCTGCGGTGGAACCGCGGCGACGGTGCCTTCGATCAGTTTCAGCAACGCCTGCTGTACGCCTTCGCCGGAAACATCGCGGGTAATGGACGGATTGTCTGATTTACGCGAAATCTTATCGATTTCATCAATGTAGACAATCCCACGCTGCGCTTTTTGCACGTCGTAGTCGCATTTCTGCAACAGTTTCTGAATGATATTCTCGACGTCTTCACCAACGTAACCCGCTTCGGTTAGCGTGGTCGCATCCGCCATAGTGAACGGCACATCCAGCAAGCGCGCCAGCGTTTCCGCCAGCAGCGTTTTACCGGAACCGGTCGGTCCAATCAGCAGAATGTTGCTTTTGCCTAACTCGACGCCATTGCTGGTATCGCCGTTACGCAGACGCTTGTAGTGGTTATAGACCGCCACCGCCAGCACTTTTTTCGCCTGCTCCTGGCCGATAACGTAATCGTCCAGGTGGGTACGAATTTCATGCGGCGTCGGCAGCGCACTACGTTCACGGTGCGGAGCAACTTCTTTAATTTCTTCGCGAATAATGTCGTTACATAAATCGACGCATTCGTCGCAGATATACACGGATGGACCGGCAATCAGCTTGCGCACTTCATGCTGGCTTTTGCCGCAAAAAGAGCAGTACAACAATTTGCCCGAGCCATCTTTGCGTTTATCTGTCATGAGTCAAAACCTCTTCTTTGTTCTTTGTGCCGCACACGACGACGCAAATGCCATTCTCAGGCGCAAGCCGCTAATCAGCGTTGTGCCGCCCTTCATTAGTATATACACAAAATCATTCGAGCTACATCAAGGCGGCAACTCGGCGACTCCGCAGGCGCTTACATAAGTAAGTCACCGGGAGGCGCGCTGGCAGCCAACACCGAGGTAGCGTGAAGGATGAAGTGTATAGCGGCACACTTGCGTCCAGGGCATCAATTACGATGGGTCAAAATTGAGTCAACCAAACCGTACTCTACCGCTTCAGGCGCGGAGAGGAAGCGATCGCGCTCAGTATCACGTTCAATCTGCTCAAGAGATTGACCCGTATGATGCGCCATAAGTTCATTCATGCGCCCTTTTACTTTCAAAATTTCGCGGGCGTGAATTTCAATATCCGTCGCCTGGCCCTGGTAGCCGCCCAGCGGCTGGTGGATCATGACGCGAGAGTTCGGCAAGCAGAAACGTTTGCCTTTCGCCCCGGCAGTCAGCAGAAACGCCCCCATAGAGGCCGCCTGTCCCATACAAATGGTGCTGACGTCTGGCTTAATAAACTGCATGGTGTCATAGATGGACATCCCCGCAGTAATTACGCCGCCAGGAGAATTAATGTACAGATAGATATCTTTTTCCGGGTTTTCCGCTTCCAGGAACAGCATCTGCGCCACGATCAGGTTAGCCATATGGTCTTCGACCTGGCCGGTCAGAAATATGACGCGTTCCTTAAGTAGACGAGAATAGATATCAAAAGAGCGCTCACCGCGTGAGGTCTGTTCAATGACCATCGGCACCAGCGCCATATGAGGGGCCAAATTATCTCGTTCTCCGCTGTATGACATTTCCGTCTCCTGGATAAAAATTGAAAAAACCTGCTGTACTGATTGTAACCTGATGGACGGATTATCAGCCAGTCCCTCTGTAATGGGTACGGCATCGCCATAATTCAAGCATAACAATCTTTTGCTCTAACGCTAACACTGAAACGCGGTTTTCGCACCCTTACCATGCAAAATGCGTGACAAAAAAAACCCGTCACTGAAAGGTGACGGGTTTTTGTGCAAATTTCGTGCTTTTAACGCGAAAAATTACGCCTGCTGGTTCATCAGCTCATTGAAGGAAGTGGCTTTTTCAGACACTTTCGCTTTTGCCAGAACCGCTTCAACAGCCTGTTCTTCCAGAGCGACGTTACGCATATTGTCCATCAGCTCTTTATTTTTGCTGTAGAACTCAATCACTTCTTTCGGATCTTCGTAAGCAGACGCCATCTCTTCGATCAGGCCTTTAACGCGTTCTTCGTCCGCTTTCAGCTCGTTGGTACGAATGACTTCGCCGAGCAGCAGACCGACAACTACTCGACGCTTAGCCTGTTCTTCGAACAGTTCGCGCGGCAGCTCCAGAGCCTGTTTCTCGTTACCACCAAAACGCTGCGCAGCCTGACGACGCAGAACGTCGATTTCGCTGTCGATCAGCGCAGACGGTACGTCGATGTCGTTAGCTTTTACCAGACCTTCGATCGCCTGAGACTTAACGCGGTTACGCACCGCGCCTTTCAGCTCGCGTTCCATGTTTTTACGTACTTCAGCGCGCAGACCGGCTACGGAACCATCTTCAACGCCGAAACGTTTGATGAATTCTTCGGTCAGTTCCGGCAGTTCGCGTTCTTCAACTTTCTTCAGGTTGATAACGAACTTAGCCGCTTTACCTTTCAGGTTTTCAGCGTGGTACTCTTCCGGGAAGGTCACATCGATAGTGAACTCTTCGCCAGCTTTGTGGCCTTTAACGCCGTCTTCAAAGCCCGGAATCATACGACCCTGGCCCATCGCCAGAACGAAATCGGTCGCTTTGCCGCCTTCGAACTCTTCGCCGTCTACAGAGCCGGTGAAGTCGATGGTCACGCGGTCTTCCGCATCAGCAGCGCCGTCTTTTTCTTTCCAGGTCGCCTGCTGCTTACGCAGGGTGTCCAGCATCACATCAACGTCAGCGTCGGTGACTTCAACAACCGGTTTTTCAACTTCGATGGACTCGAGTCCGGTCAGCTCAACTTCCGGATAGACTTCAAACTCGACGGAGTAAGTGAAGTCTTCACCCACTTTGTATTCGCCCGGAACATAGTTCGGCGCGCCTGCCGGGTTAATTTTTTCTTTGATGATCGCGTCAACGAAGTTGCGGCTCATCAGATCGCCCAGCACGTCCTGGCGAACAGAAGCGCCATAACGCTGAGCGACGATATTCATCGGTACTTTGCCTTTACGGAAGCCGTCAATACGTACTTTTTTCGCTACGTTGACCAGCTCGCTTTTTACAGCGGTCTCGATGCTGTCAGCAGCGATTGTAATCGTTACACGGCGGCCAAGGCCCTGAGTGGTTTCAACTGAAACTTGCATCTTGTTACCTCAAAAAATCACAGTGCTCGGTCAACTCTACTCCGCAAGCACGTGCTATTTGCTTCGCGGAACCGGGATGTTCTCATAATCAATCACATTCCCTGTCGTCAGAATCATCCCGAAGACGTTCATATATAAGACGGCGCATTATAGCGGCATCACTTTTGTGAGTCGAGAACGGTGATTGTGCGATGCTGCGGCGGTTTTCACAATTCTCGGCTAATTTTTGTCTGAATACTGTACGACACGCTCAAAATTCAGACAAAACAAAACGGCCCGCAGGCCGTTTTCACATAATTCTGTAGCAACATACTGGAAAAGCGGAGGTAGTTGCAAATCCGTTTTGCTACGCGATGCTTCCCGCGCCGCGACAAGGAGGCGACGCGAAGATAGTATCCTGCAATCCTTCCCATTCTTTGAGGGTATAAGTATGCAGTGCCAGCGCATGTACGGTTGTGGAAAGTTCCGCCGTTAACGTACCGTAAATCATCCGATGACGATTCAGAAAACGTTCGCCTGTAAAGCGATCGCTCACCAGCACGACCTTAAAATGGCTTTCCGATCCTGCTGGAACATTGTGACGATAGCTTTCATCCACAACTTCGAGAAACACGGGGTCGAACGCTGTCCTTAATTTTTCTTCTATTTGCTCACGTATCATCATGAAAATCTCCTCCGACAACGCTGTGATGTCACCCATCCCTTTAAATACTAGCCGCTTTTACCGTTTCCATTACAGCATGACAACAAAAATTTAGCTTTCGTCTGATTATTTCAGCCAAACGTATGAAGTTTACTGCCTTAATCATTCTTTTAGCGCTCAAAATCCCCGCTCGCGCCGTTATCAATACCAAATCGGACATTACGACGAATTTACCTGCGTTGACCACTTCCCCTCGCCGTTAGCGGTGTTATGATGGCGGGAATTTTTACCTATCACGTTTTAAGCGTCATTGAGAGCCTGAATATGTTAAAAAAACTTCTCTTTCCGTTAGTCGCTCTGTTTATGCTGGCAGGATGCGCCACACCGCCGACGACCATTGACGTCGCGCCGAAGATCACCTTGCCACAGCAGGACCCGAGCCTGATGGGCGTCACCGTTAGCATTACCGGCGCGGACCAACGCCAGGATCAAGCGTTAGCGAAAGTCACGCGTAACAACCAGCTGGTAACGTTAACCGCCTCCCGCGATTTACGCTTCCTGTTACAAGAAGTCCTGGAAAAACAGATGACGGCACGGGGCTATATGATCGGGCCTAACGGCGCGGTTAATCTGCAGATTATTGTTAACCAACTGTATGCTGATGTTTCCCAGGGCAGCGTGCGCTACAACATCGCGACCAAAGCGGATATCGCGATTATTGCGACCGCGGCAAATGGCAGCAAGATGACCAAAAACTATCGCGCCAACTACTCTATTGAAGGGGCGTTCCAGGCCTCTAACCAGAATATTGCCGACGCAGTGAATAGCGTTCTGACCGATACCATTGCTGATATGTCTCAGGACACCAGTATTCACGATTTTATCAAGCAAAATGCCCGTTAATAGCAACAACAAGACCCGGCAGAAGCCGGGTCTGTAGATGCCTATGTCAAGTCAATATTTACGTATTTTCCAGCAACCGCGTTCAGCCATTCTGCTGATATTGGGTTTTGCCTCTGGCCTCCCGCTGGCGCTCACCTCCGGTACGCTACAGGCGTGGATGACCGTCGAGAATATCGATCTTAAAACGATTGGCTTCTTCTCGCTGGTTGGTCAGGCCTATGTGTTTAAGTTTCTCTGGTCCCCGCTGATGGACCGCTACACGCCGCCTTTTTTAGGTCGTCGTCGCGGTTGGTTACTCGCCACCCAACTGTTATTACTGGCGGCGATTGCGGCGATGGGATTTCTTGAACCCGGCACGCAGCTACGCTGGATGGCGGCGCTGGCGGTGGTGATTGCTTTTTGCTCCGCCTCGCAGGATATCGTGTTCGACGCCTGGAAAACCGATGTTTTACCCGCAGAAGAACGCGGCGCTGGCGCGGCAATCAGCGTGCTTGGCTACCGGTTGGGGATGCTGGTTTCCGGCGGACTGGCGCTATGGCTGGCCGATCGCTGGCTCGGCTGGCAGGGCATGTACTGGCTGATGGCGGCATTGCTGATCCCCTGCATTATCGCCACCTTACTGGCGCCGGAACCGACCGATACTATCCCCTCCCCGAAATCGCTGGAACAGGCCGTCGTCGCGCCGCTACGCGATTTCTTTGGCCGTAATAACGCCTGGCTGATTTTACTGCTCATTGTGCTTTATAAACTGGGTGACGCCTTCGCCATGAGCCTGACCACCACCTTTTTGATTCGCGGCGTCGGCTTTGACGCCGGCGAAGTCGGCGTGGTCAATAAAACGCTGGGCCTGCTGGCGACGATCGTCGGCGCGTTATACGGCGGCATATTAATGCAGCGTCTTTCGCTGTTTCGCGCGCTGCTGATTTTCGGCATTTTGCAAGGCGCGTCCAACGCCGGTTACTGGTTGCTCTCCATTACCGATAAAAACATGTTCAGCATGGGCGCGGCGGTCTTTTTCGAAAATCTGTGCGGCGGGATGGGTACTGCCGCCTTTGTCGCCTTATTAATGACGCTATGTAATAAGTCGTTTTCCGCAACACAGTTTGCCCTACTGTCGGCTCTCTCCGCAGTAGGCCGCGTTTATGTTGGTCCTGTGGCGGGCTGGTTCGTTGAAGCGCACGGCTGGCCGACATTCTACCTCTTCTCGGTTGTTGCCGCCGTTCCCGGGCTGTTACTGTTGCTGGTCTGTCGGCAAACGCTGGAATATAGCTGGCAGAGCGAGCGTTTCATTCCCCGCACGCAATACCGTGGCGCCTACAATTTCGCGCTTTCAATCCTGCTCGCGGGCGTCGCTTTGCTGGCGGTATGGGTACTCCTGCTGACCATGAACGCGTTGGATTACACTAACTTCTCATTCCTGTCCGGATTGCTTGAGACTGCGGTAGCGATTGCCGTGTGCGGCATTGTCTTTGGCGGGTTGCTGGACTACCTGGCGCTACGAAAAACACGCCTGCTCTAAAACATTATTTGCCGTTGTAATAACGACCCGGAATTATAACGGCTAAATAACCATCAATTGATAAAAAATATATTTGTCTTTTTGTGCGCAACAGAATTTTGGAAATTATTGGTAATTTCTACGCTACCTATTTTCTTTACACGATTCAGCCGATTAAATTTAAATTTCTGCCGTTGATTGTCCTTTTATTGATAATAAATTGTTAAGTAATTGTTTTATTTTTACATTGGTTATACCAATTATCCCTCAACATCCCACTTACAGACCTCATCCGTTATAACGCAAAGTTTCAACAGTGTCTTAAAGTTATTTCGACATACTTGGCAACATATGTGACATGCGCGGCAGAACTTGGTAACACAGAACCAATCATGTTTACAGTAATGTAACCTTACCGTAAAATGCCCCTACACTTTAAACGCCACCAGGTCCCGTGGAATTGAGGTCGTTAAATGAGACTCAGGAAATACAATAAAAGTTTGGGATGGTTGTCATTAATTGCAGGCACTGCATTACTCAGTGGCTGTAATTCTGCGCTGCTGGATCCCAAAGGACAGATTGGACTGGAGCAACGTTCGCTGATACTGACGGCATTTGGCCTGATGTTGATCGTCGTTATTCCCGCCATCTTGATGGCTGTTGGTTTTGCCTGGAAGTATCGTGCGAGTAATAAGGATGCGAAGTATAGCCCGAACTGGTCACACTCCAATAAAGTGGAAGCCGTGGTCTGGACGGTGCCTATCTTAATCATCATTTTCCTTGCCGTACTGACCTGGAAAACCACGCACGCGCTTGAACCAAGCAAGCCGCTGGCGCATGACGAAAAACCGATCACCATCGAAGTGGTTTCCATGGACTGGAAATGGTTCTTCATCTATCCGGAGCAGGGTATCGCCACCGTCAACGAGATCGCCTTCCCGGCGAACACGCCGGTTTATTTCAAAGTGACCTCCAACTCCGTGATGAACTCCTTCTTTATCCCGCGTCTGGGTAGCCAGATTTATGCCATGGCCGGTATGCAAACACGTTTGCATCTGATCGCCAACGAACCCGGAACCTACGATGGCATCTCCGCCAGCTATAGCGGCCCGGGCTTCTCTGGTATGAAGTTTAAAGCTATCGCCACCAAAGACCGCGCAGAATTCGACCAATGGGTCGCAAAAGCGAAGCAGTCTCCGAACACCATGAATGATATGGCGGCGTTCGAGAAAGTGGCTATGCCAAGCGAGTACAACAAGGTGGAATATTTCTCCAGCGTGAAACCAGATTTGTTCAAGGACGTTATTAACAAATTCATGGACCACGGTAAGAGCATGGACATGACCCAACCTGAAGGTGAGCACAGCTCGCATGAAGGAATGGAAGGTATGGACATGAGCCACGCGGAATCCGCCAACTCCAAGGGTTGAGGAAGATAAGATGTTCGGAAAATTATCACTGGATGCAGTACCGTTCCATGAACCTATCGTCATGGTAACGATCGCTGCAATTATCGTCGGGGGACTGGCGATACTGGCAGCGATTACTTACTTCGGTAAGTGGACCTACCTATGGAAAGAGTGGTTAACGTCGGTTGACCATAAACGCCTCGGCATCATGTATATCATCGTCGCGATTGTGATGCTGTTACGTGGTTTCGCCGATGCCATCATGATGCGTAGCCAGCAGGCGCTTGCCTCCGCCGGCGAAGCGGGTTTTCTACCGCCGCACCACTACGATCAGATCTTTACCGCTCACGGCGTAATCATGATCTTCTTCGTGGCGATGCCCTTCGTTATCGGTCTGATGAACCTGGTGGTTCCGCTGCAGATCGGCGCGCGCGACGTTGCGTTCCCTTTCCTGAACAACCTGAGCTTCTGGTTCACCGTTGTCGGCGTTATCCTGGTTAACCTCTCGCTGGGCGTGGGTGAATTCGCGCAGACAGGGTGGCTGGCTTATCCGCCGCTATCGGGAATAGAGTACAGTCCCAGCGTCGGGGTCGATTACTGGATATGGGCGTTGCAACTCTCGGGTATTGGTACGACGTTAACCGGTATCAACTTCTTCGTGACGATCCTGAAGATGCGTGCGCCGGGTATGACAATGTTCAAGATGCCGGTCTTTACCTGGGCCTCTTTGTGCGCCAACGTACTGATCATCGCCTCTTTCCCGATTCTGACGGTTACCGTCGCGTTGCTGACCCTGGATCGCTATCTGGGCACCCATTTCTTTACCAACGATATGGGCGGCAACATGATGATGTACATCAACCTGATTTGGGCCTGGGGCCATCCGGAGGTGTACATTCTGATTCTGCCGGTCTTCGGGGTATTCTCCGAAATCGCAGCGACCTTCTCGCGTAAACGTCTGTTCGGCTATACCTCGCTGGTTTGGGCGACCGTCTGTATTACCGTACTGTCGTTTATCGTTTGGCTGCACCACTTCTTCACGATGGGCGCAGGCGCGAACGTTAACGCCTTCTTCGGTATCACCACCATGATTATCGCCATCCCGACCGGGGTGAAGATCTTCAACTGGTTGTTCACCATGTATCAGGGCCGTATCGTCTTCCATTCCGCAATGATGTGGACCATCGGCTTTATCGTGACCTTCTCGGTCGGCGGTATGACCGGCGTGCTGCTGGCGGTACCGGGCGCGGACTTCGTCCTGCACAACAGTCTGTTCCTGATTGCGCACTTCCATAACGTGATCATCGGCGGCGTGGTGTTTGGCTGCTTCGCGGGTATGACCTACTGGTGGCCGAAGGCGTTTGGCTTCAAGCTGAACGAAACCTGGGGTAAACGCGCCTTCTGGTTCTGGATTATCGGTTTCTTTGTAGCCTTTATGCCGCTGTACGTACTGGGCTTCATGGGCATGACCCGTCGCCTCAGCCAGCAAATTGATCCGCAGTTCCATACGATGCTGATGGTTGCCGCCGCCGGCGCCGCGCTGATTGCGCTGGGTATCCTGTGCCAACTGATTCAGATCTTCGTTTCTATTCGCGACCGCGATCAGAACCGCGATCTGACCGGCGACCCATGGGGTGGCCGTACGCTGGAGTGGTCAACCTCGTCTCCGCCGCCGTTCTATAACTTTGCCGTTGTGCCGCACGTTCACGAACGTGACGCCTTCTGGGAAATGAAAGAAAAAGGCGAAGCGTACCAACAGCCTGGACAGTATGAAGAGATTCATATGCCGAAAAATAGCGGTGCCGGTATTGTTATCGCCGCCTTCGCGACGGTATTTGGCTTCGCCATGATCTGGCATATCTGGTGGCTGGCGATAGTGGGTTTCGCAGGCATGATCATCAGCTGGATTGTAAAAAGCTTTGATGAAGATGTGGATTACTACGTGCCGGTCCCGGAAGTCGAAAAACTGGAAAACCAGCATTTCGATGAGATTACTAAGGCAGGGCTGAAAAATGGCAACTGATACTTTAACGCACGCGACTGCCCACGCGCACGAACACGGGCACCATGACGCAGGCCAGAACAAAATCTTCGGATTTTGGGTCTACCTGATGAGCGACTGTATTCTGTTCTCTATTCTGTTTGCTACCTATGCCGTTCTGGTGAACGGCACCGCTGGCGGCCCGACAGGTAAGGACATTTTCGAACTGCCGTTCGTTCTGGTTGAAACCTTCCTGCTGTTATTTAGCTCCATTACCTACGGCATGGCGGCGATCGCCATGCACAAGAACAACAAGAGCCAGGTTATCTCCTGGCTGGCGTTGACCTTCTTGTTCGGTGCCGGATTTATCGGGATGGAACTCTATGAATTCCATCACCTGATTGTTAACGGTATGGGCCCGGATCGCAGCGGCTTCCTGTCTGCGTTCTTCGCGCTGGTCGGCACGCACGGTCTGCACGTCACTTCCGGTTTGATCTGGATGGCGGTGCTGATGGTGCAAGTTGCCCGTCGCGGTCTGACCAGCACTAACCGTACCCGCATCATGTGCCTGAGCCTGTTCTGGCACTTCCTGGATGTGATTTGGATTTGCGTATTCACTGTTGTTTATCTGATGGGGGCGATGTAATGAGTCATTCTACCGAGAGCGGCGGCGCATCCCACGGCAGCGTAAAAACGTACATGACCGGCTTTATCCTGTCGGTCATCCTGACGGTTATTCCATTCTGGATGGTGATGACCGGCGCTGCCTCTCCGGCCGTTATTCTGGGATCTATCCTGGCAATGGCAGTGGTGCAGATTTTGGTGCATCTGGTGTGTTTCCTGCACATGAACACCAAATCTGATGAAGGCTGGAACATGACGGCCTTCATCTTTACCGTGCTGATCATCGCCATCCTGGTTGTGGGCTCCATCTGGATTATGTGGAACCTCAACTACAACATGATGATGCACTAAGAGCGGCGAGTATGATGTTTAAGCAATACCTGCAAGTAACGAAACCAGGCATCATCTTTGGCAACCTGATCTCGGTGATCGGGGGATTTCTGCTGGCCTCAAAGGGCAGCATTGACTATCCCCTGTTCATTTATACGCTGGTCGGGGTGTCACTGGTTGTGGCGTCGGGTTGTGTATTTAACAACTACATCGACAGGGATATCGACAGGAAGATGGAAAGGACCAAGAATCGGGTGCTGGTCAAAGGCCTGATTTCTCCTGGCGTCTCGCTGGTATACGCCACCCTGCTGGGTATTGCTGGCTTTATGCTGTTGTGGTTTGGCGCCAATCCTCTGGCCTGCTGGCTGGGGGTAATGGGCTTCGTGGTCTACGTTGGCGTGTACAGCTTGTACATGAAGCGTCACTCCGTTTACGGCACGCTGATTGGTTCTCTCTCCGGCGCAGCGCCGCCGGTGATTGGCTACTGCGCCGTAACGGGCGACTTTGACAGCGGCGCGGCGATTCTGTTGGCTATTTTCAGCCTCTGGCAGATGCCGCACTCTTACGCCATCGCCATTTTCCGCTTTAAGGACTATCAGGCGGCCAATATCCCGGTTCTGCCGGTGGTAAAAGGAATCTCAGTCGCTAAAAACCACATCACGCTATACATCATTGCGTTTGCCGTTGCAACGCTAATGCTCACGTTGGGCGGTTATGCTGGTTACAAATACCTGGTGGTCGCCGCGGCGGTCAGCGTTTGGTGGCTCGGCATGGCGCTACGCGGTTACAAAGTGGAAGATGATAAGGTCTGGGCGCGCAAGCTGTTCGGCTTCTCTATCATTGCGATTACCGCGCTGAGTATCATGATGTCCGTTGATTTTATGGTGCCGAATTCGCAGAATCTGCTGACTTACGTCTGGTAAGACTTTTGATGGCGTATCGCTTGATACGCCATTATTTTCGCTCGCAGTTACAGAAAAACGCCTGCCTTAAGCATATCCATCTCTTTACCGTTAACCATTCCCGTCACAGCAGTCACACTATAGCTATCAACATCGCAAAATTCCGGCTGATAGATAGGTTGTAATGTCGATTCACGTAGCGTATCAGACTTATACCCTTGTAAATTGCGGTCCTGCGTATTTAGCCCAAAAGGCTCAAATGCGATAACCTGCTGTGACATCGCCCCGGCCTTATTTTTCAGCGCCAGTGAGACGCGTAAATTCTCTATACTGCTGATTCTGTCCGTTTTGACGACAAACTCCAGCTCGCATGCATAGCCGCTGCCCTGGCTCGCACCGAAAACACGATCACGATTGAAGGTTAACTTCGGCAAATTCTTTTCACGCATTGCCACAGCTTCAGCGCGGGCCTGTCGGTCTTTTTCGCAGGTCACCTGAAAATGGGGATCGTCTGCAAAACTTGTTCGCCCCTGAGCAAACAACTCCGCTGCCTTCCGGCAATCCGTGTCGACAAACTGACCGTTGGTATACATCCAGGCAAGATAGTTTAAAGCGCGAGACTTGCCCATCTTCGCCGCCCGATCAAAGAATTCAAACGCCCGAGCGTAATCAAGCGGAACCTGCGTCCCGGAGTAATAGATCTCACCAAGATTTATGAGCGCATCGGCATTACCCTGCGCAGCCGCCAACTCGTACCACTGCACCCCCTTCTGCAGATCGCGCTTAATCCCTCGTTTTCCATTCAAGTAGAAGTAACCGAGTATATTCTGCGCATCAGCCTGGCCCAATTCAGCAGCCTTGCGGAACCATTGCAACGAACGCGCCTCTTTATCGCCGACCTCAACAAAACCAGAGTCATAGAGGCTACCAACGATAAAGTTAAGTTCAGGGTCTCTCTCCTGCGCCCACAGCTCCGCAAGGTGCAGGATATCCGCCTTTGAATAACCCAGGCGTGTGATGAGCGCGGCCATCGCGCTCCCGCCGCTGGCATACTGGCGTAATGTTTCAATAAACCGGGAACGCTGAGTAATATCGCTTTCCGCGGCTTGCTTTGCCGTATCTATTTCGTCGGCTATCAGGCGCGTCACCGTCTGCGCATCAGTATCGATGTCTGCTTTACTGGTTTTACCCGCAAGCTCTTTTGCCAAAACGTCATCCTGCATCACCCCCAGGCCATGCAGATAAAAATAACGAGCGTTGTAGCAGCCATAGGGTTCTTCAACATGACAAGCCTGCTCATAATACTTGATAGCCTGTATCGTATCTTTCGGCACAGCAACGCCGTACTCATAAATAAACCCCAACTCCGCCAGCGCTTGAGCGTTATTATCTTTGGCTAACGCCTTTAGCTCATTTAGCGCCTGAACATCTTTCTGCGCAATACGGCTATACAACGCGTCAATATCATCACCTGCCTGGCATACCGATGCGAAAGAAAGCCCAAGCAGAAGCAAAAGATTCCATTTCCGTTTTATCATTTTTCATTCCCTTATTCTTTATCTAAAAAGCGCACACTGTCAGCTTTCAGTAAATCGACATTCTTACCGTTAATCGTTGCCGTAGCGGATTTCAGCGTAAAATGGATATCGCCGATCCCGTGACAAAAATCTTGCGTATACAGCGGGAGATCGTATGGGGTAACGAGAGGATCAACATCATGATTTTGCATATCTATCCCCAGAGTATTCAAACCGAATGGCGGAATCATTAACGTTTCCTCAGTTGCCATTCCATCATCATTTTTCAGCTCAAGCGTAATATGCAAATTCGCCATGTTACGGATTTTATCTGTGCCAATCTGAAAAATTAATGCACATTCTTTCGGTTTAGCCGTTATCCCGCGAGAGAAAATCCTCTCTTTTTTTAGGGTTACTTTGGGTAAAGCATCCGCGTTGTTTTTTCGACTCTGAATATCCGCTGCGCATTTACTTAAAAATATTTTTTCCTCAACCTTCTTACCTACATATCGAGATGCTTTCTTGTAATACGACCAGGCTTTATCACAATCAGGTGCAGTACCTAAACCGTTATAATACATCCAACTCAACGGCATCGTTGAGCGCGAATTAGTACCATCATTTTCAACCTGCGTAAATAATGCCAGCGCTTTAGCGTAATCAGTGCGCCCTGTTGCGCCAGAATAATAGATTTTACCTAGCGCAATCTGTGCATCGCTGTCACCCTGCTCAGCCGCCTGCCCATACCATTTTTGTGCTTCCTGAATGTCTGGCTTAATTCCCCACTCATCGCCCTCTCCCCCCGAATAAATACCCCCCAAGAGAGATTGGGCCTCAACGACGCCTTTTTCCGCGGCGGCGCGAAACCATTTCAACGAGGCTGGCCTGGCCTTATAAGGCTCATCCACATAATGACCAGAGAAATCATTAAGGGTGAGTAACCCCAGTTGATAATCCATTTGTGGATCGCCGTCCTGTACCCATAGCGTAGCAAGGCGGAACGTTTTTTCCTGATTAAATCCGATACGACTAAAAAAAAGCGCATCGCTCTCTGGCCTATTATTTAGAAGATTAAATAGTGCATTAATAAATTCTGGCCGCTGCGATTTATCCGTATCGGCCAATGCTTTTGCCGCGTAAATTTCTTGCGAAAACTTATCGATATAGTCTTGCTCAATCAATAAATTATCCAGATTCATTTTCTTAGCATACTTATTGGCCTGAGCGCTATCTTTCGCCACTCCGTCGCCATACTGATAAGCATACTTCACATTATAGCAACCATAGTTACCGCCAAGTTCACAGGCCTGCTTGTAATACTGCAACGCCTGTTCGCGATTCATCGGCACACCAAGGCCGTATTCATGAATAAACCCCAGTTCATCCAGAACCGAAGCTCTTTTTTCCACAGGCAAAGCATCAAGATCCTTCTGGGTAAGCGCAGCATATTTTACATCATCTTTACCGTTGTTCTCTGAAGCATTTACCTGGCTAACAAATAAAATACCCACCAAAATACATAATGATAAATATTTAATTTCCATAACGAATTCACTCCTTGAATAATATAATAAATGCGACTGCTGACGAACCTTCTGCCTGATAAACGCGCGCCATCACGCAGAAAGTTTGCTATCAGTCTCGGCGTTGTTGAATAAATCAAATTATCAGAAGATGGACGAATCTGATCATTGCAGTCGTTTCAGAATCGGGTTCCTATGGCAAAGCAAAAGTTTAAAATCACCCACCGGCCAGCCACACTCAGGCAGCGCGGTTCGCTGACAGTCTGGCTTGACGAGTTCTGCTATTGCAACAGGGAGCAACAGCGCACACAGCCTGAAGGCCGTGGCTAACCGCTACACTATACTGATATGGCTCAGATAGCCACTACAGCTCAAGGAGATCGGAATATGAATGAGCACAAGGCTATGCTGGCTCTCCCGATCGCCCCTATCGTGTTAACAATTTATCTCTTTTTTAGCTCAACTGTTTCAAAAACATAATATTTGCTAATTAACCCTCTATTTACCCGACACACTCCCCGCACTACACTACTCCCAGCTTTTATACAGAGGTGGCAATGAACGATTATAAAATGACGCCAGGGGAGCTGCGCGCCACATGGGGTTTAGGGACCGTCTTTTCGTTGCGT
Organism: Salmonella sp. SAL04202; assembly: GCF_046550775.1. NCBI lineage: Bacteria > Pseudomonadati > Pseudomonadota > Gammaproteobacteria > Enterobacterales > Enterobacteriaceae > Salmonella > Salmonella sp. SAL04202. The sequence continues at coordinate 172,680 of NZ_JBGDXK010000001.1, read as the reverse complement.
ATGCTGGGTATGTTTATGGTTCTACCAGTACTGACCACATACGGTATGGCGCTACAGGGCGCCAGCGAAGCATTAATCGGCATTGCGATCGGCATTTACGGGCTGGCGCAGGCTATCTTTCAAATTCCCTTTGGGCTGCTGTCCGACCGCATTGGCCGTAAGCCGCTGATTGTCGGCGGACTGGCGGTATTTGTCGCGGGTAGCGTCATTGCCGCGCTCTCTCACTCAATCTGGGGCATTATTCTGGGGCGAGCGCTACAAGGGTCCGGTGCTATTGCCGCCGCCGTCATGGCGCTTCTGTCTGATCTCACCCGAGAGCAAAACCGTACCAAAGCGATGGCGTTTATCGGCGTCAGCTTTGGTATCACCTTCGCGATTGCGATGGTATTAGGGCCGATCGTTACCCATAGTCTGGGATTGAACGCGTTGTTCTGGATGATCGCCGCCCTCGCCACTCTGGGCATTCTTCTGACGATCTGGGTGGTTCCCAACAGTACTAACCATGTGCTGAATCGCGAATCCGGGATGGTCAAAGGCAGCTTCAGTAAAGTGCTGGCGGAGCCGAGGCTGCTCAAGCTCAATTTCGGCATTATGTGTCTGCATATTTTATTGATGTCCACCTTTGTCGCCCTGCCCGGCCAGCTTGCCGATGCTGGTTTCCCTGCCGCCGAACACTGGAAGGTGTATCTGGCAACCATGGTGATCGCCTTTGCCGCCGTCGTGCCTTTTATTATCTATGCTGAAGTCAAACGGCGGATGAAGCAGGTATTCCTGTTCTGCGTGGGACTCATTGTCGTCGCAGAAATCGTGTTGTGGGGAGCGGGCCAACATTTCTGGGAGCTGGTGATTGGCGTACAACTCTTTTTCCTCGCCTTTAATCTGATGGAGGCGCTGCTGCCTTCGCTGATTAGCAAAGAATCGCCCGCGGGGTATAAAGGAACGGCGATGGGCGTCTATTCTACCAGTCAGTTTCTTGGCGTGGCGCTTGGCGGTTCGCTGGGCGGCTGGATAGACGGCACGTTTGATGGGCAAACCGTTTTCCTTGCCGGGGCCGTACTGGCGATGGTATGGCTGGCGGTGGCAAGTACCATGAAAGAGCCGCCCTATGTCAGCAGCCTGCGCGTGGAAATTCCAGCGGATATCGTTGCTGACGACAGGCTAAAACAGCGACTGTTGGCAATGAAAGGCGTAAGCGAAGCGCTGATCGTGGCGGAAGAGCATTCCGCTTACGTCAAAATCGACAGCAAAGTGACCAATCGCTTTGAAGTTGAACAGATTATCAGCAAAGGATGAATACTGCATTGCCGGATGGCGGAGAGGCTCTATCCGGCATAACAACTTAATCGCGGAAGTTTTTGAACTGGAACGGCTGGCCCAAATCGCCGCCGCGAACCAGCGCCATTACCGATTGCAGATCGTCACGTGATTTGCCCGTCACGCGAATCTCTTCCCCCTGAATTTGCGCCTGCACCTTCAGTTTGCTGTCTTTAATCAGCTTGACGATTTTCTTCTGCACGGCGCTTTCAATGCCCTGCTTCAGCTTCGCTTCCACATACCAGGTTTTACCGCTATGCACGAACTCGTCCGGTACATCCAGCGAAGCGCCTTCAATACCGCGTTTAAGCAGCTTGGCGCGCAGAATATCGAGCAACTGATTGACCTGGAAATCGGACTCGCTCAGCACCTTGATGGTTTTATTGGCATCGTTCAGTTCAATAGTCGCCTCTACGCCACGAAAGTCAAAACGAGACTCAACCTCGCGAACCGCGTTATCCACGCCGTTACGCGCTTCCTGCAGATCAACTTCAGAAACAATATCGAAAGATGGCATCTTTTCTTCTCCCTTCATTTTCGTTGCGTTGCATAATACCTGCAACGAGGCTTAACGAGAAGCTTAGCTGATGACGCTATAATTAGCGCCATAACACCTGGCGCTGTTGCAGGTGAGGAGGAACAATGAAAATTACTGTACTGGGATGCGGAGCCTTAGGACAACTTTGGCTTTCGGCACTGTGCAAACACGGACATGACGTACAGGGCTGGCTACGGGTGCCACAACCTTATTGCAGCGTAAATCTGATCGATACCGATGGTTCCTTTTTCAACGAATCACTGACGGCAAACGATCCGGATTTTTTGGCGAAGAGCGAACTGTTGTTAGTCACGCTGAAAGCGTGGCAGGTTTCCGACGCAGTACGAACACTGGCGTCAACCCTACCGGTGACGTCGCCTATCCTGCTCATTCATAATGGAATGGGAACCATAGAAGAACTGCAAAATATCCAACAGCCGATGTTGATGGGGACTATCACCCATGCTGCGCGCCGCGACGGTAATATCATTATTCATGTCGCTAACGGTACTACACATATTGGCCCGGCACGCGAGCAAGACGGCGATTACAGTTATCTCGCCGATATCCTGCAGGGGGTACTGCCCGATGTCGCCTGGCATAACAATATCCGCGCAGAGATGTGGCGCAAACTGGCGGTCAACTGTGTTATCAACCCGCTCACCGCGCTTTGGAACTGCCCGAACGGCGAGCTGCGCCATCATACTGATGAAATTAACGCAATTTGCGAAGAGGTCGCCGCCGTGATTGAACGTGAAGGCTACCACACATCGGCAGACGATTTACGCTATTATGTTGAGCAAGTGATTGACAGTACGGCAGAAAACATCTCATCCATGTTGCAGGACGTGCGTGCCATGCGCCATACCGAAATTGACTACATCACCGGTTATTTACTCAAGCGCGCCCGCGTGCACGGTCTCGCCGTTCCGGAAAATAGCCGCCTGTTTGAAATGGTAAAGCGAAAGGAGAGTGAGTATGAGCGCTCAGGCACTGGTATGCCTCGCCCCTGGTAGTGAAGAGACCGAAGCGGTCACCACTATCGATCTGCTGGTTCGCGGCGGAATCCACGTCACTACCGCCAGCGTCGCCAGCGATGGCAACCTGACGATTGTCTGCTCGCGCGGCGTGAAGCTACTGGCGGATGCGCCGCTGGTTGAAGTTGCCGACGGCGATTATGACATCATCGTGTTGCCCGGCGGAATTAAAGGCGCCGAGTGCTTTCGCGACAGCCCGTTGCTGGTCGAAACCGTAAAACAGTTTCACCGCTCCGGGCGCATTGTCGCAGCCATTTGCGCCGCAGCCGCTACAGTGCTCGTGCCGCACGATATCTTCCCTATCGGCAATATGACCGGTTTTCCGGCGCTGAAAGATAAGATCCCCGCCGAACAGTGGCAGGATAAGCGTGTGGTGTGGGATGCGCGGGTAAAATTATTAACCAGCCAGGGACCGGGTACCGCTATCGATTTTGGTTTGAAAATCATCGACCTGTTGGTTGGTCGTGAAAAAGCGCATGAAGTGGCTTCGCAACTGGTGATGGCGGCGGGGATTTATAACTACTACGAATAAGAATGATTGCCGGATGGCGGCGTAAACACCTTATCCGGCCTACAAAACGGTACAGTCTGTAGGCCGAATAAGCGGCAGCGCCATCCGGCAGTTATTTTACGGGCGTTCGCCCTGCGCCAGACGCGCATTAATATGCGCAATCACCCCAGGTAAATCCGCCAGTGAATCCACCACGTAATGCGCCCCGGCGGCGTACAGCTTGCTGGCCGCGTGCTCGCGGCGGACCGCAACGTCCTCTTTCGACATAGTCTGATAGGCGTCCCATGTTGCGCCGAATTCGTTACCCGATACCGCCAGCCCCACCGTCCACATCCCCGCGTTAAGCCCCTCGCTAATGCCCGGCGCGGCATCATCTACCTTCACACAGTGCGCGACCGCATCAATGCCCAGCGCAATCACGTTTTGCAGCGCCATCCACGGCCCCGGGCGGCCACCCGCGGCCAGGTCGTCCGTTGCCACCCAATGATCCGGACAATAGCCATGCCCGGCGGCGGCGGGGACCAGGCGCTCCATCACCGCTCGTGGGTAACCGGAGCAGGAGCCTATCTTAATGCCCTCGGCTCGTAGCGCCGCGATCGTGTCGATAACTCCGGCAATAGGAGAAGAAAAATCGACAACTTTAGCAATCTGTAACGGCATGAAGGCGGCATAGATGGCATCAATATCTGCTGCGTTCATGGGGCGGCCAAACTTTGCCTGCCAGCGCGCGTCAACAGCAGGTAATTTTCCCAGCGCTTCAATGTGTTGCCATTTACCCAGCCCCATTGGCACGCGTGCTTCGGCGAGGGTGATCTCCACATCAAATGCCTGACGGAACGCCTCAACGAAAATTTGCGTCGGCGCGAAGGAGCCAAAATCGACGGTGGTGCCCGCCCAGTCGAGAATAACAGCGTGAATACGGTTCATCATGGTTCCTTATTTCGTCCAGTACATGGCGGTACGAATGGCGGTCAGCAGGGCAGTGATATCGGCGGCATATACTTCGCCAATGTTGCCGATGCGAAAGCAGTCGCTTTGCGACACTTTGCCAGGATAGATAACAAAGCCCTGCTCTTTGAGGCGGCGATAAAATTTGCTAAAGCGATACTGCGGGTCTTCCGGTGAATAAAAGGCGGTGATAATGGGCGAGTGAAGTTCGTCATCCAGCAGCGTGTTAAAGCCCAGCGCCCGCATTCCGGCCACCAGGCTGCGCTGATTTTGCTGATAGCGTTGATGACGTGCCGCCACGCCACCTTCTTCCGCCAGCTCTTTCAACGCCTGGGCAAACGCGAGGACGGTATGAGTGGGCGAAGTAAAACGCCATTTGCCGTGGTTATCCTCCATGCAACGCCACTGGGCGTAGAGATCTAACGACAGCGAGCGGGAATGCCCTTTGCACGCGGCCAGTTTTTGCTCGCGGGCAATCACGAAGGCAAAACCCGGCACGCCCTGAATGCATTTATTGGCGGAGCTGATCAGATAGTCGATGTGTAATGCTGCAATATCCATGGGGATGCCGCCGAAGCTGCTCATGGCGTCAACGATGTAGGTTTTGCCATAGCGATGCGCCAGAGCGCCCACCTCATCAATGGGGTTGAGCATCCCGGTGGTCGTTTCGCTATGCACCATGGCGATATGGCTGATCGTCGGGTCGGCGTTGAGGATCGCGTCGATCGCCTGCACGTCCGGGCGCGCAACTTCGCCGCAGTCGTAAGCGTGATGGGCGATACCCATAAGGCCGGCCATCTCGACCATTCGTGCGCCGTATGCACCGTTGCTGACGATCAGCACCTTATCCTGCGGCCCCAATGCGCTGCCCAGTACGGCTTCCACAGCATAGCTACCGCTGCCTTGCAGTAGTACGGAGGTGTAGCCTTCGGAGGCCGTTGCCAGTGCGGTCAGCTGCTGGCGGATCTGTTCCACCACGCCGATATTGTAATCATCATCCCAGGTACAGCTATCGAACAACATCGCTTCTTTCACGGTGCGAGAGGTGGTGAGTGGGCCAGGAGTCAGCAGCAGATAGTTACGCGAAGTCATGTTATTTACCTTTGGTCTATACCAGATTGCATTTATCATGACGATCTTTGCCGCGACGGGTCAAAGAGAAAATCGCGCTGCAACAAAAAATTCATCTCTGCTTGTATAATGGCGGCAGGCAAAACGGAAGCGAGTAAGCATGAAATCTATCCCGGGCGATATGCCGCAGTACCTGTTGATCAAGGCGCAGCTTCAGGCGCGTATTCAGAGCGGTGCGTTGAAAAGCGGTGATAAACTGCCGTCTGAACGCGAACTGTGCGCGATCTTCAACACCACGCGCATTACTATTCGCGAAAGCCTGGCGCAGCTGGAGTCCAGTGGGCTTATCTGGCGCGCCGATCGTCGCGGTTGGTTCGTTACGCCGGAACGCCTGTGGCTGGATCCGACCCAGAATACCAACTTCCATAAGCTGTGCCGCGAGCAGGGGCGGGAGCCAAAAACCGCGCTACTGAGCGGCGTGTTAACCACCGTGCCTGTCGAGGTCATGGAGCCCCTCCAGCTCCAGCCGTTTGATCAAATCTATCTGCTGACCCGTCTGCGTTACGCCGATGGCCGCGCCGTGTGCTACTGCGAAAACCATTGTTTGCCCACCCGCGTGCCTGAGCTGCTGCAGTACGATCTCAACGGCAGCCTGACCGAGGTATACGAGTCGCACTACAACCTCGTCTATACCAGCATGCATCTGTCGTTCTACCCCACCGCCATGCCTGCGCAGGCCGCACAGGCGCTGGGAGTTATGGAAGGACGCCCGGCGCTGTTGCTGCGCCGTCTGAACTACGATCAACACGGGCGAGTGCTGGATCTGGATATCGAATACTGGCGTCACGACAGCCTGCGTATTGAGGTAGATACCCACTAGCGGGTGCGCGGATGTTGGCTGCGGGCCTTATCCGGCCTGTCAATCGTATCGTCTCACGGCTATCCGGATAAGCGCAGCATCATCCAGCGTGGACTGATTTATTTCTCTTTCATCGTTTTGTCATATAAGCCGTTTAGCGTAAAAAGCAAACCTGGTATAGGCCAGAAAATGCAACGTACGCTATGAGGCTATTACGATGAAACTTTCCCGACTTGCTCTGCTGTCTGTCTTCGCTCTCGCCAGCGCCCCGTCATGGGCGGAATCGGTGGTCACGGTGTACTCCATCGACGGGCTGCACGATGGCGATAACAGCTGGTACCAGGTGCAGTTTGACGCATTCACTAAAGCGACCGGCATTACCGTACGCTATGTTGAAGGCGGTGGTGGCGTGGTAGTGGAACGTCTGGCAAAAGAGCGCACGAATCCACAGGCCGACGTGCTGGTAACCGCGCCGCCATTCATTCAGCGCGCCGCCGCCGAAAAGCTGCTGGCGAACTTTAACACCGACGCCGCCTCGGCTATCCCCGATGCCAACAACCTTTATTCGCCGCTGGTAAAGAACTATCTGAGCTTTATCTACAACAGCAAGCTGCTGAAAACTGCCCCGGCGAGCTGGCAGGATCTGCTTGACGGTAAATTCAAAAATAAACTCCAGTATTCCACGCCAGGTCAGGCCGCTGACGGCACGGCGGTGATGCTGCAGGCTTTCCACAACTTCGGCAGTAAAGATGCCGGTTTTGCGTATCTCGGCAAGCTGCAGGCCAATAACGTCGGGCCATCTGCCTCTACCGGCAAGCTAACCGCGCTGGTTAATAAAGGTGAAATCTACGTCGCTAACGGCGACCTGCAAATGAACCTCGCGCAGATGGAACGTAACCCGAACGTGAAAATCTTCTGGCCGGCCAACGACAAAGGCGAGCGCAGCGCGCTGGCCATCCCTTATGTCATTGGCCTGGTCCAGGGGGCGCCGCAGAGTGAAAATGGTAAAAAGCTGATTAACTTCCTGCTGAGTAAAGAAGCGCAGACTCGCGTCAGCGAACTCTCCTGGGGAATGCCGGTACGCAGCGACGTGACGCCGAGCGACGAACATTACAAGGCCGCCACTGCCGCGTTAGAAGGCGTGCAGAGCTGGCAGCCAAATTGGGATGACGTAGCCGTTTCGCTGTCGGCAGATATTAGCCGTTGGCACAAAGTGACCGAAAGCGAGTAAGCCTGATGCTGATGAAAACGACCGCCGTTCACGCCCCTGCATCGCAGGGGACATCGGGGATAGTCCTCGACTCGCTGCGCGTTGCGTATCACGGCAACGTGGTGCTTAAACCGCTCTCTTTGACGATTGAACCTGGCGAAGTGCTGGCGCTGATTGGCCCATCAGGATCTGGAAAAACGACGGTGCTGCGTGCGGTTGCGGGCTTTGTGCAGCCTGCAGGCGGTCGTATCCTGATTGGCGATACGGACGTCACCCATCTGCCACCCTATAAACGCGGGTTGGCGATGGTGGTGCAGAACTACGCCTTGTTCCCGCATCTGAAAGTGGAAGACAACGTCGCTTTTGGCCTGCGTGCGCAGAAGCAGCCAAAGGCGCTAATTAATGAGCGTGTAACGCAGGCGCTGAAAACGGTTGGCATGAGTGATTACGCCGCCCGTTATCCGCATCAACTTTCCGGCGGCCAGCAGCAACGCGTGGCCATCGCCCGCGCGATTGCCGTGCGCCCGCGCGTGCTGTTGCTGGATGAACCACTGTCAGCGCTGGACGCACAGATTCGTCATAATATGGTGGAAGAAATCGCCCGTCTTCACCGTGAGCTGCCGGAACTCACTATTCTCTACGTCACCCACGATCAAACGGAAGCACTCACTCTGGCCGATAAAATCGGCATTATGAAGGATGGCTCGCTGATTGCTCACGGCGAAACCCGCGCGCTATATCAGCATCCGCCCAATCGTTTTGCCGCCGAATTCTTAGGTCGCGCCAATATTCTCTCCGCCATCGCGCTGGGGATAACGGAGGTTCCGGGGCTGGTGGACGTCAGCTGCGGCGGTGCGGTGATTCGCGCGTTCAGCCGGGGCAGCCACCACGGTTACAACAAACTGCTGTGCATTCGTCCTCAGCACCTCAGCCTGACGCCGCGTTCGGCCTACAGCAACCGCTTCAACGCCACACTGCAATCGGTGCACTGGCAGGGCGATTTAACCCATCTGCTGTGTGACGTTGCTGGCGAAACGGTGCGGATGGTGTTGACGCATGTCAATCCGCTGCCGCGCGTGGGCGACAAGCTGGCGCTGTGGTTCGAACCGGATGATGCGGTCCTGATTGAGGTATAACCATGTCACTCATTTTACCTCTGGAAAAACCGGCGCTTAACCTACGCCCGCTGCTGTGGCTGCTGCTCCCGTTGCTGGTGCTGGCGACGCTGTTTTTCTGGCCTCTGTCGCTCATCGTTGAACAGGCGCTACGCGGTGCCAATGGCGAGATCGGGCTCGAGACCTTCCGCCAGGTGGTCGACTCGAAACGCTTTGTCGGCGCGTTGCTGAACACGTTGCAAATCGCCTTTTTCGCCACCGCCGGTTGCCTGCTGCTGGGCAGCGTGATGTCGCTGATTCTGGTGTTTATTCCTTTCCCCGGCAGCGAGTTGATTGGTCGGGTCGTCGATACTTTTATTGCGCTGCCGACCTTCCTGATTACGCTGGCGTTCACCTTTATTTATGGGTCAGCGGGTCTGCTCAACGGTACGCTGATGAGCCTGTTTGCCTTTGAGCTACCGCCGGTGGATTTTCTCTACTCGATGCAGGGCGTCATTCTGGCGGAGATCACGGTGTTCACTCCGCTGGTGATGCGGCCACTGATGGCCGCGCTGCGGCAAATTGATAAAAGCCAGCTAGAGGCAGCCAGCATTCTGGGGGCGCACCCGTTACGGGTGATTGGGCAGGTGATTTTCCCGGCGGCGCTACCGGCGCTGATGGCTGGTGGCAGCCTGTGCCTGCTGTTGACCACTAACGAGTTTGGCATCGTACTGTTTATTGGCGCGAAAGGGGTTAACACCCTGCCGATGATGGTTTACAGCAAAGCGATTCTGGAGTCCGACTATACGGTCGCCTGCATGATTGCGTTGATTAACATTGTCTTGTCGCTGGGGCTGTTCTCCCTCTATCGCCTGGCGGCATCACGTACCGGCGTAAGGAGCTAACCATGCTAATTTGGTCACCTAAAGGACGCGCAGCGGCGGGCGTTGTGGCTAGCGTACTGTTTATCGTGTTCTTTTTCCTGCCGTTGGCGGTGATTCTGATGTCCAGCCTTAGCCAGCAGTGGAACGGTATTCTGCCGAGTGGCTTCACGCTGAACCACTTTGTTAACGCTCTGCACGGTGCGGCATGGGATGCCCTACTTGCCAGCCTCACGATTGGCTTTTGCGCCAGCCTGTTTGCGCTGCTTTGCGGCGTTTGGGCGGCGCTGGCGCTGCGTCAATATGGGGTGAAAACGCAGAAATGGTTAAGTATGGTGTTCTATCTGCCGAGTGCGATTCCGTCAGTATCCGTGGGCCTGGGCATTCTGGTTGCTTTCAGCCAGGGGCCATTGCAAATGAACGGCACCCTATGGATTGTGCTGACAGCGCACTTTGTGCTGATTTCCGCCTTTACCTTCAGTAACGTGTCGACCGGACTGGCGCGAATTTCCGCCGATATTGAAAACGTCGCGTCGAGTCTGGGGGCATCGCCCTGGTATCGTCTGCGTCACGTGACGTTGCCGTTATTGATGCCGTGGATGATGTCAGCGCTGGCGCTGAGTTTATCGCTCTCCATGGGGGAGTTGGGCGCGACGATGATGATTTATCCGCCGGGCTGGACGACGCTGCCGGTGGCTATCTTTAGCCTGACCGACCGTGGAAATATCGCCGACGGCGCGGCGCTGACCATTGTGCTGGTGGCCATTACGCTGCTGCTGATGATGAAGCTGGAGCGCATTGCAAAACGGTTGGGGCAGAAATAAAACGATAGGCCGGGTAGGACATAGCCGCCACCCGGCAAAGGAATTACGGGCGATACACCTTCACATTGGCAAACCCCTGCTCGCGTAGATAGAGCGCCTGCAGGCGACTCATTACGCCGCGTTCGCACCATAGCAGCCAGGTTTTGCTCTGATCGAGGTCGCCAAATTTAGTGCTCAGCTTGTAGAAAGGCAGCGAAACGACGTCGACGCCCTCCACTTTCAGCGGCTTGTCATCCTGCTCATCGACAGAACGGATATCCAGAATCACATCGTTGGCGCCAAAACCGCTCACGGTTTCTACTTCCACCACCTCCTGCTGGGTCTGCTGGGCGATTTCACGAATATCGACGTTGCTCGCTTCTTCTACCACCTTATCGAGAATACTGAAGTCGAAATTTTCTTCTTCGGCTTCAATTTTCGCTTTAATGGCTTTCACCGTCGGACTTTTTGAAATCACGCCACAGTATTCCGGCATCGTACGGGCAAAATCTTCCGTACCAATCTGGCGCGCCAGGTTGATAATGTGCTCTTTATCGTAAGAGATCAGCGGGCGCAAGATCAGCGTGTCAGACACGTTATCGATCAAGCGCAAATTGGTTAGCGTCTGGCTGGACACCTGGCCCAGCGCTTCGCCGGTCACCAGCGCCTGTACGCCGTAACGTTCCGCCACTTTCGACGCCGCGCGTACCATCATACGTTTGAGCACCACGCCCATCTGGCCGTCGTCAACTTTCTCCAGAATCTCGCCGACCACTGGTTCGAAGTTAATCGCCACAAAACGCACGCGATGGGAGCTGCCAAAGCGGTTCCACAGGTAATGCGCCACCTGGCGAACGCCGATTTCATGCGCCGCGCCGCCAAGGTTAAAGAAGCAGTAGTGTACGCGACAGCCGCGACGCATCAGCATATAGCTGGAGACGCCGGAGTCAAAACCGCCGGAGATCAGCGACAGCACATCTTCCTGGGTGCCAATCGGGAAACCGCCAATACCTTCATAACGCCCTTTGATCAGCAGCAGGCGATCATCTTCCACTTCCAGATGCACCGTCACATCCGGGTTAGTGAGCTTCACGCGCGCCGATTCAATATGCTGATTTAATCCGCCGCCGACATAGCGCTCCACCTCAATGGAACTAAACTCATGCTTACCGCGACGTTTTACGCGCACGCAGAAGGTTTTACCTTCAAGCTGCTCGCGATACTGCGCCAACGCTTTCTCGAAAATGTCGTGCATATCGGTGAACGGCACATCTTCGACTTCAAGAATATGGTGAATCCCCGGAATGCGGGTCAGCGCGTCGCGAATCGCCAGACGCTGGTTTTCATCTTTGGCGCGAACTTCAATGTTATCCCAGTGACGGACAACCGCGAGGGTCTCATCGTAGTGCTTTAAAACGTTACGGATGTTCCCGGTTAAAATTTTTATAAAGCGCAAACGCACAGATTGGCTTTTGATAGTGATTTCCGGGAACAATTTAATGATAAACTTCATGGCGGCAATGGTTCTTTAGCAAGCTATCTAAGGCTTGTCGTGGAGAAATAGTACAGCAGCCCATACCTACGGCTGCATCCAGGCGCGGAAGTATATCACTATCACGGACATCTTGCGCATTTCCCCTTACCATTGCGCGTTATTTGCTTATCAGTGTGAGTCCGTTACCATAGACTTGTGCTGCCATTACAGAGAGTCAAACAGTCATCATGCCGAAGAAAAATGAGGCGCCCGCCAGCTTTGAAACTGCGCTGAGCGAGCTGGAACATATTGTTACCCGCCTGGAAAGCGGCGATTTGCCGCTGGAAGACGCGCTGAATGAATTCGAGCGCGGCGTACAACTGGCGCGTCAGGGGCAGGCAAAACTGCAGCAGGCGGAACAGCGCGTGCAAATTTTGCTGTCTGATAATGAAGAGGCTTCACCTGAGCCTTTTATCGCGGATAATGAGTAAATGGACTTTACGCAGCAGCTACAGGCTTGCGTAACGCAAGCGAATCAGGCGCTGAGCCGTTTTATCGCGCCACTGCCCTTTCAGAACACTCCCGTGGTCGAAGCCATGCAGTATGGCGCATTATTAGGCGGTAAACGCCTGCGGCCATTTCTGGTTTACGCCACCGGTCAAATGTTTGGCGTCAGTACGGCAACGCTGGATGCGCCAGCTGCGGCGGTCGAATGCATTCATGCCTATTCGCTGATCCATGACGACCTGCCAGCAATGGACGATGACGATTTGCGTCGCGGCCTGCCGACTTGCCATATTAAATTTGGCGAAGCCAACGCAATCCTGGCGGGAGACGCGTTGCAGACGCTGGCGTTTGCCATTATCAGCGACGCGCCGATGCCGGAAGTCGCCGATCGCGATCGTATCGCGATGATCGCCGAACTGGCGAACGCCAGCGGTATCGCCGGTATGTGCGGCGGTCAGGCATTGGATCTGGCGGCAGAAGGCCAGCGGATCACTCTGGACGCGCTGGAACGCATTCATCGCCATAAGACCGGCGCGCTCATTCGCGCCGCCGTTAGACTTGGCGCATTGAGCGCGGGCGATAAAGGACGGAATACTCTGCCGATACTTGACCGCTATGCAGAGAGTATCGGCCTTGCCTTCCAGGTTCAGGATGACATTCTGGATGTGGTGGGCGATACTGCAACGTTAGGTAAACGTCAGGGCGCAGACCAGCAGCTTGGCAAAAGTACCTACCCTGCACTTCTGGGTCTTGAGCAAGCCCGGAATAAAGCCCGGGACCTGATAGAGGACGCCCGTCAGTCGTTACATCAGCTGGCCGCGCAATCACTGGACACCTCGGCACTGGAAGCGCTAGCGAACTACATAATCCAGCGTGATAAATAAACCCCATATCCAATGAGCTTGCGATGAGTTTTGATATAGCCAAATACCCTACCCTGGCATTGGTCGACTCCACCCAGGAGTTACGACTGTTACCGAAAGAGAGTCTGCCGAAACTCTGCGACGAGCTACGCCGCTACTTACTCGACAGCGTAAGCCGTTCCAGCGGGCATTTCGCTTCCGGGCTGGGCACGGTAGAACTTACCGTGGCGCTGCATTATGTCTACAACACCCCGTTTGACCAGCTAATCTGGGATGTTGGACACCAGGCTTATCCACATAAAATCCTTACCGGTCGTCGCGACAAAATCGGCACCATTCGCCAGAAAGGCGGTCTGCATCCGTTCCCGTGGCGCGGAGAAAGCGAATACGATGTGCTGAGCGTTGGGCATTCCTCCACCTCCATCAGCGCCGGTATCGGTATTGCCGTAGCGGCGGAGAAAGAAGGCAAAGATCGCCGCACCGTCTGTGTGATTGGCGACGGCGCCATCACCGCCGGTATGGCGTTTGAAGCAATGAATCACGCAGGCGATATCCGGCCCGACATGCTGGTCATTCTGAACGACAATGAAATGTCGATTTCGGAAAACGTCGGCGCGCTCAACAACCATCTGGCGCAGCTACTTTCCGGTAAGCTTTACTCTTCTCTGCGCGAAGGCGGAAAAAAGGTCTTCTCCGGCGTACCGCCAATTAAAGAACTGCTCAAGCGTACCGAAGAACATATTAAAGGCATGGTTGTGCCGGGCACACTGTTCGAAGAGCTGGGCTTTAACTACATCGGGCCGGTCGATGGTCACGATGTCATGGGGCTTATCAGCACATTGAAGAACATGCGCGACCTGAAAGGGCCGCAGTTCCTGCATATCATGACCAAGAAAGGCCGCGGCTATGAGCCCGCGGAAAAAGATCCGATCACTTTCCATGCGGTGCCTAAATTTGATCCTTCCAGCGGATGTTTGCCGAAAAGCAGCGGCGGTCTGCCCGGTTATTCAAAAATCTTCGGTGACTGGCTGTGTGAAACCGCCGCCAAAGACAGCAAGCTGATGGCGATCACCCCGGCAATGCGCGAAGGTTCCGGCATGGTGGAATTTTCACGTAAATTCCCGGATCGCTATTTTGACGTCGCCATCGCCGAGCAGCATGCCGTCACCTTCGCCGCAGGTCTGGCGATTGGCGGCTATAAGCCCGTCGTGGCGATCTACTCTACTTTCCTGCAACGCGCCTACGATCAGGTCATCCATGACGTCGCTATCCAGAAACTGCCGGTCATGTTCGCCATCGATCGCGCCGGTATCGTTGGCGCGGATGGACAAACGCACCAGGGCGCGTTCGATCTCTCTTATCTGCGCTGCATCCCGGATATGGTGATCATGACGCCAAGCGACGAAAACGAATGTCGCCAGATGTTATTTACCGGGTATCACTATAACGACGGCCCGACGGCAGTACGTTATCCACGCGGTAATGCGCAGGGCGTGGCGCTAACCCCGCTGGAAAAACTACCTATTGGTAAAGGCCTTGTGAAGCGTCATGGCGAAAAACTGGCGATTCTGAACTTTGGCACCTTAATGCCTGAGGCGGCGAAAGTCGCCGAAGCGCTGAACGCCACGCTGGTCGACATGCGCTTTGTTAAGCCGCTGGACGACACGTTAATTCTGGAGATGGCCGCGCAGCATGACGCGCTGGTGACGCTGGAAGAAAACGCCATTATGGGCGGCGCTGGCAGCGGCGTAAACGAAGTGCTAATGGCCCATCGTAAACCTGTACCTGTGCTGAATATCGGTCTTCCGGATTTCTTTATCCCGCAAGGAACGCAGGAAGAAGCCCGCGCTGAACTGGGGCTTGACGCCGCAGGCATTGAAGCCAAAATCAAGGCCTGGCTGGCATAATCCCCTCTTTGCTCCTGCTATGCTTGAAGAGTGACGGGTATAACAGGAGCGGAGTCATGCAATACAACACGTTAGGAAATACAGATCTTCGGGTGTCCCGCCTTTGTCTGGGCTGCATGACATTCGGCGAGCCGAGTCGCGGCAATCACGCCTGGACGCTTCCCGAAGAGAGCAGCCGTCCCATCATCAAGCGCGCCCTGGAGGGCGGCATTAACTTTTTTGATACCGCCAACAGCTACTCCGACGGCAGCAGCGAAGAGATTGTCGGTCGCGCGCTGCGTGATTTCGCCCGGCGCGACGAGGTGGTGGTAGCGACGAAAGTCTTCCATCGCGTCGGCGATCTGCCGGAAGGATTGTCCCGCGCGCAAATCCTGCGCTCTATTGACGATAGCCTCACCCGTCTGGGAATGGAGTATGTCGATATCCTGCAAATCCACCGCTGGGATTACACCACACCGATAGAAGAAACTCTGGAAGCGCTAAACGACGTGGTGAAGGCGGGTAAAGCCCGCTATATCGGCGCTTCCTCAATGCACGCCTCACAATTTGCCCAGGCGCTGGCGCTACAAAAACAACACGGCTGGGCGCCGTTTGTCACCATGCAGGATCACTATAACCTGATCTACCGCGAGGAAGAGCGTGAGATGCTACCGCTGTGCTGGCAGGAAGGCGTCGCCGTGATTCCGTGGAGCCCGCTGGCGCGCGGGCGCTTAACTCGCCCCTGGGGAGAAACCACGGCCCGGCTGGTCTCGGATGACGTGGGCAAAAATTTATACGCTGAAAGCGATAAAAATGATGCGCAAATAGCGGAACGGCTGGCTGGCGTCAGCGAGGCGCTTGGCGCAACGCGAGCGCAGGTCGCGCTGGCCTGGCTACTCAGTAAACGAGGCGTCGCCGCGCCGATTATCGGCGCTTCGCGTGAAGAGCAGTTAGATGAGTTGCTGAATGCCGTTGATTTAACGCTCAAACCGGAGCAGATTGCCGAACTCGAAACACCGTACAAACAACATCCGGTGGTGGGATTTAAATAATCTGCCATTGCCCGATGGCGCGGCGCTTATCGGGCCTGCGAAATCGACATATTGTTCGGGGATAGGCCGGATAAGGCGTTTACGCCGCCATCCGGCAAACCCTTTAAATAATACCGAGCGGCCAGTGATGACCGATAAAATACAGTATGCCGGCGGATATCACCCCGGCGACGATATCATCGATCATAATCCCCATGCCGCCGTGCACGTTGCGATCAAACCAACGGATCGGCCAGGGTTTCCACATATCCAGAATGCGGAAAATAACGAACCCGGCAGCCACCCACTGCCAGTCCGTCGTCGGCAACGCCATTAGCGTTATCCACATACCGATAAATTCATCCCAGACAATACTGCCGTGGTCGTGTACGCCCATATCTTTCGCCGTCTGATGGCAAAGATAAACGCCAATGCAGATCCCAAACATCACGACCAGCGAATAAAGCTGCCACGGCAGAAACGTCATCAAATACCAGAAGGGGATCGCCGCCAGCGAGCCCATCGTGCCCGGCACCACGGGGCTCAGCCCGCTGCCAAAGCCGGTAGCGAGCAGATGCCACGGATTGCGCAAATTCAGGCGGCTTTTCGCAACATCTTTATGGCGTGGCAAAATGGTCATATCCTTTCCAGTCAAAAGTGACAGGTTCTCCGTCACGCACAAAGGCGATCCCTTCGATATCCGCCGTCATTTGCCCGATACAGGTAAACGGCACGCCCAGATGACCAAGCGCGACATCCAGCGCGCCACGGTTCAGCTCCGGGACGGTAAAGCACAGTTCATAATCTTCGCCGCCGGATAACATCCAGCGAAGCTTTTGTTCGGGATCATTGGCATGTCCCCACAGTTCTTCGGAGTCAGGCAGCGCCTCCAAATCGATTCGCGCGCCGCAGTTGCTGGCTTGAAGAATGTGACCAAGATCGGAGATCAAACCGTCGGAAAGATCGATCGCTGAACTGGCGAGATCGCGTAGCGCCTGCCCTTGTAAAATACGCGGCGTCGGGCGCAGATGGCGTTTGACCAGATAGTCGGCATCTCCCCAGCTTCCCACGCGAAAATCACCCCGTAGAATCGCCAGCCCGGCAGCGCTATCGCCCAACGTGCCAGTAACATAAATCCAGTCGCCCGGTTTTGCGCCAGAACGTTTCAGCGCCCGACCGGCTGGCACAAGGCCATGAATACCGAGCGTCATCGACAGCGGGCCGCGCGTGGTATCGCCGCCAATGAGCTGCATGTCGTAGTAATCCAGTTGTTCAAACAGGCTGTCGCTGAACGCGGCAAGCCACGCCTCATCGACGTCAGGAAGCGTGAGCGCCAGCGTTAACCATGCCGGATCGGCGCCCATCGCCGCCAGATCGCTTAAATTCACCGCCAGCGCTTTATACGCCAGATCGGCAGGATCGATATCGGGTAAGAAATGGATGCCCGCCACCAGCGTATCGGTACTGATCGCCAGGGTCTGCTTTTCAGGAATATTCAGGAGCGCGCAATCGTCGCCAATACCGGTTTCAACATCAAGACGAGAGCTTCTTACACGGTCAAAATAACGGGCAATCAGGGAAAACTCGCCACATGCCATACGTTATGCCTCAGCAGAAAAAAAGAAAAGGCCGGAGACGGCGGGTATCATCCATCGCCCGCTATCTTTCCGGCCTGTGAATCACTTTTTGTTGGGACGAATCACCGGAGCTGCTTTATCCAGTACGCCGTTGACGAATTTGTGGCTGTCTTCAGCGCCAAAGGTTTTCGCCAGTTCAATCGCTTCGTTGATGGCCACTTTATAAGGCACATCGCTGCGTTTTGACAGCTCAAACAACGCAATACGCAGCACGGCTTTTTCAACCTGTCCCAGCTCTTCAAGCAGGCGGGACAGATACGGTTTCATTAAACCATCCAGGTACGCGCTGTTAGTCGCCACCCCGGACAGCAGTTCACGGAAATAGAGAACGTCGACGTCTTTTACGTCCTGTTCCGCCAGGAACTGGTATTCAACATCAGCGATGTCGTTCTGGGACAACTGCCAGGAGTAAAGCGCCTGGACGGCACACTCACGGGCGCGGCGACGAGCAGCAGGTTTCACGGAATTCCCCTTACAAAAAATCAGGCCTTAATGGCTTTCAATACATTAATCATTTCAAGCGCGGTCAGCGCAGCTTCTGCGCCTTTATTACCGGCTTTTGTACCAGCACGTTCGATGGCTTGTTCAATACTCTCGGTGGTCAGAACACCAAAGGCTACCGGCACGCCGCTGTCCTGGGCAACGCTTGCCAGGCCATTGCTGGCGCCGCCTGCCACATATTCAAAGTGCGCAGTCCCCCCGCGAATCACGGTTCCCAGCGCAACCACGGCGTCATATTTACCGCTTTTCGCCAGCGCTTCGGTCGCCAGCGGCAGTTCATAGGCGCCAGGCACCCACACTACGGTAATATTATCATCTTTTACCTGACCAATACGCGTCAGGGCATCAACCGCGCCATCCAGCAGGCTGTCGTTGATAAACTGATTGAAACGCGCAATAGTGATGGCGACACGAGCGTCAGGGGCTGCAACGTTAGCTTTAATAATGTTCATATTCTCTCTTCCAGGGTTCATTTGGCCCCGCAGGGGGGCGGATTTTATCATAATAATTTGAGCGCTGCTCCCCTTTCGACGGGAGAACTCATGCGCTCACCATATGCAGGCAAACATCCGGGCCGACATGGCGTATTTCGCTGAAGGTAAATTGCGGCGCGTCGGCGAGCTTCTCAAGCCCCGGCAATTCGCATAATCCCCGCGCCTGGGTTCCCAACAATTTAGGCGCGACATAGACAATCAGTTCATCCACCAGCCCGGCTTGCAGCAACGCGCCCGCCAGTCCCGGTCCGGCTTCAACCCATATGCTATTAATCTGCTGCCTGCCTAACTGCATCATCAGCACAACCAGATCCAAATGTCCGTTGTGCGCCGGCACGCTGATAGTACGAACCGAATCGGGCCACGCGCGGCTATCTTCCTGGGTACGCGCAATCCACGTTTCGCCAGGCTGCTGCACAATACGATGCGCAGGCGTTACCCGGTTTTGGCTGTCGATAACAATTCGCACCGGCTGGCGCAGATTTTCCTGCGGGTAAGACGCCTGCGTAGAGGCATCTAACTCCGCCCAACGCACCGTCAAGGCCGGATCGTCAGCCAATACCGTCGCGCTACTGGTTAAGATAGCGTGACTTTGCGCACGCAAGCGCTGAACGTCGCGCCGGGCCTGCGGCGAGGTGATCCACTGGCTTTCGCCGCTGGCCATCGCCGTCCGTCCGTCGACGGAGGCGCCCAGTTTAAGCTGAAGATAAGGGAATCCGGTACGCATCCGCTTGAGGAAGCCTTTATTGAGCGCCTCCGCTTCACTCATCATTAACCCGTGGCTGACCGCAATACCCGCCTGTTGCAGGCGATACAGCCCGCGCCCGGCGACCTGTGGGTTCGGGTCCTGCATCGCGGCGACCACGCGCGCGACGCCGGCCGCAATCAGCGCATCGCAACATGGCGGCGTTCGCCCATGATGGCTACAGGGTTCAAGCGTGACATAGGCGGTTGCGCCTTTGGCTTTTGCGCCCGCCATCCGCAGCGCATGGACCTCGGCGTGCGGCTCTCCGGCACGATGGTGATAACCTTCGCCGACGATGTCGCCATTGTTAACAATGACACAGCCGACATTAGGGTTCGGGTGAGTGGTGAAACGTCCACGCTGCGCCAGTTTTAGCGCCCGCGCCATGTAAAACTCATCCTGCATGGCTTAGTCCTGTAGGCGAGCGATTTCTTCGCCAAAGTCTTTGATATCTTCGAAACTGCGATAGACGGAGGCAAAGCGAATATACGCGACTTTATCGAGTTTTTTCAGCTGCTCCATGACCAGGTTGCCAATCATCTTGCTGGGAACTTCACGCTCCCCAGTGGCACGTAATTGTGACTTAATATGGTTCAATGCCATTTCAACATCATCTGCGCTGACGGGTCTTTTTTCCAGCGCTCTCAACATGCCGCTACGCAGCTTATCCTCATTAAAGGGTTCGCGCACATCGTTGCTTTTTATCACGCGCGGCATGACCAGTTCAGCCACTTCAAAGGTCGTAAAGCGTTCATTACACACCAGGCACTGCCGACGGCGGCGCACGGACGAGCCCTCGCCTACAAGACGAGAGTCAATGACTTTGGTATCTACGGCGAAACAAAATGGGCAATGCATACGGCGTCCTGACCAGATGATTTAGGAAATGCTATTTTACCCTGAACTGGCGCGACAACAAAGGCGGAGCGCTTTTGAGATAAAGGATCGGTGCCTTTGTGCGTATAGCGCACTACCATTACGCTATCGAACCATGAAGGAAATGATCGACATGACAAGACGTTACCTAAGAATTCTCCTGGTGGGAAGTCTCTTGAGCCTGACCGCCTGCGCGCCGCAGAGCGAAGTTCGCCAGATGCATCAAAGCATTAGCACCCTGAATAAAGAGATGACCCAACTGAATCAGGAAACGGTAAAAATTACCCAACAAAATAAGCTGAATGCGGAGTCAACCCGCGGCGTCTATTTGTTGCCTGGCGCCAATACGCCTGCCCGGCTGGAGAGTCAGATCGGTACGCTACGTATGACATTGCTGGAGATTACGCCTGTCGCAGACGGCGCTCACGCAACGTTACGCATTCAGGGCGAGTCCCGCGATCCGCTGCCGGCATTCAGCGCTACCGTAGAGTACGGGCAAATTCAGGGCACTACGGAGAACTATCAGGAGGTGAATGCACAGAGCCTTCTGGTAAATGCCCCTGCCAGTTTGCTGGCGCCCAGTGATGTCAATATTTCGTTACCGTTGAAGGGGATCACACCGGCGCAGTTAGGCTTCATTCGCATCCATGATATTCAGCCTGTTAATCAATAAACGTTCTGGCGGAGCGTTTTGTGCGTTCCGCAACATCCCCCGCGCGACTTTTGTTGCCCTACTGACATTTCCGTCATTTATGGCATGAATTGGTAATATTCATGAAAGATAGTACTGTCGCCGCGTCTAAAATGCGCAAACGTGAACGCAATCGATTACGTAAATGATAGATATGTGAAACAAGACATATTTTTGTGAGCAATGATTTTTATAATAGGCTCCGCAGAAACACGAAATATTTAGAAACGCAAATTGCGTTCTTTTCACTCCCGTAAGGGATTTCAAACAGTGGCATACATATGAAAAAAACTTTACTCGCAGTCAGCGCAGCGCTGGCGCTCACCTCATCTTTTACTGCTAACGCAGCAGAAAATGATCAGCCGCAGTATTTGTCCGACTGGTGGCACCAGAGCGTAAACGTGGTAGGCAGCTACCATACCCGTTTCTCGCCGAAATTGAACAACGACGTCTATCTGGAATATGAAGCATTTGCCAAAAAAGACTGGTTTGATTTCTACGGCTATATCGATATTCCCAAAACCTTTGATTGGGGTAACGGCAACGATAAAGGTATCTGGTCCGACGGTTCTCCGCTGTTCATGGAAATCGAACCGCGTTTCTCAATTGATAAGCTGACCGGCGCAGACCTGAGCTTCGGCCCGTTTAAAGAGTGGTATTTCGCCAACAACTACATCTACGATATGGGCGATAACAAAGCCAGCCGCCAGAGCACGTGGTATATGGGTCTGGGGACCGATATCGACACCGGCCTGCCGATGGGCCTGTCGCTGAACGTGTATGCGAAATATCAGTGGCAAAACTACGGCGCGTCCAATGAAAACGAATGGGACGGCTACCGTTTCAAAGTGAAATACTTCGTCCCCATCACCGATCTGTGGGGCGGTAAACTGAGCTATATCGGCTTTACCAACTTTGACTGGGGATCTGATTTAGGCGACGATCCGAACCGTACCAGCAACTCCATCGCTTCCAGCCATATCCTGGCGCTGAACTACGATCACTGGCACTACTCGGTCGTTGCGCGTTACTTCCATAACGGCGGACAGTGGCAGAATGGCGCAAAACTGAACTGGGGCGACGGCGATTTCAGCGCGAAATCTACCGGCTGGGGCGGCTACCTGGTCGTGGGTTACAACTTCTAAACCTGCAAAAAAGGCCAGAGGTCGTCCTCTGGCCCGTTTCGGGCGCATGCTGCCATGCGGCGGCGAGTCGCGCCCACTTCACATTACTTCCGGCGATGCCACCAGCCTAAAAACAGACCTGTCGCAATCCCGACCAGCGTTGGTGCCGCCAGATCGTGCCAGATAGTAATGCTCAACTCTGTGAGCGTCATATTGCCGCCTTTGTTGCAATGGCAACGGTTCGCGGCTATCCTCAACTTGTCTAGGGTCAAGTTAGCCCCCGTAATGTTGCCGGTGAATACCGAACAATGTGCGGGGGTTTTCTCTTTCCAGCGACAAGGCCACCGGGGATCAAGCCCCCGCAACATTGCGCCTCACCGGGTTGCCCCGGCTTACCGCTGATTCTACTCTGCTCGCCAGTATCGGCAGGACTTAAAAACAAAAAAATCCCAACCTTGCGATCGGGATTCCAGTGACAATGTATGCGTTACAGGACGTTTGGGGCTGGCGACAAACTCCGGGGCTGAAAAAATGTCGGATTGCATCCGATCTACGAAAACCAATAGTTCATTTATATTGCGGATTCCGTTGGGTGGAGCGAAGCGTAACCTAACATTCAACAGCACCAACAACTTTGTCAGCAGCCTGCTTATTTCTTTTTGTTCATCATCGCTTTCAGATCGGCAAACGGGTTATAAGTCGCCTCGCCGACATCTTTTTGCGCATCTTCCCCGGCAATGACCGTCGAACCGTACTGATCGGCTTCGGTATATTTGGAATGCTCGTGATCGTGGCAGTAGAGGCACAATAGCTCCCAGTTGCTGCCGTCTTCCGGATTATTGGTGTGGTCATGATCGATATGATGCACCGTCAGCTCACGCAGATTTGAATACACAAACTCACGGGAACAACGTCCGCATACCCACGGAAACAGCTTCAGCGCTTTTTCACGATAGCCGCTTTCCAGGCGCGCGTAGTTTTTTGGGATGATAGCCATGATAGTTCCTCATGCAATCGAGTTTATTCTGGATAATAAAAAGCCGCAGCACCCTGCGATGTTGCGGCTTTTTTCAGTCATGTTTAACGCCAGCTTACGGCAGAATGGACGGCTGATCCGCCCCTTCTTTTTCGACTTTCTGCTGCAGCATATGCTCGCGCTTCATACCGAGTTTCAGCGCCAGCGCCGATGCGACATAGATAGAAGATGCCGTACCAATAGAGACACCGATCAGCATCGTCAGCGAGAAGCCTTCCAGTACCGGACCGCCGAAGAGGTACAGCATCAAAATTACCACTAACGTCGTACCGGAGGTAATCAACGTACGGTGTAGCGTCTGGGTCAGCGACACGTTAAAGATTTCGTAAGGCGTCCCGCGACGGATTTTGCGGAAGTTTTCACGAATACGGTCGGAGACCACGATACTGTCGTTCAGCGAGTAACCGATCACCGACATCAACGATGCCACAATGGTCAGGTCAATCTCGATATGGAAAAGCGACAGTATCCCCAGCGTAATGATCACGTCGTGCGCCAGCGCGATGACCACCCCTGCCGCCAGTCGCCACTCAAAGCGGAAACCGACATAAACGAGGATAGAGATCAACGCCACCAGCAGCGCCATAGCGCCGGTTTGCGCCAGATCGGCGCCCACGCTTGGCCCCACGAATTCAATACGCTTCACGGCCGCGTTCTGGTTGGTGGCTTCATTAATGATCGTCACCACTTTGCTACCCAGTACCTGACCGCCGGTTTCACCTTCGGTTGGCGGCATACGCACCATAATGTCGTGACTGCTGCCAAAGTTCTGCAACTGCGGCTCTTCATAGCCCGCTTTTTGCAGCGCTTCGCGCATCACGTCCATTTCAGCCGGTTTTTCCAGCGTGATTTCAATTACCGTACCACCGGTGAAATCCAGCCCCCAGTTAAACCCGCGTACGCCCATAATGACAATGGCCGCGATCAGCAACAGCCCGGAGATGCCGAATGCCCAGAAGTCCCAGCGCATAAAGTCATAGACTTTACGGCCGTGGTTTAGTTGTTCAACAGTGTATTCCTGTGCCACATCGCACTCCTCAGATTGACAGCTTAGTGACGCGCTTGCCGCCATATAGCAGGTTTACGATAGCACGCGTACCGATAATCGCGGTAAACATCGACGTCGCCACACCGATACCGGTCGTAATCGCGAACCCTTTAATTGCCCCGGTACCGACAGCATACAGAATGATGACTTTAATCAGCGTCGTGATGTTCGCATCGAAGATGGAACTGAACGCGCCGGCATAGCCTTCGTTTATCGCCTGCTGTACCGTGCGGCCATTACTCAACTCTTCTTTGATGCGTTCGTTAATCAGAACGTTGGCGTCGACCGCCACCGCAAGGGTTAACACGATACCCGCAATCCCCGGCATACTGAGCGTTGCCCCCGGCAACAGCGACATGATACCGACAATCAACACCAGGTTAGCCACTAACGCGCTGGTCGCAATCAGACCAAACTTCTTATAGAAGAAGATCATGAACAGGATGGAGACCACCAGACCGGCCAGACAGGCTTCCAGGCCCTGCTTAATATTTTGCATACCCAAAGTCGGGCCAATGGTGCGCTCTTCAACGATCTGAATCGGCGCAATCAGGGCGCCCGCACGCAGCAACAACGAGAGCTGACGCGCTTCGTTCGGGTTGCTGATACCGGTAATACGGAAGCTGTTACCCAGCCGAGACTGGATGTTGGCAATGTTAATCACCTCTTCCTGTTTCACCAGTACGGCGCGACCGTTAGCGTCTTTCTTACCGCTGTCTTTATACTCCACAAACAGGGTCGCCATCGGTTTGCCGATATTGTCCTTAGTGAAGTTAGACATGATATTGCCGCCTGCGCTATCCAGCGAGATGTTAACCTGCGGTTGGTTATATTCATCCTGGCTGGACGTCGAGTCGGTGATATGGTCGCCGGTGAGGATCACGCGTTTGTACAATACCACCGGCTGACCTTCGCGGGTCTGTTTCACTTCGGAATCGCCCGGTACGCGCCCGGCAGCAGCGGCGGCCTGGTCAACGTTGGTATTCACCAGACGGAATTCCAGCGTCGCGGTCGCGCCGAGAATTTCTTTCGCGCGAGCGGTATCCTGGATACCCGGCAGCTCAACCACAATACGGTCTGCGCCCTGACGCTGTACGACTGGCTCCGCGACGCCCAGTTGGTTAACACGGTTACGCAGAATATTAATGTTCTGCTGAACGGCGTATTCGCGCGCTTCGCTCAGGCGCGCATCGGTCATTACCGCGCGAAGTTGATTGCCGCTCTGGCTGGAAATCACCAGGTCACGATGACGCGGCGTCAGATAGGCGATCGCCTCATCACGCGCTTTGCTGTCACGGAACGTGATGCTCAGCCCATAATTATTTTCTTTACGAACGGTGGTATAAGGAATGCCTTTTTCACGCAGATCGCTGCGCAGGCTATCGATATTTTGTTCCTGGAGTTTACCTAACGCGGTATCCATATCCACTTCCATCAGGAAGTGAACGCCGCCGCGCAGATCAAGACCGAGCTTCATCGGATCGGCGTGAATAGCCGCCAACCAGCGCGGCGTAGCCGGCGCAAGGTTAAGCGCCACGACATATTTATCCCCCAGCACGCTCATCAGCGCTTCACGGGCGCGTAGCTGGGTATCGGTGGTGTCGAAGCGCGCAAGAATAGCGCCCTCTTCCAGTGCCACAGACTTAGCGGGAATTTTTTCTTCTTGTAACGTTTTCTGGACCTGGATCAGCGTTTGCTCACTGGCGGCGACGCCGCGCACGCCAGTGATTTGAACAGCCGGATCCTCACCATACAGGTTGGGAAGTGCGTAAAGCAGGCCGACGATAATCACGACGACCAGCATGATGTACTTCCACAAAGGATAACGGTTTAACACGGCAGTTCCCTTTGGGAAAACGAAATATTACAGCGCCTTCATGGTGCCTTTCGGCAGAACGGCAGCTACGAAGTCACGTTTGATAACCACTTCCGTGGTGTCATTCAGCGCGATGGCAATGTAGCCGGCTTCCGCTACTTTGGTCACTCGACCGACCAGACCGCCATTCGTCAGAACTTCATCACCTTTCGCAATGGAGTCCATCAGCTTTTTGTGCTCTTTGGTGCGCTTCTGCTGCGGGCGCAGGATCATGAAATAGAAAATCAGACCAAACACCACCAGCATTAAAATCAGAGACATCGGGCTGCCCTGCGCCGGAGCACCTGTTGCCGCTACCGCATCAGAAATAAAAAAGCTCATTCAAATTCCCTCATTATTAAAATTAATCAACGTTCAAAGGTGGAACGGGTCGCCCCTGACGTTGGTAAAACTCGGTTACGAAGCTCTCTAATTTACCCTCTTCAATAGCCTTGCGTAAACCCGCCATCAAACGCTGGTAGTAACGCAAGTTATGAATGGTATTGAGACGCGCACCTAATATTTCGTTGCAACGGTCGAGATGATGCAAGTAAGCGCGTGAATAATTGCGACAGGTGTAGCAATCGCACTCGGCGTCAAGCGGGCTGGTGTCGCTTTTATGCTTTGCATTACGAATCTTCACCACGCCGTCGGTCACAAACAGATGACCATTACGGGCATTTCGCGTTGGCATGACACAGTCAAACATATCAATACCGCGACGCACCCCTTCCACCAGATCTTCCGGTTTACCCACGCCCATCAGGTAACGCGGTTTGTCAGCCGGGATCTGCGGGCAAACGTGCTCCAGAATGCGGTGCATATCTGCTTTCGGCTCACCGACAGCCAAACCGCCGACAGCGTAGCCATCAAAGCCAATCTCTACCAGACCTTTCACCGAGATATCGCGTAAATCTTCGTAAACGCTACCCTGAATGATGCCAAAAAGCGCATTCTTATTGCCAAGGCTATCAAAACGGTCGCGGCTACGCTTCGCCCAACGCAACGACATCTCCATCGAGCGTTTAGCATAGTCCCAGTCTGCCGGGTACGGCGTACATTCATCAAAGATCATCACGATATCGGAACCGAGATCGTACTGGATCTCCATCGACTTTTCCGGATCGAGGAAAATCGGATCGCCGTTGATCGGGTTACGGAAGTGCACGCCTTGCTCGGTAATCTTACGAATATCGCCGAGGCTGAAGACCTGGAAGCCGCCGGAATCGGTGAGAATCGGCCCTTTCCACTGCATAAAATCGTGCAGATCGCCATGCAGCTTCATGATTTCCTGACCCGGGCGCAGCCACAGGTGGAAAGTGTTGCCGAGAATAATCTGCGCGCCGGTCGCTTCCACTTCTTCCGGCGTCATGCCTTTTACCGTACCGTAAGTACCCACAGGCATAAAGGCTGGCGTTTCCACTACGCCACGATCAAACACCAGACGACCGCGACGCGCGCGACCATCGGTGGTATCTAACTCAAATTTCATTATCACTCCTGCGTCAGAAAAACAGTCCGACGTTTAACGACTCGCTACGGAATGATTCCATAGCTAATAAATTCCCGAAGGCGTCATCGGCGCAGCCAGTTTGGGGTCGACCAGCGCACAACCACCGGAGCGTACACGCAGTACGTGAGGATGGTGAGCACTGCCCGGCGTCAAAATGGCAAGTGAGATAGCCTTCTTACGGACGCTCAGAAATAGCCTGCGGATTGTACGTGATAAACATCGCGTCCCCGTAGCTAAAAAAGCGATATTTTTGTTCTACCGCAGTCTTATAGGCATTCATGGTGTGTTGATAACCGGCAAATGCGGAAACCAGCATAATCAACGTCGATTCCGGCAGATGGAAGTTGGTGATCAGCGCATCAATCACTTTGTATTGATAACCTGGATAAATAAAGATTTGCGTATCGCCGAAGAACGGCTCTATCAAATCGCTTTTTGCCGCCTGCGCCGCGCTTTCCAGCGAGCGTACCGAGGTCGTGCCGACGGCGATAACCCGGTTGCCGCGCGCTTTCGCCGCCAGCACCGCGTCGACCACCTCTTGCGGCACCTCAGCATATTCGGAGTGCATGATGTGATCTTCAATGGTATCGACACGCACCGGCTGGAAAGTGCCCGCGCCGACGTGTAGCGTAACAAACGCCATTTCGATACCTTTCTCACGAAGCGCCGCCAGCAGCGGCTCATCAAAGTGCAGCCCGGCGGTCGGCGCGGCGACGGCGCCCGGTTTTTCACTGTAGACCGTCTGGTACAGTTCGCGGTCGGCGTCCTCGTCCGGGCGGTCGATGTACGGCGGCAACGGCATATGGCCGATGGCGTTAAGAATATCCAGCACCGGACGCGGGTCATTAAACTCAACTTCAAACAGAGCGCCGTGACGCGCGGTCATGGTCGCGTGAATACTTTCGTCGTCGCCCAGCAGCAGTTCCGTACCCGGTTTTGGCGCTTTAGAAGCGCGAATATGCGCCAGGATGCGTTTATCATCGAGCATACGTTCGACCAGCACTTCTATCTTGCCGCCGCTGGCTTTACGGCCAAACAGCCGCGCCGGGATCACGCGGGTATTATTGAAGACCAGCAAATCGCCAGGGTTGAGCTTATCGAGCAGATCGGTGAAAGTACCGTGCGTCAGCGCGCCCGTCGGCCCCTCTAATGACAGCAAACGGCAGCGACTGCGTTCCGGCTGTGGGTAGTGGGCAATCAGGGATTCGGGTAGTTCAAAGGAAAAATCGGTAACGCGCATGACTCTGACTCAGACTAAAATAAGAGGCGGGTAGTCTAGTGCCGGGGCGTTCCCGCTGCAACCGTTACCCGCTTTTTGGACAGAGAATCAATAATGAATTTTCTTGCTCACCTGCATCTGGCGCACCTTGCCGACAGCTCGCTTTCCGGTAATCTTCTGGCCGATTTTGTCCGCGGTAACCCGGCAACGCATTATCCTCCTGACGTGGTAGAGGGTATTTATATGCATCGGCGTATTGACGTCATGACCGACAACCTGCCGGAAGTTCGTGAGGCGCGAGAGTGGTTCCGCCATGAAACTCGGCGCGTGGCGCCCATTACGCTGGACGTCATGTGGGATCATTTTTTATCGCGCCACTGGACGCAAATCTCCCCTGATTTTCCACTTCAGGCGTTTGTCGGCTACGCCCATGCGCAGGTCGCGACGATTCTGCCCGACTCCCCGCCGCGCTTTGTCAACCTGAATGATTATCTTTGGTCAGAAAAATGGTTAGAGCGGTATCGCGATATGGGTTTCATTCAAAACGTGCTGAATGGCATGGCGAATCGCCGTCCCCGGCTGGATGCCTTGCGTGATTCCTGGTACGATCTGGACGCGCACTACGACGCGTTAGAAGAGCGCTTCTGGCATTTTTATCCGCGTATGATGGCACAGGCCGCCCGCAAAGCGCTGTGACGGCCTGATAGCGAGGGCGTGCGTCAGATCCGCCGTTGGCAGAAAGATGGTTCGCTGTCATAAAGGGGTCATCATTACGATTTATAATGACCCGATCGATAGGCAAAAGCTGTCTCATTGATTGTCAAGACCGCATTGTTTTGTCGCTTCGCCCTCCCTATACTGCCCGCGTTGCGTTCTAAAACCCTTAATATTGCAGGAGAATTATTATGGTACTGGTTACTCGTCAGGCCCCGGATTTCACCGCTGCGGCGGTACTGGGTAGCGGTGAGATTGTTGATAAATTCAACTTCAAACAGCACACCAATGGTAAAACGACCGTTCTGTTCTTCTGGCCGATGGACTTCACTTTTGTTTGCCCGTCTGAGCTGATCGCCTTCGATAAACGTTATGAAGAATTCCAGAAGCGCGGCGTTGAAGTGGTTGGCGTTTCTTTCGACTCTGAGTTCGTCCACAACGCATGGCGTAACACCCCTGTCGATAAAGGCGGCATTGGCCCGGTGAAATACGCAATGGTCGCCGACGTGAAGCGTGAAATTCAGAAAGCTTACGGTATCGAACACCCGGACGAAGGCGTTGCGCTGCGCGGCTCTTTCCTGATTGACGCTAACGGTATTGTTCGCCACCAGGTCGTAAACGATCTGCCGCTGGGTCGTAACATCGACGAAATGCTGCGTATGGTCGACGCGCTGCAGTTCCACGAAGAGCACGGCGATGTCTGCCCGGCGCAGTGGGAAAAAGGCAAAGAAGGCATGAACGCCTCTCCGGACGGCGTGGCTAAATACCTGGCTGAGAACATTTCCAGCCTGTAAGTCAGTGCATTGATAAAAGGCTCGCGAATGCGAGCCTTTTTTATGCGTGCGGTGTTACGAACCACCTCGCCTCAACGATTCATCCATACCGTCGCGGAAATCGCGGGTAAACGAAGTCTTCCCTCGCGGATGTCACCGCTTCCCGTTTTACATTGCCATCCGGCCACGTTCAGCAACGGCAACGCTTCCAGCGCCACTTCACAGGCCTCGCCCCGGTTAATCGCCACCAGCGCCCGCTGCTGCTGATAAACTCGCACGAATACCACTACGTCACCTTCGGCATACAGCGCCTGGCATCCGCCACGACGCAGCGCCAGACTGCGCTGACGCAGTTTCGCCATACGCTGGTACAGCGCCAGCAAGTTGCCGTCCTGCTTGCGTTCATCCCACGGGAACGGTTTGCGGCACATGGGGTCATTTGCGCCGTCCACGCCGACTTCATCGCCGTAATAAATACATGGCACGCCGGGCCAGGTAAACAGCCAGACCACCGCCAGCGGCAGGCGCGCCGCGTCTTTACCGAGCAAGGTTTTAAAGCGCGCAGTATCATGGCTGTCGAGTTGATTAAACATGCGTAGTTGCTGCTGGTGCGATAATCCGGCGCGGTAGTTATCCATCCACGCGATACAGGTCCGGGCATCGATATGCTGTGGTTCGTAAGCGATATCAGTATTGGCGAGAAATCCCCACAGCGGGAAGGTGAAGCCGCGATAATTCATGGCGGCATCTTCCGCATCGGCCTGTAGCCACTGCCGCGCATCGCCGAAATGTTCCCCCACAATATAGGCTTCGGGCTGCGCTTCTTTTGCCGCCCGGGTAATACCGGCGACGTGCTGCAAATTATGACGCGCCCCGCCCGCCTCGCCCAGCATATGTACGACATCCAGCCGCCAGCCGTCCATATTCCACGGAGCCTTTAGCCAGTGACGAACGATACTGTCCTCACCGCGATAGATCTCATCCACCAGCGTTTCTGATTGATAATCGAGTTTCGGCAGGCTCGGATAACCCAGCCAGTCCAGCGCCACGCCTTGTGGTGAAAAGGAGTACCAGTCGCGCCACGGCGAGTCCGGGTGATGGCACGCGCCGCCAGTGCTGCGGTTATGCCTGTCAAACCACGCATGCGAGTCGCCGCTATGATTAAACACGCCATCCAGCACCAGCCTCATGCCCTGCGCCTGGGTTTCACGCCGCAGGCGTAGCAGCGCCCGATCGCCGCCAAATTGCGGATCGACATGGCGATAATCTTCCGTGTCGTACTTATGGACGCTCGGCGCGGTAAATACCGGATTCAGATATAGCGCTGTGACGCCCAGTTTTTTCAGATACGGCAGCTTCTCACAAATGCCATTCAGACAGCCGCCGTAAAAGGTGGAACCGCCCGCCTGGGGGGTTAAAGGATCGTCCCAGTCGCGCAGCACAATCTCCTGACCTGCGGCATGATGGTAGTACACCCGGTCCTGATCGGCTTCACGCGTCGCGCTGCGGGCAAAACGATCCGGGAAGATCTGATAAAAAATTTGATCGGCGACCCACTGCGGGCCGCTGTCCGGAACATCAACGGCAAATTGTTCCAGACGCGCCGGTGGGAAGCGGTTAAATCCCTGCGGCGTAAACCAAAGCTGGCGGTCGTGCCAAAGCAATTTAAAGCTGTAACGGCGACGGGGTTGCCCTAACGCGATATTGAGCGTCGCTCGCCACGCCGTCACGCCCGGCTGCGGCTGGCGGCGCTGTTTGCGCATCGCCAGTGAGATTTCTTCATTATCGAATTCTGAGCGCAACGTCACGCGAGACGGCGGATTTTCTCCGCTCAGCCACAGCGTAATGGTTAATTTATCGTTATGTTGCTTCACAAATGGGGCAACCGGTAAGTGCCAGGCATTCAACATCTCGTATCCCCTCTACTGAAAATGGGGCCACCTTGCCACAGAGATTTAAAGGATAACTCATCATCCAGGGGTTTATTAGGGGAGGAGGCTCCAGGAGGAGAAGCGGCTCCGCTTATCCGGTCTACCGTTGCCTGCAGACCGGATAAGGCAGAGAAAAACGACTACGCCTGCGCCAATTGACGGTCGCGACGGCGTTTAAATATCCAGCCAATCAACAGCAGAACTATCCAGGCGAAGCCCACATACAGTGAGATGCGGGTATCCGGATGGTAGCCGATAAGCGCAATAATGAAGACCAGGAAAATCAGACCCGCTATCGTCGTTACGACACCGCCCGGCACCTTAAACTTCAGCGCTTTTACCTCTTCCGGCGGTAAACGACGACGGAAAGCGATTTGCGACAGCAGGATCATAATCCATACCCATACCGTCGCAAACGTCGCCAGCGAAGCAATCACCAGGAAGACGTTTTCCGGCATGATGTAGTTCAGGTAAACCGCAAACAGCAGCGCAATCGTCATCACCAGCACAGTAACCCACGGAATACCACGGCGTGACGTTTTGGCAAAGACTTTCGGCGCGCTCCCCTGCTCCGCCATACCATGCAGCATACGGCCTACGCCAAACACATCAGAGTTGATAGCGGAAAGCGAGGCGGTCAATACCACAAAGTTCAGAATGCTGGCGGCAAAGGTAATCCCCATATGCTGGAACGTCAGCACAAATGGGCTGCCGTTTGTGCCGACCTGATTCCACGGATAGATAGACATAATGACGAACAGCGTGCCGACATAAAATACCAGGATACGCATCGGTACTGAGTTAATGGCGCGCGGAATGGATTTCTCCGGGTCTTTCGCTTCCCCGGCGGTGATACCGATAATCTCAATCCCGCCGTAAGCGAACATCACCATTTGCAGCGACATGATCATTCCCAGCCAGCCATTGCTGAAGAAGCCGCCGTTGCTCCACAGGTTATGAATGCCGGTCGGCTGCCCACCGTTGCCAATTCCCCACACAATGATGCCGATACCCGCGACAATCATGATAATAATGGTGGCGACTTTGAAGAAGGAGAACCAAAACTCCAGCTCGCCGAACACCTTGACGCTCATCAGGTTGATGGCGCAAATGATCAGCACCACGCTAAGTACCCAAATCCAGTGCGGCACGGCGGGGAACCAGACCCCCATATAAATGCCGAACGCGGTCACGTCGGCAATGGCGACGATCAGGATCTCAAAACAGTAGGTCCAGCCGGTAATGTAGCCCGCAAGCGGGCCGAGGTTTTCTTGCGCATAGCGCGAAAATGAGCTGGCGGCAGGGTTGTGAACGGACATTTCCCCCAATGCGCGCATAATGATATATGCCGCGACCCCGCCAATAATATAGGCCAACAGCACGCTCGGCCCCGCCATTTTGATGGCGTCCGCCGAGCCGTAAAACAGGCCGGTGCCGATTGCCGAACCTAATGCCATAAAGCGAATGTGCCGGGTGCTCAGCCCACGCTTTAGCTTATTATTGCTTTCCATCAATTTCTGACCTATCAACACAATAAAAAACCACGGGGCGTTAAGCCCCGTGGTGTACACATATGTCAGCGATTTTAGTGAGCGCTGGAGGTCACCTGCCGACCCGCCGCGCGATCCCAGATAATCGCCAGGATCACCATCACCACCGTTGGCATCAACCACGCCAGTCCCTGTTCCGCCAGCGGCAAACGCTGACTCCAGGCTGGCAGCATATCGCCAAAGGCAGATGCTTTGATGCCGTCAAGGATACCAAAAAGCAGACTGATAAACATGGCCGGCGCGATGATGCGGGTGGAATTATGCCACCATGAGCGGGTAAAACTTAATACAACCAGTGCGATACACGGCGGATAGATAGCCGTCAGCACCGGAATGGAGATTTGAATCAGATGGCTCAGTCCGAGGTTTGACACCACCATAGAGAAGCCGCCGAGAATAAAGACCAGCGTGCGGTAAGACAGCGGAATATACTGCGCGAAAAACTCAGCGCAGGCGCAGGTCAGCCCCACCGCCGTCACCAGACACGCGATAAAGATCAGCGCCGCCAGCAGGAAGCTTCCCGCGCCGCCAAAGGTATGCTGAACGTAGGCATGAAGAATCGCCGCGCCGTTCGCTGACTGATCGACCAGCGTCGCGCTATCAGAACCTAAGCGGAACAAGGCAAGGTAAAGCAGCGTCAGCCCCACGCCCGCCATCAGGCCGGCCCAGACCGTGTAACGCGTCAACAGGCGCGCTTCGGTCACGCCGCGAGAACGCGCCGCGTTCACAATAACGATACCAAACACCATCGCGCCCAGCGTATCCATCGTCAGATAGCCATTCACAAATCCGTTAGAAAAGGCCGCATTCTGATAAGCGTCCAGGGCGTTGCTGATTGGACCGGCAGGCCAAACGATAGCCGCGACGGAAAGGATGACCAGCGCAATAATTTTCAACGGCGCCAGGAAATTCCCTACCGTATCCAGCAGCTTACCCGGATAGAGGGAAACCAGAATAACGATAGCGAAATAGACCACGCTGTAAATCAGCAACGGCATTGCAGAATCGCCGGTCAACGGAGCGATACCGACCTCAAACGACACCGTCGCGGTACGCGGCGTCGCAAATAACGGCCCGACGGCCAGATAGCAAACGGTCGCCAGCAGGAGTCCCGCCACTTTACCAATCGGCGTACTGAGGCTGTCTACGCCGCCGCCGACTTTCGCCAGCGCCACAACAGTAAGAACCGGTAGCCCTACGGCGGTAATCAGAAAGCCAATAGCGGCTGTCCAGACGTGTTCACCCGCCTGCAAACCGACCATAGGAGGAAAGATAATATTGCCTGCGCCAACGAACAGCGCAAATGTCATAAAGCCCAGGGCGATGATATCGCGCGATTTTAACTGATGGGTCATAAAGTCTTACTGCCTGTGGATGGTGATGTTGTAAACATTAAAATTTTTGCCTTTCCCGGAGGATTATAAAGCGGCGTTTTTTATCAATTTCAGCGGGAAAAGCTCCCGGACCGATGCGGCGAAGAATTGTTTTTCGATTTACCGCGCAAATGCAGTCGTAATGACAGCACCTGAAGCGCAATTTAAACGCTTATAACGTTTTAAAGCAAGGTGGGATCTAAAAACCAGATGAATATAGCGATATGAAATTTACAACCAGAATAAAACACCATTCTCATGAAAAAGTTATGGCTAATCATGCGAACAAAAAATCACCAAACGTTGAATGTTTCAACGAGCCCGTCTTAACTGCAAAGAAAATAAGCCAGCATCCGCTGGCTTATGGAAAGTTATACTTACGAAAGGCAATTAATCACTATTTTTGGCAAGTAAACGTTCCGGCAGCACAAAGCTAAATCGCGTTCCTTTGCCAGGCGAACTGTCGATTTCAAGGCGGCTTTCATGGTGATTCAACGCATGTTTCACAATCGCCAATCCCAGGCCGCTGCCGCCCGTTTGCCGCGAACGCGCTTTATCGACGCGGTAGAAGCGTTCGGTCAGACGAGGAATATGCTCGGCAGCAATCCCCGGACCGTTATCTTGAATGCAAAATTCAGCGCCATGCGCGGCACGTCGCCAGCTCACCGTAATATGCGTTCCCGCCGGCGTATGGTTTACCGCGTTATACACCAGGTTTGAGATCGCGCTACGTAGCTGCTCTTCATTACCCAGAACGCTAAGACTATCGTCGACCTCAAACGTAAAGGTATGTTTCTGCTGGCTGAGCGTCTGCGCTTCACGCTCCACGACCCGCAGCATCATCGGTACATCCACTTTTTCATTTAATAACAGCGCCGGGGCCGCCTCAATTTTAGACAGCGTAAGCAGTTGTTTTACCAGCCCTTCCATACGATACGTTTGCTCGCGCATCGTATGCAGCGCTTTCTCTCGCGTCGCCCCCTCCAGCGCCTGTTCCTGCATCATTTCCAGATAGCCTTGCAATACCGTCAATGGCGTACGCAATTCATGGCTAACGTTGGCGAAAAAGTTACGTCTGGCGCCTTCAAGCTGATGCATTTGCGTCACATCGCGCGCCACCATCAGGAGTTGTTTATCGGTATAAGGCATGACGCGGATCTCCAGGTGCCGCCCGGTATTGAGCACCAAATGAAGCGGACGGGTGAAATCACGCGTTTTTAAATACTGGGTAAACTCCGGATAACGCAGTAGATTGAGAATATTCTGCCCGTTGTCATCCGGCCAGCGTAGCCCCAGTATCTGTTGCGCCAAACCGTTACACCAAAAAATGCCGCCCTCTTCTGTGGTCAGTACCACGGCATCAGGCAGCGACTCCGCGCCGCTGCGAAAACGTTTAATCAGGTTCCCCAGCTCGCGGCGACGCTTCTTATTTCGCAACTGCATCTGGTGTAAACCGTATAACAGCGGTTCCCAACTTCCCCGTCCCGGCGGCGGCGTCATACTTCTGTCGACCCAAAGCCACCAGGAGAGGCGTAATAAATTCCAGAAATGCCAGACAAGCAGTCCCGTCACCGCCGCCAGTAAAAACCACGGCAGATAACCAAAAAAAGCGCTAAGGATAAGCGCGGGGATGCAACAGAGCACCAGCTCCAGCACCAGCCTTTTCCATGACAGCCGTTCCAGCACGCGTCATACTCCCTCAAGAATGGAAAGCCTTCTCCGCCAGAAACCTGTGATCAACTGGCGGAAAAGGCATTAAAAGCGGGTCGAAAAACGATACCCTGTCCCGCGTACCGTTTGCACCATCCGGTCGTGGCCGCTGTGCTCCAGCGCCTTACGCAAACGGCGAATATGCACGTCGACCGTCCGGTCTTCAACGTACACATTGGTGCCCCAGACATGATTGAGCAGCTGTTCGCGGCTGTAAACCCGTTCCGGGTGCGTCATAAAGAAATGGAGTAATTTAAATTCGGTCGGCCCCATATCCAGCGGGCTGTCGCCGGTCATCACGCGGTGAGAGCCAGGATCAAGGCTCAGTCCCTGCATCTCGATCACCTCTTCGACCGCCATCGGCGAGATACGCCGCATAACGGCTTTAATGCGCGCCACCAACTCCTTGGGGGAAAACGGCTTGGTAATGTAATCGTCAGCGCCGGTTTCCAGCCCGCGCACACGATCTTCTTCCTCACCTCTCGCGGTCAGCATAACCACCGGAATATCCCGGGTCATGGCCTCACGTTTGAGATGTTTAATAAACTGTAACCCTGACCCGCCGGGCAACATCCAGTCAAGAAGGATGAGATCCGGCCAGGGTTCATTAAGTTTATTCACCGCACTGTCATAATCTTCGGCTTCTACGGGCTGAAAGCCATTTTGTTCGAGCACGAAGCACACCATTTCACGGATCGGCGCCTCATCTTCTACGACCAGAATACGTCTCGCCATAATTTGCCCTGTTAGTCGTTAGTTATCAATGCCGCGCCATTATGCGTCAGATTTATGACAGATTTATGAAAAAAAAAGGCGGCATTGACAGCATGTTGATGATTTATGACACCAGTGAAACCGTGCATTACCGTGTACCGGCGGTAAATTGCGCCCAAAAATGGAGGGGATGACGTGTATAATCCCGTTTACGCTTTTTTTGCATGGAACAATTATGCGCATCCTCCACACCTCTGACTGGCATCTGGGACAAAACTTCTACAGTAAAAGCCGCGCCGCGGAGCATCAGGCTTTTCTGGACTGGCTGCTGGAGACCGCGCAGGCCCATCAGGTGGATGCCATTATTGTCGCTGGCGATATTTTTGATACCGGTTCGCCGCCAAGCTATGCCCGAGAACTTTATAACCGTTTCGTCGTTAATTTACAGCAAACGGGCTGTCATCTGGTGGTGCTGGCCGGTAATCATGATTCCGTCGCCACGCTGAACGAGTCGCGCGACATTCTGGCGTTTCTCAATACAACCGTGATCGCCAGCGCGGGCTATGCGCCGCGGCTACTTCATCGTCGCGACGGTTCTCCGGGCGCCGTACTGTGCCCCATTCCCTTTTTGCGCCCGCGCGACATTATTACCAGTCAGGCGGGGTTATCCGGCAGCGAGAAACAGCAGCAACTTCTTCATGCGATTGCCGATTATTATCAACAGCAGTATCAGGAAGCGTGCCTGCTACGCGGCGAACGAAAGCTGCCGGTTATCGCGACGGGACATTTAACCACCGTCGGCGCCAGCAAAAGCGATGCGGTTCGCGACATTTATATCGGTACGCTGGATGCCTTTCCGGCGCAGCATTTCCCCCCAGCGGATTATATCGCATTGGGACACATTCACCGCGCGCAATGTGTCGGCGGCACAGAGCATATCCGCTATTGCGGCTCGCCCATCGCCCTCAGCTTTGATGAGTGCGGCAAAAGCAAATGCGTGCATCTGGTGACCTTCGAGCAGGGGAAATGGCAAAGTACCGAAAGTCTGGCTGTCCCCGTGACTCAACCGTTGGCGGTTTTAAAAGGCGACCTGGCGTCAATTACCGAACAGCTTGAGCAGTGGCGCGACGTTGAGCAATCGCCCCCCGTCTGGCTGGATATTGAAATCACCACCGATGATTATCTGCACGATATCCAGCGCAGAATACAGACATTAACGGAGTCACTCCCCGTAGAGGTATTACTGGTGCGCCGTAGCCGCGAACAGCGCGAGCGCTCGCTGGCGAACGAGCGGCGGGAAACATTAAGCGAGCTTAGCGTGGAAGAGGTTTTTGCGCGGCGTCTGGCGCTGGAAGCGTTAGATACCCCGCAGCGCGAGCGCCTGAATCAGCTCTTTTCCAGCACGCTCTACGCGTTGAATGAGGAGCACGAGGCATGAAAATTCTCAGTTTGCGTCTGAAAAACCTGAACTCGCTGAAAGGAGAATGGAAGGTCGATTTTACCGCCGAACCGTTTGCCAGTAACGGGTTATTCGCCATTACCGGCCCGACCGGCGCGGGAAAAACCACCTTGCTTGACGCCATCTGCCTGGCGTTGTACCACGAAACGCCGCGCCTGAATACGGTATCGCAATCGCAAAACGATTTGATGACGCGCGATACGGCGGAATGTCTGGCCGAAGTGGAGTTTGAGGTAAAAGGCGAAGCCTGGCGCGCGTTCTGGAGCCAGAACCGAGCCCGAAATCAGCCTGACGGCAATCTCCAGGCCCCACGCGTGGAGCTGGCGCGGTGTTCAGACGGAAAGATCTTTGCCGATAAGGTAAAGGATAAACTGGAGATGATCGCCACGTTGACCGGGCTGGACTACGGGCGCTTCACCCGTTCGATGTTGTTATCACAGGGGCAGTTCGCCGCCTTTCTTAACGCCAAAGCGAAAGAGCGCGCAGAGCTTCTGGAGGAGCTCACCGGCACTGAGATTTACGGGCAGATCTCCGCACAGGTATTTGAAAAACATAAATCAGCCCGTCTCGAACTGGAAAAGTTACAAGCGCAGGCCAGCGGCGTCGCCCTATTGGCGGACGAACAGTTACAGCAACTGGAAGTCAGTTTGCAGGCGCTTACTGACGAAGAGAAACGCCTGCTGGCCGACCAGCAGGGACAGCAGCAGCACCTTCACTGGCTGACCCGAAAAAACGAGCTCCACACTGAATTACACGCCCGGCAGCAGGCGCTGTACGCGGCGCAAGAGGCGCGAGAAAAAGCGCAGCCGCAGCTCGCGGCGTTGACACTGGCGCAACCCGCTCGCCAGTTGCGCCCGCATTGGGAGCACATTCAGGAACAAACCCGCGCCGTTGAGCGTGTTCGCCAGCACAGTGATGAAGTGAATGCTCGCTTACAAAGCGCGTATCGCCTGCGCCAGCGTATCCGCGCCTGCGCGCATCGACAATTCACACAACTGAACGCCACAGGGCAGCGGTTGAAGACATGGCTGGCGGAACACGACGGCATCCGCGTCTGGCGCAGCGAACTGGCGGG
Organism: Salmonella sp. SAL04202; assembly: GCF_046550775.1. NCBI lineage: Bacteria > Pseudomonadati > Pseudomonadota > Gammaproteobacteria > Enterobacterales > Enterobacteriaceae > Salmonella > Salmonella sp. SAL04202. The sequence goes on along the minus strand of NZ_JBGDXK010000001.1, from coordinate 132,615 downwards.
GTGGCGAGCATTATTAACACAACAATCCCACGATCGGGCGCAACTGAGCCAATGGCAACAGCAGTTGCTGAGCGATACGCGTCAGCGTGATGCGCTACCGCCGCTCACGCTCGACCTCACGCCACAGGCGCTGGCGGAAGCCAGAGCATTGCATACCCGGCAGCGTCCGCTACGCCATCGTCTCGCCGCGCTTCAGGGGCAAATTCTCCCGAAACAAAAGCGTCAGGCGCAGCTACAGGCAGCTATCGCGCGTCATCATCAGGAGCAGGCGCAATACACCCAACGTCTGGCGGATAAGCGTTTGAGTTATAAGACTAAAGCGCAGGAGCTTGCGGACGTTCGCACTATTTGCGAGCAGGAGGCGCGCATCAAAGATCTGGAAAGCCAGCGGGCGCACTTACAGTCCGGCCAGCCGTGTCCGCTTTGCGGCTCGACGACGCACCCCGCCATCGCCGCCTATCAGGCGCTGGAACTGAGCGCGAATCAAACCCGCCGCGACGCGCTGGAAAAAGAGGTCAAAACGCTGGCGGAAGAAGGCGCGGCGCTGCGAGGACAGTTAGATGCCTTAACGCAACAATTACAGCGGGATGAAAGCGAGGCGCAGTCGTTGTTGCAGGAGGAGCAAGCGCTTACTGAGGAATGGCAAACGCTGTGCGCTACGCTGGGCGTTCAGCTCCAGCCGCAAGAAGACCTCGCGGGCTGGCTGGCCGCCGCGGAAGAGCATGAGCAACAGTTGGATCAGCTCAGCCAGCGTCATGCTCTACAAACGCAAATCGCGGCGCATACTGAACAGGTAGCGCGCTTTACCGCGCAGATTGCGCAGCGTCAGGCGTCGCTGACGGCTGATTTGGCGCAGTATACGCTTTCCCTTCCAGCGCCAGAAGACGAGGCTTCGTGGCTGAATGAGCGCGCCGACGAAGCGAAAATATGGCAACAGCGTCAGACCGAGTTCGCGGATTTGCAAACGCAGATCGACAGGCTTGCCCCGTTGCTGGAAACGCTACCGCAAACGGATACCGCGGATTCCGACGACGACGTGCCGCTGGATAACTGGCGGCAGGCGCATGATGAGTGCGTGTCATTACAAAGCCAGTTGCAAACCCTGCAGGAACAGACGACGCAGGAACAGCAGCGCGCCGCCGAGGCGATAGCGCACTTTGATGCGGCGTTAAAAAATAGCCCGTTTGACAGCCAGGCAACGTTCCTGGCGGCGTTGCTGGATGAAGAGACCGTGACCCGTCTGGAAAAACAACAACAAACGCTGGAAAGTCAGCTACAACAAGCGAAGGCGTTAAGCGCGCAGTCCGCGCAGGCGCTGGCTGACCATCAGCAACAGCCGCCCGCCGGTCTGGACCCAACGTGTACGGCGGAGCAGCTCGCGCAACGGCTGACGCAGTTGGCGCAACAACTGCGCGAAAACACGACACGCCAGGGGGAAATCCGCCAGCAAATTAAACAGGATGCAGATAATCGGCAGCGCCAACGCGCGCTGATGGCGGAAATGAAGCAAACCTCTCAGCAAGTGGAAGACTGGGGCTATCTCAATGCGCTGATCGGCTCTAAAGAAGGTGATAAGTTCCGCAAATTCGCCCAGGGACTGACGCTGGATAATCTGGTCTGGCTGGCGAATCATCAGCTCACCCGCCTGCATGGCCGCTATTTATTGCAGCGCAAAGCCAGCGACGCGCTGGAACTGGAGGTTGTCGATACCTGGCAGGCCGACGCCGTGCGCGATACGCGAACGTTATCAGGCGGCGAAAGTTTCCTGGTCAGCCTGGCGCTGGCGCTGGCGTTATCAGATTTGGTCAGCCATAAAACGCGCATTGATTCTTTGTTCCTCGACGAAGGCTTCGGCACGCTTGATAGCGAAACGCTGGACGCCGCGCTGGATGCGCTCGACGCGCTGAATGCCAGCGGGAAGACCATCGGTGTGATTAGCCATGTGGAAGCCATGAAAGAACGTATCCCCGTGCAGATAAAAGTGAAAAAAATCAATGGGCTTGGTTATAGCAAACTGGACAAAGCGTTTGCTGTGGAGTAACGCGAGTGTCATCCTGCGCACAGCATACTGTCATGACATAGCATAATAATGAATACACAAAGACGGATAAGGAATGGTATTACCTCGCGCTTATCCGCAAGCTATACGTTGATTGGCTGTGACAATTCACAGCCACAGCGCGCAACATGCGCCTTTATTTTCGGCAGGTGGTATGAAAAAAGTTATTTTTTCTTTGGCGCTGGGTACGTTCGGACTGGGGATGGCCGAGTTTGGCATTATGGGCGTGCTGACGGAGCTGGCACGCGATGTCGGGATAACGATTCCCGCCGCCGGGCATATGATCTCGTTTTACGCCTTCGGCGTCGTGCTGGGCGCGCCTGTTATGGCGCTCTTTTCCAGCCGCTTTTCGCTTAAACATATACTGCTGTTTCTGGTCACGCTGTGCGTGATGGGCAATGCCATATTTACCTTTTCCTCGTCATATCTGATGCTCGCCGTCGGCAGACTGGTTTCCGGCTTTCCGCACGGCGCCTTTTTTGGCGTCGGCGCCATTGTCCTGTCAAAGATTATCCGCCCCGGGAAAGTCACCGCCGCCGTCGCGGGTATGGTTTCAGGAATGACGGTGGCGAATCTGGTGGGCATTCCGGTCGGCACTTACCTGAGCCAGGAATTTAGCTGGCGCTACACCTTTTTATTGATCGCGGTTTTCAACATCGCTGTGCTCACCGCAATTTTCTTCTGGGTGCCGGATATCCGTGACAAAGCCCAAGGCAGCCTGCGCGAGCAGTTCCACTTCTTGCGTAGCCCCGCGCCGTGGCTCATTTTCGCCGCCACGATGTTCGGCAATGCGGGCGTTTTTGCCTGGTTCAGCTATATCAAGCCATTTATGATGTACATCTCCGGTTTTTCGGAGACGAGCATGACGTTTATTATGATGCTGGTCGGGCTGGGGATGGTGTTAGGCAATCTGTTAAGCGGCAAACTCTCCGGCAGATATACGCCGCTGCGCATCGCGGTAGTGACTGACCTCGTTATCGTGCTCTCTCTCATGGCGCTCTTTTTCTTCAGCGGATACAAAACGACATCGCTGACTTTCGCGTTTATCTGCTGCGCTGGTCTGTTTGCGCTCTCTGCGCCGCTGCAAATCCTGCTGCTGCAAAACGCCAAAGGCGGCGAACTGCTGGGCGCGGCGGGAGGGCAAATCGCCTTTAATCTCGGTAGCGCGATTGGCGCCTGGTGCGGCGGGCTGATGCTGACGCTAGGTTTTGCGTACTACTACGTGGCGCTTCCCGCCGCCCTGCTCTCGTTTTCCGCCATGTCGTCGTTGCTGGTATACGGACGTCTAAAACACAAGCAGCCATCGGTCACGCCGGTTGCCGGATGACGCCATCCGGCTAAAAACGTTACGCCAGCGGCCACAGCCAGGCCGCGCCGCGCACGCCGCTTGAATCGCCATGCCGCGCCTTACGTACCGGCGTCTCGCACTCGCCGCCAAAAACAAACGATTTCATCAGCGACGGAACCGTCTTGTACAGGCGCTCAACATTGCTCATTCCGCCGCCCAGCACAATGACATCCGGATCCAGAATATTCACGACATGAGATAATGCTTTCGCCAGCCGTAGCTCATAACGGCTTAACGCCAGTTCCGCCACGGCGTCCTGCACGTCGACCAGACGAATAATCTCATCGCCTTTTAGCGCTTTACCGCTCAAACGCTGGTAATCCGTGGCAAATCCCGTACCGGAAATAAAGGTTTCGATACAGCCTTGTTTACCGCAATAACAGGGAATTTCTTCGCGGTAACGCAACTCATCGTCATCCATCCACGGCAACGGATTGTGACCCCATTCACCTGCCGTACCGTTGCCGCCGATGTGCGCCCGGCCATTTAGCGCTACGCCCGCGCCGCACCCGGTACCGATAATCACCGCAAATACCGTTTGCGCCCCCGCCGCCGCGCCATCTACCGCTTCCGATACCGCCAGACAATTGGCATCGTTGGCTAACCGCACTTCACGCTTCAGACGACGGCTCACATCGCTATCGAACGGCTGGCCGTTAAGCCACGTAGAGTTAGCGTTTTTTACCACGCCGGTGTAAGGCGAGAGAGAACCGGGGATGCCAATGCCGACGCTACCGGTCTGGCCGGTCGCCTGTTCCGCCATGTCGACCAGCGTAGCGATGGTTTCTATCGTTTGCTGATAATCCTCCCGCGGCGTAGGCAGACGATGGCGAAACCGCTGCTCTCCTGCATCATCAAGCGCAATGACTTCCGTTTTTGTGCCGCCTAAATCGATACCAATACGCACATACCGCTCCTCATTTTTTGGGAATATCAACAGGGTAGAATTCACCGTTCTGATTGGCAATGCAAGCCTGCCGACAATTCGTTACTATACCGCCTGGATTTAACGACAAGGCCGTGGAAATTATCATGCTGTGGTTCAAAAATTTAATGGTTTACCGTCTTAGCCGCGATATCACATTACGCGCCGAAGAGATGGAGAAACAGCTCGCCTCAATGACGTTTACCCCATGCGGTAGCCAGGATATGGCCAAAATGGGCTGGGTTCCGCCGATGGGCTCTCACAGCGATGCGTTAACGCACACCGCCAATGGCCAAATTATTATTTGCGCGCGCAAAGAAGAGAAAATCCTGCCATCGCCAGTGATCAAACAGGCTCTGGAGGCGAAAATCCAGAAACTGGAAGCCGATCAGGGACGCAAGCTGAAGAAGACGGAAAAAGATTCCCTGAAGGATGAAGTGTTGCATTCGTTGCTGCCGCGCGCGTTTAGCCGCTTCAGTCAGACAATGATGTGGATTGATACCGTTAACGGCCTGATTATGGTTGACTGCGCCAGCGCGAAAAAAGCGGAAGATACTTTGGCGCTACTGCGTAAAAGTCTTGGCTCGCTGCCGGTCGTCCCGCTGGCGCTGGAAAATCCGATTGAGCTGACGCTCACAGAGTGGGTGCGCTCCGGTACGGTAGCTCAGGGTTTCCAGTTGCTGGACGAAGCCGAATTGAAAGCGATGCTGGAAGATGGCGGCGTGATCCGCGCGAAAAAGCAGGATCTGGTCAGCGACGAGATCGCCGTTCATATTGAAGCGGGTAAAGTGGTCACGAAGCTGGCGCTCGACTGGCAGCAGCGCATTCAATTCGTCATGTGCGACGACGGCTCCATTAAGCGTCTGAAATTCTGCGATGAGCTGCGCGATCAGAACGAAGATATCGACCGGGAAGATTTTGCCCAACGTTTTGACGCGGACTTTATCCTGATGACCGGCGAGCTGGCGGCGCTGATTCAAAGCCTGGTGGAAGGATTAGGCGGCGAAGCGCAGCGCTAACCAGAGGGTCCCTCTCCGCCGGAGAGGGGACTCACCGTTACAAATAGCGGCACAGATACGAGGTGGGCTCAGCGACCTGGAGATGAAACTCGCTGTGGCCAGGCACGTTAAACACCTCACCGGCTGTATACACTTTCCATTCGACAGTTCCCGGCAACAGTACCTTCAACGCGCCGCTCACAACCGTCATCTCTTCGGGTTCGGCGGTGCCAAAGGTATACTCCCCTTCCGCCATCACACCAACGCTGGCCCGGCCGGTGCTACTGCTGGTAAATCCAATAGACTTCACTTTCCCGGAAAAGTATTCATTGCTTTGTAGCATAATCAGGCCCCGTCTCATTATTAAATTAACACCCAATATAGAGTCCTGACGTTCGGCCTGTCACGTAAAATTAGACAAGCAGTTCTGAAGCTAACCGCGCAATCAAAACGTTAGAGAGTAAAACCGGCACATCCAGCGCCTGCTGTAAAATATCCCGATGACGCTGATGAAAACCCAGACAATCCAGCATAATGACGTCCGCGCCTTGATCCAGTAGCGCCTGTCCGGCATCAATTAACTGTTGCTCAGAACCGTGAACCGGATTCGCCAGCGAATACACCGGCGGCATTTGCAATACCTGCCATTTTTTCTCCTGGGCCGCCAGAAGTTCTGCAACAGGCACAATCACGCCAACCTGATGTCCATCCACAATAGAGGCGACAAGCGGTGGAATAATACGCAGCGGTTCAAGCAAAATAGAATTACGGGCTGCCATACTTTTAATCGCCGCGGTGCTCATCAGTATAATGACATCATAACCCTGGTTATCCAGCACCTCGACAACGCTCTGTAAATCTCGCTCCACTTTCTGGCGGGAAACATGGGCTATCTGGTTATCATTCAGCAACGTCAAAAGCGGATCGTCGCCAGGCTCTACAGCGTAATCCGCCATAACGTCTTCCCGGCTCATTTTTCCCAGCAGGCTATGATGGGTGATGTGTTGTTCGTCGATGTATTCCGTCAGAAGCGGTAACACTTCGCTCATTGGCACAACGCCGATTGTGAGGATTGCCAACGACGCACTCATTTTTATTCCACCTTATTACTTCGTCGTAATTCCCGGGCAAATATTCACACGCTCACCGCGCTACCTGCCCTACAAATCTCAGAAAGCGTAGCAGCAGATGAGCAACGTATTGTGTAAAGATTCCAAATAACTCCAATATTGTATTGTTATCGCTTAATTTACGGTTTTAGTTGCCAGTATAAATGTTTCAAGAATGTGATGGAGATACAATTTAGGGGTACCCGGAATCCCTTCCGAGTGGTTCATGCGTCTATGATTTATCCGGATCTTCGTAACGTTTTTTCGCATCCATCGCTTCTTCTGCGGTCGGATGCTCGCTGATGAGCGAATCAGGTTTTGGATGGTCAGCCCGTAGCTGATACCACGTCACCGTCTGGCCCGGCGTGCCTTTTTCAATGGTGACGATATAAGCTTCCCGCGGATAAGGTGGTCTGGTTGGCATAGCGTTTCCTTTATTCTGGGTGAGCGTTAAGTATAGACATCTCCCTGTAACCGTTGCGTCGAGGGCGGCAGCGCCGCAATAATTTCAGAAACGACCTGGGCCGGCGCTTTCGTCGCGTCAATAATGTAATGCGCCGTTTCGCGATACAACGCGTCACGCTGCTCAAGCACTTCCCGAACCTCTTCGCTCAACGGCTTGCCGGTGAGGGTCGGGCGCAGATCCGCTTCAGGTTCAGCCTCAAGCCGGTTAACCAGCGTGGATACCGGCGCGCACAGATAAATCACTACGCCAACACGGTGCATATAACGTCGGTTATACTCCGTGAGAATAATACCGCCTCCCGTCGCCACGACAGTCGAAGGCGCGCTTACCGCCTCCAGGGCCGCGGTTTCCCGGGCGCGGAACCCTCCCCAGCCTTCTTTTTCAACGATATCAGCGACGCTCATCTGCACGTGCGATTGCAGCCAGCGGTCGGTATCTGCAAACCGAAAACCGGTTGCCTGCGCCAGCGCCATACCGATGGTGGTTTTCCCACAGCCCCGCGGGCCAACAAGATAAAGAGGTTGCATCATAGCAGGCGTTCCCCCAGGAACTGCGCATACGCAGGATTTGATATCAGCAATGTTATAATCATATCATCTAACTAGTACAACGCATAAATGTAAATAATAATTTACACAAAGGTACTAAAGTCACAATATTAGTACTATAGCAAGAATCAGAAATGAATAAACTGTAAATTTTTCATTACACGATTTATTTTTTACGCTGGCTTTCCAGCCACCACTTATCCAGCTCGGCGGCAAAATGCTGACGATCGCGCGGCGAGAGACTGTTTGGTCCCCCCGTTTGTACGCCGCTGGCGCGTAGCGTGTCCATAAAGTCACGCATCGTCAGACGTTCGCGAATCGTGGCGTCGCTATAGCGTTCTCCCCGGGGATTAAGAGCCGCAGCGCCTTTTTCCAGCACTTCAGCCGCCAGCGGAATATCCGCGGTAATCACCAGATCGCCCGCTTCGCATTGACGCACGATTTCATTGTCCGCCACGTCAAACCCGGCGGCCACGCGGAGCGTGCGGATAAAACGCGAAGGCGGCACGCGCAAGGCCTGATTGGCAACCAGAATAAGCGGCAACTGCATCCGCTCGGCGGCGCGGTACAAAATTTCTTTAATGACATTCGGACACGCATCCGCATCCACCCAGATGGTCATAATGTCTCCCGTACGGTATACAATCTTTTATTGTCTCGCGCTTTTGCCTTTCATCAAAGTGCTGTTTCTCCTTCTGCCCGTTTTCAATCCGCGTTAAGCTAACCATTCCCCATAACACACAAACATAGGGAGTGACGAGATGGAGAAGAAAATCGGTTTTATTGGCTGCGGTAATATGGGCAAAGCCATTCTTGGCGGACTGATTGCCAGCGGTCAGGTACTTCCCGGCCAGATCTGGGTCTACACCCCCTCCCCCGATAAAGTTGCCGCCCTGCATGACCAGTACGGCATTAATGCGGCGCAAAGCGCGCAGGAGGTCGCTCAGGTCGCGGATATCGTTTTCGGCGCGGTAAAACCGGGCATTATGGTGAAAGTGCTCAGTGAAATCTCCTCCAGCCTGAACAAAGACTCGCTGGTGGTCTCTATTGCCGCAGGCGTAACGCTTGATCAGCTTGCGCGCGCGCTGGGACACGACCGTAAAATCATTCGCGCTATGCCGAATACGCCGTCGCTGGTCAACGCAGGAATGACCTCCGTCACGCCCAACGCGCTGGTCACACCGGAAGATACGGCTGATGTGCTGAATATTTTCCGCTGCTTTGGCGAGGCGGAAGTAATTGCTGAGCCGATGATCCATCCGGTGGTTGGCGTGAGCGGATCTTCGCCGGCCTATGTCTTTATGTTTATCGAGGCGATGGCGGACGCTGCCGTTCTGGGCGGTATGCCTCGCGCTCAGGCTTATAAATTCGCCGCGCAGGCCGTTATGGGATCGGCGAAAATGGTACTCGAAACCGGAAAGCATCCCGGCGAACTGAAAGATATGGTGTGCTCGCCTGGCGGAACGACGATTGAAGCCGTACGCGTTCTGGAAGAACGTGGCTTCCGCGCTGCGGTAATAGAAGCGATGACGAAGTGTATGGAAAAATCAGAGGCGCTCAGTAAATCCTGAAGCCCGGCTGGACGTCATGCCGCCACTTCGGTGCGGTTACGTCCGGCATTCTTTGCTTTGTAAAGCGCCATATCCGCAGACTTTAACCATTCCCGATAATGACCGATTTGTGGCGTTAACGGCGCCACGCCCACGCTGATACGTAACATGACCTGCGGCGCGCCCGGCAAGCGTAAGGTATTTAGCCGTTCATGCACTCGCGACATGGCGGTAATCGCGCTGTCTGCCGGCGTTCCGCACATAATCACCGCAAATTCGTCGCCGCCAAAGCGCCCGATAATATCACTCCCGCGTAGCGTTATCTGTAATTGACGCGTCAGGGCGATAATAGCCTCATCCCCAACATCATGTCCCCAGGTGTCGTTAATGCTCTTAAAATGATCGATATCGATAATCAACAATGTCGCCTCCCGATGGTGGCGTCGGCTGTGATCGAATTCATTACGTAATAAAATTTCCCAGTGGCGTCGGTTATAGACGCCGGTCATGCCATCCCGCGAGCTCATCGCCTGCAAGCGTCGCTTATGTTCCGCTAATTTAATGGCCGTTTGGTAACTTACCCAGGCGAACAGAAGCGGATACAACATAATGACGGGCAAAGAGAGCGTGACTTCCAGCGACGAGCTTCGCATCGCGACGGGTAGCCCGGTAAGCTGCAACGTCACCAGACATGACGCCAGCAAAAGGCCCATTCCGACAGTGAATAGCCGCCGCCCGCCAGCGCCCATCAGATTCATGCTCATCATCATAAACAGCGCGGCGGCAGGCAACATATTGACGCCCATCAGCGCGATCCACATGCCGGAGAGGATCGCATCCACTTTCAGGTTGTAAATTTCCTGGCGTAGCGGATCAAGGGCTTTCGCCGCCCACTGCCATGCCAGATGCGGCCAGACAAAAGACCAGCCGACCAGCAATAGCCACCAGCCGCCAAAGACAGGTTGCGTCACTAACACGGCGGCCACCGGTAAAAACATCCCCCCTAACCCCACCGCGCGCGGTAGCCTGATGCGCCGGGCGAAGCGCAATCCGGAGCGCTGACGATCATCAGAAGGGTCAGGCGGCGCTACCGCCTGTTCAACCGCTTTTCGGTAAAAATTTTCATCATTCATTATTTTTGGGAACATTTAGAAACAATTTTCCCAAATTATAGAAACAGAGCGCATGGAGGGAGTATGAAATTTCGGGTGAGTGTTTTTCAGGGCTCACCCGATAGCACTACGCCGCTTTTTTCAGGCAGGCGCTCATAAACTTGCTACGGTCATCGCCTTTCAGTGATTGTTCCGTCGCCTGAACATTGCATTCACGCATTTTCTGCTGTTGCGGCGTCAGGCTTTTCTCGCCAGGGGCTGACTGACTGTTTTTCAGGCAGTCGCTAAGGTAGGTTTTACGCGCATCGCCTTTCAACGCTTGCGCTGTCGCCTGCTGATTACAGGTCGTCATGCGCTGCTGTTGCGGCGTTAACGGTTTCTCGGTTGCGCCGACGGCGGTTAAAAAGACCAGGCCAAAAAGTAAAGTCACCAGTAATGTTATTTTCATAGCACCATCCTTTTGTCAGTGTACACATTACACGTTGTCCCTTTGGGAAATATCCCAGGGACTTTATATAAGTCTGGCTGTTACTGGCAAAAATACCACCCGGCTGTAAAAGTATTACTTACCGTTAGCAATAGATGTTTTATTGATTGACAAACCGTAGGCTAATGTGCAATTCGATTATCCACAGTCACACTGGCAGGATGCAGAAGAACAGCGCATAACGTTACACTGTTATTACCATAGCCGCTTCGTTTTTATTTTGCTCTGTATTACCCAGAAGAAAATAAAAACGAAGCGGCTATGTTATTTCATAAAAGTAACGTTATAACAACTGTGTTGTTTTAAAATACGATTAGTGCCGGGGGTGTCTCAGCAACTTTTTTACATATTGGCGCAGCAATTCCGTATCGTGATCAGGAACGCTGGCATCCGGCTTTACGCCTTCAAGTGCCCCCTCTACCTGACGTATCAACATCTCCTGCTCGTTTTGCGCCATGTTACGTAACATTGCTGTGACGATAATCTCTAACGCTTCTACCTGAGCAACCAGTTCTTTCGACTCTTCTTCTTTTTGGGCTAGCTTAAGCAACAACTCTGCTATGAGATTTTTCATGACCATATTTCCTTATTAGTTCCAGGGTGACGTTATCACTATGAAGAACCACTGCCTAGAGGCTGAAAGTACTATTTTTATGATACAGGAAGAACTTTACACAAATAATTATCACTGTCGCCGCAGCGAAACGTTTCTCAGACCGAAAACGAGACGATAATAAACCATCAAAAAACAATAATCACGCTATATCATAATTTAAGGTTATGCCATCTATAGAAAAACTTCACGGATAAAGAATATATCTTTTAATTTAAACCATATCGTAACGGCAGAAGCGCCGTTACGATGCACCGCTATTGGCCTTTCGCTTTTTGCGCGTTACGCCGACGACGTAACGCCAGGGTCAGTTGCCCAATATTGATCAACACGATCGCCGCCGTAGCGATAAAAACCCAGCGGAAACCGGCCATCGCCGATACCGTCGCGCCCATCAACGGCCCAACCACGTTGCCCAGGTACATAAATGACTGGTTGTAGCCAAAAATACGTCCGGTAATTTGGTCACTGGAGTATTTCACCAATAACGTTTGTACGGCGGGTAACATCGCGCCATCGGCAAAGCCTAACAAGAAACGCAACAGCCCCAACTGGAACGGCGTGGTGACCCAGGACATCGCGAAGAAAAGCAGCACTGCGCAGATAAGCGTGGCCATCAGAATTCTTTCCGTGCCGATTCTGTCGCCAAGTTTTCCCAGGCGAGGCGCGGAGATAAGCGCGGAGATACCGGGCACCGAGGCGATTAACCCGCTAAGAAAGGCGATGTTATTACTGTCCGGCATCATTGATTTGATAAACAGCGCCAGGATTGGACTGATGGAACCATTACAGAGTTGAATGACCATCGTGGTAAAAAACAAACTGATCACCAGCGCAGGATAAGGTAACGACGCAAAAACGGCTTTACCACTCAGGCGTTCGCTTTTCCTGATGACCGGACGCACGCCTTCTTTAATTAAAAATAGCGTGACCAGAAAGCTCACCACCAACAGCATGGCGGTAATCAGAAATACCGCCCGCAGCCCGATATGATCCGCGACAAAGCCGCCCATTAACGGCCCGCCGATAACGCCGCTGATCTGCGCGGTAGAAAGCGTACTGAGCGCCCAGCCGCTACGTTCGCGTGGTACCTGAGAGGCTACCAGCGCCATGGCATTGGGGATATAGCCTGACGTTAACCCCATGATTCCGCGCAGCAGGAAAAGTTGCCAGACATGGGTCGCGAATGCCTGCAGTAGAATAGCTATCGCCATCCCGAGCGACGCGCGCAATAGCATCAGTTTACGCCCTTTACGATCGGCGAGACTGCCCCACATCGGCGACACAATGGCGGAAATAAGAAACGTGATGCTAAACGTTAACCCGGACCACATTGATAACGCTTCATGGGAAGAGACGCCAAGCTGGGAAATATAAAGGGGTAAGAATGGCAGGATTTGGCTGATTGCCAGCCCGGTAAAAAAACATCCAAACCAAACGGAAATTAGATTAACTTTCCAGGATTCCATAAGACTCGTAACGGTAAGTAGCTGAAAATACGCGTTAGCTTAGCAAGTTCTCTTTTTCCTGGTGGTTCCAGAGGTGCGATACGTCACACTTTGCTATTTTGTCTCCCCGTTCATCATTTTTGTGAAACATGTCACATTATATAGCCGCGCAAGGCAGACGTTTATGCTTTAACGACACACGCCGTAGCCCCGCATTCCAAGATGAAAATGGTTAGCATGAGCAGCGTTATAGTCAGGCCCGAGCCCATTGCCATAATAATGGCAACTGGCGTTTAACATAGCGCGTAACCAGGGCCCCGTCTCCTGACGCCCCCAGCCGCGCAGAACAGTGATTTTTCGGCCATCTGATAGCTGAAACCCGCTGACATCCAGCGCTTCTGCGCTGGCATGTTCACTGCGACGCGCATCCGGGCGGTGATAAATATTACGGCAGACATAGCTGCCCAGATGTTCGATGCGGGTCAGGCGGTGCTTCATCCACGTTTCTGTTAAAGGTTTTGCCTGCTGTTCGACAAACAGCGCGGAGCGCAGCGCCAACGGGCAGGAGGCTAAAAAACTGCTGCTCAGTTTGACCTGGCCAAAATCTCTGACGCGCACAACATGGGACAAGGGACATTCACCAGCGCTATCCGCAACAGGTTGTGATGAAATTAATCCCTGTTGATTGGCCGCCGTCAACAGCTCCCGGCACTGCGACGGCGTCAGGCGCTGTAGTTTGAAGGTAGTGATCCAGCCTGGCGGATCGGCAAGTTGTAGCGGAGCAAAAGGATTATAATAAGAGGGAAGATAACGATATCCCAGCCCGCCAATGCCGCCCAACAGCACAATAATCAGAAAACCCTTACCTCTCACGCGGCCTCCGTTCTCACATCCCATAAACATTATGGCAGAACCCCGCGAAACCCGCGTTTTGTCGTGGTAATGTATACGCTTTGCATTCGATGGAATGGGTTTTTAAGATGGCGAAATTGCGGGTAGGAATAGTATTTGGCGGTAAGTCGGCGGAACATGAAGTGTCTTTGCAATCAGCGAAAAATATCGTTGATGCGATCGATAAAACCCGCTTCGACGTGGTGCTGTTAGGGATAGATAAGGCGGGACAATGGCATGTTAACGATGCGGAAAATTATTTGCAGAATGCAGACGATCCGGCACATATCGCGCTACGTCCTTCGGCAATCAGTCTGGCCCAGGTGCCTGGCAAACATCAACACCAATTGATTAACGCCCAGAACGGGCAGCCGCTACCGACGGTAGATGTTATTTTTCCTATCGTCCACGGTACGCTGGGCGAAGACGGCTCATTGCAGGGGATGCTGCGCGTCGCAAACTTACCGTTTGTCGGTTCAGACGTGCTGAGCTCCGCAGCCTGCATGGATAAAGACGTCGCCAAACGACTGCTACGCGATGCAGGACTGAATATCGCCCCGTTTATTACACTCACCCGAACGAATCGTCACGCGTTTAGTTTTGCCGAGGTTAAATCCCGTCTGGGACTGCCGCTGTTCGTTAAGCCCGCCAATCAGGGCTCTTCGGTCGGCGTCAGTAAAGTCGCTAACGAAGCGCAATATCAGCAGGCGGTCGCGCTGGCTTTCGAATTCGATCATAAAGTGGTGGTGGAACAAGGGATCAAAGGGCGCGAGATCGAATGCGCCGTATTAGGTAACGATAACCCACAGGCCAGTACCTGCGGCGAAATCGTACTGAATAGCGAATTTTACGCCTACGATACTAAGTATATTGATGATAACGGCGCACAAGTTGTCGTGCCTGCACAGATCCCTTCCGAGGTGAATGACAAGATTCGCGCGATCGCGATCCAGGCTTATCAGACGCTGGGGTGCGCGGGTATGGCGCGTGTCGATGTCTTTTTAACGGCAGACAATGAGGTCGTGATTAACGAGATCAATACGCTGCCAGGTTTTACCAATATCAGTATGTATCCAAAACTCTGGCAGGCGAGCGGATTGGGCTATACCGATTTGATCAGCCGTCTGATTGAGCTGGCGCTGGAACGCCATACGGCGAATAACGCCTTAAAAACCACGATGTAATAGCGCACGCCCGATAGCGCAACGTTTATCGGGCGTCTTTTACCTCGTCATCTTCGCGCCGGCGAATGATGAACCCCGCCAGCCAGAAGCTAATAATCCACGTTACCAGCCCAACACCATAGGTTTGCCATCCTTTCGCCTCAAATCCCAGCAATCCTACGACGCCATTCAAAATAAAGATAAGGCCAATAGAGAAGGCATAGTAGTGCCAGTCACGACGAATTTTTACAGGCAAACGCATAACGACTCCGACGTATTAACAGCAACAAAAACGTATTTTTGCATACTTCTGGCGGGCGAGTCTGTGGGGGATACGGAATTTCTTAAATGTTAATTGATTTTGATAAAAGTGATCGTTTTGTGACAACTAACAAAAATTTACGCGATGGATACATTCCGTATGTGAAATTACCATGATTCTGATATTGACAAACACAATGACCTGTCAGACTTCACAGTAAGCCGATGGCATAACGCCAGATCGTAGCCGATCATCCTGGAGGTCTTTATGGCTGATTTCACTCTCTCAAAATCGCTGTTCAGCGGGAAGCATCGAGAAACCTCCTCTACGCCCGGAAATATTGCTTACGCCATATTTGTACTGTTTTGCTTCTGGGCCGGAGCGCAACTCTTAAACCTGCTGGTTCATGCGCCGGGCATCTATGAGCATCTGATGCAGGTACAGGATACAGGTCGACCGCGGGTAGAGATTGGGCTGGGCGTCGGGACGATTTTTGGCCTGGTGCCCTTCCTCACGGGCTGCCTCATTTTCGCCGTTATCGCCGCGTTTTTACGCTGGCGTCACCGTCACCAATAAACCTTAGCGCGCTGGAGAAAATATCCCAGCGCGAAATTTATCGCCCCATACACCGCGCCCGCCGCTCATCAACTCGTTTAGCAAACCAGGCGGTCGTCAGCTTGCGCGTGATCTTCGGGCTTTCCAGTTGAATACCGGGCAACATTTCCCGCGCAAGCGTCTTGCCCGTTTTGGCCTCGGCCAGTTTATAGACTTTCTTGTAGAGCGCCGTTTTTTCAAACGCCAGGCTATCGCCTTTCTCCAGTTGGCTGCGAATTTCACGCTCACTCATTCCCAACTGCCCTGCCAGTTTGCGCACCGCTAACTCTGTTTTGCCCGGTTCCTTGCTGTTATAACGAATCAGATCGCCATCCAGCGCCAGTTTTACCCCACTGGCTTTACTGACGGCATTCTGGAACGCAGCGTTACGGCTGGCGTACCATCCCGCGTTGAAGTCGGCGAAGCGGAAAACAGGCGCGCTGTAGTTCGCCGGGTAATTCAGCAAATGGTAGGTTCCAAACCACAACCCGCCACGGCGCGTAAAGACCTCCTGACGTACCGTACCCGTCATCTTCCACGGATAGCCTTTCGCGTGCTGTTCGGCAAAGGCAATGCTGACCTGCATCGGGCCGCCCGTATGCACCGGGTTATATGAGCCAAATAGCGTCTGCCCCATAGGGACCATATTGATAAAGTCGTCAAAAATAGCGCTAAGCTGTTTTTCGGTTTTTACCGTGTCCAGGCGTTCGCTATAGCTTTTGCCGTTGGGGGAGTTAATTTTCAGCGCGGTGTGCACCAGAAACAGCGGAATGTGTAGTCGTTCAGCACGGCGATCAATCTCCTGCCAGGCGATTTTACTTAGCCCCGGCACGACAGGATCCGCCTGATAACCGGACTCCTGCTGGGCGACAGCCAGCACCGAACAGATATTTTCTACCGTCGGCGCCAGCCCCTGGCTCTTAAACGTTGTCGCGATATCTTTCGCCCAGGCCTCTCTGTCTTTGACACTGGCCGGCATTTTCTGACGTACTACGCTTGCCACGTCGACAGGCTTCTCGCCCTTGCTCACCGGCTGCCCGGATTGACTACTACAGCCAGCCAATATGGCGACCGCCAGAAAAGGCAGAGGATAAAGACGGGACGCCGCCGACATAACGTTTCCTTCTGTTAGCTAAAAGAGTGGGTCACTTCCTGAACTGGCTGACCATCCAACTGACGTTCAAAGCTACGCAAACGTTTATAAATAGACATCAGCTCCACCAGAGTCGTCCAGGAGTTAATCAAATACTGGAACGAACCGCGCACCTGGCCAAACACGTTGGTGATTTGCGTCATCAGCCCCAGCGTAATCGTACCGGCAACAATGGAAGGAAACAGCAGGAACAAACCGAAAACGTTATCGACCTGCAAATAGAGAATGCGCGCGATGTTGAAATACATATAGTGAAAGTAGAGACGGAAGTAGTTATGGCGCACCGCGCTAAACAGTTCACGGACGGTGGGCGGCGTGGCGCGGCTGGCGTCATCTTCACCGTAGACCAGCTCCTTACGATAAGCGGCTTCCACTCGCTGATTTTTAAATTCCAGCCCCGGCAATTTGATCCCGACGACCGCCAGCAGGCCCGTCCCCATTAATGACCAGACTATAGCGGCAATGACCAGGCCGTAAGGGATATGTCCTACGATGGGTAAATCCGGCACATGCGCTGACAGGGTGACCAACACCGGCAGAAAGGCGATGAGCGTCATGATGGCATTGATAAAACTCACGCCCATATTCTCCAGTGTAGAGGCAAAACGCATGGTGTCTTCCTGCACACGCTGGGCGGCCCCTTCGATATGGCGCAGGTACTGCCAGTGCGCCATATAGTGCTCATTCATTGCGGTACGCCAGCGAAATACATAGTGGCTGACAAAGAAGTTGTTCAGCACACCGATCACCACGGCGATAAGCGCAATACCGAGAAACACCCCCACTTCATGATAAAATTGACCAAGAGTGACCTTGTGCGGCGAGCTGAGCGCCGTTTGAATCAAATCATAGAATGGTGCGTACCAGGCGTTAACCGCAACGCCAACCTCCACCAAAAACCAGGTGACAAAAATAATGAGCGAGGTGCCAAGTATCGACCAGTACTGCCAGCGGTGCGGGCTATAGATGAACCAGAACGTTGCAAATAATCCCACGCAAATCAGGTAATAAGCATAAAAAATCAGATAGTCCAGCGACCAGAAGCGCGCTGCGCTGATAGGCACTTCATCGGATGCCCCCACAAGTCGCGCCACCCAATCTCCTCCTCCCGCCTGCCAGAAAATGACGGCGATCAGCGCCCAAACAAACGCCGACATGAAAAACGGCCCTGGCTTTGGGAAAAAAGATTTAAACATCATGCTCTCCTGCTAACTTCTTATCTTTATTACGGCTGCTGTGACGGCGGCAATAGCACGCCATGCCCACGCAAATGAAAGGGCTAAACCAGGCATTGTGACCTACGTTGTGACGCTTAGTTCGCATTTCTGCTCAACAGAATTGTTTCGACGAGTTTCATACACAGCAGGCACGCTGACGCTATCAGGTTATCACAAGCGCTCTATCACAAAAGTAAACATTCTCCATCACGAAAACCCGCCGTTACGTTTTTTCACCCACTTTTTTCTCTTTAACGTTTTGCAATGTGCCGCCGGGTAGTATAAATACGCATAACCACCGTTATTTCACTTATGGACATCACCGTTGAAACGTAGTCTGCTTTTTACTGCCATGCTGTTTGCGGCATCACTTACTTCTGTCCAGGCGGCTCAGCCGATTGCCGATCCGGTTTTTGCCTCTGATATCGTTGATCGTTATGCCGAGCATATCTTTTATGGTAGCGGCGCCACGGGCATGGCGCTGGTGGTGATCGACGGCAATCAACGCGTATTTCGTAGTTTCGGTGACACCAGACCGGGCAATAATGTTCGTCCACAGCTTGATTCGGTCATTCGTATCGCTTCTCTCACCAAGCTCATGACCAGTGAAATGTTGGTAAAATTGCTCGATCAGGGAACGGTAAAATTAAACGATCCTCTCAGCAAATATGCGCCTCCCGGCGCGCATGTCCCGACGTATCAAGGCACGCCGATTACGTTGGTCAACTTAGCGACCCACACCAGCGCGCTTCCGCGAGAACAGCCCGGCGGCGCGGCGCATCGTCCGGTATTTGTCTGGCCAACCCGCGAACAACGCTGGAACTGGCTCTCCACAGCAACGTTAAAAGTCGCGCCAGGCTCGCAGGCGGCCTATTCCAATCTGGCGTTCGACCTGTTAGCCGACGCGCTGGCGACCGCCTCCGGCAAACCTTATACGCAACTGTTTGAAGAAAAGATTACCCGCCCGCTGGGAATGAAAGACACCACGTTTACCCCTTCTCCCGATCAGTGTAAGCGTCTGATGGTGGCAGAAAAAGGCGCAAGCCCCTGTAATAATACGCTGGCAGCCATTGGCAGCGGCGGGGTCTATTCTACGCCAGGAGATATGATGCGCTGGATGCAACAGTATCTGTCGTCAGATTTCTATCACCGTAGCCAACAGGCCGATCGTATGCAAACGTTGATTTATCAGCGCACACAGTTAAAGAAAATCATTGGGATGGACGTACCGGGTAAAGCCGACGCGCTCGGTCTGGGTTGGGTCTATATGGCGCCAAAAGACGGACGTCCTGGCATTATCCAGAAAACAGGAGGCGGCGGCGGTTTTATTACCTATATGGCGATGATCCCGCAATATAATATTGGCGCTTTTGTGGTCGTAACCCGTTCCCCCCTCACTCGTTTTACCAATATGAGCGACGGGATTAACGATTTGGTTACTGAGCTAAGCGGCAATAAACCGATTGCTATTCCTGCATCCTGAGTCGTCGCGCCTCGCGCTATATCAGACGAGGCGCAACATTTTTGTTAATATTCGGAGGGCAAACGGTTAATACTGATCAGTTTGCCTTTATTCATTTCAATGTAATTACCCTTACGCAGGGCCGCGAGAACTTCCGCCACCACCGATCGCGATACGCGCGTTCGTTGATGAATATAATTCATAACACCAATACGTGAGCGAAGCTCTTCATCCCACTCAATCATTGTCATTAATGTCGCACGAATCTGGTCGTAAGAATTATTACCAATGAGCTGCTTGTCACGAAGTTCCAGTACTTGACTTTTCCATACTATCCAACAAAAAGCTTCACGCCACAGTTGGTTTTGCTCAATGATGGCAAGAGTTTGTGATGATGAGAGGCGATAACCAATGCAACCGCTCTCCGCAATTAATTTATATTGTGCCTCTTTTTTCGCCACACCATCGGCTAAACCGAAAATAAAGGGGGCCTGCACAATACCAATAAGAACTTTATCACCCCGAACTAACGAAACAACTCCCTCTAAAATAACAAAGGTATGGGTATTACTTTCATCAGGTGAACAGATAATCTCTTTATCATTAACAAACTCGAAACGCGTACCATGCTTAGAAAGGCATTTATCGAGTCTGTAGAATTCCTGTAGTGGCTTGCTTAAAGATAACATATGCATTCCTTGCAATAATGCCCGTCAAGTCCTTGACGGGCATTTTTCAGTTTAAATTACCTTTATTTCTCCTGAGAGAAAATGATTACCAGGTATATTTAACACCAACGTTTGCAGACCAGTCTTGATCAACATCACCGCCACCGAGGTAGTTAGCATCGGTGTAGGCGCTGAAGTTCTTCGTGAAGCTGAACTGAGTACCCAGACCAACACGTACCGCAGAACCTTCTACGCCGTTGTCGATAGAGTCGCCGTTTACGTCAGCATCGTTGTTGGAGTCGTCGTAAACGTAAGCCAGTTTGAAGTACGGGGTCAACGCCTGATCTTCGCTGTAAGTGAAGGTATAACCTGCATCTACACCGAGTTCATAACGCATGCTGTCGTAAGACTGACCGTCAACTTTCATGTCGTTGCTCAGCTGGTAGTCGTCGCCAGACTGGAACAGACCGGATACGCTGCCGTAAGGCGTTACGTAGCCTGCATCACCCAGCTTCAGATCATAACCCAGTTTCAAGCCGAAGCCCCAGGCGTCAGAAGAGGTGTTGCCGTCAACGTAAGTACCGTCGCTCATGTTAGCAGACAAATCGTTGTTGAAGTGAGAGTAGCTCAAGTTACCGTCAACAAAGATGTTGTTTGCGAAACGAGCGGAAGAGTAGATGTAGGCAGACTGGCTGTCCTGATCCACCTGACCGGTACGATCGCTCAGATCGCCTTTCGCGAAACCTGCTGCCGCACCAACGATCCACTTAGCGTTGTTACCATCAACTTTGGTATCAACACCGACCATGATGCCATTAACATCCTGATCGTAGTTAATGGTGCCGTTGTCGCCGTTGAAGTTACCGCCGAAGTAGCTTACCCATGCGCCGCCGTTATCCGCCAGGCCATGACGAGCGTTGGTCAGACGAGTACCAACGGTGTCTTGTTCCAGGTTCCAGATATTGGTGTTCGCAGAAGGAATGCTCAGCGCCATGTTAGCGTAGTCGGTCAGTTCCATCTGTTCCAGCACGACAGTGTTGCCTTCCTGCTTAGCCTGATAGGTGTAAGCACCCAGGTCAGCTTTGTTTGCTGCAGAGAAGGTCGCGTCGGTGTTTATGTCATTGACATAAATCAGCTCGTTGCCTTTGTAATCCGCAACAGAACCGGCACCAGTAGCGTTGTCGATGCGCACTTTATAGTTACCAGTTGCGGCTACAACGTTGTCAGTGGTGCTACTTGCATCAGCCTCGTCACCATTGTTGATATCGCCGTTACCATTGATAGTCAGGTGACCGTCAGAGTTCATCGCAACAACGCCGTAACCGTAGTTAGCCTGAGTAGTATCCCAGGTACGGTCGTTCACCAAATCGGCATTTAGGGTATAGTCATTGCTATGAATGTTGAGCACACCAGCATAAACATTGCCATTATTATCCGCAACGTTACTGCTAGTCAGTTCTAACGTATCAGTATCAATGACGCTATCTGCGTTTGTATTGTTGGTTTGAATATCTAACATACCACCGTGAGTTACGGTAATAGTATTAGCGTACAGTGCATCATCACTCCATGCACTGCTGACATCATCAGCCAAAGTAACTGTACTGAAAGTATCAACGGTCAGGTGATCAGTATCAACGTAGCCACCTTCCCCGATGTTCATAGCTGAACCACCGTTTAGAGTAATGGTATCAGCGGTTAAACTGGAGCCATTAGCAACATCAACCTGAGAGCCGCTATTTACTGCTAAGGTATCTATTACAGATGTTTTTGTGGTATCCCACTCAGATCCATTATTCAAGCTGACGTCAAAGATACCGCTCTGGAAGGAAGCAGCACTATTAACACGTCCCCAGGCATCATAATTAGTCGAGTCTGGATCTAAGCCATTGGCATCAACATCATAGAATTGCACTGGATCCATTGACTGTGAATCATTAAACGCCGCACCAACCCATTTAGTGTTATTCAGGGTCAATGTCAGGTGATCAACGTTTTGATCATCATCTGCCCAACCACCATTCGTATAGACGGTAGTGGAATCATCGACTAAACGGCCGTCAGAATAGAAATTATAATTCCAGGAGCTCTGAAGGACGACATCCCCCAGTAACTGCGAGTCGGTAAACGTAACGTTGTTTACCATACGGTAATTTGAATAAGGATCGTCAACAAAAGCTAAAGCAACATCATCTTTATTCCAACCATTGCCATTATAATCGCTTGGTTCACTTGAATTGCCAAAATGGCCTTGTTCTTCATCTTCGGACACGGAGCCTGAAGTTACAGTTGAATTCGCTACGTTAATAGTGTTATCCCACTGATGTGCTTCGGTTGTATATGTTGAATTGCCAAGATCTTTTTGGTAAAGAGCAATACCAGCCACATGAGAATTGTTAGTAATATTAATATTACTTTCAACATCAAGGGTTATAGCAGTGCCTAAACCAGCAGTAACCAATTTGTCATAATCGGTTTTGACTGTTTTTCCATCAGAATCGAGATAGGTATCAGTGAAGTAAAACGCCTCAAAGTCATCATCGATTGTAGAATTAGAAATGTTTAGATTAAAAGTATCATCATCAACCCAATCATGGGTCGTATAATCACTACCGTTAGTCCAAACATATTGACCGTAGCCAATCTGGTCAGAAGTAATCATACCATGAATGGTTGAGTTGGTAACATCCAATGTATTCGCAGTATCATTGGCGTAATCATGATTCAGATAAAAAGTTGAAATGACGCCATTTACAGTGTCACCAGTAAATTTTGTATCAAAATAGCCGCTATCACTAGCTGGGGTGTTGTAGACATAACCACCATAAGTTAGATAGTCATGATCGTTGGTATTATCCCAGCCAAAAACAGTGGCTGCATCGTCATGGTACCCAAAAGTATCATATGTAGTAGCATTCGCCTGAGAAGTGATTGCCAGAGTGCAAGCCAATGCTAATTGTGAGACTACAAGTTTCTTTTTCCAGGAGTGCATTTGTCATCCCTCCTCAGGGACGTAATATAGTTGATCCATCAATTATCCATGCATAAAAACATAGAGATGTTTAGCAAGAAGGATTATGCGGCGTCATTGCTAAAAGGTTCAATTATTCTTTATCCTCAGTCCGGATTCGGACATGAATTAAAAAGACGTAATAAAAGTAAACTTTATAATTGAAAAGCATTCTTTTTCATGACCTTACAAGAAAATAAAAAAACAAAATACATATAAGATAAATATGGATTAAAGAAAAACAAAATAAATATGAATAATGTTAAAACCCACATTTACTTAAATGACGATGAAATAAAACTAAAAACAACGTAAAACTAATTCTTATTTAAAATGATATAGTGCCTGAGGTATTAATCTTCGGTATATAAAAGAAGCGCCATGTTCTGCCGCCGCCGGGGCTGCGCCTGCTACGTTAAGGACCGTTTTCGTAAAACATCTGCCTGCAGATTCAGGTATACTGGGCCTTCGATTCCACAAACATCAGGCAGACCATGACAGACCTTATCCATCGCCCTCGCCGCCTGCGCAAATCCGCTGCGCTGCGCGCTATGTTTGAAGAGACAACACTTAGCCTGAACGACCTGGTGTTGCCGATCTTTGTTGAAGAAGAACTCGACGATTACAAAGCTATTGATGCCATGCCCGGCGTAATGCGTATCCCGGAAAAGCAGCTGGCGCGAGAGATTGAACGTATCGCAAATGCTGGCATTCGTTCCGTTATGACCTTCGGCATTTCTCACCATACTGATGACACCGGCAGCGATACCTGGAAAGAAGACGGCCTGGTGGCAAGAATGTCCCGCATCTGTAAGCAAACCGTGCCGGAGATGATCGTCATGTCCGACACCTGCTTCTGCGAATACACCTCGCACGGCCACTGCGGCGTGTTGTGCGAACACGGCGTGGATAACGATGCGACGCTGGCCAACCTCGGCAAGCAGGCCGTTATCGCGGCGGCGGCTGGAGCAGATTTTATTGCGCCCTCCGCGGCCATGGATGGACAAGTCCAAGCTATCCGCCAGGCGCTGGATGCCGCCGGTTTTACCGATACGGCAATAATGTCCTACTCCACTAAGTTCGCCTCTTCTTTCTACGGCCCCTTCCGTGAAGCAGCGGGTACCGCGTTAAAAGGCGACCGCAAGACGTATCAAATGAATCCGATGAACCGCCGTGAAGCGATTCGCGAATCACTGCTCGACGAAGCCCAGGGCGCGGATTGCTTAATGGTGAAACCGGCCGGCGCGTATCTGGACGTGCTGCGTGAAATCCGCGAACGCACAGAGTTGCCGCTTGGCGCTTACCAGGTGAGCGGTGAATACGCCATGATTAAATTTGCTGCTATGGCTGGCGCCATCGATGAAGAAAAGGTCGTGCTGGAAAGTCTGGGCTCGATTAAACGCGCCGGCGCCGATTTGATTTTCAGTTACTTCGCGCTGGATCTGGCTGAGAAAAATATTCTGCGTTAATTCTGTTACAGGGCGGCGCGCTGCCGCCGCCCTTTCCCGACTTTACACCCCACTATTCAGTCGCTGAGTCTAACCCGTTGCCGGACGCGGCTTATCCGGCTTACGGCTATTCCTCGATCGCCTGGCGAATTTGCTGCAACGACGCGGGATCGTCAATGGTTGTCAGATCGCCCGGATCGCGGCCTTCGCAGATCGCCTGGATCGTGCGGCGAAGCATCTTTCCGGAACGCGTTTTGGGGAGCTGCGAGACAAACCAGACATGCGCCGGACGACCAAAGTGACCGATCTGGTTGTCCACCAGCGCCATAATCGCGTTTTCCTCGTCGCGCGCCGCCTCGCGATCCGCCAGCGTATCGCTCTGCTTCGGAATGACAAACGCCACCGCTACCTGCCCTTTCAGAGCGTCTTTTATCCCCACTACCGCCACTTCCGCTACGTTCGGGTAGCTGGAGATACTTTCTTCTATTTCTCGCGTCCCCAGCCGATGACCCGCAATATTAATCACATCATCGGTACGGCCCAGAATAAAGTAATACCCCTCGGCGTCGCGGATCCCCCAGTCGAAAGTGGCATAAACCTGACGGTTAAACAGCGACCAGTAAGTCTTCACAAAACGCGCATCGTCGCCCCAAATAGTCTGAATACAGCCCGGCGGCAGCGGCCCTTCAATCACCAGCATTCCCTTTTCATTTATGCCGCAGGGCTCGCCGGTGACTTCATTGAGTAGCTGGACGTTATAACCGTACATCGGCACGCCGGGACTTCCCAGACGCGACGGCCTGTCGTCCAGCGCGCGGGCCAGCGCCATGATCGGCCAGCCGGACTCCGTCTGCCAATAATTGTCGATGACCGGTACGCCCAGCGTTTCCGTCACCCAACTGGCCGTCGGCTCGTCCAGCGGCTCACCGGCCAGATAAAGCGCCTCCAGCGAGGAGAGATCGTGATTGCGGATTTGCGCCGTCGGGAATTTTTTCAGCACGCGAATCGCGGTCGGAGCGGAAAACATCCGGTTAACCTGGTATTTCTCGACAATTTTCCACCAGACCCCGCAATCCGGGTACGTCGGCAGTCCTTCGTAAACAATAGTCGCCATGCCTGCCAGCAGCGGCGCGTAAACGATATAGGAGTGGCCGACGACCCAGCCGATATCCGATGCGCAAAAGAATACGCCGCCCGCCTTGCCACCAAAAATGGTGTCCATCGAGGTTGCCAGCGCCACCGCATAACCGCCGACGTCGCGCTGGACGCCTTTCGGTTTGCCGGTAGTGCCGGAGGTGTAAAGAATGCACGAGGTTTCATTGGATTCCAGCCACGCCACCGGCACGCTCGCGCCGAGATGCTGCTGGCGCAACGTGGCAAAATCCAGATCGCGCCCATCCACCCACGCCATTTTCGCCAGCCCTCTGTCCACCAGCAGAACGTGTTTCGGCTGATGCTGCGCCTGCGCAATAGCGTCATCGAGCAGCTTTTTATACGGCAGGATTTTACCGCCCCGCGCTCCGGCATCCGCCGACACAATCAGCGCCGGTCTGGCATCGTCAATGCGCGCCGCCACGCTGTGCGAGGCAAAACCGCCAAAGACCACCGAATGGATCGCGCCAATGCGCGCGCAGGCCAGCAGCGTTATCTGCGCTTCGGCAATCATCGGCATATAGACCAATACGCGATCGCCACGCTGCACGCCCAGCGACAGCAGCATAGCGGCCACAGCGTTGACTTCATCATGCAACTGGCTGAAGGTAAATGTGCGCTCTTCATCGGTCTCTGATGAGACGGCAATCAGCGCCAGCGCCTCCGGCTGTTTATCCAGCCAGCGGTCGACGGCGTTATGACATAAGTTAGTGGTGCCGCCGCAAAACCAGCGGGCAAACGGTGGACGGCTATGATCCAGCGTCTGCGTAAACGGCTGTCGCCAGTCGATACGCCGGGCCTGCTCGGCCCAGAACGCCTCCGGTTCGTTAATGGAACGCTGATAAAATTCGCTAAAAGACATCACGCTCTCCTGTTGAACTTACGCCTTATTGCTGGCTGGCTCAGATGACATATAAATCGAGGTATTCGTTAACCGGCATCTGCTCCAGGCGGGCTCTGTCCAGGGAGACATCCAGAATGCGTTGCTGCTGGCGAGTCGGGAACTGACGCGCCAGGTTAATTTTAAATTTTTCGATAAGCTTCGGAATACCGTCGGCGCGGCGACGCGCATGACCAATCGGATACTCCACGACAACCTCGCCAAAGCGTGAGCCATCAGTAAACTCCACGGTGATCGCATTGCCGATAGCACGTTTTTCCGGGTCGTGATAGTCGGCGGTAAAAGCCGGGTCCTCATAACACACGATTTTCTCGCGCAGGGCGTCAATACGCTTGTCCTGCGCCACCTCGTCTTCATAATCCGCCGCGGTTAACCGTCCGAACAGCAACGGCACGGCGACCATATACTGGATACAGTGATCGCGGTCCGCCGGGTTAT
Source organism: Salmonella sp. SAL04202 (assembly GCF_046550775.1). Taxonomy (NCBI): domain Bacteria; kingdom Pseudomonadati; phylum Pseudomonadota; class Gammaproteobacteria; order Enterobacterales; family Enterobacteriaceae; genus Salmonella; species Salmonella sp. SAL04202. Next base: position 105,593 of record NZ_JBGDXK010000001.1, on the reverse strand, counting down.
TGAGCGGGCCTTTTTTATCGATAATGCGAAGACAGGCTTCGTGGGTACGGATGGTCACTTTCTCGATATCCGCTGCCGTTTTGCCCGCGGCCTGCATCTGCTCGTACAGCGTCATCGCCGCTTCGACGGCGGTTTGCGAGTGGAATTCTGCCGGGAAAGAAATTTTGAACAGCACGTTTTCCATCACGTAGGAGCCGTAAGGACGCTGGAAACGGAACGTTTCACCTTTGAATGAAACGTCGTAGAAGCCCCAGGTTTTGGCGGTGAGCGCCGAGGGATAGCCCATCTCGCCGGTTTTCGCCATCAGCGCCAGACGTACCGCGCGCGAAGTCGCATCGCCCGCCGCCCAGGATTTGCGCGTACCGGTATTCGGCGCATGACGATAGGTACGCAGCGACTGGCCATCCACCCACGCCAGCGATACCGCGTTGAGGATCTCATCGCGCGTCAGCCCCAGCATTTCAGCGACCACCGCGGTCGAGGCCACTTTGACCAGCAGCACATGATCAAGCCCGACACGGTTGAAGGCGTTTTCCAGCGCGATGCAGCCCTGAATTTCATGGGCTTTGATCATCCCGCTCAATACCTGTTTCATGGTCAGCGGCGCTTTGCCGGCGGCGACGGCGTTGCGTGACAGCCAGTCAGCAATCGCCAGAATACCGCCCAGGTTATCAGAAGGATGGCCCCACTCGGCGGCAAGCCAGGTATCGTTAAAATCGAGCCAGCGGATCATCGCGCCAATGTTAAAGGCTGCCTGTACCGGATCGAGCTGAAACTGGGTGCCCGGCACGCGTGCGCCGTTGGGCACCACCGTGCCTGGCACGATCGGCCCAAGCAATTTTTTACAGGCCGGGTATTCCAGCGCTTCCAGACCACAGCCGAGCGTGTCGAGCAGGCAATAATGCGCGGTGTCGTACGCCACCTTTGAGGTGATGTCGTAGTTCATCACGTAATCCACGATATCGACGATTTCGCGGTCAAATTCCGGGCGGATGTTCAGTTCTTGGGTAGACATAGGGTACGTTTCCTGCGTTTTATTTTTAATAAGAGTGAGTTAGCAACGATCGTCTATCGAGACAAACTGGCGATCTTCCGGCCCGGTATAGTTGGCAGAGGGGCGAATAATCTTGTTGTCCTGACGCTGTTCAATAATGTGCGCCGCCCAGCCGGTTACGCGGGCGATGACAAACAGCGGGGTGAACATTTCGGTAGGGACGCCCATCATGTTGTAGGAGACCGCCGAAAACCAGTCGAGATTCGGGAACATCTTTTTTGTCTCCCACATCACCGTTTCCAGACGGTCAGCGATGTGGTACATCTTCAGCGAGCCGCCTTCTTCTGAAAGCTGTTTCGCCACCCGTTTGATCACCTGGTGGCGCGGGTCGGCGATGGTGTAAACCGGATGTCCAAAGCCAATCACCACCTCTTTGTTTTCCACGCGTTTACGGATATCCGCCTCTGCCTCGTCCGGCGTTTCATAACGCTGTTGAATTTCCAGCGACACCTCATTCGCCCCGCCGTGTTTCGGGCCGCGCAGCGCGCCAATCGCGCCGATAATCGCGGAGTAGACATCCGAGCCGGTTCCGGCAATCACCCGGCTGGTAAACGTCGAGGCGTTGAACTCATGCTCGGCATACAGCACCAGCGAAATATGCATCGCCTTTTCCCAGCTTTGGGTTGGCTTTTCACCGTGCAGCAGATGCAGGAAATGGCCGCCGATGGAATCATCGTCGGTTTCCGGCTGAATACGTTCGCCGTTGTGGCTGTAGTGATACCAGTAAAGAAGGATAGAGCTGAGCGAGGCCAACAGCTTATCGGCAATATCGCGCGCGCCGGAGACGGTATGTGCCTCTTTTTCCGGCAGGGTGCAGCCCAGCGCGGAAACGCCGGTACGCATCACGTCCATCGGGTGCGAGGCCGCCGGTAACGCTTCCAGAACGGTACGGACATTGGCGGGTAATCCGCGCAGCGCTTTTAATTTGCTTTTATACGCGTTCAGCTCGTCGCGGGTCGGTAATTTTCCGTGGATCAGTAAATGCGCGACTTCTTCAAATTCGCAGTGCTCCGCCAGATCGAGAATGTCGTAACCGCGATAGTGCAGATCGTTACCGCTTTTTCCCACGGTACACAGAGCGGTATTTCCGGCAGGTACGCCGGAAAGCGCGACCGATTTTTTGGGCTTAATGACATGCGTGTTGTTTTGCAGGATCGTCGTGTCTGTCATATTGTCCTCGTCATTATTGTAATGTGTAGGGTATTGAGGCGTGTAGGCCGTACCGTAGGCGGGTTAAACGTAGTGCCATCCGGCATTGCCTGATGGCGGCTTCGCCTTATCAGGCCTACAGGCTACGATTTTTTATTCCTGTACAGCGCGTCCAGCTTCTCTTCGAACTGGTAGTAATTGATGCTTTCGTACAGCTCGTTGCGGGTCTGCATGATGTCGATCACGTTCTTTTGCGTCCCTTCCTGGCGCAGCACGGTATAGACTTTTTCTGCGGCGCGGTTCATGGCGCGAAACGCCGACAACGGATAGAGCGCCATCGCCACGTTTGCGCTGCGCAACTCGTCGGTCGTAAACAGCGGCGTCGCGCCAAACTCAGTGATGTTGGCGAGGATCGGCACCTGCGCCACGTCGGCGAACTGGCGGTACATCGACAGCTCGGTGATCGCCTCCGGGAACAGCATGTCAGCCCCCGCGTCCACGTAAGCCTGCGCGCGATCGAGAGCCGCCTCCAGCCCTTCCACCGCCAGCGCATCGGTACGCGCCATGATCACAAAGTTCGGATCGGTGCGCGCATCCACTGCCGCCCGAATTCGGTCTACCATCTCCTCTTTCGAGACGATCGCTTTGTTGGGACGGTGTCCACAGCGCTTAGCGCCAACCTGGTCTTCAATATGCAGCGCGGCGGCGCCCGCTTTGGCTATGGACTTTACCGTCCGCGCGACATTAAAGGCGGAGGAACCAAAGCCAATATCCGCATCCACCAACAGCGGCAGCGGGCAAACATCCGTGATGCGCCGGATATCGGTTAACACATCATCCAGCGTCGAAATCCCCAGGTCCGGCAGTCCGAGCGAGCCCGCCGCTACGCCGCCACCAGAAAGATAGATAGCCTGATACCCGGCCCGTTGGGCCAACAGAGCATGGTTAGCATTGATAGCGCCGACAATTTGTAATGGATTCTCTTTAGCGAGCGCGGCGCGAAATGCCTGCCCCGGCGAATGTAAAGACATATCTCGTCCTCATGTTAGTAAATTGTTACTCAGAATGTATTCACCAAAGCAAAGGCTATGCCAGGCAAAGAGGCTGCGAGAAAATTAAATACAATGAGATTTAAAAACAGGTAATTACAGTCATTCCTGTTATGAATAAACGCGATTAAGGGAAAAGAAAAACGTGTCAGCTAACGTTTCATGAAACGAATCACCCTGTTTCATTGCAACATTTATGAAACGCGTTTAAAACAAAAAATCGCCCCTTAAAGATGAGCCTACTGCGATGACGACTGCTCACAGCGCTCCGCGCGATAATAGCGATAAACCGGTGATCTGGACGGTCTCCGTAACGCGTCTGTTCGAACTGTTTCGGGATATCAGCCTGGAATTCGATCATCTGGCGACCATCACGCCTATTCAACTCGGCTTTGAAAAGGCGGTGACCTACATTCGCAAAAAACTGGCGACCGAGCGCTGCGACGCGATTATCGCGGCGGGTTCGAATGGGGCCTATTTAAAAAGTCGCCTGTCAATACCGGTGATCCTCATCAAGCCCAGCGGATTCGATGTATTACAGGCGCTGGCGAAAGCGGGAAAGCTCACCTCGTCTATCGGTATCGTGACCTATCAGGAGACCATTCCGGCTTTACTTGCCTTTCAGAAAACGTTTCACCTCTGTCTTGAACAGCGAAGCTATGTCACCGAAGAGGACGCGCGCGGGCAAATTAACGAACTTAAGGCCAACGGTATTGAAGCCGTCGTCGGCGCGGGATTAATTACCGATCTGGCGGAAGAAGCGGGAATGACCGCCATCTTTATTTATTCCGCGGCGACCGTTCGTCAGGCTTTCCATGATGCGCTGGATATGACCCGTCTGACACGGCGCCAGCGCGTGGATTACCCATCCGGCAAGGGATTACAAACCCGGTATGAACTGGGCGATATACGCGGCCAGTCGCCGCAAATGGAGCAGCTCCGCCAGACGATTACGCTCTATGCTCGCTCCCGTGCGGCAGTGCTGATTCAGGGGGAAACAGGGACCGGAAAAGAGCTGGCGGCGCAGGCGATTCACCAGACGTTCTTTCACCGCCAGCCTCACCGTCAGAATAAGCCATCCCCTCCCTTTGTCGCCGTCAATTGCGGCGCGATTACCGAGTCATTGCTGGAGGCGGAACTGTTTGGTTATGAAGAGGGCGCGTTTACCGGTTCACGACGAGGAGGCCGGGCGGGGCTGTTTGAAATCGCACACGGCGGCACGCTGTTTCTGGATGAAATCGGCGAAATGCCCTTGCCGTTACAAACCCGACTTTTGCGCGTACTGGAGGAAAAAGCCGTCACTCGCGTCGGCGGACACCAGCCGATCCCGGTGGAGGTCCGGGTGATCAGCGCTACGCATTGCGATCTGGATCGGGAGATAATGCAAGGACGTTTTCGCCCCGATCTCTTTTATCGCCTGAGTATTCTGCGTCTGACGCTTCCTCCTTTGCGCGAGCGGCAGGCTGATATTTTGCCGCTGGCGGAAAGCTTTTTAAAACAGTCGCTGGCGGCGATGGAAATTCCGTTTACCGAATCGATACGTCATGGATTGACACAGTGTCAGCCGCTTTTGCTGGCCTGGCGCTGGCCCGGTAATATTCGCGAACTGCGTAATATGATGGAGCGCCTGGCGCTTTTTTTAAGCGTCGATCCCGCGCCAACGCTGGACAGGCAATTTATGCGGCAGTTATTACCTGAGCTTATGGTGAACACAGCAGAGCTGACGCCTTCAACCGTGGATGCGAACGCGTTACAGGATGTACTGGCGCGCTTTAAGGGCGATAAGAGCGCCGCGGCGCGTTATCTGGGGATTAGCCGCACCACTCTGTGGCGTCGTTTAAAAGCTGGTGCCAAAGACCAGTCGGATAATTAAGACAAATGACCGCGTCCTGAATGCCTGATGGCGCTACGTTTACTGCAGGCCGTCATCCGGCAAAACGGATGCCGGTTGCCAGGAATAAAAATACCCGCCGGAAACCCAGGCGGGTATTTTTATGATGCAACGCTTTTATTTCTTTTTATAAATATCAGCCGTACCATGAATTTTATTTTCTGTCTGCCCGGACGTCAGCACCACCACATCCGCCCCTTTTTCATCCGCCTTTTTGATTAAATCTTCTCTGGCGTCCAGCGGCGACATTTCCCCGGTGGTGGAAATCGTGCCAATTTTCGTGTATTCGGAGGCGACTTTATCAAAGTCCGTTTTTTTCATGATTTCTGCGGCATAAACGTTTGTCACGACAAACGCTAATGCGCCAAGCATAACCTTGTAGCCAGTTTTCATAGCAAAACCCTCGTTTTATTATTACGCCATCATCGCTTTATCAGAACAAAAAGGCCGTTCGGACTGATTAAATAAGTAGTGTAGATTGCTGGAAAAATCCAGTCAGCCCCCGCTCAGTCGGCGTAACAACGCGGATTAAAACGCCCCTGCTTTGTGATCTCACTCGCAATCATCTGGTTTGACTATTAATAAGATGAACGTTATTTCTTGAGGCTATGGGAAGAGTTGTCTATGGAGCCGTTTCACGCCGTTGTGCTTACCGTCAGTCTGTTTGTGTTAACCTTTTTTAATCCCGGCGCGAATTTGTTTGTGGTGGTGCAAACCAGCCTCGCATCAGGACGCCGGGCGGGAGTCATCACCGGCCTGGGCGTCGCCACGGGAGACGCCTTTTATTCCGGGCTGGGGCTTTTCGGTCTGGCGACGCTCATTACGCAATGCGAAGCGGTATTTTCTCTTATCAAAATTGTCGGCGGCGCCTATTTATTATGGTTCGCCTGGAACAGTATTCGCCACCAGGCGACGCCGCAAATGAGCACGCTCCAGACGCCGATTGCCGCCCCGTGGACAATTTTCTTTCGCCGGGGATTAATGACCGATTTATCCAATCCGCAAACCGTACTGTTTTTTATCAGTATTTTTTCCGTAACGCTTAGCGCAGAAACGCCCACATGGGCAAGGTTAATGGCCTGGGCCGGAATTGTGCTGTCATCCGTTATCTGGCGTATTTTTCTCAGCCAGGCCTTTTCGCTCCCCGCAGTCCGCCGCGCTTATGGACGAATACAGCGCATTGCCAGCCGTGTTATCGGCGCCATTATCGGGATGTTTGCGCTCAGACTTCTCTATGAAGGCGTGACGCACCGCTAATGTTTGTCCGGTAGCCTTTGCTACCGGACGATAAGCGTTATCAAAACGCCCATGACACGCTGCCTACAATGCTACGCTCGGCGCCAAAATAACAATAAGAGAGCGAATTACAGGCAGCGACATAGCGTTTGTCCGTCAGGTTATTTACGTTGAGCTGGGCGCTCAAGCCATTTAACCCAATGCTGGATAAATCATACCCTACCACCATATCGACCAATGTATAGGACGGCAAGGTGTGGGTATTCAGGCGATCGCTGGTCACGCCGTTGACGTACCGGATGCCGGAGCCCAAAGTCAGCCCCTCTAACAGACCGCTTTTCACATCGTAGCTTAGCCAGGCGCTGGCCTGGTTCCGTGGAGCATAAACCGCGCGCTTACCCTGCTCTTGCGGGCTACTTTTCTTATAACGGATATCAGTATAGGTATACGCCGCCTGCAAACGGACGCTATCCGACAAATGGCTAATGGCCTCCAGTTCCACCCCTTTAGACTCAATTTCACCAATCGAGCGGTACGGATCGGTAGGTTCTTCTTTGGTCGCGATATTGGTCTGGTTAATACGATACACGGCGGCGCTAAACTGGCTGTTCCCCCCCAGCGGTTCGTATTTTACCCCCGCCTCCCACTGCTTGCCTTTCATCGGTTCCAGCACATTGCCGTTTTCGTCGGCGAAGCTGGTCGGCGTAAACGCGGTAGAATAACTGAGATAGGGGGCGACGCCATTGTCGAACAGATAAAGCAACGCAGCACGGGTGCTGACGTTGTTTTTATCGAGATCGCTGCGTGAATCATGAAGTTTGTCGATGTTAGACACGCTGACCCGATCGTAACGACCGCCCAACGTAAAGCGCCATCGATCCCATGACATCTGATCCTGTAAATAGTATCCGGTCTGCCGCAGCTTATGTTTTTCACGGCTATACAACGTAATGTAATCCGGCTGAGCGCCATAAACGGGGTTGAAAGCGTCAATCGGCGGAAACGCGCCATAATAGCCAGTAGTATGATTACTGCGATCCTGATAATCGATCCCCACCAGCAGACGATGATTAATCGCCCCGGTATCCACACTGCCGTCGAGCTGATTATCCAGCGCGATAGCCGACATTTTCTCCCCGGAGCCGGAATAGCCGCGATTCAGCGCCGTTTCATTCAACCAACCTGCGGCATAGACCTGATTCAACGTCACTTTAGTATGCAAATAGCGCAATTTTTGCCGTACCGACCAGCCGTTATCGAACAGATGCTCAATGTTATAACCCACCATATTTTCACGGCGATCGTATTTGTCGTAGTCATCTTCACCTTCAAAGAAAGTGTTAGAAATTTTTCCGCCGTTATAAGGTACAACCGTGCCTTGATAAGGCAGTCCGGAGTGGCTACCGCCTTCCGGATCACGGTGCAGATAGGCCATAAGATCAAGACGCGTCCGATCGGTAATTCGCCAGGTCAGGCTCGGCATCAGCGCATAACGTTCCTCTTTCAAGGGGGTAAACTGCGAATCGGCGTAACGTGTCATGCCGCTAAGACGCGCCGCCACACGTTCATTGTCATCCAGTGGGCCGGTCACATCAAAAGCCGCCCCGCGCTGGTTGTGATTGCCGGCAAACAGCTTCACCTCTCCCCCGGCATCAAACGCCGGTTTTCGCGACGTCAACGCGACAATGCCGCCTGGCGATGAACGTCCATACAGAACGGACGCCGGGCCGCGTACCACCTCGATATCTTCCAGAAACCAGGGGTCAACCACCAACGAACTGTGCGAATTGGTGTCGCCCATCATTTTTAACCCGTCGAGATAGACGTTATCCAGACTACCGTCCGAAAAACCACGCAATACGATGTAATCAAAGCGGTTAGAGGCGCCTATCTGATTACTGTATACGCCTGGGGTGTAGCTGACCGCCTGACGCACGCTGGTTGCGCCCTGCTCTTCAAACTGCTGGCGGGTAATAATGGATACCGACTGCGGCGTTTCAATATCTGGCGTCGCCAGCTTAGTCGCGCCACTCTGAACGGGCGAGGTGACAATGACGGTATCATTTTTTGTGGTTTCCTGGGCAAAAAGAGGAAAAGTCGCGCCGCCGATAGCTCCGCCTATCAATAGCGCCATACGCGTTGTCGCAAACATGAACATCTCCAAAGGCATCTTTATTGTAAATAAGAATTATTACCTTTTAGAGATAACGGACCACTATGCGTAACGCCAGATTGCCTATGCGCAATGATAAAAAATCACCCAAAGCGGCAGAAAACCGGGTTAGCGGCGGATATTACCGCTCTGGCGGGGCGCGTTACGCACAGTGGCGGGACGCCGTCAGAGACGCGTCACGCAGCTCGCCGGGCGAGCAGCCATAACGCCGACGAAATGCCGTCGCAAAGTTTGTGGCATGTTGATAGCCTGACATCCAGGCGGCCTGCTGCACGCTGTATCCCTCCATCAGATAACGACGCGCGCGCGCCAGGCGGCAATCGCGCAGATAATCAAACACGGTACACCCATAGGCATGGCGAAACTTGCACCGCAGGCTACTCGGACTCATTGCCGCCCGACGCGCCAGTTCGTTCAGCGTGTAGGCTTTTTCCGGCGTCTGCTCCAGTAAACGCCGAATGAGCTCCAGCCGCTGATATTCACCGGTGACGGGAAGCCCGCGTTTTTGCGTTGCGGGCTGACATAGATTTAGCGCATAGCCCAGCAATTGCAGCATGATGCCTTCCAGCATTAACTGGCGTGACGCCGCATGAGGTCCGGGCTGCTGCGCATAACGTAGCCCCGAAAGCAGAAACTCCGGCACCTGCCAGACCCTCGCCGAGGCCGCGCGATGTTCCCACTCGTCTGCCAGCGAGACAGGCAAACGCTCCCGCCATCCGCCGTCCGGGTACATTCCCAGCGACAAGGTGCGCAATTTACTGTCTGCGCCGTGATGGGCGCGTATCGTCTGCTGCTCACTCAGTTGCGAGCAAAACGCCATCCCCGCGCTCAATAAAAAGGTCTGCTCATTGACAGCCAGCGCGACGTTACCTTCCAACACCACCAGCATATACAGCGGACTGCTATGGCGAGAGGTGGTTTCATAAGGTTGTAACACGTGAACATCCGAGCGTGTAATGCAAATCCCGCCGGGAAGCGCTATCTCTTCGATATCGCCATGAAGTACGGGACTACTCTGCGTATACTGCGGTAACGCAGGGAAGCGGTAATCAATGCCATAACGCTCGCCAAACGCGATGAAGTCGCTGACGGAAAAGATCTTTTTCATCGCCGGGGCGGCGGAAGAGTGACAGGAGATCGGAGACATTATCAATACCGTTTATCTGCGTTATACCAGAGCGTTAGCCACTGTGTAACCATATCACTGCGGCCCGGGAACGACAATAAAGATGAGAATAATTATCAACCGCTATTGAGGGGAGAGATAAGGCGAGCAAAGGTGATCGATAAACGCCGATCTGTCAATAAAAACGCGCTTTCGCGAGAGATGAAAGCGCGTCCGGGGGGTATCAGTCAGGAGCGAAATCCTGCGGAGGTCATGAGCAGTCTGAATAACATTCCGACGCCCGCCAGCAGAAGCACGCTGGCGCACCATATCGCGACCATCCATACGACTCGCCGCGACCATTTTTTCACTTTAACCATCAGTGATATCCCTCTCCATGTCGCACTTTTCCACGGAAGACGTAGTAGCTCCAGAAGGTATAAGCCAGAATAATCGGGATAATTATCAGCGCCCCAACCAGCATAAAGCTTTGACTTTGCGGCGGCGCGGCGGCGGCATACAGCGAAATATCCGGTGGAATAATATTCGGCCAAATACTGATGCCTAACCCGCTGAACCCCAGAAAAATCAACCCTAGCGTGAGAATAAATGGACGCGCATGGGATTCTGGTTTTTTCACGCTGCGCCATAGCCAGATGCTAAAAGCCAACACCAGCACAGGCACCGGCAGGAAGTAGTATAAATTGGGCAGCGTGAACCAGCGCTCGGCGATGTCGTCGTGGGTGAGCGGCGTCCACACGCTGACGCCTCCCATCACCAACAACAAGACGATCAACAACGGGCGCGACAGCGCGCACATCCGGCTATGCAGCGGATCTTCGCTTTTCATAATCAGCCAGGTAGCGCCCAGCAGCGCGTAGGTGACAACCAGACCGACGCCGCAGAACAGGTTAAACGGCGTCAGCCAGTCAAGCTGCGAACCGCTAAAGGTTCGCCCTTCCACCTGAAAACCGCTCACCACCGCGCCCACCACAACCCCCTGGGCAAAGGTCGCCAGGATTGACCCGACGATAAAGGATTTATCCCAGAACGCGCGATGCGACTCGGTGGCTTTAAAACGGAATTCAAAAGCGACGCCGCGAAAGATAAGACCAAGCAGCATAACCACCAGCGGGATAGTCAGCGCGTCGGTGATGACAGCATAAGCCAACGGGAAAGCGCCAAAAAGCCCGGCCCCGCCCAGCACCAGCCAAGTTTCGTTCCCGTCCCATACCGGCGCGACCGAGTTCACCATAACATCGCGATCGTGTTTATCGCGAATAAACGGAAACAGGATACCGACGCCCAGATCGAACCCATCCATTACGATATACATCAGCGTGGCGAACACGATAATAGCAAACCAGATAACCGGAAGATCGATGGTCATTCGCGTTTCTCCTGCTCAAGCGATTCTCCCACGGCAGAGATAGGACGCGCGGGTCTGCCATCGGTTTCAGCGGTCGGTGTCTCCGTCGGCTGCGGCCCTTTCTGGATAAGGCGAATCATATAAATATAGCCAACCCCAAAGACCAGGGAATAGACCACAAAGAAGGCCAGCAAACTGATGCTCATCTGCAAGGTGCTGTGCGCGGAAACCGCATCACGCGTTCGCAGCAGGCCATAGACCACCCACGGCTGACGTCCTACTTCAGTCGTCACCCATCCGGCAAGGATGGCGATAAGCCCGGACGGCCCCATCCACAGCGCAAAGTGCATAAAGGGCCGCGAATGATACAGTCGGCGTCGGTAGCGTAGCCACAGGCTGGCCAGCCCCAGGAAGATCATCAGTACGCCCATGCCCACCATCAGACGGAAAGACCAGAACACCACGGTAGAGTTGGGGCGATCCTCTTTGGGATAATCTTTTAGCGCAGGCACCTGTTTGTCCAGGCTATGCGTCAGGATCAGACTGCCCAACGCCGGGATCTCAAGCGCATAGCGGGTCCGTTCCGCCTCCATATCCGGCCAGCCTACCAGCGTAAGCGGCGTTGGCTCGCCGGGCGTATTTTCCCAGTGCCCCTCAATCGCGGCGATTTTGACCGGCTGATGCTTCAGGGTGTTAAGGCCATGCATATCGCCAATCAATGCCTGAACGGGCGCCACCACGACCGCCATCCATAACGCCATCGAGAACATACGGCGGATAGCCGGCGTATCGTTACCTTTCAGTAAATGCCAGGCAGCGGACGCGCCGACAAACATCGCGCTACTTAAAAACGCCGCAACGGACATATGCAACAGGCGATACGGGAACGACGGGTTGAAAATCACCGCGAACCAGTCCACCGGGACCACCTGACCGTTATGAATTTCAAATCCCTGCGGGGTATGCATCCAGCTGTTAGACGCCAGAATCCAGAACGTCGACATTAACGTGCCCAACGCCACCATACAGGTAGACAAGAAATGCAGGCCCGGCCCGACTTTGTTCCAGCCAAAAAGCATCACGCCTAAGAATCCCGCTTCCAGGAAGAATGCGGTGAGCACTTCATAGGTTAATAAAGGCCCGGTGATACTGCCGGCGAACTGGGAGAAACCGCTCCAGTTCGTTCCGAACTGGTAAGCCATGACCAGACCGGAGACCACGCCCATCCCGAAGTTGACGGCAAAAATTTTGAGCCAGAACTGATAGAGCGAGCGCCAGACAGGATTACGCGTTTTTAGCCATAAACCTTCCAGTACCACCAGGTAACTGGCTAAGCCAATCGTAATCGCGGGGAAAATAATATGAAAAGAGACGGTAAAGGCAAACTGGAGTCTCGCTAAAAAGAAGGCATCAAACTCCATGTTCCCTCCCGTTTATATATAGTCACTTCGTGTAAAATATTCACTGTTCGCAACCAGGTTGAAACGAAACGGTTATTTTCCCCAAACGTAAAAACGTCGGGGAATATCCAGATAAATTACGATTTTTTTTGCGGCTGGCTGTCAGGCTTATCGCCCGACTCTGGCGCTTCGGAGGGGTCGTCTTTTTCGACAGCGAAACGGTAGTATCTATTTAGCATAACATGTCTCCCTTAGTTACATTCACTTGGCGATATCTACCTGGCCGTTATAAAAATAACGGCAAAACAAAAAAACAGCGTCTTCAAGACTATTTGCAATTTCAGCAAAATACGCTTAGCTGAAAGTTAAGAATAGACGTAAAACGATAACCTTCAAGTCAACGCGGTTTACGGGACGGGGGATTAGTACAGGGAGAATGACCGCAACGCTCGCTGCGCGGCGGCCATTTTATATGGTCTATCAAAAAGATAACCGTTAAGGTCCATTCAAACCCGTTAGTTTGCCTTCCCCTCAATCAAGCCATTGATCGTAGAAAATACCGCTGGCGCGCTGGTCGCTTCCGCAAACTCGACATTAATATTTTGCCGACGCAGCATATCGAAGAATTTACGTTGCGCATCAAGAATAACCTGATCGCCTACGCGCATATTTTCTGCTTTAGTTTCAACCAGTAAATAAACGCTGTCGGCGTCCTGACGCTCAATACGGTACACAAAATCCGGCGTAGTAGAGCCCCCCGTATATTTGGGGATCTGAATGGCCCGCTTAGGCAGTTTGCCAAACACAGAAACCTGTTGCGGATAATCGTATTTTAATAGCGGCAATTCTGGATCGACGCTGTCATAACGCAACGGCGGTATTTGATAGAGAGAACGAGGATCGTCTATCGCATTCTCATCCACATTTTTTCCCACAATTTCAGCGCTAATCTCCTCTCTGAACTGCCGTGCCGTGGAATCAAATACCGACGTTGAAGCCTGAAAATCGAGAGGCAGATAATCGTGGCGCTGCGCAAAATGCGCATTAATCCGCGTCTGTAATGCGCGGGTCATATTGTCCAACGAGATCTCGCTTAAATAGCGTGAATCTCCGTGCAAAACATCACGCAGCATCGCCATTAACACCGGGTGCAGGACGTTAACCGGCAGACTGGTGCGTAACGCCAGTTGCTTAAGAAAATGGCCATATTTCATGCCTGCCATAAATTCGCTGGCGGCTAATTCGCCTTCCCGCTGCGCCACTTCAAAACGGCCATTATCTTCATTCGATACCAGCCGTTGTTGCACCTGGCTTGGCTTCTGGCGTATATACAGCGCCGGATCGCGCAGCACCTCGGCGGCAATCTGTTCCAGAGAAGCGCCGCTACGCTCGAATTGCAGCATATAACGGCGGGAAAACTGCTCCCAGATACTGCTAAGTTGTTCCCAATTCTCTTTGCGTAACCTGACTCGCAGTCGGGAGGCGGGCTTATTGTCACGAATGCGATCCGCTCGCACCCGCGCCTGCGTCAGCTCAGGGTAGAACTCCAGTAGCCACGCAAAACCACTTTTGGTTTCCCCGTTAAGCGTGACGCTGGGTTTAAACTCATTACTCCGGTTGATCAGTTTTTTATCATCCAGATCTTCCAGCAAACGAAGCTCCGTAAACGCAGGATCGACTTTTTGCCGCTCGGTGACGATGAGAGTGATCATCGCCTCATCCAGTTTCTGCTCGTTAAGCTGAACTTTGCTGTCGCGATTAATCTCATCAACCAGCATACTGGCAAACGCTTTTTCATCATAACCAATCAGAAACGACAGTCGGGACGGCCACTCTTCCTGATGAACGCGATGGCCGTTTTCATCTACCGGTAGCCGCAGGCCGCGCCCCACTTCCTGAATTTTGCTCGACTCGCTACCGGAAGAACGTAATTTAGCAATGACAAAAACATTCGGGTTATCCCAGCCTTCGCGAAGCGTCCATTTTGAAAACAGAAAGCGGCGCGTTTCCCAGTTGCCGTGATGGTCTGAAAAACTGAGCAACTTCTCTTTATTTTTCAGAATATCATCTACCTCAGCCTGGATCGCCTCATCGCCGCTTCCGCGGTCTTCGCCAAAGTAACCAGCGTGGACGTTTTGGTTATCCGAGTGCAGGCTGGCGAGCGTGGCCTGCAGAAACGACAGATACTCCACTTCTCGCGGCAGGGTCTTGCGCTGATACTCGTCAATCAGTTGCGTCAGTTTCTTTTTCAGCAAACGCTCAAAAGTGACTTTCAACCAGCCTTCGTCATCACGATAGCTTTTAATACTGTCAATAAAGAAAAGGCTTAAGGTCTTAATACGCGGGGCATTATTTTCTGGCTCATTGCTGCGTAAGAAATTTGCCTGCTCGGTGTCAAAATGCTTATCAATGGCGTCCTGAATAATCAGTTCCTGGTAGCTCGCGCCAAAGGTTCCTGGCACCAGCGCCATCCCTGCCTCCAACTCCAGATCGTTCGACAACATTTTACTGCCGGCATATTCAATACTGCCCTCAAATCCTGCATCGACATCGGCGAGATTTTCGCCCACGCCAACCTCGGCAATTTTGCTCCCCCGTCGGAGGATTAATTTCTTTGCCGTGACGCTGTCAACGATATAACGATTGTTGGCCTGTTCTTCGGGGAGATTCGGGTAATAAATATCAATACCTTTCACCAAACCATCGTTAAAACTGTCCACCGCGTTGAGATCAAACTGCGGTTGCCGGCGATAGTAATCTTTACGTACACATTTATTTTTACCCTTACCTTCGACAATATCCGGGAAGGTAGCGCCAAAGCGGACGATCATTTGCGGCTGAATAGCCTGAATCGCTCGATAAAATTTGTTATCTCGCGCAAAACGATGCGGTTCATCAATAATGACCACCGGTCGCGTCATTTGCAGCCCTTTAACAGGCGACGTCAGCCCGCCCAGGAGCGTTTGATCGTAATCGTCTCGCGTCATACTGGCGGAATTGAGCATTTGCGCATTGATCAGCAAAACCTGAATCGTATGGCTATCACGACGGCTGGCATCAGTAAAACTTAATAGCTGGGCCGGAAAATTTTTACGCCCCGACTTTACTTTAAAATCACCGGCGTTGATGGTGCAAAGTTCCATCCGCGTATTTTCGTAGAACTGTGAAAAATGCTGTCTGGCGTAATCGCTGGTAATAAAGTTCCGCGCGCCTTCTTTAATGGCTGGCGTCGGCACCACCAGCACAAATTTGAAGAGGCCATACTTCTGATGCAATTCATACATCAACCGGGTATAGACATAGGTTTTACCCGTCCCGGTCTCCATTTTAACGTCAATATTGGCCTTATCGTCGTAACGTTCCTTAATCAGCGGATTAGCATAGTGATTATGATCGGCTTGCGCGTGATCGATACCGGTGAAACTCGCCAGAATCGCCGCTAACGCCTGTTCCTGATGGGGAAGTTCTTCCAGTAAAATATTCATCATCATCCCCTCTTAATAACGCTTCACCAGGTTCACTTTTTGATCAAGCTGTTTTAAGCCGATTTCCAGTTCACGAATGGATTCAAGGTCGAAAGAGTAGCCGTAAATGACAATGGTCTGAACCGGAAGCTGGTGCGTACCAATGTGGTTGAGAAGATCGCGGGTCTGCTCTGTTCCCCATCGTTCATCAATCAGATACAGGCGCGTATTATCAACATACCTGGCGCAATAGCCGGAAAAATCAATGGTCTGTACGTCAATATCCATTTTATAACCATCGGCGACCAGCCATGTCGTTAATAAGGTCTCTTCGCCGCTTGCGCCGCCCGGCACGCCCAATCCTCTGGCGGAAAAAGGATTGATCATGTCGGTAAATCCTGACTCGGTGAAAGCGGCCAGTTGACCGCTGGTATTGATAAAATGGCCGGTAGCAATATCGAAGCTATCCAGATCGTCCAGCGTCTGCTGTGTCGGAGTGGCAAAACGATAATGTTTAAAACCGAGATCGCTATTGGTCGCGGGATTGTTGGCGCGGATCTTCGCCGCAACGCGTGTAATTCGCTCGCGGCTGATTTCATCAATAGTGTTATAACCTGCTTTTTTCGCGATAGTGTTATTGCTTAATGCCTGATCGATAGTGCACAGAATAAACGTGCGCTGCCCCCCATCTTCTTCATTCAGCGCCATTACCGCATGGGCCGTGGTGCCGGAACCGGCAAAAAAGTCCAGAACGACGCCGTCTTTATCGATAGCGAGCTTAATGATTTTCTTCAATAATGCGGTCGGTTTCGGCGTATCAAAAACGTTGTCGCCGAAGAGATCCAGAATCTCCTTTTTCCCCTCTTTATTCGACGCTACGTTATCCCAGTAATTGGTCGTTGGCTGCCCTTTACTGTGATGCGCGTACATGACTCGCTGGGGAATACCGCCGTTATCTTTGCCAAAATAGACCAGATTATCGGCCACCAGTTTTTGGTAACTGGCTTCAGGATAAGCCCATAGTCTTTCGTGTACCGTACCGTTCGGCGTGGTAATTTTATAGGTATAGCCGCCGCCGCTCAGCCCTTTTGACACCGTTAACGGCACCGGGCGCCATTTCCCTTCTGGAAACTGTTCGGTCGGTTCTTTATAGGATTTCTGAATATACTCTTTAGAAAGCGGTTCTAAACGTAAAGCGCCCTGACCGGTTTTGGCGTAAACAAGAATGTATTCCCCCTGGATGGAAACGTTATCAGAGTCGTTAGAAATCTCTTTTTTGCGCTTCCACATCACATTGGTGACAAATCCGCCTTCGCCAAAAATCTCATCCATCATTAATTTAAGATTGGCGTACTCATTATCGTCGATAGAGATAAAAATAAATCCGGTATCTTTCAGGAGCTTCCTGGCCAGGAAAAGACGCGGATACATAAAAGATAACCACGCGGAGTGCGTCGATTTACCCTGAATGGATTTTAAACGTGCTAGTTCAGTATCATTAAGACCAAACATATCCTGCAACGCCCGATCGCTATATTCAAAATGATCGGGATAAACAAACCCGTCCGATCCGGTGTTATAAGGGGGATCGATATAGATCATATCGACGGTATCGGCGTAATTATTTTGCAGATGGCGTAAAACATCCAGATTATCCCCGGTCAGAAAAAGATTATGGCTGTTTTTATTTTCTGCCAGAGTATTGTGTTCCACGTCAGGAACGATAACGGTAACGGATTTTTCACCCGCCTGTTTTTTTGCGTAATCTTTGCCAATAAAATCAATCTGATAACCGCTAGTCAGCTCATCAATATTACGTGCTTTCAGCGCGCGCTCAAATTTGGCGAGATCAAATCCGCCTTTCGCGATCAGTTCGCCCTGCTCGTTATAGCGATCGGCGGTAAAAAATTCCGGTAATGCACGTTGTAACTCAGACAGAAAGGCGCTATTCGGGGCAACAGACTCGTTGTGTTTTTGGTTATCTTTCAACATGATATCTTCGCTCCGTTGATAATTTTAAGGTCCAACAATCAATTTCTTATAAAGAAAAAAGTAAGCGATGATTGTAATGGTCACGAAAGGCAGATGCCATCATTAACCTTTGTTGTTCGTTGAAAGGGCGTGAAAACGACGGGGGGAAGGCGTGCTCCCGGCGACAGTATGCGCCAGGAGCGTAGTGTTTACGTGCGATGACCGATGGCCGACTCCGGGAGGGCGTCGCTATCTGTACCGGAGATGACGACTCCCCGGGTCTCGCGACCAAATGCCACAAATACACAGATTAAAATAGCCACCGCGCCAGCCACGATCGCCATTGCCAACCCGTAATTTCCACCATGCGTTTCCGCGATGCGGGCCTGTAACGTCGCATTAACCGACGCCAGTAAATTACCCAGTTGGTAAACAAACCCTGGCAGTACGGCGCGCGCATTCGCCGGAACCAACTCGTTCAGCCAGGTCGGCACGACACCCCAGGCGCCCTGCACCATAAACTGCATCAGGAACGCGCCCAGGCCAATCGTGAATGATCCGCTGGAAAATGCCCATAGCGGGAGTACCGGAAGCGCAAGAAAGGCGGCGATCATGATCGCTTTTTTACGCCCAATACGTTCCGATAGCGTACCGTAGAAAATACCGCCGAGCATGGCGGCAATGTTATAAAAAATCGCAATGATACTGATCAGATGCGGATCAAAACCATGCTGCATCTTCAGGAAGGTAGGATAGAGATCCTGCGTGCCGTGACTGAAAAAGTTAAAGAACGCCATGACCAGCACCAGATACAGACACAACTTCCACTGTTTGCGCAGAACAGGAAGCAGCGCGGTATTCTCTTTACGCGCTCTGGCCGCCAGCCAGACGGGGGATTCCGGCACTTTAAACCAGATATAAGGCAGTAAGACAACAGGCAGGGCGCCAATCAGGAACATACCGCGCCAGCCTACCATACTGTAGAAGAGGCCAAAAATAACCGAGGCGAACAGATAGCCGCAGGGATAGCCCGCCTGAAAAATGCCCGACATCAGGCCACGCGAACGATCGGGAATGGTTTCCATCGCCAGTGATGACGCAACGCCCCATATCCCGCCCATCGCCACGCCGTACATGACCCGAAAAATCAGAAATGCCATGAAGGTGGGCGACCAGGCGGAAAGCAGTTCAAACACCGTGAAGAACAGAATATTGAGCATCAGTATCGGTCGACGTCCGTACTTTTCCGCCATTCGGCCAAATAGCAGCGCGCCAATGGGACGTACCGCCAGGGTCAGCATAATCGCAATGGAAACGTCCGATACGGAAGCGTGAAACCATTCGGCGAGATCGCTAAGTACAAAGACAAGGATAAAGAAATCAAACGCATCCAGCATCCAACTGGTAAAGCTGGCAAACGCCACATGTCGTTGTGTCGTCGTCCAGTTCAGGGGGGTGTACATAGGTAGTGTCCTGCATCAAAAAATAACATCAAGCTTTGAAGCGGCGAAACGCTGGAGCGCTCCCGTCGTCAAAGCGACGTAACAAGGTAGCGTTGCGCTACTTATTTGTTATCTTTTTGTATATAGCAGGTAAAATGTTAGCAAAAATAGACAAATCATTACATATTATTAACAAAGCTTACTGGCACATGATTTGTCACACTTTTTATGGGGATTATCTCATGCAAAGAAAAGCGAAGCGTGGCTAGCGTATCGCGACCGGCCTGTCGCCAGACCGATCGCCATTGACGATTACCTTTCGCGCGGCGGGAAACCGGCCTTTTGCAGGGCGGCGGCAATCTGCTCCGCGGATAGCGACGTTTCAACGTCAACCAGACGCGTCGCCGGGTCAGTTCTCACCGTCGCATTAGCATCGAGAGTCAGAATCGTCTTTTTTACCGTACTGGCGCAGCCGCCGCAGGTCATGTCATCAATATGGAACTGCATAGTGAACTCCTTTTGTGTGGGAACTGTTGCCAGTCTGGGCCTTGCCAGTGTTGGAAGGTCAAGCGTAATCTCAGGACTTACAGACGCTTTGCCAGTCCGTGGCGACGAGGACGGCGCAATACCGCTCCGGTACGCGCCTCCGGCTCGCTATCGTCAGGTTGTCCAAGCGTATGCAGAATGGGGCAATCTGGCAGCGCGTCGCCGGCGCAGCAGTGAATCAGCGCTTTGAGGGTTTGCGCCATGTGCTGCATGTTCTGGATACGTCTGTCCAGTTCATCAATGTGCGTCTGCGCCAGGCGTTTGACGTCAGCGCTTTGCCGCGACTGGTTATTCCAAAGATTCAGTAAGTCGCTGATTTCAGCAACTGAAAAGCCGAGGTCGCGCGCGCGGCGTATAAAATGCAATTGATTAACATCAGCCTGGGTATAGGCCCGATAGCCGGAATCCGTCCGACTTGCCGCGGGAATCAGACCAATCTGTTCATAGTAGCGAATCATTTTGGCCGAGACTTTCGATGCTTTAGCTGCTTTACCGATGTTCATGACGCTCCTCCTCATGTCGTGGATGTGTCGGATGGGGTTGCCATCGGCGCCCGGAAACGGCGCAGCCGCAAAGCGTTGCCCAGCACGAACACGCTCGACATCGCCATCGCCCCTGCGGCGAATACCGGGGACAATAATATGCCCCAGACCGGAAATAGCGCGCCTGCCGCGACAGGAATCAGCGCCGTATTGTAAGCAAAGGCCCAGAACAGATTCTGGTGGATATTGCGGATGGTCGCTTTAGACAGCGCGATAGCATTCGGCACGCCTTGCAGGTTGCCGGACATTAGTACGACGTCGGCGGATTCCACCGCCACATCGGTGCCGGTGCCAATCGCCAGCCCCACGTCGGACTCCGCCAGCGCTGGCGCATCGTTGATGCCATCGCCGACAAACGCCACCTGCCCATACGCCGCTTTCAGGCGCCGTATCGCCTCGACTTTCCCTTCTGGCAATACCTCGGCAACCACATCATCAATTCCTAACTGTCTGGCGATAGCCTGTGCCGTGCGGGCATTATCGCCAGTGATCATGGCGACCTTAATGCCGAGCTGATGTAAAGCGTTAATTGCGGCGGGCGTACTGGGTTTGATCGGATCGGCCACGGCGATAATCGCCGCCAGTTGACCGTCAATAGCCGCATAGAGCGGCGATTTCCCTTCCTGTCCTAACCGTTCGGCGGTGGTGGCGAAGCTGCTAATATCCACGCCAATTTCGCGCATATAGCGATCGGCCCCCACGTCAACACGTGTACCGGCAACGGTAGCGTATACGCCCATCCCGGTCACCGATTCGAAGCCGTTCATGCCTGGTAGCGCGATCCCTTCCTCTTCTGCCGACACGACAATCGCACGGGCAATCGGATGCTCTGAACGCGATTCTACCGCCGCGACTTTCGCCAGCACCTCACGGCGCTCAAAGCCGCTGGCCACGTCGAGATCGGTCAGTACCGGGCGGCCTTCGGTAAGCGTCCCGGTTTTGTCTACGGCCACCACCTTAGCGTCTTTGAGTAGCTGTAACGCCTCCCCCTTACGGAACAGCACGCCCATTTCCGCCCCACGACCGGTTCCCACCATAATGGAGGTCGGCGTCGCCAGGCCCATCGCGCAAGGACAGGCGATAATCAGAACCGCAACACCATTGATCAGAGCGAAAGTCAGCGCAGGCGACGGCCCAAACGCCAGCCATACCACAAAGGTCAGCGCAGCAATAAGCATCACCATCGGGACAAACCACAGCGTCACTTTATCCACGACGGCCTGAATGGGCAGTTTTGAACCCTGCGCCTGTTCCACCAGACGAATGATTTGCGCCAGCATGGTCTGTCCGCCGACGGCGGTCGCCCGCAGCGTGAGCGCGCCTTTTTGGTTTACGGTACCGCCCACCACCGCGCTTCCTGCGGATTTCTCTACCGGTATCGGTTCGCCGGTAATCATCGACTCGTCAACGAAGCTGCGGCCTTCGGTCACTTCGCCGTCAACCGGGATCCGCTCGCCTGGCCGAACCTCCACACAGTCGCCCAGCACAACCTCGTCGACAGTGATATCCACGATGCGGCCCTCGCGTAACACATGCGCGACCCGCGCCTGTAGCCCCACCAGACGTTTAATCGCTTCGGAAGTCCGCCCCTTCGCCCTTGCCTCCAGAAAGCGCCCCAGCAGAATAAGCGCGACAATCACTGCGGCGGCCTCGTAATAGACGTTTACCGTCCCTTCAGGCAACAGGTCGGGCGTAAAGGTCGCCACCAGCGAGTAGCCGAATGCCGCTGCGGTTCCCACGGCGACCAGCGAGTTCATGTCCGGCGCCAGACGCGCCAGCGCCGGGAACCCTTTAAGGTAAAAACGGCGACCGGGGATCGTCAGCACCAACAGGGTCAGTGCAAATTGCCAGTACCAGCTTTGTTGCAGGCCAATCGTTTTTATCACCCACTCGTGCATACCAGGAATAAGGTGCGAGCCCATTTCAAGCACAAAAACGGGGAGCGCCAGCACGCTGGCGAGAATCAGATCGCGCTTCAGCCTGACGCGCTCGGCCTCTTTTTTCTCTTCAGAGTCGTCTTCGCCCTGCCCCGCCGTCTCTATCGGTCGCGCCTTATACCCCGTTTTTTCAATCGCCGCGATCACCGCCTCCGCCGACGCCGTCCCGCGGACGGTGGCGCGCTCCGTCGCCAGATTCACCGTAGCGTCCGTTACGCCAGGCACAGCCTTAATACCTTTTTCAACGCGAGCGACGCACGACGCGCAGGTCATACCTTCAATAAGTAAGCTTATCGTGTCGTGACGATTTTCTGACTGACTCATGACGACTTCCCCATCCTGACTATTCGGTATCAGAAAGCCTAAAGCTTGCCATTGTGGGAAGGTCAAGCGTATTCAGGCTGCACGGTTCGGCGAGAATGTGAGATGGCTCATAAAAGAGGATGATGCGAGACATTTACGCCACGATGCCGACCCACGCCCCGTAAAAAACCGTCAGGAACGCTTGACCTTTCCTTCGTTGTAACGCCTAGCCTTTGCCAAAAATTCTGCGGCAGCGTTGCGGAATGGCCGACACGCTGCGGTAAAGAGGGAAACGACATGCGTAGAACATTCAAAATTATGTTGATAGCCGGCGTCATCGCCGCCATCGGGGGCGTGATTTACATGGCCGGCGAAGCACTATGGGATAAAGACAACGCCGTCGGCCCCCCGGCCAGCGCGCCGCCTCCACCGTCGGTACCGGTTGCTAAAGCCCTTAGCCGCACACTCGCGCCTACGGCGGAATTCACCGGTTTTCTGGCCGCGCCGGAGACCGTGGAGCTGCGTTCGCGCGTGGGAGGAACCCTTGACGCCGTCAGCGTTCCGGAAGGACGTCTGGTAAGCCGCGGACAACTGCTGTTCCAGATCGATCCGCGCCCGTTCGAGGTCGCCCTCGACACCGCCGTCGCGCAATTACGTCAGGCTGAAGTACTGGCCCGCCAGGCGCAGGCGGATTTCGATCGCATTCAACGACTGGTCGCCAGCGGCGCCGTATCACGTAAAAACGCTGACGATGTCACCGCCACGCGTAATGCGCGACAGGCGCAGATGCAATCGGCCAAAGCCGCCGTCGCCGCAGCGCGCCTTGAACTCTCCTGGACCCGTATTACCGCGCCCATTGCCGGACGCGTTGACCGCATACTGGTGACCCGGGGCAATCTGGTCAGCGGCGGCGTAGCGGGTAACGCCACGCTTCTGACGACTATCGTGTCTCACAATCCCATGTATGTGTATTTCGATATTGACGAAGCCACCTGGCTGAAGGCGTTACGGCATACCCGCTCCGACAAAAATCCACCGGTAGTCAACATGGGGTTAACCACCGATAACGGGCTGCCTTATCAGGGCGTACTCGACTTTATGGGCAATCAGATGAACCGCAGCACCGGCACTATCCGGGCACGCGCCGTGATTCCTGACCCCGACGGAATGCTTTCTCCCGGCCTGTTTGCCCGAATCAGTTTGCCCATCGGCGAGCCGCGGGAAACCGTGCTAATTGACGATCTGGCGGTGAGCGCCGATCAGGGCAAAAACTATGTGCTGATCGTCGGCAAGGAGAATCAGGTGGAGTATCGTCCGGTTGAGCTGGGACAAATGGTCGATGGACTCCGCGTCGTTACACAGGGAGTACAGCCGGGAGAAAAAATCATCCTCAAGGGGCTGGTGCGTCCTGGCATGACCGTTGCGCCGCGTCTGGTGCCGATGCGGCAGAATGTGACCGATAAACAGACCGCGACATTGACTAAAGCGGACGGCGACAGTGCGCCGAAGGCGGTGCGCCAATGAAATTCACCCACTTTTTCATTGCACGACCCATCTTCGCCATCGTCCTGTCGCTGTTAATGCTGCTGGCTGGCGCTATCGCCTTTTTAAAACTGCCGCTGAGTGAATATCCGGCCGTTACGCCGCCCACGGTACAGGTTAGCGCCAGCTACCCCGGCGCTAACCCGCAAGTGATTGCCGATACGGTAGCCGCGCCGCTGGAACAGGTGATCAACGGCGTTGACGGCATGTTGTATATGAATACCCAGATGGCCATTGATGGTCGCATGGTTATCTCTATCGCCTTCGAACAGGGAACCGATCCTGATATGGCGCAAATTCAGGTGCAAAACCGGGTATCCCGCGCGCTGCCTCGCCTGCCCGAAGAAGTCCAGCGAATTGGCGTTGTAACGGAGAAAACGTCACCCGATATATTGATGGTGGTCCATCTTGTCTCGCCGCAAAAACGCTATGACTCGCTTTACCTGTCTAACTTCGCCATCCGGCAGGTTCGCGACGAGCTGGCCCGTTTACCCGGCGTCGGCGATGTTCTCGTCTGGGGCGCGGGCGAGTACGCCATGCGCGTCTGGCTGGACCCGACGAAAATCGCCAACCGCGGTCTTACCGCCAGTGATATCGTTACGGCGTTGCGGGAACAAAACGTACAGGTCGCCGCCGGTTCCGTCGGGCAACAGCCGGAGGCCTCCGCCGCTTTTCAGATGACGGTAAACACGCTGGGCCGCCTGACCAGCGAAGAACAGTTCGGCGAGATTGTGGTAAAAATCGGCGCTGACGGCGAGGTGACGCGTCTGCGTGATGTCGCCCGCGTCACGCTGGGCGCAGATGCCTATACGCTGCGCAGTTTACTGAATGGCGAAGCGGCGCCAGCGTTACAGATTATTCAAAGTCCGGGTGCCAATGCGATTGACGTTTCTAACGCGATTCGCGGCAAAATGGATGAGTTGCAGCGAAACTTCCCGCAGGATATCGAATACCGGATTGCCTATGATCCTACGGTCTTCGTGCGCGCATCGCTACAATCGGTGGCGATTAC
This sequence comes from Salmonella sp. SAL04202, assembly GCF_046550775.1. Lineage (NCBI taxonomy): Bacteria > Pseudomonadati > Pseudomonadota > Gammaproteobacteria > Enterobacterales > Enterobacteriaceae > Salmonella > Salmonella sp. SAL04202. The sequence goes on along the minus strand of NZ_JBGDXK010000001.1, from coordinate 80,408 downwards.
GTTGCTGGAAGCCCTCGTGCTGGTCGTCCTTGTCGTGGTGCTGTTCCTGCAAACCTGGCGGGCGTCCATTATTCCTCTGGTGGCGGTTCCCGTTTCGCTGGTCGGCACCTTTGCCTTGATGCACCTGTTTGGCTTTTCGCTGAATACGCTTTCGCTGTTTGGTTTGGTCCTGTCGATAGGTATCGTTGTCGATGACGCCATCGTTGTGGTCGAAAACGTGGAACGGCATATCTCGCAGGGCAAAAGTCCCGGAGAGGCGGCAAAGAAGGCGATGGATGAAGTCACTGGTCCCATTCTTTCTATTACCTCGGTGCTAACGGCGGTCTTTATCCCTTCCGCATTCCTGGCGGGCCTGCAGGGTGAGTTTTATCGTCAGTTCGCGTTGACCATCGCTATTTCGACCATCCTTTCGGCCATTAACTCGCTGACGCTCTCCCCTGCGCTGGCTGCCATTTTGCTAAGACCGCACCACGATACTGCGAAGGCTGACTGGCTAACGCGGTTGATGGGCACGGTCACTGGCGGTTTTTTCCATCGCTTTAACCGTTTCTTCGACAGCGCGTCGAACCGCTATGTTAGCGCCGTCCGTCGGGCCGTGCGCGGCAGCGTCATTGTGATGGTGCTCTATGCTGGCTTTGTGGGGCTGACCTGGCTTGGCTTCCATCAGGTGCCGAACGGGTTTGTGCCTGCGCAGGATAAATACTATCTCGTCGGCATCGCCCAGCTCCCAAGCGGCGCATCGTTGGATCGCACAGAGGCGGTCGTGAAACAGATGTCCGCTATCGCGCTGGCGGAACCCGGCGTTGAAAGCGTCGTCGTCTTCCCCGGTCTGTCGGTTAACGGCCCGGTAAATGTGCCAAATTCGGCGCTGATGTTCGCCATGCTGAAACCCTTTGACGAGCGTGAAGATCCTTCGCTTTCCGCTAACGCTATCGCCGGAAAGCTAATGCACAAATTTAGCCACATTCCCGACGGGTTTATTGGCATCTTCCCGCCGCCGCCGGTTCCAGGGCTTGGCGCGACGGGCGGCTTTAAATTGCAGATTGAAGATCGTGCGGAACTGGGATTTGAAGCGATGACAAAGGTGCAAAGCGAGATTATGTCTAAGGCGATGCAGACGCCCGAACTGGCCAATATGCTGGCCAGTTTCCAGACGAACGCCCCGCAATTACAGGTGGATATCGACCGGGTAAAGGCGAAATCAATGGGGGTATCGCTCACCGACATCTTTGAAACGTTGCAAATTAACCTCGGCTCGCTTTACGTCAACGATTTCAACCGATTTGGCCGTACCTGGCGGGTGATGGCGCAGGCCGATGCGCCATTCCGTATGCAACAAGAGGATATCGGCCTGCTTAAAGTCCGCAATGCGAAGGGCGAGATGATCCCGCTTAGCGCTTTCGTCACGATTATGCGCCAGTCGGGGCCAGACAGAATCATCCATTACAACGGCTTCCCCTCGGTAGATATTAGCGGTGGACCGGCTCCGGGCTTCTCCTCCGGACAGGCGACGGACGCGATTGAAAAGATCGTGCGTGAAACGTTGCCGGAAGGGATGGTCTTCGAATGGACCGATCTGGTTTATCAGGAAAAACAGGCCGGCAACTCTGCGCTTGCTATCTTTGCGCTGGCGGTGCTGTTGGCCTTCCTGATCCTGGCGGCGCAGTACAACAGTTGGTCGCTGCCCTTCGCCGTCCTGCTTATTGCGCCTATGTCATTACTCTCAGCCATTGTCGGCGTGTGGGTATCTGGCGGAGATAACAATATCTTTACGCAGATTGGTTTCGTGGTGCTGGTCGGCCTGGCGGCCAAGAACGCCATTTTGATTGTCGAGTTTGCCCGCGCCAAAGAACACGACGGCGCAGACCCGCTGACCGCCGTACTGGAAGCGTCCCGCCTGCGTCTGCGTCCTATCCTGATGACCTCATTCGCCTTTATCGCAGGCGTAGTACCGCTGGTACTCGCGACGGGTGCCGGCGCGGAAATGCGACATGCGATGGGCATCGCCGTGTTTGCCGGAATGTTGGGCGTCACGCTCTTCGGCCTGTTATTGACGCCTGTATTTTACGTGGTGGTTCGCAGGATGGCATTAAAGCGTGAGAACCGCATTGATTCGCATGATCAGCAAGCATAATGATGGGAATGGCATAATGAAGATCACTTTTACAGGCTATCGGCAGACCGCCACGCTGGCGACGCTTGCTTTCGTCACCACGCTTGCTGGCTGTACGATGGCGCCGAAGCACGAACGCCCCGCATCGCCGACTGCGATGATCTATCCCTACGCAACGTCAACCGTTTCTGGCGCGCCGGATGCCGCTGACATTGGCTGGCGTGATTTCTTCCACGATCCGCTTCTACAGGAACTGATTGCGATCGCGTTACGCAATAATCGGGATTTACGCAAGGCAGGGCTCAATGTTGAAGCCGCCCGGGCGTTATACCGCATTCAGCGCGCGGAGATGCTGCCGACGCTCGGCATCGCCACCGCCATGGACGCCAGTCGCACTCCCGCCGATCTCAGCGTCACGGACGAGCCTGAGATTAACCGACGCTACGAGGCGGCTGGGGCGACGACGGCCTGGGAACTGGATCTCTGGGGGCGAGTGCGAAGCCTTAGCGACCAGGCATTAGCCGCCTATATGGCGCTTGATGAGACGTACATTGCGGCGCGAATGAGCCTGGTTTCCGAAGTCGCCAGCGCCTGGCTGACGCTACGGGCTGACCGGGAGCTGCTGCGCTTAACCGAAAATACGCTGGCCGCACAAAAAAGTTCATACACATTGACAACCCAGCTTGCCCGGACAGGCAACGCCACACAGCTCGATCTGCGTATGGCGGAGATCGCGCTGCGTTCTGCCGAAATCAATCGCGCGGCGTATACGCGACAGTTGGCGCGGGATCGTAACGCGCTGGAATTGCTGTTGGGCCAGCCGCTCACGCCTGAACTGTCGCGTCGACTAAACGAGGCGGTCACGCTTACGGAAGGCGCGATCCCGACCACTCTGCCAGGCGGATTACCGTCAGATCTGCTGGTACGCCGCCCGGATATTCGCGCCGCCGAGTACAGGCTGCGTGGCGCAAACGCCCGGATAGGCGCAGCGCGCGCCGCCTTCTTCCCGACCATCAGCCTGACAGGCGCGGCGGGAACGGCCAGCGCGTCTCTTAGCGGACTCTTTGAACCGGGATCGGGAAGCTGGCGCTTTCTACCGCAAATCACCTTGCCTCTCTTTTACGGAGGCGCATTACGCGCTGACCTGGATAGGGCGCATGTCCAAAAACAGATTGAAATCGCCAGCTATGAAAACGTTATTCAGCAAGCCTTTCGCGATGTGGCGGATGGTCTGGCGGGACAGCGTACGCTGAATGACCAGGTGCAATCAGAACAACGCGCGGTTGAAGCCAGTCAAATCGCCTATGAGCTGGCCGGACTCCGTTTTCAGGAAGGCGTCGATGACTACCTTACGCTGCTTGATACCCATCGTATGCTTTATGGCGCGCAACAGCGCCTGGTACGCACACGGCTCATGCAACAGCTAAATATCATTAATCTGTATAAAGCATTAGGCGGCGGTTGGCGGGAATACAGCGAGAAAAAGCAAGGTTAGCCCAAATAGCGCGCGCGTCGCCAGTGCGGCGCGCGCGCTAAACAGGCATATATTGCCTGCAAAATAAGGTTAACGAGGGCAACGATAAACGTTCCCGCTTAACGTGACATTCGTTTGTTTGCTTGAGCCAGAACCGTGCCATGAACTTCCTGTCTGGCCTGCACGCTGGGTTAACAGGACTACCGTATTTCCGCCCATTTTATAAGCTTTGTTTTTCAGATCGTTACGGGCACCCGTTTCCAGGTTACTGTTGGAAGTCCAGCCACCGGTAAAGAAATTCCCCTGGCTGCCCGTGATATCCCCTAAGTAGCTGCATTCCTTACCTGGCTCGCTGGTCATCACCCGTACCTGTTCAGCGCCATAATTCAACGAATTAGCGCTACATGCGGTTAAAGCCAAGCCGACGAAACATACTAAGATCTTTTTCATACTAATACCTGGTCTATTAATCATTAAATAATAACGCGTTCTTGCTTCTGAACGCCGTCAAGGAACTATATTTAAGATGTAACGAATGTCTTTCATTTGCTGAAGAAAAGTCTCTGTCATGATGCTATCATGTATGCTTGAGGCTATTTCTTGTTCAGTTTTTTCAATATGCTCTCTGAGTCTTATTTTTGTTTTTTCGTCAAGCGCCGAGATAAGTATCTTAATGGCAAGCAGCATAGTAGGATTGATGCTTTCACACTCTCTCATCGTTAACTTTTTCATCTTGTTTGCTTCAAGCCTGATCGGCGTTTTTGTCTACACGGCAAATTTTAGATGCGAAGATATGGCGACTTCTTTGGTAAATAAATAGCAAATGGAAAAAGCGTTTGAAGCCATATTTACGACAGATACGCAATCTATGAATGTACAAAGTCTTACGACTCATGCCATAGCTACTGGCGATCTGACTCATCGACTTTTTATATAAAAAGTGCCATAACAACTCCTCCTCCTTTTTTGTCAACGGCGCAAGTTCACCGACCGCTACTTCGTTTGCACAAGCGTATTTAATGAAATGCTCAATAAAAACAGGCTTTGCCAAATCGGGATCGATATCAGGATCTCTATCGCAGCCATGTGGATAAAGTTTTCCAATATCTCTGCGCGTGAGCCAGATTCGACGAGCATGTGGATAATGCTGCATGAGCGCCTTAAAACCTTTCCAGACCCCCTGAATCAAAACTCGTCCATCAATAATAATTATGATATCTTCGCTAGCTGATATCTGACACGAATTATATTCTCCATTGAGTGGGAACATAAAGCACTTCCCATCCTCAAAGAGTGAAGCGATGCCTAAATAAGTATAATAATCATCCGTTAAAACTATACCTATCGTTTTTAACGGAAGTTGTTCCGATAGTGAATTTATCATAATTTCATCAATAGAATAACGCTACGGTGAGTGTTTTATCTTCCTCTTAAGATTACCTGAGCGCTCATAACCATCCCTATTCTGTAGCAGCGCCATATTATTTTTAATTCCTTGCCATAAACGTAACGCTTATAATTTTAATGTCAGAAGCGATAACCTACGCTGACACCAAATGTATTGGTATCCACAGCGAAGAAACGACTGGCTTCCCATGATGCATCGATAGATATACTCTTAACTGGATTAAATATTACGCCAGCGCCGTAGGCAAAGGAGTCTTCTTTTGAGTGTTTATTAAATTTCATCGTCGCTATACCCGCATTGCCGTACAGGCTCACATAGTCATTAAAACGATATGTTGGTCCAAACATCAAAGAACCATAGTCTACAGAATCGGAACCATTTTTATGCAATTTTCCCTCTTTCCAGGTGTAGTTCTCCATTTCATTGCGCGTCGCGGTGAATGAGCCTAACATCCCCCAGGTCTCATTAAACTCGTAACGATATTTAAAATTAAAGCCTCGCAGATCTTTGCTATCGCTATTTTTCAATGAACTGAGATGAGTTTGTGCATAACCAAACGATACGGTGTGCTGATCGTTAGCCAAAGCTAAAGGTGACGCTAATAATAAACCTAAAAAAACAAGGAACGAAGACCGTCTTTTCATTAAAACCACTCCATTTTTGATATATAATTAAGGCGGTACCGGAACTTATGGCACACAAATAGCATTTAGATTAAGAGCACCTAATGCGCTTATTACCAGTCATGCCAACTGCGGAGGTAATATAACCTGATATATTCGATAATGGATATGAAATCAGTCTTACAGAGTTCTTACTTTTTTATTAATAGCGGATTCATAGTTGCTTCAGACCCGATCCTGGCATCGCATCCGTCGGGCGGACTGCGAGAGGTTATCAGCGAGTATCAGTTACCTACCTGACGAGCCAAAAACTCATAACCCATTGTTTTTCATGCACTTTAACTGGTAATAGAGTTAACCTTTACCCTTGCGGAGGGCAATTTCGCAACTCGCTTTCTGACGCATTCAGACAACATTCAGATCTACTGCGCGGTACAAACGTTATAAAGCTGCCGATTAAGAGAATAAAAAAAGGTTTTCTCACCCACTTTAGATATTCGAATCTCATTAGCCGCTTCCGGATGCAGAACCCGTAAATATGATAACAGATCGCCAGCCGTGTCCGTGGCAAAGACTTTTACCTGGGATACTTCGAACGTATAAACACCAGGCGCTGTTCGATGTAAATTTTTCATATACACGTCCCGGTATAATATTTTTACACCGTTATCTTTTGTTTTTATTTCATATTGAAGCGTAATTCTCTTCATCTTAAAATCAAGAACAAGACTGCCATCGGCATGGATATCTTTAGGCTGTATCGTCGTTACCGTTCTTGTCGTGCATAAAAATTCATTAGTATTAATAGAACTATGGCTACTGTTTCGTACCCAAACTACCATCAGTACGACTGAAACAGCCAACATACCAAGCGTCGCCACGCTTAATAACGTTCTTTTATGGAAATGCATTTCGGCTCCGCTATATCAAGTTGGTTAAGACACTGGACAAAAATATTTGTATTAGGAACGCGAATGTAATAAATGATTTTTCCGTTTTGTTTATGTATTTCATTACTCATCTCAGAGTACGCTTCAACGATATCCGTCAGATGGGTTTTATCATGCCCGACACTATAAAAAGTGTATCCATCATACGAACCCTGGAGGGTAAAGTAATCAATATTTTCACCCTTAACTTTATACATCATAAAAAACATCAGAAGCGCGGCCAGGCAAAAGTAGAGCCAATCTTTTTTATTCACAGCGCCCGGTATTGGGGGGATAATAGTGTCATCGCGTCGCACTTCAACTGTCGATAATTCTGTTTCAGCAACAGCAGGCAACGGCGTATTTTGCGCCTCATCACTCAACGGTTCAATGGAAACTGAGAGTAAAACACCCACGCGAGGGCGAGTCACAACAGATGCCCCCTTAAGACCAATTTTATCAAATGATCCTCGTAGCTGGTTAATCAGTTTATAATAACTGGCATCAGAGACCACGACACCTTTGCGCCCCCAGACATAGTTAATTAAATCATCTTTTTTAAAAAGGCCTTCATGAAAAGCGATAAGCAAACTGCGTTCCGATTCAGATATCGTTATCGACTCTCCGGCGCAGGAAAGCGTCATTCGTTCACAATCAAGAATAACTCTTTTGTCAATCAGATAATTGTTCTGACTCATAAAAATATCCGCCCCAGTGCTATCACGTTTCTTCACGGCATAAACATATTACCAGGATATATCGCGCTATTGAATTTTTTTCCGTAGCGAGCTCCTGTATTATTCAGCCACCAGGCCACTCGCAGATTCGTTTTCCCCCTTGAGCAGACCATTTTGCCTCTGGGCCGACTTGCCAAGCCAGCTCATAAAGTCATTAGCCTCCATCGGCCTGGCATAAAGAAATCCCTGAACGAATCCTACCCCGTGGCTTAAGATATAACGCAATTGGTGCTGGGTACTGACCCCTTCGGCAACCACATTGAGCCCCAGTCGCTGACTCAGCGTAATGATAGTATCCAGGACAGGAACATCATTGCTGCTGGTATCAATGGTATCGATAAACGTTCTGTCTATTTTAAGAGAGTCTACAGGTAATTGTTGGAGATAGGAGAGTGAGCAATAGCCGGTCCCAAAATCATCAATCGCTATTAACACGCCTTTTTCACGGAGCGTTGAAAGTTTTTCTGCGACCTGTGAAGGTTCTACAATCAGGCTACGCTCGGTGAGCTCCAACATAAGCGTTATCGTTCCCAAACGAGTCCTGAGCGCCTCTATATCTTGTATAAAACCGTCATCCATAAGATGCGCAGGCGATATATTTACGCTGATATAGAAATCATCCGGTACAGTCCAGTTTATCACGTCATGAGCAATCAGTTCGAACAGATGACGAGAGAGTGGAATAATCATGCCTTCATTTTCTGCGGCGGTAATAAAAATATCCGGGGTTATAAAACGGCCATCCGGTTGCGGCCAGCGCATTAGCGCCTCCACGCCGCCGCAACTACCGTGTTTAACATTAAAAACAGGTTGATAATGTACCGTAAACTCATTGTGCGTTATTCCCCTGGCAATCTCCCGGGCCAGAGATAAACGTTTTAAATACCAGCGCCTGTAGAACAACATCATCCCTACAGAAAGACACAATGACAGCGGAACAAAAATAAAAAGGTTTTGTAACCAGTATGCCGATAACGTTGAGAAAGGGGTTCGCACCATCAGCTGGATAGTGTGATCGGTTGAGGTGAAGCGCTGCGTTAAAAACGCCTTACCGCGCAACGTCGCAGCGCTGGTAATCGCCTCCCCTGCGCCGAATGTCAGGCTAAAGGCTGATGCTCTCTCTGCAGCCAATATCTCTATGAGCTCCTGGACATACTGCGAATCCACAATGACGAAAGCCGCTTTATTCGCTGCTACTTTTTTCACATAAACCACAACAAGGCGATCGGGTCCTTCGGCCATACTACCGATAGATCGCAACCACCGTTCCGGATAAGAAGCAGGTAAAGAAAGCCCTGCCAGCCGGGAAAAATGATAGCGTTCGGTTCCTGTGACAAAGGAGCAAGTGATATCACCATTTTCCAGAAACCCAATGTCACGTACATAAGGAGTGAAGGCCCGCGTTCTGGACAGTTCTTTCAGCGTATCAGTGCAGGAACTCTCAGCCAGTCTGGCGGCTTTTCCGGCGACTTGCCAGGAGGCGGCAGATATATCCGCGCTAAACCGCAGCAGCGTATTGGCGCTGACGGCGATATCTCGTTTTAGCTGGAAGATACCCGCGAGTAACCCCACCAATATCATTACGATCAGTGGAACGGCAATAAACAACATCAGAAATAGCTTTCTTACTTTCAAATCATTGCCCTCTTACCGGCCTTCCTTTTGCCACTGTACGCTTTTATAGGATAACTAAAGTAACATTAATATAGAAAAGCAATATTGAGAGATAGGTTATACGTTCTTAATGATAGCAAGATGGCACTCCCTGTGCCGAAAATAGACAAGAAAATATCAATACCCAACAGGTGCAGGATACTATCGTTAAAATAAGCGATAGCAGATATCTAAATTCAATATGTTAGCCAGATGCCAGGTTCGCTGCCTGATGAGGCATAACCATCACGGAACGAATTCCCATCAATACAGGGATTATTGGCTACAACTCAACGTTACTACTGGTGGTACACACATTATACAAATGTCGATTAAGCGAAAACATGTAGGTATTTTTCCCAATTTTGACCATCTTTAACTCATTAATCGTACCAGGCTGTAACAGTCTCAACCAGGAAAACAAATCGCCAGCAGTATCAGACTCAAAAGTCTTAACTGAATTGACTTTAAAAGTATATGTTTTCATACCCGTTCTGCGCAGTTTGCTGATGCAGATATCACGAAAAAAAAGCCGTTTCTCTTTCGTATCGGTAGTAACATCGTAGTGTAGGGTAATCCTGCCGGATTTAAGATCCAGCACAAGTCCACCATCCATGTACAATTTTCGTGGTTCAATATACGCTTCTGATTTTGTCGTGCATATAAGATTATTGGTTCTATAAGAGTCACGATTTACCCACTCAAGCGCTATTACCGATCCGATTGCGACAATGGCGATAAATATTACAAATATAATCAGTAACGTTCTTTTACTGTAATACATTTTGGCACCGCCATTTCAACAGGATTTAAGCATTGCAGAAAAATATTCATGTTAGGCTCCCTGATATAATAAAGATGGCGTCCATTTTGCCGGTAAATTTTAATTTTTAGAGAGTTAAAAGCAAAAACTACTTCACTTAATGTGACCTTATCCTCTTTTGTTTTATAGATTGCATAATCGTTATATTCGCCAAGATATGTAAAAAAACTATCAGGGCTGTTACGAACAGGCGCTTTATATATAGTAAATACACCATAGAGCAATGCCAAAAGAATGGCTCCTGTTAATACCACAAATACGCTGTGACGTTTAATTTTGTAAAATATGTTCTCCCGAGTCGGGGTGCCTTTAACGTTTTCATCACTCACCTTTAGGGAGGTGATTTTTTTTATAGGTTCAATGGCAACAGACAGCGACACCCCCACCCGAGGGCGAGTTACGATATCAGATGGCTGTAGACCGATGCTACTAAAATCATTTCTCATTTGATTAATGAGTTTATAGTAACTTGATTCTGAGACGCAGCCTCCACGATTTTCCCAAACAAAATGAATAATATCTTCTTTTTTGTAAAGACCATGCCAAAAAGCAAGAAGCAGATGGGTCTCAGCTTCTGATATTCTGATTATCTCATTACCATGCGATAAGGTCATCTTCGTACTATCAAATACAACACGCTTATCAAGTAAAAATATGCTTTCATTCATGACAATCCTAAAGGTAACTGCATCCATCATTCAGACGACATATTATCATGCTCAAAAAAGAATTCAGCCCCCTAATTAACCTGAGTTTAACTTATAAGTCTCACTTATAGTAAACAATAATTGACACAAGTATTACCTGCACATTACAAATCAAACAGTTATAGGCAAATCTGAACACTTCTCTTTACCTTAACGCAAACTCAGGAAACTTCTGAAAGGCCAAAAGTAAGAAAAAAGTAAGACTAATTATACTGTTTCAGAAGCACATTTCAGAAAATTTACCTTAATCTCACCATCGTATTATCCATCGGGAGGTTTAACTGATGCGGATTTTACATAGCAAAAATGTGCAGGTTTGTATTGCAACATAGTCTATCTATTCAGACGCGGAGAGAATTGTTATCGGATTACACTCAATCAAATGATAACACTATCAGTTGTACTAATGAGATGCATGGACGAAAGCGCTTATCGCTCTATTTCATGATAAGAGAAATAAGTCTGTTTGTTTTATATCGCATTATCAATAGTCAGGAGGGTATAGCTCACATCCAAAAATAGAGTTAATGATCGTTATTTTTACCACTCCTCCATAAGCACGAAACATTCGGGCGAATTGCACTCGTCCTGAAAAAGTAAAGATTAATACAGGAACATTATCATATGTCTATGAAAAAATATTTAGCAATGATCACAGGCTCACTTCTTGTCTCCAGCAGCGCGATGGCTGTTTCTGATAACACCATCACCTTTCAAGGGGAAGTCTCTGATGAAACATGCTCTGTCGTGATTAATGGTAATCAGGCTAAACCCGTCGTGTTATTACCAACAGTAAGTACTAAAGATTTATCAGAACAAGGGAAAACCGCGGGGCCAATAACGTTTGATATTGGGCTGTCCGGGTGTACCGGCTCTCAGGACAAAACAACAAAAATTTCCACTGTCTTTGTCGGTAATCAGGTCACCAGTAACGGTAACCTGGGTAATACTGGCAGCGCGAAAAATGTTGAAGTCCAATTACTCGACACTTCAGGGGAGCCAATCAATCTGACCGGCGGCTTTACTGGCGACGGCGACCTACAGCTGGAACCAAATGCTTCTGAAGCGAGCGCGACTTATACCGCGCGGTATTACTCTACCGGGAAAGCAGAGGCTGGGACAGTCGCTGCCACCCTTCAATACGCCGTTTCGTATAAATAATTGTCGCTACGGTCTGGCGTTGAAACGCCAGACCATTTTCAATCGCCAGGGAGTTGTTGAGATGAAAATGGATACCCGACATTCCGCATTATATTACTTAATAGTTTTTCTATTGCTGGCCCTACCCGCCACAGCATCGTGGGCGAGCGTTACTATTTTGGGTAGCCGAATAATTTACCCATCAACAGCCTCCTCCGTAGATGTGCAGTTAAAAAATAATGATGCAATACCTTATATCGTACAAACCTGGTTTGACGATGGCGATATGAATACCAGCCCGGAAAATAGCAGCGCGATGCCGTTCATTGCCACGCCGCCGGTATTTCGTATTCAACCCAAAGTAGGCCAGGTGGTACGTGTAATTTATAACAACACGAAAAAATTGCCGCAGGATCGTGAGTCAGTATTCTGGTTTAACGTATTACAGGTACCACCAACGAATATTGGCAGCGACGGCGGGCAAAATAAAATGTTGGTGATGCTGCGCTCAAGAATAAAACTTTTCTATCGTCCTGACGGGCTAGGTAAACCTGATAATCTGGCGAAAAAACTACAGATTAAAACGGTAAATAAGGGTTCCGGAAAAAGCGGTATTGTTATTGTTAATCCGCAGCCCTGGTTTGCCTCTTTAAGTAACCTGAATGTAAAAGTGAACGGCGCTTCGTATAACCTGGATGCTGACATGATTGCCCCTTTTTCCAGTCAAACCTGGTGGCTGCCGGGCAAACGGTCACTCAAATCCTTCTCCGGTACAGTCACCGTTACTTTGGTTAACGACCTGGGCGCAAGGATAAGCGAGAGCTACGATGTCCCCCACCATTAATTTGAACCGCAAAAGCCTTGCGCTATTGATCGCCATAGTTTGCTCAGGCTCCGCGCAGGGTGAAGAGTATTATTTTGATCCTGCGCTACTTCAGGGGGCCACTTACGGACAAAATATTGCCCGTTTTAATGAACAGCAAACGCCTTCCGGAGACTATCTTGCCGACGTTTACGTTAATGGCACGCTGGTAACAGCGAGCACTAATATTCGATTTGATGCTGTAAAAGAGGGTCAACAGACGGAACCCTGCCTGCCCTTATCGGTGATGAAAGCGGCACAGATAAAATCACTCCCCGCGACCGGCGCTGCGACCGAGTGTCGCCCGCTCAGGGAGTGGGTACCTCATGCCGGCTGGCAATTTGATAGCGCCACACTTCGCCTGTTGCTGACGATTCCAATGACCGAACTTACGCACAAACCGCGCGGTTATATCTCCCCTTCAGAGTGGGATAGCGGCGCGCTGGCGCTGTTTTTACGCCATAACACAAACTGGACCCACACCGAAAATACCGACAGCCATTATCGCTACCAATACTTATGGAGCGGTTTAAACATGGGCGTTAACCTCGGACTTTGGCAGGTCCGTCATCAAAGTAATCTGCGCTATGCCAATAGCAACCAGAGCGGAAGCGCCTGGCGCTATAATAGCGTTCGAACCTGGGTGCAAAGACCTGTCGCGTCTATTAACAGTATTCTGTCGCTGGGCGATAGCTATACGGACTCCAGCTTATTCGGCAGTCTGTCTTTTAACGGAGCTAAACTAGTCACCGACGAGCGGATGCGCCCGCAGGGCAAACGCGGTTATGCGCCGGAAGTTCGGGGCGTAGCGGCCAGTAGCGCGCACGTGGTAGTAAAACAACTGGGGAAAGTGATTTATGAAACCAACGTTCCGCCGGGCCCATTTTATATTGACGATCTGTACAACACCCGTTATCAAGGCGATCTGGAGGTAGAGGTTATCGAGGCCAGCGGTAAAACCTCACGTTTCACCGTGCCTTATTCTTCCGTGCCGGATTCGGTACGTCCCGGTAACTGGCACTATTCGCTGGCCTTCGGCAGGGTCCGTCAGTACTACGATATTGAAAATCGTTTCTTTGAGGGAACGTTCCAGCACGGCGTTAATAACACCATTACCCTCAACCTCGGTTCACGAATTGCGCAGCGTTACCAGGCATGGCTGGCGGGCGGTGTCTGGGCCACCGGTATGGGCGCGTTCGGCCTTAACGCCACCTGGTCGAATGCGCGCGCAGAGCATAACGATCGCCAGCAAGGCTGGCGCGCGGAACTCAGTTACAGCAAAACGTTTACCACCGGCACTAACCTGGTACTGGCGGCTTATCGTTATTCAACCAACGGCTTTCGCGATCTTCAGGACGTGCTCGGCGTACGCCGGGAAGCAAAAACGGGGATTGATTACTACTCCGACACGCTGCATCAGCGCAATCGCCTGTCCGCGACGGTAAGCCAGCCGTTAGGACGGCTTGGCACGCTTAACCTCAGCGCCAGCACCGCAGACTACTACAATAACCAATCGCGTATAACACAGCTACAAATGGGATATAGCAACCAGTGGCGGAATATAAGCTACGGGGTGAATATCGCACGACAGCGCACCACCTGGGATTACGATCGCTTTTATCACGGCGTTAACGAACCACTGGACGTGAGTAGCCGACAAAAATATACCGAAACCACAATGTCGTTTAATGTCTCTATACCGCTGGATTGGGGCGAAAACAGAACGTCTGTCGCCATGAATTATAACCAGTCCAGTCAAAGCCGTTCCTCAACCGTATCCATGACCGGCAGTAGCGGTGAAAACAGCGACCTGTCATGGTCGGTTTATGGCGGCTACGAGCGTTATCGCAATAGTAATAGCGATAGCAGCGCGCCAACGACGTTTGGCGGTAATCTACAACAAAACACCCGGTTTGGCGCACTTCGCGCCAACTATGACCAGGGTGATAACTATCGTCAGGAAGGGCTGGGCGCGTCCGGCACCCTGGTACTTCACCCTGGCGGTCTGACGGCTGGCCCCTATACCAGCGATACCTTTGCGCTTATTCATGCCGATGGCGCGCAGGGCGCGATCGTACAAAATGGCCAGGGCGCTGTGGTTGATCGCTTTGGTTACGCCATTCTGCCTTCGTTATCTCCTTACCGCGTCAATAACGTTACGCTCGACACCCGTAAGATGCGCAGCGATGCCGAACTGACGGGAGGAAGTCAGCAGATTGTGCCCTATGCCGGCGCCATCGCGCGTGTCAATTTCGCCACTATCAGCGGCAAAGCGGTGCTGATCTCCGTGAAGATGCCGGATGGCGGCATACCGCCAATGGGCGCTGATGTTTTCAACGGTGAAGGCACAAACATCGGCATGGTCGGCCAGAGTGGGCAGATTTATGCCCGTATCGCCCATCCGTCGGGTTCTCTACTGGTGCGCTGGGGAACAGGGGCAAACCAGCGTTGCCGGGTTGCCTACCAACTCGATCTTCACACCAAAGAACCGTTTCTCTATCTGAACAAAATCTGCGAGAAGGAATAGCACAATGCTTTTTAGTTTCCGAACGCTATTGTTTATCACCAGCCTGTTCGTCAGCGCCGGAACATGGTCGTCATGTATCAAAGTCACCGATAAGAGCGCGCTCTCTGACGCGGCGATAAAAGCGGGCTACACGGCGCAAAACTGGATCGGCGCAACTGACACGAATACCGGTAATATCGGTTTGCCAACGGTGATTAGCATCAGTAATAGTGAAACATTTCAACCCTCCGGCACACTATTGGCCAGTGGGATCGGTAACTTCCTGACGGCTGCCACCGGCACGCCCTATTCCAGTAAACAGGTACTTTACCGCTGCGATTCCGCCGATGCCGGGAAGCTCTATGAGATGTATTCGACAAATGGCGATAGCGCTTTTGCGGGGGCATTTTTTACTCCCGAAGTAGAAGGCGCTTATTATGATGTGGAGCGTAATGTTGCTGTCCGTATGACAAACCTCAGTACCGGCGAATATTACAGCCGTTTCTGGAAAGAACGCCAACTTACCGCAGACAGTTGGTTTCAGGATGACAAATATATTTATATTCCTGCCAGCGCGTTTAGCAACGTGCTATATGAGATGTTTAAAATTGACTCAAGAAAATATTTTGCCTACCAGAATCCAATGGACCGAGATACCTGGACGCAGCCTCGGGGTTATATCGCGTTTAAAGGCCCAGGCTTGATTACCGAGCGGATCAAAGCGGGACTGGATCATGCCAGCGATTATTATGGCTGGCCCAGCTATTGGCCCGGGGCATGGAGTACATATAATAGCGTCACCTATGTTCGCGGCGCGTTATGTAAAATCACAGATTATCCTGCGATCGTGAAAATTCCCCCTGTCGCCGTCGGCATATTAGCCGCCGGAGGCAATAGCCAGGCGCCTTTCCACGTCAGCCTGGAATGTGAGTCCGGCGCAGTGTCCAGTGCCCTCCCGTCCACCAGCGCCGCTAATGTCGCAATGGGGTTTGTCGTTAATCAACCCACCGCCGTGGCGGCGGCGCGTCGCCTGGGGCTAACCACATCCGCAGGCGGTCTGTCGTGGCTACTGGACACCCATTATGGCGAACCTGGCGTAGCTTCCGGAGTGGGTATCCGCATCTATAACGATGCCGGTACGCCGATTAACCTGTTACCCGATCGGATCAAGACAGGCACTGGCAACGCCCGAGGCTGGTATGGCTATAAAGATTTAACCACACGGGTATCATCCGGTTCAGTAGAAACCTACAGCGGTGATTTTACTGCCTCGCTTGAGGCGATCGGCGGACAAACAGTAACGGCAGGAAGCGTGAATGCGCAATTACAGGCAGTGGTTAGTTTTCAGTAAAGTCATATTAACGCTACTTGGGTTGACGGGATGGTATGGCCCGGCACAAGCCGCCGTTAATATTGACAGAACCCGAATTATTTTTGCTTCAGATGAGGTCGCTCAATCGTTGACATTATCCAACGATAATACAACGCCGATGCTGTTACAGGTATGGACCGACGCCGGAAACATTGACGCCTCTCCGGATAACAGCAAAACGCCGCTAGTGGCGCTGCCGCCGGTATTTAAAATGCAGCCAGGAGAACTGAGAACGCTTCGCCTGCTCCTGAGTTCCCGCCAGCAGCTTGCAACGGACCGGGAGAGTCTCTTCTGGCTAAACATTTATCAGATACCGCCACTCCCCCATGACATTAAAAACCACCCGCGAAAACTGGTATTACCGCTTCGTTTGCGACTAAAAATTTTAATTCGCCCGACCGGATTAAAAGCGCCAACGGAAGCGGAGGAGAAAAAATTACGCTTTATTGCTAAAGAGAATACTATACGGATAGTTAACCCCACCTCGTGGTATATGAGTTTAACGTTAACGATGGATAACAAGAAAAGTATCGGCGATATCATGGTTGCGCCGAAAACAGCACTTGATGTGCCGCTAACACGCTCGCCAACGCCGGGAGCATCGATAAATTATGCAGTAATCAATGACTCCGGGAACTGGCGACAATATACCGCCATACTGGAAAAATATATTAGTGAGAATGATTTTACTCCTGAGTTTTGATGGGAAATATTCAGGGATACGATCGTATCCCTGAGGCAAGCCAGACTCAGCATGTACCATTGTCAAAAATAGCATTAAGCTGATATTTTACTTTTTGCACGGTATCTTTGTTCTGTTGAGTTCCCTTCTCCTCAACAGACATATCCCATACGTTTTTATTATCTGATTCAATTAATGTGTAGGACGTATTATTATTACGCATCATATAACCACGAAAATTATTTTCGATGCCCGTTGTCACAGGCTTAGCACCCCCTGAAATAACAGACTCCGTCTCTTTATTGAAAAGCTGATATTGAATATTTGCGCAGTTTAAATCACAGGGGGAACATTTAAGATTTAAAACAAGCAGTATCGTGTTATTTTCAAAAACAAGGGCATAATGATTGCTGGCAGATGAACATAACGGGAATAGCGCGAGAAGGAGAATTATTATCAATTTCATATACTTATATAGACTCCATCAAAGAAAACTTTCATTTCACCCCCCTGAGAATAGCGAAAGGCATACCATGCAGAACGAATACTTTGCGGACTGACGTCCTCATAGACATTTATACCATGCTCAGCAAGTATGCGAGAAAGAAAATGAGAAGATTGTTATGACAGAAAAGGTTGTAACGATAACAGGAACAATACCTGTTTCATATTCATTTAATTAATAATATTAATTTTCTATTTCATCTTTGGTAATACCCCTAATGGATTTTCCGCCTATAATGCTGCACAGGTAGCTGCTTCTCTTTTGCTGTGAGAAAACATTACATTGGTATAACTAATGAGAATGAGCAGAGGCATTAAGTCACGTAATATTGCGTTTCCTCTGTTAAGGCTTTTGTGTGAAAAGAGCATTACTTTTAGTCAGTCAGGTAGCATTACATAAGCATAACTAAATTTGAGAAAACCTCGAAAAATCAGCATATTGAATTGATGTATGGTATTGTTTTTTAAAAGGATTTTAATTGCCAACCTGCGATAATACGCTTAAGATGAACACATATCTATTGAGCTAAAGTAGTCGCTCAATCAATCTGATTGTTATGGAGTGAGTGTGTGATACTTACAATGCCATCCAGCCGATACCAATAGAATCCTCAACCTCCGATAATCGTCACCCAAAAATCAGGAGATAAAATATGACGTTAAAACCAAGTGAGAAATCCGGTAATAATGGAGGTATCTATGTGGAGGTTGGGCCGCGTGGTGGGATAAAAGATAACTTCGCCACGATAGCGGAAACAAAACCGCGCCACCAACGCAACGCCCTAAAAGCTACTGGGTGCTGGCAAAAAGAACACCTAACAGTAAACGTAAGTCAGAGCATCTGGCGCCACGACAGTTAGCGCCGACTGATCACAGTACGCCCGGTGCTTTACCGCCTGGCAAGCATTGTGCAAGATGCTCCGTGAGGAAATCAATGCAGATTTTGATACGATCAGAACTTGATGAACGCCGGGTATATACAGCCCAAATATTCGCTTCCTGATACCACTGAGGCAACACGCGAACCAGCTCACCTCGTTCAATATACTGCGCAACATCCCATTCCGACCGCAATGTAATGCCATGGCCTTTCAGGGCCCAAATAAGCACCACACTGCCGCTGTTGGAAGAATGAAAACCGTTTAGTCGGCAATGTGTCTGCTGCTTACCGTCCGTTAATATCCAATTGCCAAATGCCGAGTTTTTTTCCTGAATCATTAGGCAATCGTGCTGCACAAGCGCACTAACAGACTCTGGCTTGCCGTGGCGTTCGAGGTATTCAGGGGAAGCACACAGGATCCGTCGATTAGTGGCTAACTGCCGTGCGATATACAATTCGTTGATATCATCCCCAACGCGAATTTCAATATCGACTCCCTCTTCCACCAGATCCACTTCACGATCCGTTAGCGTGAGTTTTACCGTAATATCAGGATAGGCGATCATAAATGACGACAGCGCCTCTGCGACATATTTATGCCCAAAACCAAATGAGCAGTTGATGGTGATATTACCAGCCAACACACCACGTTGATTATCCAGACGACTGACAAAACCATCCATTTCACTGACGACCTGCATAGCCCCACACAGCGCATTTTCGCCTTCCGGTGTGAGACGCATCACTCTGTTATTTCGAAAAAAAAGCCGGGCGTTGAGACATTTTTCAAGGATAGCGATACGTTTGCTGATATAGGAGGGAGATAACCCCAGTTCCAGCGCTGCCCGGGCAAATCCACCGTTGCGAGCAACGGTGACAAAAACGAAAAGATCTTCAACAGAAGGCCAGCCCTCAAGGGGCTGGCGATGTTTTTTTCCTACAGGTGTCGTTTTCATAGCATCAGTGCGAAGTTGCAAAGGATGACCGAGTTATAACACTGAATGTAAAAAGGACTGAAGTTTCTGGATAAAGTACTCAGGACACTCTTCCTGCGGGGAGTGTCCGCAAGGCAATGCTTCCCCCTGAACGTTTAGCGCCTTTTCTTTCCAGGTACCAACCACATCATATAGTTGCCCTACCGTTCCCAGCCCTCCCCACAGCAACTGTAACGGACACCGGATACGCGCCGACGTATCTGCGGCATCATCGTCCAAATCAATCGTCGCAGCAGCCCGGTAGTCCTCACAGATCGCGTGGATCATCTCAGGGTTCTGGTAACAGCGCAGGTATTCATTGAATGCTTCCTGCGAGGTCGCGCCCTCTATTTTTAGCTGGCCAGAAATATGCTTACGCAGAAAAAATGCCGGATCGTGCGCAATCATCGTTTCGGGTAACGGGAAAGGTTGAATCAGGAAAAACCACCAAAAGTAACGCGTAGCAAAGGATTTATCGGTCAAGGCGTACATCGTCGCGGTTGGAGCAATGTCGATAAAAGTACAACAGGTCACACGATCCGGATAATCCAGCGCGAGCCTGTGTCCTACGCGTCCGCCACGATCATGCCCTACGAAGGCAAAACGGGAAAAGCCGAGCGCGTCCATTAACATGACGATATCCTGCGCCATGGTGCGCTTTGAATAGGTACGGTGCGCCGGATCGCTCGTTGGTTTATCGCTGTCGCCATAGCCACGCAAATCCGGCAAAATGACTGTATGATTTTGCGCCAATGTCGGTGCGACTTTCCGCCATGTTGTATGATTCTGCGGATGCCCATGTAGCAGTACCAAAGGTGAACCGCTGCCTCCGATAGCCACTCTTACCGTCAGACCATTTTCCAGACGAACATCCTTGAGCGCAAACCCCGGAATAAACGGAGAGGCGCCGCATTCAATCAGTGTACTCATCACTTTCTCCCATCATGCCAGCTAACAGATGATGTTAAATAACGGCTATCCCGGACGACATTACGCAGGGTTCCAATATGTTCAATCTCAACTTCAATAACATCACCATCGTGTAAAAACAGCGGTGGAACGCGTTTTTTGCCCACTCCACCAGGCGACCCTGTGAGGATCGTGTCGCCAGGGGAAAGCAGAGTAAAGGTGCTTATATAAGCAATGAGTGAAGCGATAGGATGGATCATATTTGCCGTAGATTCGTTCTGCACCTCCCGCCCGTTTAGTCGTGTCAGTAAACGTAGCATCTGGGGATCGGGAATGTCGTCTGTGGTCACCAGACACGGACCGAATGATCCTGTCGAAGGCCAGTTTTTTCCAGCCGTAAACCAGCTATGCTGCCAGTCCCTCACTGAACCATCCATATAGCAGCTGTATCCGGCGACATAATCTAAAGCATCCTCAGCGCTGACCCGGGAGCATCGCCGCCCAATCACTACGGCTAATTCACCTTCGTAGTCGAACTCATTGGTATTTTCAGGCTTCAGCAGCAGGCCATTATGCCCGGTCTGAGAATCCGCAAAGCGGACAAAAAGGGTTGGGGCCGGGTTGGTTTCATTAAACTCAATACGCTTATCGGCGTAATTCATTCCGACACAGATGATCTTCTGCGGATCGTCAATCACCGGCAGAAAAGTGACTTCCTGGTAGTAATAATCCGCCGGCTCATCACACCATAACGCCGCATCCGTCAGCGCATTAGCGCACAGTAGAGATTTCAAAGTGGGATATTTGTCGCCAAGCCGCTGCGAGAGATCAATTATTCCGGTTTCCTGCATAATGCCGTAGCGTTTGCCACCGTTCACAAGATATTGAACCAGTTTCATTGCAGTCTTCTTCCTTAACCGCGCGGAGATGCAGGGCGTTTTAACCACGGCCGCCGTGAATAATGCGCAACCTCAAAATTTTCAATCTCCGGCAAGTATTGCAATGTCCAGGCTATCGCATCTTCGCCTGCGGCCAGCATCGCCCGTTTGAGTTCACTGATCACAAAGGAGATCGTTTCCTCTGCCGTCGTAATTTCGCAGCGATCGAGTGAAACAGTGATAGAATTGGTATCAGCACTCGCGGCAAGCTGCGCCAGGCGCGCCAAAGCAGGTTCATCTAATGAGACCGTGAGGATCCCGTTGCGTTGGCAGTTATCATCGAAAATGCCTGCAAATGTGCTACCTATCAGCCCCCGTATTCCCAGTTGTTTTAATCCCCATACGGCGTGTTCACGACTCGATCCACAGCCAAAATTGGGGCCAACCAGCAGGAATGTCGCGCTCTGCCAGCCCGGCATGTTCAGAATAAAATCAGGATTTGGTTGGCCGCCAGCCATAAAGCGACGATCGAAAAACACCCCTTTATCCAGCCCCTGGCGATCGCTCCCTTTCAGGAACTGTTTTGGCATAATCACATCAGTGTCGATATTCGGTTCCAGCATCGGCGCAATTCGCCCGCTGATTTGCTTAAACGTATCCATCTTATTCCCCTGCCTGAAGTAATGACCGAACATCGACCAGATGCCCCGCTACCGCCGCCGCCGCAACCATCGCCGGGCTCATCAAATGCGTTCTTGCTCCAGCGCCCTGTCGTCCAGGGAAATTACGGTTCGTACCTGATGCACAGCGATCGCCGGGCGACAACACATCTTCATTCATCGCAAGGCACATTGAGCAACCCGACTGCCGCCATTCAAAACCGGCAGCAATAAAGATTTTCGCCAGTCCTTCTTCTTCCGCCTGGCGTCTTACCATTGTTGAACCAGGCACAATGATCCCGCGAACATGGCTGGCGATTTTGCGCCCTTCAAGCACCTTCGCAACGGCACGCAAATCCTCAATGCGACCATTTGTGCATGAACCAATAAAAGCGTGAGAGATACGAATATCTTTCAGCAACATGCCAGCCGTTAATCCCATGTAATGAAGGGCCTTCTCAAGCGCCAGGCGTTTAAGCGGATTGGTTTCCTGTTCCGGGAAAGGGACACGTCCGGTGATGGAACCTGTTTGATCCGGACTGATTCCCCAGGTGACTTTAGGCTCAAGATCATGGCAGTTGATCGCCACCGTCTTATCAAATACCGCATCAGCATCGCTGCTCAACTGTGACCATTCCAGCAATGCCTGCTGCCAGAGTTCACCTACAGGCATTTGCGGTTTACCGTAGATATAGTCAAAAACCTTTTTATCCGGCGCAATAATGGCACCACGCGCCCCCGCTTCTACCGCCATGTTGCAGAGCGTCATTCGTCCTTCAACGCTCAACGCGCTGATGGCCTCACCCACAAATTCAATGGCATATCCCGTCGCGCCATCAGCGCCAATACGTTCAAGCAATTCAAGAACAATATCTTTTGCGGAACAGGCGAAAGGTAGCTCTCCCTGAACACTTACGCGCATGGTTTTGAGCTTGCGGTAAACCAGCGTCTGCGTGGCCAGCAGATGTTCAATTTCCGACGTCCCGATACCAAAGCCCAGCGCGCCAAATGCACCGTAGGTTGTCGTGTGACTATCCCCGGCGGCGATCACCATGCCAGGCATCACTAGCCCTTGTTCATGAGCAACCACGTGTTCAATCCCCTGACGCGGATCCAGCACATCAAATAATGTGATGCCAAAGTCAGCGGCATTTTCCCGAAAGTAATCAACCTGTAGCTGTCCTCCCGGATCGGTCATTAAGACATCCCGTTGCGACCGCGTGGGATTAACATGGTCAATATTCAATAAAAACGTGTCGGGGTGCCGAACGGTGCGACCGCGTTCTCTTAACCCGCTAAATGCCTGCGGGCTGGTATATTCATTCAGTATTGAACGATCAATATAAAGTAAAACATGTCCTTCGTTATCAAGTTCACGAATGGTATGTGACTCAACTAATTTTTCATACAGCGTTTTAGCAGACATATATATTCCTGGAGCAACGAATATCCGGGTAGCCAAATATTCACAATTTAAGCTTTTAGCTATAGTGACACATTAATGAAAAAATGATGATTCCATTATGGAAAGTATAAAAACACACTTCGTGTCTATAATCAGAAACTCTCCTGAACTGACTGTTTTTTGATTTGCGGTTGTTTCTCATATTTTGCGAAAATAAACCGGCAGATAAATAATCCTATCCCCAGCATCATCAGACATGATGCCGCAATAGCATTCCATCCCTGCCAGGAGAAAAGATACCCGTTTAAATACCCCATTACTGCACCGCCAGAGTAGTAGCAAAGCAGATAAAACGATGTCGCCTGTCCTTTTGCGTTTGGACTCCGTGAACTGACCCAGGCTAATACGGTGGAATGAGCAGAGAAAAATGCGACTGACAGTAAAACGATACCTGAAATGAAAACCCACAGAGAAGGGGCGATTAGCGTGAGAAATGCACCGACCATCATACAGATGATCAGCATACTGAGCGCATTCATCGACCCAATATTCAACGCGACACGGGCAGCATATGGCGCAAGAAAAAAAGTTAATGAGAAGCTAACTGGAATCAAACCTATCCAGGTGTAGCTCAGCTCATAAGGCGGTCGATGCAGGTAAAACGCCAGAAAATTAAAGATGGACGTAAAAGAGCCGAAAAGAATAAATCCAATGACAAAACATAATGATACGCGGATATTCTTAAAATGTTCCAACCCGCCTTTCAACACTGCACCAAGCTGTAGTGAAGGTGTAGGAACAAACTGTCGGGATGTCGGGAGAAACAACTTCACCGCGAGTGCCATAGCAATCAGAACACCACCGAAGATAAAGAAAATCGTATCTATAGATACATGCTCCATCATCAAAGTTGCAAACACACGACCAGACATACTCCCTAGCGAATTGCCAAAAATAAAATATCCAGTAACAATCCCTGCCAAAGCAGGAGAGACTTCTTCACTGATATAGACTGTAACGGCCGCCGTAATACCACTTACTGCAATGCCGAGCAAAGCGCGGTATACCACCAGCATCGGCCATGATGATGCAGTTGCGCACAGTAGAGTTAAAATACCTCCTGCCAGCAACGAATAAAAAATGATTGGCTTTCGCCCAAAACGGTCAGATAACGTGCCGCTAAATAACATGGCTAATGCCAGAAACCCCACCTCAGCAGACAAAATCATCCCTACCTGATTCAATGGGATATTATAAACCTCACTTAACTTTGGTAATAAAGCCTGGATTGAATATAAAGAAGCTAACTCTGCCAAACCCGCCAGAGGTAATATCATTAAAACAGGCAAGTACTTACCTATTGTCTCTTCAATATTATTTTTCATACACAATGTTCCGTAAAAGATCCTGATTGCCATCTGCCTGTTTGCCAACAAACATCCGTGTATACAATATTTATCTTTTACGTTTGCAGAATTGACAGCGTTCACATTTTATTTTTCTTAATAGAGACAAAATGGAATCAAGTGTTTTATGAAATGTAGATCATCTAAGAATGACGCGGTAATGGCAACGTAGTAAGTTATGAACTATATATTTATTCAATAAATATATAGACATTAATTTGACGAAAAGAAATGAATCGGCAGTCCAAAACTGTCACTGGCAACCCCTTCTGGACGCCGCCATCCTTAGATGGAAACGTCCGTTAGCGTTTTATTCGATAGTCAGCTCACACGAGTTCTTTGAGCTGCTCCTGCATATAGGTCGAAAAATACTCTGGGTTTTTGATAAGGATGCGGTTACCGGAGGCGACTTTTTCTGCCCATCCGGCCACTTTTTTCGTGAACTCAGGATTCCATCCCTCCTGCTCACCCCGTGCCATCACAACTTCCGGACTCGCTGGCACACCTAAGTCATGCAAATACTTTAGAATTCCCTTAGCGGTGCTTTCATCCATTGAATGGGGCACTGACGCCGAAGTATTCATACCACCAATAAAATCCAAGGCTTTTTCAATTGCTGTTGGCATGCTCTTATCCTTAAAATTAACCACGTGAGAGACACCTTGATACTATGTACCCAACTCCGCCGGGATATCAAAGAGAACATCGCCTTTCTTTGACTTACCCCGCAGCTAAACGCTTTCGCGGCTATTTTCTGCACTATTTTTTGGCTTCTCCGGCTAAAACCAGCCCGGTCGCCACCGCATTGCGCGGGCCTTCAGTACCACGGATATTACCCTGCCCGGCGACAACGCTGTACTACGCCATCGTTATTGATAATGGCGGCATCGGTGGATCCTGCGCCTAAATCGAGGATCGCCAGCGGAGCGGCGCATCCAGGCGTCGTTAACGCGCCAGCCACAGCCATGTTGGCTTCCACACCACCGACTTCAACTGGGGTATTTAACCGGGCGCTTAGCTCGCTGGCGATAGCCTGCATCTGTAAGCGATCGGATTTCACCATCGCCGCAATGCCAACGGCGTTTTCCATTGAACATTCCCCGGCAATGCCACCCTGCACCGCGCGGGGAATAAACGTATCCACCGCCAGAAGATCCTGGATATGCACGGCGTTCATGTCATGACCGGTCAGCGAGGCCATTGATCTTACCCAGCAATAGTGGACACGCGACTAAGTGAGTAAACTCACAAGTAAGAAGTGACTCACATGACAAAACCAGCATCAACCACCAAAAAGCCACGCAAGCAGCACACGCCTGACGGATGAGCTTCGTGCTCAGGGTTACCAGTTCAACGTGAAAACCGTGGCGGCCAGTCTGCGTCGGCAGGGGCTGCGGGCGAAAGCCTCGCGCCGGTTCCGTCCGGTCAGTTACCGCAAACATGATCTGCCAGTCTCAGAGAATCTGCTGAAGCAGGACTTTTACGCCAGCGGCCCGAATCAGAAGTGGGTGGGTGACATTACGTATCTTCGCACTGGTGAAGGCTAGCTTTATCTGGCCGTGGTTATCGATCTGTGGTCGCGGTCAGTCATTGGCTGGTCGATGTCCTCGCGGATGACAGCACAGCTTGCCTGCGATGTGTTACAGATGGCGCTGTGGCGGCGTAAATGTCCGGAAAATGTCATCGTGCATACAGACAGAGGCGGTCAGTACTGTTCAACGGATTATCAGAGCTTACTGAAACGCCATAATCTGCGGGGAAGTATGAGCGCCAGAGGTTGTTGTTACGACAATGCCTGTGCGGAAAGCTTCTTCCATACGCTGAAGGTGGAATGTATCCACGGAGAGGACTTTGTCAGCCGGGAAATAATGCGGACAGCAGTGTTTAATTATAGTGAGTGTGATTACAATCGGTGGCGTCGTCACAGTGCCTGTGGCGGTCTCAGTCCGGAACAATTTGAAAACCAGAACCTCGCTTAGGGTTGTGCCCATATTACGCGGGTAGGATCACAGTTCTTTCCTTCTGCCACAAGTTTTCGGGCATCATCACGACGAGAACTGGCATCTGCAAGTGTGATCGTCGGATACACACCCAGCGAGATCATTTTTGGCTTACCGGCAAAACGATAACGGAACCGCCAGCTCTTGCTTCCATTAGGTTCAATTAGCAATGACAACCCTTGCCCATCTCCGAGTGTATAGGCTTTAGTTTCAGGCTTAGCGCGGCGAATCTGCATATCGTTTAAAGGCATGTGGATAGGAATCCAAGACCGAACAGGAACATATACACAATCCTATACACATTCAGTGTCGGATTCTACTGGATGGTTACGGACGGTGATGGACAAAAAAGCAATAAAGTCGTTATAAATCAGTGTATTTATGGATGAATACGGACGTTTGAGGAACTTGAGATGGTGCCGATAATAGGAGTCGAACCTACGACCTTCGCATTACGAATGCGTAAATTGATCTTGTAAAATCAATACCTATCGAATTTAAATGGATTTTTTGCCACAATATTGCCACAGTTCGTTAGGAATCAGACAGAAATGGCGACTATACGCAAACGTGGTAACTACCAATGGGAAGCTCAAATCCGTAAACGTGGTTTTCCCTCTCAAACCAAAACCTTTAACACCAAAGTAGAAGCAGAAGCTTGGGCCAAAATGATCGAGTCAGAAATGGCGAGAGGAGTTTGGCTTAGCCGCAGCGAAGCGGAATCTACGACATTGTATGAAGCCCTAACGCGATATGAAAAAGAGATTGTTCCCGACAAAAAAGGGGCAGTGCAAGACCGATCATTGGTGCGGATACTAAAAGGCACTCAGCTGGCGAAAAACTATATGGCCAGCATCAGGAGTGCCGATGTCGCCAAGCTGAGAGATGAATGGTTGAAAATCTATGCTCCTGCAACCGTTTTAAGGCGTTTGGCCTTACTTTCTCATGTATTCAATGTTTCGCGGAAAGAATGGGGCATGGAGAGCCTGCTGAACCCCGTAGAGGCCATTCGCAAACCCCAACCCAAGAACTCCAGGACCAGACGCCTGGAAGCGCTGCCTGTAGTTTCTGAGAAAACCGGTGTTACGTCAGGAAAGCAAATAGCCAACGAGATCGAACATATCATCGCCGCAACACATTCATTAGTATTGCCAGCAATCATTCTTCTGGCGTTAGAGACAGCCATGCGCCGTAGCGAAATCGCAGAGCTTCGATGGCGCTTTATCGATCTTGATCGGCGAGTTGCACATCTGCCGGATACTAAGAATGGTAATGCCCGCGATGTCCCTTTATCAACGAAAGCCATTACGATACTGTCCAGTCTCAAGGAACATTCTAAGCCAGCTGCTGATAAGGTTTTTGATATGCGTGCAGACGCGATTACCCGAGCTTTTGACCGAGCTGTAAAACGAGCCAGAGAACGATACGAGAAAACAAACTCATTATGTGATGAATCTTTCCTTAAAGATTTAAGATTTCATGACCTTCGACATGAAGCAACTTCTCGACTTGCTGAAATTTTCCCTATGCATGAACTAACCAAAATTACAGGACATAAAGATCCAAGAATGCTAATGCGGTATTATCATCCAAAAGCTGAAGATTTGGCGTTAAAGTTGAAATAAGGACGTTGTATGGATTATAAAAATAAGTTAGTTGATGCATCACCAAAATTAAACAACCCTCAACTATTGGCTATAATATACTTAATACCTTTTGGATACTTGATTGTAGAAAACCCATTATGGCTAGAAAATATATACATTGCCGCTCCAATTTTCCTATCATCTATAGCTTTATTAACCAGTGTATACATAGGATATCGTGATTTATTAAATAAAGTATTTAATAATGCAGTAGTTAAATGGGGCGTAACTGGCTTTACATATTCCGTATGCTTATGGATCGCAAAGTTTAAGCTTGACATAGCTTATGGTATAGTCCCAGAAAACCTTAATTACTCGACATTAGCTTATGCTTTCATGCTCTCATTTCCAATAGGGGCAATGATTTGTGCAATTACAGTCTATATATACATATTTTTGCGAGATGTATCCCCAGCAAAAATAGTAATATCCTCTATGATTTCAGTATATATTGGAAGCTTGGCTCAACATCATATACAGGTGAACAATCTTCCTGAAAAAATAATATTAATAGGACTTATAATTATGGTCCCCTATAACATGGTCAATTTAGCTAGTTCATTAGTTATTAAAAGGAAATTTAATTTTAATCGTTTAGTATCAGGCTTATCCCTTTTTGCTGTGTCAGTTGCTCTTTTTATTATTAGCATGACAGCAATGAAATACATTGAAAGATTTCAAGAAAAGTTTATTTTTCTCGATGCAAGAACATCTACGACATGTGGTAGCTCAGAAAGCAAATCTCTTTATATTGAAAAAAATGAAAATCAGTGTTATAAAATATCAGGAAATAAATTCTCGGAGTTAAGACTAACTCTTGTAGATAAAAACATCTCGAATATAAATAATAAAGGCACTTCAACTTATGAACAAAAATAACCCTGCTAATTCATTTTCTATAGAAGCAAGGAAAGAAGCTTTTCGGAGAGCTGAAGCCAGTCTTTTTTTATCAAGTAAAGATCCCAAAGGCTCCTCATTTTTTAATGAAATAAAAAGTAAGGTAATCAATGGAGAGCTAACCTATGAAGAGGCAAAGAGAGAAGTATTAAATTATCACATTGAACAATCTAAAAATCAAAATAAAAAAGGCTAACATTTAGTTAGCCTCTTCTCACTAGTGAGCTATTTTATAGTCCCTTAATGCATTTTTAAGTAACTCAGTTTGCACATCAGCATCATCATAATTATAAATTCCGGTAGCAGAATAATACTCTTCGATACATAGAATATTTATCAATGGTTCACAAATCTCTTTAATAAACTCCTTGTTGTTATCGGCAAAAATAATTTTTATTCCTTCCAAAACAAAGCTATTATAATCAGCCATTATCCACCTCCTTACAGGTGGTTAGTGGAAGCGTCAGTTAACGTTACCGCGCTAACTGACGCGCCTAAATCAAGATTTTTTACTGCCAGTTAAACTATCACCCTCAAACTCATCCTGTTCGTGGTTACTCTGACGATCGGCTGTGTGTTTACGTATTTGATTCGCTATTTCCCCACCAACGGTCTGTTGTGTTCGGATAGAATTAGTACTTCCCTTCATCATCTGATACTCCGCAGCTCCATTAGACAGTCCGCTCGCCATGTGAGAAGCCATGCGGCCAGCTCGTGAGAATGATGAAGCAAACCCTTGGCTTCCTCCGCTGAAGCTACCTGCATTGCTCCCTGCAGAAGAACCACCGGAACCGCCTGATGGTTGTCCTCCAGAAGTATCTACGGAACCGGTATCTTCCCCGCCGCCAAATCCTCCACCTGAACCACCTCTATCACCAGAACCAGATTCTTCGGCCATCGCCGCTTGTGCAGATTCAAATGCTGCTTTTAGAGCGGAAGCACCACCACTGACTTGAGCTGTAGCGCTCATTGCCATTGCCCCAGCGCCACTGATTGCAGTAGTAGCAGCGCCAGTAATCATACCTGCTCCAAAACCACCGATCCCTTGTAAGGACGCTCCTCCTACAACGCCTGATAACAACAACGGTAATTTATTCGTCAATACTAAAAGAATAATTGACGCCAGAAGTAAAACAATAAGACTATTAAGATCAGGAATATCATTTTTAATAATAGAAAAATACTGATCTATAAATGATTGCCCAATCCCAATAATTAATGTCATCGTAAATAACTGAACACCAATCGATAATACTGTGCGTAAGTAATTTATTGCTATATCAGAAGTCCATTTTGAGCCACCAAACCCAAGCAAAATAACTCCTGCATAACACAACACCCAAGCAGAAACTAACATTATTAGCATATTTATCGCGATAAGTGCCATTACTACTAATACTATTATCGCGACGGTTATCATAATGGTCGAAATCATTGGAGACCAAATTGATGCTGCTGAACTGACCTTTGTTAATATCACAAAAGCCATATCAACTATGCTGGAGGGTGAAATACCAGTACTTGTTCCTAAAGCATTTGCTGCAAGTTGTCTCATTGAGTTAATTATAGATTGTGATATGGCTGGGCCGTTGATTAAAAGATAATAAAAAAAACCAATCACGGCAAAAAAACGAACTATCTCTGCAAGTGCACTGGTTAAACCTTCCCCTTGCATCGCCAACATACCAAATGTCCAAGCCATACTTATTAATACCAGCCCCCAGAAGAGCCAATTTGCATAATCACCAATTACTAATGACCATGTGCTGGCTACTTGCTGAAACCTATCTAATAACGTATCAAGTAATCCGCTACTATCTAATTGACCAGCATAAGCATTTACAGAAAACAAAAAAATCATTCCCAAAAAAGTGAGTTTGCTTACTATTCTCATAATTACCATTCTCGCTTAGGGCTAGGATTGTTATTACTGCGCAGGGCACATTTATCATAGTTATGTTCGTTCAATTTATTCTCTGGCGTCGATAAACAATCTTCATCTTTTTTATCGCAAGAGCATAGAATCAATGGAATGATTAGAATAAAAATGACCAAAAGTTTATCTTTCATTCAGCTATCCCTCACCAAATTCGCTTCGGGCTTGGTGTGTTCTTGCCAGCTAACGCTTTTTCATCAGCTACTATTTGTTGGGCCTCTTTATCGGCCTGAGCCTGTGCCAGTGTTGCTGCAGCGTTTTGTTGGGATACCAGAAGCGAGCGGATTTGCAGCAACTGGTTCGTTTGAGCACTGGCAAGCTGGTTAGCGGCCTGAATAGCTTCCATTTGCCCTTGTGCGCTGGTTGCCTGAGTTTGCAAATCTGCAAGGTTATCAGCATCGCTTTGCAGTGTTTCCTGCTGTTCGTCGAGAGCCTTAAACACGGCGTCATTGGCCTTTTTACGTGCCTCAGAACTGTTCTGCTCAGCTTTACGCAGTGCGCTAATTTCATCCGTAGTACATTCAACATTACTGTTAAAACACGGTGATGAGCGGTAGTAATTCACGTCCTGATAACGTTTCAGATATGAATCAAGACTTCCGGCTTGATTTTTGTAGTAATTAAGGGTGTCCTGCGCCTGCAACAATTTGTTGATGGTCGAATTGGCCTGATCCCAGATATATGCCGCAGGTGCGACTGTATTTTTCAGCATGTTTTCATACTGCTGCAGCTGCGTTTGGTACTGCTGGATCTGTTTAGCCACAGCCTGAACGTTGTTGGCTGCGCTGATTGTGGTCTGCACCACATTAGTACCATCGATTACAGGGATACCGGCTGTCGCCGGTAATGCCATGATGGACGCCAGGAAGGAAGCTGCTAATGATTTTTTAGCTGCTAAAATCCCTCTCGGTGATGAAAATACTCGGAGCATTAACTTCATTTGCCCACCTCAATTTTAACTGATTATTGATATTGAAAACTCGTACTTTTAACTGATACAGATATTTAGGAAACCATAAATTTATTTGTCCAAGATTCTATCCATAATATTTCTTAGTTCTTGTCTGGTTGATTCTATTTTAGCAAGCAACGTTTTGATCAATGAGGGTGAAAAATCAACTGTGCGTGGATCGTTAGCTAACCACAGTTTAAGTAACCCACCAAGTCGACCAAGATCAGCATTTACTCGGCTAAGCTCTACAACCTGTTCAATATCTACAATAGACTCAACCTGATAACCCATTGCTACTTTACGAATGAAGCTCGCTACACTTAAGCCAGATGCTTCTGCATTTTCCTGGATTTGCGCTTTTTCATCTGGCAAACAATAAACTTTAATTGGTGTACTATTTTTTCTAGTCTGAGAAACGGTCATATCATTCTCCATACAGGCGGTAGCCGATCAGCCTCGCAGAGCAGGACTCCGTTGAGCAGCCCAGCTGCTAATAAGAGAAGGTAAAGTAGAAGCACCGTTTACGGTGGGCCTACTTTACATGTCCTGCCCTACATTTGCCGTTGTGAATCTGTGTACGTATTGTGTATTCCTGTGTACTCAGTGTGTTTTCCTAAAGCATTTGTGCAGGATTAGTAGTGTAAAAATGTGCAGCATATGTGTTTATTGGAAGGGAAATTATTTGAATGACCCTAAGAAATATTTTTATTCTCGCGGCTTGGGTTTTGGCGGCCTGCCACGTTTCCTTTGAAACCTATTTATCTCTTTCGCTATATCGTCATTTTCTGTCTTTGACTCAACAGATTTATCTATCCAATCCTTAACATCTTCTCTACGCCAGAGAAGACGTTTATTACCGGGAAGACGGCATCTTGGTGGAAGACATTTTGGATTTCGCGTTGCATCACTGCGGATACTTTTTACAGTTTTCTTTAATGCAAAAGCCAACTCTTCAACGGTTATAAGTTCTGGCATAACTGATTTCATCGAAGAACCCATCTCTCAGTAGAAATTTGAGGATTTTAGCGGCTAAAATTTTAGCCGCTAAAGTTTGCTAACCAACGTTATGAATTGAGAATAATTAAAACTTACTGGCAAAAAGAATAATGTCAACAGGATTTTTATTCATCGGATTTTTACTCCATATGAAATTGGTTTTATTGACCGATTTCTGAATGACACTAAGGTTTTAATAATTCCTTTAATCTTTTTGGTTATATAAAAGGTTAAAGATCAGGTTAGAGAGGTGTGGAAAAGCGATATATTCATTTGTTTATTATGACAATTTTAAATTATATCCGTACCTCAAATGTCATGAAAGCGTACCTCATATGTCATAAAGGCGTACCTCATATGTCATATAATAAAAAATAAGCAAACAAGTTATACACAATATTATTAACAGAATCTGTGGATAAATACACAGATTATACATGATAAAATAGATTGTTTAGCTAAACTAAATAGCAATAAATAAAATGAAACAAAATGTAAATAACAGAGAGTTGTAGATAACTTATAAATTTGGTTAGCTAACCTTTATAAGAAACACTGTTTGTAAATGATTCATTTCTGACAACGGATATATCGAAATTTAGTAAGTAAAATGCCACAGCTAAATCTTTTATATCATTTGTTTAGCTATACTATTTTTACTAAGGGTTATGTATATCTAAACTACAAAAACAGCAATGCAAAAGATAAACGGGTAACAATCGTAGAAAAGCTTTGTTGCTGAGGGGTTACCCTCATTGGAAACCGGCTTGAGATAAGTATCATATGAGGATATCAAATCCGACTGGTGAGGCCAGGTTTGATAATTTGAAGCGCTGGACGTAGCGTAGATGCCACAATAGAGGAGACAATAGTAAATTAAATTATAAGATAAATGCAGATTTTTGTTTCGCTATGAAGTTATCACTGAAGATAAAGTGTTCTAAGATAGATGAATGTGAGGTTGCCATGACAACGATGAAAGCTAGACCCAGTTCTGTTGCGGAAATTCTTTTAAATGAGTATTTGAAACCTTTAGCTATGTCTTCACGTGACTTAGCTAATTTGATGGGAGTACCTTATAGCAGAATTGACGATATATTACGACACTCTAAAAATATAAGTAATAGAGAGGGGGAATTACTTTCTAAAATCTTCAATACTGATAGCGATTTTTGGATAAAACTTCAAGAAAACTATATAAATCATACATGCAAATTCCATAAATAGTGCATAAACGCTAACTTAAGGCATATATTATTTGTACTACGCCGTTGTATTAAAGAGAGATATCAAGCAACAAAAATCAACTATAATAGGTAAAAAATCAGTATGAAGGAATTATCACAATCTGCACGATGGTTCTAATATAAATTTAGTAAAATAAAACATAAATCATTTCCGTATAAAAAGATGGCCAGGTCTTTATCATCGACCCAGCCAATTAGTAAAGGATTTTTCATTTCAAACTCATTAAACCTTAGGCATAAAACCTTAATGTTCAATATCTATTTGATTATCAATTTGAATAATGTTTTGAATCTCACTGTAAATATCAATGTTCTCATCTGGTACATCTATGCTAACCAATAAACTATATTTAACATTGTTAATATAGCGATCCTGCGCAGTACGATATTTCCACCATCCACCAACAGGATAGACAGCGATAGTATTCATCTCTGTTAAATCTGCAGCACTGCCTTTCCAAGCATCTGAGTGTAATGAACCTCTAACTCTGAGTTGAGGCCCCAGAAACCATCCTGACGCATCTCCTTCAGGTCCATTGTATTCTTCATTATTCGCATTACGGTTTATCGAAGCACGGAAATTTTCGAGGGTCTGATTAGGTCTAATAACTGCAAATCTCAATCCATGAGATTGATACGAATATTGTCGTCTGAATCCTTTTTGACTTGGATTAGGTTCAATAAAATACGACAATGTGATTCTTAAAATAACATTTGTTTCTGGTGGTAGTAAGCGAAGAGCTTCTACGGGCCAAGGGAGTGAAAACAGATGCATTTCATTCAATGTAGGATCAGTAGAACCATCTCTTTTAAATGGGGTGATTTCCGACTGAGATATTAATGTAAGTGCATTTTCCGCACTATGCATTGCTCGATTTAAATTAGGTACTCCATAACCAACCATCCTTAATAAGCTTTCTTTAGCCGATTTTGGTGTCCCCTGTGCACGTTCTGTTCTATATCGTTCGTGCATACGACTAGTCCATCTTGCTGTATGAACAAGTAATCCCCTAATAGTTTCAGGCCAATATTCTGGGTACTGAGCCATTAGCATAGCAGCATGTTTTGATACTAGAGCACAGGCTGCGCTAGTATCTGAATTAACTTCAAACAATTGATTTGTTGCCCTGCCAGAGGTTGTGAGCAAAGATAATTCAATTGTATTTGTGATTTCATCACGGCTAGGTGATAAAAGTTTGTTTCCGCCTTCCTCTACTAAATCTGGCTTATATGGGGCATGCTTTTTCCATCCCCAGGATACCGATGACCGAGATGACGGTGCAATATCTTCTGACATAGCGAAAGGAGACCAACCATCATATTCGCGGTCTGTATGGGTTGTTTTATCAGTATACGCCCCTACAGTTAATGCATTCCAAGATTGAGCAGGATCTTCAATTTCAGCAAGAGTCACTGAATCCCAATAATCTAATTCTAAATTTGTAGGTTGAGAGTTACCCGCAGAAATTATAAATAATCTGCGGATATCATCCTCTAAACCAAAACTAAACTTGTCAATCTCTGCAGACCATGAGGACGGTTGGCCTCCAAGAGTATTAGGCTCTGCTGTCACAGCAAGCGAATAAACTCTGCGCCAGTTCGGGTTTTCCAGCTCCAGACGACTTGACGTTCCTGTAGTAATAGCTCCATAAAGATTAGGATCATTAGTAGCTCTTGGAGGTAGTATCCTTCCTGATTCGATATTGTACGGAATCGAAATGTCCTGATCGTTCAATAAAACAGACAGGAAATCTCCATAAACACATAGTCCTGCTTGTCTGGAACCGTGGTCATTATAAGGCCTTTGATTATAATCATCGAAAAGTGGCCAAGATATGTCCCAAGCAGCTGCCAGTGATGAGTTAGTAAATCTAGATAATAGTGGATTATTGTAGTTAACACCTGTATCTAATATACAAACAGAAACATCAGCTTCATTGTTACGCGTAATTCTTGCAGCAACATTTTCTGCCCACTGATGCTGTTCTGTAGGTAAGGAATTAACTATAACTGATATATCATCCCTCGCTGATCTTATCTCTTTTAAATTAGATATTAATTCAGGACAAACTTTTAATCTCGATAGACTCGTACGGATAAGAACAACAGTAGTATCGAAAAAATTAATAGAAGTATTCCCGAGCCTTCCATTAATTCTTTCGCATAAACGCCGAGCAATATTTAGCACATCCTCCTTATTACCCTTAAGCCAAAGCTCAAACCACTTTTCAACACCGTGATCATCCGGAATAAGATCTTTTTTATCTGTCCAGAAAGAAGTTATATCTGCTAACTCGATATTTTGTATGCTATCAATTAACAAATGATTTCTAGGGAACTCGATACCATCCTTCGATGGATTCAAATAGTCATTTATTTTTTTAGTGAATTTAGTTCTGTCATTTTCATTAATGTATATAATCGCAGTTTCACGATTATTTGATTTAACTAAAGAACAAAGCTTGAAATAAGTATTATCGATTTTATCTATAGGAAGATCGCATTGTTCAAAACTGATTAGCCTAACATAAATCCCTTTTTCATCAGTAACAGGGGGAAGCCTCGGTCTT
Organism: Salmonella sp. SAL04202; assembly: GCF_046550775.1. NCBI lineage: Bacteria > Pseudomonadati > Pseudomonadota > Gammaproteobacteria > Enterobacterales > Enterobacteriaceae > Salmonella > Salmonella sp. SAL04202. The sequence continues at coordinate 43,520 of NZ_JBGDXK010000001.1, read as the reverse complement.
TCATCATAATGATTCAATATACGGCTATACTGATTTAGTAATGATATACCATGTACCGCTCGATCACGAGTTGGGACTTGGGGACTACGACCATTGCTCCTAGAGCGATAGTTTTCGGGGGAAACATAGCCGTTTAATAAAATATGCCTCTTGTTGGTAGTCATTTCATCCCTTATTGTCTACTTTCTTGCCTACGCTTTATAGCCTTTACTAACAAATCGGTTGTAATATTGTTTGCATTATAAAGCACTGATTCTTTGGCAGCATCTTCACTTGCTCGCGTGATCTCCGCTGCACTTAGACCTGAAGCACTATCAATGATCTCACTCCAAAATAAATTACCGAGGTCAAAGACAGCGAGTCTCTGTTCAATAAGATTCCTGATTAGATTATCCTCAGGCCTTGTGAACGGTATAATATCGTCAAATCGTCTATATAAGGCGCGATCTAAAAGCTCTGGATGATTGGTTGCAGCTAAAACTATGCTCTCAGAATCATCCTGCTCTACAAACATTAAAAAAGAATTTAAGACCCTACGAATTTCTCCAACGTCATTCTGAGCGCCACGCTGAGTTCCTATAGCATCGAACTCGTCAAAAAAATATACAGCTCTTGTTTGCCGTATGTGGTCAAAAATTAAACGCAGCTTAGCTGCAGTTTCACCCATATAGCGAGTGATTAGATTATCTAAGACGACTGTATAAAGTGGTAGCTTTAACTCTGTAGCAATGACTGATGCGGACATTGTCTTACCAGTACCGGGAGGACCAGTGAAAAGAATTTTTCTTCTTGGAATAAGCCCAAACTCAGAAAGTTTATCTTTCTGTTTTTGTTCAAGCAGAACCTGATTCAATCTTTCCCTAACGCTTCCAGAAATCACCAGTTCTTGAAGATGTACTGGCTTGTTCGTTTGCTCAAGTAACCCCTTAAGATCACCATCAGGCTGCTTAACAAATGGTGTAAGTCGTTTTTCAACTAAACCTACAGAACTCGTTGTTTTCTGATTTTTATCAACTAAGTTTTTTATATCATTAGCAAGCTTATGATGACCTTGCCTTGCTTCCTTAGCTGCCACCTGCAAAGCAATAGAAAAGAAACGCTGATCATCACGATCAACGTGGCTTTTCAATAAAGCTTTGATCTGCTCTGCAGTAGCCATAACCCCTCATACTCCCTTGTTCTCTTGTTGCAAAGTTTACTATAAATTCATTTAGTTCGACATCGTTACCTACCTGCTCATTACAGGAAAGTAATACCTTCATGAGCGTATCATCAATGATCAAAGTGTAATCAAACACCTAGGCATAGTACCTTCACTACGTGAACTGTATCACTCATTGTTATGTAACCAGAGTGTCCCTTTCTGGCACTTAGCTCTATCGGATAATGTATTTAAGCTGTTAATTTATAAGATTTTTCATCACTAAACTGTCTTTCATGCAACGCATCGATAAGGTCAACACATTACGTTTATAAGGAAGTAGTTTGTTTAGCGTAATGATGCAAATGCTGACCAATTAGCTTTGCCACAATTTTGCCACACCTACAACGCGCAAAATTGCACATTAGTGTTGAACAAAGCAAAATACTGCAATAGTAACTTGATGATTTTACGAGAAAAGATGGTGCCGATAATAGGAGTCGAACCTACGACCTTCGCATTACGAATGCGCTGCTCTACCAACTGAGCTATATCGGCCCTGAGAAGGGTGTGTTCACGCGGGTGAATCACGGGGTAGAAGGTTAAAACTAACCGGGCGGTGCGTCAATAGCCTTGCTACTCAACCGGCTATTTTTGCACCGCTCGTCATTAATTACGCACGAATCGTACCATCGCCAAAGCCTATCCACTTATAGGTGGTAAGCGCTTCAAGCCCCATCGGACCGCGGGCATGTAATTTCTGCGTGCTGACCGCCACTTCTGCGCCAAGCCCAAACTGCCCGCCGTCGGTAAAACGGGTAGAGGCGTTGACATAAACCGCAGCGGAATCCACTTCGTTCACGAAACGCGCAGCATTATGCATATCACTCGTCAAAATCGCATCGGAGTGCTGAGTACCATGTTCGCGAATGTGAGCGATAGCGCCATCCATATTTTCGACCACCACAACGTTCAGCTCCAGAGACAGAAACTCGTTATCCAGCTCTTCCGGTTTCAGCGGCACCAGTTTGGCAGGGCCATGCAGTACCTGCATGACGGTTTCATCCCCATGCAACGTCACGCCGCTCTCCGCCATCTGCTTGCTCAGCGCAGGCAAAAAGCGTTCTGCGATGTCCTGATGCACCAGCAAGGTTTCCACCGTGTTACAGGTGCTCGGGCGCTGGGTTTTAGCGTTGACAATAATCTTCAGCGCCGGGGCGATGTCTGCGCTGCTATCGACAAAAATATGGCACACGCCAATCCCGCCGGTAATCACCGGAATGGTGGATTGCTCGCGGCACAGTTTATGCAAGCCTGCGCCGCCGCGCGGGATCAGCATATCGATGTACTTATCCATACGCAGCATTTCATTGACCAGCGAACGGTCCGGATTATCAATCGCCTGAACCGCCGCCTCCGGTAAACCGCAAGCTTTCAGCGCCTTCTGAATGACACGAACGGTTGCGGCATTCGTGCGATGCGTCTCTTTCCCACCGCGTAGAATCACCGCATTACCGGTTTTCAGACACAAAGAAGCCACATCAACGGTAACATTCGGACGCGCCTCATAGATAACGCCAACCACGCCCAACGGCACGCGGCGGCGCTCCAGACGTAGCCCGCTGTCCAGCAGACCGCCGTCGATCACCTGCCCGACCGGGTCGGCGAGATTACAGACCTGGCGCACATCGTCAGCAATCGCTTTCAGACGCGCAGGGGTCAGCGTCAGGCGGTCCAGCATCGCTTCGCTCAGGCCGTTGGCTCGCGCCTGCTCAACATCTTGTACGTTCGCGCTGAGGATACTTTCCATTTGCGCTTCCAGTTCATCGGCTATTTTTTCCAGCACGCGATTTTTTTCGCCGCTGGAGAGCAGCGCCAGCTTATACGACGCCGCTTTAGCAGCAATGCCCATTTGTTCCAGCATATGCCTGTTCCTTATCGAGTAATCATGTCATCACGATGAACAGCGACCGGGCCATATTCATAGCCAAGAATCGCATCGATTTGTTGAGAGTGGTGACCGGCTATCCGCCGCAGAGCATCACTGTTATAACGGCTGACGCCATGAGCAATATCACGCCCTTGCAGGTTACAAATTCTGATGACCTCCCCCCGCGAGAAATTGCCCGTCACGCTTTTGATGCCTTTTGGCAGAAGTGAACTGCCACGTTCCAGCATTGCCGCGGTCGCGCCTTCATCAACCGTAATTTCGCCTGCCGGCGGCGCGCCGAAGATCCAGCGTTTGCGGTTCTCCAGCGGCGAGGCTTGCGCATGAAAACGGGTGCCGACGGAAATCCCCTCCATCACATCGCCGATCACGCCCGGTTTACTGCCTGAGGCAATAATCGTATCAATACCCGCGCGACAGGCTACGTCTGCCGCCTGAAGCTTAGTGCTCATACCACCGGTTCCCAGCCCGGAAACGCTGTCTCCCGCGATAGAGCGCAGCGCATCGTCAACGCCATACACATCTTTGATAAGCTCCGCCTGCGGATTGCTACGCGGATCGGCGGTAAATAATCCTTGCTGATCGGTCAGCAGCAGCAGTTTATCCGCGCCTGCCAGGATCGCCGCCAGCGCGGAGAGGTTATCGTTATCGCCCACTTTAATTTCCGCTGTCGCAACGGCATCATTTTCATTGATAACCGGCACAATATGGTTATCCAGTAATGCACGTAGCGTATCGCGGGCGTTCAGAAAGCGCTCTCTGTCTTCCATATCCGCACGCGTCAACAGCATCTGCCCGATATGGATACCGTAAATTGAAAACAACTGCTCCCACAGTTGAATCAGACGGCTTTGCCCTACCGCCGCCAGAAGCTGTTTAGAGGCGATCGTTGCCGGCAGTTCCGGATAGCCGAGATGTTCACGTCCGGCGGCAATCGCGCCAGAGGTAACAATAACAATACGATGTCCCGCGGCGTGTAGCTGCGCGCACTGGCGGACAAGTTCTACGATATGGGCACGGTTCAGGCGGCGCGATCCGCCTGTTAGCACGCTGGTGCCGAGTTTTACGACCAGCGTCTGGCTGTCACTCATGATTCTCTGCCGTTCAAAATAAGAAATAAAGACCAAATGAACGTTTTAGCAGGACTGGCTCCGGTTGCCAACAACCTGTACGCGTAGCGTGAAATTTTGTTGCGCAGGATCAGCAAGCGTAGCGGCAGAATTTGACCATTTTATTACCGCAACAATTAAACATATTTTTTTAAAAAAATTCTCACTTTGTCATAAATATTTCATTACCGAACGTTAAAAACCTTCCTGTTTTTTACCGGGTTTCCCGACAAATCATAGCGCGTAATTAAAACAGGAATGGAAATGAATAAGAGCACTCTGGCAATAGTGGTGAGTATCATCGCATCAGCATCTGTTCACGCCGCCGAGGTTTACAATAAAAACGGTAATAAGCTTGATGTGTATGGAAAAGTTAAAGCCATGCACTATATGAGCGATTATGACAGCAAAGATGGCGATCAAAGCTACGTTCGTTTTGGTTTTAAAGGCGAAACGCAAATTAACGCTCAATTGACCGGCTACGGGCGCTGGGAAGCTGAGTTTGCCGGTAATAAAGCCGAAAGTGATTCGTCCCAGCAAAAAACCCGCCTGGCCTTTGCAGGCCTGAAATTAAAAGATATCGGTTCTTTTGACTATGGACGTAACCTGGGCGCGCTGTACGATGTTGAGGCCTGGACGGATATGTTTCCCGAATTCGGCGGCGACTCTTCCGCCCAGACCGATAATTTTATGACTAAACGCGCCAGCGGGCTGGCGACTTACCGCAATACCGATTTCTTCGGCATCGTTGATGGACTGGATCTTACCTTACAGTATCAGGGGAAAAACGAAAATCGCGATGTGAAAAAGCAAAACGGCGACGGCTTCGGCACATCCGTGAGCTATGATTTCGGCGGCAGCGATTTTGCCGTCAGCGGCGCTTATACTCTCTCCGATCGCACCAGGGAGCAAAATCTGCAGCGCCGCGGTACGGGCGATAAAGCCGAAGCCTGGGCTACGGGTGTAAAGTATGACGCTAATGATATTTATATTGCGACCTTCTATTCAGAAACCCGCAACATGACGCCAGTTTCCGGCGGATTTGCCAATAAAACCCAAAACTTCGAAGCAGTTATCCAGTATCAGTTTGATTTTGGTCTGCGTCCGTCATTAGGCTATGTGCTGTCAAAAGGCAAAGATATTGAGGGCGTCGGCAGTGAGGATTTGGTGAATTACATTGACGTTGGCGCAACCTATTACTTCAACAAAAATATGTCCGCGTTTGTAGATTACAAAATCAATCAGCTTGATAGCGATAACACGTTAGGCATTAATGACGATGATATTGTGGCAATAGGGTTGACCTACCAGTTCTGATAAGTCGCATTGTGCCTGATGGCGCTGCGCCATCAGGCATGACAGCAGGGTTATGCCGACAGTTTTACCGGCTCGTCGTTGAAATCGTCAGACGGCTCCAGCGCCAGCTCCATAGAAATCAGCAGGTCGCGTAGCTTTTCATGAAACTCGCGTAGCGTGTATTCCAGTCGCTCCACCACTTCGGTTTCGTTAATCGGCACTGCGGTCCAGTTACCCTCTTTATCAAACAAACCAAACTGATAACGATAAGTGAAGCGTTTCTCTTGTGCTTCCAGCTCCATCCACCAGCCCCAAAATTCACGCTTCTCTGGCGCGGGCTTCACGTTGACGCAAACTGCCAGGCAATCGAAAAAAAAACGATTGTCTTCGCACTGCCCTTCCCGGATATAGGGGCCAAGCGCGGTAAATTTCTTGATCAATCTACTTTTCGGGTGTCCACTCGGTAACGTCATTGCGATCTCCTTTAATGAAGCAACTGTTTTACCAAATCAATAGAATTTATCAATCTATTAACACAATCTATGATTAATCCAGTCGGTAATTTCTTGCAGCGCGTGGTCAAAATTGCGGTACACCGGGTTAAAAGGGATCTCTATCAGCTTACCGTCTGAAGATGATGTTGTAATTAAGCGAGACTCTTCTTCCGGGCTGAAGGGATCGTTTTTCCAGAAGCCGGAAAGCATTGGCGTAGGACAACGTCTGCCCAGTAGCCCCTGTACTTTCAACGAATAGCGATTGAGCTCCACACGCAGCGCCTCATCCGAAGCATCATGCATACCCAGACGGCTGGCCAGCACATCCAGATACATCTCCGGCACCGTGCTCTGTCGTTGCGGATCGCTAAGTAGCGCATGGACCACCGGCCCCAGGCAAGCCACCGCTTTCAAACGCGGCGCTTCCAGATAGGCCAGACGCACCGCAACATTGGCGCCAAAACGGAAACCAAACGCCGCAACACGGGTATGATCCACCCAGGGGACATTAGGAAGCGCTTTTAACACATGCTGGTGGAGCAAGCTGGAATCCTGGGTTAATTTCCACTTTGATGAAAATCCAACCGAAGGCATATCAAGCGTTAACATCGCAATACCGCGCGGCGCGAAATAGCGTTCATACAGGGTGTAATAGTCGGTTTGCATGGCGTCCAGGCCGCCGCACATGAGCACCGTCGGAAACGGACCATCCCCTTTCGGCATATGTAAAAACGCGGTGACAGGCGAACCGCCAGGAACGGCAAATTCCATTTCACGTAACGAGCCGGGCAACCGCTGCGCGGCCTCTTCATAGGCGCGATTCGCCAGCGCCTGCGCCTGCTCCGCCAGCTCATCGCCCTTCAAATGCGGGTAGGCGGCAATGTTATAGAGCGTTGAGGCATGAAGCCAGTAGCGTCCGCTGCGCATGGCGTCCTGTTCCTGACAGGCTTTCTGCTGCCAGTCCATCGCCTGCTTTGCCCACTCATAAATCCAGTTGCCGCCGCGGTAACCGATGACCGTATCGTATAAATCATCATCCGTTCGCTCTGCGTCGCTCATCACAATGCGCGCCTGCACATCAAGGATTTCTCGTGGATCAACGCCGCGCCAAATCCACATCAGGCGGTTTATCATGCGGTACCAGTGCGGGACGTTCTTACCGTCCAGCGCGGATTGCATGGGCGGCTGCGACCCACGATTGAACCGACGGACAAGGGTAGACGTTTCAGTATGTTTAAAGCGGGGTTTGAACAGGGTTTCGCTGAGGTTAGCCTGTGTCATTCGTGCAGCCTCCTTGGATACTCATAGAGGCTTATTGTAACCAATAAAACAGCGCCCGGCATTGCCGGGCGCTCTGAAAAGCTGCTGATTAACGACCTGAAATCGGCGGTACAAATACCACACCCATATCCCAGGGCTGCTCAATCCAGGTGTTCTGAGGAATATCAATAACATAATCATCAACCAGCGGACGGCCCGCCGGTTTAGCGAAAATCGTGACGAAATGCGCTTTAGGGTACATTTCGCGAATCGCGACGGCGGTGCCGCCGGTATCGACCAGATCGTCGATGACGATAAAGCCTTCGCCGTCGCCTTCTGCACGTTTCAGCACTTTCAGTTCGCGCTGGTTATCGTGATCGTAGCTGGAGATGCATACGGTATCGACATGACGAATGCCCAATTCACGCGCCAGTAGTGCGCCCGGTACAAGGCCGCCACGACTTACGGCAATAATGCCTTTCCATTGTTCTGAAGGCATGAGGCGGCTCGCCAGTTTGCGTGCGTGAATCTGCAACATGTCCCAGGTGACGACGTATTTTTCGCTCATGTGAAGTGTCCCAGCCTGTTTATCTACGGCTTAAAAAGTGTTCGAGGGGGAAATAGTTGCGCGAGATTATAGAGACCTGACGCGCTAAAAACCAGTGTTTAGCGGAATCCACGCCTCTTTTTGTATGCTTTATACTACCCGCAGGCGGAGAAAGTGGTATTCTCAGTCGCATCTCGTAAGAGTTATCAATTCCGCTAACCCTGTGGCCTGTAAGAACGTTTTTCAGACCACCGCCAAGGAGACTTATCGTGTCTGAACTGTCTCAGTTATCACCACAACCTTTGTGGGATATTTTTGCCAAAATCTGTTCTATTCCTCACCCGTCCTATCACGAAGAGCAACTCGCGGAACATATTGTGAGTTGGGCCAAAGAGAAAGGCCTTTACGTGGATCGCGACCAGGTCGGTAATATTCTGATCCGTAAGCCCGCCACTGCAGGTATGGAAAATCGCAAGCCGGTCGTTTTACAGGCGCATCTGGATATGGTGCCGCAAAAAAATAGCGACACCGTTCACGACTTCACTACAGATCCTATCCAGCCTTATATTGATGGCGAATGGGTTAAAGCGCGCGGTACTACGCTCGGCGCCGACAATGGTATTGGAATGGCTTCTGCGTTAGCGGTACTGGCTGATGATAATGTCGTCCACGGCCCGCTGGAAGTGCTGCTGACCATGACCGAAGAAGCGGGCATGGATGGCGCGTTCGGCCTCCAGTCCGGCTGGTTGCAGGCCGACATCCTGATCAACACCGACTCTGAAGAAGAAGGTGAGATCTATATGGGCTGCGCAGGCGGCATCGATTTTACCTCTAATCTGCCGTTGACCCGTGAAGCTGTACCCGCAGGATTTGCGTGCTTTAAGCTAACCCTGAAAGGCCTGAAAGGCGGCCACTCCGGTGGTGAAATTCACCTCGGCCTTGGCAATGCCAACAAATTGCTGGCGCGTTTTCTGGCCGGGCACGCAGAAGAACTGGATCTGCGTCTGATCGATTTCAACGGCGGCACGCTGCGTAACGCGATTCCGCGCGAAGCGTTCGCTACCCTCGCCGTTGCCGCAGACAACGTAGGCGCTCTGAAAACGTTAGTGAACGCTTACCAGGATATTCTGAAAAACGAACTGGCGGAAAAAGAGAAAAACCTGACGCTGCAACTCAATGAGGTTGCCAGTGATAAAGCCGCATTGACCGCGCCGTCACGCGATACCTTTGTGCGCCTGCTGAACGCAACGCCGAACGGCGTGATCCGCAATTCAGACGTGGCGAAAGGCGTAGTGGAAACATCGCTGAACGTTGGCGTGGTCACAATGTCTGATGCGAATGTCGAAATTCACTGCCTGATTCGCTCTCTTATCGACAGCGGTAAAGATTATGTGGTGAGTATGCTGGATTCGCTGGGCAAGCTGGCTGGCGCGAAAACCGAAGCAAAAGGCAGCTATCCTGGCTGGCAGCCCGATGCGAACTCGCCGGTCATGCACCTGGTGCGGGAAACCTATCAGCGTCTGTTCAACAAGACACCGAACATCCAGATTATCCACGCCGGCCTGGAATGCGGTCTGTTTAAGAAACCCTATCCGGATATGGACATGGTTTCTATTGGGCCTACCATTACCGGACCTCACTCTCCGGATGAGCAGGTACATATCGAAAGCGTCGGCCACTACTGGACTCTGCTGACCGAATTGCTGAAAGCGATTCCTGCGAAGTAAGAAAGCGCTAAAATGCCCGTCCCATTTCTGGACGGGCTATCAATATGGAATATCGGGTATCCATTGCCAGATAAGCTCTCCTGGATGCGCTGAATAGCGCTGCGGCTACACGCGAATAGCCGGACAGCCCTATAACAGCGCCGGTAACACCGAATTATTGTGGCGTAAACGCCATTCCTTTAAATATCCGCAGCGGATTGCCGCGCTCAATCTGATGATGGAACAGACGCCTTTCAGACTTCAACGCCGCACACTCATTTTGCCGTTGCTGTTCCAGCCGCCAGGCAATCAGCAGCCGGGCCAGACGCTTATTCGCATGTTGACTGCGCTCCGACTGAACCTTCACGCTAATCCCGCTCGCCAGGTGCGTGGCCCGCACTGCCGAGTCGGTTTTATTAACGTGCTGCCCACCCGGGCCGGAAGAGCGCAAAGTCTCGAAACAAATCTCATCAGACTGTATGTGCTCGTCGGCGGAAAAGCGCCCAATGCCGACGTACCAGTTTTTTCGCCCATGGTGCGGACGATACGGGCTGGTACAAATCCACAGTAACGTGCCGCACCAACGTTCACTGAAAGCCATAGCTTTTTCGCCGTCCAGCGAGACCAGCGCAGAACGCAGCGTGTCTGGTAATCGTCCCGGCTCTGTTTCAAGTCGCGTCAACGATACCTTTTCTCTGGCAGCTTCTTTCGTCAGACAATCCAGCGCTTTTTTTACCGCCAGACAACACTCGTCCGGTCCCTGTGCGGAAGAAAGTTGCAGTAAGATCATGCGTTTTTCTCCCCTGAGGTTTTCAGCGTCAGCACCGGACGCAGGCAGGCAACTGGCGTAATCAGTCCGGCGTCTGCCAGACAATCCACAACGCTATCGATGGATTTATACGCCTGCGGCGCTTCTTCATAAATGAGCTGGCGATCGCGGCAAATCACCCGGCTACCCATCCCGGTACGGCAGAGCTGTCGCGGGGTAAATTTTGCCGATAACCGGTCTTTACACTCGGTACGCATCCATTTGCGCCCCGCGCCGTGCGCCAGGGAGAAGAGGCTCTCCTCGCTGACGACGGGTTTCACCAGCCAGCTATAATCGCCGCGCGAGCCGGGGATAATCACCAGTCCCTGCCCATCTGGCGTAGCGCCTTTACGATGCAGCCACCCCGCCTCACCCGCGACAGTACAGGGTTCAACGAAGTTATGCGCCACATCCAGCCGCGGTTCGCCCTCAGCCCTGAGCTGTTGCAGTATCCGGCGGGCAATCAGCGCGCGATTACTGCGGGCAAATGCCAGCGCATCGTCATGTTCTGCAAGGTAGCGGCGCGCATCGTCGCTATCTTCCGGCAAACCGTTATGCGAAAACGCCTCCACATGACGACGCAGGATAGCTTGCCCCAGACCGCGTGAACCACTGTGTACCAGCAGTAATAACTGCGCTTTTTGCAACCCCGACAAAGCGAACGAATCAGCATCGACGATGCGATCGACCTGCTGCAGCTCGGCAAAATGATTGCCGCCGCCAATGGAACCCAGCGCAGAGCGCCACGAATGATGCTGCATTGCGGCGGGGACATTCTCCTCCAGCCACTGCGCGTCCGCCACGTCAGTCAGCGACGCCAGCCGCTTCTCCAGTTTATCGGCGTTATATTTACGCCCTAAAATATCCGTTTGCCATAACGCCATGCCGCAGCCGATATCGTTGCCGACCAGCGCCGGATAAAAACGTCCACGTGAGAAAAAGGCTGCGCCAATAGGGTAGCCGCGCCCCGGATGCAGATCTGGCATCCCGATAACGCGTTTCATACCGGTTAACTTAGCCGTCGTATATAATTGTTGGATCGCGGAATCTTCGATCCACAGGTTATCCGATGCGATAGAAAATACCACATCTGATAAAGGACGAATATAATTGCCCATATACCATTCCATATATGAATTAAAAAATCAGGAAATGGCAGACTAATCCAGAGCAATAAAAGAAAATTAATCCTGGAAAGGTCTGCAAAGTGCGTTCAGAGAATAAAGTGTCATGATGAACCTCCTTTGCAGTTATTGAGAATGAGAAAACGCGGGTATAGTAATACTGAAATTTAGATGGTGCAATCGTAATAGTGATAAAATCTTAATAGCCTGACTTATAACCCTAACACCAACTGTCGTTCCAACTGAGGGTCGAGCAGCGTTACGTGTAACCCCACCAGCCGTACGCCGCGCTCGCCGCGACGCTCGTTCCAGGTTTTACGGGCGGTGGTAATTAAGTCTTCTTTATTTAATTGCGGCCAGACATGTTCCTGAGTGGTTTGCTGAAAATCATTAAATTTTAATTTAACGCCCTGTCGGGCAATCAGTAAATCGGGCTTTACTATAGCCAGACGACGCTCCAGTTCCGGATATAAATGTTCAATAATGGCCTCGCAGTCCGACCATTCATGAATATCCTCCGCCAGAGTACGCTCAACGCCTACCGATTTACGCAGCCTTTCGCTGTTAACATCACGCTCGTCAATACCCTGACTACGCTCCCATAATACCCGGCCAAATTTACCGAAGCGTTTGAGAAGCATCGCCAGATCGCACTGTTGAATATCCCCGCAGGTTCTTAACCCCATATTTTCCAGTTTGGCGGCGGAAACTTTCCCCACGCCTGGAATTTTGGCTAACGGCAACGTTTTAAGAAAGCCGGGTACATCGGCTGGCGTAATAACATATTGTCCGTTCGGTTTATTGAGATCGGAGGCGATCTTCGCCAGAAATTTCACTGGCGCAACGCCAGCGGAGGCGGTGAGTTGCAGTTCATTGAAAATAGTCTGACGAATCTCCCTGGCGATCAGAGTTGCCGATCCATAACAGTGCGGGCTGTCAGTCACATCCAGCCAGGCTTCATCCAGCGAGAGCGGTTCAATCAGTGAAGTGTAGCGGGAAAAGATGTCACGTACATGCCGCGAAGCCTCTTTATAGGCGTCAAAGCGGCCAGGCAATAGGGTGAGATGGGGGCACAGCTTTAGCGCCATGGCGGTCGGCATCGCGCTACGTACGCCAAACTGGCGCGCAGGATAGTTGGCGGTACTGATAACGCCTCTTCGCTCACGACTCCCGCCAATGGCAATGGGAATATCGCGTAACGCCGGATTATCACGCATCTCTACCGCGGCAAAAAAACAGTCCATATCAACATGTATGATTTTGCGCATCGCTCGCCCCCACAATACTGTTTAAGTGTACAGTATGTTTTATTGCGCGCAAAGAGACATTCGCGTTAAAAATGCGACATATTCGAAGGTATGACGACGAAAGCGGCGGGAAAATTGTAAACGTACACACGGGGACTTGCGAAAAACTGCCGTGGTGCTAATGTGAGCGCTCCAAATCCAGATTACTCCGATTTGGGGACTCTTTTGCCGTTCTGGCGTGTGTAACCGTTTTATCAAGGAACAAGCAGTATGCGTAAAATCGCATTTTTTCTTGCGATGCTTCTGATGCCGTGCGTCTCATTTGCCGGTTTGCTGAGCAGCAGCAGCCCCGTCACGCCGGTCAGTAAAGAGTATAAGCAGCAGTTAATGGGCTCACCGGTCTATATTCAGATTTTTAAAGAAGAGCGCACCCTTGATCTCTACGTCAAAATGGGTGAGCAATACCAGTTGCTTGATAGCTACAAAATTTGCAACTATTCCGGCGGGTTAGGCCCGAAACGCCGTCAGGGCGATTTTAAAAGTCCGGAAGGGTTTTACAGCGTTCAGCGTAATCAACTCAAACCAGACAGCCGTTTTTATAAGGCCATCAACATTGGTTTTCCCAATGCCTACGATCGCGCGCATGGCTATGATGGTAAATATCTGATGATTCACGGCGCCTGTGTTTCCGTCGGCTGCTATGCCATGACCGACAGCGGCATTGATGAGATTTTCCAGTTTGTCACCGCCGCGCTGGTCTTTGGTCAGCCGAGCGTGCAGGTGAGTATTTATCCGTTCCGGATGACCGACGCCAATATGCAGCGTCATAAATATTCATATTACAAAGATTTCTGGGCGCAGCTAAAACCCGGCTACGATTATTTTGAACAGACGCATAAGCCGCCAACTGTTTCTATCGTTGATGGACGTTACGTCGTGAGCAAACCGTTGAGTCACGAAGTCGTTCAGCCACAGCTGGCCTCAAATTATACGCTCTCCGAGGCAAAATAACGCCCATTCGCCTGGCATAATCTTTTGCCAGGTTTCATTCCCCGTTAGCGGCTGGGTAGCAATCACGGTAACCACGTCATTTGGCGTGGTCTGTGAACTGAAATCAATTTCCATATCCTGATCCACCAGCGTGGCTACGCCAAACGGCGCCCGGCGAGTGATCCAGTGCAAATGGGTTGAGCAAAACGCCATCACATATCGCCCATCTGACAGCAGCATGTTAAAAACCCCTTTTTCACGTAATACCGTCGCCAGTGTCGCAATATATTTAAATACCGCCGTCATGTTGCCCGGCGTGCGGGGATAACGCTGCGTTAATTTATGCAATAGCCAGCAAAACGCTTTTTCGCTGTCGGTTTCCCCCACCGGACGAAAATTACCGGTTTCCAGCGACTTATAACCGTTGAGCTGACCGTTATGAGCATAAGTCCAGTTGCGTCCCCATAATTCCCGGGTAAAAGGGTGTGTATTTTCCAGCGCTACTTCACCGCGATTAGCCTGACGGATATGGGCGATAACCGAGCAGGACTTGATCGGGTAATTCTGTACCAGTTTCGCAATCGGCGAATGGTAGCTCGGTTGCGGATCTTTAAACGTGCGACAGCCCTTTCCTTCGTAAAAGGTAATTCCCCAGCCGTCTTTATGCGGCCCGGTTCCGCCGCCACGCTGCACCAGTCCGGTGAAGCTAAAGCAGATATCCGTCGGCACATTGGCGCTCATCCCAAGCAGTTCGCACATACATCACCTCCACAAACGCCTTAAGCGGGAAGGCGTAATTTTTACAGCCAATCAAATCTCAAAATATCAAAGAAAACAATATGCTATACCCTAAATAATTCGAGTTGCAGGAAGGCGGTAAGGGAGGAAATCCCCAGGAACATAGATAACTATGTGACTGGGGTTTCTGAGCGCAACCAACGCACCTGCAGCTTGAAGTATGACGGGTATAGTTATTTAACCATCTCTTTTTCGATCAACTGAATCAAAATATGAATTACTTTGATATGAATTTCCTGAATACGATCGGCATAACCGAAGTGCGGTACGCGAATTTCAATATCCGCCGTTCCCGCCATTTTGCCGCCGTCTTTGCCGGTCAACGTAATCACTTTCATGCCTTTTTCACGGGCCGCGGCAATCGCTTTAATCACGTTACCAGAGTTACCCGACGTCGAGATCCCTAACAGGACATCGCCTTCGCGCCCTACCGCCTCAACGTAACGAGAGAAAATATAGTCATAGCCAAAATCATTACTGACGCAGGATATATGGCTAACATCAGAAATCGCAATTGCCGGGTAGCCCGGACGATTTTCACGATAACGACCTGTCAGCTCTTCAGCAAAGTGCATCGCATCGCAATGGGAGCCGCCGTTACCGCAGGAAAGTACCTTACCACCCGCTTTAAAACTGTCAGCCAACAGGACCGCCGCGCGCTGAATGGCGTGAATATTGGCGTCATCTTTTAAAAAATTAGCCAGCGTTTCCGCCGCTTCGTTCAGTTCGTTACGAATAAGATCCTGGTACATGAGGATATCCTTCAGCATGAATGTAAATGACAGTATGCAGTGTACCGGATAGCAGTACAGGCGAGAAGCATAAGCCGAATTAACGCCTCACGCTTTTGATTTTTCGTGCCCCCAAAAACGGCAACAATGTGAGCTTTGTTGTAATTATTTTGTAAACACATTGCTAAAAGATTTTACATCCACTACAACCTAATCATCACAAGTGGTCAGACCTCCTACAAGCAAGGGAGCTTTTCGTTATGATGATTTTGAGTATTATCGCTACGGTTGTTCTGCTCGGCGCATTGTTCTATCACCGCGTGAGTTTATTTCTCAGCAGCCTGATTCTGCTCGCCTGGACCGCCGCACTTGGCGTCGCTGGCCTGTGGTCCATCTGGCTGTTGGTTCCTCTGGCCATTATCCTCGTGCCGTTTAACCTCACACCGATGCGAAAATCAATGATTTCCGCACCGGTGTTCCGCGGCTTCCGTAAGGTCATGCCGCCGATGTCGCGCACTGAGAAAGAAGCGATTGATGCCGGTACAACCTGGTGGGAAGGCGATCTGTTCCAGGGCAAGCCTGACTGGAAAAAACTGCACAACTATCCGCAACCGCAACTCACTGCCGAAGAGCAAGCGTTTCTCGACGGTCCGGTAGAAGAAGCGTGCCGGATGGCGAACGATTTCCAGATTACCCATGAACTGGCGGATCTGCCGCCGGAACTGTGGGCTTATCTGAAAGAGCATCGTTTTTTTGCGATGATCATTAAAAAAGAGTACGGCGGACTGGAGTTCTCCGCTTATGCGCAGTCCCGTGTACTGCAAAAACTGTCCGGCGTCTCCGGAATTCTGGCTATCACCGTCGGCGTTCCAAACTCACTCGGCCCTGGCGAGTTGTTGCAGCACTATGGTACGGAAGAGCAGAAGAATCACTATCTGCCGCGACTGGCGCGCGGCCAGGAGATCCCCTGCTTTGCGCTGACCAGCCCGGAAGCAGGTTCTGATGCAGGCGCCATTCCGGATACCGGCGTGGTTTGCATGGGCGAATGGCAGGGCCAGCAGGTGCTGGGTATGCGCCTGACCTGGAACAAGCGTTACATTACGCTGGCGCCGATAGCTACCGTGTTGGGCCTGGCGTTTAAGCTTTCCGATCCGGATAGATTGTTAGGCGGAGAAGAAGAGCTGGGTATTACCTGTGCCCTGATCCCCACCTCAACGCCGGGTGTGGAAATTGGTCGTCGTCACTTCCCGCTTAACGTTCCGTTCCAGAATGGTCCAACCCGCGGTAACGATATTTTCGTGCCTATTGATTATATTATCGGCGGCCCCAAAATGGCCGGACAAGGCTGGCGTATGCTGGTGGAATGTTTGTCGGTAGGACGCGGTATTACCCTGCCGTCCAACTCCACTGGCGGGGTGAAATCCGTCGCGCTGGCAACCGGCGCCTATGCTCACATTCGTCGTCAGTTCAAAATATCTATCGGCAAGATGGAAGGTATTGAGGAACCGCTGGCGCGTATTGCAGGTAACGCTTATGTGATGGATGCCGCCGCATCGTTAATCACCTATGGCATTATGCTGGGTGAAAAACCGGCGGTACTGTCGGCTATCGTGAAGTACCACTGCACCCACCGCGGCCAGCAGTCCATTATCGACGCGATGGATATCACTGGGGGTAAAGGCATTATGCTGGGCGAGAGCAACTTCCTGGCGCGTGCTTACCAGGGCGCGCCTATCGCGATCACCGTGGAAGGCGCGAATATCCTGACCCGTAGCATGATGATCTTTGGTCAGGGCGCCATTCGCTGCCATCCTTATGTACTGGAAGAGATGGCCGCAGCGCAGAATAATGATGTGAATGCCTTTGATAAGCTGTTGTTTAAACATATCGGCCATGTCGGCAGCAATACCGTCCGCAGTTTCTGGCTTGGCCTGACCCGCGGATTAACGAGCCATACGCCAACCGGCGACGCCACGAAGCGTTATTACCAGCATCTGAACCGACTGAGCGCAAACCTGGCGCTGCTGTCTGACGTGTCAATGGCGGTACTGGGCGGCAGCCTGAAACGCCGCGAGCGTATCTCCGCGCGTCTGGGCGATGTGTTGAGTCAGCTTTATCTGGCCTCAGCCGTACTGAAGCGTTACGACGACGAAGGTCGCCACGAAGCCGACCTGCCGCTGGTGCACTGGGGCGTACAGGATGCGCTGTATCGTGCTGAACAAGCGATGGACGATCTGCTGCAGAACTTCCCGAACCGCGTCGTGGCCGGATTGCTCACCGCGATGATCTTCCCGACTGGCCGTCATTATCTGGCGCCGTCTGATAAGCTGGATCACGCCGTGGCGAAGATCCTACAGGTGCCGAACGCCACACGTTCACGCATTGGGCGCGGTCAGTATCTGACGCCCGCCGAACATAATCCGGTCGGTTTACTGGAAGAAGCGCTGCGTGATGTCATCGCTGCCGACCCTATCCACCAGCGCATCTGCAAAGAACTGGGTAAAAATCTGCCGTTTACTCGTCTGGATGAACTGGCGCGCAATGCGCTGGCGAAAGGGCTTATAGATAAAGATGAAGCCGCCATCCTGGCGAAAGCGGAAGAGAGCCGCCTGCGCAGTATCAACGTTGATGATTTTGAACCTGAAGCGCTGGCGACCAAACCGGTAAAGCTGCCGGAGAAAGTGCGTAAAGTCGAAGCCGCATAATCAGTCTCGCGTCTTTCCTGCCCCGCTTTCGCGGGGCTTTTTCTTGCCGCTTTTTTATTATTGCTCATGCTACAGTGTAAAGACGCTGTTCAATGAGGAGCTCCGATCGTGTCTGGTTTGAAAATTACTCTGTTGCAACAACCTTTAGTCTGGATGGACGGCCCGGCAAACCTGCGTCATTTTGACAGACAGCTAGAGCTCGTATCTGGCCGGGATGTGATTGTTCTGCCTGAAATGTTTACCACCGGCTTCGCGATGGAGGCCGCTAATAACTCACTTTCGCAAGATAGCGTGATTACGTGGATGCAGGCCAAAGCCCGACAAACTGACGCTCTGATTGCCGGCAGCGCGGCGCTACAAACTGAGCGCGGCGCCGTAAATCGCTTCTTACTGGTTGAACCGGAAGGCAAGGTTCATCTCTATGATAAGCGCCATCTCTTTCGTATGGCGGATGAACATCAACATTATGCCGCAGGCGATAAACGCATCATCGTGCAGTGGCGCGGTTGGCGCATTCTGCCGCTGATCTGTTACGATCTGCGCTTTCCGATATGGTCACGCAACCGCAATGATTACGATCTGGCGCTGTATGTAGCGAACTGGCCCGCGCCGCGCTCGCTACACTGGCAAACATTACTGACAGCGCGCGCTATTGAAAATCAGGCTTATGTCGCAGGCTGCAACCGGGTTGGCACCGATGGCAACGGGTTACATTATCGCGGCGATAGCCGGATCATTAATCCCCAGGGTGATATTATCGCCACCGCCGAACCACACCAGGCGACACGTATCGATGCCGATCTTTCTCTCGTCGCCTTGCAGGACTATCGCGAAAAATTTCCAGCCTGGCGCGATGCCGATCCATTCACCTTGTAAGCAACCTGCCGCTCACCGCGGCGGGATTGTTTCACTCCGTAACTCTCCGTAAAACAAATTCGCGTGGCGTAATGTGGCAGGCAACGTATTCTGACTAAGAGCCTATCCCACCAAGCGTTATTGGCGCAGCCAGTTTGGACACGGACAGCGCGCAAAAACCGGAGCGTACACGTAGTACGTGAGGATTTTGAGCACTGCCCAGGTCCAAAATGGCAAGTAAAATAGCCCTAATGGGATAGGCTCTAAGATAATTGCTCGCCATTCGTGGGTAATAAAAACGGTTAATCACTCCCTTATCAGGATATCTTCATGAAAAACTTTGTACGCACAACTTTACTGGCAGCGACTCTGGCGGGCGTTTCTTTTGGCGCTTTCGCCACCGCTGTCCCCAATCCTCCCCTGCCCGCCCAGGATCCTATTGTCCAGCATCTGAAGCTGACAAACGATCAGATTACCCGGATCAAAAAACTTCACCAACAACTGGAAACCGACGTCAGTCAGATTTCTATGAAGGGAATTAAAGACGGTGCGCTGATAGAGGTGATTAAATCCGGTAAATGGGATGACGCCGCCGTAAAACAGCAGCTTGCAGCCTTCAGTAACATAGAACAACAGGCTCGCTATTATCGGGTTAAATATTATTTTGATTTAAGCAAAGTCTTAACACCAGAACAGCGTCAACAGGTACAACAAGATCTCGCCCAGGCACTTGAGTAAATATTTTTGCCCGTTATTCCTGGATAACGGGCTTTATCCAGGTCGGGTACAAATTCATCTTCATCTTTTTCTTACAGCATCGCTCTATCTAACACTACCCGTTACATAACGTAGAAGTGAAACCGTACGTGGGGCAATTTGGCGAGGAGATGGATTTCCATACCGACGATTATCGTATTGTTATTTAAAATCTTCATCTCATTTTTTACCCGCTTACAGAAAACCCAGCGTTACAATAGACCGTTTTTTGGGCTTCGTTTATGTAATCGTTATATCACCCCCTATACCGTGAAACTTGTCTTTTAGCCCAATGTTAAGGCAGGTTCTGAAATGAAAAACTTTTTCGCAGTCTGCATCATTCCCCTTGTGGTAGCCTGGTCCGCTACTGCATCAGCAAAAGAAGGGATCTATATCACCGGGAAAGCGGGGACATCTGTAGTAAATGTCTATGGAATCAACTCAACCTTCAGCCAGGATGAGATAGTCAATGGTCATGCAACGTTACCTGACCGTACCAAAGGCGTTTTTGGCGGCGGGGTTGCTATCGGTTATGACTTTTATGATCCATTCCAGCTTCCAGTACGTTTAGAACTGGATACCACTTTCAGAGGTGAGACGGATGCTAAAGGCGGGCAGGATATTATTGCATTTGGTCAGCCAGTACACATAAATGTAAAAAATCAGGTCCGAATGACCACTTACATGGTTAATGGCTATTATGATTTTCACAATAGTACGGCGTTTACACCCTATATCAGCGCAGGCGTTGGCCTCGCTCATGTGAAGCTAAGTAATAACACCATTCCTGTTGGTTTTGGTATTAATGAAACTCTGTCTGCTTCAAAAAATAACTTTGCCTGGGGCGCAGGTATCGGTGCAAAATATGCTGTAACAGATAATATTATGATTGACGCCAGTTATAAATACATTAATGCCGGCAAAGTAAGCATTTCAAAAAATCACTATGCTGGTGATGAACATACCGCTTATGATGCAGACACAAAGGCTGCCTCCAATGACTTCATGCTCGGCATTACTTACGCCTTTTAAACACTATCGGTAAAATAGCTGGTTCTGTGGGTTCCCGAAGGCGCAATGGAGGATATCAGTAATGAATACTCCTGCGCCTTCAGAAAATCGTTGAACAGGTGCAACCTGGCGCCATTTTTCAGTACACTGCAACGTTTCTGGTATGGGCTTAACTTCCGGCTGCCCAAAAACAGCCCCGTCCTGTTGTATGATCTCTAAATGTGAATGGCACGATTATGCGAGATACTTACAAGTGTCTGGTATGAAGATATACTGCGAACGCCGATGTAAACGGCGCGCGTAACATTTTAGAGCGGGACACGCCGTGCTTGCCTGTGGAAGGAGCGTGCAGTCAGGCAGCCCGTTGGAGTAGGAACCCACGCCCTTCAGGACGTGGAGGATGTCAATGCACAAGAATTGGGGAATCTTTAGCAGAATTTATTATCTCTACAGTAGCATCTCTCTTGTTCCCGTCATAAATAACCCAATGCCTCCAGAGCTGAAACCGCCTTCAGCATGAGCACTGGCTGCAAATAACACCAAATAAAATAATAATATAACAACTACCGAGACAAAAAACACCTCTCTAAAGTATTTAGAATTCATACAGTCAGCTCATTTAAATTTAACGTCACATGCAACCATGCATGCGTAAAACAAGAACCACACTCATATTAATAATGATTAGTAATGTGAGTGTGCGTATAACGAGATACAGATGTATATTCCTTAATGTAACGGAACATCATCAATGCAAATAGCAACCATCGATATATTAAACTAAAATAATACATCTAGTGCATATATAAACCATTCGTATGGTGGCTGTAATAAAATTGTTGATAAACGGTCATCCCCTAAACTTCCAGCCTCCCCACCGCACGAACAATGATGTTCTTTATATTTAATCGTAATAAAAAACAAAACAATAATTAAACAAAAAATAAATAAGATATTTTTGATTCAAATTTTCACTCCTTCTGTTATATACACCAAGTTTCATTTTTTTTATGATCCCGAAAGAAAAAACCGTCATATGACGATGGCCATTGCATTCCATACATGTAATCAACTTCGTTCTGGTACACGGCTCTCTGTTCTACATCATTTATATCCCCGACAAGAATCTTTTGGAACTTATGATAATGATAAACACTACTAATAAAATTAGGATCACGAGGCACTACGCAAGCCTGAAAAAAGAACCCAAGGTTTTTAATTTCACTGGAATAAGAATGTTTACCACAAAAATCAAACCAAACTTCCATACCATAATCTCTGCGACTCCTGATGTACTCGCTCAGAAATTTGTGGTTGTTATTAAAGTCAACAGAAACAGCAAATAACCCGACGCTATTTAATTTACTGATCCTTTCCATATGTATGAGCACAAATTCCCAGGGGATCCTGAGTATATATTTATTTAACCCATATTTATGGTTGAATAAATTAAATGACTTTTGTAACTCTTCAAAAAACATCAATGACTCAATTATGTGGTTTTCGCCTTCTTTCCAGAAGGGTTCAACGAAATAAATATCAGTAACATCATCTGTTTTAATGCGGTTTTTTGTTACATGCACGGGGTGATATTTAACCATGTGATATTCCGCTGTGTTATTCTGTGCTGCTTAATTTCACCACTGCTGATTAAAATCCTTGTACAACAGCCGCAATCTGCCGTTGTTGTTCCGTAAGAAGGATAATAATGTATTAAATCAGTAAGTACACATCACACTTTCACACTGGCAGTTCGTTTGTTTCCTTTATTTGCTCAAGAACAAAGCTCGATGCAGATCCACTAATTGAAGAATTAGTTAATATTATTTTCTCATAAAAACTATAGTAATCGTTCATATCTGTAAATACTGTATGCATTAAATAATTAAATGATCCAGAAATTCGATAAAAGGCAATAACCTCAGGCATTGACTTTATTTTCTCAGAAATACTAGCGTATTGCTCCTCAGATATGTTAATCATAATAAAGACATTAAGTGAAAGACCTAGTTTTTCTTTATCCAATAAAGCGAACTGACCAATGATAACCCCCCTGTCTTTAAGTTTTTTTAAACGTTTGAAACATGGTGTGGGCGTAAGTCCCACTTTATATGCAAGTTGCCATAAAGTTTGCGCACAATCTTTTTGGATTTCTTTCAATAATTCTTTATCTTTATCATCTAAATACTCAGTCATAGGAAAGCAGAACCTCACGCATTGATTTTCATAAGTGAATAGATTTTCTTTATTAAATAAAACAAGTATATAAAGAGAACTCTGATTTAAAAAACCATATAAGAAAGATATCAATAAAATAAATAATTACTGTCAGGGGGTTTGTGTTCCCATCAGCATTGTCACTGTCAGCGTTCCCTGATACTCACCAGAACGCTTCTCCCTGATGTTAAAGGGTTGTGTTGTCAGGGTAAGGGGCACTGGCACACAACGTACCGCCTGCCGTTGCCCGGGAAGTACCACCGGACGCGTTGCTGCTTTATCCACGTTCTCCAGACTGAACTCCACGCCACGGGTGACAGGAATACTTCGTCCCCCATAATTCATACTGACCGCATAATCAATCGTATCAGCAGAATCGCTCTTTATAACCTGAAATCCCGTACCTGACTTATTGCTTCCTTCTATCTTCATCTGTAATGAACGGGCTTTCACACCTCCGTCATACAGACACATATCCAGATTAGCCCTGCCCGACATTTGTGAGGCATTCAGCCGGTGCAGATTCAGATCCACCCGAGGGGTTGCAGTACCAAACTGCGGAAAGTAAATAGCAGCATTTTCTGCAAAGTGGTCTGTCACATTCAGCGTGATATCCGACACTAAACTACCGATTGGAATATGCCACCATGCCTCAGCCCGCATCTGTAAATGTGCGCTCCATTGCCCAATAGGGAGTTTTCTGCGTTCGCTTGCAGGTATCCATAGATAATATCCCCACGAATAGGCGCATCCTCCACCAGAATCTAAAAAATAATCACCACACGAACTGGAACGGTATCCCTGAAGAGCCACCTCTGCCTTCTTGCCTGTTTTTAAATCTGTAAACATCAACCTGATTGCTGAAAACTTACCAGCCACCGTCACGTTATGACCCCACAGACTTCTCGTAGAGCATGCACCGTTACTGGGATCATTCTCAGAGAGACAAAGTAAACTCCCTCGGTTCATAGTGTTGTCCTCAAACTTAATATTTTCATTACGCAAGATGTACAAATCTTCAACAGACTGGCTAATGTCCTGAGTTTGAGTAATAGGTATGTATTTGTTGTAGGTAAAATGGTCTGCCCACACGTTTAATGGAGCTATACACATAGCTACCAAGAGCAGCCAATACCACGTCATACTCGCCCATTTCATTTTATTTTCCATACTAATCGTTTTTATCTTTACGTTATGCTTCCTGAACGGCATGGCGCAGCAGACCAGCAACGTTCAGTAAACGGATGACCCGCGGCGATATTTGCAACGCCTGTGGCAGGGCATCCACGTCACTTAATTCACACCGCACATCACCCACTACCTGCATAACATCCCGACGTTTATGTACTGACATCGGACAACGCAGGATCCTGTTTTTTGACAGCAGCCACAGGCTGGATTCTTTATGCTCGCTCTGCAGGCTAAATCGCCCGGAAGGTCCCAGCGACAAAAATGGATGGTTCAGTGGCTGTGCGTCCAGCAGCGGTCTGCCATCCTTGTCCAGTACGCGGCCAACGTACAGTCGGCTCATACTGGCGCTGATGTTGTGAACCAGCAGATGCCCGGGTGTCAGGAAGTAACGCCTGCTTCCCCCTCCCGCTTTTACGCCTGCCATACCCTGTGAACTAACCCCTGCATCCTCAATGGTCACCTCCGTGGCGTTATAGCCTTCCATCAGCAACAGCGACTGCTGACCAAAACCGAGACTGAACGGCTGGCTGCTGCCACGAACGCTGACTACTTTCCCGCTACTGCCCTCGTCCCCCTCTGACTCCACGTTCACCGCCATGCCAGAGGCCGGTTCACCGTCCTGACCACCTCCCCAGAACAGTCCATTACGGGATAACGCCAGAGACGAGCTGTAGCCAGCGGTGAGTGAACTGGCGCTGCCCGCATTACGTTGATGGGAGTTACTGATAGTGGCGCTCAGTTCCCCCATACGGCCGCTCATGCGTCCGCCGAGACTCCCGCTCCAGCTGTCGTCGTTATAACCGGAGAAACCCACCGACAGTTCACGATACAGATCCTGCTGCCAGGATCTCACATGGTTCACATTCCAGGACGTCTGTGTTTTTTGATTCCGGCTACTGTGAATATCGGTCCCGGCTGAGGTATACCCATTACTGCCAGTCATTGTCGGTGGTTGAGAGGCATATGACACACTGACACTCATAAACAAGCCATCATCATTCACTCCGTTATTTCGGGTTCGCCATACTCCCCCATGGGTATTAATATTCATGCCAGCCATATTAAGGCTGTACGTTGCACTAGCCTGAGCAGATTCGCGGTGAGAGGCAGGGATGTATGCCTGTCGCCAGAACACATTTTCTTTGTCACTGTTATCATCATATCCCCGGTAAACCGGCCGACCTTCTGTCCTGCTGGTACTGTATCCCAGTAGGGCATACCAGTTCCCCACCGGAACCGACAGGGAGGCGTTCATCGAAGTCTGGCAGGTCATACTGGCATGCACTGACTGTGGATGACGACCACTACAGGCATCACTTTCCGTATGGTTACGCCACAGACTCGCGGAAAATCCGTCGTTGTATGTCACCTGCTCAGTGTTACCGCTCGTGCTGTCTGTCCCATGCAGTATCCCGGCAGAAAGGTCCAGCGTGCCATCCAGCACTGCATGCTGTGAATTCAGTCGGGTTTCACTGTACCAGGCCTCATGTGCCAGAGAGATACCTTCGGTCAGACTGATATTTTTCCGCAGCCCAGTTCGGAATCCGGCAGCCATGACAGTCTCACCGTCATAATGGCTGGCTTTATCCCCGGTATCTTCCTGCCCGCCCTGAATAAACCACTGGGTCTGTGCACTGAAGCTATTACCCCCCTTACTGAAGGGCTGGCTCTCCGTTCGTCGCAGAATTCCATCCTCATATATCCGCAACGCCAGAGGATAGCTTCCCGGTGGAAGAGAGTGAGTATCCAGGGTATGCATTCCCGGGGTCAGGAACTGACTCCCCAGCAACTCGCTGCCACGATAAATATCAATACGGGCATTTCGGGTAACCTGAACCATAACCGGAGTGGCATTCTGGTCCACCTCATGGTTCACATAAGCTTGGGTGGTCCCGGTTCGTAATCCATCAAACCGGCTCAGGGGAAGCAGACTGAACCCAAAATCCCCCCCCGTGGCGCTGGACAGATTCCGCTGATCCATCCGACCAGCCTGGAGATAATACTGATTGCCGAGATCCTGACGGACAAACAGATTGTCAAACCAGGCCTGACTGTTATTGTAATGTTCTGACTGATTCCAGATAGCCGCCCAGTTGCCTCCCAGATAACGACCGTCACCAAGCCCCAGGGCACCGCTACCATTCAGTGTCATATTACGACTGTGGAGATCATCACTCAGATACAGCGTCTGGCGGTGAATAAATGCGCTGACACCCTCCGGGGTCGGAGTCAGCCAGCGTTTATCACGTCGTTCTTCATCCGGCAACCAGTCCCGGTTAAGAAACAAAGATAACTGAGCGTTGTTCTCATCAAAAATAACCGCAACATCCTCTTTATCTGTTGCCACGTAACCACACTCGCTGCTGTCTTTTGCTTCTGAGACACCACAGACCAGATTGCTGTTACGTAGCAACGGACGGCTGAGTGCAGCCAGCGCTTTTTGCCGTTCTGCGCCCGGCAACGCGGCAAGCCCACTGCTTTCAAGTACCATCAATGGGGACATGAACTGCACGGTGTCCGGTTTAACCACCACCGGAAATAATCCCAGTGAATGCCCTGGTAGCAACACTTCAATTTGCTCAGTCTGTCCTTCCAGCAGAGATTCAAATCCAGGAGGGGGAATAAGAGTTGCCTGGCTGGTAAAACTGCACAACCCCAGTAAATAATACATCCAGAAATAACGACTCACGTAAAGAGACCTGAATTGCAATGAATAATAAGATCAATACCGGATCCGGTTCAGGTACGAACGGTGACAACCCAAAACCGGATCAGATGAAGAGCTAATAACCGGTTATTAGCCGGCAGTGACAGCCTGTGAAATCACCAGACTGACCAATCCGCTGTATTCACCGGCAGGCAGGTTTTGTAAGGCTGCTCCAGCCTTCTGACCAATATCCAGGTTCAGCAGAGCTGAAGCATCGCCAGTTTTTCCGTCCGGGAACAGGGTTTTAGCTTCCAGTACAGAATTGGTGGTGGTCAGTGACCGTCCTCCCAGAGTCACTTCCATATCAATGGTTTTGGTGGGATCCAGGACGTTGATAAGTTGTGGAGCATTCAACAGTTTTACATTAACCGACTTGGTCTGATCGTTGCTGTAAAGGCGGGTCTGGAGTGATTTATGGACCAGGCCCTTACCCGGCATGAAATCCAGCTTCATAGTCGACGGGAGGGATGAACCATCGGCCTGCAGCAGTTCAAGTGTACTGTCAATATTGGCAGTGACGGTAATATCCTTCTGAACCGCAGAAACAGAAAAAGAATAAACGGTGGCCAATGCCACAGCCGCGGCAATAAAAGATGTTTTCATGTTCATAAAAAATAACCTTGCTTTGTTGTTTATTACAGTGATATATGTACACCCGGTATACATCCGCTCCCCCTGAGAATAAATGTAGGGTATAGCGTACGCTCCGTGTGTTTTTACTTTCCGGCTGCTGTTAAATCAGCAGAGATTACCGGTGAATTTGCACCCGTACGATATTCCACACGAAATGCATTACTTTTTATTCCGGCCGGAATATCAGCACTCCCGCCGGGATAAATACTTTTGTCTATATTCTGCCAGTGGCATGTGGTGTCGCAGTTGCCGGCCCGAATAAGAGAAAGCCGGGTATTTCCCGTATTCAGCAGGTGGTGACCGTCCGTTACCAGCGCAGGCCTGGGGTCTGACGGAGAAACACGCAGCAACACCCCCCAGACAAGATTCACACTTACGGATGAATTTTGCTTTCCACCTGCCTGTGGATCATCTTCCAGTTCAGGAACAGCCTCGAAGTATACCCGCCAGGCTTCCTCTCTTTCCGGTGCCTGAGTACTGATAACACGTATTGTTTTTTTTGTTCCCGGGGAAAGGGCAAATTTCTCCGGGGAGACAACAAGTCCTGTCTCTATATCATTCCCTGCTGGTACCTCCTTCTCCTGTGGCATACCAGGATGTTCAATACGCATGATTCTTGTTCGAATATATTGCACATGATCTGATTTAGAATAGACGAACAGCGAGGTGGCCTCTTCGCGGCTACTATTAATTTCTGCCGCCATGGGATAAACGAGCATATTCGCCCTGGCATGACCACATGCAAACATAGCGACACAGAGAAACACCCCGGGAAGAGTATCTTTAAAATTCATACCAGATTTTACCGTATAAAAGTCATCTAAATTTTAGTATTAGCATAGACAGAAAGTTATCAGCATAAAGAAGCAAATTACGATTCAGTGTTAATACATTTTGTGTGGAGGGCATCATACGGAATAAAATTTTTCGCTCAATACCTCTGTTTTTTTCAGGAAAGAAAAAATTAGTAAATAAAAGTCCACGGATTTCATTCACCAAAAGCGAACGACAGATCTGTAAGAATCGCTGAACAATTAATAACGCAGCAGTAAAAATTTTGGAAATTCTTCATAAAAAAGTTGTTACTGTGTACCTGACTTACTCAGATAAATGGAACTGTATCCCCCCCCCCCTTCAAAGCAACAAATACGTAACATAACAACGTAGGAGACAGAGAATCTAAAGAAAGCCCTCCAGGAGGGAGATACAATTCAGACTACAAAACCAAATAAACCTTAAACAAAGCCACAAATAGACTGATCATCATGAGGTTTTACAAAACCAGGTAAAAAAAAGTAAGCAAAGTAATTAATTTAGAAAACTAAAGTTACAGTTAGATCAGATTTACTTGCTCAATATCTGTTAAAAATATGATATCAGCAAACAAAAACTTATATACATCATATGGTTACGCTTGATGTTTACACCTCTCCAGCAAAGTGTAATCAATATAATACACTATTTTTAGTTGAAATATTGGTTAAATAATCCATAAACAACAATAAAAAACAGAATAATTCACCATGAAAATGTAATTTATCTTTTAAAACATAAAGTTACAAAAAAACACCATTCAAATTGATGCCAGTCCTTTACCTGTCAATGTTGTTTACGGTTCCTTTCCCCCTTTTGTGCGAGTAAGCAACATGAATGTACAAGTCTTAACGACCAATGCCTCTGTCAGCCCAAAAATAAGTCGACATTCCTGTGCATGGCGCTGCAGCAGTTCGACTTCAGCTTCCAGCCAGGCATCGATCATAAGGTCGTCCGGGAGTTGGCCGGTCTGGCGTTCGTGGAGCGCTGCGAGAATGTGATCCTGCTGGGGCCCCCGGAGTGGAGAAAACCCACCTGGCCGCTGCCCCCGGTGTGAAAGCGGCAGATGTGGGCCATCGGGTGTTGTTCATGCCGCAGGGCAGGTTGGTAGACGCTGATGAAAGCGAAGCTGGAAAACCGCCTGAAGCGCCAGCTACAACAACTGAGCTATGCGCGGGGGCTGATCCTGGACGAAGTAGGTTACCTGCCAATGACCAGTGAGGAAGCCAGTCTGTTCTTCCGACTGCTGAACCGACGGTATGAAAAAGCGAGCATTATCCTGACGTCAAACAAAGGCTTCGCAGACTGGGGAGAGATGTTCGGTGATAACGTGCTGGCAACAGCGATCCTGGATCGGCTACTGCATCACTCAACCACACTGAATATCAAAGGAGAAAGTTACCAACTGAAGGAAAAACGCAAAGTCGGGGCGCTGACCAAAAGCGCAACGCCAATCAGTGAAGATGAAATGGCGGAAAGCGGACAGCAGAAGTGATCAAACAGCGGATATTAAAAATAGCGAAAAACGACCATAAATCCTGGCGTTGACACCCTCAAGATTTAATATCAGAAGCTTCCATGCCGCCGTATCCAGACTTCCAGTTGTCCCTGGTGGCTTCAGAAATACCGGCCTCCCGGTAGACATCTTTAACAGTCCGTCCGGATTCAACTGATCTAATCACAGCGATGATCTGGTGCGCAGTAATACGGGCTTTACGCACAGCGATCTCCTGCGTTGGCAGATTGATTATGCCGGATGATCTCTAAATGTGAATGGCTCGATTATGCGGGATACTTACAGTGCAACCTGGCGCCATTTTTCAGTACACTGCAACGTTTCTGGTATGGGCTTAACTTCCGGCTGCCCAAAAACAGCCCCGTCCTGTTTCCGGGTATTATCATTTCCGTCAGTCGGCATCATGTTTTGTATTGGGCATCGTCAAAAGACGACTGGCTGACCAGTCGCATATCTCGATGCCTCAATTCAGTCATCATCATGTGGGTTTAAGTCAGGAACGTGTCAAAACCATTCCAAACGGGTTAATCATCATTCAGAAAATCAATTTGTGGGCGATTATTCCATTTATCTTCAATAAAAGACAGAAAGCGTTGAAATAAAGGAGAATAATACTGACGATGACGCCATACAAGATAAATGGGGAGATCTGGAACCCTCCATTCAGGAAGTATAATTTCAAGTTCATTATTTTTTAAGTATTTGGTGGCAAGCCAGGCCGGAGTCATGAGGTTGATACCCTTTCCTTCTAAAACCAAATTAAGAACACTCAAAAGATTATTGGAAGATAAATGAACATTAACAGCGCCACTAATAGTGTATGATTCATCTTGACGGAAAAGAGTAAGAGGTCCGGAAAGACCATGGTTGTGAAGACCCACAATAATGTGATTTTCCAAATCGCCAGGGTGTGAGATCCTGCCATATTTTCTGATATATTTCGGACTCGCACAAAGAACCAACTTTAAAGGGCTTATCTTTCGATACACGAGATCCTCACTTTCGATTATGCCACTTTTAAAAACCAGCTCATCAAACTCCAGGGATTTACTAAAAAAATCGCTACGCTCTCGTGAATCCAGGTAGATTTTTGTATCCGGATAGCTAGCTGTAAATTCCCATATCCACTTATTGGCAAGAAACTCACAGACAATAGCCGGAGCCGAAAATTTTATACTCCCTCTGATAATTTTATCCGGATTTCGCAATTCATCCAGCAAGGACTGAAAGGAAGATGTTATCCTTTTCATGCTTGCATAGGCTGTCTGACCAGCTCCAGTCAGTTCTAAGTGATGTGAATCGCGACGAAGTAAAGTAACCTCAATAGAATTCTCAAGGCGGCTAAGCGATTTACTGACAGCAGAAATGCTAATATCTAATTCCCGCGCAGCCCGGGAAAGATTCCCTACTT
Organism: Salmonella sp. SAL04202; assembly: GCF_046550775.1. NCBI lineage: Bacteria > Pseudomonadati > Pseudomonadota > Gammaproteobacteria > Enterobacterales > Enterobacteriaceae > Salmonella > Salmonella sp. SAL04202. The sequence goes on along the minus strand of NZ_JBGDXK010000001.1, from coordinate 12,506 downwards.
CCGCCACTTTAATAAATATCATCCAGTCTCGCATACCACGATTATTGATCAGTTCCATCATTATCTTCCGTTGATAAAAGAAATTCTTATATTAAAGGAGCTATCAACGACTTACTGATGCGTCATTGTGTGCCTCAATGTCCTTGATATCATCTTAATAAAAAATCTATTGGCTGCAAAATAGCATCTGAATCGATCATGATTTTGCATCCATCTCCGGTTACTAATTGAACCTGTTTACCACTCAGTGTAAATACCCTATCTCAGAAGTGATCGTCAAGGTTGTCGCCGAACCAGATCTCAATAATAAAGTGGTTCATTGTCATGCACCCGTTCTGCAAAGGCATTCTCCTTTTCTGTGACGCAGTCTGGAGCACATTAATTGCATCGTTCACCTAACAAAGTATCCCGTGGAAACAAGCAAAACATCGCCAGATTATTCTTACTTGCATACCCCCCACCCGGCTCGATATTATTTGTGAAAGCGGAGGAAACAGAACAGACGGTTTAAATAAGACGCTTACTCAAAACATAAACCTATGTGCAGGCTCCTCTCATTTCGTCACGTCGCTGATATCCAGCTTTACTGGTGCCAGGGGAAGATATCTGCGCAAGGCAATAATTCCGGCGCAACAACAACCACTCCCGCTGGGCCTCTGTACATTCAAAATCTCCCATGACCAAAAGCCAGCGGGTAGAAGCCCTGCGCCAGTGACCTGCTGCCTCCAGATTCTGCGCAACCGGGTCTATCACGGCCTCCGGTGTTATCTTATTTCTGCTCAAAATCAGCACCATCATTTGGGATATAGCCTACAACCCCTGCCCGCCGATGATGGGGGAGGATTCGGTATGCAGCACTTTCATCCTGGTCTCCGGCTCAGTCAGCTATCCGACGTGCCCCCTTATGCCGGGCCAGCAGCGAAGAAAATCCGGGCGTGGTGTGATAAAACAGACGACGTTTCAGCCAGCCCACATTCTTTCGCTCCTTTGTGTTGATACGACCAATACGCTGTGAACCGATGACTGGATTGTTCATACGCCTTTCTGTGGTATACAGGTATGTGAACCCCAGCTCTTCAGCCACATGAATATAGTCAGAACAATACCAGCCCTCAGGCCAGCACAGATGCTGACTGCAATAACCCAGCATCTCCCTCATCCGCTTACGACTAAGAAGAATATCGACACGAAGCAAATCCGACGGATTACGGGACACAGGTTTCTGGTCCCAGCGTCGGTGGGTGTGCGTGTGCGAGTGAAACTCAACAAGGCCACTGAGGTGCATCTCCCGGACCTCTGACCAGCGCAGCATGACCTCATCAGCCCGGCCTTGTTTAACCAGCATCTGACACTCATCATGAGAGTACACCGGTTCGCCTGCAGGAATACGGACCGGTCCGTCACTGATCAAACTGGTCACAAGAAAGAGATGCGCATGCAGATTAAACTCCTGCAGCACCGGAAAAACCTGCAACCAGTTATCCAGCCAGCCGCCATCAAAGGTCAGCATGACGCTTTTACGAGGCAATCTTGCACCATGATAAAAAGCTTCCACCTCTGCTGCGGTAACGGTTTTCCAGCCAGATTCAGCCAGCCATTTCATCTGCGCCCGGAACGTACGGGGAGATAAGGTTATCTGTCCGGGTTTATCACTGACATGGTGATACATTAATACCGGTAAATGTCGTGCATAAGACATATGCTTTATTCCTTTATGTAAAAAATAAATTATTTTTACGCCTGAGGGGACAAGAAAAAGCCCCCTAAACATAAAACCTTAAATATCACATATGAATACCTGACAGATAAACAAACCTTATACCAGGGGCTTATAAAGCCCCGCTCACAAAAGAGTGAATCAAACAAATCCACAAAACAGAAAATAATAAAGGCATCAGTGTCTGTTAAATTATTTTACGAAACATAATATTCCTCTCCCTACAAAAAAGATGAATTTCAGATTTTAAAATCAATCAGCAATTGATTTTTCTGCAATGAAGATTGCTAACCATATTTACCTTGAGTAAATTTTCAATACATCCTCGAACCTGATATACAGTATTCGCCTTATTCACTGATACAGGAAGTATGAGTGGAACAGATGTCTACGCCTCCTCATGTGTCAATGCACAGGCCTTAAAATCCAGCGTCCAGGTGTCCGCAGGCACTTCCTGATTACCATCAACGACCACACTGAAACTGGCGTTATCTGCAGCGGTTCTTAAAATGGCGCCACGACCATTCACTGTATCTGGTTGCCACCCCTCACCCTCCAGGCGAACCTGAATGTGATGGCGAGGATCCTGTTGCCCGCTCAGCAGCAATACGGTAGGCGTGTTACCCGCCTTTTGCTCATCGCTCCATACCCGAAACCCGCTGTGACTGCCGTGATAAGTCACCCAGCCTTGCGCAAGCACCATCCCATCTGGCACGTGCCCAGCCCGAAAGTAAGTCCCTACACGTAGCGTTGTCTGAAGTTTTTCTGCGGCGTTCGCTATCGGCACCAAGCTACTGGCAGTGACCAGTAAGGTTACGCTATAGATAACCGTTTTCATTCGCTGTATTTTCATCCACATTATTCTCTCCTTCAGAATCGGCTATCTGCAGAGACCGCTCATTTGATACAAGCCCGCGATTCCCTTGTGGGCAGGTAGCTGGTAGTTAACCCGACATTGCTGTGCTCCCCATTTCACCGTCAGTTCGCCCTTATCCGCCAGACCAGTGAGATAAACCTGGCTATCAGTATCCACCAGAGCAGCACTGCCATCCTGCCCATTGACTGTAACCTGCGCCCCGAAAGGAATGGCGCTCCCATCTTCCCGTTTCAGCGTCATCAGTGCCCTGGCCCCGATGCGAGTGTGAAACTTCGCTTCCACCACCGCCCCTTCGGTTGGCACCACGCGCACATCGGTTTGTGTGACCTCTGCGTCATCCGGTAGTCGCGACGGATCGAGGCTGACTGTATTCTCCTGATAGACGTTCAGGTTGCCCACTGTGGTGTCGCCACGAAAATCCGTCTTAACGCCAGGCCAGCCGCCAACTGGCACCCCCGAGGCCCCTGGCGCTTCAACCAGCGCCACTGAGCCTTGCAAAGGTTGCCCCAGCGTCACACCATGATGGTGGATAACTATACCTCCCGCGATATTGACTCCCATCTGGCGCATCGCCCGGCTGTAGCTATAGTCACCACCTAACAGGCCGTAAGCCCCATTCCATGCCAAGTGCAATGCGCTGTTATTACCACCACCTGGCGGGGCATCGGCACGGTAACTCTGACGCACCTCCCAATCCAGTTGCTGACTGAATGCCTCTCCGTTGACCCCCACTTGTTGCGTCTGACCACCGTGTGATGGTGAAGTCATCTGCCAACTAGCACTTACATTATTCCCCGTCCAGCGGCTTAATGGCATACTGAACCACAGGCTGGTTATGTTCTCTTTACGGTGCGCGCCATTGCGCCACAGCGTTCTGTTTTGATTCCAGTTCAATGACAGCGAGCCCCCTCCGATAGAGGTTCCCCAACTCAGTCCGTAGCTGTCATCATGACCGGGGCGATTACGCCAGTCGGTACGGGAACCGGTTAAACTCAGATTGCCCAAATGCCTCCCCCATGACTGACTCAACATCAGGGTGGTACGCGAGCTCGGCTGCAAATTATCTCGCCACGACCATAGACGGTTGCCATCATGTCGATAACTGTCGAGCACATCGGATAGGGTGTTATAGCCCTGCGAGGCATACTGCCATCTCGTCAGAAAAAAATTTGTCCCCGTCGCAGTCAGCTGGTTGCTGTAACGCAGTCGCCAGGAGGCTCCTTGCTGTACCGCCTCCCCCTGACGCTGACTGTGTGTGTCGCTTCCATCGACAGATAAACTCCCCCACCGCCCGAGAGATCCCCCCAAACCAAGCAATGCAGCTTGATAGTGCGTTGCACTCTGTATACCGCCGTATGCAGTGAGATTCCACGGCAGACCATACATCAACGTAGCCTGCGCGATCTGCGCCTTATCCGTTGCAGAGTCTGACGATCGGTATCGGCCCGCCAACAGGCTGTACTTCAAATATCCCTGGTGCAGTGCTATCGCCGGGGTCTGATACGGCACCACAAACATTTGTGTACTGCCATCGGCCTCCCACACGGTGACATGCAGATCACCACTACTGTCTGTTACCGACAGATCCCGCAGTGCAAACGGTCCGGGCGCCACGGTGGTGTTGTAAATGGTGTAACCATTCTGTTTGACCTCCACCCGAGCCTGCGTGCGGGCAATCCCACGCACTACCGGAGCAAACTGCCGCTCACTGTAGGGCACCATGTTGTCATCCGATGCCAACATCACACCGGTAAATGGCACACTATCAAATATCTCCCCCTGCGAAGTCTTTTGCCCCAGAGTCAGACGACTTTTTAGTGAGTACAGTCCACGCTCAGCATAGGTATATGCTGCCTGCCACTTCCCCGACTGTTGACCACTCCGCTGCCAGCTGGTCGCATTGCGGACACGCCACGCACCTATATTGATTCCCGGTTGCAGTTGTACCCAGGAAGAGTTGTCACGCCTCTCCATATCCATTTTGTAATCCGTCTGCGTTGTCCTCGCACTGTAGTTCATCAGAAACGCCGGAATACCATCATCCCAGAGATCTTCAGGAGCGATCCCCTTAAATTCCGGACGCAACGCCACCTGAGGAATACTCAGTTGCAGTTGCTGATTATTGATATCCAGTACCGCTTTAGCCTGTGGAATGGCGGTCAGATCCGCACACTCATCTGGGGTCTTTGCTGCTTTCCACAACTGAGGGTAATCTTCCGTTTTTACGCCGTAGCGTGAAAGCTGACTGACCGTCAAACAAGGAGCCAGAAAAGGCGTTCCTTGCCCATCCTTTTCCAATTTGAACACCACATCACGGGTGTCGACACGTTTACCATTCACCATCACGTCCACTCGATAAGTCCCTGGCTGTTGTACCCCCTGGTTAAAGAGCGACATATCAACCCCTTTCGCTGCATCGCCCAACATCGATGCATCGAATGTGTAAGCGTGCGCATTTGCGCAGTGAACTACTCCCGCGATAAACAGTAGCAAGGCAGGATGTTTGAACTTCATATTCTGCCGCTAAGCCCCTGGATTTATTTAAGGACGTAGTGGAACGGATGACTTTCACCACCAAAGTCTGTAATAACGCTCCACTCGATATCACCACGAGTGCCACCTGGCATATTTAGTGTTTTGTCAGCAAAGGGGGGGATATACTCAAGCCCTGTAATGGGCTTTCCCCCTACTGTGACGGAGGCTAAATTCATGTAAAACGGGGTGGGGTTCTCCACCTTAAGTTTGTTGCCCGTCTCCACCCATCTTAAATTTCCTGCAACATCTTCCGGCGTCCCCTTCACGGCATCCGGGCGGAAAATCAGCTTATCACAGACGTTGATGGACAAATTGAGGTCAAGGGTCGCGCCCTTAGCCTGTGTATCCGACGGTTCATTTTCGGGTGGTACCGCCTTTACACAGACCCACTGTAAAGTTTCACGATCCGTTGGCATGTCACCACCAGTACGGACAATACGCAGTTGACTCTGCTGGTTCGCTTCTAAACGAAATAGAGGCGGCATCACCAAAAAGGGAGCAGGCGAACTTTTGTCTGCTGCTTTGACTGAAGACTGAACCAAAATAGGGTAATTCTGCGGGTTGCTCACCGAGAGCGTGGCTCCAGCTGTACCAGCGTGATAAATCACCCGTGTAGCCCCCAGCTTCACGCTGAATGATTTAGCGTTTAAATTTAATTTCTGCTCAGAGGCATACACTGGAGGAGTTATAGAATTAGAGACGAATAAAACAGCCGCCATTACACCAAAACTAATAATTTTCATATTACAAGTTATAAAAAAATGTATGACTTGATATTTATTGCGCCTTAATAAGGCGCAATAAAAGTTGTTTACTATTAAGCTTGATACTCCGCTATGTTTAGCGTCACTGGATAAGTATCAGCCTTTACCGTTTGTGATCCAGACAATTTCACAGCGACTTTATCTGCCATGTTATATACCCACCACTTATGCGAAGCACCATCCACTAATGAACCTTTATTGCCACAGCCTACCCCCCCAAAGTTAACTTTAATGGTATTACCATTTTTACCAGTTACCGTCCACACATCGCTGGCGTTGCCCACTACTTCAGGTTTAGAATAATCTCCCGTTACCGCGTATTGTTTGCTCGAACCGCTTACCGAAAGCATAGCAATAGCCTCATCAGCCTTATGAGGCCCTGCCACCAAGCCAAACACTGGAGTAAGCCGTGCTTGTAGTTGTCCAGGATTACTGAAATTTACATCCGCCGACACGCCAGTGCTTGTATTCGGCACGAGCGAGCCAGCATAACAACTAGCAGCCATAATGCTTAATGCACTTGCGATAATTAAATTTTTTACGTTTTTCATCGAAAAACCACCTTTTTTTAACCAAATTAAAATAATCCAGCACATCCAGAATACATAACGCCATACCAAATCTTACCGTATGGAAAAATCCGTGGCTGGTAATAACAGCTTGTACTTATTGGTATTTGTTACCAATTCAAATAAGTAATGTCATAAAAATCTATATATCAGAGCACCTCTTAATCACGTTGTTGTAAATATAACCAGTATTGATGTTAACATTGTGTTGTCAGGGGGGAATAGAATGCTAGTCAAAAAGCAATTATACCTTCCATTTACATTCAAGTGATAACATTACAATGACACCCACCACACTGGGTGTGGGAAACTTATCTTCGAAGAGAGGATAATTATCAGGCATCGTTGCAACATTGTTTATATTTAAACATACATCTCCTAACTCGACGGTAAGATTATTAGTTAACTTTTCCTCGCAGGGAAGATCTTTAATGGAAAATCTTGTTTTCCGAAACGGAAAAGCAATTATAAAGCTCCAACGAGAGTCTCAACACTAAGAGCTGACTGACACAGGCCAGACTGATTATACAGGCATGAAAAAGCTCTCCCCTTCCTTTCAGTTCTTGCTGGATTATGCAAACGTCGCACAACCTCCCCGTGAACATGGCACATTAATTTGAAGCAGCTCTCATCAGGTATCGCTTTTCAGTGCAGCGAAATTCATCGCAGGTGCCCCTGTAAATAGACCCGTTTTAGTTCCATGCATTTTTAAGATTCCGGCCAGATAATGTTGTTAGCGGTATTCCTTCGGTATCATATTGTTCCGCGATTCATGTGGACGTTCGCAGTTATATTCTGATAACCCTTTATCCGTAATTTCCCGCACCTCATTCAGCGTTCTGAACAGATAAGAATTGAGTATTTCTGTACGGTATGTCCGGTTAAAGCGCGTGATGAAAACGTTTTTCTTCGGCTTACCCGGCTGGATAAACGCCAGCTTTACTGCATGTTTCTTTGCTCATTCAGCCAGTGCCAGCGAGATAAATACCGGTCCCTTATCCATACGCAGCATGGCCGGATAACCGCGGTTGCTGTAATCCTGTCGAGTACACGGACCACTCGCAGAGCTGGCAGATTCAGATCGATTTCTATCGACAACGCTTCACGATTACAGTCATCAACAACATTGAACTTGCGAAAACGACGCCCACAGACCAGCTCTGGTTCAGCGCTTCCGGCGTGACCTGTGGCGAGGGATTGCGTACCGGCAGCCGTTGTTTACCCTTACGGCGAAAATTCAGCTTGAGCAGACAGTAAATACGGTGGAGCCTTTTGTGATTCCACGCGTATCCCTGCCGCCGTATCCAGACTTCCAGTTGTCCCTGGTGGCTTCAGAAATACCGGCCTCCCGGTAGACATCTTTAACAGTCCGTCCGGATTCGACTGATCTAATCACAGCGATGATCTGGTGCGCAGTAAAACGGGCTTTACGCACAGCGATCTCCTGCGTTGGCAGATTGATTATGTCGGATGATCTCTAAATGTGAATGGCTCGATTATGCGGGATACTTACATACTCACGCATTGAGAGACTTTCAGTTCGTTTGTACGGTGAATGGATGCCGCAGGCGGGGTTTATTAACGGGATGCCCGTCAAGGTGCGGGTAATGAGGGATTGCATCGTGATCACGCCGCAGCATACCCACGGACTCTTTGTCTGTATTGAAGGGATGGGCGTGACTTTTATTAATCAAAAGAAGGTGAAAGCGTGGCTAAAAACCTTTCCGGGGGCGCTGAACAATACCGGAGATATTCCGGTGATTAAACGCAAAAGAACGGAACAGGAGTTAATGAGTAATTGATAATAAAAAGCCGGGAAAAGATAACCCCTCCGGCTTTTACACATTATTCATCCGGTTCCAGATGTTTTATTTCAATCCTTTTGGTTTTATTTCTGGATGTTTTTCATATAATGGATTCATTATTTTAATAAGCATTTCACCCATGATAAAACCAACCGCTTCTCGATATACATTAAATTCATCCTCATCACAACGGGACTGAACAACAGCAACAGATTCATCAAGTTCCTTACCGAATCTCAACATTAAATTACTAATTAATATAGCTGTATCCTTATCGTTAACCATACCTATTCCTGTAGTAAAAACATCAACAGCCTTGATTTTATTTGCATTCGTTAACACAATTCCAGAAGGCAAATCCGTTACTTTTTGTAGGCAAAGACGTAAGTAAGCATTCACTAATGCAATTATTTTAAACCATTTTTCATCTTAATAACTTGCCAGAATCACCTCTATCAGTACCACAAGTAATAAGGCCAAGAGGATCACTATCTGTAATAGGATTCAGAGGATAATGATATCGGCTCCATCCCCCTTTCAGCCCTATTGGATCTACGTAATATACCTTCCCAGTCCCGGATTATAGAAACGGCGCTAGTTATAATACAGCCCCGATTCTTCATCGCATTGGGATAGGCTCTAACTGGAGTTATCACACGTTAATGTAATTTAATTACCTCCCCATGTTTCCCCGCATCATCCGTATACATTGCTTGCAAGCATATTTTTTGTCCATCATTTTTAATATAGTTAAATTCTTCAATTAAAGAATAGTTAATATAGTCCACTCTATAATATAACTCCACGGATTTTGAATTAATGACATTACTATATTGAAGTTTTCGCCCTTTAAATTCACCGAGTATTTTCATTTTAGTTCCCATAACTGTTAAAAAATCTTTTCTCGCAGTGGCATTTTTGAAAGAGTCACATGACAAATCATATATCTCAGCATACTCCCCTTTATTATAAAGAGAAAAAAGCTTATCAACTTCTTCTTTCGCAACTTCTCGAATAGCGCTATCATTTTTAATATTCTCTCTACCTAACCATGTAAAAAATAGAATAACGAACAACACAATCAACACCATAAATAGTAACGATAGAAAAAATCTATTTCTTTTCACTTGAATTCACCTGATAACCAATCATATTCCTTATCCATCAGATCGAAAATCTCCGATAGACACCTCGAATGCCGGGAGCATGTGAGTTCCCCCTAGTCTCCAAATCCGGGTCCCATACTCACACCTTTTGTATATTTATAACTATCAGTTTGATCACAAGCATCTGTATAAGCCATTCCCGCAAGAAGTGCCTCCATAAGAATCCCCTCCAGACTCTGATATTCCTGGTAATAAATCAGCATCAGGGGCTGATATTGTGAATAACAAACCAGCAGAAGTACCTGTACCGCTATGATCACACAATGAATAATACGCACAAACCTCTCTTTCCTTTGGGGTGTGTACTCCGGCTCCAGTTGTCCCGCCATCTGCTCCGGCGTCAGCCTCCCGTAACAGCCATACCGGTACACGTACTGCATATCTTCCGTGATGCGGTTATCCGCCTATAATGATTTCCCGGCTTTTATTCAACGAAGGATTAATAATTTCATGTACAGTCTCTGATATTCTTTACTCAGAGTTATCAGCCTATCCCCCAAAATAAATCACATATTATCTTGATTATTTTTTTAAGATTATCTCTAAACATCCCTCTTTTCGATAAAGTGGCATATAATACCCATATTATCGCGCTTATACTTCCAATAATAAAGATCAACATGGATATTTTATTAATCATATTCATCAAACATCAATGTCCCTATCTTTTTGATGAAATTCATTGGAGAATCCATCATGTTATGGAATTTCTCTTTATACAAATCGCTAATTGATGGCTCATCTGGATCGTCAAACTGTTCACTATAAGGCAATACACCTAATAAATTTTTGCAGCACCTATCCTTGTCGGTTTCATTAAGTGATTCTGATAATCATAAATTTGCCCTGTTATATGAAGCAGTTGCCAATTTGATATTCCACGCCCCCATGCCAGAGAAACATTGCCCACTGGAGACAATATAACCAATCCATCAGCAGCAATACCTATCCCGAGTTTGGCTACCCCACTTGCGTGCAATCTTGCAGAATTAGCCATATTTAAACTAGCCGTTAACATTTTTGCCGGATTAAATGGAAGACTATCCAGACTATTATTAGTCTCATCTATCATGCGACTACATAATTCACATGTAAACAATCCCAGCGGATCTGTATCTGTGACGGGATTCAACGGATAGTGGTAAGGATTTAATCCCCCTTTCAGCCCTGTCGGGCCTGACTGACGAACCTGCCACACTCCGGTGCATAATATCTGAACAGATTTTAATGCAGGCCCGTTTCATCGTCAAAATACGGCCCCGGCAGCCGGTTGCTCATCACCGCCCGGTGCTGGCCGGGGAGAGGGAGGCGCGGTGCCATGATGTCGCGCCCATACTCGCTCACCCTAAGCTCCACAATCAGCCAGCATCCGGCGGAGAATTAAGAATTTATTTAGTCAGCAAATATGAATGCCTCCGGCGCCAGCGTCCGCCACATCAACAGCGAAACCTGCATGACCGCCTGTTACTCACAAATCCCCAGCGGCGACTGCCAGGAAGAAGCGGGATTTGAGACCGGGGAGCGGCGTGACGGTGAAGATTTCGGACGGGTGTATTGTGCTAATGGCGGACGGTAACGAGGTGCAGGAGCTGCGCGAGCAGCTTTACAAGGCTGAACTGGTGGTTAAGGGGATGCGGGACGTGATTGTTTAATAAAAAGGCCGGTAACTCGGCCTTAATTTTACCTAGATAACTTCTTCATAAAGATTATTTATAAAATCAGAAAAAGATTCATTGATTAAATAAACATTACTCATATCAGGAGTCTCTCCTTCATCAACTTCAACCTCATGATCCCAAAAATAAATTTTATTTTCGTTATCTTTCAGCTCCATAATAATAAGGTTACCTCCCGCATCATGAGCAATAGGGATAAAGCCTGATGGGATTCTATCTTTATAATTATTGTAATATTTAAGAAGGTTACTATTTTTCTCTTTACCTAAGCTAAGAAACCGATCAACTGAAGATGCATCGTTTCTATCAGAAAAAAATTTGAACGAGTCAGGCTGAGGTTGCCCTCCATTATGTTTCATCAAAAAATTTTTATAATCAATTGGTAAAACCCCCTTTATCTCTCTCTCAAAATCAGAGATATCCTCTAATGTTGCCGGTTTTTTAGAATAAATGATATTGATCACAAATTACCTCTTACTTGTGGAAATCCCACCTGAATGCCTTATTGCATCATGTAAATCAGTAGGAACTAATTGCATATATCCAGAATCCTGATGGTGATGCCAAGTATATCCTTCAGGACGAGGATTTCCGGGACCATATCCCACAGCACGATCAGCCCTGCCAAAATCCACATTCCTTGACGCACCCAATTCAATGCGAGTATTTTTAATTGAATAACGTGAAAAATCAGGGAATCCTGCATGATTAAATGGTACACCATGAGGATATTTTCCTCTTATATCTACTGGTAATTTGCTGGCCGGATAGATTTTTCCTGCAAATGAACTATTGCTAGGATTACGTCCATTGATTTTCTTCACCATTGGGCCACAACTCAGCCCAAGTGGATCGATCCAGCTTATCGGATTCGGCGCATACTGATAAAGATTTATCCCACCCCGGATCGAAATAGGATCGCCCGATATAAACTTCCCGATATCCGGATCATAAAATCTGTACAAATTGTAATGCAGCCCCGTTTCCCTGTCCAGATATTGCCCCTGGAAACGCAGGTTCTGCTGTACGGGCCGGGTTTCTTTTTCATGCGTCAGGTTCCCCCATACCTGATAGCCCGCTTCCCAGACAATATTGCCCCCGCCGTCCGTCATCTCCTCCGGCGCGCCGTTTACGTCCGTATGGTAATACAGCACCTCATCCGCTTCGCCCGGCGCCGCCCTGTCCACCCGCGCCAGCGGCTCGTGGCTCCCCTGGTCGCTGTAGATATACAGGCTGCTGCTTCTTCCCAGCCTGCACTCCTGCGCCAGCCGCATTCCGTCCCATAAAAACGTCGTCCGGTTATACGGCTTTCCTTCCGCGTCCAGCTCGTGCTTCTCCACCCGCCTGCCCGGCGCGTCGTACACGTACCCGTAACGCCGTACGGTGTTCCCCCGGGT